>JAAEQB010000079.1 GCA_024231975.1 Allobosea sp.
GCAAGCGGCGAACAGGCTGGCGGAGAAGGCGGTCAATGCCCGCTCCGAGGCACGCGAGGCCTACACCGCCTACCGCGCCAATTACGACATCACCCGGCAATACCAGAACAACGTCCTGCCGCTGCGCAAGATCATCCAGGAGCAGTCGCTGCTGCAATACAGCGGCATGCTCAACGACGTCACCGACCTCATCACCGACGCCCGCAACCGCATCCTCTCGAATGTCGCTGCGATCAATGCCCGGCGCGACTTCTGGCTCGCCCATACCGACTTCAAGCATGCGCTGATCGGCGGCGGCAGCGGAGGCGGAGGCGCGGCCACCGTCGCAGCGGCAGGCGGCGGCGATGCCGGCGGCGGACACTGAGCGGGCGGGAGGAGCAAAACCATGACCACGCTATCGCGCAGAGGCTTCATCGGCACCTCCGGCCTCGTCGTCGCCGCGGCCGGCGCCGTCTCGGGCCGCACCGCCTTCGCCGCCGTGCCTGAGGCCCCGACCATGGCCGAGGCGACGACGCAGGCGCCGCTGGTGCCGACGACGGGGCCGGACTACCAGCCGGTCGCGACGCTCAACGGCTGGACCTTGCCCTGGCGGATGAACGGCGACTGGAAGGAGTTCCATCTCGTCGCCGAGCCGGTGGTGCGCGAGTTCGCGCCGGGCATGAAGGGCTATCTCTGGGGCTATAACGGCCAGTCGCCGGGCCCGACCATCGAGGCGGTCGAGGGCGACAAGGTCCGCATCTACGTCACCAACAGGCTGCCGGAGAGCACGGCGGTGCATTGGCACGGCCAGCGCCTGCCCAACGGCATGGACGGCGTCGGCGGGCTGACGCAGCCGCATATCCCGCCGGGCAAGACCTTCGTCTACGAGTTCCAGCTCAGGCGCTCGGGCACCTACATGTACCACCCGCATTCGGACGAGATGGTCCAGATGGCGATGGGCATGATGGGCTTCTTCGTCGTCCACCCGAGGGACCCGGCCTTCCGCCGCGTCGATCGCGACTTCGTCTTCCTGCTCAACGCCTTCGACATCGAGCCCGGCTCCTATGTGCCGCGCGTCGCCGAGATGACCGAGTTCAACATGTGGTGCTGGAACAGCCGCGTGTTCCCCGGCATCGACCCGCTCGTGGTGGGCAAGAACGACAAGGTCCGGATCCGTTTCGGCAACCTGACGATGACCAACCACCCGATCCACATGCATGGCTACGAGTTCAAGGTCTCGTGCACCGATGGCGGCTGGGTCGATCCGGCGGCGGCCTGGGACGAGGTCTCGATCGACTGCGCCGTCGGCCAGATGCGCGCCTTCGACTTCGTCGCCGACGAGCCCGGCGACTGGGCGATCCACTGCCACAAATCGCACCACACCATGAATGCGATGGGGCATTCGGTGAAGAACTATATCGGCGTGAGCAAGAAGGACCTGGCCAAGCGCATCGCCAGGATCGCGCCGGGCTACATGCCGATGGGCTCGAACGGCATGGGCGAGATGGGTTCGATGGAGATGCCCCTGCCCGACAACACCTTGCCGATGATGACGGGCTTCGCCCAGTTCGGCCCGGTCGAGATGGGCGGCATGTTCTCGGTGGTGAAGGTCCGCGAGGGCCTCGCCAGGACCGACTACAAGGACCCCGGCTGGTTCAAGCATCCCGAAGGCACCGTCGCCTTCGAATACAAGGGCCAGAAGCTCGCCGAGGCGGCGCGTGGCACCTCGCCCGACAGCGGCATCGAGCCGAGCGAATGGCGGGTCAAGGACCCGCGCAAGCCGAGC
>JAAEQB010000080.1 GCA_024231975.1 Allobosea sp.
CCTCGGCATGAGGGGTCAGGATCAGGTGTGATGATCACCCAGGTGCACGATTTGCCGATCTCAGTTGCCGACCTCACCCAACTTACGCATCACCAATTTCTAGCGCAACTACAGCAGGTTAGTCGATCATAGCAGACTCCTTCACAACCACCCCTCCGGCGACCCGACCCCGTCCGGCGCCGACATGCGCATGACCCGCGAGCTGGTCGACATCGCCAAGCCGCTCGGCATCGCCATCCACGACCACATCATCGTCGGCCGCGATGGCCACGCCAGCTTCAAGGGGCTGGGGCTGATCTAACACCGGCCGAAGCGCGCCCGGCGCCTCGCCCAAGACCCGGCGCATTGCCCGCGCCAGCGCCGAGCCCGGATCGAAGCCGTCTGCGACGCGATCGCCTCGACTGGCCTCTACCCGTTCGCGCCGGTCGATCCGGCAGCCGGCGCCTTCTCGGCCCGGCAATTCCCGCGCTCCTCCCGCTATCCCGAAGACGCGGCAACCGGCATCGCCGGCGCGGCGCTGGCCTGGGGCGCCTGGGACCTCGGCCTGACGTCGCAGCATCGCGTCATCGTCAGGCAAGGCGAGGCCATGGGACGACCCTCGCAGATCACGGTCGAGCGCGAGGGCGAGCACTGCTGGCTGTCGGGCCGGGCCGAACTCATCAGAGAGACGCCGCTGTGAATCGCCCGCGGCCGGCTAGAGCCGATCATCTCGAGCCCGAGGAAACACCGGATGGTGTCTTCTTGTCTTGGGGGTCTTGGGTCTGTTTCTCAGGTCGGCGCGATACGTCGCCCGCGAATGACGCGTCCGGTCACGCCGAAAGAAGCATCAGTCATCGCCCCTGCCCTCCGTAAAAACCGCGCCGAACTCCTCCGTTCGGGCGATGTAGTAGGCGGGCTCGATGATCCCGTCCGGGAAGTAGAGGCCAGGCTTCAGCGCCTCGCCGCCGGACAGCCCGAGCGCCCGCTCGGTCGCGAGCGCGACGCCGAGCGCCGTCAGCGGCGCCTGCCCTTGCGGATGCACGACCTCTAGACGACGCGTGCCGCGCTCGCCCGAGTGCAGCACGCCCTCGATCGAAATCACGCTCTCGGTCGAGAACGGCTCGCCGCGCCGGCGGCTGGCTGAAACGTCGAAGGCGAGGTCGAAGCGGATATTCTTCGCATCGGTCGCCGTCGCGAGGCTGAGCACGTCGAGCGGGCCATAGGCGGTCGCCGGCAGCTCGACGCCGTCGACGCTGCGATAGCGCGTCTTCGCCTCATCGCCAGAAATCCAGGCGAAGCGGCCGTCCTTCAGCGTCAGCGTCGCCGTGCCGGCCTGGGTGATGCGCTCATAGTCGGCCAGCGCCGCCTGCCCGCCCATGTCCTGCTCGTCGAGCAGCACGCCGACATGGATCCCGTTGATCGAGCGGAAATCCTTGGCCTGCTCCAGAGCCGGGAACAGTGCCGCACCGGCGAGCCACTGGCTGGCAAGAATGACCGGCGCCGCCTGCGGCTGCTGGATGAAGCGGGCGGCCTCGATGCCGATCTCGAAAGCGCCGCTGGAGACGCTGAGATGCGGGATGCCATGGCGCTGGGCAAAGCGCAGCGCGTTACTCCAATCGTCCTTGACGAAGACGATGACGGCGCTGAAGCGCGCCTTTTCCGGCAAGCCGAGATCGGGCTTGGAGAGATCGGCAGCGATCGCCTCGACTCCGAGCTTCCCGGCCACGATCTGCGCCCTGGCGAGATCGCGGCCGGCAATGGTCACCGGCAAACTGGGATGCAGGCGGCGGATCGCGGCCGCAGCCTGCGCGCCGACGACGCCGGAGCCGCCGATGATGAGGACGGGGTGCATTATGCTGGACATCAGATGGTCTCCGTGACGAGCCAGTCGCGTGGGCGCTGGAATTCCTACCAAAAGTAACTTACTTTAAGTAGGAATTCGATTTCCCTCTTGTCAAGCGGGCCTTCGCCGGGATTCTTGAATCGCCATGTCACCGACCTTCGCCATCGCCTCGACCCGCAAGCTGCCGAAACAGGAACGCCGCGAGCAGCTGCTGGACTGCGCCCAGGAGATGGTCCGCGAAGAAGGCACCGAAGCGCTGACCCTCGCCCGGATCGCCGAGCGCGCCGGCGTCACCAAGCCGGTCGCCTACGACCATTTCGGCACCCGCGAAGCGCTGCTGGTCGCGCTTTTCCGGCGCATCGACGACCGGCAGACGACGATTCTCGTCGAGACGCTAAAGGCGACGGCCGGCCAGCTCGATGCCATCGCCGCGACGATCGCAGCCGCCTATATGAATTGCGCTTTAGAGGTCGGCACGGAATGGTACGCGCTCTCCGCCGCCCTGAAAGGCAGCGAGGCGATGGAGGCGGTGCAGCGCGAGCTCGTCGCCCGCTATGTCGGAATCTGGCAGAGCGCCTTCGCGCCGCATGCGAGCCATCTAACAGCCGACGAGTTGCACTTGCGCTGCATCGGCATCCTCGGCGCGGGCGAAGCGATCTCGCTCGAATTGCTGCGCGGCCAGATCGATGAGAGCCGGGCTGGGGCCAGCCTTGCGGTCCTGATCACGGCTGCAATCGGCGCCCCGTCCACGCTCCCCGGCTGAACTCGGCCGCTATCGATCGGGGGCGAACGCCACCTTGCCGAGGCTTTCAGCCTCAGCAAGCCAGCCTGCTCGTTCGCCGTCCGCGCTACCCACAACCGGCCTGAAGACATGCCGATGATAGGCTTTCACGCCGCAATACGGCAGCACGCAACGCCCCCAGATCAGTTCGAGCGGATCACCCAACTCCGTTTCCTCGCGCTGCGCGGGTGTATCGGAGGTGTTCAGGATAAGTGCGGTCCTGAGCGCCAGCAGCCCCTCGGGCAAACCGTCCGCCGTTCGCAGGCGATAGGCCACGCCCGGAACCAGCACCCGATCCATCCAGCCCGACAAGATCGCGGGCGGCTTTCCCCACCAGTTCGGATGCACGACGAGCAGGCCGTCGGCAGTTGCGATGTCGGATCGATGCTGTCGAATGATCGGATCTTCCGCGCGGGACAGGACCGCTTCGAACGTATCGCCGACGGTATAGGCCTCTTCCGCCTTCAGACAGGGATCGAACTCCTCGGCGTAGAGATCGTGATGGAGGACATCGTGGCCGGCCTCGGACAACGCGCTGCGAACCCGCGCCGAGAGCGCATGGCAAAAACTGGACCCACGAGGATGAGCGACCAGGGAGAGAATCCGCATGGCCGACAACGACTACACGGCTCCAGAGTCTGCAAGGGTCTCGGCGGCTTTTCCGGCCGAGCATGTCCCGATCAGGCCCTCGCGCTCTGCCCAAGAAAGCGGCAGACGCCTCTCAAAGCACTGGCAACAGACCCCTTCCCCAACTGGAGCGAATGCGCATAGGCTAGCCGAAACAGGGGAAGACGGCTGCATGGTCGCATTCGACGAGATGACAGGGGGAGAAGGTGGTCTGCGGGCTGCCTATGGCGAGCTCGATCGCTGGTTGAAGGAAGCGCCGCCCGAGATGCTGGCGCTGCGTCGGTCGCAAGCCGAGCTGTTCTTTCGCCGGATCGGCATCACCTTTGCCGTCTATGGCGACGAGGAATCGACCGAGCGCCTGATCCCCTTCGACATCATCCCGCGCGTGCTGACCAAGCCGGAATGGACCAAGCTGGAGAAGGGCCTGCGCCAGCGCGTCACCGCGCTCAACATGTTCCTGGCCGATGTCTACGGGCCGAAGGAGTGCCTCAAGGCCGGAATCATCCCGCCGGACCTGGTCTACCGCAACGCCTGCTACCAGCTTGAGATGGTCGATTTCCAGGTGCCGCACGGCATCTACTGCCACATCGCCGGCATCGACATCGTCCGCGTCGACGCCGACACCTTCTATGTGCTGGAAGACAACGCGCGCACGCCGTCGGGCGTCTCCTACATGATGGAGAACCGCGAGGTGATGCTCCGGCTCTTCCCGGAGCTGTTCGCCACCCATCGCGTCGCGCCGGTCGACAATTATCCCGACCAGTTGCTGGCGACCTTGCGCTCGGTCGCGCCGCGCACGGCCTCCTCCGATCCGACGATCTGCCTGCTGACCCCCGGCCAGTACAATTCGGCCTTCTACGAGCACTCGTTCCTGGCCGACAAGCTCGGCGTCGAGTTGGTCGAGGGCTCGGACCTCTTGGTCAAGGACGACGTCGTCTATATGCGCACGACGCAGGGGCCCAAGCGCGTCGACGTGATCTACCGGCGCATCGACGACGACTTCATCGACCCGCTGGTCTTCCGCAGCGATTCCGTGCTCGGCGTGCCCGGCATCATCGGCGCCTACAAGGCCGGCAACGTCACGCTCGCCAACGCGGTCGGCACCGGCGTCTCCGACGACAAGGCGGTCTACAGCTACATGCCGGAGATCGTGAAGTTCTTCACCGGCGAGGAGCCGATCCTGAAGAACGTGCCGACCTATCGCTGCCGCGAGCGCGAGGCCAACGCCTATGTGCTCGACAATCTCGAGAAGCTCGTCGTCAAGGAGGTCAACGGCTCCGGCGGCTACGGCATGCTGGTCGGCCCGCATGCCAGCAAGCAGCAGATCGAGGCCTTCCGGAAGAAGCTGAAGGCGCAGCCCGAGGGCTTCATCGCCCAGCCGACGCTGGCGCTCTCGACTTGCCCGACCTTCGTCGCCTCAGGCGTGGCGCCGCGCCATGTCGACCTGCGCCCCTATGTCCTCTCCGGCGCCAACGGCATCTCCTGCGTGCCGGGCGGGCTGACCCGCGTCGCGCTCAAGGAGGGCTCGCTGGTGGTCAATTCCAGCCAGGGCGGCGGGACCAAGGACACCTGGGTGCTCGACGCATGACGAAGCCTGCTTTCGCCTTAGTCCACATCACCCCGGAATCCCGGACCTGAGCATGCTTTCCCGTACCGCCGACAGCCTCTACTGGGTCTCGCGCTATGTGGAGCGGGCCGAGTACCTCGCCCGCATCCTCGACGCCACCACCCGCCTGACCAACCTGCCCTCCGCCTATGGCGGCGCCGGCACCGAATGGCAGAGCGCAGTCGCCACCGCCGGCTGCGAGGACACCTTCGCCAAGGCCTATGGCGAAGCGAACGAACGCAATGTCTGCGACTTCCTCAGCTTCAATCCGGACAATCCGAGCTCGATCCGCAACTGCTTCGCCCTCGCCCGCTCCAACGCCCGCGCCGTGCGCACCGCGCTGACCTCGGAGATGTGGGATGCGCTTAACGGCGCCTGGCTCGAACTCCAGCGTTTCGAGCGCAAGCGCATGGACCGCGAGGAGTTCGCCCGCTTCCTCGACTGGGTGAAAAGCGTCTCGCTCGCCTTCGACGGCTCGGCCTACCGGACCATGCTGCGCGACGACGGCTACTGGTTCTCGCGGCTCGGCGTCAATGTCGAGCGGGCCGACAACACCGCCCGCATCCTCGACGTGAAATACCATGTCCTGCTGCCCGAGACCGAGCAAGTCGGCGGCTCGCTCGACTATTTCCAGTGGACCACGATGCTGCGCGAGGTCTCGGCGCTGACCGCCTATCACTGGGTCTATCGCCAGGCGGTGAAGCCGACGCTGATCGCCGACCTGCTGATCCTCAACCGGCGCATGCCGCGCTCGCTGGCGAGCTGCTACGAGAACATCTCGCGCTTCCTCGACCAGATCGGCGACGCCTACAATAGGCACGGGCCCGCCCAGCGCCAGGCCCGCAAGACGTCGAGCAATCTCGCCAACACGCCGATCGAAGCCGTTCTCCAGCGCGGGCTGCACGAGTTCATCGAGGACTTCATCACCGAGAACAACCGCCTCGGAAACGTCATCGTCGAGCAATACCTGCAATAAGGGCTTCCTTTCCGCTCCCGAATTTGGATTCTTCGCCGCATGCGGATCCGGATCTCCCACAGCATCAGCTATTCCTATGCCGAGCCGGTGCGCCAGCTCAGGCAGGTCTTGCGGCTGACGCCGCGCGACCATGACGGCCAGCACGTCATGTCATGGCGCATTGCGCCCAATATCGACGGGCGCCTGCATGCCGGTCAGGATCCGTTCGGCAACATCACCCACGACTTCTCGGCCGAAGGGGCGATCGAAGGCTACACGATCGAGATCAATGGGCTGGTCGAGACCGTCGACCTCGCCGGCGTGGTCCGCGGCGTGACCGAGAAGGTGCCGCCCGACGTGTTCATGCGCGACACCCGCCTGACGCAAGGCAGCGAGGCCTTGCAGGCACTCGCCGACAAGGCCGCCGGCCGCGGCGGCAGCGACCTCACCAAACTGCACGCGCTGATGGAGACGATCCACGCCGAGATCCGCTGCCTGCCGACCGCCGACCATCTCGGCACCGGCGCGGCAGCCTGCGTCGAGGCCGGCGAAGGCATCCCGCAGGATGTCGCCCATGTCTTCATGAACTGCGCCCGCCTGCTCGGCGCGCCGGCGCGCTATGTCTCCGGCTACGTCGCGGCCTCGGATACCTTGCCCCATGCCGACGGCGCCCATGCCTGGGCCGAGGCCTGGCTGCCCGATTATGGCTGGATCGGCTTCGACGCCGCTAACGGGCTCTGCCCGATCGACACCCATGTGCGTGTCGCCGCCGGGCTCGACTTCGCCGATGCCGCCCCGGTCCGCGGCGCCCGCACCGGCGGCCAGGGCGAGAGCCTGCTGGTCGAGGTCAGCGCCCAGGCGGCCAAGCCGCGCTTCCAGGGACAGTGACGCCCAGCGCATTGTCCCCGTCATGAGCGCCTGATACCAGCCTCGCACGCCGTCCCGGCGCGTTGCGGAGACCGACCTTGACCTATTGCGCCGGCATCCTCGTCCAGGACGGGCTCGTGATGATCGCCGACACCCGCACCAATGCCGGGCTCGACGACATCTCGACCTTCCGCAAGCTGCACGTCTTCTCCTGGCCGGGCGAGCGGACGATGGCGCTCGCCACCGCCGGCAACCTCTCGTTGACCCAGTCGGTCGTCAGCCTGTTGCACGAGGGCGTGCCCAATCCCGAGACGGGCGAAGTGGAGACCCTGCAGAACGCGCCCTCGATGTTCCGCGCCGCGCAGCTCGTCGGCCGCGCCGTGCGCATCGTGCGCGAGACCGATGGCGAGGCGCTGCGCGAGGCCAGCATCAAATACGACATGTCGCTGCTGTTCGGCGGCCAGATCCTGGGCCAGCCGATGCGGCTCTTCATGGTCTATTCGGCCGGCAATTTCATCGAATGCGGCATGGATGCGCCTTTCCTGCAGATCGGCGAGCACAAATACGGCAAGCCGATCCTCGACCGCGCGGTGACGTTCAAGTCGCATCTCTACGACGCGCTCAAGGTCGGACTGATCTCGATGGATTCGACCATGCGCTCCAATCTCGGCGTCGGCCTGCCGATCGATATCATCGTGCTCAGGCGCGACGCCGCCGCTCCCGAGCTCAACCGCCGGATCGAGGCGGGCGAGCCCTATTTCCACGACCTGCGCGAGCGCTGGTCGGCTGCCTTGCGCGCCGCCCATATGGCGATCCCCCGGCCGCCCTACGAGCCGACCGAGAGCTAGCCGGCTCCCGCGGTCACTTGCCGCCGCTATGCCGATACTCCGCAATCAGTATGCCCATGATGACGAGCAGCAGCGCAGCGGCGTGATAGGCGGCGAAGGCCTCGCCCAGGATGAGGATCGCGAGGCTGGAGCCGAAGACCGGAACGAGGTTGGCGAACATGCCCGCTCGCCCCGAGCCGATGATCTCGACGGCGCGGATGAAGAAGATCTGCGCCAGGAGCGACGGAAATACCGCGACATAGGCCAGCACCAGCCAGCCCTTCGACGTGGGCAAGACGAACTGTCCCGAGGCCATCTCCGCACCGAGCAGGACGAGTGAGGAGAGCGCCGCAACCGGCGTGATCGCAGCGAAGAAGACGATGCTTGGAACCGGCGGACGGTTGCGCAGCAGCAGGGAATAGGTCGCGTAGAAGGCGGTCGCGACCAGGACGAGAAGGTCGCCCGTGTTCAAGGCAAGTTGCCCGAGAGTCGCAAGCTCGCCCTTCGTCGCCACGACGGCGACACCGAGAACCGAGACGATCATCCCGGCCCATTGCAGCGGGCGCACCGGCTGGCCGAACAGCATGAGGGCACCGACCAGGATCATCGCCGGCATGGCAGCCGTGATGATGTTGATGTTGAGCGCCGTGGTCGAATGCGCGGCCCAATAGATGAGGGAATTATAGGCGGTGAAACCGATGATCCCCATGGCGAGGAGATAGGGTTTGTGCGCCTGAAGCTCCGGCCAATATGCCCGCAATTGGCGCCGGTACAGGGCGAACATCACGGTGCCGACGACGATCCAGCGCAGTGACGTCAGTGCGATCGGCGAGATCTCGCCGACCGCCAATCTTCCTGCAACAGAGTTTCCTCCCCAGAACAGCATGGTCAGCACGAGAAGCAGGTAGGGATTCGAGAGAGGCGGCGTCATTCCGCTGATCTGGGCGGCATTGGTCACGGCTGCGTTCCTCTTCGCTTGAATCCAGCACGAGCGCGTTCGCTGCCGCGCTGGCGCGAGGCTTGATGAATTGCAGGTTTGGACGGAGATGCCGGGGTGACGGCTAAGGCGGCCGCGCAGCGGCGACGCTTCGGAGAGCCTCGGAGATCAGCGGCAACGCCGAGCGTTTCACGAGATGCTCTTTCGCTCGTTGCGGGCGAGCCATTCCTGCGTTCCGGAGATGACGCGCGGGTCCGCCGTCGTCGCAACGCCAGCAGCGAGCGACGCCAGGGTGTGCCCGGCCAGCGCCTGCCGCCAGGCCGCCTCGGCGCTCAGCATGGCCCTGTTGATGCCGCAGGGCCCGCGATAGGCACAGGCTTCGACCGCAGTGGGACCGCGCTGGCGGATCTCGGTACAGCGGAACGCCGGTTGCTTGCCGTCGATGGCCTCGACGATGTCGAGCAAGGTGATCTCGGCAGCGTCGCGTGCGAGCCGATAGCCGCCACGCGGTCCTGGGACCGATTCAAAAATGCCGGCTGTCACGAGCGCCTTGAGATGCTTCAGCAGATAGGTTTCGGACACGCCATGATACTCGGCGAGCGCCTTTCCCGGGATCGTGGCCCGGCCCGTCAGGCCAGCGACGACGATCGCGCAATGCGCCCCCCACTCCACGCCCTCGCTCAGCTTCATCGGCCGGTCTCCTGATCTTTTCCATAATCATGGATGAATTATATCCATGATTCAAGCTTGCTGCTCCCGACGAGCTGCGCGCGCGAGGTTTGAGCGCCTTGCGCGCTGCGCATCTCGCACCCCTGCCCCCACCCCACGAACCGGCCGGCGAACTGCGTCGGCCCGGCGATTTCGATCGGAAAATCCGCAACTTCACCGGTTTCTCGGCTGTGCTGGAAACCGGATGGCAAGATTCCCCTGCCAAGGTCCGCTGTCAGCGTGCCGCTACAGGTCCCGTCTTGCCGACACACGTGAAGATGACGAACACCGAATCGTCGGCGCGCATGCTGACCCGCACGCTGGCGACGCTGGCGGCTGCGTTCGCGCTCGTGCTGACGGCGGTGCTCGGCGTGATGTCGGCGATGGTCAGCGATACCAACCAGCTCGAGGCCACTCGTCAGCGCGATCGCGTCGAGACCGCGCTGACGACGCAGGCGCATCTGCGCCGGCTGCGCTTCGAGAATCTGCAGGCCGCGGGCGTGTTGCAGCCCGTCCTCAACAGCCTCCTGCCAAGCGTCACCCTGCAATGGGCCTTCGCCCAGCTCAGCAATCGCTTCCTCGATTTCGACGGCACCTATCTGGTCACCGCCTCCGGCCGCGTCCTCGCCGGCATCGAGCGCGGCGAAACCGCAACGCAGGCCGGTTACGACGCCCTCGCCCTCGTCAGGCCCGATTTGCCCGGCGGCGCGGCGCCGTCCGAATCGCGCGGCATCGGCGACGGTCCGATCACCGCCACGCTGCTCCAGAACGGCCCCGACACCGTGGGCGTCATGGCCGCCGACCTGCGCAAGGGCGAGCCGGCGACCCGCCCGGCCTCGCCCGAGGCAGCCGCCTTCATCGTCGGCTATCGCAAGGTGACGCAGGCCCAGCTCGACGAGCTCGCCTTGCGCTATCGCCTGCCCCGGCTGGCGGTCGTGAGCGAACGCCCCGTCAATCCGCTGGGCCGGCGCGATATCCCCTCGCCCGACGGCACGGTGAACGCCTGGCTGAGCTGGACGCCGGAACGCCCCGGCGATGCGATGATCAGCCAGTTCGCCTGGGCGCTCGGAGCGGTCAGCGCCCTCTTCGCCGCGCTCTTCGTCTACGTCTTCCTGCGCCTGCGCAACGCCGCCCAGCAGATCGCCCTGCGCGAGAGCCAGATCCATCGCCTCGCCGGCCAGGACGAGCTTTCCGGCCTGTCCAACCGCCGCACCTTCGACCTGCGCCTCGACCAGGAGATCGCCCAGCTCGGCCGGACCAAGAGCGGCCTCGCCGTGCTGCTGCTCGACCTCGACCGCTTCAAGGCCGTCAACGACACCTATGGCCACAATGCCGGCGACGAGCTGATCCGCCAGGTCGCCAAGCGCCTGACCACCGTCCTGCGCCTCGGCGACACGGTGGCCCGCCTCGGCGGCGACGAATTCGGCATCATCCAGACCCATATGGCCGCCGCCAATGCCAGCGCCGCGCTCGGCCAGCGCATCCTCGACGCTCTGACCGAGCCCTTCGAGATCGGCGGTGTCGCTGTCAGCATCGGCTGCTCGATCGGCATCGCCAATGCGCCGCGCGACGGTGCCGACCGCAGCACGCTGCTGCGCCTCGCCGACACCGCGCTCTACCAGGCCAAGAACGAGGGCCGGAACCGCTATTCCTTCTTCGAGCCGCAAATGAACCGGGCGCTGCACCTCAAGCGCATGGTCGAGGAGGATCTGCGCAACGCCATCGCCCGCGACCAGCTGCTGCTGCACTTCCAGCCGCAGGTCTCGATCGACGGCGCCAGCATCGTCGGCGTCGAGGCACTTGTGCGCTGGCCGCATCCCGAGCACGGGATGATTCCGCCATCCGAATTCATCGGCATCGCCGAGGAGCGCGGCCTGATCGTGCCGCTGAGCGAGTGGGTGCTGCGTCGCGCCTGCGAGCAGGCCCGGCAATGGCCGGGCATCAAGCTCGCGGTCAACGTCTCGCCGATCCAGTTCCGCCACAAGGATTTCGTCGCGAGCGTGATCCGCATCCTCGACGAGACCGGCTTCGAGCCCGAACGGCTCGAGCTGGAACTGACCGAAGGCGTCGTGGTCGAGGATGCCGATGCGGCCGAGGCCGCGATGATGGACCTGCGCGCCCATGGCGTCAGCCTGGCGCTCGACGATTTCGGCACCGGCTATTCGAGCCTGATCTATCTGCGCCGCTTCGCCTTCGACAAGATCAAGATCGACCGCTCCTTCCTCGAATACATGGAAGCGACCGGCGAATCCGCGATCCTCGTCCATTCGGTCGTGCATCTCGGCCGGGCACTCGGCCTGCGCGTCTGTGCCGAGGGCGTCGAGACGGCCGAACAGCACCGCTTCCTGCAGGCGATCGGCTGTCACGAATTGCAGGGCTTCCTGTTCTCCAAGGGCGTGCCGCCCGAGGAGATCGACCGCCTGCTGACGCTGGAGCGGCCGTTCGAACAGGCCCTCGCCGCCTGAGCTGCAGAACTTAGAAGAAGCTCGCCAGCCAGCTCACCAGCGCATAGGCGAAGCCCGCCGACAGAGCGAGGCCGGCGGCGCCGACCACGGCCCCGGCGATGATCAGCACGCCGTCGCGCTCGACCAGGCCGAGCCCGACCAGGCAGACCGCGAGCCCGAGCGGGATCTGGCCGATGAAAGGCGCGGCCACGATCAGCCCGAGCGCCAGGAACAGCAGCACCGCACCGAGCACCGGCAGCGCGAAGGGCCCGCCCAGCATGGTCAGCCGCGGCTTCGAGAAGCGCTCGAGCCGGATCAAGGGCGGCAGAGCGCGTTCGACCGCGCGCGCCAGGTCGGCCTGGGCGATGCTGCGATCGAGCAGCCTGTGCGGCAGCCAGGGCGTCGCCCGCGCCATCAGCATCTGGGCCGCGACGAAGGCGAGCACGAGGCCGCAGACCAGCGGGATCGGCGGTGGCATCGGCAGGCAGTTCGGCAAACCGAGCAGCACGACGAGCAGCGCATAGGCCCGGTCGCGCAGCGCCGCGACGATGTCGCGAATGGCGACGCGCGGGCCCGGCAGATGAGCGAGCGCGATCAGCAGTCCGGAAGTGCGCAAGGGGGAGGACAAGCAGGCTCGCCAGGCGATGAGCAGGGCCTGCGGCCTAGCATGCCCCGCTGCGCGCCAACAACCCCACCGGCTGCATGCCCGTCAATGCAAGGTCAGCACGCCGTTCACATTGACGATCTCGGCCGGGCGGATGAGGTGCGAATGCGCCACCGTGATCGAATGCAAGGGACCGTCGAGCTCGCGCCGCCAGAAATCGAGGAACTTGTGCAACTCCGGAAAGCGCGGGGCGAGGTCGTAGTCCTGCCAGACGTAAGTCTGCAGGAAGTCCGGATGATCCGGCATCCGGTAGAGGATTCTAGCGGTCGTCAGCCCGTAACCTGCCAGTTGGCGGAGGAAATCCTGCGAGACCATGACCGATACGCTCCTTGACCAAAGAAGACGATGAGCCGGCTGTCATCAGGCTGCGCCGCGATGGTTAACAAATGCTTGCGGGAATTTCTCCAACTGCCACACTTATGAGATGTGGGGAGCCGTCCCTCGGGACGGAAGGGGCGTTGGCGTGGCGTGGGGGGTCGCGAGGCGTTCGGGCATGCTCGCGCGCGCCATCGGCGCGGCGATCGCGCTCGCCTCCTCACCCGCGAAAACCGATCCGGCCCTGATGGAGCGCAGCCCGCTCTCGCTGGCGATCTTCGGCTCGCTCGAAACCGATGCCAGTAAGACCTATGGCTCGGTCGGGCTGAAATGGGCGTTCGGCAATAGCGGCGGGCTCGACGCCAGCGGCTTTCGCCTCGGCCTGAAATGGGGCGAGAGCGTCGAGCCGGCCCAGCGCAAACCGACGCAGGGGCGTCTCTACAAGACCGAGTTCAGCGCCCTGCTCGGCTATGAATGGCGGATCGATGATACGTTCCTCTCGCTCTCGGCCGGCCCTGAGATCGAAGCCCGCTACAGCGAAACCCGCAGCCAGCGCAGCTTCGAGCAGCGCGGCATGCTGCGCCTGCAGGCCGATCTCTGGTCGAAGCCGATCGAGAACTGGCTGCTGCAGGCCAATGCCTACGCGGTCCCGTCCGATCGCAGCCGCTATTGGGGGCGCCTCGCGGGAGGCTGGCGGCTGATGGACGAGCTCTATCTCGGCCCCGAGATCGAGGGCTATCGCGAGCGCGACTATCACAAGCTGCGGCTCGGCCTGCACCTCACCGGCCTGCACCTGTTCGGCCTCGACTGGCGCCTCGCCGGTGGCGTCCAGAAGACGCGGGACGAGAAGGCCGGCGCCTATGTCACGCTCGGCCTGCTCTGGAAGCGATGAGGGTCAGCCGCGCGGCCCCTGCCCCGTCAGCGCCCGCAGCGCTTCGGGCGTATCGATGTCGAGCGCGATCGCGGGGTCGTCGAGGGCGATCTCCTCGACCGCGTCGCCTGCGGCATCGAGCAGGCGGCGCGCGCCCTGGTCGCCGTCGAGCTTGGCGACTTCCGGGAAGAGCTTGCGCGCCAGCAGCACCGGATTGCCACGCTGGCCGAGCAGGGTCGGCGCCACCGCGAGCGCATCGGGGCGATCGGCGAAGGCTTGGGCCAGCCGGTCGATCACGCCGGCGGTGACGTTCGGCATGTCGCCGAGCGAGACGACGACGCCGGGGACGTCCTTCGGCAGCGCCGCGAGCCCCGCCTTGAGCGAACCGGCGAGCCCCTCAGCGAAGGCCGGATTGTGCACGAGGGTGACATCGAGCCCGGCGAGCGCAGCCCGGACCTCATCCTGCTGATGGCCGATGACGACGATCACCGGTGCGGCGCGCGAGGCGATCTGCGCCTCGACGGCGTGGCGCACCAGCGGCTTGCCGCGCACCTCCTGCAGCAGCTTGTTGCCGGTGCCCATCCGGGTCGAACGCCCAGCCGCCAGGACGATCCCGGCGACGGGCGCAGCTTCGCCGTGGCCCGGCGCACGCGGCTGCGGCCGCGAGACGATCTCCATCAGGAGGCCGCCGACGCCCATCTTCTGGATCTCGGCGCGCGTCACAGGCACCTTGGCGAGGCTGCGCTGCAGCACCCAGTCGAAGCCGTTCTCCTTGGGCGAACGGGCGCAGCCGGGCGCGCCGATCACCGGCTTGCCGTCGAGTTCGCCCAGCATCAGGAGGTTGCCAGGATCGACCGGCATGCCAAGATGCTCCACGGTGCCGCCGGCTTCGACCAACGCCTTCGGCACGACGTCGCGCCGGTCGGTGATGGCGGAGGCGCCGAAGACGACGACGAGCTCGGCCGGCCCGGCGACCGCCTCACGGATCGCCTGCGCCAGTGGCGGGCTTTCATGCGGCACGCGAGCATCGCGCTCGATCGTGGCCCTGGCCGGCTCGAGCCGCTCGGCCATGGTGCGCAAGGTCTTGTCGACCACGCTGGCCTTCAGGCCGGGCAACAGCGTCGAGACCACCGCGACCGATTTCAACCTGTATTCGGCGATCGCGATCGGCTTGTCGGCGCCGAGTCGTTCGAGCGCCTCTTCGATGCGCTTTTCCGGCACGGCATAGGGAATGATCTTGACCGTCCCGACCATCTCGCCGGCGACAACCGGCTTCAGCGCCGGCAGGGTCGCGACCGTGATCGCCTCGTCGACGGCGTTCAGTGCATCGATCACGGCGGTATCGATCTGCAGCACCCCCGCCGCCGCGGCAAACAGGTTGACCCGGCCGGTGAAAGGCGCCTCGGTCACCACCGCCCGCCCCGCCAGCGCCCGCGCCAGTTGCTCGGCGGCGGCGTTCTCGTCGATGTCGCCGGGCTCGAGCTGCACGGCGACGATCTCGCTCAGGCCGGCGGCGGCGAGCTTGCGCGCATCCTCTTCGCCGATCGTCGCGCCCTTGCGCACGATCGCCTCGCCGGCACGCACGGTATGGGCTGCAACCGCGCCGGCGGCTTCAGCGATGGGAATGGGACCGAACTTCATCAGCAGTCTTTCAAACAGGCTTGCGGCGCGGGCCTCGCAGGGCCTGCACGATCTCGCCGAGGATGGCGAGCGCGATCTCGGCCGGCGAGACCGCGCCGATGTCGAGCCCGATCGGCGCGTGGATGCGTTTCACATCGGCCTCGCCGAAGCCGGCCTCGGCGAGCCGCTCCAGCCGCTTGCCATGCGTCTTCCGGCTGCCGAGCGCACCTATGTAGAAGCAGCTCGAGCGCAGCGCCGCCTGCAGGGCGGGATCGTCGATCTTCGGATCATGCGTCAGCGCGACGAAGGCGGTGTAGCCGTCGAACGGCACCTTCTGCAGCGCCTCTTCCGGCCATTCCGCCAGCAGCGTCACTTCCGGGAAGCGCTCCTGCGTCGCAAAGGCGGTGCGCGGGTCGATCACGGTGATGTCGAGATCGAGGAGCTTGGCCATCGGCGCCAGCGCCTGCGAGATATGGACCGCGCCGGTGACGACGATGCGCGGCGGCGGCGCCTGCACGGTCAGGAACCAGGCCTTGCCGTCGACCTCGACAATGCCGCTCTTGCCGCTGCGCAATTGCTTGTCGAGCGCCTCCGCCAGCACGTCGCCGGCAAGGTCGGCCTCCTTGACCAGACGCTGCTCGCCCGAACCGAGATCGGTGACGAGCACGGTCGCGCGCCGGGCGGCGCGCTCGGCATTGAGCGTGGAGAGAAGCTTGAGATCCATGGCTCAGTTCCGATCGAGCGCGATGCGGGCGCCGAGCCCGATCAGGATGGTGCCGCCGACCGCCCGGATCACGCGCTGCGCCGTGCCATTGGCGGCGACTTTCGCCTGCATATAGGAGGCGGTCAGCACCGTCAGGATCGAGGAGGAGGTGAAAAGCAGGTTCACCACCACACCGAGGACGAGGAACTGCGCCCAGAGCGGCAGGCTCGCCGACGGATCGACGAATTGCGGCAGGAAGGACACGAAGAAGATCGTCGTCTTCGGGTTGAGCAACTCGACCGCGAGGCTGTCGGCAAGGGCCCGCATCGGCGTGCGCGGCGAGACGTCAGCGGCGGCCTGCGGAGGCGCGACGCGGCGGAAGAAGCTGATGCCGAGCCAGATCAGATAGGTGGCGCCGAGCAGTTTCATCGCCAGATAGAGCTCCGGCACGTGCCGAAAGATCGCCGACAGGCCGAAGGCGGCGGCAAGGACATGGATATAGTCGGCGAGATGCACGCCGAGCACTGCCATGAAGCCGGCCTTGCGGCCGCGCGACATGGTCTGGGCGGCGATGTAGAGCACTGCCGGTCCAGGGATATAGGCGAAGACGAGCGTCGCCAGGACGAGCGCGAAGAGGACTTCGATCGACGCCATCAGGTCAGCCCTTGTCGGTGGCGAGCTTGAGGCCGAGCCCGATCATCAGCGAGCCACCGAGCCAGCGCCCGAGCGCAAAGCCTGCGCGGCTCGCCTTCATCGTCTTCATCACCAGGCTGGCAGCGAGGACGGTGATCAGATCGGCCGAGGAGAAGGCGAAATTGACGATGGTGCCGAGGATCAGGAACTGCGCCCAGACCGGCAAGGCCGCAGCCGGGTCGACGAACTGCGGCAGCAGCGCGATGAAGAACAGCGCGACCTTCGGGTTCAGCACCTCAACGATGAAGGAATCGACCAGCGCGCGTCGGACCGTCTTGGCCGGCGCCACCGCCTGCAATTCGCCGCCGCTCAGCTTGGAGCGGATCATGCCGATGCCGAGCCAGACGAGATAGAGCGCGCCGACGATCTTCACCGCGAGATAGAGCTCGGGCACGTGCTTGAACACCGCCGACAGGCCGAAGGCCGCGGCGACGACATGGACATAGCAGCCGAGATGGATGCCGAGCATAGCCATCAGCCCGGCCTTGCGGCCATGGGCGATGGTCTGCGCCGCCGTATAGAGCAGCGCCGGACCGGGGAAATAGGCGATGACCAGCGTCACCGTCGCGAAGGCGAGAAGCGTTTCCCAGGAGGGCATCAGCGCGTTCCCTTAAGCCCGGACCGGTTCGACATAGACCTTGATACGGCCACCGCAGGAGAGACCGACCTGCCAGGCGGTCTCGTCGGCGACGCCGAACTCCAGCGTGCGCGGCTTGCCATCGGCAATGACGTCACCAGCCTCGGCGACGACCGCACCTTCGACGCAACCGCCCGAGACCGAACCGAGGAAATTGCCTTCCCCGTCGATGACGAGATGCGAGCCCACCGGGCGCGGGGCCGAGCCCCAGGTCTCGACCACGGTGGCGAGCGCGACGCCGCGCCCGGCCTTGGCCCAGGCCTCGGCGGTGGCGAGGATGTCGGTGTCGGTGCTGATCATGGCTATCGCTTACCGCTCATCTGAAAACCGTCTTGCAGAGCGCCGACCTGCCCCCTCTCCCCTTGCGGGAGAGGGTTGGGGTGAGGGGTCGCACCGCCCTGTCCATAACCCCCTTTTTCAAAAAGGGCGGGACATGTCGCGAGACCCCTCATCCGTCTCGGCTTCGCCGAGCCACCTTCTCCCGCAAGGGGAGAAGGGAAGCCCGCGCTGAACAGATCATGCCTCAACCCGCCTTCTTCAACCACTGGCGCGGATCGGTGACCTGCCGTGCGTCGGACGACAGCGCGGCGCACAGATCCGCCATCGCCGCGAGGTTGTGGATCGGCCGGAACTGGTCGACATGCGGCAGCATCGCTCGGATGCCGCTGGCGCGCGCCTCGAAGGCGTCATAGCGCAGGAGCGGGTTGAGCCAAGTCAGTTGTCGGCAGGAGCGGTGCAGGCGGTCCATCTCGAAGGAGAGATCGGGACCGAGATGCCGCTCCAGCCCGTCGGTGAAGAGCAGCACCACCGCCCCGCCCGCCAGCACCCGGCGCGACCAGACCCGATTGAAGGCGTGCAGGGCCGAGGCGATGCGCGTGCCGCCCTCCCAGTCCGGCGCCGCCTTGCCGGCGAGCGCCAGTGCTTCGTCCGGATCGCGGGCGCGGAGCATGCGCGTGACATTGGTCAGGCGCGTGCCGAAGACGAAAGAATGCACGCGCCGGCGCTGCTCGGTGACGGCATGCAGGAAGTGCAGGAAGATGCGCGAATACTCCGCCATCGAGCCGGAGATGTCGACGAGCGCGACTAGTGGCGGATGAACCTCCGCTCGCTCGCGGAAGGCAAGGTCGATCGAGGCGCCGCCACCTCTGAGCGAGCGGCGGAAGGTGCGGCGCGGATCAATCCTTGCCCCGGCATGCGCGGGCTGGAAGCGCCGCGTCGGCACGGCATCATTGGGTAGGCGAAGTTCCGCGATGAGCTGGCGCGCCCTCGCGATCTCCGCCGCGCTCATCTGGGCGAAATCGCGCGATTTCAGCGTCTCGCGTTCGGAGACAGTGAGCCGTGCGTTGAGCTCGGTCAATTCGACCGGCGGCTCCTCCTCGCGCGGCGGCGGGGTGAAAGCCTCGGCGACGCGGAGCGCCCCGGCCTCCGGCTTCTGCGGCTCGCTGTCGACCCGCGGCGTCACCGGCGACATCTGCGCCATCAACTTCTCGATCAGCCCGCGCCGGCGCCAGAACAGCCGGAAGGCCTGATCGTAGACCGCCGAATCCTCGTGCTTCTTCACGAAGATCGCGTGCAGCGCCCAATAGACGTCGTCCCGCCCGCCGAGCGCGCCATCAGCCAGCGCCTCGACCGCCTCGACCACGGCGCCCGGCCCGACGCGCAGGCCGGCGCCCCGCAAGGCACGGGCGAAATAGGCGATGTTCTCGGGCAGCTTGCCGGTCACTGTCCCCTTCCCCCCGCTTGCGGTGGGGAAGGGTTAGGGATGGGGGGGCGGAAAGCCGGAGCCCTGCCCTTCACCGTCTCGCCAAGCGGCACTGCCCCCCACCCCAACCCTCCCCACCGCAAGCGGGGGGAGGGAGAAAAGCGGCAGCGCTTCAACGAGATCGTCACGCCGCCGTCTCGGTCATGAACACCTTCTGCGCCACAACCCATTTGCCGTCGACCTTCAGGAAGGACAGAAGGTCGGTGAAATAGCGCGGCGGCATCTGACACTTGACCTTGACCAGCGCCATGGACGGCCCGACCAGATCGATCGCGAGGATATGGTCGCCGCGCTCCAGCCCGGTCTCCTTCGGCGACTTGCGGCCCCGCACCGCCTCGAACCACTGCTCGCGTGGCACCACCTTGAGCTCGCCGTCGAGCGACTGCGTCAGCGCGCTGGTCGGATGGAAGACCGATGTCAGCTTCTCGACGTTCCCCTCGTAGAGCCCGTCGAGATAGGTCCAGGTCGCGGCTTCGATCGCCTTGATGTCATCGTTCATCGCTTGTCTCCCGTCATAGCGCGTCATGCTCGGGCTTGCCCCGAGCATCTCGGAAACCAGTTTCATCCTGCCCGAGAATGACGGCGAAAGCTCATCCCCGCGCCACCTGCTTGGCCTGGTCGAGCAACTCGCCGACCTTCGAGCCCTGCATCGCCTGGATATCGTCCTGATACTTCAGCAGCGCGCCGAGCGTGTCGGAGACGATCGCCGGATCGAGCGCCACCGCGTCGAGCTCGACCAGCGCGCTCGCCCAGTCGAGCGTCTCGGCGACGCCCGGCGCCTTGAACAGCTCCTCCTTGCGGATCGCCTGCACGAATGACACCACCTGCTTGGCCAGCTTGGCCGGGGCAGCTGGCGTCTTCGCCTTGAGGATCGCGAGCTCGCGAGCGGCGTCGGGATAGCCGACCCAGTGATAGAGGCAGCGGCGCTTCAGCGCGTCATGGATCTCGCGGGTGCGGTTCGAGGTCAGGATCACGATCGGTGGCTCGGCCGCCTTGACCGTGCCGAGCTCGGGAATCGTCACCTGCGCATCGGCCAGCACTTCGAGCAGGAAGGCCTCGAAGGCCTCGTCGGTGCGGTCGAGCTCGTCGATCAGCAGGATCGGCGCCCCGCCCTCCTGCGGCTCCAGCGCCTGCAGCAGCGGGCGCTTGACCAGATAGCGCTCGGAAAACAAATCGCTCTCCAGGCGCTGGCGATCGCCGGCGACGCCGCCCGCCTCGGCGAGGCGGATCGCCATCATCTGGCCGGCATAGTTCCATTCGTAGACGGCCGAGGCGAGGTCGAGCCCCTCATAGCATTGCAGCCGGATCAGCCGGCGTCCGAGCCCGGCCGACAGCACCTTGGCGATCTCGGTCTTGCCAGTGCCGGCCTCGCCTTCGAGCAGCAGCGGGCGCTTCATCCGGAGCGCCAGGAAGAGCACGGTCGCCAACGCCCGGTCGGAGACATAGCCCTGGGATTGCAGCAGGGACAGCGTGGCGTCGATGGAGGTCGGCAATGAGGCAGTGGTCATGCGGTCCCGGTCTTGGCAGATGTCGCAGCGGCGCCAGCCTCACAAGGCCGGTTTGACCTGTCACGATCCTTAGTCCCTAACAGGCCGAAGGGATAGCGAGCGGAGAATCCGGCGTGCTCGGCGCAATGTACATCGTCGCGATCATCGTCGAAGCCATGTCCGCTGCATTGGCGGCCGGCCGCCGGAGCATGGACTGGGTCGGCGTCTGCATGCTCGGCAGCATCACGGCGCTGGGCGGCGGCTCGGTGCGCGACATGCTGCTCGGCCATTATCCGCTGAGCTGGGTCCAGCACCCACACTACCTGCTGATCACCGCCGGGGCGGCACTCATCACCATCGGCCTCGCCCGCTTCATGCACAGGCTGCGCAAGATCTTCCTGCTGCTCGATGCGGTCGGCCTCGTGCTGTTCACCGTGATCGGCTGCAATGTCGCGCTGGAGATGCAGCAGCCTTTCATCATCGTGATCACCGCCGGGCTGATCACAGGCTGCGTCGGCGGCGTGCTGCGCGACATGCTCTGCGCCGATGTCCCCCTGCTCTTCCGCAGCGAGCTCTATGCCACCGTCTCGGTGGTGACAGGGCTGATCTACGTGGCCGGGCGCGGCGTCGAGTTGCCGCACGACTTCGTCACCGTGCTGGCCATGACGGTCGGATTGGTGCTGCGCGTGATGGCGCTCCGCTTCAACTGGAGCATGCCGAAATTCGTCTACACGCGCGATCTGCACTGAGCGACGTCACTCTGCTGCCGGGTTCTGGTGAGAGGCTCCGCCAGATTGCGGGCGGAGGACAAGCCATGACCAGCACAGCCGAACTCGCTGCCGCTTTCGTCGCCCTGCTCAAGGAGGGCAAGCACGAGGACGCCGCACGCGCCTACAACGCCGACGATATCGCCAGCTACGAGAACATGCCCGGGCCGATGGCCGAGAGCCATGGCAAGCAGGCGGTGAAAGGCAAGGGCGAATGGTGGACCGCCAATCACGAGGTCCACGAGTTCACCACCGCGGGCCCCTATCTCAACGGCGACCAGTTCGCCGTGCATTTCTACTTCGACGTCACCGTCAAGGAGAGCGGCGAGCGCCGCAAGATGCACGAGATCGGGCTCTATACGGTGAAGGACGGCAAGATCGCCGAGGAGCGGTTCTTTTATTGACGCACACCGCCCACGGAGGGCTACTTGCCCCCTCTCCCCTTGCGGGAGAGGGTTGGGGTGAGGGGTCGCGCGACGCTGGTCATGTGTCCAGCGCAGCGCTCCCCAGAGCCTTCAAGACCTGAGCGACCCCTCATCCGTCTCGGCTTCGCCGAGCCACCTTCTCCCGCAAGGGGAGAAGGGAGCGCCAGCGCCCTCAGGCCTTCCCCGTCGCCTGCGCCACGGCCTGCCTGGCCATCACGCCGATGAGATGGGCGCGGTACTCGGCATCGGCGTGGATGTCGCCATTGATGCCCTTGGCGGTGTGCTTGAGGCCATCCAGCGATTTACTCGCGAAGCGCGCCTTCAGCGCCGCCTCCGCTTCCGGCCAGCGGAAGACACCGCCCTCGCCCGCTCCGGTCACCGCCACCGCGATCTCGCTGCCGCGCTTGGCGACGAAGACGCCGACCAGCGCATAGCGCGAAGCCGGATTGCGGAACTTGGCGTAGCCCGCTTTGGACGCCACCGGGAACGAGACCTTGACGATGATCTCGCCCTCGTCGAGCGCGGTCTCGTAGAGGCCGCTGAAGAACTCCTCGGCCGGCAGCTTGCGCTTGTTGGTCACCACTGTCGCGCCGAGGGCCAGCAGCGCCGCCGGATAGTCGGCCGCCGGGTCGTTGTTGGCGACCGAGCCGCCGATCGTGCCGCGATGGCGCACATGCGGATCGCCGATATGGCTGGCGAGATAGGCCAGCGCCGGAATCGCCTCCTGCACCTCCGGCGAGGCCGCGACCTCGGCATGGGTCGTCATCGCGCCGATCACGAGGTTGCGGCCCTTGCGGGCGATGCCCTTGAGGTCGGCGCAGGAGGAGAGATCGACCAGCGCGCCGGGCGAGGCCAGGCGCTGCTTCATCGTCGGCAGCAAGGTATGGCCGCCGGCGAGCAGCTTGGCGTCCTCCTTCTTGGCGAGGAGGCTGGCGGCCTGACGCGCGGTCGCCGGGCGGTGATAGGTGAAGGCGTACATCGTCTCGTCCTTTCAGATCACTCGGCAGCCATGCGGCTGAGCGTTTTCTGCGCGGCGCGCCAGACGGCCTGCGGCGTCGCCGGCATGGCGATGTCCTCATGGCCGAGCGCATCGGTGATGGCGTTGATGACCGCGGGCGGCGAGGCGATGGCCCCGGCTTCGCCGCAGCCCTTGATCCCCAGCGGGTTCGACGGGCATGGCGTCACCGTCATGCCGACCTCGAAGGACGGCAGGTCGTCGGCGCGCGGCATGCAGTAGTCCATGAAGCTCGCGGTCACGAGCTGGCCGTCGGCATTGTAGCGGGCCCCTTCGAGCAGCGCCTGGCCGACGCCCTGGGCGATGCCGCCATGGACCTGGCCCTCGACGATCATCGGATTGATGACGTTGCCGAAATCGTCGACCGCCGCCCAGCGCTCGATCCTGGTCACGCCGGTGTCGGGATCAATCTCGAGCTCGCAGATATGGACGCCGGCCGGGAAGGTGAAGTTGGTCGGGTCGTAGAACGCCCCCTCCTTCAGCCCCGGCTCGAGATCCTGGCCGTTGAACTTGTGAGCGACATAGGCCTGCAGAGCGCAGGAGCCGAAGTCGAGCTTCCGGTCGGTGCCCTTGACGGTGAAATTCCCGTCCTTGAAGTCGATATCGGCCTCGTCCGCCTCCAGCACGTAAGCCGCGACCTTCTTGCCCTTGGCGATCACCTTGTCGATTGCCTTGAAGATCGCCGACATGCCGACCGCGCCCGAGCGCGAGCCATAGGTGCCCATGCCCATCTGCACCTT
The DNA here is from genome assembly GCA_024231975.1 of Allobosea sp. Taxonomy (GTDB): domain Bacteria; phylum Pseudomonadota; class Alphaproteobacteria; order Rhizobiales; family Beijerinckiaceae; genus Allobosea. The sequence goes on from JAAEQB010000080.1 coordinate 23,274, forward strand.
GTCGGTGTCGCCATGGACGATCGAGACGTTCTCCAGGGGCACGCCGAGCCGGTCGGAGACGAGCTGGGCGAAGGTCGTCTCATGGCCCTGGCCATGGCTGTGCGAGCCGGTCAGCACCTCGATCGTGCCGATCGGATTGACCCGGACCTCGGCCGATTCCCACAGGCCCACGCCCGCGCCGAGCGAGCCGACCGCGGCGGAGGGAGCGATGCCGCAGGCCTCGATATAGGCGGAGAAGCCGATGCCGCGCAGCTTGCCGGCGCGGGCGGAATCGCGCCGCCGCTTGGCGAAGCCCTTGTAGTCGATGATCTCCATCGCCTTCTTCAGCGAGGCGCCGTAATTGCCGGTGTCGTACATCATGATCACCGGCGTCTGGTGCGGGAACTTCCTGATGAAGTTCTGGGTGCGGAACTTGGCCGGATCCTTGCCGAGCTCACGCGCCGCAACCTCGACCAGCCGCTCGACCACGAAGGTGGCCTCCGGCCGGCCGGCGCCCCTGTAGGCGTCGACCGGAGCGGTGTTGGTATAGACCGCATCGACCTCGCAATAGATCGCCGGGATGTCGTACTGCCCGGACAGCAGCGGCGCGTAGAGATAGGTCGGCACCGACGACGAGAAGGTCGAGAGATAGGCCCCGAGATTGGCGGTGGTGTGCACCCGCATCGCCAGCATCTTGCCCTCGCCGTCCATGGCGAGTTCGGCATGGGTGACGTGGTCGCGGCCATGGGCGTCGGAGAGGAAGGCCTCGGTGCGGTCCGAAGTCCATTTCACCGGACGGCCGACCTTCTTCGCCGCCCAGACGCAGACCGTCTCCTCGGCATAGATGAAGATCTTCGAGCCGAAGCCGCCGCCCACATCCGGCGCGATCACCCGCAGCTTGTTCTCCGGCGCAATACCGATGAAGGCCGAGAGCACAAGCCGCGCCACATGCGGGTTCTGGCTGGTGGTGTAGAGCGTGAAGGCGCCCTCGCCCTGGTCGTAATCGCCGACCGCGGCGCGCGGCTCCATCGGGTTCGGCACCAGCCGGTTGTTGACGATGTCGAGCTTGGTGACGTGCTTGGCCGCCTTGAAGGCGGCGTCGGTCGCGCCCTTGTCGCCGAGATGCCAGTTGAACACCGTGTTGTCCGACGCCTCGGCATGGATTTGCGTCTTCGCCTTGGCGGCGGTCGCGGTATCGGTCACCGCCGGCAGCACGCCGTAATCGACGACGATCGCCTCGGCTGCGTCGCGCGCCTGCGCCAAGGTCTCGGCGACGACCACCGCGATGTGGTCGCCGACATAGCGGACCTTGCCCTGGGCGAGCGCCGGATGCGGCCCGGCCTTCATCGGCGAGCCGTCCTTGGAATGGATCATCCAGCCGCAGATCAGCCCACCGACCTTGTCGGCGGCAAGATCGTCGCCGGTGAAGATCCCCAGCACGCCCGGCATCGCCGCAGCGGCTTTAGTATCGATCTTCTTGAGCGTGGCGTGGGCGTGCGGCGAGCGCAGGAAATAGGCGTGGGCCTGGCCCGACCGGTTGATGTCGTCGGTATAGCGGCCCTGGCCGGTGATGAAGCGATGGTCTTCCTTGCGGCGGACGGGAGCGCCGATTCCGGTGGCGGACATGAATTCCTCCTGGCGGTGGAGCAGGATCAGCGCGAAAAACCGGTTCCCACTTTTTCGCATCCTGCTCTGGCGTGGCGCCTCTTGGCGGGCGCTATCAGCATGTTTCGGGGATCACATCGGAAGAAGGCAGCGCCGGCCCTGGCCTGGCACGGCCTCCGCAACACGTTATTCCGCGGCCTGCCGAGCCGGCTTTGCGCCCTTGCCCATCGCTTCGGCGCCGGCGGCGATCGCCTTGACGATGTTGTGGTAGCCGGTGCAGCGGCAGATATTGCCGTCGAGATCCTCGCGGATCGTCTTCTCGTCGAGGTGGTTGCCGCGCCGGTTCACGATATCGACCGCCGCCATGATCATCCCCGGCGTGCAGAAGCCGCATTGCAGGCCGTGATGCTCGCGGAAGGCCTCCTGCATCGGATGCAGCGCCCCGCCATTGGCGAGGCCCTCGATCGTCGTCACCTGGGCGCCCTCGCAGGCCAGCGCCAGCGTGGTGCAGGATTTCACGGCCTTGCCATCGAGATGCACGACGCAGGCGCCGCACTGGCTGGTGTCGCAGCCGACATGCGTTCCGGTCAGCCTGAGGTTTTCTCTGAGGAACTGCACCAGGAGGGTGCGCGGATCGACATTAGCGGCGACGGGCTTGCCGTTCACCGTCATGGACAGATTGGCCATGGGGCACTCCTCCGAAAGCCTGTTTTCTGTACAGCCGACGACATCTCGAAGGCAGCACGATCCATGCGCCGGCCCGTCACGAGCCAGCGGAGAATTTCCTTGGAACAACTTCAAAAAACAATGTGGACCCGGGATTTTCCGCGGTCAAGCGGGCAGCCATTCCGCGAGCAGCCCCGTTTGGCGATGTTTTTGCATGGTTTTGACGCACGACACCTGGATGCGCAGCTTCGCGAGGCACGACCGGCGCAGGCGTCTCCTTTGCCGATTCTTAACCACGCCCATGCAACCTCATGGGCTGGAATGACGATCTCCGATCGTCGCGCTCATGGATGGCGCGGTTGGCCTCGATCCTCGAACACGTCCAGCGTCGCCTCAAGGCGATCGGCTATGACGAGCGCCAGCGCCGGCGCCTGCACCACTATCGGGCCATCGTCGAGCGTGTCATCGTCGAGGTCGTCGAGCAGGATTTCGCGCGCGCCTTCGCCATCCACCCAATGCTGAAGCTCGCGGTAGAACCCGTCGCGACCGAGCTCTTCGCCGCCGAGGCCGAGCATTTCCGCCTGCTCTTTGAGGGCGATTTCGACCAGCGCTATTGCGACTCGCTGGAGCGGCTCACGCTTCTGGAACGCCACGGCCAGGTCGGCGCCCGCGCCCGCGCCTCGATCGCCTTCACCCTGTTCCGGATCTTCCTGGAGGAGAGCCGCACGCGGCTCGTCTTCTCGCGGCGCGACATCCCGCACGACCTCTTCATCATCGAGCGGGTTCTGACCTATGACGTCAACACCGCCATGTCGCTCGACCGCGAATTCGAGGCGGCGGAGGCGCGCCGCCGCGGCGTCGCGCTCGACGAGGTCGCCGCGACGCTGACCTCGCGCATCGGCCAGCTCGACGGCGCGATCAGCAAGGCGGTCGACCTCTTCGTCGAAACCGCCGGCGAGACCTCTCAGGCCAGCAGCTTCATCAAGGATCAGGTCGGTTCGGTCACCCAGAGCTCGCTGCTCGTCCGCGAGAAGGCGATGCAGACCGCGGCGGCGACCGAGGAGATGTCGGCGAACATCGCCGAGATCGGCCAGCGCGCCCGCCAGAGCCTCGAGATCGCCAACCGCGCCGTCACCGACGCCGAGGCGATGGACGAAGCGATCGCGCGGCTGCGCCACGTCACCAGCAGTATCGGGACCGTGGTCGGCATGATCGCCGACATCGCGGCGCAGACCAACCTGCTCGCCCTCAACGCCACCATCGAGGCAGCCCGGGCCGGCGAATCTGGCCGCGGCTTCGCGGTGGTCGCAGCCGAGGTGAAGTCGTTGGCGACGCAGACCGCCTCGGCGACGCAGGAGATCGCTGCGCAGATCGCCGAACTCTCGGCCAGTGCCGAGGCCTGCAGTGTCCGCGCCGCCTCGATCGGCGCAACCATCGGCGAGATCAAGGCGGATTCCGAGGCGATCTCGGACGCGGTCGCCCAGCAGAGCAGCGTCACCGGCGGCATCGCCCGGCACGCCGTCGAGGTCGCGCACGGGTCCGACGAGGCGATCGACAGCGCGACCCGCGTCAATGACAGCCTCGGCAAGACTGAGAAGGCGCTGGAACGCGCCAATGCTGCTGCAGCCGACATCGCATTGCAGGTCGGCGCTGCGGAGACGACAGTCAGCGAGGCGCTCGCGGCGCTACGGAAGGCGTCTTGAGGCCTAGGGCATTTCTTCGCCCTTCAGCCCTCTCTGGCCGCCTTGATCCTCCGGCGGATCTCCGTGCGCCAGATTGCGGCGTTCTTCTGCTGCTGGTTGAGCAGGACGCCCAGGATATAGGCCGTCACCGCTGCGCTCAGCAGCGCCACGCCGCTCTCGTAGACGATGTCGACGACGAATTCCCTGACGCTCTCGGCGAGGAAGGAGAGGATCGAGGAATACTTCAATATCTTGGACAAGCCGACGAAGGCCGCGCCCATCAACGCGCCGGCCCACAGGAAGAACCTGTGAATGAAGACCGGCGCCGTGACCTCTTCGATCTGGTCCGGATGCTCGCTGAAATAGGCGACGTCCCCGTCCGTGACGTCGCTGGAACTACGAAAAAGCTGGTTGAAGAAGAGCGAGTCGGCACCTCGCCTCTCGTTCTTGCTCATGGGATGCCTTTCCCGGTCGGGGTCCCGCGGCAGCGGACGAGGCCACCGACGGATCAGTGGCGGCAGCCCCGCTCTCAGCCCTCGCTGACCGCCTTGGCGAAGTTGGCGAAGAACTCGTCGGCGAGCTTCTTCGAGACCGAATCGATCAGGCGCGAGCCGAGCTGCATCAGCTTGCCGCCGACCTGCGCATCGACCTCGTAGCGCAGCAGGGTCTGCCCGCCCTCGGCCTCTTCCAGCATGACCTTGGCGCCGCCCTTGGCGAATCCGGCGATGCCGCCCTCGCCCTCGCCGACGATGCGATAGCCGTTCGGCGGGTCGAGATCCTGCAATTCGACCTTGCCCTTGAAGGTCGCCTTCACCGGGCCGAGCTTGACCTTCACCACCGCCGAGAAATGCGTGTCGTCATCCTTGTTGAGCTGCTCGCAGCCGGGGATGCAGGCTTTCAGCACCGCGGCATCGTTGAGCTTTTCCCAGACCACCTGCTTGGCTGCGGGCAGCACCACCTCGCCGTTCATCGTCATCGCCATGGGCTGAGCTCCTCGCCATGCTCCGACGCCGCCGGCGCAGGTTGCAGCCGGACCGGCCTCGGGTCTATCCAAGTTCCCATAATCCATGGCCGGAAAGCACCGGCGCGCACAAGAGGACGAAGCTAGGATGTGGGTTGCAATGACCGCTCCGCACCAAGGCGCGCCCGGACATGGCTGAGGGGAGCTTCTATGGCGAACTCTTCGCCGACCGCGAGATGGCGGCCATCCTCGACGATCGCGCCGCGCTGCAGGGCATGCTCGATTTCGAAGCCGCCCTCGCCCGCGCCGAGGCGGAGGCCGGGGTCATCCCCACCGCTGCAGCCGAGGCGATCGTCCCGCAATGCAAGGCCGAGCTCTACGACATCGCCGCGATCGGCAAGGCGGCGACGCTCGCCGGCAACCCGGCGATCCCGCTGGTCAAGGCGCTGACGGCCCGCGTCGCCGCCGTCGAGGCCGAGGCGGGCAAATGGGTGCATTACGGCGCGACCAGCCAGGACGTGATCGATTCCGGTCAGGCCCAGCAATACCGGGCGGCGCAGGAGCTGATCCTCGCCCGCTCCGCCAATCTCGCCCATGCGCTCGCCGCTCTCGCCCGCGAGCATCGCCGCACGCCGATGATCGGCCGCACCTTCCTCCAGCATGCGGTCCCGATTTCTTTCGGGCTCAAGGCCGCCAACTGGCTCGATCCCATCGTCGCCTTCCACGACGATTTCATGATCTGGGGGCAGTCCGCGCATCAGCTCGGCGGCGCCGCCGGCAGCCTCGCCTCGCTCGGCGACAAGGCCGATGCGGTGTCGGAAGCCTTCGCCCGCATCATGCCCTCGATCGGCGCCGTGCGCGTGCCCTGGCACACGCAGCGCCGGCGCCCGGCCCGGATCGCGACCGAACTCGGCCTGCTCCTCGGCCATCTCGGCAAGATGGCCGGCGACATCGCCCTGATGGCGCAGACCGAGATCGCCGAGCTCGCCGAGCCGGAAGCGCCCGGCAAGGGCGGCTCCTCCGCCATGCCGCATAAGCGCAACCCGGTGCTGTGCACGCTGATCCTCACCGCGGCCAAGCGTGCGCCCGGGCTGGTCGGGACCATGCTCGCGGCGATGCCGCAGGAGCATGAGCGCGCCATGGGTGGCTGGCACGCCGAATGGCCGACCTTGCGTGAGCTCTTCCTGGTCGCCGGCGGCGCGCTCAACCATGCGGTCGCTCTGGCCGAGGGACTGCAGGTCTTCCCGGAGCAGATGCAGTATAATCTCGACCTGACCAACGGGCTGGTCATGGCCGAACGTGTCTCGCTCGCGCTGGCGCAGACGATCGGCCGCGGCGAGGCGCATCACCTGCTCGAGGAGGCCAGCCGCGACTGCCTCGCCAGCGGCCGCCATCTCAAGGATGTCCTGGCCGACCATCCGAAGCTCGTCGGCAAGCTCACCTCCGAAGAGCTCGACGACCTGTTCGACCCGACGACCTATCGCGGCGCGACCGATGCGATCATCGACCGCATCCTCGTGCTCTACGAGGAGGAGCGGGAATACATGGGCGGCAATGGCTGAAGGCCCGGCGCGGCCGGAGCTGCGGCGGCGCGGCGAACGTTCGGCGGAAGCCTGCTTCAGAACCCGCCGAAGCGGCGATGGCGGTAGACAAGCCCCGGGCCGGAACCGCCGCCGCCGATCGCCACCACCTGGCCGATCAGGATGCGGTGGGTGGTGACACGGTGAACCGCGGCGACTCGGCAATCGAAGCTGGCGAGCGCGCTCGCCAGCACCGGCGCCCCCGTCGAAAGCTCGCCCCATTCGCCGATGGCAAAGCGCTCCTCGCCCGTCAGGCCGCGCCGGCCCGAGAACACCGTGGCGAGCTCGTGATCGGCCGCCGCCAGCGTGTTCACGCAGAAGATGCCGCTCTCCTCGATCGCCGCCAGCGTCCGGCTAGCAGCCTCGATGCAGACCAGCACGGTCGGCGGCGAGACCGAGACCGAGGCGACAGCCGTCGCCGTCAGACCCGCCCGGCCCGACGGACCGAGGGTCGTCACGATATGGGTGGCGCTCGCCACCTGCGCCATCGCCTCGCGAAAGGCCTGCGCATCGGGGAGCGCGGCGCGTAAGGCGGCATCGACCATGCTGTTCATCGCCCAACTCTGCGCGAGGTTACTGCCTTTTATCTAAGCGCGCAGGGGTAAAAGGCCAGTTGCGTCAATTGTCGACATCAAGGGCGTTTCTGCGGCAAGGTTAAGATATATCACGAAGCCTGCGCGTTCACTCCCGCCGCAGCGCCACCAGCAATCCGGCGCGCAGATGGTGCATCAACGCGTCGCTCGCCTCGGCAGCCGCGCCCGGTTCACCCGTTACGAGCGCTTGGGCGAGCATCGCATGGTGATGTGCCGCCGGCACGAGATCGACCTGCCGGTCGAAGAAGTACCAGGCCCGGCGGATCAGCGCCTGCAATGGCTCTACGGCGCGGCTGGCATAGGGGCTGCGCGCGGCCACTGCGACCAGCGCGTCCAGCTCCTTGTCCAGGCGCATATAGGCATTGACGTCGTCGATCTCGGCCGCCTCACGCATCGCCCGCGCCTTGGCGAGGATGGCACTGCGCTCGCTTGGCCCGGCGCGTTTGGCCGCCTCGGCTGCGATCAGGCGCTCCAGCACCTCGCGGGCGTCGAGCGCCGCCATCACGTCGATCGCATCGATGGCGGTGACGACGACGCCCTTGCGCGGCAGGATCTCGACCAGACCCTGCTGCGCCAGCCGGATCAACGCCTCGCGCACCGGCGTGCGGCCGACGCCGACGAGCTCGATCATCTGCGCCTCGGTCAGCACCGCGCCCGGCCGCAGCGACAGGGTCACGATCGCCTCCTCGAGACGACGATAGGCCAGATCAGACAAGCTGGCGGAGGCGCGAGCGCCGACGGAATCCTCGCCGGAAACGCGGGCATCCTCGGTCATGGGCGGCCCCCGTGATGCTTGACGCTTCGGATGGTGTTGATATATCAGAACTTTCGACCAGACCGCAAGGCGAACAGGCCGGCCGATCGGCGGTTAATAATCCACGCATGGAGGCGACATGTCGTTCACCTGCACGATCCCCGCCGTCGCCACGCTCCAGCAGGACGACGACACCGTCAGGATCACCCGCTGGGACTTCGAACCGGGTGCGGTCACCGGCTGGCACAGCCATGGCTGGCCCTATTTCGTGATCATGCTGGTCGCCGGCACCTTGCGCATCCACGACGGCACCAAGGAGACCGATGTGCCGCTGGCGCAAGGCCAAGCCTATATGCGCCAGGCCGGCATCCAGCACGACGTGATGAACGGCTCGCCCCACCCGATCGCCTTCGTCGAGATCGAGGTGAAGCAGCCGGCGGCGCTCAAGCTGCTGCCCACCACATGAAGATCGCGATCATCGGCGCCGGCATCGTCGGCTCGGCCACCGCCCATGCCCTGCTCGACGAGGGTCACGAGGTCCTGATCCTCGACAAGGAGGGCCCGGCCTTCGGTCCCTCACGCGGCAATGCCGGCATCATCGCGCACACCGACGTGCTGCCGATCGCCAGCCCGAACATGCTGCGCAAGGTGCCGGGCTTCCTGCTCGATCCGCTCGGGCCACTGGCGATCCGCCTCGGCTATCTCCCGCACTTGCTGCCCTGGCTGGCGCGCTTCCTGCTCGCGGCGCGGCCTGCCGCCTATGAGCGCTCGATCGCCGGCATGATCACCATCCAGCAACTGGCACTGCCGGCCTGGCTGGCGCGGGCCGAAAAGGCGGGGATCAGCAACCACATCCATCGCCGCGGCGCGCTCTACACCTATAACGATCCACGCGACACCGCCGAGCTCGAAGCGCTCGCCCGGCGCCAACGCGCCGCCGGCATCGCCGTCGACATGCTGCAGCCGCAGGAATTGCGCCAGCTCGAGCCGGCGCTCGGGGACCGCTTCGCGGGCGCCGCCTTCCACCCCGATTGCGCCCATATCAGCGACCCGCTCGCGCTGACCATGGCGCTGTTCGAAGCGGCGCTGGCGCGCGGCGCCACCTATGAGAAGGCCGAGGTCACCAACATCTCCATGGGCGAGCGCCCCGCCTTGGTCGGTCCCGATGGCTGGCAGCGCGTCGTCGATCGCGTCGTCGTCGCGGCAGGCGCCTGGTCGAAACCGCTGGCCGCCGCCATGGGCGACAATATCCCGCTCGACACCGAGCGCGGCTACAATGTCAGCTTCCCCGGAGTGACCGGCCTGACCAGTCGCCCGATCGGCTTCAAGGATGACGGCTTCGTCATGACCCCGCTCGAAAGCGGCTTGCGCATCGGCGGTGCGGTCGAGTTCGGCGGGCTCAAGGCGCCGCCCAACCATGCCCGCACCAAGGCGCTCTACGACAAGGCGGCGAAGCTGGTGGACGGGCTGCCCGCCTTCGAGAGCGGCCGGGTCTGGATGGGCTTTCGCCCCTCGCTGCCGGATTCGCTGCCCGTGATCGGCAAGGCGAGCCGCAACCCCCATGTCGTCTACGCCTTCGGCCACGGCCATTACGGCATGACCCAGTCGACCGCGACGGCCGATCTCGTCGCCGCGCTGATCGCCGGGCGCCCGCCCGCGATCGACGTCGGCTATTTCAGCCCGCAGCGCTTCTGAACGGATCGCGCCGGCGTTAGACTTTGAATCGGCAGCTCAAGCAGCTGAATCAAAGCCTTCGCCAACAAGGGCAACGTCATGATCCGACTCGGCTTTGCCCTTCTCCTCGCCGGCATGGCCTCGAGCTGCGCCAGCCTCGCGCCGCAGGCCTGCGCGCCCGGCCAGCAGGCCATGCTATCAGCCGAACTGCTCTTCGGCCGCAAGGTCGGCGACCGCATCGGCGTCAGCGAGACCGACTTCCGCCGCTTCGTCGACCAGGAGGTGACGCCGCGCTTCCCTGACGGACTGACGATCCTCGACGCGACAGGGCAGTATCGCGACAACGAGCGCGGCAGGCTGATCCGCGAACCGAGCAAGCTCCTGCAGATCGCCATGCCGGACGAAGCCGGTAATCGCGACAAGCTCGCCGCCATCGCCGAGGCCTACAAGCGCCGCTTCAGCCAGCACTCGGTCGGGCTGATCCTGAAGCCGGCCTGCGCCTCGTTCTGACACGTGTTTGGCTGATAGAGGAAAATGGAAACCTTGTTGCCAAAAGAGCCCATCTTATCAGTGGCCTGCCTTTCGCTCCTCAACTAGCCTGACGCAACGGCATAGAAAATGCCGACAAGGGGAACCGCGCAATGCAGGCTTCGATCCTGACCGATCTGCTGTTGCCGCTCGCCATCGGCATCGTCATGCTCGGCCTGGGCCTGAGCCTGACGATCGAGGATTTCCGCCGCGTCGCGCGCTACCCACTCGCCGTCGGCTTCGGCCTCTTCCTCCAGGTCCTGCTGCTGCCCCTCGCCGCCTTCGCCATCGCAATCGGCCTGAAGCTCTCGGCCGATCACGCCGTCGGCCTGATGCTGCTGGCGGCCGCGCCGGGCGGGGCAACCGCCAATATCTACAGCCACCTCGCCCGCGGCGACGTCGCGCTCAACATCACCCTGACGGCTGTCAACAGCCTGCTCTGCCTGTTCACCCTGCCGATCGTGCTCGACCTCTCGCTGAACTACTTCCTCGGCAACGGCCAATATGTGCCGCCGCCGCATCGCAAGGTCATCGAGGTCGGCGCGATCATCCTGATCCCGGTCGCGCTTGGCATGCTGCTGCGGGCGCGCGCCGAACGTCTCGCCATCCGCGCCGAGAAGCCGATCAAGATCTTCTCGATCCTCGTCCTCGCCGTACTGATCGCCGGCGCGATCTATATCGAGCGCAAGGCGCTGCTGCCGAGCCTGATCGCCGTGGGTGGCGCCTGCCTCGCCTTCAACCTCGTCAGCATGCTCGCCGGCTATCTCGCCCCGCTGGCTCTGCGCCTGCCGAAGGGACAGGCGGTGGCGATCGCCATGGAGATCGGCATCCACAACGCGGCACTGGCGATCTTCATCGCCCTCAATGTGCTGCGCAACCCGGCTGCGGCCGTGGTGCCCGGCATCTACAGCCTGGTCATGTATGTGACCGCCTCGGCCTTCGCCGTCTGGCTGCTGCGGCGGAACGCGGCGTTGCGTCCCGCCTGAGGCTCAGTTGAACCGCGCCGGCGCGAACGGCGTCGGATCGACGAAGACCTTCTGCCCGCTGACCATCTCCGCGACCATGCGGCCTGTCACCGCCGCCAGAGTCAGGCCGTGATGGGCATGGCCGAAGGAGAACCAGAGGTTCCGGTGCTTCGGCGCGGGGCCGATGATCGGCATCATGTCCGGCGTGCACGGCCGGTTGCCGAGCCAGGGCTCGGCATCGAGCCGCTCGCCGAGCGGGAACAGCGTCTTGGCGATCGGCTCGGCGCGGGCGAGTTGCACCGGCGTCTTCGGCGCGCCGCGATTGGCGAATTCGGCGCCGGTGGTGAGGCGCACGCCCTGGCGCATCGGCGCCAGGAAGTAGCCGCGCTCGGTGTCGAGCACCGGATGGTTCAGCACCGCGTTGCCGAGCGGCTTGTAGTGCATGTGGTAGCCGCGCTTGACCGCGAGCGGCAGGCGATAGCCGAGCCGGTTCGTCAGCACGTCGGCCCAGGGCCCAAGCGCGACGATCGCATCCGTGCCGAGCGCCTTGCTGCCGTCGGCCAGCGTCACGCTCCAGCGGTCGCCATCCTGGGTGAGCGTGCCGGCATCGCCCTGAGCGAAGCGCCCGCCGAGCTTCTCGAACAAGGCGAGATAGGCCTTGGACAGGCCGAGCGGGTCGATCACCGTCACCGGGTCGGTCCAGTGCAGGCCGCCGATCAGGCTCTGGTCAAGATGCGGCTCCTCGGCGCGCAGGTCGGTTGCGTCGAGCGCACGATGATTGAGGCCGAAATCACGCTTCCAGCGCTCGGCCTCGGCCAGGCGGGTCTCCTGCTCGAAGGGGGTCCGGAACACTTTCATCCAGCCCTTGCGGCGGAGCAGGTCGGTGGCGCCCGCTTCCTGCGCCAGCGCGTCGTGCTCGGTCACGCAATGCTCGATCAGGGTCGCGTATTTATGGGCGATCGCCTCGTGATGCGAGGCGCGCGAATGCATCCAGTACGACCACAGGAACGGCGCAAGCTTGGGGATCGCGTTCCAATGGTAGTGCGCATCGATGGTGTTGTTCATCGCGTAGCGGATGAGCGCGCCGAAATCATGCGGGAAGCCGTAAGGGTAGACGCCCTCGCGCTGGATCAGGCCGGCATTGCCGTAGCTGGTTTCGCCGCCGGGCTGGCCGCGATCGACCAGCAGCACCGAGCGGCCCGCTTTCTGCAGATGCAGCGCCACCGAAATCCCGACGATGCCTGCCCCAACAACGATCGCGTCCGTACGCATCCGACCTGCCTCCGCCAGCCTTCCCCGCTAGCAAGAATAGCGCCGTCACCGCCGCTGTCAGCCGTTTCGTCGAATATTGCGGATAACCCGGCATAGTTTCGTAGCTTCTGCCGCACATGTTGCAGTGCAGCGTTTCCGCTGGGCATCCAGGCTCATCCTGCGCAATTTTCTGCGCAGAGACATGCTCATCGCTGCGGCGCGTTGAGCGGGCGCGGCGTCAGATGAACGCCGGCGATGGTGCAGCGGGTTGAGCCGCCGGCGCGCTCGATCGTCGGGATCGCGAGTGGCAGCGGCCGTGCACTCTCGCCGATGATGGCCAGCTGCTCAGGGGTCAGCGCAGCGAAGGCCGTCGCCGACAGAGCCAGGATGCGCCCATCCCTGCCCTGCAGCTCGATCGCATTGCCGGCGAATTGCTCGATCTGCGCGTTGCTGAGCGGAACCACCCGGCGCCCGGCACGCTCGAAGCGCTCGACGATCTCGCTGCGCCGCGCCATATCGGTGATCATGTCGAGGCCGATCATGGCGAAATCGGTCGCGACGCACATCAGCACATTGGTGTGGTAGATGTCCGAGCCGTTACCGTCCTTGGCGGAGAACACCATCGGCTCGAAATTGAACTGGGTGCAGAAGCGCTCAAGGATGATCGGGTCGGTGCGCTCGGATTTGGCGGCGTAGGCGATGCGGTCGATATGATCGAGCACCATGGCGCCGGTGCCCTCGAGGAAGAGTCCGTCCGGCTCCAGGCCGGAATAGTCGATCACCTCCTGCACCCGGTAGCGGCGCTTCAGCATCTCGATGACGTCGCTGCGGCGCTCACGCCGGCGGCTGACCGCCTTCATCGGATAGATCGCGACATGGCCGCCGGCATGGGTGGAGAACCAGTTGTTCGGGAAGACGGAATCCGGCGTCAGCCTGCCTTCGTCCTCGAACAGGTGCACGGTGACGCCATGCTGCTCCAGCAGCGCCGCGGCCTCGGTGATCTCCTTGAAGGCGAGCTCAGCGAGATCATCCCCTTCCTCCTGCAGGCGCTGGAAATGGTTGTCGGCGGCGGTCTCGGTGTTGACCGTGAAATGATGCGGTCGGACCATGACCACGGCGGAGGGAGCCTGGACGGAAAAGGCGGGCTGGCGTGCCATCGAACGATCCTCGCAGGGTCAGTCGGCGGCGCGCTGCAGCATGCCGAAGAGATCGCGCGGCTCGTCGGGATCGGCGATCATGTCGAGGTTCTGGTAGAGGTCGGTGCCGGCGATGCGCTCGCGCAGATAGCGCAGCGCCGAGAAGTCCTCGATCGCGAAGCCGACGCTGTCGAACAGCGTGATCTGCGTGGCATCCCGCCGTCCCGGCGCCTGCCCGGTGACGACGCGCCAGAGCTCGGTGATCGGATAATCCTTGTCCATCTGCTGGATCTCGCCCTCGATCCAGGTCTGTGGCGGATATTCGACGAAGGTGTCGGCGCGCAGCAGGATGTCGCGGTGGAGCTCGGTCTTGCCCGGGCAATCGCCGCCGATCGCGTTGAGATGGACGCCGCGCCCGACCATGTTGTCGGTCAGGATCGTCGCGAACTGCTTGTCGGCGGTGCAGGTGGTGATGATCTCGGCCCCCTCGACCGCCGCTTGCGCCGTGCTGCAGGCGGTGACCGAGAGGCCGCTCCCCTGCAGGTTACGCCGTGCCTTCTCGGTGGCGACGGGATCGATGTCGTAGAGCCTGACCGCTTCGATGCCGACGACCGCCTTCATCGCCAGCGCCTGGAATTCGGCCTGAGCGCCGTTGCCGATCATCGCCATGGTGCGGGCGCCCTTCGGCGCCAGGTGCCGCGCCGCCATGGCCGAGGTCGCGGCGGTGCGCAGCGCCGTCAGCAAGGTCATCTCGGTGAGCAGGACGGGATAGCCGCTGGCGACATCGGCCAGCAGCCCGAAGGCGGTGACCGTCTGCAGGCCGGAGGCGATGTTCTTCGGATGGCCGTTGACGTATTTGAAGCCGTAGATGGTGCCATCCGAGGTCGGCATCAATTCGATCACGCCATCGCGCGAATGGCTGGCGACGCGCGGCGTCTTGTCGAAGCTCTCCCAGCGCCGGAAATCCTCCTCGATGCGCTCAGTAAGCTCGCGCAGCATCGTCTCGATGCCGACCCGATGGACGAGACGCATCATGTTGTCGACGCTGACGAAAGGCACCATCGCCTTGGCGGAGGGAGGTAATGCGGTCATCGGAAGCGCCAGGTCCCAAGCTGTGATGAGGGGACTCTAGCGCGAGCAGGATGGTGACCGAAATATCAGAACTGTGTTACTTCCGTCATCAAATTGAACAGATTGCTCACTCGAGTTGCCCATTCCGACAGGAAACTCAATGCCCCCCGAAATCGCCAAATATGTCCCCGATGCGCTCGATCGGGCGCTGATCACGCATCTGCGGGGCGATGGCCGCGCTTCGCTCTCCAAGCTCGCGACGGTGCTGGGGGTCGCCCGCGGCACCGTTCAGAATAGGCTGGAGCGGCTGATCGAGACCGGAACGCTGCTCGGCTTCACCGCCCGCGTCCGCGATGATTACGATGAGAATGCCGTGCACGCGGTGATGATGGTCGAGGTCGTCGGCAAGTCGACGACGCAGGTCATCCGGAAGCTGCGCGGGCTGCCCGAAGTCCATACGCTGCACACCACCAATGGCAATTGGGATCTGGTCGCCAATATCCGCGCCGGCAGCCTCGCCGAGTTCGACAGAGTCCTGCGCGAGGTACGGATGATCGACGGCGTCGCGAACAGCGAAACCAGCCTGCTGCTGAGCAGCGTCTAGCCCGCCTCTATTCGACTTGGACTGACCGAACCGAGAGAATCCACTCCAACTGAGCCAAGCTTGCCCGGCGGCGATTGACGTGGGATCGATGAGCACTCTTTGCGAGCCTCAGCTCCGAAGCCTGAAATAGAGCCCCGAATAGGCGTCGGCATGACATTCGGGATGCAAGGGAACATCGATGGCCCGTTGCTTGGTCCAGGCATCGATCTGCTCATAGCCCAGCGCCTGCAAACCGTCGATGAAGCGCTCGCGATGCGCGACCGTGTAAGGGCAGAAGGCGATCCGCCCCGACCTCTGGTTGATCGACTGCAAGGTCACGAAGGAGCGGGACGGATGCAAAGCGGTCCGGTGGATGATCAGGTGAGGCGGAAGCCTGCTCGCTGCGCGGAGGGCTTCGTGCAGAAACCCTTCTTTCAGATATTGCAGCGAGCCGGCTGCGAAGACGATGTCAGCCTCGCCGATCGCGCCGAGATCATTCGTGAAGCTGAGGTGCCTTGCTCCCCTCTCCCGGGCGATCCGCTCGCCTGCCTGCGTGATGTGGGGCACGTCATAGATCGTCCATGAAAACGCGTCGGGGAGATCGAGATAGCCGGAATACTGGTAGTAGACGTGCCCGACATATCCGCCGAGGTCGAACAGGCGGCGCGCGCCGCTCTCGATGGCCGGCCGCAGCCAGAACAGGGCCGGGTACTCGGTCGGCGGCATCGGCCTGAATTCGCCATTGGCCTGGCTGTAGACATGGAGATCCGCCATCCCCGCCTGATCATATCCCGTGACAGCAATCGGTGCCGAGCGCGCGGCCTCCTCCACGGTGGAGAATACGCCGCTATAGCCGCTGTCATTCCGTCCGGCGAGGAACTCCCAGCGATGGATCGCGTAGCGGACATGCCTGATGCCCGGCCAGGTGCTCAGGGCGTGAGCGGCTTTGCGGCTCGCCCACCGAGCGACGCTGAACGGCGTGTGCCTGCGCCTGAGTTCCCTCATGCGAGGATCCTCCGACCGGGTGAGCCGCCGCGCCCTGGTCACCTCTCGCATTGGAGTACCTGGCGTGCCCGTCAGCAACGGCTCATAGGGTGAACGCAAAGGGCCGCTGGTGGTACCTCCGCGACCTCGGCGACCTGAGCCCGCGCTTTTCCGCGACCAGCGACGACAATCGAACGCCGGATTGCTTCGCCGCCGCGCTCCTCCTGCGGTGACGGCGGGCTGCCCTGCGCCAATGCCAGATGACGCGGCCCTCCGGATCGGCCAGTGTGGCGCTCCGTTTGCTGTTCCGGTCTCGATGCTCGCCGCCCTCGCCTCCGCCCTTGCCCTGCTCGGCCGCTACGGCACGCAGGGCTTCGCGCTCTCGATCTTCCTCGGCCTCGCTTTGCCGCAGTTCTCGGCTGCGGCGCGCCCGCTCCTGCCGATCACGATCTTCTGCTTCACCACCGTCGTGTTCATGCGCGCCGACCTGGGCGTGATCGCCGGGCTTGTGCGCCGCCCAGCGAAGCTCGCCGTGAGCTGCCTCTGGCTGCTGTTCACCCCGGCCCTGCTGATCGCCGCCGCCCTCGCTCTGCTCGGCCGCGAAGCGCTCGATCCCGGCCTTCTGCTCGGCATCGCGATCATGGGCGCGGCTCCGCCGATCATGTCATCGCCGGCGGTCGCTATCCTCTACGGCTTCGAGCCTTCGCTGATCATCGCCGGTGTCATCGTCACCACGATCATAAGTCCGCTGATCGCGCCGCTCCTGGTCGACTGGCTGGCGGGAGCCGCCGTGCCGCTCGACCGGCTGGCGCTGGCCCTGCGGCTCGTCATGTTCATTGGCGGCGGCATGGTCGTCGCCTTTGCGATCCGGCGCTGGCTCGGGGCCGAGCGCATCCGCGAGCTGAAACCCAATCTCGATGGCTTCGGCGTGCTGATGTATTTCATCTTCGCCATCGCGGCGATGGACGGCGTCACCAAGGCAGCCATGGAGCGCCCGGGCCAGGTCGCGCTCTTCATCGCTGTCGCCTTCCTAGTCTCCGCGGTCGGCCTCGCCAGCGCCTGGCTGGCCCTGCGCCGTTTGCCCGTCTCAGAGCGCTTCATGATCGGCTACGGCACTGGCCAGCGGAACATGGGCCTGCTCGTCGCCGCGCTCGGCGCCGGCGTGCCGCCGACCACCTATCTCTACTTCGCCCTGGCCCAGTTCCCGATCTACCTGCTGCCCTGGCTGCTGCGTGGTGTCGCAGCGCGCATCCGGCGCAGGGAAGCCTCTGCTGACGCGAGCTGACTGCAAGCTTTGCCAGGGTCCCGGCAAGCAAAGCCGGAGTTCCCATCATGATCACGCTCTATTCGGGGCCGCTCAGCCTGTTCTCGCGCAAGGTCGAGATCGCACTGCGCGAGAAAAATCTCGCCTTCGAGCGCATCATGGTGCCGTTCAACCAGACGACCGGCTACGACCCCAAGCATCCCGAAGTCGTCGCCATCAACCCCAAGCGGCAGGTCCCGGTGCTGAACGATGACGGGATCGTGCTCTACGACTCCACCGTGATCCTAGAATATCTCGAAGACGCCTATCCCGAGCCGCCGCTCTTTCCGCTTTGCCCCGGCGCCCGCGCCCGCTGCCGGCTCGACGAGCTCTATGCCGACGAGATCATGCTGCAGGCGCTGAAGCCGCTGATGCATCGCACCAGCCCGCCGAGCACCGACCAGACCAGGCGCTTCGCGCTGGAGGCCGACGCGCTGATCGCCGAGCGCGCGCTGGAGAAGCACTACGCCGAGCTGGAGGACCGGCTCGCCGGCCGCGACTTCTTCGGCGACTCCATCTCGATCGCCGACATCGCCCTGTTCATGAGCGTGCTGTTCTCGCTTCGCCTGGGCGGCCCTTCGCTCGCCCCATTCGACGGCCTGTCGCGCTGGTTCGAGCGGCTGAAGCTGCGACCCGCCTTCACTCAGGCCGCCGTCGAGATCGCCGAGGCCGACCGGCGCCTCTCCTTCCCGCTGAAACGGGCCTGACAGCAGCCTTTCGTGATTGCGAGAGCCGTAGCGCGGCGCTAGACCACGCCGCATGAGCACGATCCGCATCGCCCCTTCCATCCTCTCCGCCGACTTCGCCAAGCTCGGCGAGGAAGTTCGCGCCATCGACGAGGCCGGCGCCGACTGGATCCATTGCGACGTGATGGACGGGCATTTCGTACCCAACATCACCTTCGGCCCCGACGTGCTGAAGGCGATCCGGCCGCACACCAAGAAGTTCTTCGACGTCCATCTGATGATCGCGCCGGTCGATCCCTACATCGAGGCCTTCGCCAAGGCCGGCGCCGACCTGATCTCCTTCCATGTCGAGGCTGGGGCGCATCCGCACCGGACGCTGCAGGCGATCAAGGCGCAAGGCAAGCAGGCCGGCATCGTGCTCAACCCCGGCACGCCGGCAAGCGCCGCCGAGCCGCTGATCGGCGATGTCGACCTGATCCTGCTGATGACGGTCAATCCCGGCTTCGGCGGCCAGAGCTTCATCCATTCGGTCGTCGAGAAGATCGCGCAGGTGCGGGCCCTGATCGGCGAGCGCCCTATCGCGCTCGAGATCGACGGCGGCGTCACGCCGCAGACGGCGCCGCTCTGCATCAAGGCCGGCGCCGATACGCTGGTCGCCGGCTCGGCCGTATTCAAGGGCGGCCCTTCGGCCTATGCCGGCAACATCGCCGCCATCCGCAAGGCGGCAGAGACGGCGCGCGGCGACTGGGTCTGAGAGACCATAAGCGTCATGCTCGGGCTTGACCCGAGCATCTCAGGCCGAAAGGGGCGCCAGCCAGCGCCTTCTCGTCATGAGATTCTCGGGTCTGCGCTACGCTTCGCCCGAGAATGACGGAGCACCTTACAAATCGATCCCGGCGAAGCCGCCATAGATCAGGCGGGCGCCGTCGAAGGGCATCGGATTGGCGTCCGGCGCCATGCGCGGGTCCTGCATGATCTTCTGCCAGCCGGCATCGCGCGCCTCCTTGCTCGGCCACTCGACCCAGGAGAAGACGACGACCTCGTCATCCTTGGCCGCGACGGCGCGATAGAAATCGGTCTGCTTGCCGTGAGGGACGTCGTCGCCCCAGTTCTCGGCGATCCGCGTCGCACCGAACTCCTTGAAGATCGGCGCCATCTTGCGGGCATGCTCGGCATAGGCCTCGCGATTGGCGACCGGCACGGCCGCGACGAAACCATCGACATAGGACATCGGTCTTTTCCTCCTTGGGTCTGTCGGCGCTCCGGAAGCGAGGAGCGTCTCATCCAGCCGGCGCGGACGCTAGGCATGATAGGGGTCCGAAGCTGTCAGCAGCAGCCTCCGGCATTCCGTCAGCGGCCCGTCCGTGCTAGCGAGCCGGCGAGCCTTTCATCGTCACCTCGCGAGCCCGCTATGATCCCCCGTTATTCCCGCCCCGAGATGGTCGCGATCTGGGAGCCGCAGACGCGCTTCCGCATCTGGTTCGAGATCGAGGCGCACGCCACCGACAAGCTCGCCGAGCTCGGCGTCGTGCCGAAGGAAGCCGCGGCGACGATCTGGGCCAAGGCCAAGGACGCCACCTTCGACGTCGCCCGCATCGACGAGATCGAGCGCGTCACCAAGCACGACGTCATCGCCTTCCTGACCCATCTCGCCGAGATCGTCGGCCCCGAGGCGCGCTTCGTCCACCAGGGCATGACCTCCTCGGACGTGCTCGACACCACGCTGGCCGTGCAGCTCGCCCGCGCCGCCGACATCCTGATCGCCGATGTCGACGCCCTGCTCGCCGCCATCAGGCGCCGCGCCTTCGAGCACAAGCTGACCCCGACCATCGGCCGCTCGCACGGCATCCATGCCGAGCCGGTCACCTTCGGCCTGAAGCTCGCCCAGGCCTATGCCGAGTTCGACCGCTGCCGCGCCCGCCTCGTCGCCGCGAAGGCCGAGATCGCGACCTGCGCCATCTCGGGCGCGGTCGGCACCTTCGCCAATATCGACCCGCAGGTCGAGGAATACGTCGCCGAGAAGATGGGCCTGACACCCGAGCCGGTCTCGACCCAGGTCATCCCGCGCGACCGCCACGCCATGTTCTTCGCCACGCTCGGGGTCGTCGCCTCCAGCGTCGAGCGCCTGGCGACCGAGATCCGCCACCTTCAGCGCACCGAGGTCTACGAGGCCGAGGAGTATTTCTCGCCGGGCCAGAAGGGTTCCTCGGCGATGCCGCACAAGCGCAATCCGGTCCTGACCGAGAACCTGACCGGCCTCGCGCGCCTCGTGCGCGGCATGGTCACGCCGGCGCTGGAGAATGTCGCCCTCTGGCACGAGCGCGATATCTCGCACTCCTCGGTCGAGCGCATGATCGGCCCGGACGCGACAGTGACGCTCGATTTCGCCCTGGCCCGCCTCACCGGTGTCGTCGACAAGCTGCTGATCTATCCGCAGAACATGAGGAAGAACCTCGACAAGCTCGGCGGCCTGCACAATTCGCAGCGCGTCCTGCTCGCCCTGACCCAGGCCGGCGCCAGCCGCGAGGACAGCTATTCGATGGTCCAGCGCAATGCGATGCGCACCTGGGAGCACGGCGAGGACTTCCTCACCAACCTCAAGGCCGACAAGGACGTCACGGCGAAGCTCTCAGTGGCACAGCTCGAGGCGATGTTCGACGAGGGCTACCACTTCAAGCACGTCGACACGATCTTCCGCCGGGTGTTTGGGGAAGCTTGATGAGGATCGCCGTTCTCGCGGACATTCACGGTAATTTCGACGCGCTGGAAGCAGTCATCGAGGATCTGGAGCGGACTAAGCCCGACATTGTCGTCAATCTTGGCGACTGCTTCTCCGGGCCGCTCAAGGCGCGCGAGACAGCGGATTTACTGCTGACCAAGGGCTGGCTGACCGTCTGCGGCAATCATGATCGCTATCTCGTCGAGCAAAGCATCGACGAGCTGCCTCGCTCGGATCGGGCCGCGGCCGAGCAACTGGAGGCCCACCATTTCGATTGGCTGCGTGCACTGCCGTTCTCCGCCCAAGCTGCCGATGGCGTCACGCTCTTTCACGCGACCCCTACCAACGACAATCGCTACCTCGCCGAACGGCCGCACCAAGGGGGGCATGTCCTGCGCTCCGAGGGGGAGATCGCCGAGGAGCTGGTCGGCGTCGCCGCCCCGTTGATCCTCTGCGGCCACTCCCATCTTCCGCGCCTCGTTACGCTTCCGGATGGCCGCAACGTCTTCAATCCTGGCAGCGTGGGCCTGCCGGCCTATGATGACGATCTGCCGGAATGGCATGTGATGGAGGCGCAGAGCCCTCACGCGCGCTACGGCATTGCCGAGCGTTGCCGCGGCGGCTGGCGCTTTGCGTTTCACGCCCTACCTTACGATTGGGCGGCTGCCGCCGACCTAGCCCTTGCAAGCGGACGGACGGATTGGGCGCACGCCCTCGCCACCGGCTTCGCCCTGAAACCCGATCGTCCCGACCGATGAAAACCTCCGACACCGACATCCTGATCGTCCCCGGCTGGTCGGGCTCCGGGCCCGACCATTGGCAGAGCCGCTGGGAGGCGAAGCTCCCCACCGCCCGCCGCGTCGAGCAGGAGGACTGGTACAAGCCGACCCGCGACGGCTGGGCGAACCGGATCGTCGCCGCTGTCCGCGCCGCGACCAAGCCGGTCGTCATCGTCGCCCATTCGGCCGGCTGCAGCGCCGTCGCGCATGCGGCCGAGCATCTGAAGCCGCATGAGGTCACCGGGGCCTTCCTGGTCGCGCCCGCCGCCGAGCGGGCCAAGCGCGCCATCCCCGGCATGGCCGAGGATTTCACCACGATTCCGCAAAAGCCCCTGCCCTTCCGCTCGGTGCTGATCGCCAGCGCGACTGATCCGTATTGCACGCCGGAGGAGGCCAAGGCCCTGGCCGAAGCCTGGGGCTCGGAATTCGTCGATGCCGGCGACAGCGGCCATATCAACACCGACTCCGGCCATGGCCCCTGGCCGGACGGGCTGCTGCGCTTCGCCGGCTTCATGAAGAGCCTGACAGCAGTCTGAGCGACGCAGGAGCCGCGCTGACGACCAACGGCTCCGCGTATGGAAGCGAGAGCGGACGCGCGCAATTGCCTTCGTGGTTGCAACCGCTAGATTGCCCCACCAGCCGGCACGGACCGGCAAGATGACGAGGCACATCCATGCATGAGCTTGCCGTTCTGGTCTCCATCCTCGGCGTTTTCCTGCTCGGCGCGATCAGCCCCGGCCCCAGCTTCGTCGTGGTCTCGCGCATCGCGATTTCCGGATCGCGCGCCGACGGCGTGATGGCGGCGATCGGCATGGGGCTCGGCGGCTTCATCTTCGCCACGATCGCAGTCGCGGGCCTGACGGCGCTCCTGCTTCAGGTCGAATGGCTCAATCTGGCGCTCCGGCTGGCCGGCGGCGCCTATCTCGTCTGGCTCGGCATCAACATCTGGCGCGCCGCGCCCGAACCGATCGCTATCGCCGATACGGCAAGCGAGCGGCCGAACACGCTGTGGAAGTCGCTGCTGAAAGCCCTTTTCGTCCAGCTGTCCAATCCCAAGACGGCGATCTTCTATGCCTCCATGTTCGCCGCTTTGCTGCCGTCGCCGACGCCGTCCTGGATGTATTTTACCCTGCCGCCCATGCTCTTCCTGATCGAATTCGCCTGGTATACGGTCGTGGCGGTCGGGTTCTCGGCCCGCACCCCGAAAGCCGCCTATCTGCGTTCGAAGATCTGGATCGACCGCGCCGCCGGAGCCGTGGTCGGCGCCCTGGGCGCCAAGCTGATGACCGACAGCGTGCGCTCGTCCGTCTGACCAAGAGCGCGCCGGGCATGGCCGGCCACTGCTGGCGCTCTCGCGCGATCCCTCGTCAGCCGGCTGATGAGGCCACGAAGACGGCTCGCTGAGCCGCGAAGGCACGCTGATAGGCCGGCCGCGCCTCGGCGCGGGCGACGTAGGCGGCAAGGCGTGGATACTCGTTCAGAATGCCCGAGCTGTGCAGCCGGCGCAGCACCGTCACCATCAAGAGGTCGCCGGCGCTGAAGGCGCCATCGAGCCACTCTGCATCACCCAGGCGATCGGAAAGACGCCCCAGCAGCTTGCGGACACGATCGTCGAGGCTATGCAGGCGCTGCTCGTACCAGGGCTCATCGCGTTCGAGGATCCCGACCATGGCGCGGTCGAAGATCGTCGGCTCCATCGTGTCGAGCGCCGCGAACATCCACATGATCGCCCGCGCCCGGGCATTCGCCTCGTCAGGCAGCAGGCCGGGATGGCGCTCGGCGATATGGAGCACGATCGCTCCCGACTCGAACAGGGTGAGGTCTCCATCCTCATAGGTCGGAATCTGCCCGAACGGCTGCAGTGACAGATGCGCGGGCTCCTTCAGTGCCTTGAACGAGACGAGGCGGACCTCATAGGGCTGCCCAACCTCCTCCAGCGCCCAGCGCACGCGCATATCGCGCGCCAGGCCATTGCCCCGGTCGGGCGAGCGTTCGAAGGCGGTGATGGTGGCGGTCATCGGCGGCTCCCCTGATTGCTTAGCGCTTGCAGCCGGAGGACGAACGGGCATCGCCTCACCCGACAACGCGTCTCGGTTTCTTGACCGCGGCTCTAAAGGCCCGGCTCGGCCCTGCAGCGGCGATAAAAGAAAAACCCGCCCCGGATCGCTCCGGAGCGGGCTCGTCTCACGCCGCGAGGCGATCAGACGCGATCAGTTCTCGACATAGCCGATCTTGCCGTCGGCACCCTTCTTCCAGGTGTAGACGGTGTAGTCGGGACGGGTGATGTCGCCCTTCTTGTCGAAGCCGATCTTGCCGATGACGGTGTCGACCGGCTGGCCGCCATGCAGCGCCGCGGCGATCTTCTTCGGATCGACCGAGTTCGCGCGCTTGGCGCCTTCGGCCATGATCTGGACAGCGGCATAGCTGTACAGCGTGTAGGCTTCCGGCTTGAACTTGCGAGCCTCGAACTTCTTCAGGACCGCGGCCGCCTCAGGACGCTTCTGCGGGTCCGGCGGGAAGGTCATCAGCGTGCCTTCGACGCCCGGGCCGCCGATCGTGGCGAACTCATCGGTGGTGATGCCGTCGCCGGAGATCAGCACGGTCTTCAGGCCCTGGTCGCGCATCTGGCGCACGATCAGGCCGCCTTCGGTGTGCAGGCCACCCCAGTAGAGGTAGTCGGCGCCGGTGGACTTCAGCTTCGAGATCAGCGCCGAGAAGTCCTTCTCGCCAGCGTTGACGCCTTCATAGAGCACGTCCTTGATGCCGGCCTTGGTCAGGCCCTTGCGGGTCTCGTCGGCGAGGCCCTGGCCATAGGTCGTCTTGTCGTGGACGATGGCGATCTTCTTGTCCTTGAGGTTCTTGGCGATGTACTCGGCCGCCACAGAGCCTTGCTGATCGTCACGGCCGCAGGTGCGGAACACGTTCCACAGACCGCGCTCGGTGATCTTCGGATTGGTCGCCGACGGGCTGATCATCAGGATGCCGTTCTCGGCATAGACTTCCGACGCCGGCATGGTGACGCCGGAGTTGAAGTGGCCGAGCACCATCTTGACGCCGTCGCCGACGAACTTGTTGGCGACCGACACGCCCTGCTTCGGATCCGAGACGTCGTCGCCGACCAGGATCTGGATCTTCTGGCCGAGGATGCCGCCCGCCGCGTTGATGTCTTCGGCAGCCTGTTCCGCCCCGTTCTTCAGCTGCGCGCCGAACGCCGCATTCGGACCCGTGATCGGGCCGCCGACGCCGAGCTTGATCTGTGCGTTCGCCACGCCCGAAAGGGCAAGGACCGCGCCAAGGGCAATTCCGCCCAAGAGCAGCTTCTTCATGCGTTGTGACTCCCCTGTGAGTATATTACGGGTCGGCTTGGCCGTCCCGTCTCGGCGCGTGGTGCCACCGGAATACGCAGTCTTGCGCTTTTTCGCGGTGCTGTCACGCGGCAAGCCCAGTGAACTTTCGTGGTGTTTTCGCCGGCCTCAGGCGCTCGCACGCGCCTTCCAGCTGAAGGGTCCGGTGCGCTCGTAGAGCCAGCGATATTGCGTCGTCATCTGCCGCGCCCGGTTGTAGCGCCAGCCGGCGAGGGCGAAGGCGAAGAGCACGATCGTATCGACGATGTAGTAGTGCAGCGTCAGCAGCGTCGCCTCGAACAGGGCGAAGTGGATGAAGCGGATCACCAGCCCGAGGATCAGCGTGTAGAAGACGAGCTGGAGCGGCGGGCGCCAGGTGATCGCCACCGCCCGCCCGGCCATCCAGGCGGCCCAGCCGCCCATCACCACCGTCACCAGCAGGAACAGCCAGATGGTCGGCTCTTCATAGAGGATGCCCTGCATCATCGTGCTCCGTTCAAGCCCGCGGCGCTCAATGCCGCCCGCCTTCGAGATAGGCCGCCCGCACCTGCGGATTGGCGAGCAGCTCCTTGCCGGAGCCGCTCATGGTGATGACGCCGTTGACCATGACATAGCCGCGATGGGCGAGCTTCAGCGCATGGAAGGCGTTCTGCTCCACCAGGAACACGGTCAGCCCCTGGCTGCGGTTGAGCTCCTTGATCGCCTCGAAGATCTGCTTGACGATCAGGGGAGCGAGACCAAGCGAGGGCTCGTCGAGCATCAGGAGCTTCGGCCGCGCCATCAGCGCACGCGCGATCGCCACCATCTGCTGCTCGCCGCCCGAGAGCGTGCCGCCGCGCTGCTGCAGGCGCTCTTTCACGCGCGGGAACAGCTTGCAGATCTTTTCGAGGTCCTCGTCGAAATACTGCATGCCGGCGACGGCGGCGCCCATCTGCAGGTTCTCGAACACGGTCATGCGCGGGAAGATGCGCCGGCCTTCCGGCGACTGCGCGATGCCGAGGCGCGCGATCTCATGGCTCGGCATCTTGGTGATGTCGCGCCCTTCATAGGTGATGCTGCCTTCGCGGGCCTGCGGGGCGCCGAAGATCGTCATCATCAACGTCGACTTGCCGGCGCCGTTGGCGCCGATCATCGTCACAATCTCGCCCTGGCGAACATCGACGTCGACGCCCTTCAGCGCGATGATCTTGCCGTAATAGGTCTTGACGCCGCGGACGGAGAGAAGCGCTTGAGCTTCGCTCATAGGCCGACCTCCGCTTCCACCTGCTCGACCTCTTCGTCGTCGACGCCGAGATAGGCCGCGATCACCTTGGGATCGGCCTGCACTTCGGCCGGCGTGCCGTCCGCGATCTTGGTGCCGTAGTCGAGCACCACGACATGATCAGAGATTTCCATCACCACCGACATGTCGTGTTCGATCAGCAGGAGCGCCGTGCCGTGGTCCCTACGGATCGACAGGAGCAGATTGTTGAGGTCGAGGCTCTCGCGGGGGTTGAGGCCTGCGGCCGGCTCGTCGAGGCAAAGCAGCACCGGGTCGGTGCACATCGCCCGGGCGATCTCCAGGCGGCGCTGATCACCATAGGGCAGGTCCGCGGCGGGATCGTCGGCGCGATGGGTCAGGTTGATCTTGTCGAGCCAGGTCTTGGCCTTCTCGATCGCCTCCTTCTCGCGCGCCTTGTAGCCGCCGATGCCGAGCACACCGAGGAAGGTGAAGCCCGAGGCGATCATCAACGGGTTGTGCTGCGCGACCAGCAGGTTCTCCAGCACCGTCATGCCGCCAAACAGGCGGATATTCTGGAAGGTGCGGGCGACCTTGGCCTTCCAGGCGATGCGGAAATCCGGCATGCGCTCGAGCAGGTAGCTGTCGCCGCTATCCTGTGTCAGCGTCATCATGCCTTCGGTCGGCTTGTAGAAGCCGGTGATACAGTTGAACACCGTGGTCTTGCCGGCGCCGTTGGGGCCGATCAGGGCGGTGATGTCGCCCTTGCGGGCCTCGAAGGAGAGGTCGTTGACGGCGGTCAGGCCGCCGAAGCGCATGGTGACATGCTCGACCTGGAGGAGAGGCTTG
Source organism: Allobosea sp. (assembly GCA_024231975.1). Lineage (GTDB taxonomy): Bacteria > Pseudomonadota > Alphaproteobacteria > Rhizobiales > Beijerinckiaceae > Allobosea. The sequence goes on from JAAEQB010000080.1 coordinate 50,185, forward strand.
GTCGTCATCAGCCGTGCCCCTCCTGGACCATGTCGGCCGAGATCGCCTTCTTCTCCTTGAGGAAGGCGGTCGGCTCGCGGGTCGAGATCAGCCCGCGCGGCTTCCAGATCATGATCACCACCATGGCGAAGCCGAAGATCAGCATGCGGTACTTGGTCGGATCGAAGTCCTGGCCGAAGATCTGCTTCAACCAGTCGAGTTCGCGCAGCAGCTCGGTGCCGCCGATCATCGCGATCGCGGCAATGGCGCAGCCCCAGAGCGAGCCCATGCCGCCGAGCACGACAATGGCGAGGATCACTGCCGATTCCATGAAGACGAAGGATTCAGGCGAGATGAAGCCCTGCCGCGCTGCGAAGAACGAGCCGGCGAAGCCGCCGAACATGGCGCCGAGCGAGAAGGCGGTCAGCTTGGTATTGGTGGTGTTGATGCCGAGCGAACGGCAGGCGATCTCGTCCTCGCGCAGCGCCTCCCAGGCGCGCCCGACCGGCAGGCGCCGCAGGCGCAGGCTGACATAGGCGGTCAGCAAGGCCATGCACAGGATGACGTAATAGAGGAAGATCGTTCGATAGAGCGGCGAGAATTCGAGCCCGAACACCGCCGCGAAACCATCGTCGCCCGCCGTGAACGGTATCCCGAAGAAGCTCGGCCGTGGAATGCCGGAGATGCCGGCATAGCCGTTGGAGAACTCCGTCCAGTTGATCAGGACGAGGCGGATGATCTCGCCGAAGGCCAGCGTCACGATGGCGAGGTAGTCGCCGCGCAGCCGCAGCACAGGGAAGCCGAGGATCATGCCCCAGAAGGCGGCAAGGATGCCTGCAAGCGGCAGCAGGATCCAGAAGGACAGGCCGAAATTCTTGGCCAGCAGCGCGTAGGAATAGGCGCCGACCGCATAGAAGGCGACATAGCCGAGGTCGAGCAGGCCAGCGAGGCCCACGACGATGTTCAGCCCCCAGCCGAGCATCACGTAGATCAGGATCTGGACGCCGAAATTGTCGATCCATTTCAGCGCCCCGCCCCAGCCCGCGAGGTTGATCGCGATGATCGGGAAGGTCAGCAGGAAGCCGAGGCCGAACAGCGAGAAGATCCGCGAATGGCGCTGGAAGAAGCCGATCGTGCCGTGCGGCAGTAGCCGCACCACCGACTTGCCCTCGCCGCGCTTCTGCTGCCGCAGCGCCATCAGGAAGCGACCGACGAAGACGATCGCCACCGCCCAGGCCACCGCGTCCCAGCGCGGATCGAGCACGAGCTGGTTGTCGAGGTTCTGGCGCGTGCCCCAGGCGATGATCGGGATGCACAGGCCGAAGGTGATCAGCGCCGCGAAAGCGGCCTCCTTCAGCGCCGTCATCATGTCCGCCTGGCGCTTGGCGGGGTTCGATGCCTCTCCTGCCATGGGCGTCAGACCTTCTCGACTTCCGGCCGGCCGAGGATGCCGGAGGGCATGAACACGAGAACGACCGCGAGGATGCAGAAGGCGGCGACGTCCTTGTAGTCGATGGTGAAATAGGCCGACCACATCACCTCGATCAGGCCGATCAGCAGCCCGCCCAGCACCGCGCCGGGAAGCGAGCCGATGCCGCCGAGGACCGCCGCGGTGAAGGCCTTGACGCCGGGCGTGAAGCCGTCGGCGAAGTTCACGACGCCGTAGAGCACGAGGTACATGACGCCGGCGACCGCCGCGAGCGCCGCGCCCATCACGAAGGTGATCGAGATGGTGCGATCGACATCGATGCCGAGCAGGGACGCCATCTTGCGATCCTGCTCGCAGGCGCGCTGGGCCCGGCCGAGCGGCGTCTTCTGCACCAGGTACCAGAAGGCGGCGAGCAGCACGACCGTCGTCACGATGATGACGATCTGCTTGTAGGAGATCGAGACCGGATAGGTCGAGCTGTCGATCAGCAGGATCGACTGGTTCAGCATCGGCGGCGTCGGCTTGTTGCGCGGCCCCTGCACGACCTGGACGAAGTTCATCAGGAAGATCGACATGCCGATCGCCGAGATCAGCGGCGCGAGCCGGAACGAACCGCGCAACGGCCGGTAGGCCACCCGCTCGATCGTCCAGTTCCACAGCGAGGTGAAGAACATCGCCAGGATCAGGACGAAGAACAGTGACAGCACGATCAGGCCGGCGCCGAGCCAGGCCGAAATCAGCATGAAGAAGATCAGTGCGATGAAGGCTGACAGCATGAACACGTCGCCATGGGCGAAATTCACCATGCCGATGATGCCGAAGACCATCGTGTAGCCGATGGCGATGAGGCCGTAGATCGACCCCAGGGTCAGCCCATTGATGAGCTGCTGGACGAATACTTCCATGGAACGACGCCTAACCCCTCGAATCAATTACCCGTTCTTGTTGCGCGGCATGACACCGGCGCATGCGGGATGCGACTTCGGCGCAGAGCTACCAACCGACTGCGCGCTCGACAATCACTCCGCGCCACATTTCTGTCAAAAGCAATCTGCGTCACTTTGCATATGCAATAGGCAGCCGATGCTGCGGCCCTGCGCGCATTCGGCGCAAGATGATTGCTCAGCATGCAGTACACGATCCCGCGATATCGGACCCTGCTGTCGCCGATGTCGCACTACCCCAGCGCGAGATACCGGAATGGTGGCTCCAATCGCGTTCCGGACCCGCGCTTTAGGCCTCGCGCGCCGGCCCGAGCGCTGCCACGATCGCCCTCCCCGCGAATCCCGCTTCCCGCTTTCCAGGTGCGCCATGGTCCTCGCCGCCCCTCCCGTCGCCGACGCCGCCTATGACAAGGCGCTCGCTCTGCTCGACCGCGTCCCGCTGATCGACGGTCACAACGACCTGCCTTTCGTCGTGCGGCTCGACCGGGCGGCGAAGGGCGATCTCGCCGCCTACGATCTCGGCAAGGTCCATCCCGAGACCGACACCGACATCCCGCGCATGCAGGCCGGCAAGCTCGCCGGGCAGTTCTTCGCGGCCTATGTCCCGCCGAATCATCCCAAGCCCGCCGGCTTCGCGCTGGCCCAGATCGCGCTGATGCGCCGGATCTGGCAGCGCCATCCCGACGTCTTCCGGCCCGGCCTGTCGGCTGACGATGTCGAGGCGGCCCAGAAGGAAGGCCGCATCGCCCTGTTCATGACGATCGAGAACGGCTCGGCGCTCGACAACGAGCTCGACGCGCTCGACGCCTATTGGGATCTCGGCGTCCGGCTGATGACGCTCTGCCACAACGACACCCATGACTGGTGCGATTCGGCGACCGACGCGCCGCGCCACAACGGGCTCACCGCCTTCGGCAAGGACGTCATCGGCCGGATGAACAAGCTCGGCATGATCGTCGACCTCGCCCATGTCTCGCCCAAGGTGATGCACGACGTGCTCGACGTCAGCACGGCCCCCGTGGTCTGGTCGCACTCCAACGCCTTCTCGCTCTGCGACCACCCGCGCAATGTCCCGGACGATGTGCTCGACCGGGTCGCCAGGAACGACGGGCTGGTGATGGCGACCTTCGTGCCCGACTTCATCAGCCAGGCCTCGCGCGACTGGCACCGCCCGGCCAAGGACCAGTATGGCAAGACACCGGAAGGGCTCGACTACAAGAAGGCCGAGGCCGAGATCGTCCGTACTGCAGGTCCTCGCCCCAAGGCGACGCTGGCTGAATATTGCGACCACGTCGAATACCTCGCCCGGCGGATCGGCCACGATCATATCGGCATCGGCTCCGACTTCTTCGGCGGCCTCAATCCCGAAGGGCTGGAGGATGCCTCGACCTTCCCGGCGGCGATCGCCGAGCTGATCCGGCGCGGCTGGTCGGATGAGAACCTCGCCAAGCTCGCCGGCGGCAACATGCTCCGGCTGATGCGCTCGGTCGCGAGCATTGCCGTGCGCTGAGCGCGGCAATCGACAAGGCGAAAACGAGGCAAAATTTTAAAGGTATCCTGACAACGCTGCCGGACCCGACCTTGCGAACGGGGAAGAAGCGCGAGCTTCTTTCCTGTCCGCGCCAGAACAGCCCGGACAGTGCCCGTGAATCTCTTTCCCGCTTCGATCAGGAACTACCTAGTCGCCACCATGGCGTGCCTGTGCGTGCCCGGCCTCGGCGCGCTCGCCTTTCTCGCCGAGCAGGCCGTCGAGGACGTCCTGACCAGCCGGCGCCTCGTCGAGCTGGTCGCAGCCGACGAAGCCCTCCTCAACGCCGGCAACACCATCCGCTCCAATCGCGGCCAGGCCCAGACCGCGATCCAGGTCGCCGACGATCCGGCGCCGACGCTGAAGAAGATCGAGCAGGCCAACCGCGACGCGCTCGCCAGCGCCATGACCCTGCTGCGCAGCACCGACCTCGCCGACCGCAAGGCGCTCGCCGACGCGATCGACCAGAAGGAAAAGGCGACAGCGTCGAAGCTGCCGGAGATCTATGCCGAGGCCGGCAAGCCGAAGCCGCAGCGCAGCCTCGCCGCGACGATGCCCTGGTACAATGGCGTCGGCGATATCGAGACCGCGATGACCGCAGCCTCAGACGCGACCTCGACGGCGGTGCGCCTGTCCGATCCGGCGCTCGCCGACCTGCAGAACTTCAAGGCCGCCGGCTGGCGCGTGCGCTCGAGCTACGGCACGCAGTGTTCGATCCTGCGCCCCGTCTTCGGCAGCAACAAGCCGATGGATGCCGCGCAGCTGCGCCGGCTCGGCGAGATGCGCGGCGCCTCCGATTCCAGCGTGGCGCAGTTGACGCAGATGGCGGCGCGCCCGGGCGTCAGCCCCGAGCTGGTGCGCAAGGTCGGCGCCATGAACAGCGAGGTCACCGCCGCCAACCGCCTGATGGACGAGCAGCTCGGCCGCGTCGGCCAGGGCAGCAGCCCGGTCGTCGGCGCCGAGGAATGGACCAAGCAGTGCAACGGTCCGTTCAATACGATCCTCGCCGCCGTCGGCCAGTCCTTCGACGAGATGGAGAATGTGACGCAGGCGACGCTGGCGCGCGCCTGGACCCGGCTCGCCATCACCGGCGGCCTCTTCCTCGCCCTGCTCGCGATCTGCGTCGTGAGCTGGCGCGGCGTGCAGCGCCGCATCACCCGGCCGCTGGTCCAGCTCCAGACCGCGCTCTCCGGCATGCAGGCCGGTGACTTCGCCCAGAAGATTCCCGCCCCGCCCTGCCCCGACGAGATCGGCACGCTGAGCGAAGCGCTCGAGGACTACCGCCAGAACGCGCTCGCGCTCGAAACCAACCGGCGCGACCGCGAGGTCGCGATGCTGGCCGACGCCGAGCAGGCCGCCAAGGTCCGCACCCTCGTCGGCGAGGTCGCGCAGATCGTCGCGGCCGCCCGCGCCGGTGACTTCTCCGGCCAGGCTGAGGCCGGGGATGTCGAGGGGCCGCTGCGCGAGCTGGTCGAGGGCGTCAACGAGATCAACGCCGTCGTCGATGCCGCGACCACCGAATTCGCTGAGGCGATGCAGTCGCTCGCCGGCGGTGATCTCACCCATCGCGTGACCACCGGCTATCGCGGCCGCTTCGCCGCGCTGCAGGAGGCGATCAACCAGACCGCCGAGCGGCTCTCGACGACGATGCGGACGATCCAGGCCAACGCCTCCGATGTCGGCCTCTCGGCCCGCGAGATCTCGACCGGCGCCGACGATCTCTCCAAACGCACCGAGGAGCAGGCCTCCTCGCTGGAAGAGAGCGCCGCAACGACCGAGGAGCTGGCGGCGTCCGTCAAGGCGTCGGCCCAGGCTTCGCAGCAGGCGGTGCGTCAGGCCGGCCAGGCCATGCAGGTCGCCCAGGACGGGGGCGCCATCGCCGGCGAGGCAGTCGCGGCCATGGCCCGGATCGAGGGCGCCTCGAAGAAGATCTCCGAGATCGTCTCGGTGATCGACGGCATCGCCTTCCAGACCAACCTGCTCGCGCTCAACGCGGCGGTCGAAGCCGCCCGCGCCGGCGACGCCGGCAAGGGTTTTGCCGTCGTCGCCTCCGAGGTGCGCACGCTGGCGCAGCGCTCGGGTGAGGCCGCCAAGGACATTTCGGGGCTGATCTCCTCGTCGAACACCGAGGTCGAGGCGGGCGTGAAGCTGGTCAAGCAGGCCGGCGACGCACTGACCCGCATCGTCGAGGCTTCGCGCGGCGTCCAGACCACCATCTCGGAGGTCGCCACCGCCTCGAGCGAGCAGGCCAACGGCATCGAGGAGATGAGCCAGACCGTCGCGCATATGGACGAGATGACCCAGGCCAATGCCGCGCTCGCCGAGCAGAGCGCGGCCTCGGCCAACGCACTCGCCGGCAAGATCGCCGAGCTCAATGCGCTGGTCGCGACGTTCAGGACCGGCGGCGAGCTTGCGCCGGTCGCCAGAGCACCGGCTGCTCCCTATGCTCCCCCGCCCCTGCGCACCTCCGACCTGGCAGCGATCGCGAACGGCCAAGGCGCGGAACCGGAACGCCTGCGCAAGCTCGCGGCTGCGATCGCCGAGCAGAAAAAGGCAGCGCCGCGCCAGACTCCGGCCCGCAAGCAGGCCAATACCCGCTCGGACGAGTCCGGCTGGGAAGAGTTCTAGGGCGCACAGGCCGTCTTGGAAAAAGCGGGCGCAGCCTCCAGGCCGCGCCCGTTTTTTTCGTTTAGCGGAACATTAAGCCTGTTTTGGCAGAGTTTCGGCCGATCTCGACAGGTGTGAGGGTCATGGCGTTGTCTACCGAACACTCGCGCTCGGCCGCATCGCGCCTGACGATCCAGCTCAGGATCGCGCTGGTCAGTGTCGTCTTCGTCCTGGGCCTCGTGCTGATTGGCATGGCGTCGTGGACAGGCAGCGGCCGGCTCACCGCCGCCTTCGAGGATCACAAGGCCTATTCCGCCCTCGCCGCCCGCTCGCGCGAAGTCGGTGCCGCGAGCTTCGCGCTGAAAGCCTTGAGCCGCGATGTCCGCTTTCGCCAGGAAACGACGGATATCAAGGACTTCGGCAGCGGTCTTGAATCACTGAAACAGGCGATTGCACGGCTCGGCGGCGCCAACGGAGCCGAGCGCGTACGCGACAGCATCGCCGCGCTCGACGCGCCGATGAAAGCGATCGAGGCCGACTTCAAGGCGATCAGCGCGATGCAGCTCGCTTTGCGTTCCGCCGCTCCCGAAGGTCTCGCCGCCAGGCTGGAAGACGCCGCCGAAGCTCTGGAGACCAAGGTGCGCTCCAACAGCATGGGCTCGGATTCAGCCGACCTCGCCCGCCTGCCCGGTATCCTCGCGGCGCTGCGCCGGATCGACGCCGCCTATCGCCTCTCCCTCGACGAGAGCCTGCTCGGGCAGTGGGAGGTCGAGCAGGGCCGCTTCGAGCGCGCGCTCGGCCGCCCGGGCGTTCCCGCCGAGGCCAAGGCCGAGATCGAGCCGACCTTCAGGACTTACGCCGAGATCGTCCCCGCCTGGAGCAAGGCCGAGAAGGACTTCATGCTCGCCGGCGAGAAGCTCTCGGGCGAATTCGACCTGATCGCCCCGCCGCTGCAGGAGCTCGAGACCCGGCTCTCGACCGAGGAGGCGCAGGCCGGCGCCCGCCTCTCCGAGGCGCAGAGCTGGACGCAGATGATCATCCTGGGGACGATCGCGGCCGCGCTCGTGCTCGGCCTGATCGCCGCCTTCATCGTCGGGCGTACCACCGCCCTGCCGCTCCGCCGCCTACGCGACGCCATGCTGAAGCTCGCCGCCGGCGACTACGAGGTCGCCATCGCCGGCCTGTCGCGTCGCGACGAGATCGGCCAGATGGCGCAGGCAGTGCAGGTCTTCAAGGACAATGGCCTCGCCGTGCAGCGGCTGGAGGCCGAGACCAGCGAGGGCCGGGCCGCAGCCGAGCGCCAGAACCTCGCCATTGCCCGCCAGCGCGAGGAGGCTGCCGCAGCGCAAGGCTCGCTGCTCGCCGAGCAGCGCGAAGTCGTCGCCCTGCTGGCCGAAGCGCTTGCCCGCCTCTCGCAGGGTGACCTCACCGTGCGGATCGAGGATGTCGTCGCGCAGGACTACGAGACGCTGAAGCAGGATTTCAACAGCGCGATCGAGCGCCTCGCCGCCACCGTCGACGCAATCAAGGCAACCTCGATCGAGGTTGCGACCGCCGGCCGCGAGATCACCAGCGGCGCCGACGATCTCTCCAAGCGCACCGAGGAACAGGCCTCTTCGCTGGAGGAAAGCGCCGCAACCACCGAGGAGCTCGCCGCCTCGGTCAAGGCTGCGGCCGACGCCTCGCGCCAGGCCGCCAGGCTCTCGCATGAGGCGAGCGGCATCGCCCGCAAGGGCGGCGCCATCGTCGACGATGCGGTCCAAGCGATGACCCGGATCGAGGACGCTTCGAAGAAGATCTCGGACATCACCTCGGTGATCGACGAAATCGCCTTCCAGACCAACCTGCTTGCGCTCAACGCCGCGGTCGAGGCCGCCCGCGCCGGCGATGCCGGCAAAGGCTTCGCGGTCGTCGCCAGCGAGGTTCGTACCCTCGCCCAGCGCTCCGCCGAGGCCGCCAAGAGCATCTCGGCGCTGATCAAGGCCTCGAACACGCAGGTCGGCGACGGCGTCGAGCTGGTGCGCTCGGCCGGCGCGGCGCTCGGCCAGATCGTCGAGGCGTCGCAGCGCGTCGCGACGACGGTCACCGAGGTCTCCTCGGCCTCGTCCGAGCAGGCCAGCGGCATCGACGAGATGAGCCAGACCATCGCCCATATGGACGAGATGACTCAAGCGAACGCCGCGCTCGCCGAAGAGAGCGCCGCCTCGGCCACGGCGCTGGCGCAGCAGATCGAGCGGCTGAACGGCCTGGTCGCGGCGTTCCGGACGCATGATGGCAGCCATGCCATCGACTTCTCCCACGAGCGGCGCCGCGCCTGATCGAAGTGCTCGTTCGTCTAACAAGCAAGCTCATCCCCTTCCCCCCGCTTGCGGTGGGGAAGGGTTAGGGATGGGGGGCCGGAAAGCAGGGCACCATTCTTCTTCCAGTCTGGTGCCAAGCGGCGCTACCCCCCACCCAACCCTCCCCACCGCAAGCGGGGGGAGGGCTTGAGCCTCGCAGACGCCATGAGCCTCTTTCGGCAACAGTTGACGGGAGCGGCACAGCCGGCGCATGGCTGCGCCCTCTTTCAGGACGCAGCCTTCATCACATGACCGGTTCCGGCACCGACCGCACCCGCCCGTCCATTGCGGGACAGGCCCCCATCGTCATCCTCGTCGAACCGCAGCTCGCCGAGAATATCGGCATGTGCGCCCGCGCCATGGCGAATTTCGGCCTGACGGAACTGCGCCTCGTCGCGCCGCGCGATGGCTGGCCGAGCGGTGGCGGCCTGAAGAAGGGCGCGACTGCTGCCGCTTCCGGCGCCACCCATATCCTCGACAATGCCCGGCTCTTCCCCGATGCCGCCGCAGCGATCGCCGATCTCAACCATGTGCTGGCGACGACCGCCCGCGAGCGCGGCCAGATGAAGCGCGTCTTCACCCCGGCCGAGGCGATGCCGGGTCTCGGCGAACGCATCGCGACCGGCGAGCGCGTCGGCATCCTGTTCGGGCGCGAGCGCATCGGCTTGACCAATGAGGAGATCAGCTTCGCCGACGCGATCCTGACCTTCCCGGTCAACCCCGCCTTCGCCTCCCTCAATCTGGCGCAGGCGGTGCTGCTCTGCGGCTATGAATGGCTGAAGACCAATGGCGGCGAGCCGGCTTTCCGCGAGAACAACCCCTCCCCGCCGGCGAGCCGCGCCACCGTCCTCTCGATGTTTGACTATCTCGAAGGCGAGCTCGATCGCTGCGGCTTCTTCCCGCCCGGCAAGAAGCCGATCATGACCGCCAATCTGCGCGACATCCTGCACCGGCTCGACATGACCGAGCAGGAGGCGCGCACCCTGCGCGGCGTCTTCAAGTCGCTGGCCGAGGGGCCGAGAGCCGGCCGCGAGCCGAAAGCCTGACGATCTCCGCATGAAAACGCCGCCGCAGAAGCTGCGGCGGCGCCTTGTCGTCGTCGGCTTGCGAGGGCTTCAGCTGCCCGAGCGCCCGGCGAGCTGCGGCACGAACATGTCGCTCCACTTGGCCGGCTTGACCTTGATCGAGCCAGCCTTGTGCATGAACTCGGCGAACTGCATCACGCCCTCCGGCGTCGCGGTGAAGCGCGCATCCTTGTCCTCGATCATCTCCTGGACCTCGGCCGCATCGACCTTGACCTTGGAGCTCTTGGCGAAGATCTCGGCCGCCAGCTTCTTGTCCTTGGCGATCAGCGCGGTGGCGTCGTCCATCGCGTCGATGAAGGCCTGCGTCATCTTCGGATTGGCGTCGACGAACTTCTTCGGCGCGAAGGTGACGTCGAGCGTCAGGTTGCCGAGATAGTCGACCGAGTTGAGCACGCGGTGGATGCCGGGGCTCTTCGCCTCGATGTACTGGAAGGGCGGCGAGGTGAAATGCGCCTTGATCTCGGTCTTGCCGCCGATCAGCGCCGCCAGCGCCTCCGGATGTGGCAGGCTCACGGTCATCGGGTCCATCTTGGCATAAGCAGCATCGCCGAACTCCTTGGCCGCAATCATCTGCAGCACCACCGCAGCGAGCGAGGTCTTGATCCCCGGCAGCGCGATCTTGTCGGCGGTGGTGAAGTCCTTCAGCGCCTTCAGCTCCGGCTTGTTCGACATCAGCCAGAGCGAGGTCGAGCTCATGCCGGAGACGCCGACGACCTCGACGCCCGGAATGCCCTTGGCCTTGGCCCAGAGCGTGACGAAGCCGGGAGCGCCGGTGCCGGCGAAGTCGAGCGTGCCGGCCATCATCGCGTCGTTGATGACGTTGCCGCCGTCGAGCATCAGCCAGTTGACCTTGACGTCGCCGAGCCCGGCCGCCTTGGCGCGCTTCTCCAGGAACTGCTGATCCTGCATCACGATCAGCGGCAGATAGAGGATGCCGAAGCCCTTGGAGATGCGGACCTCGCTGACCTCCGCCCGGGCGGGGGCGATGAAGGCGGCGCCGAGCGCCAGGGCCGCGATCGCGGCGCGAAGACAGGTCTTGATCGTCATTGGAGTCTCTCCCTTTGAACCTTGGCCGTTCGGCCTTGTGAAAGCGGATGTCAGTGCTGCATGCCCCAGCGGCGGATTGTCTTGCGCTCGATGGTGGCGAAGATGACGTTCTCGACGAACAGGCCGATCAGGATGACCGTGAACAGGCCGGCGAAGACGTTGGCGGTTTCGAGCTGATTGCGGTTCTCGAAGATGAACCAGCCGAGGCCGCCCGATCCCGAGGACACGCCGAAGACGAGCTCGGCCGCGATCAGGGTGCGCCAGGCGAAGGCCCAGCCGACCTTGAGGCCGGTCAGGATCGCCGGGAAGGCGGCCGGGATCAGGATCAGCCTCACCAGCTTGAGGCCGCGCAGGCCATAGTTCTGGCCGACCATGCGTAGCGTGTTCGAAACCGAACGGAAGCCGGCATGGGTGTTGAGTGCGATCGCCCACAGCACCGAATGCACCAGCACGAAGATGATGCTGCCGGTGCCCAGGCCGAACCAGATCAACGCCAGCGGCAGCAAGGCGATCGCCGGCAGCGGGTTGAACATCGAGGTCAGCGTCTCCAAGAGGTCGGCGCCGATGCGCGAGCCGATCGCCAGCGTGGTCAGCAGCGCCGCGAGACCGATACCGATGCCGTAGCCGATCACCAGCGTCTGCAGCGAGACCAGCATGCGCTGGGGAATGACGCCGTTGACAATGTTGCCGACGAAGGCCTCGACGGTCTGGCCGAAGGTCGGGAACAGCAGGGGATTGCCGAGCCAGCGGCCATAAAGCTCCCAGGCCAGGGCAAGCACGGCGAGGATGAAGGCCTTGCGGACGAAGCCGAGGCGGTAGATCCGCTCGGCGAGGCCGATCGACTTCGCCACCACGGGCGCGTCGCTCGAATGGACCTCGCGGATGATTTCGGGGCGGAAGCTGACGAGATCGGTCATGTCGGTCACCTCCGGCTCAGTGATGTGCGAAGAGCATGTCGTTGATGCGGGTTTCGAGCTCGGCCTGCTTGCCGGTGCCCATCTCCTCGGGCGGCACGCTGTTGAGCTCGGCCTTGACCTCGCCGGGATGCGGCGAGAGCAGGAGGATGCGGGTTCCGATGCGGATCGCCTCCTCGATCGAATGGGTGACGAAGAGCACGGTGAACTGCGTGTCGTCCCAGAGCCGCAGCAATTCGTCCTGCATCTTGCGGCGCGTCAGCGCGTCGAGCGCGGCGAAGGGCTCGTCCATCAACAGCACGTCGGGCTCCATCGCCATGCCGCGGGCGATGGCGACGCGCTGCTTCATGCCGCCGGACAGCATATGCGGGTAGCTGTCGATGAACTTGGCGAGGCCGACCTTCTCGATATAGGAGCGCGCCCGCTCCTCGGCCTCGGCCGGCGTCGCCCGGCCCGAGGCCGTCAGCGCGAAGACGACGTTCTCGCGCACCGTCTTCCACGGCAGCAGCTGGTCGAATTCCTGGAACACCATCATCCGGTCAGGGCCGGGGCCGGTGACGGTGCGCCCTTTCAGGGAAATCTGCCCCTCGACCGGCGTCAGATAGCCGCCGATCGCCTTGAGCAGGGTCGACTTGCCGCAGCCGGAGGGGCCGAGCAGGACGAAGCGGTCGGACGGGTAGACGTCGAACGAGACCTTCCGCGTCGCGGTGACCACGACGTCGGGCGTCTTGTACTGCAGCGTCACGCCCTCGACGGAGAGGAGCGGAGCCGCGGATGCGGCATCGAACGGGGCTAGCATGAACCCTCCCTTGCTTCGTTTCCCAGCACACTTATGGGCGCTTGCCGGATGGGATAGCCTGCTCCGCTGACACCAACCTGACTCAGGGAAACGGAGACCCAGGGCTTGCGCATCCTCGTCGTCGAAGACACCGCCGACATCGCCGAAGCCGTCGTGATGCGGCTCGAGAAGATCGGCCACGCCGTCGACTGGGAGCAGGACGGCCAGACCGCCGCCGAGCTGATCGAGGTGCAGGCCTATGATCTCGTCATCCTCGACCTGACGCTGCCCGGCCAGGACGGGCTTGCCATCCTCAAGGGCATGCGAGCCCGCAAGGTGAAGACGCCGGTGCTGGTGCTCACAGCCCGCTCGCATGTCGACGAGCGCATCGGCGCGCTCGACCTCGGCGCCGACGACTACCTGATCAAGCCCTTCGACTATGGCGAGCTCGAAGCGCGCGCCCGCGCCCTGCTGCGCCGCAGCGCCGGCCAATCGGACAATCTCCTGCGCGTCGGCCCGCTGGTGATCGACCGCGCCGGCCGCATCGCCAGCATCGGCGAGCGCCCGCTCAACCTGACCAGGCGCGAGCTCACTGTGCTGGAGATTCTCGCCGCCCGGCCGGAGCGCATCGTGCCGAAGGAGGAGCTGGTCGAGCAGCTCTTCAATTTCGAGCAGGAGGCGAGCCCCAACGCCGTCGAGCAGTTCGTGGCGCGGCTGCGGCGCAAGCTCGCCGACGCGCCGATCGAGATCCGCACCTTGCGCGGGCTGGGCTATCAACTTGCCGCTCTCTGACCTGCGCCTCTCGCTGCGCGCCCGCATCATCGCCGTGCTCTCGGCGGTGCTGGCGAGCGGGGCCGTGGCGCTCGGCCTGATCGCCTGGCATTCCGCCGGGCTCGCGGCGCAGCAGGCCTATGACCGCCTCCTCTCCGGCGGTGCCGTCCAGATCGCCGAGAACATCTATCTCCAGGGCGGCGTGCTGACGCTCGAGCCGCCGGCCTCGGCGATCGCGACGCTCTCCGACTACGACCTCGTCTTCTACAAGGTCGTCGACCCGCGCGGCGTCGTCGTCGCCGGCTATGAGGACCTGCGATCGCAGGCGACCTGGGAGGCGACGCGTAGCGGCGTCGTGCTGGAGGACGGCACCTATCAAGGCCATCCGGTCCGGATCGCGACGCTGTCGCGCCGTTTCGACGATCCGCTCGCCGGCGGCTGGGCCACCATCGTGATCGCGCAGACCACGCAGGCGCGGCTGGCGCTGGCGCGCGACCTGACCTTCAAGGCGCTCGGCGTCATCGCGATCATGAGCGCGCTTGCGCTGATCGCCACGGGCTTCGCCGTCCGGCTCGCGCTGAAGCCGCTCGCTCGCATCGAGCAGGAGATCGCAGGGCGCACCCCCGACGATCTCAGCCCGATCAAGGCCGAGCCGCCGGTCGAGGTCCGCAACCTCGTCGAGGCGATCGACGGCTTCATGCGCCGCCTTTCCGACCGCGTCGCGCTGATGCAGCGCTTCATCGCCGACGCCGCCCACCAGATCCGTACGCCGCTGGCAGCACTCGACGCGCAGGTCGAGATTCTCTCGGCAACCGCACCGTCGCGGCGCAAGGCCGAGACCGTGACGCGCATCCGCGAGCGCACCACCGAGCTCGGCCGGCTGACCGGCCAGCTCCTCGACCATGCCATGGTGATCCACCGAGCCGATGCGGCAGCACTTGCCCCGGTCGATCTCAACGCGCTGGCGAAGACCGTGCTCAGCACCGCGGTGCCGCTGTCGCTGCCGCGCGAGGTCGACATCAGCTTCGAGCCGGCGGTGCCGGCGCCGATCATCCCCGGCGATGCCGTCAGCCTGCGCGAGGCACTCGGCAACCTGATCGACAACGCCCTCGCCCATGGCGCCGACAGCCGCCTCCTCGTCACGGTCGGCGCCGACGACGCAAATGTCTGGATCGAGGTCGCCGACGATGGCGACGGCTTTTCCGGCTCGCTGACGGAACTGGTTCAGCCTTTCGCCAAGGGCGCGGCCTCACACGGCTCCGGCCTCGGCCTCGCCATCGCGGCGGAAGTGGCCCGGGCACACAAGGGCGAGCTCGTCCTGACACGAGAGGACGGGATGACGCGAATCCGGCTCATGCTTGCCGGATGAGCGGGATGACGTTCCTCCCGAAGACATCGGCAGGAGGCAGGTGCGTGGCTTTCTCAAACAAGTCGGAACGTCAGCTTTCGACTCCAAGCGGAATCCCCGGCTAACCATCTAGCCCGGCAAGGTAGCTTTGAATTGATCGCGCGGCCGTTCCAGCACGCGCGTCTTGGCCTTGGTGAACTCCCAGTCCCATGTAGTCGCGTTCGACGGTCAGCAGATACTTGGTAGCTTCCTCGACCGATCCCCCTCGACGGAGATGGCGAGCCACGGCGAGCAGATATCGGTCATATTCGTCGGCAACCTCGGCTCCCCCGACCTCCTTGAGCTCCGATAAGCCAATAGGATCCCATTCCCTCCAGCCGATATCGCGCAACCTCGCCAAATCAATCCGAGCTACGGTCTCCATTGGCTCCCCCTCGAAAAATCGCAGCTCCCGACCCATAGCGGACGCTCGCTCTTCGCGTTTCCCCCTCAGAACCTGATGGCGAAGTTCGCTTTGAAGGCGTGGTCCTGCGCGTCTTCGGCGAGTTGGGCAGTATAGGACGCGCCGAGCGTCATGTTGCTGCCGAGCGCAACATCGAGCCCGGCCTCGACCAAGGCCGCATCCCGCGCGATCGGCAGGCCGGCGATGCCAAACGGGTTGCTGCCGGCGAAGGCAAGCGTCGTCTTCGGATCGACATCGCCGAAGGCATGGCGCCAGCCGAGTCCGCCGCGCAGGGTCAGGTCCATGCCGGAGAGGCGGGCCGTCGTCGCGGCGCGCAAGCCGAGCGTGGTGTAGCCGAGGCTGGTGTCGTCGCTCGCGCCCGACAGCGCCGCAGCGCCGGTGCCGCGCTCGCTGAAGCGATCGCTGCGCAGCACGACATAGGCCAGGCCTGCGAAGGGCTCGAGTGCGACCTGGCCCAGGGCGGTCTGGCCGAGATCGATGCGATAGCCGAGCTCGCCGAAGGCCTGCGCCGTGCCGGCATCGTAATCGGCCTGCAAGGTATCGCCGAGGCCGGCCGAGACGATGCTGCGGCGGGTCGAGAGGTCGTGCCAAGTGTAGCTCAGCCCGGTGCGCAGGCTGAGCGCGCCCCATTGCCCGCCGCCATAGAGGCCGAGATGGTAGTTGTCGCTCTCACCCGAGGAGAGCCGGCCGTTGACGTCGAACTTGCTGTGGCTGAAGCCGGCAACGACGCCGAGGCGCAGGACCTCGAAGACGGCGGCATCGGCGCCGACCAGCAGGCCGCCGGTGGAGCGCGAGAGGCTGGCGGCATTGCCGTCGCCGCTGGTGCGGCCCCAGGAGCCATAGCCCTGACCCCAGACGGCGAAGCGCTCGGCCGGGGGCGGCTTCGGCAGCGGCCCCTTCACGGCGGGGGCGAGGTCGGCGGTGAAGCCGTAGGACAGGCTCGCCATCGGGGCGGAGCCGACGGCGCCAAAGGCCGAGCGCAGGCGGTCGGTCACCGCCGAGCGCAGCAGCCAGCTCTCGTCGACCAGCACGGTGCGGGTCGAGGCATGAATCTCGCCGGCGAGCTGGCCGAGCGCGCCGCGCCCCGCCTCGACCGTCGGCTGGTTGTAGACGCCGGTCTGAACGGCATTGCCGGCCGGCAGACTGTCGACCGCATTGCCGACCGCCTGCTCGTTGCCGGTATTGCCGGCGCTGCCGGCCGTCGCGGTCCGGACCACCGTCAGATAGGCGTTGGTCGCGTCGCTGCTGTTGCGCAATGCGAGGAAGGCCGACAGCGTCAGATCGCCGCCATAGCTGCCGGTCAGCCCGGTCGAGGTCAAGATGGTATAGCGCTGGCCGGCGACGAAGGTCCCGCCGGTATAGTTGATCACCGAGACGCTCGCGCCATTGGCCAGCGTCGCCGTGCCCTTCACGTCGATCCGGTCCGAGGTTCCGCTCGTGGGGTCGACCTCGACCTCGTAGACTGCCCCGGCATTCTGGACATAGGCGCCGTTGACGGTGAGCGTGCCGATCGAATTACCTGGGGTGATCCGCCCGCCCGAGGCGACCGTCGTCGCGCCGACCGTGCCGCTGCCGCCCAGCCGCGAGCCGGACGCGACCGTCACCGCCGAGCCGGCGAGCGAGCCGTTCACCACCAGCGCGCCTTCGGAGATCGTCGTCGCGCCGGTCAAGCCCGCGCTGTCGCCAGTCAGGTCGAGCACACCCGAGCCGGTCTTGGTGAAGGAGCCGCTGCCGCTGATCGCGTTGGCGAAGCTCGCATCGCTTCGCTGGTCGATGACCAGCGCGCCGGTGTTGGTGATCCGGCCGGAGCCGAAACTCGTCGCCGAGCCGATTAGCGTGCCGGCTGTGATCACCGTGCCGCCGGAATAGCTGTTGGCACCGGTCAGCGTCAGCGATCCTGCGCCTTGCTTCTGCACGCCGCCGCTGCCCGAGACGCTGCCAGCGAAGGTGACATCGTCCGAGCGGTTGAAGGCGAGCGTGCCGTTATTGGCGACGTCGCCGACGATCGAGCCGGTGGAGCCGCCATCGCCAAGCTGCAAGGTGCCGGCGCGGATCGTGGTACCGCCGGTATGGCTGCTGTTCCCGGTCAGCGTCAGCGTGCCGCCACCAGCCTGCTGCAGGGAGCCGCTGCCCGAGACGGCGCCGGCAAAGGTCGCGTTGTCAGAGCGGTTGAAGGCGAGCGTGCCATCGTTGGCGACATTGCCGGTGATCGAGCCCGCCGTACCACCATCGCCGACCTGCACGGTGCCCGCCGCGATCGTCGTGCCACCGGTGTAGGTGTTGGCTCCGGTCAGGACGAGGGTGCCGCTGCCGGTCTTGGTGAGCGCGCCGCTGCCGCTGACGACGCCCGACCAGGAGAGGTCCGCGCCGGCCTGGACCGTGCCGCCCCTGGCATTGATGACGACGTTGCGAGCCGAAGTGGTGTTGGCAGTGGTTTGCAGCGTGCCGCCGTCGAAGGTAAGGACGCCGCTCGTCACGCCAAGGCTACCGTCACTGGCGATCGACAGGGTGCCGCCGGCCAGCCGCCACGGCGTCACCGCGGTGGTCTCCCCCGTCAGCGTCCAGGTGCTGGAGCCAGTCTTCTCGAAGCGGTCGAAATTGCGGTACTGCGCACCATTGCCGATCGTCGAGGCATCGAAGCTGGCATTGGTCGCGCCGCCAAGCCGCAGGACGTCACTGGTCGCCGTCGCATTCGCGACGACGTTGCCTTCGATCACCGACCCCGCCTGCAGCTCGAGCGTGAGAGAGTTCGAAGCGCCGGATGCGACGAAGATCGCGTTCGCCTGTCCGGTCCCGGCCGTGATCGTGCCGCTGTTGACGATGTTGAGGCTGATCGTGGTGCTGCTGCTCTGAATGCCGGCGCCGCCCGTTCCGCCCTCGATCGTGCCGCGGTTGATGAAACTGTCGAGGGCAGCCAGGAATGCAACGCCTGCAGCGCTAGTCGAACCGGCTGTACCGGTCCCACCGCGGATGGTGCCGTTGTTGACGAGGGAACCACCCGCTGCTTGCACGCTGACGCCGGCATTTCCGGTCGCGCCCGAGCCGCCTTCGACAAGGCCGTTATTGGTCAAGGACGTATTGGCGAGCAACTCGAAAGCGTTGCCGCCGGCGAAGGCGCCGGTCCCGGCGCCACCTCGGATCGTCCCGTTGTTGGTTAAGGTGGTCGTCGCAATTCTGGCGCCGGCGCCGCCCCTGCCGCCGGCTGCCAGGCCAGTGCCGCCGATGATCGTGCCGTTGTTGACGACAACCGAGGCCACGCCGGTGTTCCGCACGAACAACCCGTTGCCGCCGGTCGGCGTGCCGCCGACGCCGGTTCCGCCCAGCAAGTTGCCCTGGATGGTGACGGTGTTGCCGGCCGTATGGTCGATGAACAGCGCGCCGTTGTTTCCGCCCGCCGGGCCGGTCAACGTGAACCCCTGCGTGTCGATCGTGATCGATCTGGCGGGAATCGGAAGGATCGTGGCGCTCGTCGCGAAGCTTCCGGTCAGCCTGATCGTCGAGCTCGCATCGGGGCTGGCATTGGCCGCGGTTATCGCATCGCGCAGCTGCTGATTGGTGGCAGCTGTGAAATCCGCTGCAAAAGCCGCTGGGGAACTCAACGCCAGGGCGGTGATGCTGACGGTGTGAAGAAGCTTATCCGCCGCGAACCCCTTCCAGCCAAAGCGCATGCCATTCTCCCCGGTAGCCAGCGCCGCGCGAAACGAGTCGAGCGGCGTGCAACGATGACTAGAGTCGGCCCGCTAAGGGAATGTTAAGATCTGAGGCAAGAACCGCAGCGTGGGTCTGCGTCGCGCGCAAGGGCAACGCCGTGCCGCCTTGCCGTCCTGACATGAAAAAAGCCGGCCCGTCGGGGCCGGCTGAAGTGGTCTCGAACTCTGACGCTCAGAACTGGTACTTGAGCGTCGCCTTCACGGTGCGGCCGGGCTCGCTGTAGTAGTCGCGGGCCTGCGCCAGCACGCCGGTCGGAACATTGGCGGCATCCCAGTACTTGCGGTCGAACAGGTTGTAGACGCCGACCTGCAATTCGAGGTCCGCGATCTGCGGCAGCGGCCGCCACCAGGCCGTCGCGTTGAAGATCGCGTAGCCCGGCGCCTTGAAGCCGGTTGCGACGCCGGCGGCGGTCAACCCGACATTGTCGCGCTTGCCCGCAAGCTTGGTCGAGAATTCCGCACCCCAGACATCGGTACCATAGGCGATCGCGACGATGCCCTGCATCGGCGGGATCGAGTTCAGGTAGATGTGGTCGCTCGTGTTCTTGCCGCGGGTATAGGCGAACGAGCCACGCACCAGCCAGTTCGGCGCGAAGGCGTACTGCATGTTCGCCTCGACGCCGGAAATCTCGGCACGCGGGATATTGCGGTAGCTGGTGATGCCGCCCTGCGGATAGAGGCCGCCGACGCCCGGCGCCTGGACCTGCAACTGCTCGATGAAGTTGTGATACTTCGTGTAGAAATAGGTGACCGAACCGCCGAACTGCTTGTCGCCGAAACGGAAGCCGACATCGATGCCGTTGCCCTTCTCTGCCAGGAGCTGCGGATTGCCGGCGCGCAGATAGGTGCTCGGGCCGCCGAAGCGGCCGTAGAGTTCATCCGCCGTCGGCGCCCGGAAGCTCTTGGCCCATTGCGCGAAGACGGTGACGTCCTTCACCACCGGCGCGTTCTTGAGGATGTCGTATTCAAGCCGGACGCGCGGCGACCAGCCGGAGTCGCTCGATGACGGCGGCAGGCCGACCGGGTTCGAACCACCCGCCGAATAGGCCGGCGTGGGCTGCGGCTTTTCTTCATACCAGTCGAAGCGCACGCCCGGCGTGACGCGCAGGCGGTTGTCGAGCAGGCCGATCTCGTCCTGCACGTAGAGGCCGACGAGCCGGCCATCCACCTTGGGCTGATCCGCCTGGTTGCTGAACAGGTTGTTACAGGTTGCGAAGGCTCCGGTGAACGAGCCGGAAGCAGGCCGCGCCGGGCAGTTGTCGACGCCGGTTGAATACTGCTTGAGCGTCGACGTCCGCAGCTCGGTGCCGAAGGTCAGGCGATGCGACGCTGCGCCCGTCTGGAAGTTCTTCACGCCATAGGCATTCAGGCCATAGGCGTTTTCCTCGCTCTCATTGTCGCGCGCATAGGGCCCGACGATGCTGGTGAAGCGATAGGCGTTGACGAGATCGTTGCGCTTCAGCCGCTGCCAGTAAAGGTTCGCATGGGCCTCGTCGAGGAAGACGCCCGGCTGCTTGTAGTCATAGGTCAGCGAGACCCGGTTGCGCTCGACATCCTCGCCGGTCTGATAGGAGCCCGGACGGAAATTGCCGGTCAGCGATACCGTGCTGGTCCGGGTCTGGACCCGGTCGGCACGCTTGAAGAACTCGCCGGTGATGCCGAACCGATGCGCCTCGCCGACCTGCTGATAGACCTTGCCGAGCAAGCTGTACTGGTTGAAATCGGCCGGGTTCGGCGCGGTTCTACCCGCTCCGATCGATCTGTCCTTGCCGCGGTTGTCGATCTCGTGGCCGTCGCGGAAGCCACCCTGCAGCAGCACCGAAGTGTTGCCCATGCGCGCCGCGACCGCTGCGCTGCCGAACCAGGCCCGATCCGTGCTGTCATAGCCGGTCTTGGCGAGCGCGCCGTAAGAGCGGCCGTTGCGGATGATGTCCTCTGGATCGAGCGTGCGGACCGCGAGCGCGCCGCCCAGCGCGCCGCCGCCGAGCGTGGCGCCGCCGCTGCCGCCGCGCAGCAGGTCGAGCGAGGACAGCGCGTCGAAGTCAAAGGCGTTGGCGCCGGCACGGCTGACGCGGGTATCGATGATGAAGGGCTGGCGGATGCCGTCGATCGTCGTCAGCACGCGCGCGCCGTCGAGGCCGCGGATGTTGAGCGAGCCGTTCTGGCGGTTGAAGGTGATGCCGGCTTCGACCCGGTTGGAGAGGTCGGTCAGGCTCTGCACCTGCTGGCGATCGAGCTCCGCGCGGGTCGTCGTCGTCGTCGTCGGCCCCTGCAGCAGCGGCGATGTCTGCCCCTCGCCCTGCACGTTGATCTGGTCGAGCTGCACCTGATCGGTGGCCGCGGGTGAAGCGGGATTGCGTTGCTGCTGCGCGAGGGCCGGCGCCGCCGCCAGCATCAAGGCTCCAAGCGCCACGCCTCGGCGCAGCCCGCTGCACTTCATCCCCATCGCCCATATCCTGTCGCTGACATGCAATTCGACCTGCCAAACCGTCTTGCCAAGTCGAATTGCTTTTTATAATCCGTGAAAACTAGGCCATGCGCCTTAGTTTCACCATCAGCGGTTATTAAAGCTCAATTTAACTGTCAATAGACTCGCGGTTGCGTGATGAATTACTTATTTATTGGAATTCTAGGCTGAATTTATCATTCTTCTAAACTGAAAGACGAACGACCCTCTAAAACGGATATTCGGCCGACCTCGCAAAGCTGTGATGGCCCTGCTCCTGCCACACGCGTGCTCGTGTATTGCGGTGCGAAAAGCGGCTGGCATCATCAGCCCGCTTCAAGACACAGGGCCGCCCTTCATGCTCGACCGCCGGACATTGCTGACAGGCGCGACCGCGCTGGCGATGAGCGCCGCCGGCGGGCGCTCGCCTGCCCGCGCCGCCGAGCCGGACGCGGTCGTGATCGGCGCCGGTGCGGCCGGTATCGCCGCGGCGAAGCAGCTCCAGGCGGCCGGGCGCTCGGTGATCGTGCTCGAGGCCCGCGACCGCCTCGGCGGCCGGACCTTCACCGATTCCTCGCTCGGCCCGTCCTATGACGCCGGCGCGATGTTCATTCACTGGGCCGAGCGCAATCCCTGGACCGAGATCGCCCGCGAGCTCGGCGTGCAGACCCCGAACGAGAGCCGCGGCGGCGGCTTCCAGCTCTTCACCAACGGCAAGCCCATGCCGGCAGGCGACCGCGCCCGCCGCCGTGGCGCCTTCGGCGAGATCGACCGGCGGCTCGACAACGCCGATCTCGACGCTCGCGACCTCTCGGTCGCCGAGGTGCTGAGCGATCTCGGCCCGGATCTCGCGCCGGTGGCTGCCTCCGGCATGCTGCTCTCGATCGGCGAGGAATCGGCACGCATCTCGGCCCGCGACTATCAGCGGCTCTGGGCCGGCGAGGACTATGTCGTGCCGAGCGGCTACGGCAATCTCGTCGCCCGCTATGCCGAAGGGCTCGACATCCGCCTGAAGCAGCCGGTCACGGCGATCGACTGGAGCGGCTCCCGCGTCGCCGTCACCACCACCGCGGGAACGCTGCGGGCCCGCGCCTGCATCGTCACCGTGCCGGTCGGCGTGCTCAAGTCCGGCGCGATCCGCTTCACGCCGGAACTCCCTGCCCGCACCCGCGATGCGCTCGCCGGCATCGGCATGGGCGCGCTCACCAAGATCGCGCTCAAGGTCGCCGGCGAGCGCTTCGGCATCGCGCCGGGCACGACCTATTTCGAAGCCGCCTCTCCGGAGCGGCTGATCAGCTTCGATCTCTTCCCCGACGATCGCGACCTCGTCATCGGCTATTGCGGCGGCGATTTCGCCCGCGACCTCTCGACCGCGGGCGCCGATGCGGCGCGCGAGCAGATCGTCGACCTGCTCGCCGGCATGGTCGGCTCCGAGTTCCGCAAGGCGGCCGGCCCGGTCTCCTTCCCGGCCTGGTGGACCGACCCGTTCTCGCACGGCTCCTATTCCGTCTGCCGGCCGGGCCATGCCGGCGCGCGCGAGATCCTGGCCGAGCCGATCGGCGGCAAGCTCTGGCTCGCCGGCGAGGCGACCGCCGGCGGCGGCGCGATGACCGCGGGCGGCGCGACGCTTGCCGGCCGCACGGCGGCGGCAGCGGTTGCCCGCCTCAAGGTCTGAGAGCCCCGGGCTGCCGAGACCGGCCCAAGTGCGCACAAGGCTTGCCCGACCCGCCCGGTCTTTGCCACCATGGCTAGGCTGGGGATCGATGCGGAGCCTGATGATGCGCCTGTCGCTCATTCTCGCCGGCGTCCTGCTGGCCTCACCGGCGCTCGCCGCCGGACCTTATGCGAAATTCTCAGTCGGCAACTGGGCCGGCGGCGCCTTCACCAACAACCAGACCGGCGATTTCTCGCATTGCGCGGTCTCGGCAAGCTACAAGAGCGGCGTCACCATGCACGCCTCGCTCAACAGCGCCTATGGCTGGAATCTCGGCTTCTCCAACCGGGCCTGGGGATTGAAGCCCGGCGCCGAGGTACCGATGGAGATGGTCTTCGACCGCAACGACACGGTCCGGATCAACGCCAAGGCGGTGCAGGCGCAGCTCGTCGTCGTGACAATGCCGGCGAATTCCAACATCGTCCGCGCCTTCCGCGGTGCCGAGTTCCTCGAAGCCAACATGCTCGGCGCGCGCTACACCTTCCGCCTGACCTCGACCGCCGAGATCATGCCGGCACTGCTCGACTGCGTGAAGGCGAACGCCAATCTGAAGGTCTCGCCCGGCACACCGGGCCCCGCGCAAGGCAGCGGCACGACGACGGCCGCCGCGGCGACCGATCCGGCGATCCAGCTCGAAGCGGTGACGCTCGCGACCAATTTCCTGCTGAAGACGCAGCTGCCGGAGCCAAAGGTGTTGAGCGGCCCGGAAGCGCCGTCCGGCATCGGCGGCAATGGCGCCGGCTGGCAAGCCAAGGGCGCGACCGGCCTCGTGCGCGTCCTGGCCAATCCCAACCAGAAGGATGTCGACGTCGCCGCCGCGGTCTCCGCCGCCGATGCCCGCGGCTGCCAGGGTCGGTTCGCCTCGGGCCGGACCACCGACACGGTCGAGGGCGCCAGCGTGCTGCGCGGCTTCTCCTCCTGCGAGAACGGCGGCGACACCAAGTATTCCGAGTTCTATGTGCTGCCGCGCAAGCAGGGCGGCTTCGTGATGTTCTCGGTGGTGACGGTGGGAGACGGCTCGCTGCACCAGCAGCGCCGCGCCGATTTCCAGCGCGCGGCGCTGACCTCGGTGCAGTGACGGCGAACGGATGCTCTCCGGCTTCTCCCGCTTGTGGCGGCTCGACGGCAGGCTCGGGCGAGGCGCCTTCGCGGCCTACCTGCTTCTGGCCTGTCTCCTGATACTCGGGATCGCCATCGCTGCCGAATGGCTATTGGGTTTGACCATAGCGGAAGACGACGACCCGCGCTTCTTCGTCGAGCCGGTCCCCAACGCCGCGATCCAGATCCTGCTCTCTTGGACCCTGCTGGCGCTCGCGGTCCAGCGCATCCGCGACACCGGTTTCCCTGTCCTGCCGGTCATCACCGCGATGGCCGCGATCGAGCTGCTCGAATATGCCGTGCTGCCCACCTTGATCGAAGCGCGACGGCCGGCGCCGCTCGAGGCGATGACGCCGCTCGGCGGCGCGCTCTCGCTGGCTTCGCTGCTGCTCCTGCTGCTTTGGCCCGGGGCTGGAGCATTTTCGAGCGAAGTGGACACCGGTTCGCGTGAAGAAAATGCGATAAAATAAAAGCTTAGAGCAGTTCCGCGATTCGAAGAATTGCTGAACTGCTCTACAGATCGCGCTCCCAGTTCTGCCCGACCAGATCCTTCCCGAAGGAGTGATGCTGCTCCTCCGCCACCAGCCTGAAGCCCTCGGCGATGTAGATGGCGCGGGCCGCGTGCAGAATGTCGTTGGTCCAGAGCGTCATGCGGCGATAGCCGGCGGCACGGGCGAAGGCGACCGCCTCCCGCACCAGCCGCTTGCCCAGGCCGAGCCCCTGCGCCCGCGTCTCGACCATGACGAGCCGCAGCTTCGCCACCGCCTCGCTCTCCTGCATGACGAAGGCCGAGCCCACAGGCGCACCATCGAGCTCGGCGATGAAGCAGCGCTCCTGCCCGGGCTTGAACTCGCGCAGGAACTTCGCCGCGATCTCTGCGACCAGCGCCTCGAAGCTGATGTCCCAGCCATAGACCTCGAAATAGAGCCTGGCATGGGCCGAGATCACCCAGCCGATATCGCCGGGGCGATGCTCGCGGATCGTCACCGAGGGCTGCGGGCTGGCAGCGCCCGACAGCAGCGTCTGCGCGCGCTCCAGCGCGCAGACGAGGCTCGTCTGCTCGCCCGCCCCAAGGCGCGACAGGATCATGTCGGCCTGCCGGCGCGAGGCCTCGTCGAGCGGCGCGAAGGCCTCGTGACCCACCGCCGTCAGCTTCAGCTCATAGGCGCGGCCATCGCCATCCGCCCTCGCCCGCTCCAGCCAGCCCAGCTCGATGAAGCGCTTCAGCAGGCGCGAGAGATAGGCCGGGTCGAGCCCGAGCTCGCGCGACAGCTCTCCCGCCCGCCAGCCATCGCGCTGCGCCAATTCGTAGAGCACGCGTCCCTCGGTCAACCCGAAGCCGGAACCGTGCAGATCGCCGCCGAGCGCCCCAATGAATCGGGTATGGAAACGGCCGAACCGGCGGATCGCCGCGATGGCGGGCGTGTCGATGGCGGACATGGCTGGCCTCCTCATCCTGCCGCGAGAAACGCCAATTAATGGACAGAGTCAACTAAATTATCAAAGGGTCCGGAGCGAAGCGTTCACCGCTCCTTAACCCGCCGGGAGCCCAATCGAAGGCTTGGCGGACGCGATGGGTACGAGTGCGATGCGGGTCGATCTTCTGGCCGGAGCCGGCTATGCCGCGCCGGTGCTCTCCTTGCGAACTCCGACCATCCTCGTCTTCGATTCCGGCCTCGGTGGCCTCACCGTGCTGCGCGAGGTCATGCGTCAGCGTCCGGATGCCGACATCGTCTACGCCGCCGACGACGCCGCCTTCCCCTATGGCCGCCTGGGCGAGCCGGCGCTGGTCGACCGCGTGCTGGCGGTGATGGAGCGCCTCGTCGAGCGCTTCCATCCGGATCTCGTCGTCATCGCCTGCAACACCGCCTCGACCTTGGTGCTGCCGGCGCTCAGGGCCCGTTTCGCCATCCCCTTCGTCGGCACCGTCCCGGCGGTGAAACCAGCGGCCGAGCGCACCCGCAGCGGGCTGATCTCGGTGCTGGCAACGCCCGGCACCGTCGTTCGCGACTACACCCGCGACCTGATCGAGCGCTATGCCGCCGGCTGCGAAGTCACCCTGGTCGGCGCAACCCGTCTCGCGGGGGTGGCGGAAGCGGCGCTGAAGGGCGAGCCGATCGACGATGCCGCGATCGCTGCCGAGATCGCGCCCTGCTTCGTCGCCCGCGACGGCAGACGCACCGATGTGGTGACGCTGTCCTGCACGCATTACCCGCTGCTGCTGCCGCGCCTGCAGCGCCTCGCCCCCTGGCCGGTCGAGTGGATCGATCCCGCTCCGGCGATCGCGCGGCGCACGGCCCAATTGCTCGGCCCGGCTATGCCGCGCCTGGAGCACGCCTCGACCGTCGCCGTCTTCACCGATGGCACCAGCCTCTCCGGTCCGGCCCATATCGCGCTCGCCGGCTTCGGCCTCGCCCGCATCGAGACCGAGCCGCTGCCGCTCGCACTCTGACCACAATTTGGAACTGTTCTGATCTGGAGGCGTTATCGACGCCACCAGCACCTCTGCGAAGGAGGACATGATGAGAAAGCTGATCTTCGCCATCGCGTTGGCCTGCGGCGCACTGCTGCTCGGCCTCGGCCTGAGCGGCGAAGCCCAGGCCAAGCCGAAAGGCTGGCATGGGCACAAGGGCCACCATTATGGCCACAGCTACGGCCCGCGCCGGCACCATGGCTGGAACCGCGGCCGGCATCTCGGCTGGTACAAGCATCCGCACCACCGCCGCGCCTATTGGCGCTACTGACGCGCGGCCTCGCAGACGGCCACAAACCCTACGGCGATCACCGAAGCGATCGCGCAGAACAGCGGGGCATTGCTCGGGTTACTCTCTGACGATCACCACGAGCCGCAAGCATAGCCGAGGACGGATTCCGTCTTCGGCTACTAGCTGCATGCTCGCATCGCCGGAGAGCTACCTTGACCGCTAACGACATCGCCCCGCTCGACCCGCGGGAAGAGCACTTTCTGATTCCCGGCCCGGTCGACGGGCTACCGCTATTCCTGCGTCATCTGCATGCCCCCGCGACGGCGTTCGCACCACGCCGCGCCGTCCTTTACATCCATGGCGCGACCTTCCCCTCGGCGCTCTCGATCGCCCATCGCTTCGACGGGCGCTCCTGGCGCGACGCGCTCTGC
The DNA here is from genome assembly GCA_024231975.1 of Allobosea sp. GTDB lineage: Bacteria > Pseudomonadota > Alphaproteobacteria > Rhizobiales > Beijerinckiaceae > Allobosea. The sequence continues at coordinate 77,521 of JAAEQB010000080.1, forward strand.
GAAGCCGGTTTCGACGTCTGGGGGCTGGACTTCTACGGCTACGGCCATTCCGGACGCTACCCAGCGATGGAGGAAGCCGCGGCGGCCAATCCACCGCTCGGCACGACCGAGGATGCTGCGCGCCAGATCGAGGCCGGCGTCCGTTTCATCCTTGGCCGCTCCGGTCTCGAACGACTATCCTTGATCGCCCATTCCTGGGGCTCGATGCCGGCCGGCCGCTTCGCCGGGTCTCATCCCGAGCTGATCGACCGCCTCGTGCTGTTCGGGCCGATCGCGCAACGCCAGTCGTCAGGCAACGCGCCCTCGCCCAGCTTGCCGGCTTGGCGATTGATCTCGCTCGACGACCAATGGCGGCGCTTTGTCGAGGACGTCCCGGCCGGCGCCGAGCCGGTCCTGTCGCGCCGGCATTTCGCCGATTGGGGCGAACGCTATCTCGACAGCGATCCGCAAGCGCGTTCGCGCGAGCCTGCCAGTGTCAGGACACCCGCCGGCCCGACGGCCGATATCGGCAAGGCCTGGCAGGGCCGATTGCCTTACGATCCGGCTGCGGTCCGCGCGCCCGTTTCGATCATCCGCGGCGAATGGGACAGCCTGACCACCGATGCCGATGCGCGCTGGCTCTTCGACGCCTTCACCGCCTCGGCCTTGAAACGCGATATCAAGCTCAGCCGCGGCACGCATCTGATGCATCTGGAGATGATGCGCTTTGCCCTCTGGCAGGAGAGCATCGCCTTCCTCACCGGCGCCGACGCGCCCGCCCTCGCCGCCTGAACCGACGGAGAAGCCGATGTTTTCCGTGATCTTCGAAGTCCACCCTCACGCCGACCGCAAGGACGAGTATCTGGCGCTCGGCAAGCAGCTGAAGCCGATCCTCGAAGGCATCGACGGCTTCATCGACAATGAGCGCTTCGAGAGCCTGATGCGGCCCGGCTGGGTGCTGTCGCATTCATCCTGGCGCGACGAGAAATCGCTGGTCCGCTGGCGCGCCCAGGGCGAGCACCACGCCGTGCAGCGCAAGGGGCGCGACGAGGTGTTCGCTGACTATCACCTGCGCATCGGCGAGGTGATCCACGATAGCGTTCCGCACGAACACGCGTCGGAAGGCCAGCACCTCGACGAGACCGAAACCGGGATCGCCAAGGTCGCGAGCTTCACCGAGATCACGCCGCAGGATGGAATCGATCTCGGCGAGCGGCCGGACGAGCTCCTCGCGCAGACCGGCGTGACGGGCTTGCCTGGCCTGGTCGAGCACGATCTCTTCGCCAGCATCTACAATCCCGGCAAGCTCGCTCTGCTCACCTCCTGGCGCGATGCCGACGCAGCCGAATCCTTCGCGCCAAGCCCGATCGCAAACCTAAAGGCGCTGCGCCATCGGACGGTGCGGATCATCCGCGACTATGGCCGTTTCGACAGACGCGAGGCGCCGCAATATTTTCCGCCGGTGAGCCGCTGAGCGGCTCCGGACGACAGAAATCTGCCCTTCGGGTTTGACAAATCGCGCCGGCAGTGCTTGTAAGCCGGCGTCGCGCGGCTCCTCACGGGGCCGCGTGGCTTTTTCCGCACCCGTGATCCGCTCGTCTTCTCGAGCCGGATCTGTCGCCCCGGAGACGGGGAGAAGGAGGGCGCGGTCCTCAACTCGCGAACCATAGAGGACACGCGACATGTCGAAGCGCCATGAGGCGAAGTACAAAATTGACCGCCGTCTCGGTCAGAACATCTGGGGCCGTCCGAAGTCGCCGGTCAACCGCCGCGAATACGGCCCCGGCCAGCACGGCCAGCGCCGCAAGGGCAAACCGTCCGATTTCGGCACCCAGCTGCGCGCCAAGCAGAAGCTGAAGGGCTATTACGGCTCGATCTCCGAGAAGCAGTTCCGCCGCTACTACGCCGAGGCGATCCGCCTGAAGGGCGACTCGGGCGAGAACCTGGTCGGCCTGCTCGAGCGCCGTCTCGACGCGGTGATCTACCGCGCCAAGTTCGTCCCGACCGTCTTCGCCGCCCGCCAGTTCATCAATCACGGCCACATCACCGTGAACGGCAAGCGCGTCAACATCGCCTCGTACCAGGTGAAGCCGGGCGACGTGATCGCGATCAAGGAGAGCTCGCGCCAGCTCGCCATCGTCATCGAGTCGGCCGCTCTCGCCGAGCGCGACGTGCCTGACTACATCGACGCCGACCACACCAAGTCGACCGCCACCTACACCCGCACCCCGACCCTGACGGACGTGCCCTATGCGGTGCAGATGGAGCCGAACCTGGTCATCGAGTTCTACTCGCGCTGATCACGACCACCGGGGTGGATTCCACCCCGCTTCCGGTCCGTTTCAGGAGAGGGCTTCCCGCCCTCTCCTTTTTTATTGCCCGATGGCCGCGACACCGCTCCAGGCCGGGTGGCCGGCCGGGTCCTGCGCCCAGAACGCGATGTCGTCGAACAGGATCGTCTGGCTGACATCGGGCAGCGCGTCGCGGTAGATGCCGAAGCGCGGCTGCGTGTCGATGAAGGGCTTGCCGTCCTTCATCGTGCCATAGCGCGGATAGCCGAGCACGCCGCGAAACTCCGGGCAGGCGCGCCCGTCGAGCCAGAGCTTGAGGCGGCTCTCGCCCGCCTGCTGGCTCGGCCGGATCATCACGTTGACGCGATGCCAGCGATCCGGCTCGACCGGCCAGTCGCCGCAGAACTGCGCCTGGCCGAGACTGTCGCCGCAGCTGTCGGTCCCGGCCGTCTTGGCCCGGAAGACCGGCTTGCCGTTGTCGGAATCGACCTCGATCTTGAACAGCGGGTTGGCAGCGTCGCAGATCTCCTCGCCGCCCCTACCCTTCTCGTAGCGCAGGTCGATGTTCTGCTTGATCTGCTGGATCACCGTGCGGTTGCGCCGCGGCGCCCATGGCGCTTCGACGCGGAAGCGGAAGCTGTACCAGCTCGTCGCATCGAAGCGGATCAGCTCGGCGGTCATCTGGACCTCCGACCGTTCGGTCGGCGTCGAGCCAGGATTGGGGTCGTAGGCGTCGCCGGGTTTCACGGTAATGGCGAGCGCCGGCTTGTCCTGCCCGGCGCGCCCACCATCAACGCAGCGGATGCGATCCGCCCGCACCGCCTTGTCGAGCTGACCGGAAATCTTCCAGTCCTTGGGGTTGAGACAGCCCGCGGCGAAGCTTGTCTGGAAGGCGGGTGCCGGACCATCGGCGAGGCCGGGGCCGCCACTAAACGACACCCCGCAGAAGAATGCCGCAGCCAAGAAGCTGCGGCTTGTCACGATCCTCGTCATCCGCTCCTCACCCGCCACCGTTCAAAGGCGGTTTGTCGGCAGCCTGCCTTCGCGCGATCTCCCGCCCAACCGCGCCCCATAGCAGGGCGCTCTTCTTGTCGCCCCGCGCACGAGCAAGCTCGGCGACTTGCCATGCTGTGGCGGCGGCTGACGGCCCGTCCCGCTCGACCAATGCAGTGGCCTCTGCTTTGACGATATGGCGCCAATGGAAAGCAGCCCCGGCGGCCCAGCCTGCAATGTCCCACCAGAACTGAGTAGGATTGAACATCTGAGCCCTAGCGAGCGCCACGGAATCGCAGCGGAATGCATATTCGCCATAGACTGCGGCAACCGGCAACCGCCCCCCCGGCGAAGCGAACCTCTCAATCGCTGGTGCTGCTCTCCCAGGTCGCGTGGGTGACGCCAGCTAGACGCTCGATCCGCTCGACCACGGCATCGAGCTCCTTGCGCTCGACGGCAGTGCTGATCAGCGTCGCGACGATCTCGATTGCCTCCTCGCCGCGCTCGATGGTCTTGACGTCGCCGACCGGGTAGTTCGCCTGCTCCAGCAATTCGACCATCTTTTCGCGCACAGAGGGCAGTGCCTCCGGATCGGTGGTGACGACGACCTCATAGGTCGCCTCCGAAGCCTTCTCGTTGATCGGGATGCGGTTGATCGCGTTGACCAGTGGCCGCAGCAAGGTGTTGCCTGCAATGACGAAGACCGTGACCAGCGCCCCTTCCGCCACCATGTCGGCGCCGGTGCAGGCGCCGACCGCAGCCGCGCACCAGAGCGTCGCCGCCGTGTTGAGGCCGCGGACGTTCATCCCCTCCTTCATGATCACGCCGGCGCCCAGGAAACCGATGCCGGAGACGACATAGGCGATCACGCGGATCGCGCCGTCCGAGCCGGCGATGCGCATGGCGAGATCGACGAAGGCCGCCGCGCCGACGGCGACCAGCACCGTGGTGCGCAGGCCCGCCGTGCGCTGCCTGTATTGCCGCTCAGCCCCGATCAGTGCGCCGAGCACGAAGGCGGCCAGCAGGCTGACGACCGAGTCGAGGAAGGGATAGAGATCGAAAGTCTGGATGAAGCGCATGCGCCTGCCTCCCGGTGACGGCGGCGCGCTTCCGACCGCCGCGACCTCGCCGCCTATAGCGGGCAGGATGTGACGGTTCAATGAAGGGAAGCCGAGCTGGCCGGCAAGCGCGATCCGCTGCGGCCGCGGGCGTTGATTCAGCCTCTCAGCCGGGCGCGGCAACGCCCTGGCCGAGCTCGCGAAATCGCTACGCCGGATCGACTCCTTGCGTACTCTGTCTGCGCTATGACGCTGCGTCGCGACTCAGGTTAACATCCCGGTCCCGCCACAGGGATCATCCCGCCATGAAGACGCTCATCCTTGCTGCCCTCGCCGTCGGCCTGTCGAGTGCCGCCTTCGCCCAGAGCCCAAGCTGCAATGCCCAGGCCACTGAGAAGAAGCTCGCCGGCGCGGCCAAGACCAGCTTCGTCACCAAATGCGAGAAGGACGCCGGCGCGGCCTGCGACAAGCAGGCGGCCGACAAGAAGCTGGCGGGCGCCGCCAAGACCAGCTTCACGACGAAATGCGTGAAGGACGCTGTGGGTACCTGACGAGCCCGGACAAGCCGCCAGCCCTCATCCCGGGTAGCTGGGCAAACGAAAAAGGGCGGCCCTTCCGGACCGCCCTTCTCTCTTTCGGAAGCTCAAAAATCAGCCGCGGTCGTCGTCGTCATGACCGCGGTCGCGCCAGCGGCGCGGGCCCCGATCGTCATCGCCATAGCGATCGCGATCGCCGCGGTCGCGGCCATGCCATTCCATCGAGCGCCCGCGCATCTCACGCATGCGCTCGCGGCCTTCCGACATCGCCTGGCGCACGGCCCGGCGCGCCACGGTCTTCTGCTCGTCACTGAAGGTCGACCAGAGCGGGCGGACCGCGTCGGCCATCTCCTTGCTTCGCGCCGCGCGCTCGCCCTGGCGGGTCGCCATCATGTCGAGCCGCTCCATGATGTCGGCGTCGCGATAGTGCTCGCGCTGCTCGCGCATCTTGGCAAAGCGCTCGCGGCGCTGCTCGGCATTGCGCTTGATCAGCGCCTCCAGCTTCTCGAAGGCCGGCACCTGCTCGGGCTTCAGCTTGAGATCGGTGCGCAGCTGGGCGAGGCGCTCGTTCATCCGGGCCGTGGCCTGTTCGGCGCGGCGCTGGCGCCATTCCTCGCGCCGGTCGGAACGGTCGCCGCGATCGGCCCGGTCGCCGCGCGTCTCGTTCTGCTGCTGCCCCGGCGGATTGCTACCCGGAGCGGGCGGGATCGGCTGCGGCTGTGCGATCGCCAGGGTCGCAGCGACAGCCGCGGCGCTGGAAGCGACGATGAGGGCGATGCGTTTCATGCGAGGTCTCCGATTGTGGTCTTTACAACAACGGGTCGCTTTGCGGGTCTCGAAGCCGGGTCGCGATACCGCCACGATGGCTCGAACGGCCTGACCCGGCCATGGCGTTAAGGTGACAAGATCGTAATGTCGGCATGACGCGTCGGCGAGCGGTAAGTTCCCCGCGGGTCGCACGGCGATACCGAATCGGCGCAGCATGCGCGCCTGGCCCAGGCGATTTGCCGACAAAGAGTGTCCACCATGCGCAATCTCATCACCGATGTTCGTGGCGTTCTCGTGGGCAACGCCGAGGACGCGGCCGCCGCGACCGGCGTCACCGTCGCCCTGTTCGAGCGGCCGAGCATCGCTTCCGTCGCCGTTCTCGGCGGCGCGCCGGGCACGCGCGACACCGCGCTGCTCGAACCGGGCATGACGGTCGAGCATGTCGACGGCATCGTCCTGTCCGGCGGCTCCGCCTGGGGATTGTCGGCAGCCGACGGCGTCATGGCCCAGTTGGCTGCCGAGGGGCGCGGCTTTCCGGTCGGCAGCTATCGCGTACCGATCGTGCCGCAAGCGATCCTGTTCGACCTCGCCAATGGCGGCGACAAGCCCTTCGCCCGCGGCGATAGCGAGGCGCCCTATCGTGAACTTGGCCGGCTCGCCGCCACGCAGGCCGGCAAGGAGTTCGCGCTCGGCACCGCCGGCGCCGGCTTCGGCGCGACGACGAAGACGCTGAAGGGCGGGCTGGGCTCGGCCAGCGCGCGGGCCGCGACCGGCCAGGTCGTCGGTGCGCTGGTCGCAGTCAATGCCGTCGGCACGGCGACGATCGGCGACGGTCCGCATTTCTGGGCCGGCCCTTACGAGCAAGGCGCTGAATTCGGCGGCCGTGGTTGGCCGGCGGCGATCCCACCCGAGGACCTGACCTTGCGCTTCAAGGGCGGGCCCGGCGCCAACACCACCATCGCCCTGGTCGCGACCGATGCGGTGCTGACCAAGGCGCAGGCCAAGCGCATGGCGCTCTGCGCCCATGATGGGCTGGCGCGAGCGCTGCGACCGGTCCACGCACCGCTCGATGGCGACGTCGTCTTCGCTGCAGCGACCGGCCATAGCGGCGCGCCCTCCGACGCCTATGCCCTGACTGAGCTCTGCGCCACCGCCGCCGACGTGCTGGCGCGCGCCGTGGCACGGGCGGTATACTCGGCCAGCGCCCTGCCCTTTGCAGACGCCAAGCCGGCCTGGCGCGACAGGTTCGGCGCATAGGCGGGAGCGCAACGCCCCGCAACGCGAGGGAGCGAAGCGATGGCCACCGTCCGCTATTTCGTGGTCGACGTCGACGAAGCCGCAAGGTTCTACGTCGACAGGCTCGGCTTCACACTGAAGCAGCAATTCGGTCCGGCCATGGCGATCCTCGAGCGTGGCGACCTCAAACTCTGGCTCGCCGGCCCCGGCGCCTCGGCCTCACGGGCGATGCCGGGCGGCGGCAAGCCGATCCCCGGCGGCTGGAATCGCTTCGTCATCGAAGTCGAGAATCTGGCGGAGCTCGTCGAGGCGCTGCGCCGCAAGAGCGTGCCTTTCCGCAACGAGATCGTGACCGGGCCGGGCGGCAAGCAGATCCTGTGCGAGGATCCTTCGGGCAATGTGATCGAATTGTTCGAGCCGGCCTGAGAGCTCTCGTTTCTGCTACTCCGAGATAAAAACGGGAGGGCTCGCGCCCTCCCGCTCCGCTTGAAAATGCTCTGGTCACCGGTTGTCGGCCTGCGACCGGACGGCGAGCCGCCCTTGCCGCGAGATCCGGTAAGGCCGGCCCTCGCGCGACTCGATCAGCCGTTTTCGCCGGAGCCCGGCGAAGATGACGAGCGTGCAGTCGCTCAGGACGTGGCCTTCATGGGTGAAGCAGTCGATGTGATGGATGCGGCCGTCCTCGCCGCGAAGATGGCGGATCTGTCCGCCACGGGCCAGCACGTGCAGCACGCGCTGCTCGCCCCGCGAAATGTTCATGTTGGTAGAGCCTGTGCATGGAACCATGACAAGCGCAGCGATGAAGGCGGGCCCCGCAGGCCTCGTCTTTCACCCGGCGCTGGATCAGGTCTCGCCGCAGCGAAACCTCACCGGGTTCCCACAGTCTCCAACATAAAGCCCTCTTGAACATCGCGCGGACGCGTCGCGTCCGGGGAGGAGGCGTTTAGGCGAGGCTCCGGCGCGCGTCAATGCCACACAGCCGCGCGAAGCCGTTTCACGCCCGCCTCCGGATGCGCTATGGACGCGCCATGTCGACCGATGATTTCCTCGCCCGCTTCGGCGCCGCCGGCCAGCGCCAGCCCGATCCTGTCGCCGCCGCCCAGCAGGCGATGCGCAATCCCTTGCCCAAGCGCTTTTACGAGAAGGCCGGCGTGCTGGAGCGCGACGGGCTGTTCCATGTGGCGCTCGACGGCCGCACCGCCCGCACCCCGGCCCGCAAGCATCTCGCCATCGCCTCGCGCCACGTCGCTGAAGCGCTCGCGGCCGAATGGGAGGCCCAGACCGGTGAGATCGACCCGTCGCGCATGCCGCTGACCCGTCTGGTCAATTCGGCGCTCGATGGCGTCGCCGACCAGCATGAGGCGGTTCGTGCCGAGATCGTCCGCTATGCCGGCAGCGATGCGCTCTGCTATCGCGCCGGCGAGCCGGAGGCGCTGGTCGAGCGGCAAGACCAGGTCTGGAACCCGCTGATCGCGGCGCTCGAGGAGCGCATCGGCGGCCGCTTCGTCATGGCGCAGGGCGTCGTCTTCGCGCAGCAGCCGCAGACCGTGCTCGATGCCGTGGCCAGGCGCGTCGCCGCGATCTCCTCCCCGGTCGCGCTCGCCGGCGCCCACAACGTCATGACGCTGACCGGCTCGACCATTGTGATGCTGGCGCTGGCCGAGGGCTTGGTCGACGCCGAGGCGGCGTGGGCGGCTGCCCATCTCGATGAGGACTATCAGATCGGAATCTGGGGCCAGGACGAGGAAGCGGCCGAGCGCCGCGCCATCCGCCGCAAGGAATACGACGCTGCCGTGCTGCTGCTGACGAAAGGCTAGAGGCGATGATCCCGGGCGCGCCCAAGGCCGACAACCCGGAAGACTACATCGCCCAGCTCGATGGCTGGCGGCTCGCCACGGTCGAGGCCCTGCGCGCTGCCGTGAAGGCCGCCGCCTCACTCGACGAGCGGATCAAGTGGACCCATCTGGTCTATTTCTCGAACGGGCCGGTGCTGCTGATCCGGGCTGAAGCCGAGCGCGTGCTGTTCGGCTTCTGGCGCGGCAAGCGTCTGCGCCATATCGAGCCGCGGCTGAAGCCGGGCGGCAAGTTCGAGCTCGCCACCATGGTCCTGCGCGAGGGCGATGCGGTCGACGAGACGATCGCGACCGAGCTGGTTCGCGCCGCAGTCGCACTCAACCGCGAGGTCGGCGACCCGAGCAAGCCGAGCGCGTGACGGTCTCCACGGCTAACCTGCCTCTGCCTTTTGCGTGTCATCCCGGACAAGCCGCGTAGCGGCGCCGATCCGGGATCCATTCCGGAGCCTATCCGATTAAGGTTCCGGAATGGGTCCCGGGTCTTCGCTTCGCTACGCCCGGGACGACTCGCGTATGGGAAAAGGTCCCGAACCAGCATCCCCGAATATACCTCATGCCTCCGCCCGCGGAGCCTCGGTCAGCACGCGATCGATCAGCCCCCATTCCCTGCCTTCGTCCGCGGTCATGAAGCGGTCGCGATCGAGCGTGCGCTCGACCTCCTCTTCCGTGCGCCCGCAATGCTCGGCATAGAGCCGGATCATCCGGCGCTTGGTCTTCTGGATCTCCTCGGCGTGGATCAGGATGTCAGAGGCCTGCCCCTGCGCGCCGCCGAGCGGCTGGTGGACATGCAGGCTGGCATTGGGCAGCGCCGCGCGCTCGCCCGGCTCGCCCGCCATCAGGAGGAAGGAGCCCATCGAGCGAGCCGTGCCCATGCAGAGCGTGTGCACCGGCGAGCGGATGTATTGCATCGTGTCGTAGATCGCGAGGCCGCTGGTGACGACGCCGCCCGGCGAGTTGATGTAGAAGTGGACCGGCCGCTTCGGGTTCTCGGCCTCCAGGAACAGCAATTGTGCGCAGACCAGCGCGGCGCTGCCATCGTTGACCTCGCCGTTCAGGAAGATGATCCGCTCACGCAGCAGACGCGAATAGATGTCGAAGGAGCGTTCCCCGCGGGTCGACTGTTCGACGACCATAGGGACGAGCTGCATCGTGCCGTACATCGACGACCTCCTCAGTTCCGGATTGTTGATGGTGGTTTGCGGGCTGGGCTCGCGCCGTCAGGCGGCGAGCAGCATCAGCTTCTGGTTGCTGTTGGCAGGCGCCGGCGTCTCGATCAGCCGCGCATCGCTCAGGCTATGGATGATCCGCAACTCCGTCCCGCCCTCGTTCGGTGCGAGCTGGAAGGTCACGACGCTTTCGAGGAAGGGCGGCTCGTCTTCCCTCAACCGGTAACGCACCTCCTCCCCCTGGACAGAGGAAATCGCCTCGACCTCGGCGGGTAGCCAGCGCTCGCGGAAAGCGGGAATGCTGAGCGCCCGCCAGACCTTCTCGGGCGGCGCGTCGAGCTGGTATTCGAAGACGAGCTGTTTCGCCCCATCCTGCGTGTCGGTCTCGCTCATTGGTCCATGTCCCGCAGCAGATCCTTGAGGGCATCGATGCGCGCCGGCCAGTAGGCGCGGTATTTCGCCAGCCATTGCGCGATCAGGGCAAGCCCATCCGGGTCGACCTCGTAGTTGACGAAGCGCCCTTGCCGCTCCTCCCGCACCAGCCCGGCGGTACGCAGTACGGCAAGGTGCTGCGACATCGCCGGCTGGCTGATCGCCATGCCCTCGCGCAAGGCGCTGGCGTTCATGCCGCCGGCAGCGAGCTTCTCGAAGATCGCCCGGCGGGTCGGGTCTGCCAGCGCCTTGAAGATGTCCTGCTCCATGGCAAATACATAAGCATACACTTATTTCATTCGCAAGCGGCTCGCGAAGCGCGTGTCAGCTTACCAGGATGGGATAGAGCGAAGCGGCAAGCAGCAGCGCCATGACGATATTGAACACGCGCTGGCGGGCCGGGTCGGCGAGCAGGCCGCGCAGCAGCGTGCCGCCGACGGCCCAGACGGCGATGCAGGGCCCGTTCACCAGGGCGTAGACGATCACGACGATCGCGAGGTTCAGGAAATAGCCCTCCGTCGGCGTGTAGGCCGCGACGGCTCCGACCGCCATGATCCAGGCCTTCGGATTGACCCATTGGAACGCCGCGGCCGCCGGAAAGCTGAGCGGCGGCGGCGCCTCGGCTCCAGGCTCCAGCGGCGCCGAGCGCGCGATCTTCCAGGCGAGATAAAGCAGATAGGCGCTGCCAGCATAGCGCAGGACATCGTGCAGGACAGGGAGGGCGCTGAACAGGCCCCCCAACCCGAGCCCGACCGCCAGGACCAGCCCGGAAAAGCCGAGATTGATCCCGAACAACAGCGGCAGGCTGGCGCGGAAGCCGTGATTGGCGCCGGAGGCGAGCAGCAGCGTGTTGTTCGGCCCGGGCGTGATCGAGGTCACGAAGGCATAGCCGACAAAGGCGAGGAGGAGTTGCGGCGTCATGTGCGGTCCAGCGTTGGGAAACGGCGCGCCGGTGATTGTGCATGTGACACTTCTTACCTAGGCTAAAAAGTGTCTCATGACGCAATTTGTAAGGTGACATGCTCCTCGCTTCACCCTGGAAACCTCAGCTCGCGGATGGCAGCGGCTCGGCCAGCGAAAGGCTGGTCGAGGCCTTGGCTCGCGACATCGCCGATGGTTCGCTGCCGCCGGGCGCGCGGCTGCCGGCCCATCGTCCCCTCGCCTGGCAGCTCGATATCGGCATCGGCACGGTGACCAAGGCCTATGCCCAGCTCGAACGCCGCGGCCTCGTCCGCAGCGTCCACGGCCGCGGCATGTTCGTCGCCGGTCTGTCGCAGGTGGCCAGCCGCATGGTCGACCTCAGCATCAACGTGCCGCCACAAATGCTGAGCGACCGCCTGCTCGCCGCCAGCCTGGGCGATCTTGCCAAGCGACTCGACGCCGACAGCTTCGGCGCCTATGCCGCGCCCGCCGGAACGCCTGAGCATCGCGCCCTGCTGGCGCGCTGGCTCGCACCGACCGGGCTTGCCGTGTCTCCCGAGCGGCTGCTGATCTGCAACGGCGCCCAGCATGCGCTCGCGATCGCATTCGCGATCACCTGTGGCCCGGACACCGAGCTCCTGACCGAGGCGTTGAGCTACCCCGGAGCGATCGCTCTCGCCCGCCGGCGCGGCTTGCGGCTCACCGGCCTCGCCATCGATGAGGAAGGCCTCGTCCCGCAGGCGCTCGACGCGGCCTTGCATCAGGCCGCTGCGGCGGGCCGGCGCGCCGTGCTCTACATCACGCCGACCCTGCACAATCCGACGACGGCGACGATGGGTGAGGCGCGCCGCCGCGAGATCGCTAAGCTCTGCCGGGCGCATGACGCGGTGATCGTCGAGGACGATATCCATGCCGCCCTGGCTGAACCGGGCACGATCGCGATCGCCGCGCTCGCGCCCGAGCGGACGCTGCATGTCTCCGGCCTGTCGAAGGTGTTGAGCCCGGGCCTGCGCATCGGCTCGCTCGTGGTCCCCGAGCCCTGGCTGGAGCCTGCCCTCGCCGAACTCGCCGCCACCTGCACCATGGCATCGCTGCTCTCCTGCCTGATCATGGAGCGCTGGCTCAGCGAGGATACCGCTGCTTCGGTCACGCGCTCGATCCGCGAGGAGGCGAGCCGCCGCGTCGCTCTGGCGCGCGCGCTCTTGCCGCCCGGGATCGCCATGCGATCAGGCAATGGCTTCCATGTCTGGCTGCCGATGGCGCCGGAGCAGGCGAAAGCACTGCCGGCCCGCGCCGCCGCGTCCGGCATCCTCCTGCCGGCACCCGAGATCTTCCTGGCCGATGCGCAGGCGCCATGCTGGGGGATGCGGCTCAGCCTGGGCGCGCCGAAGGTCGACAGACTGCAGGATGCGCTCGCCAGCCTGCGCTCCCTGCTTCTCGATGGCAGCAACGATCCCCGAAGCCGGGCGATGCCGTGACCGGCACCGCGGTGCACAAAACTCCAGCCGCATGCTGCGAAGGCCGCAATGGACTTCGCCCGCAGCCCCGCTTAAGCGGGAAACAAGACCTTTAAAGACCGCGCCCGGGAGGCTCTTCATGAAGGACATCCTCGAACAGCTCGAAGACCGGCGCGCGGGCGCCCGTCTCGGCGGCGGCGAAAAGCGCATCGCGGCGCAGCACAAGCGCGGCAAGCTCACCGCCCGCGAGCGCATCGAGCTCTTGCTCGACAAGGATTCCTTCGAGGAGTTCGACATGTTCGTGCAGCACCGCGCCGTCGATTTCGGCATGGACAAGGCCGAGAAGATCCCCGGCGACGGCGTCGTCACCGGCTGGGGCACGGTCAATGGCCGCACCGTCTTCGTCTTCTCCAAGGACTTCACCGTCTTCGGCGGCTCGCTCTCCGAGACCCACGCCCAGAAGATCATCAAGATCCAGGACATGGCACTGAAGATGCGCGCCCCGATCGTCGGCCTGTTCGACGCCGGCGGCGCCCGCATCCAGGAGGGCGTCGCGGCCCTCGGCGGCTATGGCGAGGTCTTCAAGCGCAATGTGCAGGCGTCGGGCGTCATCCCGCAGATCTCGGTGATCATGGGCCCCTGCGCCGGCGGCGACGTCTATTCGCCGGCCATGACCGACTTCATCTTCATGGTCCGTGACACCTCCTACATGTTCGTCACCGGCCCGGAGGTGGTGAAGACCGTCACCAACGAGACCGTGACCTCGGAGGAACTGGGCGGTGCCAAGGTCCACACCAGCAAGTCCTCCGTCGCCGACGGCTCCTTCGAGAACGATGTCGAGGCGCTGCTGCAGGTGCGCCGGCTGATCGACTTCCTGCCGGCCAACAACACCGTCGGCGTGCCGGAATGGCCGAGCTTCGACGTGCCCGACCGCGTCGACATGAGCCTCGACACGCTGGTTCCGGACAATCCGAACAAGCCCTACGACATCAAGGAGCTGATCCTGAAGGTCGTCGACGAGGGCGACTTCTTCGAGATCCAGGAAGCCTACGCCAAGAACATCGTCACCGGCTTCGCCCGGATCGAGGGCCGCACCGTCGGCATCGTCGCCAACCAGCCGATGGTGCTGGCCGGCGTGCTCGATTCCGATGCTTCCCGCAAGGGCGCCCGCTTCGTGCGCTATTGCGACGCCTTCGAGATTCCGATCGTCACCCTGGTCGACGTCCCCGGCTTCCTGCCCGGCACGGCGCAGGAGTATGGCGGGCTGATCAAGCACGGCGCCAAGCTGCTCTTCGCCTATTCGGAATGCACCGTGCCGCTGGTCACGATCATCACCCGCAAGGCCTTCGGCGGCGCCTATGACGTGATGGCGTCCAAGCATATCGGCGCCGACGTCAACTATGCCTGGCCGACGGCGCAGATCGCGGTGATGGGCGCCAAGGGCGCGGTCGAGATCATCTTCCGCGGCGGCGATGCCGAGACGATCGCGCGCCAGACCAAGGAATACGAGGACCGCTTCATGAGCCCCTTCGTCGCGGCCGAGCGCGGCTATATCGACGAGGTGATCATGCCGCATTCGACACGGCGCCGCATCGCCCGCGCCCTCGCCATGCTGCGCACCAAGAGCATCGAACGCCCCTGGCGCAAGCACGACAACATTCCGCTCTGAGCGGAACTAACGCCGGGGCCGCCTTACCTCAGCCCCGGCAGTTCCAAGCTGCTCATCACTCAAGCGGCTGCAAACGGGTTGAAGAGGGGAACGTTCAGCCCCTCGAAATCGCGGGTATTGCGCGTAACCACTGTCAAGCCGTGAACGGCGGCGGTTGCCGCTATCATCGCATCCTCGATGATCTCACCCGACTTTCGGTGCATCAGCCTGGCCCAGGCGCGAAAGACGTCAGCGTTCATGTCGAGGACGTTGTAGGCCTGCGCGACCTGCTCCAGCCAGGCCTCGATCTCCGCCGCCTTGGCGACGTCCTGCTCGCGCGTCATCTCGATGCCGGCCTGTATCTCTCCGATGGTGACCGCAGACAGATGTAGATCGGTATCGGCCACGCCTTCCAACCAAGCCAGCACGGCACCATGTGGCCGCAGCCGCCGCAATTCAGAGACGACATTTGTATCGAGAAGATACATGCCTCAGACGAGTTCCCGTGGCTCGCGCCGGCGGAGTCGACCGCGCCGGGGCAAGTCCAGATCGGCGCGGGCTTCGTCCGCGAGCAGCAATTCCTTCAATGTCGGCTTCGCACTGCGCTGAAGCCGCTCCCAGTCCTTCAGTGGGACCAGAACGGCCGTGTCGGCACCTCGCTTGCTGACGATCTGGGGGCCTTCTCTGAGACAGGTCTCGAGCAACTCACTGAAGCGCGCCTTCGCATCCTGCACCGGCCAGCTTTTCATTCGGCCCTCCGCGCTCAAATCAACCTAGTCAGATAACTAGTCTTTTCTCCGGGTCGCACAAGTCCCTCACATCAGCCCCGGCAGCTCCGTCGCCAGCGCGTCGATGGCGACGCGCACCTTCGGCGGCAGATGCGGCGTCTGCAGCCAGAGCGCGTGGACGTCATAGGGCAGCCGCCCCTCCTCCGGCAGCAGCTCGACCAGCTCCCCCGCCTTCAGGCGCTCGCGCACCAGCCAGGACGGCAGCCAGGCCAGGCCCATGCCGAGCACGGCCGCATCGGCGATCGCCTCGAGATTGTCGAGCCGCAACCGATGCCGCGGCATCACCTCCAACGGCGGCCCCTCCTCGCGCGGAAACAGCCAGGGCCGCACACCACCGGAGCGGCGATAGATCAAAGCGTCATGCTCGGCGAGATCGGCGAGCTGCGCCGGTGCTCCATGGGCTTCGAGATAGGACGGCGCAGCGCAGACGATCATGCGCTGGCGGGCGACGCGGCGCGTCACGAGATTGGCCGCATCGTGCAGTTCACCGGTGCGGATGGCGAGGTCGTACCTGCCCTCGGCGAGATCGACGAAACTGTCCGCAAAGGACAGATCGAGCTCCAGCTGCGGGTATCGGCGCGCGAGATCGAGCAGGATCGGCATGACGCAGCGCCGGCCGAACAGCACCGGCAGCGCCACCCGGAGCTTACCGCGCGGCTCGCCCAACTGGTCGGCGGCGAGCGCATCCGCCGCATCGGCCTCGGCGAGGACGGTCCTGCAGCGCTCGTAATAGGCCCGGCCGAACTCGGTCAGACTCTGCCGCCGCGTCGTGCGATTGAGCAGGCGAACGCCCAGCCGCTCCTCCAGGAAGCGGACATGCTTGCCGACCATTGGCGCGGACAGGCCGAGCGCCAATGCTGCCGCGGCGAAGGAGCCAAGGTCGACCGCCTTGACGAAGACGCCCATGCTGGTCAGGCGATCCATCATCCGAAATCAACAGTTCCGATTATCGATCATCAAGCGGAATTTATCGCAGCGTAGCGCGTTGTCATAGCTCATTCATTCGCTCTGTTTTGGAGTCATGAGCATGGCCCGCATGATCCGCTTCCACCGCCATGGCGGCCCCGACGTCCTGACCATTGAGGACATCGACATCCCGTCGCCCGGCCCCGGCGAGGTCCGGATCCGGGCCAAGGCGCTCGGCCTCAACCGCGCCGAGGCCCTGTTCCGCGCCGGTACCTATATCGAGCAGGCACAGTTTCCCTCCGGCATCGGCCTCGAAGTTGCCGGCCTGATCGAGAGCGTCGGTGCAGGCGTCGAGGGTTTTTCGCCGGGCGATGCCGTCAGCCTGGTGCCGCCGCGCTCGATGGTGAGCTCGCCGGTGCATGGTGAACTCGTCACCGTCCCAGCAGCACTGATTGTGAAGCATCCGCCGACGCTAGGCTGGGAGGCGGCCGCGGCCAGCTGGATGCAATACCTCACCGCCTATGGCGCACTGATCGACATCGCCCGGCTCACACAGGGTGAGCATGCGGTGATCACTGCGGCGTCGAGCAGCGTCGGCCTCGCCGCAATCCAGATCGCCAACCGGATCGGCGCGATCCCGATCGCGGTGACGCGGACCTCACACAAGGCGCAGGCGCTGCGCGAGGCCGGCGCCGCCCATGTCATCGCCTCGGCTGAAGAGAACCTTGAAACCCGACTGAAGGAGATCGCCGGCGAGAACGGCGTCAGGGTCGTGTTCGATGCGGTCGGCGGCCCGGCCTTCCTGCCGTTGACTGCGGCGATGTCACGTGGCGGCATCCTGATCGAGTACGGCGGCCTCAGCCCAGAGGCGACGCCCTTCCCGCTCTTCAATGTGCTAAGCAAGAGTCTGGCACTGCGCGGCTACCTCATCCACGAGATCACCGGCGACCCCGCGCGCCTTGCCGCCGCCAAGGCCTTCATCCTCGATGGCCTCGGCGATGGCTCACTGAAACCGATCATCGCCCGCAGCTTCCCGTTCGAAGAGATCGCCGCGGCACATCGCTACCTCGAATCGAACGAGCAGTTCGGCAAGGTCGTGGTGACGCTCTGAAGACCACTCAGCTCCAGCGCTTGAACACCACGCTGGCATTGACGCCGCCGAAGCCGAAGCCGTTGGAGATGGCGTGCTCCATCGCCATCGGCCTCGCCACCTTCGCCACCAGATCGAGCCCGGCCGCCTCCTCGTCCGGGTTATCGAGATTGAGCGTCGGCGGCGCGATCTGGTCGCGCAAGGCGAGGATGGTGAAGACCGCCTCCAGCCCGCCGGCCGCACCAAGCAGATGGCCGGTCGCCGCCTTGGTCGCGCTGATCGCGATCTCGCCCTCGCTGCCGAACACGGCCTTGATCGCGGCAAGCTCGCCGCGGTCGCCGACCGGCGTCGAGGTCGAATGCGCGTTGAGATGGCTGACATCGCCGGGCTTCAGGCCCGCCTGCTTCAGCGCCGTCTCCATCGCCCGGCGCGCGCCGGAACCATCCTCGGGGCCGGAGGTGATGTGATAGGCGTCGGCACTGGTGCCGTAACCGGTCAGCTCGGCGAGGATCGCCGCGCCGCGCGCCTGCGCATGCTCCAGCGCCTCGATCACCAGGATGCCGGCCCCCTCGCCCATGACGAAACCGTCGCGGTCGCGGTCGAACGGGCGGGAGGCCTTCTCCGGCTCGTCGTTGAAGCCGGTCGACAGCGCCCGTGCCGCAGCGAAACCGCCAAGCGCGACGAGGTCGACGCAGGCCTCGCTGCCGCCGCAGAGGGCGATGTCGACTTCGCCGGCCCGGATCATCCGCGCGGCATCGCCGATCGCCTGGACGCCGGCGGCGCAGGCGGTCACCGGCGCGCCGATCGGCCCCTTGAAGCCATGGTCGATCGAGACATGGCCGGCGGCGAGATTGACCAGGAAGGAAGGCACGGTGAAGGGCGAGAGCCGGCGCACGCCGCGCTGGTCGGTGGTGCGTACCGCCTCGGCGATCGCCGGAAAGCCGCCGATGCCGGAAGCGATCACCGTCGCGGTGCGCTCGCGCTCGCCTTCGTCCTGCGGCTGCCAGCCGGCCTGGGCCAG
This sequence comes from Allobosea sp., assembly GCA_024231975.1. Lineage (GTDB taxonomy): Bacteria > Pseudomonadota > Alphaproteobacteria > Rhizobiales > Beijerinckiaceae > Allobosea. The sequence goes on from JAAEQB010000080.1 coordinate 95,664, forward strand.
CGCCTCCTTGGCAGCGACCAGCGCGAACTGGATGAAGCGGTCCATCTTGCGCTGGTCCTTGGGCGCGATCGCGACGTCCGGATCGAAGCCGCCCTCATTGTCCTCGGCCTTGCCGGGCACGAGGCCGGCGACCTTGGCCGGCAGGGTCTCGGCGACCGCATCCGGCAGGCGGCGCAGGCCCGAGCGGCCGGCGAGCAGGCGCTGCCAGGCGAGCTCGGCCCCGCAACCCAAGGGCGAGACGACGCCCAGTCCGGTGACGACGATGCGACGCATGGCAGGCTCCTAATACGATCTGGCGTGGGTGGCGGCCTGGCGCGCCGCGAGGCGCTCGCGCAGGTCGTTGCTGGCGCGCGGCCCGGCGATGACGGTGGCGCCTTCCGCAGTGACCGGCCGCAGGGTGGCGGCATCGACGACGATCGGCGTGATCGGCCGCCCGGTCCCGCGCTCGGCCAGCAACAATGAGGTGCCCTCCGGCGCAAGATGCCGGTTGGCGAAGCCGATCAGCGCCACGACGACCGGGAAGACGTCGCGCCCCTTCTCGGTCAGGATGTATTCGTAGCGCTTCGGCCGGTCGCTATAGAGCCGCCGCTCGAACAGTCCGCTCTCGGTGAGGTGCTTCAGTCGGCGCGTCAGCATGTTCGGGGCGATGCCGAGGCTGCGCTCGAATTCATCGAAGCGGGTCAGCCCCTGCAGGGCATCGCGCAGGATCAGGATGCTCCACCACTCGCCGACGGTCTCGACGGCAAGAGCGCAGGGGCATTCGGTGAGGGGAACGAGCTTGGGCTGCATGGCCGAAGCTCGCTACTGCAGTGACTATCTTTTTGCAAGTAATGATTCACGCGATGCGGATCGCCTCTCCGTCAATCCAGCGTGCTCCTGAACCGCAGCAGCGCGATGCCGGCATAGAGCGGCACGAAGGCGGTGAGGTACATCACCTCCAGCCCGATATCGTCGAGATCGGCCCCCTTCAGCATGATCGCGCGGACCACGCGCAGGAAATGCGTCAGCGGAAAGATCTCGCCGAGCCACTGCGCCCAGAGCGGCATGCCGGCATAGGGAAACATGAAGCCCGAGAGCAGGAGCGAGGGCAGGAAGAAGAAGAAAGTGAGCTGCATCGCCTGGAGCTGCGTGCGCGCCATGGTCGAGATCGTGTAGCCGAGCAGCACCAGCGCCAGCACGAAGATCAGGACGCAGCTCAGGAGCAGGCCGAGGCTGCCGAGGAAGGGCACGCCAAAGAGCAGCTTCGCGGCCGAGAGCACCACCGCGACTTGGACGCTGCCGACGGCGAGATAGGGCAGCACCTTGCCGAGCATGATCTCGCCCGGCGTCGCCGGCATGGCGAGCAGGTTCTCCATCGTGCCGCGCTCGATCTCGCGGGTCAGCGCCATCGCCGTCATCATCACCATGGTCATCTGCAGGATCACGCCGAGCAGGCCGGGCACGATGTTGTACTGGGTGATGCCCTCCGGGTTGTAGCGCCGGTGCACGACGAAGGAGAGCGCGCTGTCGCTCTGCTCGCGCTTCAGCTCATCCGTGCCGAGCGCCCGGGTCAGGGCCCGGCTGGCGATGGTCTGCAGTGCGCCGACCGCGTTGCTGGAGGCTGCCGGATCGGTCGCGTCGGCCTCGACCAGGATGCGCGGCTCGTCGCCGCGCTCGACCCGCATGCCGAAATCGCTGGGAATCGTGACGAGGAAGGAGATCGCGCCGCGCGCCATCAGGCTCTCGGCCTCGGCCGCCGTCTCGGGGCGCTTGACGAAGCGGTAATAGCCGGAGACCTCCAGCGCCGCGACCACCGAGCGGGTGTAGCGATCCTGCCCCAGCGCCAGAACCGCCGCCGGCAAGCCCTTGGGATCGTTGTTGATCGCATAGCCGAAGAGCAGGAGCTGGACGATCGGCACCACCAGCATCATCGCGAAGGTGATGCGGTCGCGCCGCATCTGCACGAACTCCTTGGCGAGCACCGCGCCAAGCCGGCCGGGCGAGAACAGAGCGAGCGCGCTCATGCCGCCCTCCCTTCAGCCTGGGCCTTAGCCATGAACTGGATGAAGACGTCTTCCAGGCTGGTCGCGTCCGGCTCGATCCGCAGGCCGGGCCGATCCTTCAGATGCGCCAGCGCCGCTTCGAGCTTGGCCTTGTCGGTGCCGACGACATGCAGCGTCGTCCCGAAGGGCGCGACCTGCTCGATGCCGTCGGTCTTCGCCAGTTCGGCAATCTCGGCCGGCTTCAGCGCGCCATGGACGACGTAGGTCGAGAGGCCCGAGCCCTTCACCACCTCCTCGACCGTGCCCGTCGCCAGCATCCTGCCATAAGCGATATAGCCGATGCGGTGGCAGCGCTCGGCCTCGTCCATGTAATGGGTCGAGACCAGCACGGTCAGCCCGTCGCCGGCGAGCCGGTGGATCTCGTCCCAGAATTCGCGCCGCGCCTTGGGGTCGACACCGGCGGTCGGCTCGTCGAGCAGCAGCAGTTTCGGCTGGTGCATGATGCAGGCTGCAAGCGCGAGGCGCTGCTTCCAGCCGCCCGAGAGCGTGCCGGCGAGCTGATCCTTGCGCGAGGTCAGGCCGAGATTGTCGAGCGTGCGTGCCACCGCCTCCTCGACCGGCTTCAGCGCATAGAGCCGGGCGACGAAGGTCAGGTTCTCCTCGATCGTCAGATCCTCATAGAACGAGAATTTCTGGGTCATGTAGCCGACCTGGAGCTTGATCTGCGCACTCTGGGTGCGGACATCGAGGCCCAGCACCGTGCCCTCCCCGGCATCGGGGGTGAGCAGGCCGCAGATCAGCCGGATCGTCGTGGTCTTGCCCGAGCCGTTCGGGCCGAGGAAGCCGACGATCTCGCCTTCCCTGACGGCGAGATCGACATTGTCGACCACCGTGCGCTTGCCGAAGCGCTTGGTCAGGCCGCGCACATCGATGATATTGCCATCGCTCACCTGCGCCCCCCGAGCGTCACGTCGACGATCTGGCCGGGCTGGAGACGGCTTGCAGGGCCGCCCTCGGGCCGCGCTTCGACGAGATAGACCAGCTTCTGGCGTGTCTGCGCCGAATAGATCACCGGCGGGGTGAATTCCGGTTCCTGCGAAACGTAGGACACAGTCGCGGAAAGCCCCTGCGGGCAGCCCGAGCAGTGCACGTCGAGCCGCGTGCCGACCGTGGTGCCGGACAAGAGCGCCTCCGGCACATAGACCATCAGCTTGACCGCGCCGTCGGGCAGGATGGTCAGCGCCGGCGCCGAGGGGCCGGCGAGCTCGCCGGGATGGCGGATCAGGTCGGTGACGATCCCCGCCGCCGGCGCCATCAGCCGGCGCTGGCCGAGCCGCCACTTCGCCTGGTCGAGCGTCGCCTGTGCCTGCGCCACCTGGTTGCGCGCCGCCTTGATCTCCTCGTCGCGCGCCGGCAGCCGAGCGACGGAGAGATTGGCGGTGCTCTGGCGGACATTCGCGGCCGCAACATCGCGCGCCGTCTGCGCTTGGTCGAGATCGGCCTGGGTCGAGACGCCCCGGCGGAACAGGTCCTGCCGCCGTTCCAGTGCCCGCTCCGCCTCGCGCTCCTGCGCCTTGGCGGAGACGGCGGTCGTCTCGATCACCGCGATTTCCTCAGGCCGCTTGCCGCTGAGCAGGTTGGCGAGCTGGGCCTGCACCTGCACGAGCCGCGCCTCGCTCTCGGCGACGACGTTGCGGGCATCGTCGGCCTGCAATTCGGCGAGCAGCGCGCCGGGTGCGACGCGCTCGCCACGCCGGACCGAGACGCTCTCGATCCGCGCCGTGTCGATCGGTCCGATCCGGACATATTCGCCCTCGACGTAACCGACGACGCGGGTCGAGGGCGGTGCGCAGACACCGAGCGAGGCGGCGATGGCGAAGGAGCAGATGAAATCGAGGATCATGACGGCTCTCCCCTGCAGGCGAGGATGCTGGCGCGAACCGAGCGCCTGACGGTGTCGGCGATAGCGCGCGCCTCGTCCGGGCCGATCCCGTCCCAGCCCAGGCGCCGGGTGACTGCCGGTCGCGCGATGCGGAAATAGAAGACCTGGCCGATCGCGGCGAAGACGGCGAGCTTGGTCGCCGGCGCCTCCGGTTCCATGCCGGTCGCCGCCGCCCAGACCTCGCAGACCCGGCGATGGACCGGCGCGAAAAGCCCGCCATAGATCGTCTCGAAGGCGGCGCTCGGCGTCAGCATCTCGCGCACGACGAAACGGGCGACGACCTCGCTCTCCGGCACCGTCGTCAGGAAGGCGACGACCCGGTCGATCAGGGCGAGCAACTGCTCCGTGGCGATGTCCCGGTCGGCTGCCTCGAGCGCCATCGAGACCGCAGGCGCCCCACCCGCCAGCACCGCCTGCATCCGGGCGATGATCGCTTCGGCGCAAGCCTGCCGGAGCCCGTCCTTGCCGCCGAAATGATAGGCGATGCCGGCGCTGTTGACTTTCGCCGCCTGGGCGATCTCGCGAGTCGAGGTGGCATCGAAGCCGTTGCGGCCGAACAGGTCGAGCCCAGCGCGGATCAGCGCCTGCCGCGTGCCCTCGGCATCCTTGAGGATGGATGTGCGTGCCATGCCGGGAGCATACTCTTCTCGGGCATTTCAATCAATCAATTGATTGAAAAATCGTTCGACGCAGCGCCAGGAACATCGGTCTTCTCTCAAGATGCAGGAAATTTGTCACCAACACGCGTATTCTGTCACCGCGGCGCGTCCAATTTGTCACTTGCGCGGAGCGGTACACCAAAACGACCGGCGGAATTCCGCCGACCGCTCTGATTCTGCCTGTGGAGACGGTGCGCACGGGTAGTTCTGAATTCGATCCGATATCGCCCGCCGGCGTGGCAGGTTGCATATCGGCATGTGGGCGGATGGTGGCGAGTCTACGCCCGCGATTGGCCCCTTCCTGACGTTCGGAATGTCCGGCTTTGGGCGGCTTAATTCTGGGATCGGTCGCGCGGCCGGAGTTGTCTTTGGCGGACGACCGTAGCTCTCGCTGAGGGCATCTAACGCTGCACAATCGGTGCGCCGGTGCGCTATGGATCGCTGTTTCCTTGCGCTCTTCTGACCATCAGAGGACCGCGGCGGCTTCGAAGCGTTTGATGAAATTGTCGGCAATCCTTGGCGCATTCACCAAAATGCCAATCTCCCGATACGGAGCAGCCTCAGACGGATCCGCCGACAGCCAGTTGAAACTGGATATGGCTAAGTGGTCGTCATCCCACCCCATGACTTTGGCGTGTATCCGAGGCCGATGGATTGGCTTTATCTCCAAGCCAGACTCCGCAAACGTCCTGATAAGATCCGCGCCGCCAGCTCCCGAAAGCGGACCAGTCGTTCTTCCATAGAAGAAGGACGCTTCGATCTCCCGCTCCCTGACGGCTGCGAGCGCGGGAAGGAGTGCAAGTGACTCAGCACTGATCCCAATACGGTGACTCAGTGCGAAAATGCGCTGGCTCGCCGCGTCGCGAGCCTCAAGAACAAGTCTCGCATGTTCGGCACCATATATCAGGCGCATCGGAACCGTTCGCCCCCTCGGAGCGGGCGAGTTCATGATACGCTTCCCGAGAACGGCTAGCTCGATGGCAAGATCGTTCCAGACGCCCGGCCTGCCTTGGGTGAGACCCGCGAGCTTGCGCATGAGTTGCCCAATTAGCAGGGGCTCTCGAAGGCGCATAGATGTTTCAAAACTTGTGTAATCGGACGCCAGCCAATTGCACGAACCGATTAGCGCATTCCAGCCCTTTGAAGAGTCTGCGAAGACCACCTTTGCGTGGGAGTTCGTGGAGAACGGATGAACGGTTATTGAGCCGGTCCTGCCTGCGTCATCGACGGCCGCCTGCATTTTTCCTGCAGCAAACTGGGACGACCGGGTCGATGAGCCGACGTCATCCTGTCCCCAGAGGATATCGATCTTTACACCGCGCTCGGCTGCGCGCAGGAGCAGCGGCAAGACGGCTGTCGCTCGATCGTCGCTGATAAATGTCGAGTGAATAATAACCCGCCCGGAAGACGCTGAAATGATGCGCTCGAAAGAACGCCAGTGCTCGTCTCCGTCAATGATGATGTCTGCCTGATCGTAAGTCGCCGATATAGCCTTTGGCGGCTCTTCTATAGAATCTTTGATAACAGTAATGGAATTATATTTCTCGGATGCCTCACCGGTTTTTCTTCCTAGAGCTTCGCGAGCAGATTGCAGAATGACGTGACGCAAGAGCGCCGGCGCACGCGCTGGCAGTCCTTCAATAGAGTTTCCTTTGACGGTCACAATCGCATAGCGCTCGGCCAGTTTTTCCGCGCCACGATTGACGCCGACAATTAGTTCATCCTCACCCTCGATTGCCGTGAACACCTCGCTCATGTCCTCCAGTTCATGTACCGGCGAAGCCGGAAGATGAACGACAGGACTATCTTCGGCATGAACGGGCAGCTGGTTCTTGTGACAAAGTTCGAGCTCTCTGCCGCGATAAACACTCCCCGTTACCTGTTCGATAGTGAAGGCTCTCCACCGCGGCTCGGTAACGGTTGCGGAAGGCAGCTGTTCTTGATCAACGCGAGATGCCCCCGAACGTGTGATTTGGAAGAGCGAACCTTTTGAGGTCGCAGTGATCTCAACCCAACCTGCGCGCATCAACTTGATGAATGCTTCGACTACCACCCGCCGCGGCAAGCTTGAGCGTTCAGCAAGCTCGGCGGCCGAGGCCGCCCCCCGCGAGACGGCGTCTAGCAAGAGGTGTTCGATAACGCTCCACCGGCGGCCGCGCTCAATGATGAAGCGGCGCGAGCCTCTCAGAACGGGAATTGTAACTTGAACCGGCGTCACTTCTTCGCCCCTATCAAAGAAGCCCACGGCACAATCGACGCATTTCCTAGTTTATCTTCCGCTTCGAGAGCTGATAAGAAATCAGATAGAAATCCAATATCCTGATCAGGTAAGTATTTTGCCTTTGAAACGACGTGCTTGTAAAAAGGCAAACTTCCAACAACTATCATCCGCCATTTTGCTCGACTCAAAATGACGTTCATTCTTCGATTGTCCCTTAAGAAGCCTAAGGCCCTCGCAGGTGTGGTGTGATGATTGTTTCGCACCAGGGAAACTACGACGACGTCTGCTTCGCCGCCTTGGAACGAGTCAACAGTGCCACAGAAGCCATTGTCATCAACGGCCGGCGCGAAGCCAGATAGATTTGACAGCGGGCCAGCGCGACCTTTGTCAATCAAGCTTTCTATGCGACGCACTTGCTGCCAATAGGGAGACAGCACGGCAAGCGAAGGTGCCTGTCCCCCTGCACCAGAAGGGGAAAGCAATTTCAGTACTTCGATGACAGCAGCCGCTTCGTCTGGATTGGACCATGGCGGAGCCTTCTCACCGCCTCGCCCGCCCGGCCCCTCCTCCCGCGCGAAGGGCATATCGACAAAAATAATTGGCTTGTCCGGCAGGATAGCCTCGTTGCTACTTTTCACCGGCGGGGCTTCGGAAGCGAACTTGGCTGCCTTCTTCGCATTCGTGTCCAAGGTGCCCTCGTAAAAGCACTTCGAAACGATCCGCGCGATGGCGGGATGCATCCGGTATTGCTCGCTCAGGCGGCGCGCAATCCGGGGACCAACATCCCTCGTTTTTTGACGCGACAGCTCCCGTTCTACAAAGGTTTCAAACAGCGTCAGCAGAGAAAGGGCCTCCGCGCAGGTGCGACCGAAGTCGTCTCCAGCTTTCGAGACTTCGTCGAACGTTTCGTCAATACCCGAATCCTTAAGGTATCTCGAAACCAAGCGATCAACCAACTTGACTACCTCCTGCACGGCGGCAGTCGAAGATAGGAGCTTTTCGGTCTTTTCGACGTCGAATGGGGGCAGCTGCTTGTGGTCCCCGATCATGAGGCGGCGATGCGACAGGAGGAGCGGCGATAGCAATTCTCCGCCCGTCGCCTTCCCCGCCTCTTCCACTACCGTCCAGTCGAACAACCCTTGCTCTTCGATCAATCGTTCAATGGCGGCCGAGTTTGTCGTGGCAAACACCAAATTGGCCGCTCGGAGGATCATTCCCTCGAAAGCACGGAGTTCAGCGGCAATCCGCCTGCTAGGACCGTTTCCGCCGGAACGTCCCGCACCGGGCGACGATTTTGCCGAGGCAAGAGCCTTCACTCTGGATATCAGGTGAGCGGAAGCCTCCTCCATCAAGGAGCTTGCAGACAACTCCTGCAGCAGCTTATCGGCTTGAACATCAATCTCCAGCTCGCCGGCGTCATCGTCATCTGCGGCCCTTGCCCGCACCATCAAGGGGCCGTTTTCTTCGTCGGCCGATTTGAAAGTTAGGCGCACCTCTTTCATCAGGTGATCGATCGCCGAATTGCTCTGCGCCGACAGCAGGATACGTGCCGTGGAATCGTCGCCAATGTGGCGCGCCACGAGATCTCCCACAAGATAGGTCTTGCCAACTCCCGGCGGCCCTTGCAGAAGAAAAAGCGGAAGCGTGGAGAGTATCTCGCGTAAAGCACTTTGCTTCGATCTGTCGAGTTCCTTGAAAGATTCTGCGCTCTCATCGAGAGGATCTTGACTATCCTCGATTCTCATTCGAGGATCAACGAACATTCTAAGTAGTTCGCCGTGATTTCTTAACGCTCCCAACGCCTTCAGTCGGCGTTTAAACTGCGCGATCCGACCTGCCATATCCGCCGGAATAAGGAATCCGAATGAGCGCGTCTGAGGAAGCGTTTGCCCTTCGAACTTCATGCACTCAACGTCGTTAAGTTCCTCAAAATCCATGAAGCGCCAAGCCGTGCTCGTTGGCGAGCGCTCGCCGAGTGTGCCGGGCTCGGAGAAAATCCACGCTCCTTCGTCACGTGGCGTTTCAGAGCTTAACAGTTTGCGTAATCTAACCGCGGGCGCATCCAGTCCGAGGCAAGATGAAAGCTCCGCCCTGTCCCTGTCGACACGTGAAACAACGTGTATGTTTTTTTGATCAATACCGTCGCCGCTACCCCTTGAAATAACTTCAATTGGAAATATATCCGCGGCCGCATATGCCATTTCCAAAATTAATAACAAAGCGAATGACTGATGCATTCGAGCCGTGTCCGTAATTTTACTTACTTTCTCAACCGTACGATCGATGTACTCTTCCCAATGCTGAACTCGCCCGCGCCGACGAGGAAATGATTGAGCTGCATCGGTACTTCTGATTATTTCCAGCGATGCCGTGTTGATTAGAGTTTCACCGATCACAAGCGCTTTCGCCGGCGGATCAAGATCAACCCTTTCGGAATAGGCAAACTCCCAGTTCGGGGCGTCAGGAGAGTTCGGGCGCCGATACGGTGTTAGCCGATAATTCAGGCTTCGACCAAAAAGAGCATATCGCGCAGATCCGCCCTCTCGAATTGCAACCAACTGCGTCTGCTCGCCGAGATCATCGCGTATGAAACGCAATTGCTGCACGTCGTCAGTGACTTCAATCTGGGCGCCAGAGGCTTTTCTGATCGCTTCCGATAGAGGGCTTCCAGAACCAAGCCGTACAGCAAGGCAAAGCGCAGCCTCCCTGCCTGCGACTTCGGCGGCAATACCGTCAATGATTGCCTGCATTCGCGTAGCGATGTACTCGCCATCGAGCCGCTCGACATGCTCAAGCCCTAGCATGGCCCTGAGAAGCCGCGCCTCAGCCGCCGAAACATGATCTGCGATACGCGAAGCGACTATCTTGAGGTCATTGAGTGGGGCCAGCGGGATATCGAGAATTACGGCGGCGAGGTGGGCGAGATCGCGCCAATCGCGAGCGAAGGAGAACACGCGCTCCTCTCGGGGAGCCTTTATCTTTTTTTCCTCGCTGGCGTCGATCGCAGCGATCCGCATCGACCACTCGAAACCGGTCAATCGAAAGTCTGGTTCTTCATCGAGTGCGGTCACGATCGACCAAGGATCGATGTTCCGATGGATCGTGCCTTGCGAGTGTAGAAGCTCGACGCCGTTCACAATGCGTAGAATATTCGCCCAGAGCAGGCGTCGGATACGCGGTTGCCGAGCCTGCGCGAGGAGCGGTGGTTTGCGGCTTGCGTTAAGAAAGACGTCGAGGGGGCTTCCTTGGCCAGGATCCAAAACGAGGTAGAAGCCAGCGTTATCTTTCCCGCTGCCCACCATCGGCACGAGCAGCTCATCGGCACGCGGGACTGCTGATAAGCGCTGCAGCTGGCGGATTTCGCTGCGCCAGATCATTTCCAAGTCTTGATCGTCGACGCCTTTGGCGCGCGGCCAAGTTTTAATTAGAACCTCGCGTGAATCGCGCGTCCGAGCTGCATCTATTCCGGCGCGTCCCTGCTTGCGGTCCGGCTTGAGGAGGTACTTATCGTCGAGCGCGTAGTCCGCAAGATAGCCAGATTTAGACTTACGCCCCGACATACGCGCCTCCCACCACATGGCTAGAGGTACAACAGATTCTCTGACACAAAATAGGGGGACGCTTGAAACTTGGAGTTGCAGCTCAAGCGGCAGCCGATAATCCACAGAATTGAGCAAAGAGCCCTGACTGCAGCATTCTGAGAATTGGCGGACCGAAGCTCCTAGGGCAAGTTGCGGTCACCAGGTAGTGGTGGAACTAAGGTCCGCTTCGGCGGCATTGACGTAGAGTCCGCAGCCGGCTCAACACGTCAATCTTTCCCGTGATTGGCGACGACGCCTCAGGGTTGCATATTCTCTGGCAAAAATGGCTAAATCGCTCTAACGTTGAACGACGGATGCGAGCCTGCCAGACCTCATGAAGCGCCCCCTGTTTCAAGCTCGCATCACTGACCTCGAAGCGCTTTTCGAAAGATCCCGCACCGACCGCGCGGCCTTAGAGGAGCTGTCTCGGGAACTTAAACATCGCTCCGTCGACCGCGCGCAGGCATTGCAGCGAAAGGTAGTGCAGGCGCTAGGCGTCATTCCGAAGGCGCCGTCGATCGTCGATGTTCCGAAGGCCTCGCGACTGATGCCAGATGGGCCCGCGCGTCCGGAAGTGCCAGCGCCCCCAGCCGTCCCCAAAAATGTCCCCGCAGCCAACCAACCGGAGGTGGTCACAACGATTGATCACGAGCCGACGGTGATTATCCGTCGGGCCTTCACGCCGATGCAGAGAACGACAAGGCGTCGCCCCGAAGCGTATGGAGATCGGCCCGACGATATCCTGTCTGCATGGACTGCCCTGGAGGTGCTTTCACCATTCACCTACGCCAAGCCATCCGATCTGGTGGAGGGCGACGAGCGACGCATTGCGCGGATAGCGGATCAGCTCTTCATGCCCTGGGCGAACGGCGGTGAGAAGGCGCGGCCCAGTACGCAGCTGTTCTATCATATCGTGCTGGGCGCCGTTCGTATGGAAGAGGCTACGAAGGCTCTGTTAGAGGTGTTCGTCGACGATCATGCCGATCGCCGGCCGGAGCGTGGCTACGCTGGCATCGCGACCATCACGGTCGACAAGCATGGGCGGCCGATCCCCGAGAACGCTGTGGCTATTTCGAGCTTTGCCTGGGGCCTGCCGCTGGCATTGCGCGGCGACCTTAGGACACTTGGCGATTGGCCTTCGATCGAGCCGAAACTGGTAGACGCCGTCGATCGGCAGGTCCGCCGGCAGGACGACGAAGGTAATCTGTTACCTCTGGACGCCGCCACGATCGAGCAGGCTGGCGAGTTCATCGCGAAGCGGCTCGCCTTACCAGCCGATATGATCGACCCGCCCGGATTTGCCCTGCGTCACTACCACTACTGGAAAGCGACCGAGCCACCCGACCCCCCACTTCTTGGCAGCTTTTATCTCGGCGACCTGGCCGCCGCTCGGACGGCGGTGTCGGGTAAGGCGCATCGGAACCTCGCGCGATACCTGGGTCTGGAAAAGCCGAAGGCCTGGATCGACCTTCGCAAGGATGACAATGCGCTCGCGGACGCCTTGTCTCCGTCGCGCATGCCGCTCGGCCGATGGACCTCGAAGGATCGGCATCCACTCGTCTTGCTTCAGCAAGCCGTGGTCAACCTCGCCGTCTCGAATGACCCCGAGACCTCAATCCTGCCCGTCAACGGTCCGCCGGGAACCGGCAAAACCACGCTGCTCAGGGATCTGGTCGCCGCGCTGGTCGTGAATCGTGCCGAGGCCATGTGCGGCTTCGACGATCCAGAGAAGGCGTTTGTCCATACGGGAGAGAAGCGGCGTGCGGGAACGGGGTACAACCATATCTACCGTCCGGACGAGCGCCTCCTCGGTTTCGAGATGCTCGTCGCCTCCTCGAATAACAGGGCCGTCGAGAACGTCAGCGAGGAATTACCCCTGAGTGGGGCCGTGGCAACGGATGCCCCAAACCTGACTTACTTCAAGACCGTCTCGGACAATGTCGCCGGCGATAAGCCCACCTGGGGTCTGATCGCGGCAGTGCTCGGCAACTCGTCGAACCGCTTCAAGTTCAAGCAAGCAATGTGGAACGACGACGATCGCGGGCTTCGCAGCTATCTGAGCGAGGTGGCTGGTCAACCGCAGTTCATCGAGGAGGTCGATCCGAAGACTCAGAAGGTCCTTCGCAAGCGCAAGCCGGAAGTCGTATCGAGGGAACGCCCGCCAACCTCGCACGAGGCGGCATTGAAGGAATGGCGATCGGCGCGCAAGGCGTTCAGGCAAGCATTGGCCGAGGCACGCGCCTACCGGGATCTCCTCGATGCCGCGCGCAAGGGGGAAGGCTCCATCGGTGCCAGGGCCGCCGCGATGCGGGAGGCAGAGCGCGGCAGGCTCGCGGCTGAGCAAGCGTTCGCCGCCCTCCAGCGTGACGTCGACCAGGCGGAGACAGACAACGGATTTACGCAGGCAGCTGAACGAGGTTCTCGCGAGCGCTCGGCCGCTCATGCCAAGGATGCTCCGAACCTGTTGAGCCGCCTGTTCGGAGGCGGGGTGGCGAAGGCATGGGGCGAAATGAAGGCCCAACTGGACGCTGAGCGCGAGCGGGCCGTCCGCTGCCAGCGTGAGGCGGCCAACGCCCTGTCGGTGGCGAACGATCGACGCGGTGCCGGCCGGCAGAGCTTGTCCGCAGCGACGGCGACGTTCGAGGCGGCGAGGCAATCCTTCGAGGCATCCAAGGAGCATTTCGAGGTCTTAAGGACGCGTTGCGGGTCGCGAGCGATCAATGCTGCCTTCTTTGCGCGCGATGACGAGTCAAAAAATCTCACGTCGCCTTGGCTGGATGCGGCGGCGCACCGTCAACGGGATGAGCTTTTCGAGTGCGCGATGAGGGTACACAAGGCATTCATCGGGGCTGCAGCGAAGCCTGTGCGCAACAATCTCGATATGCTGTTCAAGACCTTCTTCGGTCGTGGCGCGTGGTCTCCGAAAATGGCACCGGTCATGCCTGGGCTATGGTCGACGCTGTTCATGGTCGTGCCGGTGATATCCACGACATTTGCCTCAGTTGAGCGGATGATTGGCTACTTGCCGGCGGGTTCGCTCGGATGGGTTCTGATCGACGAGGCCGGGCAGGCAGTGCCGCAGGCGGCGATCGGCGCATTGATGCGCACGCAACGCGCGGTGGTCGTAGGCGACCCGCTTCAGGTCGAACCAGTGACCAGCTTGCCGACACAGCTGTCCGAGACGATCTGCGAGGAGTTCGACATCAACCCAGACCGCTGGAATGCGCCCAGTGCCTCCGTGCAAACGGTAAGCGACGCCACGAGTAGCCGAGGAACCGTGTTTCCTCGCGCGGGTGAGGACATCACGGTTGGCTTACCGCTTCTCGTGCACAGGCGATGCGCCGAACCGATGTTCGGGATTGCAAACGACGTTGCGTACGGCGGACTGATGGTGAAGGCCACGCCCGATCGTTCGTCGGAAATCCGTGAGGTCTTGGGCCACTCGCATTGGATCGACGTCAAGCCAGGCCGGACCGAGGACAAATGGAGCGAGGCCGAGGGCCAGGCAGTGCTCGATCTCCTGCGCCGTCTAGGCGAGGCGGACGTTGAGAATCCGGATCTCTACATAATCTCGCCATTCCGGATCGTGGCGCAGCAACTGAGGCAGCGCATCGCCGCCAGCGGATTACTCAAGCGGTGGACCGACAAGCCCTATGATTGGGCTCGCGACCACATCGGCACCGTCCATACCGTCCAGGGCCGCGAAGCCGATACCGTCATCCTCGTCCTCGGCGCCGCGCTTCCTGCACAGAGCGGTGCAAGGCAATGGGCTGGAGGGACGGTGAACCTCCTCAATGTCGCAGTCACACGTGCGAAGGAGAATATCTACGTCGTCGGCACGCGCGCTGCATGGGCGAACGCGGGTCATTTCGGGATCTTAGCTTCCCGCGTGCAGCCGCCAGAGAACGCACATGCCCAGCCGGAACGATCACTCGTGTAAGGCGCGACACCCACGCAGGTCTTAACACCTCTCTTCTCGACTGCCGGACAGCTAGTCCCTTACCCGGGCGGTTCACCTCAGAGCTCAGCAGGAAATAGCTCAATGGTCTCGGCTTGCGCTAAGAGCGCCGCGTTCCTGCGCGCGAGGGTCTCTCGATACTCCTGAGCCTCGATGTCCCTGAAAAATGGCGCCAGAGGTGCCAGCTTCTTCACTGCCGCTTCAACATCTTCGATACTCGCCCTGAAGAACTCCTTCCGGAAATTCTCTGTATTGATCCTGACGCCCGCGAACTCCGAATGCAGCGCGCGCTCCAACGCCGGGGCGTCATCGCTGTAAATGATGGCGTGGGTGTCGAAGGCGAAGGGCACGCTTGCATCGCCAAGCTCACTTACGCGATCGACAGGGTCCAAACGACGCGTGAGACCGATTTTGACAACGCTGTCGCCGAACGATCCGATATTCGAGATGATATAGACATATCCAGATCGTGTGCGCTCGGCCATCGCCTGGGCTCGTTCAACTTTGGCATGCGCTTCTGCCAAATCCTTCTCCAGCATTTTGATTTGTTGATTGAATGCATCCAACTGCGGACCCGCAACGGCGGCAGCCTCCGCTTTGGCCCTATCAAGAAGCCGCTGATAACGTGCTTCCTCTTCCTCCGCCCGTTCCATATCACGCAGCAGTCGTTGTTCTTCGCGGGCGGCCCGCGCCTGCTCGGCTCTCTCTTCCTTCTCGGCCTTAAGCTTTTCCCGATACTCGTGAGCGAGGTAAAGTTCGCGAAGCTTCTGGTTCAGATACTCGTCAGCGATAACCACCGAATTCGACTCATTCAGTTTGTCGATCTGGGTTCGCGCGTTGATGATGCGCTTTTCCATCGCGTTGACGTTATTCCAGCGCGCGTTCGCAATAGCCGCCTCACATTCGTTGTTGAAAGCGCGCAGCGTTAGTCGGATATTTCTGTTGGTCATGGTTTGGCCTTTGGCCGCGCTGCCGTCGACAGTCCATGTCGTCATTGCCAGAACAGCGAGCTTGTCGGCGATCATCTGCTTCTGCACGCCGCGGACGCGCTCGATCTCGCTGCGATATCGCTGACTGTCCGTGTAGTCGAAATGGGGTTCGTACACCCCCAGTTCAGCGAAGGCCAAGCGCTCGTCGAACACGGCGACCTCTCGCGCGAGACGATCGTAAGTGCTCTTTTTCTGCGCGTACGATCCTTTCAAGTTGTCGATATCAGCAGTCAGACGTGAGATTTCTGAATTAAGCCGTGCGATCTCCTCGTCCTGATCGACGATGGGCTGAAATCGCAAGAGCATCTGCTTGTGCTTGTCAAGCAGAGCCTTGAACTGCTCCGCCAAAGCGTTCACCTCGGCGCGGCGTTTGCGTCGCTCCCGGATCCACAGATACCCCAACAGCGATGCGATAAGCGGCATCGCCAAAAGGACGGCCGCAATCACGGTCGAGGTGCGATCCATAGTCCCCCCTGCGCGGTTTGCGCTTATCATGCTTGTAGTGACTTTTTTCTACTTTAAGGCGACGCGCAGCGCTCCCGCAACAATCGCGCGGCGGAAGACTAGTGAGAACGCCGGCTCTTACTCTCAGCGAGAGCGGCAGGAGGTTGAATCCCCTGAGATCCGTTTGCGGAATGTCTGCTTGCAGCCAGTGTGCCAACTTCCGCTTCTGTGAAGGGTCTCAGATGCGGGCCCTTGCGCGGCATGATCACGAGGCTCCTGGGCCCGCGTCTGAGAGCCTCCAGGGGAGGAAGCCGCGGCCCGGGGCCGTGGGCTATGGGGATTTCGCGGCGCGGCGTGGTCTGCGGGAG
>JAAEQB010000081.1 GCA_024231975.1 Allobosea sp.
CCGCAACTGTTCCCCCCGGCCCTGATCCTGGCCCTGGGCGGCTCGGCCCTCTACCTGCTCGTCGAACGCTTTCTCGACGTCAACACCATCTCGGCGAGCCTGTTCGGGCTGGCGAGCTATGGGCTGCTGGGGCTGTGGATGCAGCCCCGGCGCTGGCGGCAAGGGCTGCCCGCCGTGCTGCTGCTCATCGGCTGCCTGCCGTTCGGAGAGCATATGCAGACCTTTGTCGGTTACCCGATGCGCACCCTCACCGCCGCCATCGTGCGCGACGGACTCTCCGCCGCCGGAGTCGCTTCCATCGGCGTCGATACGATCCTGGTGTTTGAAAACGGCGTGTCGCAGGTGGACATACCGTGCAGCGGAGTCAAGAGCCTGTGGACCGGGATGCTGTTCCTCGTCGCCGCGACGTGGATCGAGCGCCGAAAGATCAACTTGCGCTGGCTCCTGATCGCCCTCGTCCTCGGCGGCCTCTTGTTCGTGGCGAACGTGGCCCGCGTCGGCGTGCTGGTCGCTGTCGGACAGGTGGCTGGCTGGCGGCTGGCCGCCGAGATGCTCCACGTTCCGCTCGGCGTGCTCGGCTTTGTCGCCGTGTGCGCGGCGGCGGTGGCCCTCCTGCGTCTACAACGCCCAATTCCACAGGTCACCGCCCGCTCAACGCTCGTCCGTCCCGCCTGGCTGCCGCCTGTCCTGGCAACCGCGATCCTGGCGATGGCCCTGGCCTACACCCCGCGACCGCAGACCGGGCTGGCGCAGCCGTCGACGACCTGGGAGTTTCCGGCCAACCTCGTCACCACACCCGAAGCGCTCACGCCCGACGAGATCGAATGGCTGACCCGGGACGGCGCCGAGTCGGCCAACCGGCTGCGCTTTGAGTGGCGCGGCGTCGATGGGGCCAACGACCGAACACGAAATCGTGCACTCACCGGCGCGATGATCCTCATCAGCAGCACGACCTGGCGCGCGCAACATCGCCCGGAGCGCTGCTTTGAGGTCTATGGACTGCCGCTCCAGGACTCGCGCACCCACCTCGTCGC
>JAAEQB010000082.1 GCA_024231975.1 Allobosea sp.
ATCAGCAGCACCAGTCCCACGGCCGCCAGCATCATCCGCAGCGCCGGCCGCAGATCGCCGTAGAGAAACTCCTTGAGCAGCCGGACCGAGACCTGCTCCGGCGCATCCGGCTGCGCCGACGCCGCCGTGGCCATGAACTGATGCCCCACCACCCGCATCTCGGCCCGAACCGCCGCCAGATCCGTTCCGGGCTCGAGCAGGCCGGTCACGTGCATCGGGGTCACCTCGTCGCTCTCCGCCACCGGATCCAGCCGCCACGGCGACCACAGCCGGGCATCCTCGGGCATGTAGAAACCCCGCGGCGCGATGCCGACGACCAGGTGGGCGAGGCCGTCCAGGGTCAGGGACCGGCCGACGATGCCCGGATCGGCGCCGAAACGCCGTTGCCAGAGTCCGTGCGAGAGGATCACCACCGGCGGCGCGCCGGGCACGTCGTCGGCGGCGTTGAAGTTGCGCCCCCGCGTCGGCTCGGAGCCGAAAACGGTGAAGAAGTCCGCCGTCACCCGCGAGCCGTTGATGCGTTCGGGCTCACCTTCGCCGGCGAGATTGAAGCCCACGCCCGGATTGGCCCAACCGGCCATCGCCGTAAAGCTCTCGGCGTGCTCGCGCCAGTAGTGGAACTTCGGCACCGACACGGTCGGGACGTTGCCCTCCGGGTAGCTACGTTCCAGCTGCACCAGCCGCTCGGCCGCCGGCAGCGGCAACGGCTGCAGCATGATGCCGTGGACGAGGCTGAAGATCGCCGTATTGCCGCCGATCCCCAACGCCAGCACCACGACGGCAATGGCGGTAAATCCCGGGTTTCCGGCCAGCAGCCGCAAGGCAAAGCGCAAATCCTGTACTTGCTGACTCATCCGTTTCACTTCTCCTGATTGCGCCGGAGGCAGGCGTTGAAATGCCGCGCCAGCTCCCGGACGTGTGGTTCGAGCAACATGGTGCCGTGATCGCCCGGGACGTCGAAGATCTCGAGCTCGTCGGTCAGCTTCCGCCACCCTTCGTAGAGCTCCGGCCGGCCCTGTCCGGGATGGCGGTTGACCTCCATCAGTTGGAGGTCGGGCACGACGGCGCAAAAGAGGGTGACTCGACCCGGATAGTGCTTGGGGATCCAGGTGTTGGTGGCCCGCACGGTGCTCAGATGGATCTCGAGCAGTCGGCGCACCTGGTCCGGACCGATGCCCGGATCCACGCCGGCGGCATACAGCTGCTCCACCGCATGGTCGATCTGACGCTGCGGCTCGCAGGCGGCGATCTCATCGCGGGAGAGCGAAAAATCGCTCCCGTAAAGCCCGGCGGTGCGGTTGACGAGGACGGCCAGGATCTCCTCCTGGTCGAGGGTCGACTCGGCCAACACCAGCCGGTCGTGAAAGATCGGCGACCAGGCGTCGAAGAGCACCAGCAGCGCCACCTCCCGTCCCTGCTCGCGCAGCCGGCAGGCCATCTCGAAGGCGACGTAGCCGCCGAAGGACAACCCACCCAGAGCGTAGGGACCGTGCCCGTCGACGGTTTGAATCTCCTCGACGTAGCGGGCGGCCATCTCGTCGATGCGGTCATAGGGCTCCTCGCGGCCGTCGAGGCCTACGGATTGGAGCCCGTAGAAGGGTTGTTCGCGCTCGACCTGACGCACCAGGTCGTTGAAGCCGACGACGTTGCCGCCGGCGGCGTGGACGCAGAAAAACGGCGGCCGGGAGCCGTCGGGCTTGATCTTGACCAGCGGCGACCAGGGCAGATCGGCGGCCTGCTCGCGCACGACCTGGGCGAGCTGCCGGACGGTCGAGCCGGCGAGCAGGGCCGCCAGCGGCAGCTCGACGCCGAGGCGGTCCCGGATCCTGGCCACCAGACTGACGGCGAGCACGGAACTGCCGCCCAGGGCGAAGAAATCCTCGTCGGCGTCGACCTGGCGGAGGTTGAAGAGCTCGCTCCAGATCCGCGCCAACTGGGCCTCGACGGAGTCCTGATACAACCTGTCTCGGGTGTATTGGGTCAACCGGTCCCAGGGTCCGGCGGCGCGCATTTCGCCGAGCGCCTGCTCGTCGATCTCGCCGGCTTCCGTGCGCGGCAACGCCGCCTCGGCGTCGGCCGGGACCACGTACCACTCGGCGGGCAGGAGATGCCGGGGCAGGCGATCCTCGAGATCGCGGTGAAGCCGGCCGACGGTCGGCGTCTCCGGCCCGGCGGCGATCACGCAGGCTTCCGGACGCACCTCTCCGGGCCGGTTCTCGACCGCCAGGACCGCGGCCTCGCGCACGTCGGGACGGCGTTCGAGCGCGGCCTCCACGACGCCCGGCAGCAGCGTGCGGGTGCCGGCCCGAGTCGCCCGGTCGAGCCGGCCGAGCCATTCGACGGAACCGTCGGCCAGGCGGCGGGCCAGCTCCCCGGTACGGTAGAACCGCTCCCCGGCCGCGCCGCCCAGGGGACCGGGGACGAGCTTCTCGCAGCGCGCCCCGAGGCGACCGAGCACGCTGCGGTTCATCCGCCCACCGCTGAGCCAGGCTGCTCCCGGCACCCCGAGCGGCACCGGCCGGCCGCGCGCATCCAGCAGATCGATCCGGGTCTTCGCATCGAGGCGCAACGGCCGGGGCTTGCGCGCGCCGGGGCGGTGCGCCAGCCGCGCCGCCAGCAGCTCCTGCAGGGCCCGGTGGTCGGAGTCGACGGTGGCCGGACCGGTGACCAGCTGATGGCGCTCCGCCGCGGTCAGGAGCGGCAGATCGGCCAACGGCCGCTGGTCGCTCGCCGCCACCAGGCCCTCCGCCAGCGTCCGCAGATGGTGCAGCATCCGCGCCGCCGTGGTCCGCTCGAAGAAGCGGCGGTCGAAGACCAGGGAGAGCGGCAGCCGATGGGACGGATCCGAAATCAGCGTCAGCCGACTGCTGGTGCGGACGCCGAAGTACGGCTCCTCGGCCGGTTCGGTAGGGACCTCCGGCTCGTGCTCGGCCGCGTCGGCCGCGCCCTCGGCGGGGAAATTGCCGAAGACCACGATGGTGTCGTAGAGCGGCATGTTGCCGGGTACGTCGCTCCAGTCGCGGATCCTCGATTGCGGGGTGTACTCGAACTGTCGGAGTCGGGCGAGGTGATCCTGGAGCTCGCGCAGCCAAGGTCCCAGGGGGGCGTCGGGAGGCGTCGCGATCCGCACCGGCAGGTCGTTGATGAAAAGCCCCACCATGGTTGCGGAGCCTTCGAGGTCGGCCGGTCGGCCGGAAACGGTGATGCCGAAGATCACGTCCTCGTCGCCGGCGTAGCGCCCCAGCAGCAGGGCCCAGGCGCCCTGGAGCAGGGTGGCCAGGGTCAGACGGCGGCTTTGGGCATACGCCCGCAACCCGGCGCTGCTCGCCGCCTCAAGCTCGACCGTGTGACGGTCGAAACCGTCCCCACGCGCACCGCTCGCGGGCAGCTTGTCGATCCACAGCGGCGCCGGCGCCCGGAGATCCCGGAGCGATCGGCGCCAGAAAGCTTCGGCCGCGTCCAGGTCCTGACGCTCGAGCCAGGCGATGTAATCGCGATAGGGGCGCACGGCGGCCGGCGCCGGATCCCGTCCCGCGACCCGTGCCGCGTAGAGGTCGAGCAGCTCCTGGCGCAGCAGCGCCAGCGACCAGCCGTCGATCACTGCGTGATGGACGGTCCAGACCAGAGCGAAGCGCTCGTCGGCGGTCCGGATCACGGTCAGCCGGGCCAACGGCGGTTGCGCGAGGTCAAAGCCACGTTCGCGGTCCTCCCGCAGCAACGACCGGAGCGCCGGTCGCTGTTCGTCGGCGTCCAGGGATCGCCAGTCCAGCTCCCGCCACGGCATCTCGGCCTCCGCGAAGACCAGCTGCAGCGGCTCGGCCACCCCTTGCCAACGAAAGGCGGTGCGCAGGACGTCGTGGCGTCGGACCAGGTCCTGCCAGGCCCGGCGCAAGAGCGGCAGCTCCAGGCCGCCGGCGAAAGTCCGCAAGAACTGGAGGACGTTCAGGTCGGCCTGGGGAAAGGCGAGGCTGTGTACCAGCATCTCCTGCTGCATCGCCGACAGCGGCATCAGGTCGGCAACCGGCGGCAGGTCGGCGAGCAGCCGCTCGCGCTCCGCGGGCTCGAGGGAGACGAGGGCGAAACGCTCGCCGGCGGGCTCGGGCGCCGGCGCCGGGGCGGCCTCGGCCACGGCGGCGGCCAGCTCGGCGATGGTCTGGTGCTCGAAGACCTGCTGCGGCGTGATCTTGAGCCCGGCCTCCTTGGCGCGGGCGACGACCTGAATGCTGAGGATCGAATCGCCGCCGACTTCGAAGAAGTTGTCCTCGGTGCTGACCGTCTCGCGATCCAGAACCTGAGCCCAGACCCAGGCCAGCAGGGCCTCGGTGGGGTTTTTCGGGGCGACGAAGTCGCTGGTCGGCTCCGCGATCTCCGCGGGCAGGGCGCGGTCGCGGAGCGCCTTGCGGTCGACCTTGCCGTTGACGGTCAGGGGCAGGGACTCCAACGCCACGAAAACGGCCGGCGCCATGTAGGACGGTAGCCGTTGCCGCAGCTGCTCGCGCAGCTCGCCGGGATCGGGGGCGGGACGGTCACCGAGCGCCAGCCAGGCCACCAGACGCTTGTTGCCGGGCACGTCCTCGCGCGCCAGGACCACGCAGTGCTCGACCTCGGCAATCTCGATCAACGCCGCCTCGATCTCGCCCAGCTCGATGCGGTAGCCGCGGATCTTGACCTGGTTGTCGAGGCGGCCGAGGAATTCGATATAGCCTTGCGGCCGCCAGCGTGCACGGTCGCCGGTGGTATAGAGCACCCCGCCCGGACGCCGGCTGAAGGGGTCGGGCAGATAACGCTCGGCGGTCAACTGCGGGCGCCCGAAATAACCCAGCGACAGGCACTCGCCGCCGATGTAGAGGTCCCCGGGGGTCCCCAGCGGGCAGGGCCGGAGCCAGCGGTCGAGAACAAAGTAGCGGGCGTTCTGGATCGCCCGGCCGTAAGGGACGCTCACCCACTCGGGACGGACCTCGACGATGGGATGGAAGTTCGACCACACGGTGGCCTCGGTCGCGCCGCCGAGGCCGATCACCCGCAGATTCGGAAACGCCTTGGTCAGCGCCGGCTGGAGGGTCAGCGGGATCCAGTCGCCGGACAGAAACGCCAGCCGCAACCGCGGACCGCCCTGCCCCGCCGCCGGCAGGAACGGCACCAGCTGAGCGAGCGCCGCCGGGGCCGAGTCCCAGAAGGTGATGGTGCCGGAGTCGAGAATGCGGGCCAGCTGCTCGGGATCACGCACCTCGTCGTCGACGGCGACGTGGATCGAGCCGCCGACGGCCAGCAGGCCGAAAACGTCGTAGACCGACAGGTCGAACCACAGCGACGCGACCAACAGCACCCGATCGGTCGGGCCGACCTCGAAGGTCCCGGTGATCCACTCGATCAGGTTGCTGACCGGACGGTGCTGCTCGACCACGCCCTTGGGGCGGCCGGTGGAACCGGAGGTGAAGATGACGTAGGCGGTGTTTTGCGACGAGCAGCGCGGCGGCGGATTCCGTTCGTCCCCGGCGCCGGTGTCGGCGGCGGGGACGGTGTCGGCGTCCAGGCACAGGGCGGTGGCGTTTGCCGTGAGCTCGGCGGCGATCCACGAACGCGTGATCACGACCGGCGCGGCGACGTCGGTGAGGATGAAATCGATCCGCTCCCGCGGGTATTCGGGATCGATCGGCACGTAGCCGCCGCCGGCTTTGAGGATGGCCAGGAGCGCGACGATCATCTCCGGCGAACGCTCGAGGCAGACGCCGGTCAGGACCTCGGGGCCGACGCCGAGAGCGATCAGCCGGTGCGCCAGGCGGTTGGCCCGGCGGTTCAGCTCGCCATAGCTCCACTCGACCCCGGCGGTGGTGGTGACGGCGACCGCCTCGGGACGGCGCGCCGCCCGGGCCTCGAAGAGCCGGTGCAGGCAGATCTCGGCGTCGTAGTCGGCGACGACGTCGTTCCACCCGGTCAGCATCTGAAGCTCTTCGGCCGCGGTCAGCACCGGGAGCTGCGAGACGCGCCGATCGGGATCCGCGACGATGCCCGCCAGCAGGATCAGCAGCCGTTCCCCGAACCTGACGACGGTCTCGACGTCGAACAGGTCCAGATCGAAAAGAAACATCCCGTCCAGGGCTTCCGGCTTTTCCCAGAGGTGGAGCTCGAGATCGAATCGGGTGCTGCTGGCGTCCTCGTAAAGCGGCAGTACCTTGAGCTCGGCGAGCTCCCGGACCGGCATCTGGGCCTCGGCGTTTTGCAGGGCGAAGACCACCTGGAAGATCGGGTTGCGGCTCAGGTCGCGTTCGATCTGCAGTTGATCCACCAGTTTCTCGAACGGCAGATCCTGGTACGCGAAGGCGTCCAGGGCGTTCTCGCGCACCTGCCCGAGCAGCTCGCGAAACGAGGGGTCCCGGGAAAAATCGGCGCGCATCGCCAGGGCGTTGACGAAGAAGCCGATCATCTGCTCGGTGCCGGGGTGATTGCGGCCGGCAATCGGCGAGCCGACGACGACGTCGGTCTGGCCGCAGGAGCGCCGGAGCAACGTCTGGTAGGCGGCGAGCAGGGTCATGTAGGGGGTGGCGCCGTGGACCCGGCAAAGATGCCGGAGGGCCGCGGTCAGCTCCGGGGCGATGGCGACCGGCACGCGGTGGCCGCGAAACGCCTGCACCGCCGGCCGCGGCCGATCACAGGGCAGCTCCAGGGTGGCGACGCCGGCGAGCCGGCGCTGCCACCAGGAGGTCAGCTCGGCCAGGACCTCGCCCGTGAGCCACCGGCGCTGCCAGACGGAAAAATCGACGTACTGGACGGCGAGCTCGGGCAGCGGCGAGGGCTTGCCGGCCGCAAACGCCTGATAAAGCGCCACCAGCTCCTGCTGGAAGAGGCCCAACGACCAACCGTCGGAGACGATGTGGTGCATGGTGATCAGCAATCCGGTCTCGTCCTTGCCGAGATGCAGGAAGATCGCCCGCAGCAGCTGACCCTGGGGCAGGCGGAAAGGCCGTGCCGCTTGCGCGGAGCTGATCCGGTCGGTCTCCCGGCGGCGGCCGGCGGGATCGAGTCGGGACAGATCGATCCGCGGCAGCGGCAGCGGCGCCGGGGGCTCGATCACCTGGACGGGCTCGACCTCGGTAAGGACAAAGCGCGTCCGCAGGGCCTCGTGGCGGCGCACGATCTCGTCGAGGCTGCGCTGCAACGCCGGCACGGATACGGCCCCGACCAGGCGCCAGGCGCTGGCGATGTTGTAAAACGAGCTTTCCGGTACCAGCTCGTCGATGAACCAGAGCCGTTGCTGAGCAAAGGACAAGGGCAGCGCGCCGTCGCGCGGCACCGGCACGATCGGCGGCGGCGCGGCGGCCGGCTGCCGCTCGCGGATAGAGGCCGCCAGGGCGGCGACGGTGGGCTCCTCGAAGACCATCCGCAGCGGCAGGTCGACGGCCAGCTGCTGCCGGATCTCGGCCACCATGCGGGTGGCCAGCAGCGAGTGGCCGCCGAGGTCGAAGAAATCGTCGTCG
Organism: Allobosea sp.; assembly: GCA_024231975.1. GTDB lineage: Bacteria > Pseudomonadota > Alphaproteobacteria > Rhizobiales > Beijerinckiaceae > Allobosea. The sequence continues at coordinate 7,476 of JAAEQB010000082.1, forward strand.
ACGCCGATCGCGGCGATCCCGAGCACCTGCTGCCAGATCTGCAGCAGCCGGGCCTCGAGCGCATCGCGCGGGGCGGCGGTGCCGGTGGGCGCGGCGGCGGCCTCTTCGGGCGCCGGCAGGGCGTTGCGATCGAGCTTGCCGTTGGGCGTCAGCGGCAGCGAATCGAGGAAGACGAAAAACGCCGGCACCATGTAGGGCGGCAGTTGTCGACCCAGCTCGTGCGACAGCTCCTCGGCCGCCGGCGCGAGGTCCGTTTCGGGCACCGCGTAGGCGGTCAGCCGTTTGTTGCCGGAGGGATCGGGCAGCGCCAGGACGGCGGCCTCGCGCACGCCCGCGCAGCCGCGCAGACGGGTCTCGATCTCGCCCGGCTCGACCCGGAAGCCGCGGATCTTGACCTGGGCGTCGATGCGGCCGAGAAACAGCAGCCGGCCGCCGGCGTCCCAGCGCGCCAGATCGCCGGTGCGGTAAAGTCGTCCCCCCGGCTCCGAGCCGCAGGCGTCGGGCACGAAGCGCTCCGCGGTCAGCGCCGGCCGATCCAGGTAAGCGCGCGCCAGCCCCAGGCCGCCGATTGCCAGCGCCCCCACCGCCCCGCGCGGCGCCGGCCCCCCGTAGCGATCGAGCAGGTAGACCTGGGTGTTGGCAATCGGCCGGCCGATCGGAACCGAGCCGGCGGTCGAGTCCCCCCGGCGGATCGTGTGACAACACGTAAACGTCGTATTCTCCGTCGGGCCGTAGCCGTTGATCAGACGCACCTCCGGCAGCTCCCGAAGCACCTTCTCCACGTGCATCACCGACAGCACGTCGCCGCCGGCCAGCAGTTGCCGCAGCGGCTGCAGCGCGGCCGGGATCGCTTCCACCATCTGGTGGAAAAGCCCCGCGGTCAGCCACAGGGTGCCGATCCGATAGCGTTCGATCATCTCGGCGAGCTCGTGCAGCGAGGGCTTTTCCACCGTCGGGATCACCAATCGACCGCCGTTGAGCAGCGGTCCCCACAGCTCCATCGTCGAGGCGTCGAAGCTGATCGGCGCAAACAGCAGGAACACGTCCTCGGGACCGAAGTCGGCGAAGTCGGTCTCCCGGACCAGGCGCACGATGCTGCGGTGGGTCACCGCCACGCCCTTGGGCGTGCCGGTCGAGCCCGAGGTGTACATGACGTAGGCCAGGTTCGCTTCGCCGACGCGCGCGTTCGGCTCCGACCGGCTCCGGCCGGCGATCGGCTCCCCGCCCGGTGGCAGGTCGAGCACCCGGATCCCGACATCGTCCCCGATTTCCCGGAAGCGATCGCCGGTCATCAGCACCCGGGGCCGGGAGTCGGCCAGCATCCACTCCAGCCGCTCGCGCGGGTAGGAAAAATCGAGCGGCACATAGGCGCCGCCGGCCTTGAGCACGGCCAAGATCGCCACCACCTGCTCGGGGCCGCGCTCGGTCATCAAGGCGACCCGCTCTTCGGCCGCTACCCCGAGGTCGCGCAGCCGATGTGCCAGCAGGTTGGCGCGGGCATCGAGCTCGGCGTAGCTGAGCGCCTCCTCGCCGCAGACGAGCGCCGTGGCGTCGGGCCGCTCCGCGGCCACCTGTGCGAAGAGCCCATGGACCATGGCCGGCGCCGGCAATGCCGTCCGCCGGCCGGCCCACTCCTCCACCAGCTGCCGCCGCTCGACGGCGGCGAGCAGCGGCAAGGCCGAGAGCGGACGCTCGGCGTCGGCGGCGATGCCGGCCAGCAGCGTCCGAAAATGGTCGCCGAGCCGCTCGATCGTCGAACGGTCGAACAGATCGGCGTCCCAGTTCAGGTCGCCGACCAGCATGCCGCCGGTCTCCCACAGCAGCAGCTCGAGGTCGAAGCGGGTGGTGGCCGCCGTCGCCGCCAGCGGCCGTACCTCGACGCCGGTGGCCATCGGCACCGCCGGCAGCGGCGCGTTCTGCAGCGCAAAGACCACCTGGAAGATCGGATTGCGGCTCAGGTCCCGCTCCGGCTGCAAGTGCTCGACCAGGCGCTCGAAGGGCAGATCCTGGTAGCCGTAGGCGGTCAGGGCGTCGCCGGCGGTCCGTTCGAGGACCTGCGGGAGCTCGGGGTCGCCGGCGAGCCGCAGGCGCATCGCCAGGGTGTTGACGAAAAAGCCGATCAGATCCTCGATCTCGGGATGGTTGCGGTTGGCCACGGGGGAGCCGACGACCACGTCGGTCTGCCCGGTGGTGCGGGCGAGCAGGATCTGGAAGGCGCTCAGCAGGGTCATGAAGAGGGTCGCGCCGTGCCGCTGGCCGAGCGCCTGCAGGGCGTCGACGATCTCTTCGTCGAGCCGCCAGTCCAGCTGCTCACCGCGGAATGCCTGGAGAGCCGGCCGCGGCCGGTCCACGGGCAGCTCGAGCGGCTCGACGCCGGCCAGCTGACCCTGCCACCAGGCGAGCTGCTCGTCGAGCACCTCGCCGCGCAGCCACCGCCGCTGCCAGGCGGCAAAATCGGCGTACTGGATGGCCAGCGGCGTCAGCGGCGACGCCCGGCCGGCCGCTGCGGCCTGATAGAGCACCGTGAGCTCGCGCAGCAGGATCCCGATCGACCAGCCGTCGGAGACGATGTGGTGCATGGTCACCAGCAGGGAGGCCTCCTGACCGGCGAGTCGGACCAGGGTGGATCGCAGCAGCGGGCCGCGGGTCAGATCGAAGGGCCGGGCCACCTCCGCGGTGGCCAGCCGCCGGCTCTCCCGGCCGCGGCCGCCGGCGGCGAGGGCGGTCAGATCGATCACCGGCATGGCCGCCGGCGCCGGCGGTGAAATCACCTGCACGGGCTGCCCCGCGGGCGCCGGGAAACGGGTGCGCAGCGCTTCGTGACGACGAATCACGGCGCTGAAGGCGGCGGCGAGGGCCGGCACCTCGAGCGGGCCGATCAACCGCCAGGCGGATGCCAGGTTGTAGATCGAGCTGCCGCCGGTCAGCTGGTCGAGCAGCCACATCCGCTCCTGGGCAAAGGAGAGGGGCAGGGCCTTCTCGCGCGGCACCCTGCGGATCGCCGGCCGCGAGGTCCCGGGCACGGCGGTGGCGATGCGGCGGGCCAGCCCGGCGACGGTCGGCGCTTCGAATACCGCCCGCAGGGGCAGCTCGCAATCGAGCTCCCGGCGAATCCGCGAGATCAGCCGGGTGGCCAGGAGCGAATGACCGCCGAGGCCGAAGAAGTCGTCGTCGATGCCGACCCGTTCGACGCCGAGCAGCTGATGCCAGATTTTCGCCAGCTTCGCCTCGACCGGATCGCGCGGCGCTGCGGATTGCTTGACGTCGATGGCCGCGGGCGCCTCCAAGGCGCGTCGACCGAGCGCGTCCCGATCGACCTTGCCGGCGGCGGTCAGCGGCAGCCGTTCGAGAACGACGAAAAAGGCCGGCACCATCGCTGCGGGCAGGCGGGCGCCGAGCCAGGACATGAGCTCTTCGGCGGCCGCAACGGCGTCGGTCTCCGGCACCAGACAGGCGACCAGGCGATTGGTTCCGGTGCCGTCGGGCACCGCCAGCACCGCCGCCTGGGAGACCTCGGAGTGCCGGCGCAGCGCGGCCTCGATCTCGCCCAGCTCGACCCGGATGCCGCGGATCTTGACCTGATGATCGATCCGACCGAGGAACTCGATGCTACCGTCGGCGGCGAAGCGGACACGATCGCCGGTGCGATAGAGGCGGCCGCCGGGTTGGCGGCTTGTGGGATCGGGCACGAAGGCCGCGGCCGTGCGTGCCGGCCGGCACCAATAGCCCCGGGCCAGGCTGCTGCCACCGAGGCAAAGCTCGCCGCTGCCGCCGACGGGAACCGGACGCATGCCGCCGTCGAGCACCCAGGTGCGGAGGTTGTCCACGGCCCGGCCGATCGGCAGCCGTGCCGGCAGCGAACCCGACCGGCAACGCCAGCTCGCGGCGTCGACCGTCGCTTCGGTCGGGCCGTAGGTATGATGAAGCGCCACCCCCGGCAAAACCTCGAAAAAGCGCCGCGCCACCTCCGGCGGCAGCGACTCGCCGCCGCCCAGCACCCGCCGCAGGCTGGTGCACGCCGCCGCCCGCGGATGCGCCAGGAATGCCTGCAGCATGGCGGGGACGAAATGCAGGGTGGTCACGGCATGCTCGCACACGAGCGCGATCAGGGCGGCGGGATCCCGGTGCGCCCCGGCCGGCGCCAGCACCAGACGGTGACCGTGGACCAGCGGCCAGAAAAATTCCCACACCGAGACGTCGAAGCCGCACGGAGTCTTCTGCAGCACCCGCTCCCCGGCCGTCGGTCCCAGGGTCCGTTCGAGCCACGCCAGCAGGTTGCCTGCCGCCCGGTGGGAGACGGCGACGCCCTTGGGCCGGCCGGTCGAGCCCGAGGTATGGATCACGTACGCCAGGTTCTCGGCCCGGGTGCCGGCGGCGACGGCGGTCGCCGGCAAGCGGGCGATCTCCGGCCACTGCCGGTCGAGATGGAAGGTCGCGGCACCCGCCGGCAGACGCGACGCCAGATGCTCCTGGGTGAGCACCAGCGACACACCGGCGGCGCCGATCATCGACTCCAGCCGCTGCCGCGGGTGGTCGGGATCCAGCGGCACCCAGGCGGCGCCGGCCTTGAGGATGCCCACCAGCGCCACGACCAGCTCGAGCGAGCGCTCCATGGCGACGCCGATCAGGGGCTCCGGTCCCCGGCCCCGGGCCTTGAGGAAGCGGGCAAGCTGATTGCCGCGCGCCTCGAGCTCGCCCCGGGTGAGCTGCCCACCATCCGAAAAGACGGCGGCCACCGCCTCGGGATCGGCTGCCGCCTGCCGGCGGAACCGTTCGTGGAGGCAGACGGACGGCCGCGGCACGGCGGTGTCGTTCCACTCCAGCAGCTGCTGCCGCTCGCCGGTGCCGAGGATCGGCAACGCCCCCAGCGGGCAGCCGGGATCGCCGGCGACGGCCGCCAGCAGGGTGCCGAAATGGCCCGCCAGACGACGGATCGTCGTGCGGTCGAAAAGCGCCCGATCATAGACCAGTCGGCCGTCGAACGACTCGCCGGTTTCCCACAGATAGAGCTGGAGATCGAAGTGGGTCCTGCCGCTTTGAACCGGCAGCGGCTCGACCTCGATCGTCGCCAGGCGTGAGCTCCGGACCGGCACGTTCTGGAGCACCAGCATCACCTGGAAGAGCGGGTTGCGGCTCAGGTCGCGATCCGGATTGAGCTCCTCGACCAGCTTCTCGAACGGCAGGTCTTGATGGGCAAAGGCATCCAGAGCGCTCGCGGTTACCTGGTCCAGGAGCTCGTCGAAGGGTTCCCCGCCCCGCAGCCGGCTACGCAGCGCCAGGGTGTTGACGAAAAAGCCGATCAGCTCCTCGAGCCCGAGATGGTTGCGGTTGGCGACGGGCGAGCCGACGACGACGTCGCCCTGGCCGGTATAGCGAAAGAGCAAGGTCTGGAAGGCCGCCAGCACGGTCATGAAGAGCGTCGCGTTGCGCTTCCGGCCGAGGGCGTAGAAGGCGCGGCCGACCGGTGCCGGCAGCCGGAAGGCCAGCTGATCGCCGCGGAAGGCGCGTACCGCCGGCCGGGGCCGGTCGGTCGGCAGCTCCGGCGTCGCCAGCTCGGCCAGGTGCCGGCGCCAGAAAGCGACCTGCTCGTCCAGGATCTCGCCACGCAACCACTCGCGCTGCCATACGGCAAAGTCAGGATACTGCACCGGCAACTCCGGCAGTCGGGGTTCGGAGCCGGTGGACAGGGCCTGATAGAGCACCTGAAGCTCCTTGAAGACGATCTCCATCGACCAGCCGTCGGCGGCGATGTGGTGCATGGTCAGCAGCAGGCCCGCTTCCCGGCCGGCAAGCCGGACCAGGGTTGCCCGCAGCAGGGGTCCGCGGCCCAGATTGAAGGGTTGCCGAGCCTCGCGAGTGGCGAGTCGCAACAGCTCGCTGCGCCGGCGGTCGGTCTCGAGGGCGCTCAGATCGATCATCGCCAGCACCCGCGGCGGCGGCGGCGAGATGACCTGGAACGGCTGCCCGTCATCGTGCGCGGGGAAGCGTGTGCGCAGCGCTTCGTGGCGGTCGACGACCGCCCGAACGGCGGCGGCCAGCGCCGCGGCGTCGAGGTTGCCGGTCAGGCGCCAGCCGCCGGCGATGTTGTAGGCGGCGCTGCTGCCGGTAAGCCGGTCGAGGAACCACATCCGTTCCTGGGCAAAGGACAGCGGCAGGGGGCCGGTGCGCGGGACGGGTCGCAGCGGCGGCGCCGCCGGCCGCCGCTCGGCGCTCGCGTCTTCTTTCTTTCCTGCTGGTTCTTCTTGCTCTTTTTCTTCGAGGCGGGCGGCCAGGCCGGCGACGGTCGGCGCCTCGAACAGCGCCCGCAGCGGCAGCTCCCGCCCCAGCTGCTCACGGATCCTGAGCATCAACCGCGTACCCAGCAGCGAATGGCCGCCGAGGCGGAAGAAGCTGTCGTTCACGCCCACCCGTTCGACGTCGAGCACCTGCCGCCAGATCTTCGCCAGCTCCCCCTCGATCTCCGTGCGCGGCGCCATGAACGGCTCGTCGGCGGCCGCCGTCGGCTCCGGCGCCGGCAGCCGGCGGCGATCGAGCTTGCCGCTCCGGGTCAGCGGCAGCGCGTCGATCTCGACGAACGCCGACGGCACCATGTAGGCCGGCAGCTCGGCCTCGATCCACGAGATCAGCTCGCGGTCCGCCATCTCGCCCGGCCGCCGCGGCACCACCCAGGCCACCAGCCGGTTGCCGCCCGCGGCATCGGGCAGCGCCTGCACCGCCACCTCCCGCACCTCGGGGTGGCGACCGAGCACGGTCTCGATCTCGCCCAGCTCGACGCGCATGCCCCGGATCTTGACCTGGTGGTCGCTTCGCCCCAGGAACTCGACGACGCCGTCGGCACCGCAGCGGGCCAGATCACCGGTCTTGTACAGCCGCTCTCCGGGCCGGTGGCCGAGGGGGTCGGGGACAAAGGAGGCGGCCGTTCGTCCGGGCCGGCGCCAGTAACCGCGGGCCAGACCGACACCGCCGATGTGGAGCTCGCCTTTCACCCCCGGCGGGACCGGGACCATGCCGGCGTCGAGCAGCAGGATGCGCACGTTGTCGATCGCCCGCCCGATCGGCACGCTCGGCCGCGAATCGCCGCGCCGGCAGGCCCAGAAGGTGACGTCGACCGCGGCCTCGGTGGGACCGTACAGGTTGTGCAACTCGGCCTCGGGCAGGGTGGCGAAGAACCGCTGCTCGAGCTCGCGGGGCAGCGCCTCACCGCTGCACACCACTCGCCGGACGGTGGTGCAGCTCGCCGCTTCCGGATGCTCCAGGAAGGCCCGCAGCATCGACGGGACGAAGTGCAGGGTGGTGATTGTCTGAGCGCGAATCAGGGCGATCAGAGCGGCCGGATCCCGATGCTCGCCCGGCCGCGCCAGCACCAGACGGGCGCCGTAGGCGAGGGGCCAGAAAAACTCCCACACCGAGACGTCGAAGCTCATGGGCGTCTTCTGCAGCACGCGGTCCCCGGCTTCCAGACCATAGGCCCGTTGCATCCACGCCAGCCGGTTTGAGATCGCCCGGTGGGAGACGCCCACCCCCTTGGGGCGGCCGGTCGAGCCCGAGGTATGGATCACGTAGGCCAGATCGTCGGCAGCGGCGGCGGCGGCGGCGAGCGGCCGGGTGGGACGGTGGCGATCGATCTCCGGCCACCGCGCATCGAGGCAGACCACGGCCGCCGAGCTCGCCGGCAGCCGCGACGCCAGGTGCTCCTGGGTGAGCACGACCGGCGGATCGGCGTCGGCGATCAGGAAAGCCAGACGCTCGCGGGGATGATCCGGATCCAGGGGCACGTAGGCGGCGCCGGCCCGGAGAATCCCGTAGAGCGCCACCACCAGCTCGAGCGAGCGCTCCATCGAGACGCCGACCAACGTGTTCGGACCGCTGCCCCGATCTTGCAGCCAGCCGGCGAGGCGATCGGCGCGCGCCGCGAGCTCGGCGTAACGGAGCTTCCGGCCGGCAAAGACCAGCGCCGGCGCCCCGGGAGTGCGCCGGACCTGCTCCGCGAAGAGCCGATCCAGGCAGCTCGCCGGCCGCCGGAGCTCGGTGTCGTTCCATTCCAGGAGTTGCTGGCGCTCGGCGGCGTCCAAGAGCGGCAGCTGCCGCAGGCTCTGCTCCGGCCGCTCGCCGATGCCCGCGGTCAGGTTGCGGAACCCCCGCAGCCAGCGCCCGACGGTGGTGGGGTCGAAAAGATCGCTGTTGTAGCTGCAGTGGATCTGCATCCGCTCGTCGAACGCGGTGATGTCCAAAGAGAGCTCGAACTTGGCCCCCCGCGGGCGATTGGGGGTGACTTCGATCGCAGTCGCTCCGATGCGGATGGTCGCCTCGCTGCCGGCGCTCTCGAAGTTGATCAGGGCCGAGACCAGCGGCAGGCGGCTGGGATCGGGGGCCAGGTTCAGTTTGTGGACCAGCTGGTGGAAGGGATAGTGCTGGTGCTCGTAGCTCTCGGCCAGCTTGCTCCGGCCGCCGGCCTGAAACTCGGCAAAGGTCGGGTCGCCGACGATCCGGCTGCGCATGGGCAGGACGTTGACGCAATGGCCGACCAGCGGCTGCCGGCCCATCTCCGCCTGTCCCGCCATCGCCGCCCCGGCGATCAGATCGCGCTGTCCGGTCAGTCGGTAGAGCCAGGTCTGAAAGGCCGCCAACAGGGTCGCGAACAGCGTACCGCCGGTGCGGGTGGCCGTCCGCCGGATCGCCTGGTAGTCGGGTCCGGCGATTTCGAGCTGCCGCCAGCGGCCGGCATGGCTGCGCCATGGCGGCCGCGGCCGATCGATCGGCAATTCCAGCACCGGCACCGAACCGGCGAGCTCGGCCATCCAGTAGGCCTCGGCCGCGGCCATCTCCGGACCCTGCTGCCACGCCCGCTGCCGGCGGACGAACGCGCCGAAGGGTTGCGGGTCGGGCAGCCGGAGCGACTCGCCCCGGACCGCGGCGGCGTAGGAGCCGATGATCTCCTGCAACAGCACGTCGGTGGACAGGCCGTCCACCACGGTGTGATGAAAAGTCGCCGCCAGCAGGTGCTCGCCGTCCCCGCACCGCAGCAGTCGAAAGCGAAACAGCGGACCGGAAAAGAAGTCGAACGTCTCGTCCACGGCCGCGGCCAGCCGTCGATCCACCGCCTTGCGCTCTGCCCGTGCGAGGTCCACGACCGGAACGTCGACCGGGACCTCGGCGGCGATCCGCAGCTCCTCGCCGGTGGGGCTGAAGGTGGCCCGCAGCGCCTCGTGCCGGTCGACCACCCGCTGCACGACCCGCCGCAGCAGCTCGAGGTCGAGCGCGCCGCGCCAACGCAGGACGACGCCCTCGTTGTAGGCGCGCGAGGCGTCCTCGCCCAGCTGCGCCAGGGTGAACAGCTCCTGCTGGGCCGGGGTCGCCGGCACCCGGCGCTCGGAGGCCGGGCGCTCGGCGCCGGCGGGCAGGAAATCGCCTTCCCGCAACGCCGCGATCGTCGCCCGCAGCGCGGCCAGCACCCGCTCCTGGTCCTCGTCGCCGTGCTCGGCCGACAGGAAGATCGGACGCTTCTCGCGGACGTAGACGCCGTTGTCCAGCAGGTGGCCGTAGAAGACGGCGGGATGCTTCATCTCCGGCGCGAACAGGAAATTGCAGATCGATCCCCATTGCAGCATCCGGATCGGTACCTGCTCCTGCTCGCAAAGGTCGTTGACCGCCTTTGCCAGGCGTTCGGCGCGCTCGGTCATCCCCTGCTGGAGCGCGGCTCCGGCGGTCTTGAAATGGTCGAGCACCGTCCACACCGCGGCCATGATCAGCGGGTGCTTGAAGTAGGTGCCGGCGATGTAGGTGGATTCGGCCTGCGGGTACGAGTCGTCGCCATAGCTCCAGCTACCGCCGTCGAGGCCGTCGAGGTACTCGGCCCGCCCGGCCACCGCCGCCGCCGGCACGCCGGCGCCGATCCCCTTGCCATAGGTGACCAGGTCGGCCCGGACGCCGTAGACCGCCTGGGCGCCGCCGGGATGGATGCGGAAGCCGGTGATCACCTCGTCGAGGATCAGCGCCGTGCCCGCCTGCTCGGTGATCTCCCGCAACCGGCGCAGGAACTCGCCCGGATCGAAGCCGCCGGCGCGCCGGCTCTGTTGCGGCTCGAGCAGAACCGCCGCCAGCTCACCGGCGGTGGCGCGGAGGATCTCGAGCGAGCGCTCGCTGCAGTACTCCAACACCATGACGTTGTCGGCCACCTGCGGCGGAATGCCCGGCACCATGATCATGCTGCGCAATCCGCCGGCACCGTCGGCAACGGCGGAGACCAGGGCCTCGTCCTGGAAGCCGTGGTAGCCGCCCTCGAAGACGGCGATCTTCGACCGGCCGGTGCGCGTGCGCGCCAGCCGCACGGCGGTGATCACCGCCTCGCTGCCGGAGTTGACGAAGGCCGCCCGCTCGCAGCCGGTCAGCTCGCACAGCAACCGCGCCGCCCGACCCGCCAGCGGCGACTCCA
>JAAEQB010000083.1 GCA_024231975.1 Allobosea sp.
CCGCAACCGACCACCGGCGACGCCGCTCAGGCCCGGTCAGGACCTCAACCTTCGGATAAGAACCAGTCATAGACACGACATTACTCCCAACCCTTATTTTAAGGGTGAGACCTGTCCGGGGAATTCGGGGGCCGTTTCAGCGATCTGCCGAGCGCTGGCTGGCGCAATACGCTGGAGCGCGGCGAGCGTCGGGGCCTCGCCGACGCCTCGGCGCCAGCGTGCATCGAGACCGATCAGGGAAAAAGACACGAGATAGCGCAGCCTCTGGCCGAAGAATTTATCCGCGGGCCACGACATATCCGGCCGCTGGATCATCGCAGCGCAATATAGGCGCAAAGCTTCGCGAAAGCCGCTGTGGCGGATCAGGCTGGCGGCATAGGGCCATGGACCTTTGTCGACATGGGCGGCGATTGCGCGGTTAAGCATGCCGGCACGGGGGGCCGCCTCCGGGACATCATGCATGGCCGGATGCCTGCAGATTTTGGACTTTGCGACGTGAGGTCGGCATGGCCTTGATGCGTTCGCCCGACGACAGTTGATTGAGCCGATCAATAGCCCGCCATGCGAAAGACTGCTACTCGCTCAAAGCATTTAAGAGGCATCCGGCCGAATGTTGGCAACGGCGCTCATTTGATTAAATCGGACCGCTCGAATTTCAGCGCAGCATTGCTTTTGGCTGCTCTGCTTATATCGTTCAAGAACTTTGGATGCCAAGCTGCGTTTTCTCAAGCAATTGGCAATATCGGTGGACTCGCCGAAGTGTCGACTGATAATCCATTCCCTTACGACAGAGTGAGATTCATTGGAGCAGCGGGCCACATCCGCGCGCTCAACGATCTCAGCCTTGGCAGCAGCATCATCGCGGATACAGGATCGGTCGGTCGTGTATCTGCTGTCGCCGGACACTCGATGAATGTCTACTTTCACAGTTTCCTGACCGGGTCGACCGTGTATTTCGGGTCGGCCTCGGATACCGGCAATATCAACTTCAATGGTTGGTACGGGACAGGGGGGATCAACCTCAATATTGTCCTGGACGGAGGGACATTGACGGCTCTGACCGTTCCGCCCGGTGGTGGTGTGATCGTTCATTCCCTTAATGTCGTGCTGAGCGCGGCGAAGTCCCTCACGATCAACAACGACGCGACGCTTTATCTATCAAGCGACGCGACCACCATCTCCCATCTGGAGGGCAACGGCCAGATTGGCATTGCCGCATCACTGACGATCGGCGGCGGAACATTTTCGACCGGAATAACGGGGGCATCGCGCCTCATTTTCTCCGGGGACAGTACCTGGACCGGCGCTGGTGCCAGCATCGGCACGCTCGAAGTTCGTCCCGGCGCGACGTTGACGACCAGCAACTCCGCGGCAGTGGAAAGCTCCACCGATCTCCAGATCGATGGTACGCACCGGCTTAACTCTTCTTTGTCGGTCAACGGGCTCAGCGGCAGCGGGTTGATTGCGCTCGGTCCCGGCACGCATCTGGCCATAGGTTCACAGAATGCCAGCTCCTCCTTCTCCGGTTCGATCTCGGGCGACGGTGGATTCATCAAGCAAGGTACAGGCAGGCAGACGCTGACGGGCGTCAGCACCTACACCGGCGGCACCACGATCAATGCCGGCACGCTCGCGCTGAGCGGGACCGGCAGCCTTGCCGCGGCCGGCAGTCTCAACCTCGCCGCCGCAGGCGCTGAGTTCGACATCAGTGGGGCCTCCGGCAACCGAACCGTCGGCGCCATGTCGGGTGTGGCCGGCACCACCATCACGCTTGGCGCCAACACGCTGACCTTCGGCAATGCGGCGAACCAGCTCTTCGCCGGTTCGATCGGCGGCACCGGCGGCATCGTCAAGCAAGGCGCGGGCAGGCAGATGCTGACGGGCAGCAGCACCTACACCGGCGGCACCACGATCAATGCCGGCACGCTCGCGCTGAGCGGCGCTGGCAGCCTTGCCGCGACCGGCAGCCTCGACCTCGCCGCCGCAGGCGCTGAGTTCGACATCAGCGGGGCCTCCGGCAGCCGGACCATCGGCGCCTTCTCGGGTGTGGCCGGCACCACCATCACGCTTGGCGCCAATACGCTGACCTTCGGCAGTGCGACGAACCAGAGCTTCGCCGGTTCGATCGGCGGCACCGGCGGCATCGTCAAGCAGGGCGCTGGCAGGCTGACGCTGAGCGGGACCAGCAGCCATGGCGGCACAACGACGGTCTCGGCCGGCGAGCTGCGCGTCGATGGCGCGCTGACCGGGCTTGGGGCGGTGACGGTCGCAGCCGGCGCGACCCTGTCCGGGACCGGCAGCATCGCCGGGGCCGTGACCGTGGACGGCACCTTGTCAGCGGGACACAGTCCCGGCACGCTGACGGTCGGATCGCTGACACTCAACAGCGGTTCGACCTCGATCTTCGAGCTCAACACCCCGGGCGTGGTCGGCGGCAGCGATCCCGTCACCGGCAACGACCTCGTTGAGGTCGCCGGCAACCTCAGGCTCGGCGGCGCGCTCGACGCGCGTGCGGCCGCGGCCGGCTATTATCGCCTGTTCGACTATGGCGGCACGCTCACCGGCAGCTTCGACAGCCAGAGCGTGACCTCGACCCGAGGCGGCTTCACCATCGCCAGCGCGCAGGTCGACACGACTGCGGCAGGACAGGTCAACCTCGTCGTGCTTGGCAGCGGCCAGACCATGCAATTCTGGGACGGAACCAACACCTCCGCCAACGGCACCGTCGACGGCGGCGCCGGCACCTGGTCCAGCTTCGGCAGCAACTGGACCGACAATGCCGGCAGCGCCAATGCCGGCTGGGGGGGCTCGGTCGGCATCTTCGCCGGCGCCGCGGGCGGTGCGGTGAGTGTTTCAGGCACGGTGAGCTTCGACACGCTGCAATTCTCGACCAACGGCTATGTGCTGAGCGGCGGCACGCTCTCGATCGCACCCGCGAGCGGAGGTGCCGGCGCCTTCAACGTCGACAACAGCATCGTCGCCAGCATCGCATCGACCATCGTCGATGGCAGCGGCACCGCCATCGTCAAGGTGGGCGGCGGCACCCTCATTCTTTCGGGCAACAACAGCTACACCGGGGGGACGACAATTGCCGGCGGTGTGCTGCAGGTTTCAGCCGACGCGAATCTTGGTGCGACCTCCGGCGGCCTGAGCCTGGACGGCGGCATGCTGAGGACGACGGCAAGCTTCTCCTCCGCCCGCAACGCCGTTATCGATGCCGGCGGAGGCACCTTCCAAACCGAGGCCGACCTGTTCTGGTCGGGTGTCATCAGCGGTGGTGGCGCGCTGACGAAGACCGGCAGCGGCACGCTGGTGCTGACCGGAACGAACACCTATGCCGGCGGGACCATGATCGCCGACGGCGTCCTGCAGATCGGCGATGGCGGCACCTCGGGCTCGATCACGGGCGATGTCGTCAACAATCGCACGTTCACCTTCAATCGCTCGGACGACATCACCTTCGCCGGCGCGATCTCGGGCACGGGCGACGTGCAGAAGCGCGGTGCCGGGTCGCTCACCATGACCGGCAGCAACACTTATTCCGGCGGCACATTGATCTTGCAGGGCACACTGATCGGCTCGGCCAGTAGCTTCGGTGTCGGCGAGATCATGAACAATGGCGCTCTCGTCATCGACCAGCCGACGGATGCGGGCTTCGCCAATGCGATCAACGGCACCGGCTCCTTCACCAAGCGCGGCGCCGGCAATCTCACCCTGACCGGAGGGGGCGCGCTGGCCGGGGCGACGACGGTCGAAGCCGGCAAGCTCTTGGTCAATGGATCATTCGCCTCCTCGGCGGTCACAGTGCTGAGCGGCGCGACGCTAGGCGGCTCGGGCACGGTCGGCGGCGTCAGCGTCGCCAGCGGCGCGACGGTCGCGCCGGGCAACTCGATCGGCACGCTGACCGTCTCGGGGAATGTCTCGTTCGCCGCGGGCTCGACCTATCAGGTCGAGGTCAACGCGGCCGGCCAGAGCGACAGGATCGTCGCCTCGGGCAGTGCGACGATCTGGGGCGGCACGGTTCAGGTGCTGGCCGAGAACGGCAACTACGCGGCCTCGACCAACTACACCATACTGACCGCCTCAGCTGGCGTGACCGGGACGTTCAACACCGTCACGTCGAACCTTGCCTTCCTGACACCGTCGCTGAGCTATGGCGGCACGACCGTCACGCTGACCATGACGCGCAACGACACCTCCTTCGGGCCGGGCGGCGGCTCCAGCGGCGGAACCGGCACGAGCGGGACGTCGAGTGGCGGCACCGGCGGCACGAGCGATGGCGGCGGCAACACCAGCCCCGGCAGCACGTATATCGCCGCGACGCGCAACCAGGGTTTCATCGCGGTGGCGGCGGAGCGTCTCGGCGTCGGCAATCCGATCTATGACGCGCTGATCTCGGCGACGGCGGCCGAGGCGCGGGCCGGCTTCGACCTGCTCTCGGGTGAGGCACATGCGCAGGCGGTCTCGGTGATGATCGACGAGAGCCGCCTGGTGCGCGACACCGTCCTCTCCCATCTGCGCGGCCCGCTGCTGACCGCGCCCGGCCAGCAGGTCGCAGGCGCCTTCACCGCCGACCTGCCCGGCCG
>JAAEQB010000084.1 GCA_024231975.1 Allobosea sp.
CCGCAACCGACCACCGGCGACGCCGCTCAGGCCCGGTCAGGACCTCAACCTTCGGATAAGAACCAGTCATAGACACGACATTACTCCCAACCCTTATTTTAAGGGTGAGACCTGTCCGGGGAATTCGGGGGCCGTTTCAGCACGCTTGTCGTCATGACTGATGCAGCTGCCAGACCATGAGCCAATCTCGACGACGCTGGATGACGATAGGATGGCGATCTCCGTGCGAACAGATGCGCCGCCACGACAGTTGTGAACAGCCGTTCACAGCCGGGTGTTTGAGACGATCTTGATATCGCGGGGCAGGACGAAGTGCGCCAGGCTCCTCATAGCCTGTCCCTCAAGAGACTACGCTAGGGAAGGACCACTCTTGAGGGACAGGCCGATGAGTGTGAAGCGAACGTCCGCTTCCCGGCAAAGCTCGACGTCTGCAGTGGGCGCATGGCGACGGCTCGGAGCCAACGCCGCCGGCATGACCGAAGCAGCGCGTCAGCCGGCCGCCGACTCGCTCGTCAGGACGTTCGCGCTCTGCATATCGGCGATCTCCTCTTCCGGGATGCCGAGTTCGCGAGCGATTTCGACATTGTGCTGACCAAGCAGCGGCGCGACCCGTTGGGGCGTCGTGTCACAGTCGGAGAACCGGAACGGCAGATTGGGAAGCCTGACTTTGCCGAGCACCGGATGGCTTTGCTCGAGCATCATGTTCCGGGCCGCGACTTGCGGATCCGCGAGCACCTGGTCGATCGTCTGCACGGGCGCAGCGGGAACGGACGAGGCGTCGAGAGCCGCAAGACACTCCCGGGCTGCGCGCGCCGAACTCCATGCCTTCACGAGCGCGGTCGCCTCCCGGTAATGCGTCGCACGACCGGCGGGCGTCGCGAACTTCGGGTCGAGCGCCGCGCCGCCGATCAGGCTCGCCAGTCGTGCCCAGGCGTCGTCGACCTGGGCGGCGATCACAATATAACCGTCCGAGCTCGGGAAGACGCCATAGATCGGCGTTTCCGGCGAATCCGAGCCGGTGCGCTTGGGGAGCTCTTCGCCATCGGAGAAGGTGTAGCGCTGCACGGCATAATCATGGATCGAGATCATGCAGTCGTAGAGTGCGAGGTCGATATGCTGTCCCCTGCCTGTCGCGACTCGGCCCAGCAGGGCGGCGCAGACCGCGGCGACGCCGTGCATGCCGGCATACATGTCGGCGATCGGAATGCGCAGCAAAGGCGGCGGCTCTCCGTCCGTGCCGAGCTGCGCCATGGCGCCTGATTTCGCCTCGGCGATCAGGCCGAAGCCGGGCCTTGCGGCATCCGGCCCGGTATGCCCGTAAGCGGATACCGAGCAATAGACCAGCCGAGGATTGCGCGCCGACAGAGCCGCATAGCCGAGGCCGAGCTTTTCGAGCGCACCTGGACGATAGTTTTCGACGAAGACGTCGGCCGTCTCGACCAGCTTCATCATCATGTCGAAGCCGCGTCGGTCCTTCATGTCGACGCAGATGCCGCGTTTGCCCATGTTCTGCTGCAGGAAGTATCCCGACTGCCCGTCCTTGAAATAGCCGTGCGCACGGCCGGCATCGCCGCCGCCAGGGCGCTCGACCTTAATGACGTCGGCACCCATCGCCGCCAGGCAACGCGACATGTGCGGCCCTGCCAGGAAATGGCTGTAGTCGATCACGCGGATCCCGCTCAGCGGCAGAGTCTGGCGCATCTCAGGCCTCCGGCCGCTTCAGGATCATCAGCTTGTGCTCGCCGGTCTGCACGATCTCACCGTTCTGATTGATGAGATCGGACACGATCGACAGAATTCCCCAGCCGGGCTTGCGGGTCTCGCGCATGGTCGCGACGCGATACTTCACATGGATCGTGTCGCCGGCGCGGATGGGCAGCTTGAAATCCCAGTTCCAGCCGAGCGAAGCACCCGGCGGGAACTGCAGCGAACCACGCGTCTTCAGGCCATCCGCCAGCGACAGGCCGAACAGTCCATGGGCGACGATGCCGCCGAAATGCGAAGCCTTGGCGAACGCCTCGTCGACATGCACGGGCGTATGGTCGCCGGTCAGGTCGGCATACACCCTGATCATCTCCTTGGTCACCGTGACTTCGGGCGTGATGCCTTCATCGCCCACCTCGACCTCGTCATAGTAGCGTTCATGCGCCTTTTTCGGCGGGCTCTTGGCGTCCATTGCTGACCTCAAAGCGTGGAGTAGACGGCGGGCGCCTCGGGGCCGGCCGGTAGAAGCTCGACGACGAAGCCATCGGGCAGCTTGAGCCAATGGCTTCCGCGGGGATCTGTGGTCACGCCGGCAAAGGCATGGGCGGCCGCGATCGCCGCCTCGACGTCGCGGCACCGGATTCCGACATGATCGGCATGGCCTCGCGCGCCGTCGAAATCCGAAGCGGCGATCAACTGCATGCCGCCGATCCAGACCTGCTTCGGCTCGGCGCTGTCGCCGTCGACCTGCCGGACCGTCCATCCGAAGATGGCCTCGAAGAAGCGGACATGCCAGGCAAGATCGCGAACGCGAATGGCGACATGTTCGAGATAGGCCTGTGTCGTCATGCGGCGACCGCCTGTGCCGAGATACCCGTTTTCGTCTCGACTCCCTTGACCAGCGCGACCAGCGTTGCGTTCACCGGGGTCGGAACGCCCATCCGGCGCCCTTCCCGGACGACTGCGCCGTTGATGAAGTCGATCTCGGTCCGTCGGCCCTTTTCGAGACTTTGCAGCATCGAGGTCTTGAACTCCGGCGGCAGGCCCGACGAGGCTTTTTTCCAGGGCGCGTGAGGATCGCTCGTCGCCAGCCGGATTCCGGCTGCCTGCGCCACCGCCATCGCCTCCGCGACTGCAGCGACAGCGGTCTCCTCGATCTCGGGCAGCTGGTAGAGCTGGCCATAGGTCAGGCCGGTCACCGCCGCGAGCGCCCCTGTCGCGACATTGACGAGCAGCTTGTCCCAGATCACCGCCCGGATCTCGGCGCTGACATGCGTCTCCAGGCCGGACTCGGTCAGCGTCCGCGCAAGAGCGGCCGCGCGTGGCGTGACCACGCCGTCCATCTCGCCGATGATGGTCTCCTTGCCAGTGACGCCGCAGAGCACATGGCCCGGCCCCAGCATGACGCCCCCGGCATAGGTTCTGCCGCCCAGCACATGCCGCCGGCCCAGGATCGACGCCAGCAGTTCCTCCTGACCGACGCCGTTCTGGAGAGAGATCACCAGCGTATCCGGTCCGACGATGCTGCGGGCAGCCGCGACCGCAGCCTCGGTATCGGGAGATTTGACGAGGACGACGACGAGGTCGACGGGCGCCATCCCGGCGGTCTCGGTGACGGCAGCCAGATGCACGACCCGATCGTGGCCATCGCTCCTCAGGACCAGCCCGTGCCTGCAGATCGCATCGACATGCCCGCGATTGCGGTTGACGAGCGTGACCTCGTGCCCGGCCTCGGCGAGCGTCCCTCCGATAGCGGAACCCAGAGCTCCCGCGCCAAGGATGCAGATCCGCACTGTCTGTCAACCTTCCCGAACGATCCGATCGCGAAAGGGCTATGACCTCGGCAGTGAGGTGTCTATGTAATGGAGAAAATCATCATCATAGTTTTTTTCAATGAGCCAGAACGACCTTGATCTTCTCGACCTCCGGCTTCTGCGCCTGTTCGATGCGATCCACGCCACCAGCAGCATTACCAAGGCCGCGGATGCGCTCGACCTGTCTCAGCCCACCGTCAGCATCGGCCTGGGCAAGCTCCGGCGTCATTTCGGCGATCCGCTCTTCGTGCGGACGCCGGAAGGCATGTTGGCGACACCGCTTGCGGACGGCCTGATCGTCGCGGTCCGCGACGCACTCCAGGCGCTGCGCCAGGTTTCGGAATTGCGGAACGCGTTCGACGCCGGGACCTCCTCCCGCTCGTTCGTCATCGCGATGACCGACGCAAGTCACATCACCCTGCTTCCCGAACTCCTTACGGCAGTCTGGGAGATCGCGCCCGGGATTCGGCTGGAGGTCACGCGGATCGACGATCGGTTGTCGGCCTCCCTGCAATCCGGCGATGTCGACTTGGCACTGGGATTGATCCCGAGCCTCGAAAACGGCTTCTATCAGCAGAAGCTATTCGAGCAGGACTGGATCTGCCTCGCGCGCCAGGGCCATCCGCAGCTGGCGCAGGGGCTGTCGCTGCGCACCTATCAGGCGGCGGCCCATATCGGCATCGTCTACGGAACTGGGCAGCTGCTGCTCGAGAAAGCACTCGATGTGCACGGCATCGATCGCCGGATCGTCCTGCGTCTTCCCGGATTCCTGGGGCTCTCGTCGATCCTCGCGGGCAGCGACTTGATCGCGACCCTGCCCCGCCATATCGGCGCCACGCTCGCCAAGCTCGGCGGCCTTGCCGTTCACGAATGCCCGTTTGCCATCGACGGCTTTTTCGTCAAGCAGCATTGGCACGCCCGCTACCACAGGGATCCGGCGAACCAATGGCTCAGGACCCTGTGCGCGCGGGTGTTCGCCAGGCAGCCGGAGCGGAGCTGACATTGATGATTTCAATGATTATCATTGTCTTCATTGCATAGACAGGGCGGTGACGCGCCCCGCTATTACCCTGAGAACGTCCAGTCGACACAGGCGGCATCGCCAGTTCCTGTCGGCGAGAGACCAAGGGGAGGGCTCCATGACTCTGCGCAACCTGATGCTGTCGTCGCTGTCAATCGCCGCCATCGCAGCCTTCGCCGACCAGGCGCAGGCGCAGGTCAAGATCGCCTGCGTCAGCGAGCTTTCCGGCCCCGGGGCGACCGTCGGGGTCAATTTCCGCAACGGGGCGAACCTCGCGATCGACGAGATCAACGCCGCCGGGGGGCTGCTCGGCCAGAAGATCGAAATGAACTGCGCCGACAGCCAGACGAATCCCGGCGTCGCGCGCGGCCTCGTGCAGAAGGCCTTGGACGCAAATCCCTATGCGGTGCTCGGTCCGGTCTATTCGGGCTCGATCAAGGTCACCGCCCAGCTCACCTCGGAGTCGGGCGTTACCAACGTCATCGGCGGCGAGGCAGCCGAGCTGACGCAGATGGGGCTGAAGACGCTGATCAGGACGTCGTTCGGCCAGCAGATCTCCATGCCGAAACTCGCAGCTTACATGGCGGACGATCTCAAGGCGAAGAATGTCGCAGTCATCTGGGTCAACAACGATTTCGGCAAGGGCGGCCGCGACGGCATCACCAAGGAGCTCAAGGCGCGCGGCGTGAAGATCAGCGCCGACATCTCGACGGAAGCGGCGCAGGTCGATTTCGCGGCGGATGTCGCCAAGCTCAAGCAGGCCGAGGTCGACGCCGTGTTCATCTACCTGCATGAGGAGGAAAGCGCCCGCATCCTCAAGGAAATCCAGAAACAGGGGATCAGGAAGCCCTTGATCGGCGAAACGACGCTGCTCAACCAGAAGGTGATCGAACTCGCCGGCGATGCCGCCAATGGCGTTCGCGGCCATGTCGGTCTGACGGCCGACGCGCCGATCCCCTCGATCGAAGCCTATCGGCGCAAGTTCATGGCGAAGTACAACTACGTGCCGGACCACAATTCGATGAAGGGCTATCTCGGCATCTACACGATCAAGGCCGGCACGCAGAAAATGGGCAAGCTCGACCCCAAGGGCCTGACCGCGGCGCTCAAGAGCTTGTCGGTCAAGGCCGTCGACGAGCCCGGCATGCTGATGGACGTCAGCATCGACCAGAACGGCGATCTCGATCGGATCGGCTTCCTCGCCGAGGTCCAGAACGGCACCACCGTCATCACCAAGACCCTTCCCGCGCTGAAGCCGTAGCCCAGCCCGCGCCGCTCCGGCGGCGCCTCGGTATCCCCCCGCTTCTCGAACGAGCCCATGTCGACATTTTCAACCTTGATCGTCGGTGGGCTCGCCACCGGCGCGATCTACGCCGTCGTGGCGATCGGCTTCGCATTGCTCTGGCAGGCGTCCCAGACCATCAACTTCGCCCAGGGCGAGTTCGTCATGCTGCCGGCGTTCTTCGCGTTGATCGCGATGGGCATGGGCGCGCCTTATTGGCTGGCCGCGCTGGTGACGATCGGCATGTCTGTCGTGATCCTCGGCGCGATGTTCAAGCAGATGCTCGTCGATCCCATGATCAAGCACGGCGTCCTACCCATGGCGATCGCCACGATGGCGCTTGCGATCTTCATGAAGGAAAGCGTCAAGGATCTCTACAGCGCCGAAGCCTACCCCTTTCCCTCGCTGGTTCCCGACAAGACCCTCGCCATTCTCGGCGCCAACATCTCCCTGCAGCACATCGGTATTATCGTCACCGCGATCGGCGCGATCATCGGCCTGACCCTGCTGCTGGAGCGCACCTCCATCGGACGACAGATGCAGGCGACGGCTCAGAACCCGACCGTGGCGCGGCTGCTCGGCATCCCGGTCCAGCGCATGATCCTGCTGACCTTCGTCATCAACGCGGTTCTCGTCTCGATCGCCTCGCTGCTGGTCACGCCGATCTATCTGGCGAAATTCTCCAGCGGCGAGACGCTCGGTCTGGCGGCCTTCATCGCCGCCATCATCGGCGGGTTCAACCAGCTGCGCGGCGCCATCATCGGCGGCTTCCTGCTCGGCATCGTCGATAATCTGGCTGCCGCCTACATCTCCACCCAGTACCGCAGCGCGGTGCCGCTCTTCATCCTGATCGCCGTCATCCTGTTCCGCCCGCACGGGATCGCCGGACGCAAGGAGGAGCGGACGGTATGATCTCCTTGCTGCGCTCCCGCCCCGCCGCCTGCGCCCTTGCGATCGGCGTGGCCTGTATCCTGCTTTTCCTGCCGCTGACGCTCTCCCGGTTCGGCAATTACATGCTCGCCATGTGGGCGGTCATGACCATCGCGGCGATGGGGCTCAACCTGACGCTCGGCTATGCCGGCCAGGTGTCCCTCGCGCAGGGCGCCTTCGTCGGTATCGGCGCCTACGCCACGGCGATCATGACGGTGAACGGCTGGCCGCTCTATGCGCCCTTGCTGCTGACCGTCGCGCTGTGCTTCGCGATCGGCTGGCTGCTCGGCTATCCGGCCCTGCGCGTCCAGCATCACTATCTCGCCTTCGTCACCCTGTCCTTCGCGACGCTGGCCTACCTCGTCTTTCGGAACGAGGAGTGGCTGACCAAGGGCACCTACGGGATCTTCGGCATTCCGCGTCCGATGCTCTTCGGCGTCTCGCTCAAGCACCACCTGAATTTCTATTATTTCTCGCTCGCCTGGCTCGTCATCTGCGCCGGCCTGATGCTGTGGCTGGTCAATTCTCCCTGGGGACGCGCCTTCACGGCGCTGCGCGAGAATCCCGCGAGGGCGCAGTCGCTGGGCGTCGACACGCGCCGCTACACGCTGATGGCCTTCGCGATCGGCTCGACGATGGGCGGGGTGGCGGGCGTGCTCTACGCGCCGCTGGTCGAGTTCATCGACCCCAACCCGTTCGGCCTGCCGCTCTCCTTCAGCTTGCTGCTCATGGTGATCGTCGGCGGCTCCGGCTATTTCCTCGGGCCGGCGCTCGGAGCCCTGATCGCCGTCCTCCTGCCCGAATGGCTGCGCGACTACACGCACGGATACTACCTCGTCGCCTATGCGCTGCTGGTCATGGTCCTGCTGATCTACTCGCCTTCGGGCATCCTCGGCTGGGTCGAGCGCCGGATCGCGGACGCCCGCACGCGCCGCGCTTCGCTCGCCCGCCAGGCGGCCGTTCCGACCTATGATGCAGGCAGCGCCTCATGACCAAGGTTCTGGAAATCCATGACATCAAGAAGCACTTCGGCGGCATCCGCGCCGTGGACGGCGTCAGCTTCGATGTCAACAAGGGCGAGATTCTCGGCCTGATCGGCCCGAACGGCTGCGGCAAGTCGACCCTGTTCAACGCGGTCCTCGGTCAGCTCGAACCGACCGCCGGCCGCGTGATGCTGGATGGACACGACATCACCGGCATGAGGCCGGCCAGGTTGAGCCGGCTCGGCGTCAGCCGGACCTTCCAGCTTCTCCAGGTCTTTCCGGAGATGTCGGTGCGCGAGAACCTGATCCTGGCCGGACAGGAGCATCGCGGCACGATGGTCAGCCGCCTGTTCGGGCCGCGCGATGCCGGCCTCGGCGAGGAGGCGGACAGGATGGTCGCATTCTTCAAGATGTCGCACCTGGCCGGCGAGAAGGCCGGTGGCCTGTCCTACGGCCAGCAAAAGCTCCTGGACGCGGCGATGGCCTTCATGGCGGGCCCGCGCCTCGTCCTCCTCGACGAGCCAGCCGGCGGCGTCAACCTCACCATGCTGGGGGCACTGAAAGAGCGGTTGCGCGCCATCAACACCGAGCTCGGCGCCACCTTCGTCGTCATCGAGCACAATATGGAGTTCGTCATGAGCCTCTGTCAGCGCGTCGTCGTGATGGCGGAGGGGCGCGTCCTGGCCATCGGCACCCCTGCCGAGATCAGGGCCAACCCGGCCGTGATCGATGCCTACCTCGGACATTGATCCGCCGATGAGCGAACCGGTCCTCGCCCTTGAGAACGTCACCGCCGGATACGGCAGGATGACCATCCTCAACGGCACGACATTCTCGGTCCCGCGCGGCGGCATCACCACGGTGATCGGACCGAACGGGGCCGGCAAGTCGACCGTCTTCAAGACGATCTTCGGCATGCTGCCCGCCCGCGCCGGCAAGATCGGCTTCGAGGGGCGGGACATCACCAACCTGCCGCCACGCGACCTGCTGGCGGCAGGAATCTGCTATATCCCCCAGGGGCGCAACATCTTCCCGCAGCTCTCCGTGCGCCACAACATCGAACTCGGCGCCGTGACGGCGGCGCGGCGCCTCGACGATCTGCCACGACGGATCGAGCGCGCGTTCGAGCGGTTCCCGGCGCTGCGCGAAAAGGCGTCCGTCCAGGCTTCCACCCTCTCCGGGGGACAGCAGAAGCAACTCGAGATCGCGCGTGGTCTCCTGCTCGATCCCAAGCTCATCCTGATCGACGAACCGTCGATCGGCCTGTCTCCGAAACTCGTCCAGGAAACCTTCGCCGCCTTGCAGGAATTGCGCGCCGCCGGCGTCACGGTCCTGCTAATCGAGCAGAATGCCCGTTCGGCTCTGGAGATCTCCGATCACGCGCTGGTGCTGGAACTCGGACAGGCCCGGATCTTCGGACCGGCACAGGAGATCCTGCACGATCCTCGCGTCGCCGAACTGTTCCTTGGCGGCCTGGCGCATGACTGACCTGGCTGGTCTCGAACACATCCTCGTCGAGGTCGAGGGACCGCTGCTGTGGATCACCCTCAACCGCCCCGAGGTCCGCAATGCGCTCCACCCCTTAGCTCACCGCGAACTTCACCGCATTTTCGACGCCTATGCCGCTGACCCTGCCTTGCGCGTCGCGATCCTGACGGGCGCCGGCGAGCGCGCCTTCTGCGCCGGCAGCGACATCAAGGCCCGGGCCCGGACCAATGCCGACGACTATCCGCCGACCGGCTATGCGGGGCTGACCGCGCGCTTCGATCTCGACAAGCCCGTTATCGCTGCGGTCAACGGATTTGCCTTGGGCGGCGGGGCCGAAATCGTGCTGGCCTGTGACATGGCCTATGCGACCGACCATGCCGAGTTCGGCTTCCCCGAGCCTCGCGTCGGATTGGCCGCACTCGGCGGCGGCGGCCTGCAGCGCCTCGCACGCAGCCTGCCGACCAAGTTCGCCATGGACCTTGCCCTGACGGGCCGGCGGGTTTCGGCCGCGGAAGCGAAGGCCCTTGGCCTGATCAACGATCACGTCCCTGCGGCGGAGCTGCAGCGCAAGGTACGCGACGTCGCCCGGATGATCGTGGCCAACGCCCCGCTCGCGATCGAAACGTCCAAGGCCGTCATCCGCGACAGTCTCGCCAGCCCCGATCTCGCGCAGTCGATGAGCCGCTCCTATCCGGCGGCGATCCGGATGCTCGAAAGCCGTGACGCGGTCGAGGGCCAGAGCGCCTTTCTGGAGCGCCGGGAACCGAACTGGCTGTCCGAATAGCCACGCCGCATGCCGAGAGACGCGCGTCAGCCGAGCCTGGCTACGCTGCGAAGATCCTCGGCGGTCGTCGAGGGGAAGCCAAAGAATTCGAGATAGGCCGGGATCTGTTCGAACAGCATGTCGGTGCCGACCTGGATGGTGCAGCCGCGATCGCGCGCCGCGGCAAGGAAAGGCGTGATCTCCTGCTTCATCACGACCTCGCCGGCGAAGGTCGAGGCATCGATGCGGCTGACATCGAGCGGCAGCGGATCGCCGGGCCTCATGCCGAGCGGCGTGGCGTTCACCACGATGTCGAAGCCGGTGGGATCCGTCGAGCCGGTCGCGACGCGAAGCTCTGGATAATGCTGGTTCAGCCGCTGGCCCAGCCGCTCTGCCGCATCGCCGTGGCTGTCGAACAGGCCGAGCGCGGCGACGCCGGCCTTGGCGAGCGAGGCCGCAATCGCCGAACCAACCCCGCCCGAGCCGACGACGAGCGCCCGTGCCCCGGCGATCTGACGCCCCTTGCGCAACACGCCGCGCACGAAACCTTCGCCGTCGAACATGTCGCCCGCCAGCCGACCGTCGGGCTCGCGGCGCACGGCATTGCAGGCGCCTGCGATGGCGGCGGTGGGGGAAAGGATATCGACGAGGCCGGTCGTCGTCACCTTGTGCGGCATGGTGATCAGCGCGCCAGCTGCGTTAGACAGCCTGAAGACCAGCCTCAGGAAGGCAGGGTAATCCTCGGCCCGGCATCCCATCGGGACGACGACCGCGTCGATCCCCTCTCGCTCGAAGTAGGGGTTGTAGATCATCGGTGCCTTGAAGCTTTCGGTCGGATAGCCGAGATGGGCGATGAGCTTGGTCGTGCCGCTGATCATGGGAGTACTGCTTTTCGAGACTAGGGTGAGCTGGGTCGCGCTATGGCGCTGACGGCGACGCTGGAACGTGCGCTTGGTGCGATGGCGCCCGGCCGCAAAGCCGGGCCTTCCCCGAATAGTCTCCTCAACCGAGCGAGACGGTGGTCCCGGTGGCCGCCGAGCGTTTGACGGCGTCGATGACGGCCAGTGTCGCCAGGCCTTCGCGCCCGGAGGCGATCGGTGCGGCGCCATTGCGAATGACGTCGCAGAAATGCCGAATCTGGAGCTTGAGCGGATCCTCGTCGACGAACGGCACCCGCTCGCGCTGCAATGGCTCCCACCAGCTGCGCTTGTCGCGGTTCGACCACACCTCGAGCTGTGGCACCGTCAGGGCCCCATGGGTGCCGCCGATCTGGTAGCAGCCTTGGTCCTGCTGCGGATAGACGGGATTCTCGCCGGTCGTAAGCTCCCAGCTCCACGGCGCCACGATTGAATCCGATACGTTCACCGTGCCCAAGGCGCCGCTCGCGAAGCGGAGCAGGATGACGGCCGTCTCCTCGACCGCATGTCCCCGGACGGCGTTCGAGCTTTGCGCCTGCACGGAGACGACCTCACCGCACAGGTAGCGGAACAGATCGACGTCATGGATCAGATTGAGGAGCACGGGTCCCGCGCCTTCCTCCCGCCGCCATCCGACATCGAAGTAGTCATCCGGTTTCATCAGCCAGAAATGTCCGTGCAAAGACAGGACGCGGCCGAGCCTGCCGCTGTCGATGATCTCCTTGGCCTTGGCGATCATGGGGTTGTAGCGACGGTGATGGCCCACCAGGAGCGGGACCGAAGCCCGCTCCGCAGCCTCCACCAGCCGCGCGCCTCCGGGCAAATCGTCGGCGATCGGCTTCTCGACGATGGCGGGAATGCCGGCCGCGATCGCCTCCAGCCCGTTCGCGACGTGAAGCTGGTTCGGGGTCGCGATGATCACGCCGTCGGGCCGGTCATCGGCGATCATGTCGCCGAAGCTGCGATACCAGCGCGCGCCCAGCTGATCGGCCAATATCTTGCCGATCTCGGAGGGGTCCACGACGGCGCAGAGGCTGGCGCCGGCTTCGCTGGCGACATGCTCGGCGTGACGCTTGCCGATCAGTCCGGCTCCCATCACTGCGATCTTCACGGGCGTCATCGGATCGATCCTCACGCGGCCTTCTCGTCGATGAGCCTGGCGACGCGCCGCAGGGCGAGCTGGTAGCCCTGCGTGCCGAAACCGGCGATGACCCCATCGGCGCGCAGCGAGACATAGGAATGGTGCCGGAAGGCCTCGCGCTTGTGCACGTTCGAGATGTGACACTCGATGACGGGCGCCTCGAACGTATTCAACGCGTCGAGGATCGCGACCGAGGTATGGGTAAAGGCGGCCGGATTGATGACGATGCCGCCTGCATGCTCGCGCGCCTCGTGGACCCAGTCGATGATCTCGTATTCGCGATTGGACTGGTGAAAGCGCAGCTCGAGCTTCAGCTCCTCGGCAAGCTTGCGGCAGTCGCGCTCGACATCGGCCAGCGTCTCATGGCCATAGATGTGCGGCTGGCGCTTGCCGAGCAGGTTGAGATTCGGTCCGTTCAGGACATAGACGAGGCGTGACATCTGCGATCCGTTCATTCGGGGTTGTCAGTGCTTGTGGAGGATTTCGCCGAGGAACTGCCGGGTCCGTTCGTGGCGCGGATTGCGGAAGAACGCCTCCGGCGGCGCTTCCTCGACGATCGCGCCGCTCGCCATGAAGATGACGCGGTTCGCCACCTGCCGGGCGAAGCCCATCTCATGGGTGACGCAGATCATGGTCATGCCCTCCTCGGCGAGGCCGATCATGGTGTCGAGCACCTCCTTGACCATCTCCGGGTCGAGCGCCGAGGTCGGCTCGTCGAAGAGCATCACCTTGGGCTTCATGCACAGGGCGCGAGCGATGGCGACACGCTGCTGCTGGCCGCCGGAGAGCTGGGCCGGGTATTTCCCGGCCTGTTCGAGGATCTTGACGCGCCCGAGCAGCGTGCGGGCAGTGGCCTCGGCCTCCGCCCTGGTGGCGCCGAGCGCGCGCATCGGCGCCAGCATGCAATTCTCCAGCACGCTCATGTGCGGGAACAGGTTGAAGTGCTGGAAGACCATGCCGACCTCCCGGCGAACGGCATCGATGGTCTTGGCGTCGTCTCCGAGCCGGGTTCCGCCGACCCGGATCTCGCCCTTCTGGTAGCTTTCCAGATGGTTGATGCAGCGGATCAGTGTCGACTTGCCGGACCCCGACGGTCCGCACAGGACGATGCGCTCGCCTTTGCGGACCGAGAGGTTGATGTCGGTCAGGGCCTTGAAGTCGCCATACCATTTCTCGACATGGGTCATCGCGATCATGGTGTCCGCCCCGCCCAAGGGCGCTTCGGCATTCGGCTGGTTCATGGCTCTGGTTCCGATCGGTCGTTCGTTCAGCTCACGACGAAGGGCACGCCTTCGACGCTGCCCGGGAATTCAGGCAACGGCACCTTCATCCAGGTGGCATAGGCCTTGGCGAGTTCGCCATTGGCCTTGATCTTGTCGATGAAGCTGTTGAGCGTTGCGTTGATCTCCTTTTCGCCGAGACGGGTACAGGCACCGTTGTAAAGGCGCTGGAATTCGAGCTTGTCCTCGAAGGTATCGGGCTTCTGCGCGTTGAGCCGCTGGACGTAGAACATGTTGGCGCCCACCGCTTGCACCTGCCCTGACAGCAGCGCCTGAAGGGTTGCGGCATCGTCGTCATAGCGGCGGATCGTCGTGCCCTCGGGCGCGTTCTTGGTGATCTGCGTGTCTTGCGTGCTGGACCGGGGCACGCCGATCACCAGCTTGCCCATATCGGCATTGGTCTTGACGACGGTGCTCTTCGCCGCGACCAGCGTGATGTAGTTCGCCGCGTAGGGCTTGCTGTACTGAACGGCCTTGGCGCGCTCGGGCAGCATCGCCATGGTCGCGAACAGCACGTCGACGCGCCCCGCGGTCAGCGCCGGAATCCGGTTTGCGACGGCCAGGGGGGCGAACTCGACCTGGACACCGAGTTCCTTGGCGAAGAGCTCACCCATCGCGGCGTCGAGGCCTTCCTGCTTGCCGCTGGAATTCACGAAGCCGAAGGGCGGATTGTCGCCCTGGATGCCGACGATCACCTTGCCGCGCTTCTTGATGTCATCCGGCGTGGCGGCGAAGGCCGCGCGGGTGAGCACGGCCGGCATTGCGAGACCGGCCACTCCGGTCACGAGCAGGCTGCGGCGAGTCGGCGTGAAGATCGACATGGTTCTCTCCCTTTGTCGTTGTTGACGGGTCGGCGGTGAAGGAGGTCTGCTCAGCGCGCGGCGATCGCCATGCGACGCTCCAGATGCGAGCCGTAGAGCGAGAGCGGCCAGCACAGCAGGAAGTAGAGGGCGCCGACGATCCCGAAGACGAGCAGCGGCTGGAAGATCTGGTTGGAGACGATGTTGCCGGCCCGCGTCAGCTCGGTGAAGCCGACGATGGCCGCCAGCGAGGTGCCCTTGATCAGCTGGACCAGGAAGCCGATCGTCGCCGGCAGCGAGATGCGAATCGCCTGCGGCAGGATCACGTCCTTCATCCGCCAGACATAGTGCAGGCTCAGTGCCTTGGCGGCCTCGGTCTGCCCCTTCGGCACGGCCTCGATCGAGCCGCGCCAGATCTCGCCGAGATAGGCGCTGGCATGGAGCGTGAAGCCGATCGCAACGGCGACCCAAGCATCGAGCTTCAGCCCGACCAGCGCCAGCCCGTAGTAGACGACGAAGAGCTGCATCAGGAGCGGCGTGCCCTGGAACACCGCGATATAGCCGGCCGTGATCCGCTCGAGCAGCGCACGGCCGGAGGTCCGCGCCAGCGCGATGGCGAGTCCGAACATGCCGCCGCCGATGAAGCCGACGATCGACAACAGCACGGTCCATTTCAGGCCGGTGAGCAGGAAGAGGAATTCGTTCGAACCCATCGCGCCCTCACTTCACCGGATAGCTGAAGTAACGGGTCGAGATCGCCGCGAAGAAGCGCATCATCACCCAGGAGATGACGAGGTAGAACAGCGTGATCGTGCCGTAGACCTCGAAGGAGCGGAAACTGTCGGACTCGATCCGCTGCGCCACCGAGGTCAATTCATAGGCCGAGATCGCGGAGGCGACCGACGTGGTCAGCGTCAGGAGCACGAACTGGCTGGTCAGCGACGGGAAGATCGCCCTGAGCGCCGGCTTCAGCACGATCAGCCGGAAGACCTGCGCCTTGTGAAGGCCGAGCGCGAGACCCGCCTCGATCTGGCCCTTGCCGATCGACTGCACCCCGCCGCGGATGATCTCGATCGCATAAGCGCCGCCATTGATGCCGAGCGCGATGATGGCGGTGGGCGTCGGATCGAGCCGCAATCCCGCCAGCGGCAGCGCGAAATAGATGAAGAAGATCTGGACCAGGAATGGCGTGTTGCGGATCAGCTCGACGAAGGCTTTCACCAGCCAGCGCGCCGGAGCGACCTTCGAGTCGCGCAGGATCACGCCGCCGACGCCGATGACGATGGCGAGCGCCATCCCGCCCAAAGCGAGGCCGAAAGTCCCCAGACACGCCATGAGCAAGGCTGGCATGCCTTCGATCACAGGCGTGAAATCGAGCGTGTAGTTCATGACCTCTCCCGGGACGGCCAATCTTCTGAAGGATCGGTCCGGTGATGTTCAGTGAGCGCCGCGCAGGGCGGGCGGGTTACGTCGCGGATGTCCTCGTGCGGAGTATCCTGGTTGTGGCGTCGAAGAGCGCCCGCAGATGAGCCTCGTCGGTTTCAGCGCCTTTCGGCACCTCGACCGAGATCGCGGCGTCCTGTGGAATGACGCTGAGGAGGTCGCCGAGCGGCAAAGCCCCGTGCCCGGGGAGCAACCGCCCACCGCGCGCCTCGGCAATCAGCGCTGCAGTGTCCTTGGGGCGTTCGGGGCGCGCATCGCAAAGCTGAACGCTTCGCATCAAGCTCGGCGGCAGCCCAGCCAAGTCTGCCGGACTGCCGCCCGAACGCGCCAAATGCAATGCGTCGACGAGCACGCCGACATTCGCCATTTCTGTCGCGGCGACAGCGCTGACCGCAGCGTCGAGCGTTCCGATTTGCCGCCACGGCATGATCTCGAGATCGACTGCAATGCCGCCAGCGGCCGCCAATTCAGCCAAGGCCGAGAGGTTCGCGACGAAGCGGCCCTTGTCCGGGTCATCGCCGCAGACGCTCAATCGGCGCGCACCGAGCTCCGCCGCGGAGTCCAAGACGGCCGAGAGATCGGTCGGAGAGAACGCGGCATCGACCACGACGAACTCGATGTCATAGACGCCGATCCCGGCCTGCCGAAGGGCCGCCTTGGTTCGACGCATCTCCGCACTGCCCGGCGCCAGTGTATAGAACGGCGCTCCCGGGAAGGCGGGATGGAGCCGCAGGCCGACAGATTTGTATCCGACCTGCCCAGCCAAATCGACGAAATCGGCCGGACGCATCTCGATGCAGGAGAAATGCGCGATACCCAGGGGCGGCGATGTCGGGCTCACGGCGCTATCCTGTCCGAGAGATGCGCGGCCAGATTGCTCCCGGTGCGATGGATGTGCTCCCGCAGGCGCTCGCAGGCGAAATCGGCGTCGCGCGCCACCGCGCCTTGTGCGATCTCGCTGTGCTCCATGCTGACATTGCGATCGCCGGACGTGCGGACGAGGAAGCTGCGGCGATAGCGGTCGTTGAGATTGAGAAGGGTTCGGCAGAAGCCGAGCAGGAGCGGCATCTGGCAGCCAGCGAGCAATGTGAGATGGAACTCCCGATGTAGCGCCTCCCAGCGCTCGAGCGTCGCCGGATCCGCCGAGTTTCGTTCGGCGGTGTTCAGTCTATGGAGAGCTCTCATCACGTCGCCCTCCCACTCGGGCGGTGCGACCGACGTCGCCTGGCGCAAGGCCAGCGTTTCGAACTCTTCCCGCAGCCTCGTGATCTCGCGAAGATCCGCGACCGACACTGGCGCGACGCGATAGCCGCGATTGTCCTCGAAGATGACCAGGCCGTCCGGAATGAGCCGGGCGAGAGCCTCCCGCAGCGGACTCAGGGATACCGCAAAAATCTCGCGAGCCCGGTCGAGATTGATCTTGGCGCCGGCCTCGAGCTGACCCGAAACGATCGCTTCGCGCAGGCGTTCGACCAGCTGGCTCGCAATGGTGTTCTTGCCGTCGTCGACAAACGCGCTCTGCCAGACCCCGGCGCCATCCGCTCCAGCGTCCAGCACGGCTGCAGCGCGAGCCTCCGACACCGTTCTCTTTGGAGAGTCGTCAGCAGTCACTGCGGGAACCTCGCGTCATGTCACCCTGCTTATCTTAAATAAACGATTATTTGAAGTCAAGGACTCTTCAGGATTCGCCAGAGCAACGCGTAATCGCGAGGTTTATCAACGCAATATCAGGGCAGTTGGCGCTGGTGGCCGAGTTTCCGGCGCTGTCGATTGACAAATCATCGATTATTTCTCATAAGCCGCAACCGCCTGCACAGGACGTAGGGAGTGAACATGCTCATCGAGCGACATCAGGACGTCACGCCGGCCGTCCTTGAGGTCATGGAGCGAACGCAGGATCCGCGGATGCGCGAGATCATGGTGTCGCTCGTGACGCATCTGCACGGCTTCATCCGCGACGTGCGCCTCACCGAGGCGGAGTTCCGCGACGCGACCGCGATCCTGAACGAGATCGGCGCGCTTGCATCCGAGACCCACAACGAATTCGTCCTGATGTCGGGCTCGCTCGGCATCTCCTCCCTTGTCTGCCTGCTCAACAATGGCGACAGCGGCAACACCGAAACCTCCCAATCCCTGCTCGGGCCCTTCTGGCGGCTGAATTCACCGCGGGTGGCGAATGGCGGCACGATCGTCAGATCGGACACTCCCGGAAATCCTCTTTTCGTCAGCGCCCGCGTCGTCGACACGGCCGGCCGGCCGATCGAGGGAGCGGAGGTCGACGTGTGGCATTCGTCCCCGGTGGGGCTCTACGAGAACCAGGATCCCGAGCAGGCCGAGATGAACCTGCGGGGCAAATTCACGACCGACGCCGATGGCCGCTTCTGGTTCAGCTCGGTGATGATGGTCGGATATCCCATTCCGACGGACGGTGTGGTCGGCCGCCTTCTGGAAGCGCAGGATCGCCACCCGATGCGGCCAGCGCATCTGCATGCGCTGATCTTCAAGCCGGGCTTCAAGGTCCTGATCTCGCAGGTCTATGACGCGAACGACCCCCACATCGAGTCCGACGTCCAGTTCGGCGTGACGAAGGCGCTGCTCGGCGACTTCGTCCGCCATGACGAGCCGCACCCGGTCGAGCCCGGCGTCGACGCTCCCTGGTATTCGCTCGACTACACCTACGTCATGGAGCCGGGCGAGGCCATGCTGCCCCGGCCGCCAATCAAGTAACTCCGCCATCGAAGTCCGGAAGGAAGCGCTGTCGTGTTGACCGAAGAAGAGCACCGCAAGGCCGCCGAGGCCATTCTCAAGGCCGAGCGCGAGCGGATTCCTTGCCCCCAGCTCTCAAAGACCTTTCCTCATATGGAGATCGCCGACGCCTATCGCGTCCAGGATCTGTGGGCGCAGGCGCGGATCGCCAAGGGCGCCCGGCTCGCCGGCCACAAGATCGGCCTGACCTCGCGCGCCATGCAGATGGCCTCCAAGATCACCGAACCGGATTACGGCCGCATCCTTGACGACGCGCTCTACAATGACGGCGCCCGGATCAAGGCCGACAGCTTCATCAAGCCTCGGCTCGAGGTCGAACTCGCCTTCATCATGGGCGAAGACCTCGCCGGCCCGGCATGCCGGGTTCACGACGTGATGCGCGCGACCGAATTCGTCGTTCCGGCGCTGGAAATCATCGACTACCGCACCGAGGTTCCGCGGGCGATCGTCGATACCATCGCCGACAATGCCGCTTTCGGCGCCATCGTCGTCGGCGGCCGCACGATCCGCCCCTTCGATGTCGACGTGCGCTGGATCGGCGCGACGCTCTCGCAGAACGGCATCATCGAGGAATCAGGTGTCTCGGCAGCGATCATGGGACATCCCGCAGCGGGCATCGCCTGGCTGGTCAACAAGCTGCACGACGTCGGGGCGGGATTGAAGAAGGGCCAGATCGTGCTCGGCGGCTCCTTCACCCGGCCCGTCGACATCAAGAAGGGCGACGTCATCCATGCCGATTACGGCCCGCTGGGCGCCATCGGCGTATCGTTCATCTGAGGCGCTGCCATGAACCTGCCGGAGAACCACTTCAAGCGCGCTCTTCGCGAAGGCCGACAGCAGATCGGCCTCTGGTGCAGCCTGCCGGGCAGCTATGCGGCGGAGGCCGTGGCGGGATCCGGCTACGACTGGCTGCTCTTCGACACCGAGCATTCCCCTGGGGACCCGCTCACCGTGCTTGCTCAATTGCAGGCGGTGGCGCCCTATGACGTCTCTGCCGTGGTCCGCCCGGCAAGCAACGACACCGTCCTGATCAAGCGCTTCCTCGACCTTGGCGCACAGACCCTGCTGATCCCCTATGTGCAGAATGCCGACGAAGCGCGTGCCGCCGTCGCGGCGACGCACTACCCGGCCGAGGGCGTTCGCGGCGTCTCCGGCCTGACTCGGGCGACGCGCTTCGGCCGGGTTGCCGGCTATGCCAGGAAAGCCGCGGAGGAGCTCTGCCTGCTCGTCCAGGTCGAGACCGGTGAAGCGCTCGATCGGCTTGAGGAGATTGCCTCGGTCGAGGGCGTGGACGGTGTGTTCATCGGGCCGGCGGACCTTGCCGCGAGCCTAGGCCATGTCGGCGAGCCCGGACATCCGGAGGTCATCGCCGCCGTCGAGGATGCGATCCGCCGGATTCGGACGATTGGGAAGCCAGCGGGCATCCTGACGCCGGACACGGCCTTCGCCCGGCGCTGCATCGAGATCGGCACCCTCTTCACCGCCGTCGCGATCGATGTCGGCATCCTGGCAAGAGGCACCGAGGCCATTGCGCGCCAATTCAAATGAACTGACAGCTCAGCTTCCGAACAAAGCTGCCGAGAAACCGCTCATCCACCCACTTACCGTGAAGTACGGAATGCTCGAGATTACCGGCCGACAGCTCCGGCAGGTAAGCTAAGCGGGGTAGGATAGCACTTGCTGGCGCGGTGGAGGACATCGAAGAAGCGAGTGGTTCGTCTCTGCTCAAATCGATGGGCCGAGTTGTGGTAGGTCCGGGAATGTCTGGATTCGGGAAGGGTGCCGAGGTCCGCTATTGTGAAGGGTCTCAGATGCGGGCCCTTGCGCGGCATGATCACGAGGCTCCTGGGCCCGCGTCTGAGAGCCTCCAGGGGAGGAAGCCGCGGCCCGGGGCCGTGGGCTATGGGGATTTCGCGGCGCGGCGTGGTCTGCGGGA
>JAAEQB010000085.1 GCA_024231975.1 Allobosea sp.
CCGCAACCGACCACCGGCGACGCCGCTCAGGCCCGGTCAGGACCTCAACCTTCGGATAAGAACCAGTCATAGACACGACATTACTCCCAACCCTTATTTTAAGGGTGAGACCTGTCCGGGGAATTCGGGGGCCGTTTCACATCGGCCTGAACCCGCCGCCCGTCGCTGCTGCGCTAAATTCCATAGCCCCAGAGAAATTGAACCGTGATGATCACCATTGGAGCGTTGTCCCAACGGACAGGAGTGAACATCGAGACGATCCGCTACTATGAGCGGATCAATCTCATCCCTTCGCCACCCCGCACCGAGAGCGGACGGCGCCTTTATGGAGCTGAGGATGTTCGACGGTTGGCGTTCATCAGGCATTCCAGGGATCTCGGCTTTGACATCCCGGCCATAAGGAAGATGCTTGCTCTTCAGGAAATGCCGGAGGCCTCTTGCGAACAGGTCAGCCGCATCGCCACCGATCAGCTCGAAGCTGTCGAAATGAGGATCGGCCGCTTGCTGGGGCTTAAGAGTGAGCTCACTCGAATGATTCACGAGTGTGACAATGGAAAAGTCGCGAAGTGCCGAATTATAGAAGTGCTCGCCGACTCCCTCGGCCAGCATGGCGGCGCCTCAAGCAGGAGCAGCGGCGGAACAGTTTCATAGTTTCTCGCAGGAATGCGGAGTTACGGTTAGACCCGGATCACTCGCCAGCGCCACAGATCCGCAATCAGATTCGCTGCAGCCCACGATAGCGCGTGAATACCTGCTGCTTGCCGGCCGAGAAGAGAATGACCTCATAGGCCTGATGTGGTTGGCCGGGCACTTCCATTCCCGGCGAGCCGATCGGCATGGCCGCGACTGCAATGCCCTTCGCTTGTGGACGCTCGACAAGCAGTTTCTTGATCGCCTCGGCCGGAACATGACCTTCGACGACATAGCCGTCGATCTCGGCCGTGTGGCAGGACATCAAGGCCTCGGGCACACCGAGCCTAACCTTGAGGGGGGTGACGTCAGCAAGCTCGACCACTTCGACCGCAAAGCCGGCGGCCTTCACATGCGCAACCCAGTTGCCGCAACAGCCGCAGTTCGGATCGCGGGTCACGGTCATCTTCGGGAGCGCCTCAGCGGACAATGACGGGCGCCACAGCGCGAGCGCTGCGGCTACCTGCGCTGCGCCGATCATCAACGTGCGACGGGACGGGTAAAGCTCGGTTGTCATGATGGTCTCCTTGTCTTGCCAGGTTTTCCTCCAGCCGAGCAAACGCCGAGCGCTCTCACCGGAAGAAAACGTATTTCACCAGCGCGGCGATCGCCAGCACCAGGAGGAGGATGCCGGCCAGGCCCGCAAGGCCCATGCCCCATCCCATGCCGTTCATCATGTCGTGCATGTCGGCTCACTCCACCTTATTCAACGACCGCAGCTTGCCGCTGCATGGGCATAGGCTGGGCTGCCAGGCTCTCGGTTTCCTCGGCCGGCGGGAGCCGCCAGCCCTTGACCGACCCGTAGATCGCCGGGATCACCAGCAGCGTCAGCACAGTCGAGGAGACCATGCCGCCGATCATCGGCACGGCGATGCGCTGCATCACCTCCGAGCCGGTGCCGGTGTTCCACAGGATCGGCAGGAGCCCGGCCATGATCGCGATCACGGTCATGATCTTCGGCCGCACTCGCTCGACCGCGCCCAACATGATCGCCTCCTGCAGATCGGCCCGCGTGAATGCTCGCGCTTCTGCCGCGCAGCGCGCCCGGACCTCTTTCAGCGCGTGGTCGAGATAGATCAGCATGATCACCCCGGTCTCGGCGGCGACGCCGGCGAGCGCGATGAAGCCGACCGCGACCGCGACTGACATGTTGAAGCCCTGCCACCAGAGCAGCCAGATGCCGCCGACCAGCGCGAAAGGCAGCGAGAGCATGACGATGAAGGTCTCGGTGAGCCTGCGGAAATTCAGATAGAGCAGCAGGAAGATGATCGCGAGCGTCACCGGGACGACCAGTTTCAGCCGTGCCTCGGCCCGTTCGAGATATTCGAACTGGCCGCTCCAGGCGATGCGGTAGCCTGAGGGCAGCTTGACGCTCTTGGCGATCGCGTCCTGGGCATCGCGGACATAGCCGCCGAGGTCGCGCCCG
Source organism: Allobosea sp. (assembly GCA_024231975.1). Classification (GTDB taxonomy): domain Bacteria; phylum Pseudomonadota; class Alphaproteobacteria; order Rhizobiales; family Beijerinckiaceae; genus Allobosea. The sequence goes on from JAAEQB010000085.1 coordinate 2,117, forward strand.
GCGGTGTCGACGAAGATGTAGACCGCGAGCTCGCCATTCTCGGTGCGGATCGAGGTCGCGCCGCGCTTGCGCTCGACGCTCGCGACCTCCCCCAGCGGCACGCTGGCGCCGGACGGTGTCGAGACCTGGACCTCGCGCGCGATCGCCTGCGGGTCGGAACGCAGATCGCGGGGATAGCGGATGATGACGCTGTAACGCTCGCGGCCCTCGACGGTCGTCGTCACCGTCTCGCCGCCCATCGCCATCACGACCGCATTCTGGACGTCGCCAACGGAAAGGCCGTAGCGGCCGAGCGCGATCCGGTCCGGTACGATGTCGAGGAAATAGCCGCCGATGACACGCTCCGCATAGGCGCTGCTCGTACCTGGAACGGCCTTGAGCACAGTCTCGATCTGTCGAGATACCGCCTCCATCTGAGCGAGGTCGGTGCCGAAGACCTTGATGCCGATCGGCGTGCGGATGCCGGTCGCCAGCATGTCGATGCGGGCCCGGATCGGCTGCGTCCAGGCGTTGGAGACGCCGGGGAACTGCAGCGCCTTGTCCATCTCGGCCTTCAGGCTGTCGAGCGTGACGCCTTCGCGCCATTCCGACTTGGGTTTCAGGTTGATGATGGTCTCGAACATCTCGGTCGGAGCCGGATCGGTTGCGGTCTGTGCACGTCCGGCCTTGCCGTAGACCGACTGAACTTCCGGGAAGGAACGAATGATCCGGTTCTGTGTCTGGAGCAGCTCGGCCGCCTTGGTGACCGACAGCCCCGGCAGCGTCGTCGGCATGTACATCAGCGTGCCCTCGTTCAGCGTCGGCATGAACTCGGAGCCGAGCTGGCGCGCCGGCCAGAGGCTGGCGCCGAGCGCGGCCAGCGCCAGCAAGATCGTCAGGGTCTTGGCCTTGAGAACGCCGCGGATCAGCGGACGATAGAGTGCGATCAGGATCCGATTGATCGGGTTCTTGTGCTCCGGAATGATCCGACCGCGCACGAAGACCACCATCAGCGCCGGCACCAAGGTCACCGACAGCAAAGCTGCTGCCGCCATCGCGAAGGTTTTGGTGTAGGCGAGCGGGCCGAACAGCCGGCCCTCCTCCGCTTCCAGCGTGAAGATCGGCAGGAACGAGACGGTTATGACGAGCAGGCTGAAGAACAGCGCCGGTCCGACCTCGCTCGCCGCTTCAATCAGGATTTCGACGCGCGGCTTGTCGGGCGGTGCTCGTTCGAGATGTTTGTGGGCGTTCTCGATCATGACGATCGCGGCGTCGATCATCGCGCCGACAGCAATCGCGATGCCGCCCAGGCTCATGATGTTGGAACCGAGGCCGAGTGCTTTCATCGCCGCAAAGGCCATCAGGATGCCGACCGGCAGCATGATGATCGCAACCAGGGCGCTACGCAGATGCAGCAGGAAGACGATGCAGACCAGCGCGACGATGATGCTCTCTTCGATCAGCGTCACCTTCAGCGTCTCGATCGCTCGCTCGATCAGCCCGGAACGATCGTAGACCGGCACAATCTCTGTCCCGCCCGGCAGGCTGGGTACGATCTCGGCCAACCGGGCCTTGGCGCGCTCGATCACGCCGAGCGCATTGGCACCGAAGCGCTGCAGAATGATGCCGCTCGCGACCTCGCCCTCACCATTGAGTTCGGTGATACCGCGCCGCTCATCTGGACCGAGCTCAACGCGGGCCACATCGGAAAGGCGTAAGGGCACGCCGCTCTCGCTTTTCAGGACGATGTTCTCGATATCGGCGATTGATTTGAGATAACCGCGGCCGCGGACCATGAACTCGAACTCGCTGAGCTCGACCGTGCGGCCGCCGACATCCAGGTTGCTGCCGCGGACGGCCTCGCGCAGCGCAGCCAGCGAGACGCCCTGGGCCCGCAGCCGCACGGGATCGACCACGATCGCATATTGCTTGACGAAGCCGCCGACACTGGCGACCTCGGCCACGCCCTCCGCGCGCGAAGCCGCAAAGCGGACCTTCCAATCCTGCAGCGAGCGGAGTTCGGCCAACGTCATATCCTTGGCCATGACGGCATATTGGTAGACCCAGCCGACGCCCGTCGCGTCCGGTCCGAGAGTCGGCGTTACGCCTGAGGGCAGACGGCGTGCCGCGGTGTTGAGATATTCGAGCACGCGCGATCGCGCCCAATACGGGTCGGTGCCGTCCTCGAAGATGACATAGACGAAGGAGACGCCGAAGAAGGAGAAGCCGCGCACGACGCGCGCCTTTGGCACGGTCAGCATCGAGCTCGTCAACGGATAGGTGACCTGGTCCTCGATCACCTGCGGCGCCTGGCCGGGATATTCGGTGTAGACGATGACCTGGACGTCGGAGAGGTCCGGGATGGCGTCGAGCGGCAAGGTCTTGAGCGCATAGACGCCGGCCGCGACGGCAAACGCGGTGCCAACGAAGACTAGGATCAGGTTGCGCGCCGACCAGGCGATCAGGCGGGCGATCATGGCTTGACCTCCGGCTGCGCGAAGCCGCTCAAGGCAGCTCTGAGATTGCTCTCGGCATCGATCAGAAAATTGGCCGAGACAACGACGCGATCGCCCTCGGAGACGCCCTCGCTGATCGCGACCATGCCGTCGCCGCGGCGGCCGAGCTTGACCTCGCGCGGCTCGAACCGGCCCTCGCCGCGATCAAGGATGACGATGCGGCGCGTACCACTGTCGATGACGGCACTGCGGGAAACCGCCAGCTCGGCGCTTGCGTCGCCCGCGCCGATCTCGACATCGGCGTACATGTTCGGCAGCAAGACGCCATCGGGATTGGCGAGCTCGATGCGGACCTTGGCCGTGCGCGTCGCCTCCGCGATCTGCGGATAGATCAGGCTGACACGCCCCTCGAACGCCACCTCTGGACGCCCGCGCAACCGGATCGTCGCTGGCGCGCCGATGCGGATGCCGGACAGCTCGCGCTCCGGCACATCGGCCAGAACCCAGATCGTCGAGATGTCGGCGAGCCGGAACAGGCTGGTTCCAGCCACCATCTTCATGCCGTCGCTGACGGAACGTTCGAGCACGATACCGTCGCGCGGCGCCGTCCAGTTGATCGTCGGTGGCACCTTCCGGCTGCGCTCGATCTCGGCAATGACCTCGGGCGGAACGCCGAGGTTCTCGAGGCGCTGTCTTGCGCCGCCCTCAGGCACGCCGCGCGCGGCGGCATTAAGCTCGGTGATGAACTGGGCGCCGGCCGTGCTGATATCGGGCGAGTAGATGCGCGCGAGCCGCGTTCCCTTGGCGACACGGTCGCCGGTTGTGACCGGTGCGACCTCCTGGACGAAGGCATCGGCCCGTATCGCCACCACGGAAATCCGCCGCTCGTCGAGCTGCACCACACCTGGAACACGAATGGTCTGGGCAATTGTCTGGCGACTGACCGGTTCGGACCGGACGCCGCTGCGCTGGATGCGCCCGGGCGAGAGCTTGATGATCCCGTCCTCGCTCGCCTCGCCTTCGTAAACGGGGAGATAGTCCATCCCCATCGAATCTTTCTTCGGCACCGGCGAAGTGTCCGGCAGCCCCATGGGATTGCGGTAGTAGAGAATGCGGCCCTTCTCGGCTTGGCTCGCCTGCTCCTTGCCCTCCGGCTTCCCCTCGAAGCTGATGTCCTCGCTGGCCCGCACGGCTCTGAAGGGCTTGCCATCGGCCGTCTGGCGCGGCTCGGTCGAATAGACCGGCTTGCGATCCGGATCCTGATAATAGATCACCGGCCCTGTTCCGGCGGCGTCGTTTGCCGCGAGCGACCCCTCGATGCCGAGCCAATTCCGCAGAGTAGGCAGCGCGAAACCGCGATGACCGGCCCAATAGCCCGCCCCTCCGGCGGCCAGGACGGCAGCGAGCGCAAAGCCACTCAACAATGCGCGTTTCATGGCAGAGCCTTGAAAATCAGCTTGTTTGTGAGCGTGCCGGTTTCGCCCTGGACCTTGGCCCCGAGCGACAAGCGCCAACCGCCTTCCATGACCAAATTGGTCTTGAAGCTGTAGGCCCCTGCTTCCAGGGCTGGGAGCGCTTCGATCGGAGAGGCCATCGTGGCCATGCCTTCCGGTTCCATGTCGATGCGCTTGGCAAAAATCACGGCATCCGGCACCGGTTTTCCGGACCGCTTGTCGATCAGCTTGACGGTGATGACGATGCCGTCGCCCTGCTTGAATTCGCTCTGGGTGAGCTGAAATTCATAGTCGTTGATGTCCGCCAGAGCCGGCAACGCGATAGCTGCGAGCGGAAGCGCGGCGATGAGCGCGCGCAAAGTTGGGGTGATACCCATAGTCGAAATCCCGAGACAGTGAGGCTGCCGCCTGCGCGGGCAGCTCCGAACGTGGCGCTAGCCACAGCTCGCCGATCGCGCGGCGCTACCGTGCGATCGCAGCCGGCACATCAGCGCCGGCGATGTCTCAGCTTCGTGGTGGTCGGGCCGGAGGCTCGCCCGGTCGCGAGATACGCAGCGCCTCGTTACCGGCAAACCCGAGCGTCACGACAAAAGCTTGCACAACGGTGGCGGAAGCCGTCGGCTCGCTCGCAAAGCACTTGGCCAGGCAGAAGCTCACGGCCGGGCAGTTCGTCGTGCAGTCCTTCGCCTTGCCCTGATCGGGCGGGCAGCAGGGCATGCCGGCGTCCATTGACATCGCGGCTTCCACCGCCTCCGTCCGGCCATAGCCCGCCGTCGCCGGGCTGACGAACGCCGTCACGACGCTGGCCGTGACGAACAGGGCCAGAACCAGACAATGCGCGAGGAGCCGAAGCTTCATGAGTTAGCAATGCCACGATCGGGCTGGTTGCGGAAGCCTGCTCGATTTCAAGACATCGTCATCACCGATACCAGATCCCCTTTATAGGGATCTAGCTAGGACTGACTATCGCTGAGCATATCTAGGACGGGACAAGCTGGCGTATTGGTTCGGGAACATTGATCGACCGTCTCGGCGATGATGCTCTCGAGCCGCCGGAGATCGGCGATCTTGGCCCTGACATCATCCAGATGCGCCATCGTCAGCGCGCGGACCTCGGCGCAGGATGTCTGGTCCGGCTCCGCAAGCGCCAGAAGCGCCTTGATCTCTTCGATGCGGAAGCCGAGCTCGCGCGATCGCCGGATGAACGATAACCGCCGTACGTGTCTATCCTCATAGCTCCGATAGCCGCCAGCGGTGCGGCCGGGCTCCGGCATCAGGCCGATGCGCTCGTAGTAGCGGACGGTCTCCAGATTTACGCCCGCGAGGTCCGCCAATTTGCCAATCGTCAGGCCTCGCATGGCCGTGTCGCTTTTCCGCTTGAGCCCGTAGTGACTACGGGGTTCACGATACGCCGATCTCGTGAGGAAAACACCATGGCTCTCACCGAAACTGTAGCGGCAGCACCGGTCGCGGACGATCCAACACCCAGCGTGCGCGCGGCTGACGGCTTGCTTGGTGTCGTCGGAATTGTCACGGGCCTTGGGGCCATCGCGGCATCATCTTGCTGTGTCGTACCGCTGACGCTCGCCTTTTTGGGTGCTGGTGCAGGTATCTTCGGCGCACTCGAAGCCCTTGTTTCCTGGCGAACACCGCTCCTTGTGGCGAGCGGCGTTGGCGTGGCTGTCGGCTGGTTCGCATGGTGGCAGAGGCGTCGCGCAACCTGCGAACCTGGGTCGGCATGCGCCGCGCGACCTCGGTCTCGGGCGTCCCTCTCGCTCCTCTTTTTGGCCACCCTAATCGTCGTGACGGCGATCAGTTGGGACTACCTTGAACCTTCCTTGCTCAAACTGGTGCGATCCGCATGACCCAACTCACATCGATCATCACTTGCCCCAACTGCGGGCACCAAGCCTCCGAGCGCATGCCCACCGATGCCTGCCAGTTCTTCTACGAGTGCAAAGGCTGCGAGACCCTGCTCAAACCGACGGCGGGAGATTGTTGTGTGTTCTGTTCCTATGGCGATGTCCCGTGTCCGCCGATCCAAGAGGCTCAAGCTGGAGGACAAACCAAGTCCGATTGCGGCGGGGTCTGCCATGGCTGACGAATGTGACACTTGCTCTGAAAATCGTGCAAAGGATTGGGCCGGCAACTGGCTCACCCTTGGCGGGCTCTGGGCCGTTCCGGGCGCAGCTATGCTCGCCGCCAGTCTGTTGGATCCGTTATCTCGCGCGGTCATCTGGATCGCCATGCTCGTCTGGATGGGGATGGCTTGCTTCCTGAACGCTCGCCGCTGCAGCCGGACCCACTGCCGCATTACGGCCCCGTTTTTCTTCGTGATGGCGGCGCTTGTCGGCGGCTACGCAGCCGGGATGCTACCTTTGGGCCGGCATGGTTGGAGTATTCTGGGAGGCGTCACTCTCTCTGGCTTTGTGCTTCTGTGGTGGGGCAGCGAACATGCTTGGGGCAGGTTTTTGCGTTCCAGAGGCACCGTTCCGTCGGGCAATTCGAAACATTCATGAAGGATCAAGGTCAGTTTTTACCCATCTCCATCTCGGTCATTCGATCCGAGCCTGTGGCAGCGCTAAACTGAATATCAGCTCTCGGCTCAACCTATCGGCCGGCTACTCCGTCGAAATATCGATCCTCCGCCGTCACTCCAACGACGCCCGCCGTAGCCGGAGCGCATTGGCGATGACGCTGACGGAAGAGAGCGCCATGGCTGCGGCCGCGATGATCGGCGAAAGCAGCAACCCGAAGATCGGATAGAGCACTCCCGCTGCGATCGGGACGCCCGCTGCATTGTAGATGAAGGCGAAGAACAGGTTCTGCCGGATGTTGCTCATCGTCGCCCGGCTGAGCTGAAGCGCGCGCACGATGCCCTCCAGGTCGCCCTTGAGCAGGGTCACGCCGGCGCTTTCGATCGCCACGTCGGTGCCTGTCCCCATAGCGATCCCGACATCCGCCGCTGCCAGTGCCGGGGCGTCGTTCACGCCGTCACCGGCCATCGCCACTACCCTGCCTTGGGCGCGCAGCTTGTTGACGACAGCGCTCTTGTCTTCCGGCAGAACCTCGGCCTCGACCTCTTCGATACCAAGCCGGCGCGCGACCGCCTGTGCCGTCGTCCTGTTGTCGCCGGTCAGCATGACCACCCGAATGCCGGCGCCTTTGAGGGACTCGATCGCCTTCGGGGTGGTCTGCTTGACCGGATCGGCGATGGTCAGCAGTCCGGCGATGCGGCCATCGATCGCAACGAAGATCACGGTGCCGCCCTCGGCGCGCAGCGCTTCCGCCTCGGCGGCTTGAGCGGTGGTGTCGATAGCAGCTTCAGTCATGATCCGGTGGCTGCCAATCACCAGCGAGCGACCTTCGACCGTACCCGTCACCCCCTTGCCGACCGGGCTGTCGAAATCCTGCGCCTCGGCTAGGGCGAGGCCACGTTCCTTCGCCGCGTCGACGATCGCCGCGGCGAGTGGATGCTCGCTCGCGCGTTCCAGCGAAGCGGCAAGCCGCAGCAGCTCCCTCTCGTCGAAGCCGTCGACCGGCTTCAAGGCCGTCAGCTTCGGCTTGCCTTCAGTCAGCGTGCCGGTCTTGTCGACGACGAGGGTATCGACCTTCTCGAAGCGCTCCAGCGCCTCGGCGTTCTTGATCAGCACGCCCAGATGCGCGCCGCGCCCGACCCCGACCATGATCGACATCGGCGTGGCCAGGCCGAGCGCGCAGGGGCAGGCAATGATCAGCACGGCGACGGCTGCGACGAGCCCGTGCGCAAAGCGCGGCTCCGGTCCGAACGCCATCCAGGCGCCGAAAGCGACGATGGCGATGACGATGACGAGCGGAACGAACCATCCGGACACCTGGTCGGCCAGTCGCTGGATCGGCGCCCGCGAGCGCTGGGCCTCCGCCACCATCGAGACGATACGGGCCAGCATGGTGTCGCTGCCAACCTTGCCCGCGCGCATGATGAATCCGCCGGTGGTGTTGAGCGTGCCGCCGATCAGGGCAGCACCAGCCTCCTTGGTGACCGGCATCGATTCGCCTGTGACCATGGATTCATCGATCGAGCTGCGCCCTTCGATCAGTTCGCCATCAACCGGCACGATCTCACCCGGGCGAACCCGCAAGCGATCCCCGACATGGACGGCCTCGAGGCCGATATCTTCGTCTTCGCCATTGTCCCGCACCCGCCGGGCCGTCTTCGGCACGAGGTCGAGCAAGGCCCGGATCGCGCCGCCGGTCTGCTCGCGAGCCCGCAACTCAAGAACCTGGCCGAGCAGGACGAGAACGGTGATCACGGCCGCCGCCTCGAAATAGACCGGGACCGCGCCTTCCGCAGAACGGAGCGTTTCCGGGAACAGGTTCGGAGCCACGGTTGCAACGACGCTATAGGCCCAGGCAACCCCGGTACCCATCGCGATCAGCGTGAACATGTTCAAGCTGCGATTGACGAGCGAAGCCCAGGCTCGCTGAAAAAATGGCCAGCCGGCCCAGAGAACGACGGGCGTCGCCAAGATGAGCTGTAGCCAGTTCGAGCTCTGCTGGCTGAGCAGCCTATGCAGGTCGACGAGATGGCCACCCATCTCCAGCACGACCACCGGCAGGGCGAGCACGACACCAACCCAGAACCGGCGTGTCATGTCGACGAGTTCGGCGCTGGGCCCCTCCTGAACCGTGGCGATCTCCGGTTCGAGCGCCATGCCGCAGATCGGGCAATTGCCCGGCCCGGGCTGGCGGATCTGCGGATGCATCGGGCAGGTGTAGATCGTGCCTTCCGGCGCCGGCTTTGCTGCCACGGGGGATGGGGCCTCATGCCCGACATAAGCTTTCGGGTCGGCCTCGAACTTGCCGTGGCAGCCGGCGGAACAGAAGAAATAGGTTTGTCCCTCATGGGCTGCGCGATGCTTGGCCGTAGCGGGATCGACAGTCATGCCGCAGACCGGGTCTTTCACACTCTCCCCCGCTCCATGGGAATGGCCGTGGTGGTGTGAATGGTCATCGTGCTGATGACCGGCGTGACGCTGATGATCTGCCATGGGTCGCCGCCTTGCTCCTTGCCGCCTACCTTGCCAATACATGAGCGGCCGGCGGGTTCACGCCGGCCGTCCGCGATCAGCCGACCCGGTCCGGGTTGGGTGTATATCCAGCGCCCGTCACGATCGATTTGATAGCGGAGAAGTCTGCCGTTCCGACGACGCTGACGAGTTTCGAAGCCGGGTCGGCGGTGACCGCGGTTCCTGGCAATTGATCCTCGATCGCCTTCTTGATCGTGCCGGCGCAATGGCCGCAGGTCATGTCTTCGACGCGAAAGTTGATCGCGTGTTCAGGAGCGCTTGTCGCGCCAGTGGCGGCACTCGAATGTTGCTGGCAGGAGCACATGGCTGCAATGTCCCATAGTTGACGGTTGCAGCAACTTGCGCCTTCCCACCATGGGAAGGTCAAGCACCTTTCGCCCCTCGCCGTCAGTGCAGGATCTGGCTGAGGAAGAGCTTGGTGCGCTCGTGCTGCGGGTTCTTGAAGAACTCGTTCGGCTCGTTCATCTCGACGATCTGGCCGGCGTCCATGAAGATCACCCGGTCGGCGACCTGGCGGGCAAAGCCCATCTCGTGCGTGACGCAGAGCATGGTCATGCCCTCGTCGGCGAGCGAGACCATGGTGTCGAGCACCTCCTTGACCATTTCCGGGTCGAGCGCCGAGGTCGGCTCGTCGAACAGCATGATCTTCGGGCTCATGCACAGCGAGCGGGCAATGGCGACGCGCTGCTGCTGGCCACCGGAGAGCTGGCCGGGATACTTCAACGCCTGCTCAGGAATCTTGACGCGCTTGAGATAGTGCATCGCGATCTCCTCGGCGTCCTTCTTGGGCATCTTGCGAACCCAAATCGGCGCCAGCGTCAGGTTCTCCAGGATGGTCAGATGCGGGAACAGGTTGAAGTGCTGGAAGACCATGCCGACGTCGCGGCGGATCTCGTCGATCTTCTTGAGGTCGTTGGTGAGCTCGGTGCCATCGACGATGATCTGGCCCTTCTGGTGCTCCTCCAGCCGGTTGATGCAGCGGATCATCGTCGATTTGCCGGAGCCCGACGGGCCGCAAATGACCAGCTTCTCACCGCGCGACACCTTCAGATTGATGTCGCGCAGCACGTGGAACTCGCCGAACCATTTGTTGACGCCGATCATCTCCACCGCCGTCGCGGTGTTGAGCGAGGTCGGCTTCAGCGCCGCAGGGCGGATGTCGATCCTGTTTTCGGCCATGGCCAAGGTCATGGTGCGTCTCCTAATGAGCAGCGGGACCGCGCCGCTCCAGGAAGTCGGCGAAGCGGGCGAAGGAGAAGGACAGCGCAAAGAAGATCGCGCCGATGAAAAGAAAAGTTTCGGCAGCCGGTGATGGCCAGGCCGGATCGGCCAGGGCCGCCTTGCCCGAACTGATCAGGTCGAAGAGCCCAACCACGAGCACGAGGCTGGTGTTCTTGATCATCACGATGATGGTGTTCGCCAGGGCCGGGATCACCACCCTGATCGCCTGCGGCAAGATGACGAGATATTGCATTCGCCAGAACGGCAGGCCGAGTGCGGCAGCGGCTTCGTATTGCCCCTTCGGGATCGCCTGCAGGCCGCCGCGGATGACCTCGGCGAGATAGGCCGCGGCGAAGATCGTCAGGGCGACGAGGGCGCGAACGAACTTGTCGGGCAACAGCGCTTCCGGAAGGAAGAGCGGCAGCATGATCGAGGCGACGAAGAGGATCGAGAGCAGCGGCAGACCACGCACCGACTCGATCGCGACCACCGCCCCGATCCTGACGACGGGCATGGCAGAGCGGCGCGCCAACGCCAGCAGGATGCCGACCGGAAAGGCGATCCCGATCGCAACGACGGTGAGGATCAACGTCACCGGCAAGCCACCCCAGGCCGATGTCGGGACTTCTTCGAGCCCCAGGCCACCGCCCATCAGCCAGACGATGAGCGCAAGCGCCACCGCCCACAGCCGGACCAGCCGCGGTGTCCAGCTCGCCGGCCGAACTGACCAGCCGAGCAGCACCAGGATCAGCAGGCAGACCAAAGCAGGCCGCCAGCGCTCGTCGACCGGATAGATGCCGAACAGCAGCTGGCCTGATTTGGCGTAGATGAAGCTCCAGCAGGCACCCGACGCCGCGCGGCAGGCGGCAGGGTCCGGGTTGAACAGGACCGCGTCGAGCACGAGCCAGCGCAGCATGGGCGGCACGGCAACCAGGATCAATGCGCTGAAGACCAGCGTCAGGACGGCATTCAGCGGCGAGCCGAACAGGAGCTTGCCGCTCCGCCGCAAGGAAACCGGAAGCAGCGCAGACCATGCGCGAGTCGGCACAGGGGCCTCGGGGAGAGGGAGCGATATCGTTTTCACGGTCTCAGCGTTCCACGATCGCGATGCGGCGATTGTACCAATTGGCCGCGCTCGACAGGGTCAGGTTGAGGGCGAGATAGACGCCCAGGATGATGAAGACGCCTTCGATCGAATGGCTGGACTTGCTGATGATCGTGTTCATCACCGCAAGGAAATCCGGATAGCCGACCGCGATCGCCAGCGTCGAATTCTTGACGACGTTGATGTACTGGCTGTTGAGCGGCGGCACGATCACCCGCAGCATTTGCGGAACGACGATCAGGCGCAGAATCTTGGCTCGCGACAGGCCGAGCGAGCGGCCGGCATCCCACTGCCCGGCTCCGACCGACAGCACGCCGCCGCGGACGATCTCGGCGATGAAGCCGGTGGTGTAGACGGTCAGGCCGATCAGGATGGTGCTCAGTTCCGGCGTCAGCTCCAGGCCGCCGCGGAAATTCGAGCCGGTGAAGACCGGCCAGTCGACCGAGAACTCGACATCGGCCAGCCAGAAACCGAGCATTAGCGTGGCGACAGCCCCCCATGCGATCTCCGACCGGAAGCGCCGAAGGGAACCTGCACGCCAGGCGACGATGCCGAGCAGCATCGCAGCGAAGATCAGAGCAGCTCCCGCGCTATCGATTTCAAAGCGGGCGGCTGGAACGACGAAGCCGCGCATCGAGGCAAAGACGCCAGGGAGCGGATTGAGCGCTTCCCCGACCGGCGGAAAGATCTTCCACCACAGCGAATAGAGGAAGATCAGCAGCACGATCGGCGGCGAGTTGCGCGCGATCTCGACCCAGACGCGGCAGGTGCCGGCGGCAAGCGGATTACTGCTCAGCCTGGTGACGCCGACGATCAAGCCGAGAACCGACGAGAAGGCGATGACGAGCGCGGAAATGAAGATCGTGTTCGCAAGGCCGACGACGATCGCCCAATAATAGGGATCCCGCGATTTATAGGAGAGGATCGCCTCGGAGATGACGATCCTCGACGGCATCGTCAGGAAGTCGAATCCGATCGGGATGCCGCGCGCCTGCAAATTCGCGAAAGTGTTGCTGACCAGAAGCGTCGCAGTCCCCACGACAGCCGCCACCAGCGCGCATTGGATAACGATCGATCTTGCCCTGGCATCGCTGAGCATGGTGCTCTCCCCTTTTTTATTCGCCGTCGAGAACAGGGGAGCGTTCGTCACGCTCCCCTGGCTGCGCCTAGTCCCAGGGGTACGGGTAGTTCAGTCCACCATCCTTCCAGAGCGCATTCAGGCCGCGCTCGACCTTTAGGGGGCTGTCTTTGCCGAGATTGTTGTCCCAGATCTCGGCATAGTTCCCCATCTGCTTGATGACGTTGTAGACCCATTTGTCATCGAGCCCGAGCGGCTTGCCAAAGCCGGCCTCCTGACCAAGCACCCGCTTGATCTCGCTCGATCCGGATTTCAGTTTCTCGTCGATGTTCTTGGCAGTGATGCCGTGGAGCTCGGCCCAAAGCAGGGCATTGACCGTCCAGCGCGTGATGTCGAAGAGCTGATCGTCGCCGCGCGCCACCGCTACGCCGTTCGGTTCGGCTGCATGACCGACCTTGATGATGTCGTAGTCATCCGGGTTCTTGGCCACGGAGGCCCGCTGGCCGGCGGCGGCCGTGCCATCGGTCACATAAGTATCGCAGCGACCGCCGAAGAAGGCATCGCGGGCCTGGATCGTCGAGTCGAAGTAGACCTTCTTCATCGTGATTCCGTGCTCTTCCTCGGTCTCCTCGATCGCCTTCTCGGTCAGGCTGCCACCGCCCTGCAGGCAGACCGTCTTGCCGGCCAGTTGCTTGGGATCGGTGATCTTGTCGGCCTTGCGCACGAGCAGGCCGTTGGTGTCGTAAAGCGTGATCCAGACAAAGCGGACCACCGTGTCGCGTGAGAGCGTGATGGTCGAAGTGCGCGAGAGGACATCGATCTCGCCGGTCTGCAGCGCCGGAAACCGCTGGCCGGCATTGAGCGGCACGAAGCGGATCTTGTCCTTGTCGCCGAGGATGGCCGCAGCGAAGGTCCGGCAGATGTCGGAATCGAAGCCGCGATAATAGCCGTTCTCGTCAGGGCGGGAGAGCCCGGGCACGCCCTGGCTCGCTCCGCAGCTGACATAGCCGCGCTGCTTGATCTTATTCACGACGCTCTGCGCGCTGGCATCGCTGATACTCGCCGTTAGACTCGCGGCGGCGAGAGCTGCGCCGAGCAGCACTTTCAATTTTGTCATGGCTATCTCCATTCCCCTGTTTTTTGGAGTTCTCTGCGTTATTCAGCTGCCGTTCGGCCCACCGACTTCGACGCCGCCGCGAACTGAGCGAACGGGATAAAGGCCCGCTCCAGATCGCCGATCAGGTCATCGAGTGCTTCCAAGCCGACCGACAACCGCCAGACCGGCCCCGATGGCAGCCAATCAAGACTGGTCCGACCTTTCCGTGGATCGTTGACCGCGATCAGGGAATGCACACCGCCCCAGCTCGCACCGAGCTTGAACAGGCGCATCCGCCTGAGGATTTCGCCCTGCAAGGGAGCGAGTTCCGGTCTGAGCACGATCGAGAGCACCGCGGCCGCCCCGTTAAAATCCCTTTTCCAGACCGCATGTCCGGGATGGTCCGGCACGGCCGGGTGCAGGATCCGAACGACCTCCGGGCGCTGTGACAGCCAGGTCACGATTTCGGCTGCGCTCGCGGCGGCGTGACGCATGCGGACCGGCATGGTCATCAGGCCGCGCTCGCACAGTGCGCAATCTTCCGGAGAGACGCCGTAGCCGAGGAAGCGCGCGGTATCCTTCAGGCGCCGGAACAGGGCTTCGTCGCGCACGGCGAGCGAGCCCATGAGCAGGTCGCCATGACCGCCGGCATGTTTCGATAGCGCCTGCATGGCGATGTCGACGCCGTGAGCTAGCGGCTTGAACAGGAGATGGGAAGCCCAGGTGTTATCGGCTGCGACCAACGCGCCAGCCTTGTGGGCCGCCGCGACAATCGCAGGAACGTCCTGAACCTCGAAGGTCCCAGAACCCGGCGATTCCACCCACACCAGCCGCGTCCGTTCGTCAAGCAGGTCCGTGATCCCGGCATCGAGCCGCGGATCGTAGGTTTGCGCCGCAATGCCGAGTGGCCCGAGGAAGCGCAGGATCATGTCCCGCGCCGGCCCATACAACGTTTCCGGCATCAGGACCCGGTCGCCGCTTTTGCAGACGGCCATGGTCGCCAGCGTCAGTGCGGCCATGCCAGATGGAACGACGAGCGCCCTCGATGCCCCTTCGAGCTGGGCGAGATGGTCCTCGAGGAGCCGGCTCGTCGGCGTTCCGTAAAGCCCGTAGCTGAAACCGTCATAGACGCGCTCAGCTCGGGTCTCGAACGCCTCGAGATCGTCGAAAACGATCGTCGAAGCCCGCTCAACTGGCATTGCCACTGCCTGGAATGGCTGGCGTGAACGCTCGGGCGGATGAATGTGCGAGGTGTCGTCGGATTTCGTCATGGACTGACGCTAGCTCGCGCCAGCATTGCCATCTATGGCCGTAGCGATAGAGTCGATCCGATTTTGATATGGGCCCTCCATGAACTTGCGCGAGATCGACGTCTTTCATGCGATCATGATCAGCGGCGGCGCCGGCGCTGCAGCCGCGTTGCTCGACACCTCTCAGCCGGCCGTCAGCCGCTCGCTCGCCAAGCTCGAAGCTGAGCTCGGGTTTAGCCTGTTCGACCGGGTTCGCGGTCGCCTGGTTCCGACCCGGGAAGGGCAACTCTTCCACGCCGAGGTGAAGGCGAACCTGGTCGGCCTTGATCGTCTCAAGCTGCGCGCCGCCCAGATCAAGGAGGTCGGCGCCGGCACGATCCGTGTCGCCAGCCTCTCAGCGCTCGGCCATGGCCTCGTCCCGCGAGCAATCACCGCCTTCTCGCGCAAGCACCCGCAAGTGCGGATCAGTTATCAGGTCCGCACGTCCAACGTCGTTCGCGATCTGGTGGCCTCAGGCAGCTTCGACATCGGCCTGGCAGCGGACGAGATCGACACCAATGGTGTGCTTCACAGCGTCTTCACCACGCCTCGCGCCGTCTGCGTTATGCCTCAGGGACATCCTCTGGCAAGCCGAGACGTGATCACGCCTGCGGATTTGAATGACGAGGGCTTCCTGGCGCTCGCGCCGGAGGACACCGTGCGGCTTGCCATGGACAGGATCTTTGCGGAACACGGTGTCCAGCCCCGCATTCTGGTGGAAACGCCGTATGGCGTCACTATCGCCATCCTGGCGGCGCAAGGCCTCGGCATAGGCCTCGTCAATCCCTTCATCATCGCCGACAAGATGATCCGGGGGATTGCCGTTCGTCCCTTCGCACCGGCAGTGCATTTCCGTGCCCTGCTCTTGAAGCCGCCTGGCAGCGCGAACTCCCGCCTCGTCTCGGCATTCGTTGCCGAACTCTACGCGATCCGAAATGCCCTTGCCGTTGGGGACGAGGCCGCGGGATAGCGGCTCATCGCGCTCGGAGCAAATCCGCGAGAAGTCGCGCCGTCAGGGCACGTCGATAAAAAGAGGAGGTCGGATTCCTGGTCCGACCCCCTCAAGTCTCTCTTTTGGAGGCTGAGAACCTGCTCGGCTTCAACCAAGCGCAATACTAGCATCGCGCTCAATGATTTCTGTGAAAAAACTCACAACTACGCAAATTCTCTCACTGCCACTCCATGAGGCCCAGGGCCTTGCTGATTTCGGAGCGCAAATACGTTTCATCTATGATCGTGATAAGCCCGCGGGAGCTATCGATGACTCCCATCTTCGCCAGATGGCTCATTTGCTTTGTGACCGTCTCGCGTTGGGACGCGATTCTGCGCGCCAATTCGGCATGCGTCGGCATCGGCGAAATGCATAGTCGCCCTTGCCCGTCTCGGACACCGTGACGGATCAGCTCCGCATAGAGCCGCGTCTTCATCGGCAGCAATCTGCTCTCAACATAGAGCTGCTTCATCGAGAGCAAGCGACCACAGAGCGTTTTGGCCACGAGTTCAGCAAACTCCGGCAGATTCCGCAGTGCCTCGAGGAATTGTCCCCGGCTCAGGACAAGGACCGCGGTATCGTCAACAGCTTGAAAATAGGTCGCTGGTTCGTCGCTGCCGAATGCCGATAGATCCCCGACGAAATCCCCTGCACCCAGTTCCAGGAAGGACACATCGTGCCCCTGAGGGCCCAGGAAAAAGGTGATCACCTTTCCCGCCTCGATCAGGTAGATGTTGTCTGTCTTGTCCTCAGGCTGCTTGATGAAGGTTCCCTTGGTGAACTGCCGCCTGGGAAAGCGGCCGCCCAACAGCGAGCCCGGAAGCGGAGGCGAGATGGCCATATGAGTTGCCGTCAACATGGCCGTCGCTCGGGATGCCGCAGCAAACCTGATTGAACCGACGGACGCATCCCGGCCGATTGCGCGGCTCGGTATCTCTTTTTGCGCGGCACCGAGTGAAATGACCCTGGCCTCCTGGCGCATTCAAGCGCCAGCGACGCAGTTGCATCGCCCACTGGCGACCTCCCTACCGAGCGCATTCAACCGACCCGTGAAAGGGCACTTCGCGGCAGATCCAGACGGCCCCATCGCGCCCGCCTTCTGCGAGAAAGGGGTGCCTCGCCTGCAAAGCACTGCATCGCATTGTCAAAGCGACCCCCAAGGAAAGATAGCCGGCAACGCGCAATTCATTCCATTGCCGGGAGTACTCTCGGGTATCGAATCCAGTGCCTCCAACGACAAGCGAGAGCAAACCTTCCCATCTTGGAATCAGACCGTTCGCAGGGGCTCCGGTATTCTGCGATCGCGGGCCCGCATCCGGCGAAGGTCGCGTGCGAGAGCGCGCAATTACTGCAGATATTGCCGCATCGGCCGAACTATCGACTCTAGAAAAATGCGTCATCGCGGTTCTATCGCCCCTGCTGAAAGGGCAACGCTAAGATCAGATCAACGAATTTCAAGTTACAAATTGTAACAGGTGAAATTCTTCACGCCGTGCATAGTGAAAACTATCACATGCGCTGATTTTGCAACAAGGGTGGACTCAATTTACTTATGTGAATATTTCCACCGTCTGACACTACCGAGAAGAATACCAATACCATCCGGTTGAATCACAAGACTCAGCCAAGGCAAAGGCCAATTCAATTGGAGGTATTGATGAAGAGCTTCGTTTCAGCATTGGGCATGGCTACGGCAGCTTTCGCTGTCACCACCAGTGCCGGCGCTGCCGACCTGCCGTCACGCAAGGGCGCACCGGTCGAGTATGTCCGTGTTTGCACGGCGTATGGCGCCGGCTTTTTCTACATCCCAGGCACGGACACCTGCCTGAGGGTCGGTGGCCGCGTCCGGGCGGAATACCTTTATGATCAGCCCTATAGCCGCAACTTCGATGCCTCCGGCTTCCGGGCTCGCGGCCGTCTGAACGTCGACACTCGCACGGCGACCGCCTTCGGTACCCTGAGGGCCTTTCTCCGCTTCGACATCAACCGCGACAGCGGTGGCTATCGCGTGCCCGGCTCCACCCTCCAGACTGTGAGTTCGTCGAACACCACTTTCCTCGACAAGGCGTTCATCCAGTTCGGTCCGATCACGGCCGGTCGTGCCCAGTCCTTCTTTGACTTCTACGCCAACGATCTGAACTGGGGCCTGCTCCGCGGCTCGGACGCCTCGACACAGCTCTTCGCCTATACGGCGACGTTCGGCAGCGGCTTCAGCGCCACCCTGTCGGCAGAAGATGGTGCCGAGCGCCGGTTCAACACCTTCGACAACGTTCCGTTCGGCCCAGTCGTCTCGACCGGCGGCAACCGCATGCCCGACATTGTCGCCAACCTGAACGTCACGCAGGGCTGGGGCTCGGCCCAACTGTCGGGCGTGCTCCACCAAATCACCACGGCGAATGGCAATACGGCCGTCAATCTCGATACGGAATACGGCTTTGCCGGCCTCGCAGGTCTGAAGCTCAACCTGCCGATGTTGGCAAGAGGTGACGTGCTCTGGCTCCAGGGCGTCTACGCAGAAGGCGCTTCGAGCTATCTGGGCGCGGGCACCTATGGCAGCTTCACCAACGTCAATCCCGTTCAGGTCGGCGGCATCCTGGTCAACGCCTTCGATGCGGTCGCCGTCGATAACGGCGTCGGCAGCGCCACCTTGAAGAAGACGCGAGGCTATGCGCTGACGGCGGCGTTCCTTCACTACTGGACGCCGACGATCCGACAGACTGTCTTCGGTTCGTATCTGAACATCGACAACGCCACGAGCACGAACGTCACGGATTTCAAGGAATACCGTGCCGGCTCGAACCTGATCTGGTCACCCGTTAGCGGTCTCGATATCGGCGTCGAGGTTCTCTACACGAGGCTCGATCCGAAGGGACGCGTGCCGGATCTTAATCGCGGCGGCGCCTTCACGCTCGCGGCGAGTGACGCCGTCTCGGCACGGCTTCGAATCCAGCGCGATTTCTGACGCCTATCGGACCCTCGGCGACAAGCCGGGGGTCCACTCGAACCGCCTGGTTGCCGCGGGGAGGTTGAACGAAACGATGCGGCAACTCCTCAATTCAAGCTCTCGGGAGCCCACGCGATGAACAGTGAGCAATGTCGCGTCGCACGCGCCATGCTAGGCTGGAGCGCTAAAGAACTCAGCCGGCAAGCGCGTGTCGGAGAAAGGACCATCCTGGAATTTGAGAATAGAGCCCGCAAGCTCATGCCCAAGACAAACGGCAAGATTCGTTCGCTGTTTATCATCAAGGGCATTGAATTCATCGACGATGACGATGGTATCGGCTTGAAACGCCGCTTCAATCTGGACGAATATATATCTCGATTCGAGGAACGAACCTCGCGCGCCCGGCTCGCCGAACTGGAAACGCTTGCGATTGACGCCACCGGGTGAGCTTAAGACGGCTCGGGCTACGACTCGCGGAGCTTCTCGCACGCACGAGCGTTGACGCATTCAGCGCGGAATCTAGGGTATCGCCGCGATTGAGAAAGACCGCCGCGATGCGGTCCTTTCTTATATCGGGAAGGTCGGCCAGACCGTGACCCGTCGAGCGTTTCGGTTGCGAGCACTGCTGGTCCGCTGCCCGGCCGGCACCTACCGTCAGTCCAACCTTCAGCTTTCAAAAACGACGAACTTGCGTTCGGAAAATCCAGCCAAAATAATCGCCTCATCGTTGATCCTGAGATCTATGTCGACAACAGGGTCTGATCTGCGCAATCGGCGGATACGTTGATACTGCTCCGTTGCCCTCGGATGGTTTACGGCAAAATCGATCACGACTGTGCCGGCATTCGACAGAAGCGAGCAAAACTCGTCATCCATATCGGTTTTTGATCCAAAACCTTTGAGGGAAAGCCCTAGCAGAACTAAGGCGAATGGCCGGCTTGGGACGATTTTGTAAGCCTGGTACTTTCCAACGATCCGGATGATTTCGGGTGGCGGCCCCCTCTGCGTGCCATCATCGGGCGAGGCTGCAAGCTTGGGATCGAGCAAGTACACGACTTGAGGTCTATGAATGAGATAGCGAGAAATGGGATTATTGCCGCTCCCGATTTCCACTACACATGATCTGTGTCTTATAAAATACGCTGCCAGCACTTGCCTGACAGCAGCGCCTCTTTCATTTAAATGATCATTACAATTCATGCAGAATGCCACATGGTTGAAACTGCGGCACGCGCATCACAATGTCGCTGATGACAAGGCGATCACCGATCCGGCAGGCATCGGGCCGGTTCTTTCACCCATCAGATCAATCGCCACCCTCTCACCATTTCTACCTTTTAAGCTGCGAATGTCGTACAGATGGCGCTACTCCCAAGCAGCCATTTCTATAAATTGCCATTCCATGCCGATTTGCCTGGGCTTGGCAGTCTTTTTGCCGGCTGCAGTTCAACTCGCGAAGGATATCACCATTTCCAGGCGTTACAGTTGTCTGCGCGCAGCCGATCTCCCAGCTCGATGATTGCGCTTCCGCTCTGGATGGAAAAGCTCCGACCGCCGCCAGCACGCCAACGAAGGCGACCCCGGCGGTCAGCGGGATGTAACCAAGCGATAAGGACCGAGCTCCTGAAAAAACATTCAACATCTTAACCTCCATCCCATGCAATCATCGACGCGTATATCGCCAGATGCGCAACGAGTGTATGTAGTTTTGGCAGATAATTCGGTGATTTTATTCACGTCGCCTTAGAAATCAGTTTGATTTGACCCATGTGAAAACTGTCACTTCCCGACGGGCAGAAGCGGGCGCATGATCCAATTCTCGGACCGGTCTTTGAGTTAGGTCAATGACCGGCAATCTTCGCCTCTGTGGTGACCGCCAACGATGGAGGGACCTGTGACCTCATCTATCTCCCGCCGTCAGTTTTTCATCGCCGCGTCAGCCGTCGGGATGTCATCCCTCGCGACAGCCGTGAATGCCGCTCCGCATTTGCCGGCCAGCTCGCCGCACACCTATTCCGTCGACGTCGACCGATTGCGCTCATTGGGGTTAGGATCGGCGGCCGATTGGCTCCGTTCGGCGATGACTGACGAGCTCCGCAACGCTTTCCCTACGGGTGTTGCTCAGAGGAAGCTGATTGTCCGCCTGACCAGCCTGACGCTATCGTCTTACGCAGGGCGCGGATCGAGAAGCGGTCACGGAAGCGGCGGCGGAGGCGATACCGACTATCTGGAAGGTGAGATTCTGATCGTAAGCGCACGGGGCGAGACCGTCGGCCGCCATCCGCAACTTCTTGCTTTGCCATCGAGCTCCGGCGGAGCGTGGTACCGGGCCGACAACGAGAGAGAGCGGATCGACAATCTGGCACGTGCCTACGTCTATTGGCTCGCACGCACGATCCGTTAGGTTGACCAGCCAAAAGCAACACCCCAGCCCATAGGGCAGAACACGGTTTATGCCCTCGATAGGGCGGCAGCTTTGCCGACGCGGACAAGCGTATTGTCCCTTAATGAGGGCATCTTCGCCTCCGCATCGACCGATTTGCCAGATGTCGTAGACCTTCCAAAAATCAAAAAAGGAGCCGACCTGTAACTAAACGTAACAGACAACTTCTGGAAATCGTGACAGAATTCATGCCTGCAGCGTTCAGTCACACTTGACTGCCTCAGCTTGCTTTGGGTGGAGCGCTGCAATCTGCTCGCATAGCGAGCCATGTTTGGTGATCCCATGATGGGCGAATTGTCGACCGCTCCGGATACCACACCCACTCGGAGAGATTTCCTCTACCTGACCACCGGTTTTACCGGCGCGGTGGGGGCAGGATTCTCCCTTTGGCCGCTGGTTGCCTCATTCCAACCGAGCGCCGACACGGTCGCGCTCGCCAGTGCAGAATTCGATCTGGCGCCCATTGAGCCAGGTCAGCGTATCACCGTCCAATGGCGCGGGCAGCCGGTTTTCATTGTCCGAAGAACGCCCGAGCAAATTGCTCGAGACCAAAATGACGACGCCGCCGCTCTTTTGGACCCCGAACCCGTCGCGAGGCGCTTACAGCGTCCCGATTGGCTGATCGTCGTCGGAGTGTGCACGCATCTCGGGTGCATACCGCTCGGACAGAAGACCGGGGATCCTCGCGGCGAGTACGGTGGCTGGTTCTGCCCCTGTCATGGCTCGGTTTATGACGCGCTGGGCCGTGTGCGTCGCAGGCCAGCGCCCAAGAACCTGATCGTTCCTCCCTACACGTTTCTAACACCAGACCGAGTCCGGATCGGGTAGCGAGCGCAGGCGATACGGCCGGCTGCGCATTCGACCCAGTCGTGCACAGCTGCGATCCGCCACCAGAGCTCAACTCGCCATTCGCCCGCCACGAAGGGACATCTGGGCGCGGATCGGTATCGGAGAAGCGCTACCCTGGCCCATGGCCCTGGTGACCTCGCTGAAGCGAGCCTTCGCATCAGACCAGTTCTGCATGTAGTCAAACAGCTCGCGCAGAGCCGGCGAGATTTCGCGGTAAGCAGCAAGAGCGGCAACAAGCGCACCGAGCGATAATTGCTCTCTCACAACCAGATAGCCGCCGATGGTGAAGAAAAAGAACGGCGTCAGGTTGGAGGTGTAATTATAAAATCCCTTGATTCTGCCTTTCAGGTCGCTGATTTCCACCCGAACTTTTTCCAGGCTCGCCGTCATCTGCATCTGACGGCGTAAAATCGATTTGTCTGATGGGCCGCCTTCAGTCCGCGAGCCAAGAAGTTTTGGATCGGAACCATCTGACACCATAAGTCCGCCGAGCCGTCGCGTGGAACGAACCCTGTCGCGGACCTTCGCGTTCAGCCGTTTCTGCATGCCAGGCAAGAAGGTGAGCTGCAGGGGGAGCATCAGCAGCGCCGCCAAAGCCAGGGCCGGATTCTGCATCATCAGAAACAGGATGCTGGTCAGCAGAGCCCCACCCTGAATGACGGGAACAACGGCAAGGCTCCCGCCGAAGTACCCGATGGGCTCCACCTCTTGGACCACCACCGCAGACAGGTGCGCGCGCTGCTCGGCCGTCATACCGGCGCGGGCCCCGCGCAAAACACCGAGCCGAAGCCTGCGAACCAGGCGTTCGCTGACACGACCGCGGCTGCGCGTAGCCGCGTACTTGATCATCCCGTTCAGCGTCAGGGCTCCCAAGTAGCCTGCGCACAGCGCAAACAGGAGCGCCATACGATCAAGCGGAATGCCCAGGAAGGTCATCTCCACGGGGCCGCTATCGCTGGCATCGGCGAGAGCGTGATTGATGATGTGCTTAGGTATCTCGAGCAGAAGCCATGCCGTTGGCAAGGTCATGATCGAAATGATCACGAGTTTCGCCTGTGGCCTTGCCGTAGCGCGTAGTATGTATGCCTCGAGCGAACGGGCACGATCGCCGACGTTCAGGCGATGGGCGTCGCGCACAGTCGCTGCTCGCAAACGGGCGCGACGACGGCGCCTTCCATAGAAGCGCCGAAGAAAAAATCGGACAGCAATCCATAGCGTCCATGCCGGTGCGACAACAAACAACAGCGCCGCCGCAATGTTGATCAGCCAATGACCATGCGGGTAATCAAGACCCATGATCCGGTGACCCAGGTCATGGATAAATTGAATTGTAGAGTTCACGTCTTTCTGACTCAAATTTCGTGGCGCAATGAATTTCAGATTCGCGCCACCGGCTTTCGCTTGGAGCTGTTACGCGTCCTAGCTTGGGGGCGCGCGCAGGGTGAGATAGAGTTCGGTTACCCCATCGCTATAATCGGCGCCGGGATTGCGTTCGCAGAAGTTCCGCAAGAACTCGGCCTGTTTGAGAAGCGGATAAGCCTCTGGCATGAGATCCAGGTCTTCATCCTTCCCCGGAGGGGCCCTCCACAGCAAACCGCTCATGTAGCCCTGTGCCCAAGCAAGGAAATTCTTTTCGACTTCCGGCCTACCGCTGGTTTCTCGCAAGAAATACTGACAGCTTGAGGCGCCGATTCCGACGATCTTGACCGTCTGAGCTTCGGCCTGGCCGAGAAACAACGCCGCAGCGGATACAGCCCAAAGCGACGATAGCGTGCTCATTCGAGATCGCTTCGAGCGGAAGCTGGTCCTGCGAAGGTCTTTGCCGAAGTTGCTGAGCTTTGCTGGGTGTGACTTCATTCGGGATCATCCTGACTATGAGGTGGATGATGTGCTGAGCAGCGTCCGTTCGTGCAGACGATCTTGATACGCCTGCCGGAGCAGTTCGCCACAAAGACCTCACTCTGGCCAATCGGTTTGAGGCGCGTGACTTTGGCATTGGGACAGGCCGCTTCGACAAGCGCGCGCTGCAGATCGCCATCATCGGCCTGCACGTGAACGGCAACGACAGTGACGGGAACAACCAGCAAGACCAATCGCATGGCTCGCCTTTCAACTATTCTGTCTGCACGCCACGGCAAGTCCGTGGCGGCGAGGAGGACACAAGGCGCAGAGGCTAAGGCGCGCTCTCGCTGCCCCATGCCGAGTTCATCGGCATTTGAGCGTCGAGGCGACTGCGACAGGGCACTCGGAGATTTTGCTAGGTCAGCTTGCCGGCATCGGCATCGGCAGCTGCATGCGGCAAGGCGACTTGCGCCTTGCCGCATGTGAGCATCACTTGGTCTTCTGGAGCTTGGTGACCGTGATCTGGCCGTTGACGCGGTCCGCGTCGAACTTGATCTTGTCGCCGGCCTTGAGCCCCTTGAGCATGGCCGGATCGCTGGCGCGGAACACCATTGTCATGGCGTCCATGTCGAGGTTCTTGATCGCGCCGTGATTGATGGTGAGCTTGCCCTGGGGCTCGTCGACCTTGGTGACGGTACCGCTGACCGACTGGGCGGCGGCCGGCAGGGCGACGATCAGGAATGCGAGGGTGGCAGCAGTCTTCAGCATGGGACGCTCCTTTCGCTGAGAAGTTGCTTACTTGACGATGATCTTGCCGGTCATGCCCGCTTCACGGTGACCGGGGATCAGGCAGGAGAAGTCGAACTCGCCCGCCTTGGTGAAGGCCCAGACGATCTCACCGGTCTTCTTCGGCGCGAGGCGCTTGGCGTTCGGATCGTCATGCTCCATGTCGGGGTTCTTCTGCATCTCGACGGCATGCTTGAGGTTCTCCTCGAGCGTCGCCAGGACGAGTTCGTGATCGAGTTCGCCGTTGTTGCGCAAAGAGAACTTCACCTGCTCGCCGCGGCGCACCTCGATCCGATCGGGGATGAAGGACATCTTGCCGTCCTTCTCGGTCATCACGACCTGGACGGGGCGCGCTGGCTTCTTGGGATCGCCTGGCTTGCCATAGGCGGTCTCGTCGCCATGGCCGTGACCGGCGCCGCCTGGACCTGCCAAGACGGTTCCGGCGGACATCAAAAGTGCGATCGCAGCCAGTTTGAACGTTGCAGTTTTCATATAGCTCTCCAGAGGTGGGTTTTACTTCGTCGCCATTTCAGTGATTGGAATGCGGGTTCTTTGCGGCCGCGCGCGGCTTGCCGTCCGGTCCGAGGCTCGGCTTGCGCGGATCCTTGACCCGCCACTCGCTCGCCTCGACGCCGCTGTCCGGCGAAGCGCCTCGCGGCGCCTCGGCGAGCTTCTGGCCCTTGTACTCGAAGGCCACCGTGCCTTCGGGATGCTTGAACCAGCCGGGATCCTTGTAGTCGTTCCTGGCCAGGCCCTCGCGGACCTTCACCACCGAGAACATGCCACCCATCTCGACCGGGCCGAACTGGGCGAAGCCCGTCATCATCGGCAAGGTGTTC
>JAAEQB010000086.1 GCA_024231975.1 Allobosea sp.
AAATCGAGCCCCCGCTACCGCGGCCACGAGCATGCCCTGGGTGAGAAACCCTACGTGGGCGACATGAGCGCCGACGGCATGCTCCACGCCGCCGTGGTCCTGAGCGCTCATCCGCGCGCCAAGGTCCTCGGCATCGACCCCGCGCCGGCCCTCGAGATGCCCGGAGTGGAGCGGGTGCTGATGGCCGACGATGTCCCGGGTGAGCGGCACGTGGGGCTCATCGTCCGCGACTGGCCGGTCTTCGTGGCCCCGGGCGAGATCACCCACTGCGTCGGCGACGTCGTCGCCCTGGTGCTCGCCGACAGCCGCTTTCACGCCCGCCAGGCGGCCGCCGCGGTGGCCGTGGACTACGAGGTCCTGGAGCCGGTGAGCGATCCCGCCGCCGCCCTGGAGCCCGGCGCGCCGCCGGTCCACGCCGCCGGCAATCTGCTCGAAGTCTGTTCGTTTTCCCGCGGCGACGTCGACGCCGCGCTCGCCGAGGCCGCGCACGTCGTCGAGCGGACCTTCACCACCCAGCGCATCGAGCATGCCTTTCTCGAGCCCGAAGCGTGCCTGGCGGTGCCCGCGGGAGCCTCGCCCGAGCGGCTCAAGATCTACTCCCAGGGGCAGGGCGTCCACGACGACCAGCGTCAGATCGCGGCCGTGCTCGGGATCGACGCCGACCGCATCGAGGTCGAGCTGGTCACCAACGGCGGCGCGTTCGGCGGCAAGGAGGATCTGTCGGTCCAGGCGCAGACGGCGCTTGCGGCCTACCTCGTCGGCCGGCCGGTGCGCACGGTCCTGACCCGCGAGCAGTCGATCCTGATGCACCCCAAGCGTCACCCGCTGACCCTGCGCTACACCGCCGGCGCCGACGCCGACGGCCGGCTTCAGGCGGTGCGGGCGCGGATTCTCGGCGATACCGGGGCCTATGCCTCGGTGGGGATGAAGGTCCTCGAGCGCGCCGCCGGTCACTCCTGCGGGCCGTACCGGGTGCCCCACGTCGACGTCGAGGCCAAGACCGTCTACACCAACAATCCGCCGTGCGGCGCCATGCGCGGCTTCGGCGCCAACCAGGCCGCTTTCGCCATCGAGGGCGTGCTCGATCTCATCGCCGAGAAAGTCGGGATCGACGGCTACGACATCCGCGAGCGCAACGTCCTCGGTCCCGGCGACGCC
>JAAEQB010000087.1 GCA_024231975.1 Allobosea sp.
ATACCGGCTGCGGGTATTTCCGGTCGAACAGCAGGGCCGGCGATGGGATGAGGCCTCGAAGCGCTCGACCATCGAGGATGGGCCGCCGCTGCATATGTGGCTGACGTGGCGCGTGTTTGCCAGCGACAAGGCCTGGCCTCTGCCGCGTCTGGCCGAAAAGCGTAATGTTTATTGGGACGCCGAGTCGGTGCGGCAAGTAAACGGCCGGCCAATGGCGGCCGGCGAGGAAAGCTGGCTGCCGGAGTCTACGCCGGCCACATCGTCCCTGGAGCCGGTTGCCCATCGCGTCGACTTTCCGGGTGGCGAGACCATTGTGGCCCGCCCCGTTCCGGCCGCCGGCCGGCTCGAAGCTGGCGGCGATCTCCGTTTGGCGGTGGTTCTCGACCGCTCGCGCAGTATGGTCGAATATACGGCCGGCGTGAAGGCGGCCCTGGCCCGACTGGCTGAAATGGCGGGTTCGGATGCGGCTGTCGATGTCTACCTCACGGCCTCGGAATACCGGGGCGAGGAGCCATCGCGGGTTAACCTGGCCGAACTTGACCTCGATGGCGTTATATACTATGGCGGGCAAAACGCGGCCGAGTTGCTGGCCCAGTTTGACGCGCTCCATACCGGCCAGGATTATGACGCGGTTTTGGTTCTCACCGATGATAGCGGCTACGAGCTGGGCGATGGCGACGTCGAGGTCCCGCTGCCCGACGCGCCGGTGTGGATGGTCCACCTCGGCCACAACTTTCCCCTGGGTTATGACGACGACACGTTGGAAGCAATCCAGGCCAGCGGGGGAGGGGTGGCCGGCGATGTCGAGGAGGCCCTGACCCGGCTGGCGATTATGCGCGGCCCGGCTGCCGCTTCGCTCGATGTCTCCTCCAGCGCGACGAGTGACGTGATAGATGGCTATGTGTGGTCAACCGTTTCGACCGGGGCCGCTGAGGCCGAACCTGGCGACGTGGTTCATACTGCCAGCGACGATTTCGCGGCTTTCGCGGCCCGCCGGCTTATCCTGGCCGAGATGCACCGCCAGCGCGGCGCGTTGGACCAGTTGGACACGCTCGACTACCTGCACGCCATAGCCATCGAACACGGCATCGTGACCCCCTATTCGTCGATGATTGTGCTGGTCCAG
>JAAEQB010000088.1 GCA_024231975.1 Allobosea sp.
CGGCGGCAGGAGCTGGCGATCCGTCCGGCGAAGGGGAGAAGATCCCAGCGGTGAGCCGGCTGCCGTGCGGCGTCGCCGATCTGGGCGAGCAACCTGTGCTCATCCCTGAGCGCCAGGTCATCGAGCAAGCTGTGCCGGCCCCGTTCGGAAGCGCGCAGCAACGCGGCGACTGCGTCCCAACGCCCAAGATCCGCAGCCTGGTGAAGAAACCTCGTCACCCTCACGGGATCTTCGCTCCACCGTTCCCCCAGCGAAGCGGCAATGCGCAAAAGCAGGTTGCCGCGCCGGGCCAGCTCCCCAACCCGCGGCAGTACCCGGAGCACCGCCGCACCCGCGCTCCGCAATGCCTTGTCCCGAAACTCGGTCTCGACGAGCCGTTTGACCCACGGCCGCAACGCCGGCGAGAGCAGCAGATCGACGACCATGCGCGCGCGCGCCAGCGGCTCGCGCGGCAGGAGCTTCGACGTCTCCCGGAGCAGAAATCCATGGGGATCCGAGCTCTTGCGCGCCAGCTCGCCGGCTTGAACGATTGCCTCGATCGGGGCGTCCGCACGCCGCTTCTTGACTCGCTTTGGGGGCGGCGGTTCGCCGCCCTCGAGCCGGTCGATCCAGCGTCGGACCCGGTCGCTGCCGGCGATCAGGCTGAGCCCCTGGCGGCGAAACCCTTCGTAGAGCTCCGTGAGCCGCGGCGCGGGGCCGGCGATGATCCGGGCCAAGGCGTCGCTGCCCCCCGCGGCATCGCCAGGCCCGCGGCCGCTGCCCAGCACCAACCACTGCTTCGGTTCCGCTTGCGCCGCGCGCACCGATTCGGGATCGGGAGCGTTGGCGAGGTGAAACAACGGTCCGGCGGCCTCTGCCAGGTGAGTCGTCCACGGCAGCGCAAGGCGGTCGCTGACCGGCAGCGCCGACCA
>JAAEQB010000089.1 GCA_024231975.1 Allobosea sp.
ATACGCCGTGAACGACGCACCACCCGACTCCGCCAGAACCTTCGTGATCGCAGCCGTCAAAGACGTCTTGCCATGGTCGACGTGACCAATCGTACCAATGTTGCAGTGCGGCTTCGTCCGCGAAAACTTCTCTTTGGCCATGACACCTTGTTCCTGACGACGCCCGCGCAGGGCCGGAAAACGCGGTCGCATTAGGGCGTTTTCGGGCGGGATGCAAGCTGGAGCGCGTTTCGGCACAATTCGAGGCGATTGCGATCGAATTTCCGGCGACCGCCGGCGTTCAGCTATCCCGCCAATTGCCCAGCATTCAGCACCGCGAAACCCGCAAAGCCCCAAAGCGCGAGGAGCAGCTGGGTCAGGAGCAGCCCTTCCTGCCTGATCCAGAAGCCGAACCACAAGCCACAAGTGAACATCAACGACCAGCATAGCAGGAACGGCGCCAGGCCGAGGTTGAAGATCGCGCTGAGGGACGCCGTTGCAGGCAATCCAGGCGACGCGATCAGTAGCACCGTACCGGCCACGAGCGGGATCGCGCTGGCGATCTGAAGGATGATGACGCCGACAAGGGCTGCACCGTGCAATGCCGTCGACTCAATGGCGCGCTTCCGGAACGGCAGGTCGCGGAACGGCTCTTCCTGCAGCAGCTTCATCGCCATCGTCAGCCCGATGGCCCCTTTCGAAGCGGCAAAGCCCTGCAGGTTGTTGATCACCGCCACGACCATCCATAGCGCCAGGCCGGACGCCGTCGCCAGCTGGAAGAGCCAAAGGCTCGCGGAATAGCTCATCGGAGGGCTCCAGGATCAGGAGGAGCCTTGCTAGCCAGTTGCAAACGCCGACTGTAGCCAGCCAGAGTTGAACAGCGTGTTGCTGAGACAGCAACAGCAACCATTTCGGATCAGTGGCAGGGCCGGCACACACACCTTGGCCAAGTGGCTAGCGTGCGACGCCTGCCAAGGCTTAAGAGAGCTCATCTATCTGAGCAGGGACATCCCATGACCGAACCCAAGCCCGGCCCGCGCATCGCCATCACTTATTGCAGCATGTGCAACTGGCTGCTCCGCTCCGCCTGGATGGCGCAGGAGCTATTGCAGACCTTCGGCCAGGACCTCGGCGAGGTCGTGCTGATCCCGCGCACCGGCGGCGTCTTCCAGATCCACTATGACGGCGATCTGATCTGGGATCGCACCGTCGATGGCGGCTTCCCCGATGTGAAGCAGCTCAAGCAGCGCGTGCGCGACCGGCTCGATCCCGAGCGCGATCTCGGCCATCTCGACGACCACAAGAAGAAGCTCGTGCAGGGCTGAGGGGCCTCACCTACTGCCCTCATCCTGAGGAGCCGCGCAGCGGCGTCTCGAAGGATGCTTCAGGAGGCTCCCGAACTAGCTGGAGCATCCTTCGAGACGCGGACTAACGTCCGCTCCTCAGGATGAGGGCTGAAAGAGTTTCGGGACGGCCTCAGATGCCGCCGCCGCAATCGCCGGCGAGGATCTGGTCCATCGAGCGTGACGGCTCCGCGCAGCCGGCCTCGCCCACCACCTTGGCCGGCACGCCGGCGACCGTGGTGTTGCGCGGCACCGCCGCGAGCACAACCGAGCCGGCGGCGACGCGGGCGCATTGCCCAACCTCGATGTTGCCGAGGATCTTGGCGCCGGCGCCGATCAGCACGCCCTTGCGGATCTTGGGGTGGCGATCGCCGCCCTGCTTGCCGGTACCGCCGAGTGTCACGTCCTGCAGCATCGAGACATTGTCCTCGATCACCGTGGTCTCGCCGACGACGAGGCCGGTGGCGTGGTCGAGAAAGACGCCTCTGCCGATCTTCGCAGCCGGGTTGATGTCGGTCTGGAACACCTCGGAGGAGCGGCTCTGCAAATAGAGCGCGAAGTCGCGCCGGTCCTGCCGCCACAGCCAGTTTGCCAGGCGGTGCGTCTGCAGTGCGTGGAAGCCCTTGAAATAGAGCACCGGCTCGATCAGCCGGTAGCAGGCGGGATCGCGGTCGAGCACGGCGAGGACGTCGGCGCGGATGCCCTGCCCGATCTCGGGATCGGCCTCGATCGCCTCGTCGAAGGCCTGCGCGATCAGTTCGGCCGGCACGGCGCCATGGCCGAGTCGCGCCGCGATGCGATGGCCGACCGCGGCCTCGAAGCTCGGCTGGTTCGCGATCGTCGCCAGAATGAAGCTCGCCATTGCCGGCTCGCTCGCGATCGCCTGCTCAGCCTCGTTGCGCAGGCGCGACCAGACGGGATCGAGCCGGTCGAGGCCGGTGGCGGGATCGCGGATCTCGATGTTCGGGCGCCCGGATGGCATGGCGTTCTCCGCTGCGGTTCGCTCGTAGATCAAACTGGCGCGATCAGCTCGCGCCAGAGCACGTGGTGCCGCCTTCTAGCTGAATCAAGCCGCGAAGAACAAGAATCGATTTGCGAGGCAAGTGCCGCAAGCCATTGCTGTAGAATAATATTCTACCTGCGGAGAACGTTATTCTACGGCCGACGCGCCAGGAACTCGACCACTGCCTGCTTGTGCGTGCGGTCACCAACCGCGAGATTGTGATCGCGCCCCTCGATGGCAAAGCTTTCCGCGCCGGGGATCAACGCCGCCAGCTCCGGCCCGGAGCCGGAGACGTCGTCCCTAGTGCCGACGCTGACCAGGGTCGGCACCGCGATCTTGCCGACCTCCTCCTTGCTCAGCGTCTGGCGCGTGCCGCGTATGCAGGCCGCGAGGGCCCACAGGTCGCTGCCGGTGTTCTCGGCGAAGGCCCGGAACATGCGCTGCATCGGGTCGGTCAGGTCGGCGAGCGAGGGTGCTTCCATCGCGTCGGCGATACCGAGCGGCAGGCCGACGCCCTCGACCAGATGGATGCCCAAGCCCCCGAGCAGCAGCGAACGCACGCGCTCCGGGTGGTTGAGCGTCAGATGCGAGGAGATCCGCGCCCCCATCGAATAGCCCATGATGTCGGCACGCTCGATCGAGAGGTGGTCCATCAGCCGGCGCGCATCCTCGGCCATGATGTTCGAGTGATAGGCCTCGGGATCGTAGAGCTTCTGGCTGCGGCCATGGCCGCGATTGTCGTAGAGCACGACGCGCCGGCCGGCATGGGTCAGCGTCTTCGTCCACTGCGTGTTGACCCAGTTCACCGCATGGCTCGAGGCGAAGCCATGGATCAGCACGATCGGATCGCCCGTCCCTTCGCCGGTCGGGGCGAGGTCGAGATAGGCGATGCTCACGCCGTCGGAGTCGAATGTCTGCATGGCCCTGCCGCCGGCTGCTCTGGTCTTCAGGCAGGTCTGCCATGGCGGCGCGGCTTTGGGTAGCAGGCTTGGCGGCTCGCAGGTGCGGACCACCCCTTCCCCAGCCGCATCCCGCCGCTTATGACGAGACCATGAGCGAGCAAGCCCAATCTCCGGCCAGCGGCCGTATCGAACTCGTCGATCTGGCCCGCGGCATCGCGCTGCTCGCGATGTTCGTCTACCACTTCGCCTATGACCTTTCTTTCTTTCGGCTGATCCGGGTCGATGTCGTCACTGACCCGGCCTGGCGCGCCTTCGCCCGGCTGATCGCCGGCTCCTTCCTGGCGATCGTCGGCTTCAGCCTGGTGCTGGCGACGCGCAAGGGCTTCGACCGCGGCAATTATCTGCGCCGCCTCGCCTTGGTCGCCTGCGCGGCGATCCTCGTCACCTCCGCCACCTGGTTCGCGCTGCCGGACGTCTTCATCTTCTTCGGCATCCTGCACCACATCGCGCTGGCGAGCCTGCTGGCCCTGCCCTTCCTGTTCCTGCCCACAGCCGTCATCGCCATCGCGGCCGTCATCGTGTTCGCTTTGCCCTTCATTCTGGGCCACGACCTGTTCACGCAGGACTGGCTCGCCTTCCTCGGCTTCGGCCCCTGGCCGGTGACCGCCGATTTCGTCCCGGTGTTTCCCTGGTTCGGCTGCGTGCTCGCCGGCATGGCGCTGGCACGGATCATTCTGCCGAGGGCACAGGGCAGCGGCTGGGCGAGCTGGCGGGCGACGTCAGCTCCGGCGAAGATCGTTGTCCTCGGCGGCCGCAACAGCCTGTTCGTCTATCTCGTTCACCAGCCGCTGTTCATCGGCGCGTTGTTCCTGTTCATGCAGGCGACCGGGCATATGGCCCCGAAGCTGCCGGATGCCGAGGCCGCTCCGTTCCTGACCGCCTGCCAGCGCTCTTGCACCGGGAATGGCACGCCGAAGGACATCTGCGAGCGCGTCTGCGGCTGCTCGATGGACGGGCTCAAGCAGGCCAATCTCTGGGTCAAAGCCATGGCCGATGCGCTGAGCCCGGCAGAGACCGAGCGGGCTCGCGAAATCGGCATGACCTGCGCCCGCCAGCCCTGATCGCCTCGCCGCGCTCAGCGGCGACAGGTCACGGCAGGATGCGTTGCGATCTGCGAACCACACACTGGCGCCCCCGCGGCCGAGCGACTATCGTGCCGCCGACTTTACAAGGACGAGAACCATGGCCGATCACGGCACCCCGCATTTCCACAATGATCCCGGCGTCGCCGTGATCCATGTCGGCGCGCGCGAGTTCATGTGCATCGGCGCCAAGCCGCCCTTCGACCATCCGCATGTCTTCCTCGACATGGGCTCGGACGACGAGATCGTCTGCCCCTATTGCTCGACGCTGTTCAAATACGAGCCCTCGCTCGGCCACGGCCATTGCAAGCCGGCCGAGTGCGAGTATCACGACACCGCCGCCAAGGCGGCGTGAGGACATCCTGCCGGGGGCGCGGCAGGAGATGACATCGTGGCCAATCTCCCTATCCTCATCGCGGGCGCCGGCATCGGCGGCTTGACCGCCGCGATCGCGCTCGCCCGCCGCGGCATCCCCGTCGCCATCGCCGAGAAGCGCACCCGCTTCGACGAGGCCGGCGCCGGCATCCAGGTCTCGCCCAATGCCGGGCGCGTACTCGAATCGCTTGATCTCGGCCTCGCCTTGCGCCGCGCCGCGATTCGGCCCGAGGCGCTGGCGATCGGCCATTGGGGCGGCGGCAAGCCCCTGCTCGCCATGCCGTTCGCGCCACCGGTCGAGGGCGCGACGCCGTCGCGCTCGCTGAAGCGGGCCGACCTGCATCAGCTCCTGCTCGATTCGGCCAGGACCTTGCCGAACATCCGCTGGATCATCGGCCGCGGCCTCGCCGACGCGCATGAGACCGAGGAAGGCGTCACCGTCACGCTCGCCAGCGAGAGCGGAGGAACCGAAACGGTCGAGGCGATGGCCCTGATCGGCGCCGACGGCCTCTGGTCGCGCGCCCGCGCCCTCGTCGGCGATATGACCGAGCCCAGCTTCACCGGCTGGGAGGCCTGGCGCTCGCTGATCCCCGCGGACGGTTTGCCTGAAGCGCTGCGCCGCCCGGCGGTAGCGCTGCATCTCGGCTCGGCCCGCCATGCGGTGCATTACCCCGTCTCGGGCGGCAAGGAGATTAACCTCGTCCTGATCCGCGCCGCGCGCGAGGCCCGCCCCGGCTGGTCGCGCGAGGGCGAAGCTTCCCAACTGACCGAGATCGCCGGTACTGCCGGCCCCGGCCTGCGCGAACTGATCGAGCGAGCCCCGAACTGGCGGATCTGGTCGCTCTACGACCGTGCGCCGGCCCGGATGGCGAAGGGCCGCATCGCCTTGCTCGGCGACGCCGCCCACCCGATCCTGCCCTTCCTGGCACAGGGCGCCGCCCTCG
Source organism: Allobosea sp. (assembly GCA_024231975.1). Lineage (GTDB taxonomy): Bacteria > Pseudomonadota > Alphaproteobacteria > Rhizobiales > Beijerinckiaceae > Allobosea. Next base: position 5,689 of record JAAEQB010000089.1, read on the forward strand.
CGATCGAGGACGCCGCCGTGCTGGCCCATGAGCTTGCGACGCGACTGTCGAGCGAAGGGACGGCTTCCGTGCCGGCGGCGCTGGCGGCCTATGCCAAGGCGCGCTCCGAACGCGCCTCGCGCGTCCAGCAGGCCAGCCGCAAGAATGGCGAGGCCTATCATCTCGGCCGGCCCTGGAGCTTCGCCCGCGACTTCGCCATGCGCCGCATGGGCCCCGACGGCATGCGCCAGCGCCATGCCTGGATCTATGACTGGCGCGCGCCGTCCTGACGAAATCGTCATCGCCTGGGCTCGCCCGATCTCGTCAACGCCGCATTCGCTTCCTAGATTGTCCGCGGGTGACACGAAACGAAACGAGCCAATGATCCGTATCGACCTCAACAACGCCGCCAGCGCCCGCCTGGTCCGCTTGCCCCGCTGGGCGAGCTGGCTGGTCATGGCCGGTGCCTTTGTCGTCGGGGTGCTGATTTTCCTGGTCGCAGCCAGCCTGGCGCTGATCCTCGTGCCGCTGGTCATCGCCGGCGGCGCTTTCGCCGCCTGGCAGATGCGCCGCCGCATGCGCGCCGCCGGCATCAACCCCGACAATCCTTTCGAGCGCAGGCCGCAGGACGCCGCCCGCGGCGAGATCGTCGACGCCGAATACCGGGTGATCGAGCCGGGCGACCGGCGTTAAGCCGGAGCCCGCGCGGCGAGTTCGGCCCGCAGCCGGGCATTTTCCACTTCGAGCTCTTCGAGCCGCTGCCGCACCGGTGCGAGCGCCGGCGTGAGTTCGGCCTCGCTGAAGCGCGGCGTGATGTGCTGCGGGCAGTTCCAGTCGAAGGCCTCGACCTTGATGGTGACGCCGCGCTCCGGAACGGCGCGATAGCCCGGCACGATTAGGCGCCGCGCCAGCTCCGGCTCGGTGGCGAGGTCATGGAACCGGGCCCGGCCGAAAATCTTCAGCCGCGCCCTGTGGCCGTAGTCCATCAGGAACAGGCAGAGCCGGTCGTCGGCCGTGAGATTGCCGAGGCTCAGGTATTGCCGGTTGCCGCGCAGGTCGGCGAAGCCGAGCGTCGTCTCGTCGAGCACACGCAGAAACCCGGCCGGCCCGCCGCGATGCTGCAGATAGGGCCAGCCGGTCTCCGACACGCTCGCGAGATAAAAGGAATCGCGCGCCGCGATGAAGCCGGCCTCGGCCTCGCCGAGCCGGTGGTTATGCGGCTCGCCCTCCTCCTGCCTGGCATAGGAGCGCCGGCTGCCTAGCGCCTCCTGCGCCGCCTTCACGGCCGGTGTCGTCGCGATCTCGAGGAAACGGTGGGTCATCTCTGGGGCCTCCGCCCGCCGAAATGACCATTTCACTCTCGACTCGCAATCACCACGATCGGCAGTTCAGAATTCCGCAGGGCGCAATAATTTCAACCGAGCGCAGCTTCTACTGCCTGGATCGGCATACTCGGTGGTCGATGCTTCTAGTTCCTGGCTGACAAATCCGCCCTCGCTCCTCGGGGCGCGCAATATAACGGACCGCGACTTGCCACTTATCCGACTCTCAGCTTTACTTCCGCAACGTAAGGTCGAGCGTCAAAGGCAACGAGATGAACAGGTCCGTAAGGCGCAGCGTCACTGTTTTTGACTGCCCTCTGCCTTGCGAGTTCGGCAGACCCCGCAAGCGTTCGGCCGCGATCGTCCTGCCCTATGTCCGCCGCTTCCGACACCACCGATCAGCCAGCCACTTGATGACTGCGGGTATTGCTGCCCGATATGTCGCGTTCCGATATTTTTCGGTTCTTATTGCAACGGTGGCGTTTCTGCTTTTTCCAGTTTTGGGGCCAGCGACAGCGCTTGAAGCAGGAACGGCGATTACAAACCCGGCCCTTCTGGAGAAGATCGAGCGCCAAGGCTTCGGGATCGGCGCTCTTTTGGCACGTTACGGCGGTATAAGTCAGTCTGCGACAGCCGGTGGCTTGCGGATTGCAAACTCGGATCTCTTCGCAAATCGAAGCTTACGGGTGGTCATAGACAAGCTCTCGGAAGATCTTGGCAAAGCACGCGACAACAGTCTCGAGCCACGCGTGCAACAGACGATCCCAGCATCGGGGGACGACGAAAAATACCGCTCTCAATTCAGAGTGTCACTTCTCAGAGACAAGAACTCTGGCTGGGAGCTGTCTGGCATCGTCAACCGAATGGACAGGGCCTATCTCAACCCGGAATCCTGCGGTGAAATCCGGTTTATCTACCGCTTCGTCTATCGAATTGACACGAGCCGAGGAGAGCTCGATTCGCGTCTGCCGCTAACCTTGAATCTTGTCCTGACGGCACGCGCCCCCGCGTACCGCCAGAGCGTCAGCTGCCAAGCGCTGGCGCAAAACTGGATGAGAATTCAAGACGGCATGGGTAGCGGCGACGCCGACAAAGCCCTGGACGTCCTGAAGGATTTACGGTTCGCTGAACTGCACAAGATCGAAACGAATATCCAGGTCTTCCGGCTCCGCGCAGGCCACGCACCGGATTTTGGCACTTACGCCGAATATCTCATGCGCGTGTTCGAATGGGACAAGAAGCGCAAAAACCTCTTCACCCTGCAGATTCTCGAGAACCAAGTGGATCGGCAGCTCCTGATGAGCGATCAGCCACTCCGTCGCAGGTTGCTGAACTGGCTGATGAGGCCGGCGAATCTTGAGCGCCTGGATCAGGGGACCATCCGTATCCCCGATGGTTTCCTGGCAACGAAAGCGATTTCCGTAGCTCCCGGCGGGCATAGCCGTTCCGGTAATAATCCATTTGAAGGGCTGTTTGACGATGAAGACCTCAAGGGGCGTCTCGACGCCTATTTGGCCAAACAGCCGAGCGGTCTCAGCAACATTCACGATGTCGAGACGCTGAAGCTGCGCTTGCAGGACATCTCCTGTTCTGGTTGCCACCAGTCGCGCTCGATCGCTGGTTTCCATTTCATCGGAATCGACCGTGCCGGAGAAGCGCCAACCAACTCGGTTTCAGTAGCAGGATCGGCACACTTCTTTTCCGATTTGCCGCGCCGTCGGAGCATCGTCCAGGCAATGGCAGAAGGGCGCACACCAGCCTATGCTCGGGGCTTTGCGTCCCGGCCACTTCCTGCGCAGGCTGATGCGCTCGCGCGCACCCAACTCTACGATGGCTGGGGAGCGACCTGCCATGCGAACGCAGCGAATGATAACCGGTTCGCGCATCTTGCCTGTCGGCGCGGCTTGAACTGCGCCGTTCTGAACATAACGGACGATTTCCCAAATATCGGGACCTGCGTCAGCGGCTCGGGGCACGAGCTTGGTGACCCCGTTCACATTGGGCGCGTCACGCGAGAATCCGTTAACGGCCGCCCGCAATATGGCCAGGACAAGTACGATATCAAAGTGAAGAACCGTCTATCATGGCCACAGGAATTCAACGCGTCGCCCCAATCCAGCGGCTTCCCTAACGGGACACTGAGATTGAAGAATTGTGATCGAATTCCTCCAGAAGCGACTTGCGGAAAAATTGTCGATGGGAAATTTACGGAGTGCATTAACCAACAGGGCGCCAATCATGAGACCTGCATGCAAGAAAACACGGTTTTTGCTGCGCTAAGAGCTTGCGATAGAGAAAATCCCTGCCGCGAGGACTACATCTGTACCGGCACATATGAGCATCCAAAGGCAAGACCTGGCAAAGGAACCTGCGTTCCGACATATTTTATGTTCCAGTTCCGCGCCGATGGGCATCCTGGGTCTTTCATGCCTCCCGTCGTCGACAACTGACTTGGCTAGCTCGCCAGCCGCACCAGCACGACCCCCGCCACGGCGCAGGCGGCCAGCACCGGAACCATGCCGAGCTTGAAGCGCAGCAGCGCGACCATCGCCACAGCAGCGAGCACGGCAGCCCGCCAGTCGAGCGAAGCCAGCACCGGCAGGTCGGGTGCCAGCGGGCCGAGGACAACCGGCCGCACCGCCTTGAACAGCACATGCAGGCCGAACCAGAGCGCAAGATTGGCAATGACGCCGACGACCGCGGCGGTGATCGCCGAGAGCGCCGCCGAAAGCGCCTTGTTGCCACGCAGCGCCTCGATGTAGGGCGCCCCCAGGAAGATCCAGAGGAAGCAGGGCGCGAAGGTGACCCAGACCGTCAGTAAGCCGCCCAGGCTGCCGGCGACGAGCGGATCGAGCCCGCCATGCCCACGCCAGGCGGCGAGGAAACCGGTGAACTGCAGCACCAGGATCAGCGGCCCCGGCGTCGTTTCGGCGAGGCCGAGCCCGTCGACCATCTCGCCGGCGACCAGCCAGCCATAGGTCTCGACCGCGGCCTGGGCGACATAGGCCAGCACGGCATAGGCGCCGCCGAAGGTGACGACCGCCATGGCGCTGAAGAAGGCGCCGATCTGGGTGAAGACGTTGCCGGCGCCGAGCAGCGCCCAGAGCAGCGCGACCGGCCCGAGCCAGAGCGGCAGCCAGACCGCCAGAACCTTGAGCGCCCTCCCCGCCGAGGGCTCGGCATGGGAAAGCTCGCCACGCTCGAACATCAGGTCGACCACGCCCTTGAACTCCGGCGCACCGTCCTTGCCGGCATGGCCGCCGCCACCGAACAGGCCCGGCGCCCAGCGATTGCCGAGCCAGCCGATGAGCCCGGCGCAGAAGATCACCAACGGGAACGGCGCCTTGAGCAGGAAGAGCGCGAGGAAGGCTGCAATCGCGATCGCGACCATCGCCCGGTTCTTCAGCGCCCGCCGGCTGATCTTGAGGCCGGCCTCGACGACGATGGCGAGCACCACCGCCTTGACGCCGAAGAAGACCGCATCGACCAGCGGCACCTGGCGGTAGAGCACATAGAGCAGGGATAAGCCCCACATCACCAGCGCGCCCGGCAGGATGAAGAGCAGTCCGGCGATCAGTCCGCCCACCGTCCGGTGCATCAGCCAGCCGATATAGGTGGCGAGCTGCTGCGCCTCGGGGCCCGGCAGCAGCATGCAGTAGTTGAGCGCATGCAGGAAACGGCGCTCGCCGATCCAGCGGCGCTCGTCGACCAGTTCCTTGTGCATCAGCGCGATCTGCCCGGCCGGCCCGCCGAAGGAGAGCAGGCCGATCTTGAGCCAGACCCGCGTCGCCTCGGCGAGGGTTGGCGTGGCGGGGGCGGCTGTCGCCGCCCCTTCAGTCGTCGTGGCCGTCATCGTCCGCTCCTCAGCTCTTCACCGGCGCGGACGGCCAGTTGTGGGTTTCTTCGCTCGCGTCCCGGCACCAGCGATAGAAGGCGTCGTAGAACAGCATGCCGGCGTCGAGCTGTGCCAGATCGTCACGATACATCCGTGACAGGCCGAGCGAAGCGGCGAGGAAGCCGGCGGCCTGCGGCACGAGGTCGAGCCGGGCCGTGTCGGCCGCCCGCACGATCGTGGCGAGCTGGTCGAGCGGCGGCGACGACAATCCGAACTCCTCGATCATCGTGTCGAAGCTGCAGCGCTCGCCGCGATGGCTCCAGAACACGCCGTCGATGTCGAACGGCGTCGCGCCGAAGCGGTCGGCGACATCAGCGACCTCCGAGGCCGAGACGAACAGGAAGACGGCGTGAGGATCGACGAATCGACGGATCAGCCAGGGGCAGGCGATGCGGTCGACCTTGGGCCGCGCCCGCGTCACCCAGAGCGTGCGCCCGGCGACATCACGCTTCGGCAGCTTGCCGGTCTCGACCAGCAGACCGCCCGCCTCGCGCCAGGCCTCGAATCCCCCAGCGAGGTTCTCCGCCTCGACGCCCTCATGCCGCAGCCAGGCGGCGACGCCCTCGCTGAGCTTCTGGCCACGCTGGCAGATGACGACGACCTTGCGGCCGGCATAGGCGCCCGCCCAGGCGGCGACGTCGCGATGGCTGCGACGCTCGCTCGCCGGCAACAGGCGCGGATCGGCGGCGACATCCTCGTCGATGCGGACATCGACCAGGGTCGGCGCATCGGGCAGGCCGACGAGCCGGGACAATTGCGCAGGCGTGATTTGGATATTGGAAGACATGAGCGTCCATCCTTGAGCTAAGGAGTGTGGACGCGATCCTTGGGCTGACGCCTCACGGGGCGGTCGCGAGTGGCCCCTGCGCGGATTAGATCACGTTGAGGCAGAGACGGTCAACGACGTTAGGATCGACCACCTCGAAGCGCCAATGGCCTTCTCGAAGCTCTTTCCGACAGCCGTCATTTCACCTCTCCTACCCACTCCTCCAACACCCGCCTGATCGGCTGCTCCGCCGACGCGTCGCGTGTGAAGGCCCACCATGTATGCGCGCCCTGCCAGAGGCTCGCCATCTGCCAACCAAGGCGTTCGCCTCGTGTCCTGTCCTTCGAAAGGCGACGGCCGAGGACTTCGGCGAGGCGACGGCCCCAGGCAGCGCCGCGAGCGCGCAGGACTGGATTGCGGATGTCCTCCCTCAACAGCAGAAGCCCGTTGGTCGCATCGCGCTCCGCGGTTTCGGGCGGCATCAGGCGAATCAGAAGGCTTATCGCGCCTTCGGGTGTCGGCGGCTCCTCCGCGTCCGCCACATCCGTCTGCGCGTCCAGCCGGTCCCAGGCGCGCAGGAGAATAGCCTGAAGCAGCGCCTCGCGGCTGCCGTAGCGCTGGACCAAAGTCGCCGGTGAGAGGCCGCAGGCCTTCGCCGCACGGGCGAAGGTGAGGCCGTCCGGTCCGCTCTCCAGCAGCGTTTCAAGGAGATTGTCGAGCACGTGCTCGTCAGGGATTGTTTTGTGTCTTGCCATGGTAATATATAAACGTACGTTCATTTATTAATCAATAAGAGGGCCACCATGGCCAGGGTTCTCGGATATATCGCCGCCAGCCTCGATGGCCAGATCGCCACCGCGGACGACAATCTCGACTGGCTGTTCAAATACGATGGTATGAACCTCGGCGAGCACGACTACGGCGTCTTCCTCAAGCGGATGCGCACCGTGGTGATGGGGCGCGGCACGTATGATTTCGTAGCGGGGGAGCCCTCCCCCTGGGCCTATGGCGACAAGCGGGTCATCGTCGTCACGTCACGAACGATCAACGACCCAAAGGGTCCACTGGAAATCCGTAGCGACCTCGATGCGCTGATCCGCGAGCTTCGTGAGTTGGACGACGGCGACGTCTGGATGCTGGGCGGCGGACAGTTGCAGATGGCCTTTCTCGAGCGCGGCGCCTTGGACGAGATCGAGATCTACATCATCCCGGAAATGCTCGGTGGCGGCCGCCCGCTCTTTCCGCTCACCGGCTTTCGCGCGAGCCCAACGCTCATCAGCGCCCAAGCGATCGACAAGGGCTGCGTGCGGTTACATTACCGGTTCTAGGGTGATCTAACCGGCACGCCGGGAGCGCTTTGCGCTGATGCAGAGCATCGCGCCTCCTCGCATCAACCTTCTGGTCGGATGGCATTCAGCCTTCGTCTCAATCGATCCGGCTGACCAGCAGCTTGTCGATCCGCCTGCCGTCGAGGTCGACCACCTCGAAGCGCCAATGGCCCTTCTCGAAGCTCTCGCCGACATTGGGCAGCCGGTTCATCTCGGCCAGCACGAAGCCGGCGACGGTCTGGTAGTCGGCGTCGCGCGGCACATGGATGCCGAGCTCATGCGAGAACTCGTCGACCTGCATCCAGCCGGCGACCAGGAAGGAGCCGTCGGCGCGGGTGACGATCGCCGGTTCCTCCTCGTCCTCGTCCTGGAAGACGCCAGTGATCGCTTCCAGCACGTCGCTCGAGGTGATGATGCCCTCGAAATGACCGTACTCGTCGAAGACCAGCGCCATATGGACATGGGTGGCGCGGAGAGCGCGCAGGACTTCCAGCGCGCCAGTGGTGTCGAGTACGACCGGCGCCTCCCGCACCAGACTGCGCAACTCGACCTTGTCGTCGGCGAGCGCTTCGAACAGGTCCTTCATCTCGATGATGCCGATGATCGAATCGGCCTCGCCATCCTGCACCGGCAGGCGATTGCGTCGCGTTGCGCGAACCTGCGCACGGATCTCGTCAAGCGTGTCGGAGAGGTCGATCACCTCGACCTCGCGGCGCGGCGTCATCAGCGCCCGGGCCGAGCGGTCGGCGAGGCGCATCACGCCCGAGATCATCTCGCGCTCGTCGCGCTCCAGCACGCCGGCATTCTCGGCCTCCGCGATGATGGTGCGGACCTCCTCCTCGGTGACCGTTTCCTCCGCCTCGCCCTTCTGGCCGAGCAGCGCCAGCACGAGCTTGCCGGAGGCATCGAGCAGCCAGACCAGCGGCGCGTTGATCTTGGCCAGGACAGCCATGGTCGGCGCGACACGCGCGGCGACGCGCTCGGCGTCGCGCAAAGCGATCTGCTTCGGCACGAGCTCGCCGAGGATCAGCGAGAGATAGGTGATCAGGACGACGACGGTGCCGACGCCGAGCGCATCGGCCGCGGCATTCGAGAAACCATGCGTGCCGAGCCATTCCGACAGGCGGGCGCCGAGCGTCGCACCGGAGAAGGCGCCGGAGAGCACGCCGACCAGCGTGATGCCGATCTGCACGGTCGAGAGGAAGCGACCTGGATTCTCGGCGAGCCGGATTGCCGTGGCGGCCCCTTTGCTGCCTTGATCGGCAAGGACTTTGAGCCGTGCCGGGCGGGATGAGACGACCGCGAGTTCCGACATGGCAAGGACACCGTTGATGACGGTGAGGACGACGACGACCAGTATCTCCGTTAACAAAACCAGCTCGGGGGCTGCAGGGCCGCACTCGCTATCGGCCTGCTTCTTTACCGCTTATAACGCATCGACGGCCGAACGCGATGGGAGAAGGCGATGACCCAGGACGAATCCCGGCAATTTGCTCCGGCGACACAGCGCAACCGCGAGCCGATCCTCGCGGTCTTGCGCGAGGTCCTGCCGGCGCAAGGTCTCGTGCTGGAGGTCGCCAGCGGCTCCGGTGAGCATGCCGTCCACTTCACCGCCGCCTTTCCGGGTCTGGTTTTCCAGCCGAGCGACCCCGATCCGGCCGCGCTCGCCAGCATCGACGCCTGGGCGCAAGAAGGCGCCCTGCCGAACCTGCGCCCGGCCATCCGCCTCGATGCGATGGCACCGCGCTGGCCGGTCACCGAGGCGGATGCGATCCTGTGCATCAACATGGTCCACATCTCGCCCTGGGCCGCGACGGAGGGGCTGATCCGGCAGGCGGGCCAGCTCTTGCCGGCTGGCGGGCCGCTCTATCTCTACGGCCCCTATCGCCAGAACGACGTGCCGCTGGCGGCGAGCAACGCCGTCTTCGACGACAGCTTGCGCCGGCGCAATCCGAAATGGGGTCTGCGGGAACTGGAAGCCGTCGCCGAGCTCGCGAGAACCGCCGGCTTCGGCGAGCCGCAGGTGACGGCGATGCCGGCGAACAATCTCAGCGTGGTGTTCCGCAAAGCCTGATCGCTCAGCCGCCGTCGCAGCTCGTCTCCTGCGTCGCGCAGATGCGATCGACCCAGGCGCGGAAGCGGCCGGCTTCGGCTCCGGCTTTCGCGGCAGGCTTGATCTCGAGCCCCGACAGGGCCTCGCTATCCGCTGGCAGGCCATACTCGACCAGCACCCATTTGCCGCTGCAGCCGAGCAAGCGGCCGTTCTGGACGAAGGCGTCGCCGTCGAAGCTCGCGCCGTCCTGACCTGAGAGGACAGCCGATGCCTTGGCGTCCGGGCGTTGCCGGCCTGCGGAGGCCTGCGACTTCACCGTCAGCTTGCGCCCGCTGACCCAGCCCGAGCCCTTGAACATCGGCCGTGGCGCGGCATCGGTGAGCATCTCGTTGTCGCGCGCCTTGGCGATCCTGAACCAGCCATTGGCGCTGGCCGAGACCTCGACCTCGACCATGGCGCGCACCGGCGGATCGTCGCCGCTGAGCTTCACCGGCGGCAGCGTGCCGAGCACCTTGTGGGACGTGCCGGGGCCGGCGCGGACATTGAGCCCCTCCGGGTCGGTCTCGCTGACGAAGGCGCCGAAAGAACAGGCGACCTGCCCGGCTGGCGCCGGTGCTACGCCCTCCGACTGCGCCCGCACAGCGGGAGCAGCGAGCAGCAAGGCGGCTAAGCCAGCGGCAAGAGCTTCAGGACGCGGCATTGACCAGCACATAATAGAAGGCATTGGGGCTGCCCACCGCCTTGAGAAAGGTCGGATAGCGGTTCTTCGGAATGGTCTGGCAGCCTGCCGACCAAGTATTGGGTTCGAGCACATTATCCGCCCCGCCGCGGTGGATGTACATGCTCGTCCCCGCCCCCGACGGGTCGATCCGGCTCTTGTCGTCCTGGGTGAAGCGGCCGTCGCCATCGGTGTCGCGCTCGGCGACCTGCGTCGCCTTAACCTGGAAGGCCCGATCTCCCAGGAAGCCGCCCTTCTTCTCGAAATACTGGTAGGTGCCCTCGGTCAGGCGGCCGGCATCCTTGATGCCGTCCTTGTTGATGTCGACGCCGTCGGCCTTGCTGAACTTGACCCCCTTGTAGCGTGCGTCGCCGCCACTGGCGCGCTGCGAGTACTGCGCGCCCGGCTCGGTGCAGATCGGGAAGCTCGTGAGTTCGCGGAAGCGCCCCGTCCGGCGCATCACCACGACGAGGTCGTCATAGGAGCCCTTGCCGCGATTGGCGATCGTGCTGCTTTCCTTGCGCAACGCCAGCAGCACGAGGCGGCCGAATCTCTGATCGAAGCGCGCATCGGTGGTGCCGAAGCGCCAGAAGATCGCCGAATAGGAATCGAAGGCCTGCTTCGGCGTGCGGAACTGCGGGCGCTCGGCGGATGGACGCCGGAAGCGGGTGTCGAGGACCTCGCCATGGAAGTCGCGCCAGTCGCGCAGGCCTCGCAGCCGCGTCTCGGCAGCCGGACTGAGATGGGCTTCGACGACGCGCCAGAAGAAGTCCTGCAGGCCGGGCGGCACCGCCTCGACGATGTCGCGCCAGCGCGAGAAGGCAATGACCTTGTCCTGTCGCAGGCAGCGATCGAACTGCCGGGCGAAATTGGCGAAATCGAGCTCGGCGAGCTCTGGGCGACGGGCGCTCATGCCTCGCCATCCGATCGTTGGCATGGATGCATCGAGCCCTCCACCACAGCGTCATCAGAGCAACCATAGGCCAAGGCCGCCTGAAGGTCAGGCGGCGAGCAGCCGGTCAATCAGCAGCTTGGGAGGATCTGGGGGCTTTTCGCCAGAGCATTTTCGAGCGAAGTCGGCACCGGTTCGCGTGAAGAAAATGCGATCGACCAGAGACTCAGAGCACCATCGGCAGCACGAAGAAGCCACCGATCACGACCACCGCCAGCGCCAGCGCCGTCATCGGCAAGTGCTTCTCGATGAAGATGCGGATGTCGTCGCCGTAATAGCGCAGCGCCACCGCGATCATCGCGAAGAAGGTGACGCGCGAGATCACCATGCCGACCGTGAACTTCCAGATGTCGAAATGCAGGAAGCCGGACATGATCGTGACGATCTTAAACGGGATCGGGGTCAGGCCCTTGGTCAGCAGCACCCAGAACCAGTAGTCCTGCGAGGTGTGGATCAGGTGGGCCGCCTTCTCCTGCAGGCCGTAGAGGCCGATCAGCCAGGCGCCGACCGACTCATAGAGCAAGGCGCCGATCGCATAGCCGAGATAGCCGCCGGTGACGGCGCCGAGCGAGCAGACGCCGGCATAGACCCAGGCGCGGTCGGGCCGGGCGATGCACATCGGGATCAGCAGCGGGAGCGGCGGCAGCGGGCTCACCGAGCTTTCGACGAAGGTGATGGCGAAAAGCAGCCAGGGCGCGGCAGGGTGGGACGCGTAGGAAACGCACCAGTCGTAAGCACGCTTGAGCATGAAAGGGAAACCGTTCCTCGGTTCTCGCGCCGGTTGCAGGGCTGCCCTGCGTCCTATGCATTAATTCAATTGTCGCGATCAGGCCACTAATCTCTTGGGCTAGAGTCAACATCGCGACCGGTTCATGGCAAGCCAAAGGCAGCTTGGTCGCTGCCGCCCGCAAGCGCCCGCTACGCCGGCTTCATGCCAGGTTGCCCGGCTTCCACCACGAAGCTCGCCCGGGTCGAGACGGCCGCGCCAGCGACCGTCACCTTGTCGAGAACGCGGTAATCCGCCTGCCAGCGATCCTTCGACAGGCTGTGGCGCATATAGCCGCGCTGGTTGTTGAAGAAGCCGATATGCGGGTTCTTCTTCAGGCCCGCCTGCCCTGCCTTGGTCATGTCGGCGCCGTCGCCGCCCGAGGTGATCGAGGTCGACACGAACTCGACGCCGAGCGTCTTCGATTTCGGATCGTCGAAATCGGCCTTGAGCTCGCCGGCCCAGTTCTGGTGGATATCGCCGGTCAGCACCACGGCATTGCCGATGCGGGCGCTCTCCAGCGTGTCGAACAGCCGCTTGCGCGCCGCGACGGCGCCGTCCCACTTGTCCATGCTGAAGCCGGTCTTCTCGGGGTCCGGATCGCGGTCGTGGCGCATGAGCATGACCTGCTGCGCCAGCACGTTCCAGCGCGCCTTGGAGGCGCGCAGGCCGTCGCCGAGCCAGGCCTCCTGCTTCTCGCCGAGCATGGTGTTCTCAGGCTTCAGCGCATCGGCACAGGCCGCGTGCGAGCCGTCGCCGCAGGGCTGGTCGCTGCGGAACTGGCGGGTGTCGAGCACGTCGACCTGGGCGAGGTCGCCGAACCGGAAGCGGCGATAGGCCTGGATCCACGGCCCGTTCGGCAGCGAGGTCCGGCGCAGCGGCATATGCTCGTACCAGGCCTGGAAGCCGGCGGCGCGGCGCAGCGCGAAGATCTCCGGCGGAATCCCCTCCTCCGAGACCATACCGGCGAAGTTGTTGTCGACCTCGTGGTCGTCGAAGGAGACGATCCAGGGCGCCGAGGCATGGGCGAGCTGGAGGTCGGGATCCATCTTGTAGATGGCGTAGCGCTGGCGATAGTCGGCGAGCGCGTAGATCTCGTCGGGCTCGCCGGGCATCACCCGGGCGACCGGCAGCGGCCGCTCATTCGGCCTGACCATCCGGTATTCATAGATGTAGTCGCCATAGTGGAAGACGAAGTCGAAGCGCTCCTCGGCGACATGGCGGAAGGCGGTGAAGAAGCCGTCCTCGTAGCGCTGGCAGCCGAGCACGCCGAAATTGACGCGCTCGATGCCCGCTCCTGCAGACGGCAGCGTCCGGGCCCGGCCGATCATGGTGCGTTCGCCGCCGCAGCTGAAACGATAGAAATAGTCGCGATTGGGCTCCAGCCCGGCGATCTCGACATGGACAGCATGGCCGAGCTCGGGCCGCGCCAGCGCCGTGCCACGCTGCATCACCCCGCGCATATTGGCCTCGGTCGCGATCTCGTAGGCGACCTCGACCGCCTTCATCGGCATGCCGCCATTGCGCGCGAGCGGCAGCGGCGCGAGCTTGGTCCAGATCACGAAGCCGTCGGCGGACGGGTCGCCGGAGGCGATGCCGAGGCCGAACGGATAGGCGGCGAAGACCGGATTGGCCCAGAGGCGCTGGTCGATGATGCCGCCGCCGGTCAGCAGCAGGCCAGAGGCCGCGAGCCCGGTCAGGAAGCGCCGCCGCGACGGCGTGCCGGCCTCGGTCAGGAAATCATCGACGCTGAATCGACCGAAGGCGTTGCGGCGGAACATGGCAGGGCTCCAGGCTCATTGCCTGGAACCATACCAAGTTTCACCTGACGCGCACGTGACAGGAACGGCTCAGGCGAGCCGCTCCAGCGCCTCAGCGATCTTCAGCTTGCGCGCCTCGGCCGCCGCCTTGCGCTCGCGATTCTCCTCGACGATCTCCTCCGGCGCACGCGCCATGAAATCGGGATTGCCGAGCTTGCGCTCGACCGCGGCGATGTCCTGGTCGAGCTTGCCGAGTTCCTTGGCGAGACGGCCGCGCTCAGCATCGAGATCGATGATCCCCGCCAGCGGCAGCGCCGCGACCTCGCCGCGCACGATGATCTGCGCCGACTGGCCGGGCGCCTCATCGGCGAACTCGATCGCGGAGAGCCGCGCCAGCCGCTCGATCATCGGCGCCCAGGCCTCGACCGCCGCCTTGGTCGCAGCGCTCGCCTTGACCAGCACCAGCGGCACCTGCGTCCCACCCGGCACATTGGTCTCCGAGCGGATCGAGCGGATGTCGGAGATGAGGTCGACGACGAAGCCGATCTCGGCCTCCGCCGTCTCGTCGACCAGAGCGGAGAGCTCCGGCCAACGGGTGAGGCAGACCAGCCCCGCCTCCCCGGCCGGCACGACGCGCGCCGCGCCGGCATTGGCCTTCTGCACCCAGAGCTCCTCGGTCAGGAACGGCATGAACGGGTGCAGCAGCTGGCAGATCAGGTCGATGACATGGGCGACCGTCGCCTGCGTCTCCGTACGTGCAGCAGTCCCGGCCGCGTCGAGTTCCTCGGCCTGCAGCACCGGCTTCGACAGTTCGAGATACCAGTCGCAGAACTGGCCCCAGACGAAGCGATAGGCCGCATCCGCCGCCTCGTTGAACTTGAACTCGGCGATGCCGGCGGCGACCGCATCGGCCGCGCGCGCCGCCTCCGACAGGATCCAGCGGTTCAGCGGCAGCTTGACCGTGGCCGGATCGAAGCCTTCGGCCCGCAGGCAGCCATTGATCTCAGCGAAGCGGGCCGCGTTCCAGATCTTGGTCGCGAAGTTGCGGTAGCCCTCGACGCGCGAGGTCGCGAGCTTGATGTCGCGCCCCTGCGCCGCCATCGCCGCGAAGGTGAAGCGCAGCGCATCGGCGCCATAGGTGTCGATCAGCACCAGCGGGTCGATGACGTTGCCTTTCGACTTCGACATCTTCGCGCCCTTCTCGTCGCGAACCATCGCGTGGAGATAGACGTCGCGGAACGGCACCTCGTCCATGAAGTTGAGGCCCATCATCATCATCCGGGCGACCCAGAAGAAGATGATGTCGAAGCCGGTGACCAGCGTCGCGGTCGGGTAGTAGCGCTTGAGCTCGGGCGTCTCCTCCGGCCAGCCCAGGGTCGAGAACGGCCACAGCGCCGAGGAGAACCAGGTGTCGAGCACGTCCTCGTCGCGCTTGAGCTCGACCGGCCCGCCATAGTGGGCCAGCGCCAGCGCCTGCGCACCGGCCTCCGACTCGGCGACGAAGCATTCGCCGTCCGGCCCGTACCAGGCCGGGATCTGGTGGCCCCACCAGAGCTGGCGCGAGACGCACCAGGGCTCGATGTTCTCGAGCCAGTCATTGTAGGTCTTGGTCCAGCTTTCCGGCGTGATCCGGGTCTTGCCGTCCTTGACCGCCGCGAGCGCGCGCTGCGCCAGCGGCTGGACGTCGACATACCACTGGTCGGTCAGCCAGGGCTCGATCACGACGTCCGAGCGGTCGCCATGCGGCACGGTGTGGGTGTTCGGCTCGACCTTGCGCAGCAGCCCGCGCGCCGCCATCAGCCCGACCACGGCCTTGCGGGCGGCGAAGCGGTCGAGACCGTCGAGCGCCAGCGTCTCGGCCTCGGGCGCAGCGCCTTCCAGGAAGTCGGTATTGTCCTGAATCAGGATGCGAGCTTCCCCGTCCAGGATATTGACGACCCTGAGGGAATTGCGCTTGCCGACATCAAAATCGTTGAAGTCGTGCGCCGGGGTGATCTTGACTGCGCCGGTGCCCTTCTCCGGATCGGCATAGTCGTCGCCGAAGATCGGGATGACGCGGCCGACCAGCGGCAGGACGGCGTTCCTGCCGATCAGCCCCTTGAGCTTGTCGTTCTCCGGATGCACCGCGACGCCGGTATCGCCCAGCATCGTCTCCGGCCGGGTCGTGGCGACGGTGATGTAGGTCGAAGCGTCCTCCGGATCGTAGGCGACGCCCTCGATCGGATAGTCGAAATAATAGAGATGGCCGTTCGGATCCTTGGCCAGCGCCTTCTCCAGCTTGGCGGCGTCGAACGCCTCCTCGCCGCCGCGTTGCCATTTGAACGAGCCGGTCTTCTCCAGCTGCAGCACCTCGATGTCGGAGATCGCGGTCTGGAACTTCGGGTCCCAGTTCACCAGCCGCTTGGCGCGGTAGATCAGCCCCTGCTTGTGCAAGCCGACAAAGACCTTGAGGACGGCGGCCGAGAGCCCCTCGTCCATGGTGAAGCGCTCGCGCGACCAGTCGCAGGAGGCGCCGAGACGCTTGAGCTGGTTGACGATCGTCCCGCCCGACTCGTCCTTCCACTTCCAGACTTCGGCCAGGAAGGCCTCGCGGCCCATCGTCCGCCGGTCGGTCTTGTTCTCGGCCGCGAGCTTGCGCTCGACCACCATCTGCGTCGCGATGCCGGCATGGTCGGTGCCCGGCTGCCAGAGCACGTCCTTGCCGCGCAGGCGCTCGAAGCGGCAGAGCACGTCCTGCAGCGTGTTGTTGAGCGCATGGCCCATATGCAGCGAGCCGGTGACGTTCGGCGGTGGAATCACGATGCAATAGGGCTCGGCCCCGGGGGCAGCCCCGCGCCCTGCCTTGAAGGCATCCGCCTCCTCCCAGGCCTTGTTGATGCGCGCCTCGACGGAGGCCGGCTCGAATGTCTTGTCCATCATCGCTCTGCTCGAACGCCAAACGGCCGGGGAACCTGCCCCGGCCGCGAAAACGAAAGCCAAAAGGTCTGCGATCTTAAGAGCGCACCGACGGGCGTCCCGTCAACGATTTCGATGCATGGCGGCCCTGTCGACGTTCAGGCGGCGCTCGATTGCAGGAACCACAGGGCCTTGTCGAGGCTCTGCGAGTAGGCGGTGAGCAGATCGGCGGTGCCGGCATCGCCCGCCTCGTCGGTCTTGTCGATGGCATCGCGAACGCTGTTCGCCGCGCCGGCGTAGCGCTCGATCAGCGCGTCGAGATGGTCCTTCACCGCGACGATGTCCGTCGGATAGGGCTTGAGGCCACTGCCCGACGCCACCGTCTGGGTCGTGCCGAGCGCCGTGCCACCCAGCTGGGCCACACGCTCAGCGACGGTGTCGACATGCTCGTCCAGTTCCTTGCGGAAGCCGTCGAGCATCAGATGCACGCCGATGAAGCCGGGGCCTTTCAGGTTCCAGTGCGCCTGCTTGGTGGCGAGCGCCAGATCGATACCGTCCTGGAGGCGCTCGTTCAGAATGGCGATCACTTCGTTCTTGGCGTTCGACGGCAGGTCGATCCGCGAGGCGGGCTTCTTCATGGGGACACTCCAGGCCAGGCGCACGTGTATCGGCGCCGTATGGCTTCTCGAACGCGGCGCTCGCCCAAGCGTTCCGTGGGAACAGTCCGGCCCGACGCCAGTTGGAACAAGACCGCAAAAGGAGGCCGCAATGACCAGGAAGACCGACCAGGACCGCGCCTGGGAGCTGATCGAGGAGATCGGCCTGTGCATGCTCGTCAGCCATGACGGCAATGGCGACCAGCTGCGCGCTCGCCCGATGAGCGCCCATGCCCGCCGCGACGAGGATGCGATCTATTTCCTCACCGATCTGCGTTCCCACAAGGATGACGAGATCGAGATCAACGAGAATGTCTGCCTCTGCTTCAGCGACAACGGCTCGTACAAATACGCCTCGGTCACCGGCACGGCAAACCTGCTCGACGACCGCCTCCGCGTCGCCGAGCTCTGGTCGCCGGCGGCACGCGCCTTCTGGGAAAGCAAGGACGACCCGAACATCCGCATCCTCAAGGTGCGTCCCAGCCTGGCCGAGTTCTGGGACAGTCCCGGCAAGATCGTGACATCCGTGAAGATGGCGGCTGCCGCGATCACGGGCTCACGGCCCGACCTCGGCAGCAACCGCAAAGTCCTGCTCTGAGGGGGCGACGATGAGACTGCTCGTTCATCTCGTCGGCGCCTGGGTCGCCTCGGAAGCGGCGTCCGGCCGCTATCCCCGGCCGCTGTCGCTGGGATTGCAGCTGCTGGTCTCGCGCCTCGGTCCGCAGACAGCGCTGATGGCGCTCGCTGGCTACGCGATCCAGAGTCTCAATGAAGGTGGAGCCTTCGGGCCGCCCCGGACACAGCGCCGGCGGCGGCGCTGAAAACGCTCAGCGTCGCCCGCCGCGGGCGACGCGCTCGATCTCGGCCCGGACCAGCCGCTCGACCATGGCCGGCAGGTTGTCGTCGAGCCAGGTCTTGAGCATCGGCTTGAGCATCTCCTTCACCAGATCCTCCAGCGTGCGCGCATTGTTGCTCAGCACGGTGTTGGCGAGCGCGCCGAAGGCGTTATGCACGGCGGCGCCGGTCTGGTCCGAGATCAGCGCCGTCATGTCCATCGGCGGCGCGGGTTGCGGCTGGATCGGGGGCGGCACGAAGGCCTGGGGCTGCGGTGGCTCTGGCTGGGGTTGAGGCTCTGGCTCCGGCGCCGCGGCCTGCGGCTCGGCGAACTCGACATCGTCAGCCGGGGCGGCCGCGACGGGTGCGGGCGGCTCCTCGACGATGCGCTCGGCCTCGGCGCCGAGGTCGAGCACGTCGTCCTCGATCAGTTCCGGCTCTGGCTCCGGCTCCGGCGCAGGCAGAGGCGCCAGCGCTACCGGCTCGGGAGCGGCCTCCTCCGGCGGCGCGGCAGGCTTCTCGTCATCGGCGATGATCCGCCGGATGGAGGCGAGAATCTCCTCCATCGAAGGTTCATTGGCCTTGGGCTGCGCGCTCATGCTGATTCCGGTCACTCGACGCAAGAGACGCCTAAGGAATCAGTGCGCCCCGCTGCATGAGTATTTCACCGGGAAAGCGGCAGGCAAGGCAACTGGAGGCCGGCCCACAGGAGAAATCCGGAGTGTTGCGCCGGCGCTGCGGCGCGCCGGCTCAGATGAGCATGAGGCTCAGCGCCCGTCCGGCGTCTGCGTGCCCCAGAGCAGGCCCTTGACCTGGTCGTAATGCTTGCGCGAATCGTAACGCTCGGCCTTGAGCTTCAGCGTATCGGCCGAAAGCTTGCCGACTGCCGAAAGAACCGCATAGGACGCCACGACACGGTCGCGCTGCGCCGTCACCAGCGACGAGCGGGCGCTGACCAGTTCCTGCTGGGCGTTCAGCACGTCGAGCGTGGTGCGCTGGCCGACCTTGGCCTCCTCGCGCACGCCGGCGAGTGCGGTCTCGGCGGCCTGGACCTGCGCCTGCGCGGACACGATCTGCGCCTTGGCGGCGTCATGTGCGCCCCATGCCGAAACGACCGCGGCGCGGACCGTGTCACGCGAAGTGTCGACTTCGATCCGGCGCTGCCCGGCCGTCTCCTTGGCCTGGCGGGTGCGCGAATAAACCTGCCCGCCCTCGTAGATCGGGATCGTCAGGGTCGCGACCGCGCTGGCCGAAGTCCGGTTGTCGCCGAAGAACTGGGTGTCGTAGCGCTGCTGCACCAGGCCGCGCACGCTGACCGTTGGGCCGAGATCGGCCTCGGTCACCTTGACCTGCAGCTCCGCCGCATCGACGCCATGCAGCGCCGCGATGATGGCGGGATGGCCCTGCAGCGCCACGCCGAGCGCAGCCGGCAGCGACTTCGGCAGCAGGTTCTCGACCGGCCGGCCGGGAGCGAGCTGCTTGGGCTCGACGCCGACATTCTGGCGGAAGCGCGCGATCGAGGTCTTGAGATTGGATTCCGCCAGAATCTCCTGCGACTGCGCCGAGGACAGGCGCGCCTCGGCCTGGGCGACGTCGGTGCGCGTCACCTCGCCGACCTGGAAGCGGTCCTTGGTCTGGCGCAGCTGCTCCTCCAGAACCTCGACGTTGTTGCGGTTGAGGTTGAGGATCGCCGTGTCGCGCAGCACGTTCATATAGGATGTCGCCGCGTCGAGCAGCACGTTCTGCTCGGTGTTGAGCAGGGTCGCGCGCGCCGCCAGCACCTGGGATTCGGCCTGGCTGACGGAGCTGCGGGTCTTGCCGCTGTCGAAGATGTTCTGGTCGACCTGCAATCCGCCGCCGCGCGGGTTGAGGCGCGAGACGCTGCGGTTGTGCGCGGCGCCGGTGCCCTGCGCGTTGAACGGGGTGTCGCTCTCGGTGATGCTGGCGCCGATATCGGCCGAGGCGGTGATGCGCGGGCGATAGCCGGAGAGCGCCTGCGGCACGTTCTCATTGGTGGCGCGCACCAAAGCGCGCTGTGCGTTCAGCGTTGGATTGCCCGAATAGGCGCGTCCCAGCGCCGCTTCCATCGTCTGCGCCAGCGCCGGCGAGCCCGTCACGGCTCCCAGCATGCCAGCCAGCAGCAGGCGGCTCGCGGTCTTCTTCAAGGTCGGTCGCGTTAGGATCACTGGACGCCTCTTGTGCGGACTCTAGTCACGCCCAGGCATCGCCCCAGCCTCGGCACTCGATTTAAAATCATAAGCTTTGCAGGTCCCTTCGCCAATGATGCGCGAGGAACCGGCCGCTTTTCAATTCGCAACTGCCGCAAAAATGCGACACTCCCGCCGGGAGTAGTACCGACGGCCTACGCCTTCTGGGGAAAACCGGCTCCAAGGCCGGCCTCACCCTCACAGGGCGAACACCTCCGCCTTGCGGAATTCGCGCAGCACGGGTGCCGCCGCGTCGAAGACCGGCCGGCCGGAGAGCGATTCGCCCGCCTTGCGGTGGAGTACGACGCGCGCCGCGCGCCCGACCCCTTCGATGACGATGAGCCGTCCGCCCTGGCGGACATGGCGGAACAGCGGCTCGGGCTGCGTCTCGCAGGCGCCGCTGACCAGAACAGCATCGAACTGCCGGTGCTCCGGCAATTTCGCCAGCAATTCGGCGGCGGGCACACCCGGCTGGGCGAAGGCGGTGCGCGCCAGCGCCAGCGCGGCCTCGTCCGGCTCCAGCAGCGTCGTCTTGGCGCCCATCGCCGCCATCAGCGCCGCGCCATAGCCCGAGCCGCCGCCATATTCGAGGGCTTCCTCGCCCGGCTGCAGATCGAGCACCTGGATCATCCGCGCCGTCACCATCGGAGCCGGCAGCGCCCGGCCCGTGCCCGGCAGCGGCTCCTGGCGGTCGAGATAGGCCAGATGCGAAAGCTCGCCCGGCAGGAACGCCTCACGCGGCACTGTGTCGGCCGCGGCGAGCACGGCCCGATCGGTCACGTCATAGGTGCGCAACTGGCAATCGACCATCATGCGCCGCAGATCGGCGAAGCTGCTCATGCTCAAATCTCCGAAGGAAGACGCCCGGACGGGCGCCTCGACCCTGCCCGCGGGTTTTGGGCGAGGCGGCGGCAAAAGGCAAGGCCGGGCGTCGGCGCCTCCCTATCGCGATGCGAAGCCGATCGCCGCCGGCTCGTTCGAATGGAGGACGCGAGGCCGCCGGCCTTGCCGCCAGGATCGGATGTCGACGCCCACCGCTCGGCGTCGCCTGCCGATCCCTTTCACCATGGGCATGCGCCATGAAAGCAAGATCCCTGTTCTGGCCGGCGCTGATGCTGGCCTGCCACCTCGCCATGCCGGGCCTGGCCCAGGATCATCCCCTGCTCGGCCGCTTCCAGGGCGCGCAGCAGGTCGGTTTCAAGGAGGCGGCCTTCGACGAGGCCCGCATCATCACCGGCCCGATCGACGAGCGCAGCTCGCGCGAGCAGAGCGGCGCCGGCTGGCAGACGGTCGAAGGCAAGGTCTTCACGCTCTACTACAAGCTGCCGCCCGGCCGCACCGGCCTCGAGGCGCTGCGCAACTACCAGGCGAGCCTGACCGGCACCGGCTTCGAGGTGCCCTTCACCTGCTCGACCGAGGCGGGAAGCTGTTTCAGCGACAGGCGCAAATATCCCGGCCTGTTCCTCGGCCTGGCGCTTGATGGAACCACCGACCTGCCGAAGCTGCAGCTCGGCGATTTCGTCCGCAATTTCTTCGGCAACGGCACCGGCCGCTATCTCTATGCCCGCCTGAATCGGCCGGGCGGCACGGTCCATGTCAGCCTCGCCTTCTCCGAGGACGAGAGCCGCGGCCGGACGGTGATCGCGCGAGTCATCGAGGCCGGCGCCATGCAGACCGGGCAAATCCAGGTGGTCGAGGCGAGCCAGCTCGGCCGCGAGATCGACCAGAACGGCCGCACCAACGTCTATGGCATCCAGTTCGACTACGACAAGGCCGACATCAAGCCGGAATCGCAGCCTCAGCTCAAGGCGATCGCCGAATTGCTGGGCAAGAGCCCGGCTCTGCGGCTAGATGTCGTCGGCCACACCGACAACCAGGGCAGCGCCGCCTACAATCTCAAGCTCTCCGACATGCGTGCCTTCTCGGTCGTCGCCGAGCTGTCGACGCGCTACGGCATCGATCGCAGCCGGCTCAACGCCCTCGGCAAGGGGCTGGAGCAGCCGGTGGCGTCGAATGCCGACGACGCCGGCCGGGCGCGCAATCGCCGCGTCGAGCTGGTCCGGCGCTGAGCCAAGGAACGGCGTGGCTTGCTAGCGTGTCCGTACCGGCAATTCCGCAGCGCGCAGTAAGGCTGCGACCTGGCTCTGCTGCCGCGTTCCGGTCTTCCAGAACACCCGGGCAAGATGGGTGCGCGCCGTCGTCAACCTGATGCCTTGCTGCTGCGCGACCTCCGTCAGAGACAAGCCGGAAGCCAGCCCCAGCGCCAGTCTGGCCTCGGCCTCGGTCAGGTCGAACATCTGCCTCACTGCCGCGAGGCCCCCACCCGCCGGTTCGAGCGGGCGCGCCACGATCATCACATCGTTCATCCGCCCGGGCAGGGTGTAGGCTGCCGACAGCGGCGTGACGCAGAGCGAGACGTCACGTCCCTCCCCGCTGCGCGCCCTGAGCAGCATCTGCCCCCGCGCTCCGGCGAGATCGCCCGCCTTGGCGACCAGCTCCTTCAGCCCGCTTTGCTCGGATGCGGCACGAGCCCACAGCCTGCCGCCCTGCAGGCCGAGCGGGCCCGCCGCATTGGCCAGCAGTTCGTCGCCGGCAGCATTCGCATAGGCGAACTGCATGGCGCGGTCGACGACGATGACGGCAAGCGAAAGCTCATCGAGCGCCCGCCGCGCCATCTCGCGCTCGATGCTGATGCCGCCGAGCTGGTGATGCAGCAGCGTGACGCGCCGCATCACCCCCGCCACCCGCTCGAACAGCGCAAATTCGGATGCGTCGAACATCTCCTGGCGGCGGCCGCGCTGGATGTCGAACATCCAGAAGGAGCCGTCGACATCGAGCACGCGGCTCGCCATCCCGCCATACATGTCCTGCGGCGCCATCCATTCGCGCCAGAGGCGGCTGTCGCGGAAGTCCTCGCCGAACAGGATCTGGTCCCGGTAGGCCGAGCCGATCGGCACCGCTGCTACCCGCGCGGCAAAACGCGCGGCGTCCGGCATCAGCTCGCGATAGAGGAACGCGTTGAGATCGGGGTCGGATGCATTGGTGATCGCGTCGTCGGGATGAGAATTCGGGCCGAAATACCCTAGGCAGATCTTGGAGCCGTCGAAGAGATGGCGGACCTGCTCGATCGCCCCGGACATTTGGCGGAAGTCGAGCGCCGCATCCAGCAGCCCGTCGACGGCGTCGGTGACCACGTCGAGATTCGCCCGCGCCATCTCAGTCCTCGGCCAGCCATGCGCTCTGCCGGCGCGGCCTGGCCTTCCCCCTCGGCCCGGCATCGTCCGCTCGGCACCGGCCGCGGAATGCTGGCCGGAGAATCAGGCTAACCTCATGATCCGGCGGAGCAAAGCCCAAATCTTCCCCTGGGTCACCCGGCAGCCGGGATCTCACATATCCGTCTCAGGCTGGCCGCTGACGCGCCTTCAGCACCTCGTCGGCCTCCAGCAGGGTCTCGAAAGCGTAGACGAACTTGTCGTCGAGCGTATCGCCGTACCAGATCTCCGGCACGATGGTACGGAAGCGGGTCTCGAGCAGGTCGGCCAGGGCCTCGTTGTCCTTCATCCACTCCAGCATGTCGGCATAGAGGTTGAAATTGCTCGGCGCCGGGAAGCGGGCGAGCAGGTCCTCGAAGCCCTGCTTGACCAGCACGGGATCGCAGAGTGTGTCCTCGATCTCATGCTCGCCGACCTCGGTATTGGCGGCCTGGATCAGAGCGTAGAAACCGTAGCCGAAGCGGTCCTTGGTCAATTCGGCGGCACGCCGGGCGAAGACTTCGAGGTCGTGCTCGTCGCGGCCAAGCCAGCGCGGCATGATCATCCGGGCGAAGTTGCGGCACAGGTCGATATTGTAGCGGTCGAGCGCCCAGGCCGCCTCGAATCGGCGCTGGTACTCGCTGAAGGAACCGGTCTCGGCGCTGCGGCGGAAATCGCTGGCGCGCCAGGAGAAGTCCTGCGGATCGGGCTGGCTGTCGAGCACCACGTCCGCCTGCCGCAGGAACCTGCGGAACTGGTCGGCCTGGTCCATATTGACGTCGGCGGCGCAGGCGGTGCCGCGCCAGGCATAGGCCGTCACCCTGAGCGCATCGGCATAGGTCGCCGCCGAGAAGGGCGAGGGATCCCTGCGGAAATAGTCGGCGAAACTATCGAGCAACGCCTCGTGCCGCGGCCCGGCATCGTCGCTGTCGGGGATCGCCATGAACTCCTCGAGGAACCAGTCCTTGACCAGGAGGTAGCGCGGCTTGCCGTTCTCGGCGAGGTCGCCCTCAGCCCGCGCGGCCTCGAAGGCTGCGCGATAGGCGGCGAAATCGCGTTCCTGCCAGGCCCGGCGCATCGCATCGCGCTCGCCATAGAGGCGCGGAATCTCGTCATGCAGGAAAACCGAGTGCAGATCATAGTCCCGCAGCAGGATCTGGTAGTTGGTCAGCTCCTCGGTCGGCTCGGGCGCGGCCCGTCCACCCAGCACCTTGTCGCGCACGCTGCGGACCAGGTCTTTCCATCCCATCTCGTCCCCCCGCTCCTGTCCGCTCCCGCGCGACATTTGGCCGCTCGGCGCATCATCCGGCCGCCTTGCGGGTGTCAGCACGGCTTTCGGCCCCCATTTGCTACGACATCCGCGGTTGCGGGCAAGACGCAGCGCGCGAGCATGGTGATCGGCGATATCGGCGAGAACCATGACGCGGGCTGCGCGTTTCCATGGGCAGTGACAATCGAGGGGACATGCAGTTTTCATCCGCGAGACAGGAACTCCGGGTCGCGTTCAAGCGGATCGAAGCCGAGCTCCCTCCCCGGCTCGCCAGGGCGATGCGCTGGCTCCGCCACCGCGATTCGCGCCTGATCCGGATTCCGGCGGGGCTCGCGCTAATGATCGGCGGCGTGTTCTCGTTCCTGCCGGTTCTCGGCGCCTGGATGCTGCCGCTCGGCCTGATGCTGCTGGCGGCCGACGTGCCGCCGCTGCAGCGGCCGATGGCGCGCTTTGCGCACTGGTGCCTCGGATTACTGGAGCGCTTCAGGCGACGCTGATCGAGCGCGCGATAGCGTGAACAATTAAGGTTCTCGTGGGCTTGCCGTTGCGTCAGAGCGCCGAGCCGGTATTTTCGCGGCGTGCTGCAGGCCATCATCTTGGTTTGGCACGAGAGACCCTTCCAGATGCTCCTCTCCCGTATTGCCGCCGGCGCCCTTGCGCTCGGCCTCTTCGTGCTGCCCGCTTTCGCCAAGAACTTCGCCGTCCCGGCCAAGAATCCCTCGATCACCATCACGCTGCCGAACGACTGGTCGACCGAGGACATCGAATACGGCTTCCAGGCCCGTCCGAAGGACGAGGGCGTCTTCTTCTCGGTGGAATCGGCCGAGGCACGCCAGATCGACAAGATGCTGGCCGACACCAAGACCTGGATGCGCGACAACAAGATCAAGGCTGTCGAGCCGATCAAGGCCGACATGAAGATCAGCGGCATCGATTCGACGGTCTTCCAGTTCCGCACGAGCGATGAGAACGGGCCGACGACCGTCGATCTGATCCTGATGCCGGCCGGCAACGGCCGCGTGATGATGCTGACGGTCTGGGGCAACGATGCGGAGCGCGAAGCCAACGGCAAGGCGCTGGACACGATCTTCGGCAGCATCAAGCCGATCAACTAGCAGGTTGGGAGCGATCTGGGCGGCTGCGGCAATGTCCTGCCCGGCCGCTCGGATTGCGGCGCCCGGTGCGTGGTCGCACGGGCGGGATCAGCGCATGATCATGAAAGGAAGTTTGGAGGCCTCGCCCGGAATCGAACCGGGGTGCAAGGATTTGCAATCCTCTGCGTAACCACTCCGCCACGAGGCCATCCGGGAGCGCCGCCCGAGGCGTGCTCCACGGCTGGGCCTATAACCACATGCCGCGGCGCGCTGCAACCGAAACTCTCTCGCCAATGTGAATTGACGATGGGACAGATCGCCTGCCCACGATTTTCTCCACCTCGATGCCAGCAAAGGGGTTGCGTGTTCCCGGCAGCGTCGCTATACGCCGCCCACCGATCCCGGATAGCTCAGCGGTAGAGCAATCGACTGTTAATCGATTGGTCGCAGGTTCGAATCCTGCTCCGGGAGCCAGCATTTTTCGAGGGCTTGAGCGATGATCGCTTGGGCCCTTTCTGCTTTCCGGGGACGGAATGGTGCAGCAGGAGCGACAGACGTCCGTGCCGCGGCTTTTCGGGCTGGAGTTATCCGTGCGCCGCTGGGCTGCGCTGATCGGCTGGAGCGCCGTCGCTCTGGTCGTATTCGCGACGCTGTCGCCGATCGGCGCCCGTCCGCATCTGGCGCATATGGGGCCGCAGCTCGAACGCTTCATCGCCTATCTGGTCGCCGCGGCGGCGCTCGCCACCGCCTACCCGTCGCGCAAGGGCGTGATTCTCATCTGCATCGTCGCCGGCGCCGCCGGGCTTGAGATCGCCCAGCATTTCGAGGCGAGCCGGCATGCCCGCGCGCTGGATGCAATGGTCAAGATCATGGGCGGCGTCAGCGGGCTCGCCGTCGTGACGCTCTGCGAGCGGCTCTGGTCGAGACGCACCGCCCTCGCGGTCGCCCGCCGCCCGGACTGAGTCCCCGCGCATTCTCGTGCGGCAGTAGTCCGGCGGTAGGGCTCGAGGGCTGCAGCCGCCTTCCGTGCCTGGCAACGGCAAGGGGCGGACCGCCGGGATGCCGTGCTCGTGACGGTGCGCGTATAGGCCTCGGCGGCGCACTCGTTTCGGGTCGCCCGGTGCCAGAGCTCCTGCCAGTCTCGCGGAGCGATCATCACCAGCGCATGCTGGAACAGGCCGCCCTCGCGCTTGAGGATGCAGGTGCAGGCCGCCGTCTCGACGATGTCGGTGGCCTGATCACGACAGCGCTCATGCGCGGTGCGATCTGCGCGCATCTCCCGTCTTCCTCCGTAGAGGATGCCGGCCGCGATCACGGCAATGGTGAGGGCGAGCACACTCCACAGGAGCCCGCTGCCCCGAATCGAGACCTCGCGCCCCGGTAGCGTCTCGCTCATGGCCGAGAATCATCCCTCATCCGACTTCGACTTGCCCCGGGGGGCTGAAGCGGAACGGCGGACGCGGATCACCACGCCCAACCGCTGCCCGTGGGCTCACGCTGTGCGGGCCATCGGCTCCGGACGCACGACGCTGAGGGGCGCAGCGCCTTGTTCGCCGCCGATCTTGAAGGTCGCGACCAGCCCGTTGAGTCGCTGGATCTGGTCGGAGAGCGAGGTCGCGGACGCCGCGCTCTCCTCGGCCAGCGCCGCGTTCGCTTGCGTCATCTCGTCCATATGCGCGACCGTCTGGCTCATCTCGTCGATACCGTTGGCCTGTTCGGCGGAAGCGGTCGAGATGTCGGAGACCGTCGCCGAGACCCGTTTCGAGGCCTCGACGATCCGGTCGAGCGCTTCGCCCGCCTGCCGGACCAGGCTGACGCCCTGGTCGACCTTGGCGCCCGATTCGTTGATCAGGGCTGTGATGTCCTTGGCCGCCTCGCCCGAGCGCTGGGCGAGCGTGCGCACCTCGCTGGCGACCACGGCAAAGCCCTTGCCGGCATCGCCGGCCCTGGCCGCCTCGACCGCGGCGTTGAGCGCGAGCAGATTGGTCTGGAAGGCGATCTCGTCGATCACCGAGGTGATGTCGGAGATCTTCTTCGAAGCCCGCTCGATCTGCGTCATCGCCGCGATAGCATCGCCGACTATGGCGCCGCCCTGGACCGCGACCTCCATCGCCTCGCTCGCCAGCGTCGCCGCCTGCCGCGACGAGTTGGCTGAGGCCTTCACCGAGGCCGCCAATTCCTCGGTGGTCGCCGCAGTCTCCTCCAGCGACGAGGCCTGTTCCTCGGTACGCTTGGAAAGGTCGTCCGCACCCATGTTGATTTCGCGCGCCGAGGTGCCGACCTCGGAGGCGGTGGTCTGGATCGTCCTCACTGTCTCGGCCAGCCGGTTGACGGCGCGGTTGAAATCGTCGCGCAGCTTGCGGTAGTCGGCCGCGACCTGGTCGCCGATGCGATAGGTCAGGTCGCCCTGAGCCAGCAGGTCGAGCCCGTCGGCAAGCAGCGCCACGACCTGGCGCTGCTCCGCCGCCAGTGTCTCGCGCTCGGTCTCGCTGCGACGGCGCTCCGCCTCGTTCTTGTCGCGCTCATCGGCAGCGATCAGCTCCTGCTCGGCGGCCAGGGCCTCGAGGCGCCGCATTTCCAGCCCGTTCTCCTTGAAGACGAGCACGGTCTTGGCCATCAGCCCGACCTCGTCGCGGCGCCGGGTGCCCTCAACAGCCGTGTCGAAATCGCCGCCCGCGAGCTTGTCCATGGCCTCGCGCAGGCGCGCCAGCGGGCCGGTGATCGTCTTCGCCGACATCAGCAGCGCCAGGCCGACGCCGAGCAGAATGCCGGCGAGGCTCAGGCCGAGCATCAGCCGGGTGGCGAAGGTGATCTCCTCGTTCATGGCGTTGGCAGTCGTATCGAGCTCCTTCAGCACCTTCGTGTTGAGGGCGATGATCGCCTCGGTGAGCGCGTAGACCTGGGCATCCGCCGTATCCATCACCGCGAGCGCCCTGGCGTTCTCGTCACGCGCACCCAGTGCCGCCGCCTGATCGAGCGTCGCCTTGAGCTTGCGCGTTTCGGTGAGCATGCGCCGATATTCGTCGCCCTTCGCCGGCAGCCTGGCCGCGGCGTCCTGCAATTGCTGTTCCGCGGTCTTGTAGGTCGCCTCCAACTGGGCCAGGCCGTCAGCCTCGCCTTTCGAGCCCGTCGGATAGGCGATCACCTTATAGGTCTGGGCCAGCATGTCGTTGACGCGCCGGCTGGCGCGGCCGGAGGAATAGATCGCCGCCGGCGCCGTATCGATCATCTCGGTGTAGACGGCATCCACCCGGGACAGCTCACGGCTGACGAAATAGGACGCCGTCAGGCCGATCAGGCCGACAAGGGTCACGGCGCCAGCGATCTTGGCGCCGATGCGGACATTGCTCAGGTCGAATGCAGTGATAGCCATATTTTCCAACACCCCAAGGGTAACGGCAAAAACCCTGGAGAACCAAAGTAAACAAAAAGAAAATACCATAGTAAGAATACAAAAATCCCGCCACCGTCGAGAGAAAAGACGATGACGGGATCAAAAAAGACCTAGTACTCTCCACCGAAATAACGGAGAGAATATTGAAATTGCTAGATCAAACAGTCAACTTGACTGAAACAGAACGGGAGGAAGTCCGCTGCCCGCCAAAATATTGGAGCTATTATGACAAGCTGGAACCACTCCGATCCCGTGCGTCGCCCACGCCGTGGAGAGGCATGGCCCAGCTTGTCGACTCGATAGTCGGCTACGGCGGCGGGTCTCGATATCCGGAAAGCGAAGAGCTCAGTCCGAAAAACGAAAGCAGGTGGTTTGCCTGCGGCATGATGGTCACAGGGTGGCACAAAAGCCACACCGATCATCGCGTCAAAGCATGCTCCGATGGACGCGTTGTCCATCAACCTCGCCCTCGCCGGCCCAGGCAAGCGCATCGGAGTCTTCATCATCAAGATGCGGTCAGAATCAACTTGGGCTTCCATGACCTGCGAAGACCGCAGGCGCCGGTGCTTGTTCAGCAGATATAAGAATAATCTCTCTGATACCGCATAAAGAGAATAATATTCTTCTGCAAAATTTAGAATCGCTCAAAATCTTTCCTTGCCTAGATGTCGCCATCTTTGGATTTTGATACGACTAAAGTCGCTCGCCGTGAGGCGTCGGCGTGTCCGCGTCGCCCAACACCGGAGATGTGAAGATCGCATGAGGCAGCACGCAGCTGCGGACCAACCGGACGACGATCAGCAGAGCGACCTGCTGGCGCGCCATAACCACTTCGAGACCGACAGTGTGATCGCCGCCTGCCGGCAGACGATCCTGTTCGAGCGCCAGGATTTCCTGGAACCGCTCGACCGGGAGGAGCCCTTTCGCATGTCGATCAACTCCGTCCTGCTCGACGATGTCCGCATCAGTGCCGTGAAGACCAGCGGCCACCGCGTCCGCCTCGTCGAGGACGAGAACGTCAGCCTGCTGCTGCCCTGGGCGGGAACGATCGAGACCGACGACATCGGCCGCCGGATCGAGGCGAAGACCGACTCGCTGCTGATCCCGACGCCGGGACCGCGCACGACCATCTGCGAGGCCGGTTATCTCGGGCTGGTGGTCCAGCTGCCGCTGACGCGGCTGCGCAGCGCGGCTGCCCTCAATCCGGACGATCGCTGGCGCCCGGACGGGCAGGCGCCGGGGGTGATGAGCGCCATCACCGGGGAGAGCGCCGCGCTTGGCCGCTATCTGCGCCATCTCGCCACCGAGCTCGACCAGTCGGATACCCTCCTCGCCGCGCGCGGAGCCGCCAATGCCGCGGCGATGATGCTGACCGAACTGCTCGGGGCCGCCTGGCAGACGATGATGGCGACCGCGGATGTCCGGGTCAGGTCGGCCGGCCGCTTCCAGGTCGAAGCCGCCGAGGAGATCATGCGCGAGAAATCCAGCGATGCGCTCTCGATGACGGCGCTCGCCGCCAAGGTCGGCGTCAGCACCCGCTCGCTGCAACTCGCCTTCCACCAGTATCGCGGGGCCGGGCCGCGCCGGATCCTCGAGGATTTCCGCCTCGACGCAGCCCATGCCCGGCTCTTCGCAGCGGCACCGGGCGACAATGTCACCCGGATCGCGCTCGACTGCGGCGTCACCCATCTCGGCCGCTTCGCCACGCGCTACCGCGCCCGCTTCGGCGAGACGCCGCAGGCGACCCTTCGCCGCCGCCGCGGCTGACAGCCCCTGTCAGCATTCACCTTGCCGCCCGCCACGGCGCCATGATCGTGCCACCGTCGCCCCTAGATTGACGCGTCCCCGAACGGCGCAGCTGCGGTCGACCGCAGCTGCGCCCGTGCTCTGGAGACCTGATGCGATGCTCGCCCGTTCCGCGCTCGTGATCCCGCTGATGCTTTCCGTCGCCGGCCCCGCCCTTGCCCAGACCGCTCCGGCGACGCCCGCCACCGAGCCGATCGCCACGCCGACCAAGGCGCCCGATGCCTGCCGGTTGCTGCCGCAGGCCGATCTGGAGGCGCTGTTCCCCGGCCGTCCGATCACCGCCAAGGGCCCGACGTTGAGCCCGATCTATCGCGGCCCGCAATACGCCGAGAGTTGCATGTACTCGGTGAAGCTGCCGAGCCCGACCTCGAAGCTCGACCATGCCCGCTTCGCCTCGGTCACGGTGATCCGCTGGGACGGCATCGCCAAGGGCCGGGAGTCGCCAACCGAGGCCTTCGCCGCGATCAAGGCAACGCGCGAGAAGGTCGCGGCCGACCCGAAGATCACGCTCAAGCTCGAGCCGCTCAGCGGCATCGGCGACGAGGCCTTCCAGGAAACCAGTTCGTCCAGCGTGGTGGTCCGCGCCCGCAAGGACGACCTGATCTATGCCGTCTCGCTCGATCTCTATTCGGAGCAGACCGCGCCGAACGCGCTCGCTCTGGCGAAGCAGGCGGCTGCCCGCTGGCAGGGCGGCACCGGCATGGTCGATACGACCCAGCAGGTGGCCGCCAACAGCGCCGTGACGGTGCCGGCCGACACCCGCCCCTCCTCGGTCGCCCCGGTCGAGCAGTGGCCGGATGCCTGCGCACTGCTGACGCCCGAGGAGGTCAAGGCCACCTTCCCCGGCATGACGATCAGCGAGCCGCGCAAGCTGATGGGCAAGATCACCCATGAGAGTCGCGAGAACCGGCAGGAGGCCCTGCCGAACCCGATCGGCTGCCAGTTCGACGCCAAGCGCACCGTCGAGAAGGACGGCAAGCGCACGATCGAGCTGAACCAGATCCAGGTCAGCGTCCGCAATGTCGCCGCCAACGAGGACCTGTCGAAGCGCTGGTTCCAGAGCGCGATCAAAGTCTCCGAAGCGAAGACGCCGGTCGAGGGGCTCGGCGACGAGGCGGCGCTCGACATCATGAACCGCATCCATGTCCGCAAGGGCCTGACCACGGTCGAGATTCGCGTCTCCGGCGGCGAACGCGACCAGGCGCTGCACGATCAGGCCAAGCAGCGTGTCAGCGAGCTCGCGAAGATCGTCGCGGAGCGGCTGACAAAGTGAGGCGCCTCCCTTCCCCCTTGCGGGGAAGGGATGGGGATGGGGGGGTGAACGACTGGGCGGACCCGGGCTTGTAGAAGCGGACCGACCCGGTTCCGACGGTTTCGCTCCGACTTTCGGCCCCCACCCCTTACCCCTCCCCGCAAGGGGGAGGGATTTCCGCCCGAGCCTGCTTTTGCTGAGCGATCCTGTTAGGGAGAGCCCGACCAGCAGAAGGCTACGCCGATGACCGAACGTTTCACCGAGATTCTCCGCCAGGCCAGCCAGCCGGCCTGGTCGCAATCCGTCGGCCATCGCTTCGTCACGGAGCTGCTCGCCGGCACGGTGTCCGACGCGGTCATGGTCCGCTACCTCGTCCAGGATCACCGCTTCATCGACAGCTTCCTGACCCTGCTCGGCGCCGCACTCGCCAGCGCCGACAGCTTCGAGGCCCGCATCCGCTTCGGCCGCTTCATCAGCATGGTCAGCGGCGAGGAGAACACCTATTTCCTGCGGTCCTTCGAAGCGCTCGGCGTCAGCGAGCAGGATCGCACGGCTCCGCCCGACAGCGAGGCCACCGCCGGCTTCAAGGCGCTGATGCGCGAGGCCGCCGCGACGCACTCCTATGCCGCCGCCCTCTCCGTGCTGGTCGTCGCCGAATGGCTCTATCTCGACTGGGCCCAAAAGGCCTCGCAGCCGCTGCCGGCGAACTTCATCCACGCCGAATGGATCACGCTGCACGACAATCCCGATTTCCGCGGATTCGTCGGCTTCCTGCGGAGCGAGCTCGACCGCGTCGGGCCAAGCGAGGCGGAAACGAGCCGCGACTTCTTCCTGCGCGCCGTCGCGCTGGAGAAAGCGTTTTTCGATTCGGCCTATGATGACGAGCCTGACCGACGCCGCCTAGCCTGAGACAGGCGTGACAGCCGCCGGCCGCTCTGTCACAAGGGCGATCGAGAGACGGGGGCGTTCGCCGCGAGGCGAGCTGAGAAGCACCCTTCGAACCTGAACCAGATCATGCTGGCGGAGGGAGTCGCTCGGGGCAGCCTCGCCAGCATTTCCCCGTGCCCGCCTTCCTCCCGGAAGGGCGGACCTTGACGACGCAGGACGCGACAGAGCGGCGCTCACCTCCCGGCACCACGCCGGTGCTGGCCGCGCTCGCCCCGGCGCTGCGCACGATTCTCGTCCTGCTCCTGGCCTGGCAAGGCGCGGTCTTTCTGTTCCAGCCGCCGCGCTACATCCTGCCCTCGCCGCTCGATGTCGTCCTGGCCTTCCAGCGCCAGCCCGGCTTCCTCTTCAGCCACAGCCTCACTACCATCGCCGAAATGGCGCTCGGTTTCGTGCTGGGCTCGGCGTTCGGCGCGCTGACGGCGCTCGCCATCGTGGCGCTGCCGCGGCTCGGGCGCCTGCTCTGGCCGATCCTGCTCGTGCTCCAATCCTTCCCGGTCTTCGTCATCGCGCCGCTGCTGGTGGTCTGGTTCGGCTTCGGCATGGGCTCGAAGGTGATCATGGCGACGATCATCATCTTCTTCCCCGTCGCCTCCGCCTTCACCGACGGCCTGCGCCGCACCGATCCCGAGCTGATCGACGCCACCGCGCTGACCACCGCGACGCATTGGCAGACGCTGCGCTATGTCCGCCTGCCGCTGGCGATGCCCGCTTTGCTCACCGGCCTCAGGGTCGCGGCTCCGCTGGCGCCGCTCGGCGCCGTGATCGGCGAATGGGTCGGCGCCTCCGCCGGGCTCGGCTTCGTCATGGTCCAGGCCAATGCCCGCATGCAGACCGACACGGTCTTCGCCGCCATGACCGTACTCGCCGTGCTCAGCCTCGTCTTGCGCCATCTCGTCGATGCGCTCGGCCCGCGCCTTCTCCCCTGGGCGAGCGAGCCGTGACGCCGCCCCGTTTCAAGCCGAGGCGCAAAACCCCTCCCCCTCGTGGGGAGGGGCAGGGGTGGGGGGCGCAAGGTCAGAGCGCCCGGCGGTCCGGCCAGTCCGACCCGCCCTTACAGGCAACCGCGCACCCGGTCGTTCGCCCCCCATCCCCATACCCTTCCCCACAAGGGGGAAGGGAGGCGCCTCAGCTTTCGCAGACGAGTTCATTCAAGAAGGATTTCGACTGATGCCCCTCCGCGCCCTCACCCGACGCGCCCTGCTCGCCACCGGCCTCGCTTTGGCCGCCGGACTCGCCAGCCCGGCCCGCGCCGCCGACAAGCTGACCGTGATGCTCGAATGGTTCGTCAATCCGGACCATGCGCCGCTGGTCGTCGCCGACAAGCTCGGCCTGTTCAAGGAGGCCGGCCTGGAGGTCACCATGGTGCCGCCCTCCGACCCATCCGCCGTGCCGCGCCTCGTTGCTGCCGGCCAGGCCGATATCGGCATCCACTACCAGCCCAATCTCTATCTCGACCACGCCGCCGGCATCCCGATCGTCCGCGTCGGCACGCTGGTCGAGACCCCGCTCAACAGCGTCATCGTCAAGGCCGACGGGCCGATCAAGAGCCTCGCCGATCTCAAGGGCAAGACGGTCGGCTATGCCGTCTCCGGCACCGAGACCACCCTGCTCGGCCAGATGCTGGCCAAGGCCGGCCTCAAGCTCGACGACGTCAAGCTGGTCAACGTCAATTTCGCGCTCTCGGCCGCACTGATCGGCGGGAAGGTCGATGCCACCATCGGCGGCTACCGCAATTTCGAGCTGACCCAGCTCAAGCTCGAAGGCCATCCGGGCACAGCCTTCTATCCCGAGGAGCACGGCGTTCCCGCCTATGACGAGCTGATCCTGATCACCCGCCGCAATGGGCTCAATGACAGCCGCCTGCCGCGCTTCCTCGACGCCATCGAGAAGGCGGCGCTCTACCTGACCAATCATCCGCAGGAGGCCTGGAAGCTCTTCATCGCCGCCCATCCCGATCTCGACGATGCCCTCAACCGCCAGGCCTGGGCCGACACGCTGCCGCGCTTCGCCAAGCGCCCGCGCGCCCTCGACCAGGGCCGCTATGAGCGCTTCGGCGCCTTCCTTACCGAGCGCGGCCTGATCCAGAAGGCTCCGGCGCTCACCGAGATCGCCGGCGAGGTGAAGTAGCGGGCGGTAGATCATCTGCTCACATCTCACTGGAGCAGATCCCTCGCCGCTGCCGAAGGGCGTAAGCCCTCCCCCCCGCTTGCGGTGGGGAGGGTTGGGTGGGGGGCAGTTCCGCTCGGCGCCAAACTGGAAGAATGGGCGAGCCCCGCTTTGCGGCCCCCCATCCCTAACCCTTCCCCACCGCAAGCGGTGGGAAGGGAATACGCGCTGCCTCAAGCGATTGCCTTGTCCCCCCAACCCGCGTCCACATCAGGGCGGCTCTGTGCGCTTGGCTCTGGGTTTCCGGCCGATCGCGATGCTATGAGCCGACTTCGCAGCTATCGGGCGGCCCTCGCCCGCCATCCAAGCTTGCGCCCGGATCGATCATCCGCATGAACGTCAGCCAGCCGATCGCCCAGACCCGCCGCGCCGACCTGCCGGTGCTGTTCGTGCTCAGCGCGACGCATCTGCTCAACGACATGATCCAGTCGCTGATCCCCGCGATCTACCCGATCATCAAGACGGCCTACGCGCTCGATTTCGGCCAGATCGGCCTGATCACGCTGACCTTCCAGATCACCGCCTCGCTGCTGCAGCCGGTCGTCGGCGCCTATACCGACAAGAACCCGATGCCCTATTCGATGGTCGTCGGCATGGGCTGCACGCTGACCGGACTGATCGGCCTCGCCTATGCCGGCAGCTATGCGCTGCTGCTGATCTCGGCGGCCTGCGTCGGACTGGGCTCCTCGATCTTCCACCCCGAGGCGACCCGCATGGCCCGCAACGCCTCCGGCGGCCAGCAGGGACTGGCGCAGGGCATCTTCCAGGTCGGCGGCCAGAGCGGCGGCGCGCTCGGCCCGCTGCTCGCCGCCTTCATCATCGTGCCGCGCGGCCAGACCAGCGTCGCCTGGTTTTCGGCCGCGGCCCTGCTTGCCATGATCCTGATGGTCTGGACGGCGCGCCGCTATGCCGAGCTGAGCAAGGCCGCCGCCGCTGCGGCCAAGCCCGCGAAGGTCGCAGCGGCGGCACCCGCGACGCCCGCGCATACCAAGGGCCAGATCGCCTTCGCGATCACCATCCTGGTGATCCTGCTATTCTCGAAGAACGCCTATTCCTCGAGCTTCAGCTCCTATTACACCTTCTATCTGATCGGGAAGTTCGGCATCTCCGTGCAGGGCTCGCAGCTGATGCTGTTCCTGTTCCTTGCCGCCGCCGCCGTCGGCGCGCTCGCCGGCGGCATCATCGGCGACAAGATCGGCCGCAACCGCATCCTCTGGTTCTCGATCCTCGGCGCCCTGCCCTTCTCGCTGATCCTGCCCTTCGCCGATCTGTTCTGGACCGGCGTGCTGACGGTGGTGATCAACCTGATCATGGCGAGCTCCTTCGCCGCGATCCTGATCTACGCGATGGAGTTGATGCCGGGCCGGATCGGCCTGATCGGCGGCCTGTTCTACGGCCTCTCCTTCGGCCTCGGCGGCCTTGCGGCGGCGATCCTCGGCGAGGTCGCCGACTGGATCGGCATCGAGGCGGTCTACCGCCTCTGCGCCTTCCTGCCTGCGATCGGCCTGCTCGCCTGGTTCCTGCCGAAGGTCGAGCACCGGCGGGCTTAGAGCCGGCCGGCGCCAGCGGGGCCGAGGCCCTGTCACTCGATCGGGGCAGACCATCTTTGCGGCAAATTGCTTGCCGCAAGAACGACAACAGGACGTGGTTTTCGATGATCTACGAAATGCGCGTGTATCGCTGCCTGCCTGGCCGGCTTCCGGCTTTGCTCGAGCGCTTCGAGAAGGCCACGCTGAAGCTGTGGGACAAGCACGGCATCCGGCAAGCCGGATTCTTCACCACGCTGATCGGAGCGTCCAATCAGGAGCTGACCTATTTCCTGGCCTGGGAATCGCTCGCCGAGCGCGAGACGAAATGGACGGCGTTTGCGACCGATCCGGACTGGACCGAGGCACGCACGAGGAGCGAAGCGGACGGCCAGATCACTGAGAACATCGTCAGCCAGATCTTGGCGCCGACGGCCTTCTCCGCGGTCAAGTAAGCGCCTTTCGGCGAAGCGCAGCTTCCCATCGGCCGCCGGCATGCTCTAACTGTTTCATGCCGCAAGAGCCCGCCACGCAGAGAACCGCCGAGACCGCCGAAGCCGACCTCGCCGCCGCGGGCCTGACGCCTCACCACGGCCCCTATTCGGCTTTTGCGCCGTTGCGCCATCCGATCTTCCGCGCCGTCTGGATCGCAAGCCTCGTCTCGAACTTCGGCGGCCTCGTCCAAATGGTCGGTGCCGCCTGGCTGATGACCTCGATCTCCGATTCGCCGGACATGGTCGCGCTCGTCCAGTCCTCGACCACGCTGCCGGTGATGATCTTCTCGCTTGCCGCCGGGGCGATCGCGGACAACTACGACCGCCGCCGTATCCTGCTGACGGCCCAGGGCTTCATGCTCGCTGTTTCGATCATGCTGGCGGTCTTCGCCTGGTATGGGCTGCTCTCGCCCTGGCTCCTGCTGGCCTTCACCTTCCTGCTCGGTTGCGGCAACGCGCTCAACAACCCGGCCTGGCAATCCTCGGTCGGCGACATGGTCCCGCGCCCCGAGGTGCCGGCGGCGGTGACGTTGAACAGCGTCGCCTTCAACATCGCTCGCAGCGTCGGCCCGGCGATCGGCGGCGCCATCGTCGCCGCTTTCGGTGCGGTCGCCGCCTTCCTCGTCAACGCCTTCAGCTACATCGGCCTGCTCGCCGTGCTGGCCCGCTGGCAGCCGCCGCATGTCGAGCGCGTGCTGCCGCGCGAGACGTTCCTGCTCGCGATGGGCGCCGGTCTCCGCTATGTCGCGATGTCGCCCAATATCCGCGCCGTCATCCTGCGCGCCTCCCTCTTCGGCTTCGGCGGCATCGTCGGTCTCGCTTTGATGCCGCTGGTCGCACGCGACCTGGTGCGCGGCGGCCCGCTGACATACGGCATCCTGCTGGGAGCCTTCGGCGTCGGCGCGGTCGCCGGAGCCTTCGTCAGCGGCCGGCTGCGCGGTCGTTTCAGCACCGAGACCCTCGTGCGTCTGACCTTCCTGGCCTATGCGGCCGGGGCCTTGGTGGTCGGTCTGAGCCGAACCCTGTGGCTCACCATGCCAGCACTTGCGGTCGGCGGCGCGTGCTGGGTGCTGGCGCTCTCGACCTTCAATTCGACGGTGCAGCTATCGGCGCCGCGCTGGGTGGTGGGGCGCGCGCTGGCGCTCTACCAGATGGCGGCCTTCGGCGGCATGGCCGTGGGCAGCTGGGCCTGGGGCTGGGTTACCCTCCATACCGGCCCGACGGGCGCCCTGTACGCGGCGGCGGCGGCGCTCGTCTTGGGCGCGGCCGCCGGACTGCGCTATCGGCTGCCCCCGCTCGAAGCGCTCAATCTCGATCCGCTCAGCCGTTGGCGCGAGCCTACGGTCGCAGTCGATATCGAGCCACGCAGCGGCCCGGTCTTCGTCACCATCGAATGGCGAATCCGGCAGGAGGATGTGGTCGAGTTCCTGAAGGCGATGGAGGAGCGCCGGCGCATCCGCCGCCGCGACGGCGCCCGCCACTGGTCGCTGCTGCGCGACCTGACCGATGCCGAGCTCTGGATCGAGCGCTACGACAGCCCGACCTGGGTCGAATATGTCCGCCAGGCCCAGCGCGCCACCCAGGCCGACGCCGAAATCGGCGACCGGGTCAGGGGCCTGCATATCGGACCCGAGCCGCCGGTCGTGCATCGCATGGTCGAGCGTCAGACCGGTGCGTTGCCGCGCGAGGTACTGCGCGCGACCCAGCAGGCCCAAGCGTTGCCCTGAGCGGCGGCGATCCTGCCGCCGATCGCGCTCCTCGCCGGCGAAGCGGCCGCGGCGCCGCAATGTCGGTCCCGAAGTGGAGATGCAGCAGCAGCTCACGGCCGCCGTTCCTGGTTGGCGCGACCTGCGCAGCAAGACGCCGCATCGCTACAGCGATCGCGCCCATCTCCGCCCCTTAATGTCTGAATAACAATTTAGGAATTACCGTTATCGCCGATTCGCCGTCTGGTTGAATTTGTGCCCACGCGTCGCGTCCATGTGGAGTAGCTGATTCCGTTGACGCCGGCCCCGGGGGGTGCGCTTGCCGAAAACGATGGCGAAGGGCCGAGCGACTGCCTGCAGTTGTCGCCGATCCCTGTTGCGGACGACAGCGCTCGTTGCGCTGATCTGCGCGGCCTCCGGCGCACGGCCCGCCAGCGCACAGCCTGTGACGGGCAGCGGCGACCTGATTCCAGGTCCCGCTCAAACGCCCAACTGGATTGTCGGCGGCGATCTTCGGGTCGGCGATGGCGGCACTGGTCAGCTCGACATCACGGCTGGCGGAACGGTGCTGAATGATCTCGGCTACATCGCCTTCGGGATCGGCAGTATTGGCACGGTCACCGTCTCGGGGCAGGACGGCAGCGGCAATCGATCGACCTGGTCCAATGCGAACGACCTCGTCATCGGCGAGGCAGGAACCGGCTCGCTGACGATCACCGGCGGCGGTGTCGTCAACAATCGGGACGGCTATATCGGAGCCGACTCCACGGGCGTCGGTACGGTCACCGTTTCGGGCGTAGGCAGCAACGGCAGGGCCTCGACATGGACCAATGTCGGCGATCTTCACGTCGGCTACAACGGCACCGGGACATTGAATATTCTCGCCGGTGGCCAGGTTTCGAATGTCGGCGGCGACATCAGTGGCGGGGGTAATGCGCTCGTCAGCGGACAGGGCTCGTCCTGGCACAACAGCGGCCGGCTGACCGTCGGCCTGTACGGGACCGGAACCCTGCGCGTCGAAGACGGTGCGACGATTTCGAGCGCGGACGGCATCGTCGGCGATAGCGCCCAAGGCGATGCCGTGCTGACCGGTGCGGGCACGACATGGACCAATACCGGGCAATTCACCGTTGGCAGCTTCGGCACGGGCACCTTGCGGATCGAAGACGGCGCCACCGTCACCAGCAATCAGGGCTATATCGGCGCCAGCGACACCGGTAGCGTCACGGTGAGCGGAGCGGGGTCGAAATGGTCGATGTCGCCGTACAGCCTGACCATCGGCAACTTCGGCATCGGCTCGCTGACAGTCGAGAATGGTGGGTTGGTGCGCGCCGAAGGCGGTGTCCTGCTCGGAGTTGCCTCGATTTCCAGCGGAACGTTGCTTCTGCAGGGCTCCACGAATAATCGCGGCGTTCTGGAAACCAGCCGGATCTTCACTGGCTATGGCACGACAAGCGTCACGTTCAACGGTGGCCTGCTGCGTGCGACAGACGACAACCCCGATTTCTTCGCGGGTTTCGAAGGGCGCACGATCACCATCGGCGCGAATGGCGTCGTCATCGACACGGATGGCCATGACATCGGCATCTCTCCGACCTTCACCGGCGCAGGAGCCCTGATCAAGGATGGGCCAGGCAAGCTGACGCTGACCGGCGACAGCGGTTCGACCTTCACCGGCGCCGGCAGCGTGGTGGCGGGCACGCTCGTCGTGAACGGCATCCTCGGCGGAACGATGGAGGTCATCGGCGGCCGCCTGCAGGGCATCGGCACGGTCGGGGCCACGACCAATCAGCCAGGCGGCACGATCGCGCCGGGCAATTCGATCGGCACGCTGACCATCAACGGCGACTATGTCGGGAACGGCGGCCAGCTGGAGATCGAAACCGTTCTTGGCGGCGATGCCTCACCGTCGGATCGCCTCGTCATCACCGGCAGCACCTCCGGGACCACCACGGTCAGGGTGATCAACCAGGGCGGGACCGGCGCAAGGACCGTCGAAGGCATCAAGATCGTCGATGTCGGTGGCGCCTCGAACGGCACCTTCTCCCTGCAGGGCAATTACGTCTTCCAGGGGCAGCAGGCCGTCGTCGCCGGCGCTTACGCCTATACGCTGCACAAGAACGGCGTGAGCACGCCCAATGACGGCGACTGGTATCTGCGCTCGGTCTATACCGTGTCGTCTGGCTCCGGCTCGTCTTCGACCGGATCCTCCTCCATATCGGGCTCGTCTGCCACCGAAGCATCCGGGGACGGTGCCAGCTCCGCGGCGGCCGAATCGTCCGGCACGGTCGTCACCCCCATCTACCAGCCGGGCGCCTCGCTCTATGAGGCTTATGGGCAGGTGCTGCAGCGCATGAACCAGCTGCAGACGTTGCGCCAGCGTGTCGGCGAGCGCTTCGACGGGCGGACGGGCGCTTCCTCGTCCATGGCGGGGCACGCTGTCTGGGCGCGCATCGACGGTGCTCACGCCCGGGTGACGCCGAGTTTTTCGACCACCGGTACCGGCTACACGATCGACAGCTGGCGGCTGCAGATCGGCGTCGACGGGCAGTTGCTCGCCAATGATTCCGGCATCCTGGTGGGCGGGCTCTCGCTGCACCATGGCGGAGCGTCGGCTGATGTCTCCTCGGTCTTCGGGCAAGGCAGGATCGCCTCGCGCGGCAGCGGTTTCGCCGGCACGCTGACCTGGTATGGGGCGAGTGGCTTCTACGCCGATGCCCAGGCTCAGTTCAGCTGGTTCGACAGCGACCTGTCCTCGACCACGACCGGGCGCCGGCTCGCCAAGGGCAAGGCCGGCTTCGGCTCCGTTCTGGGGCTCGAACTCGGTCAGCGCTTCGCCCTCGCCGGCGACTGGTCGCTGACGCCTCAGGTTCAGCTGAGCTATGCCCGCATCGATGCCGACAGCTTCGTTGATCCGTTCGGAGCCTCTGTCGCCGTGGGGCACGGCGACAGCCTGCGCGGCCGCCTCGGCCTCTCGGCCGACTATCGGGCGAGCTGGCGCGACGCTGGCGGGCGAAAGGTCGACATGGCTCTCTACGGCATCGCCAACCTGCACTACGACTTTCGCGGTGGGACGGCGACGATGGTCGCAGACGCCCGCTTGACCAGCCGCGAGGAGCGGCTCCAGGGCGGGCTCGGCCTCGGCGCCAAATACGCATGGGATCGCTATGCGCTCTATGGCGAGGTCGAGGCGCGCACCAGCCTCGCCCATTTCGCCGATAGCCATACCATCGCAGGACGCGCCGGCCTCA
The DNA here is from genome assembly GCA_024231975.1 of Allobosea sp. Classification (GTDB taxonomy): domain Bacteria; phylum Pseudomonadota; class Alphaproteobacteria; order Rhizobiales; family Beijerinckiaceae; genus Allobosea. The sequence continues at coordinate 47,978 of JAAEQB010000089.1, forward strand.
GGATCAGCTGGTAGCGAGCCAATACCCAGCCCCAGGTGGCGGCCTTCAGGAGCTTGGTGCGGACGGCGGGGATCGAACCCGCATACCGTTTCCGGTGAGGCATTTTAAGTGCCTTGCGTCTACCAGTTTCGCCACGTCCGCGCGGCGAGACTGGTTAGCGATACCAGCGCCCGGCGACAAGCGCCGGTTGCGCATCTGTCCTCAGCGCCGATGCGCCGGCTTGTACCATTCGACCCCGTCCGGATCGACATAGAGCCCGGGCGCGACGTCGGAGCCGATCTTCTTCTCCTGCATCGGCACGCGCACCGTGTCGTCGCGGTCGCCGCGGCGGATATAGGGGCCGCTCGCCTGCTGGTGCTGGCCGCGTCCGCCGCCATCGCCGCCGCCGATCACCGCGCGGCGGGCCGCGACCTTGTCGTCCAGCGCCGCGACCTGTCGGGCCGCGAAGGCGACCTTGGCCGTGCCCTCGATGATCGGCAGCGCCTTGCCCGCGGCGCCCTCGCCGGTGACGCGGATGCCGACGAAGCGCGGCACATAGGTCTGTCCGCCGCCAGCGCGCGCCAGCGCGTCCCAGCCGCCGGTGGTCGAGATCTGCGCGCCGCAGCGCTTGTGGGCGCGCTCGCAAGCCGCGCGCGAGGCGTAGCGCGGCGCCTTCTGCTCGAATTCGGCGCGGGCGTTGCGATAGGCGTGCTCGCATTGCTCTGCCGAGAGCTTGCCAGCCTCGATGCATTCGTCGCGGCGGACATAGGTCTGGCCGGCCGCCTGGGCGACGACATCGGCGGGAGTCAGGGCGATCCCGGCCACGGCAAAGGCCGCCGCGCGGGCGAAGACAAGGGGAAGGAGCGTGATCATGCAGCTTCCCTGAGCATGCGATTGTGGCGTCACAGCAGCGGCCTCATCGTGATGGCGAGCTCGCGCGTGCCACCATAATCGATTTTGCCGTTGCCGAGGACGGGAATCGCGCGGGTGACCAGGATCGCCTTGGGCAGCCATAATTCCGGGAAGCCCTGGCGCTTGGCCTCGTCCTGCAGTGCTTTCTTCTCGGCATCGGGCTTTTCCGTGACGAGGACGAGCTGCTCGCCCTTGCGAATGTCGGGCAGCGCCACGACCACGTGATTGTGACCGGGCCAGAGGCCGGCGACCATCGATTCGACCGCCGCCAGCGAGACCATCTCGCCGCCGAGCTTGGCGAAGCGCTTCGCCCTGCCCCTGATCGCGACGAAGCCGTCATCGATCGTGACGATGTCGCCGGTGTCGTGCCAGCCACCCTCCGGCGGCACGATCGCACCGGGATTGTCGGCGTTGAGATAGCCGAGCATCACGTTCGGGCCCTTGACGCAGAGGCGGCCGCCCTCGGTGATGCCCTCGACCGGCTCGAGCTTCGCCGTGATGCCGGGCAGGAGCCGCCCGACCGTGCCCTCGCGCATCGCCACCGGCGTATTGCAGGCCAGCACCGGCGAGCACTCGGTGCAGCCATAGCCCTCCAGGATGGTGGTGCCGTAGGGCTCCCAGAGCTTGCGCGTCTCCGGCTTCACCCGCTCGGCCCCGGCGACGACATAGCGCACGCTCTTGAGGTCGCCCTCGTCCGCAGCGCGCGCGTAACCCTGCAAGAACGTGTCGGTGGCGAACAGGAAGGTCGCCCCGGTCTCGCCGATCAGCTTGGGCACCTGCTTGTAGTGCAGCGGGCTCGGATAGAGCACGACCTTCATGCCATGAGTGAGCGGCATCAGCAGCGCCGCCGTCAACCCGAAGGAGTGGAAGGCCGGCAGCGGGTTCATGACGATGTCGCGCTCGGAGAGGAAGCCGGCGGCGAGCTGGAAGATCTGGTTGGCGTTGGCGATCAGATTGGCATGGCTCAGCACCACGCCCTTCGGCTTGCCCTCGGTGCCGGAAGTGAACAGCACCACGGCGGGATCGTCAGGCCGTGCGGCATGGCTGCGCAGGGCCAGCCCGGGCGCCAGCGAGGCGAGCGCGCCGAGCGCCTTGTCGAGGCTGGTCAGCTCCTTGCGGACATCTTCGAGATAGATCACCCGCCGCCCCGGCGCGAGCGCCTCGACGATGTCGTCGAGCTTGGCCTGGTCGATGAAGCGGCGCGAGGTGACGATGGTCGAAATCGGCCCGATCTCGCAGGCGGCGGTGAGATTCTTCAGACCGGCGGTGAAGTTGAGCAGCGCCGGCACGCGGCCATAGGCTGAGAGCCCGAACAGCGTCACCGCCATGCCCTGGACATTGGGCAGCATCAGCCCGACCTTTTCGCCGGGCTTCGTCAGCGCCGAAAGCTTGCGGCCGAGCACCAGCGCCCCCAGCACCAGGCTGCCATAGCTGAGCGGCTTGCGCTCCGGATCCTCCAGCGCGATGCGGCTCTTGCCGTGCTTGCCGGCGGCAGCCAGCAGCGCCTGGAACAGTGTGATCCTGGCGCCTTCGACGTCGAAGGGCTGTGCCGGCAATTCGGTTGCGGCCATTCGGCTCGTGCTCCCCTTGTCGTTCCTCTTGCCCGCAACCTAAGGCCTGTGGGCAGCGATACAATCCGTCGGCAGAAACTTCCCCAGCGTCACTCACCGCGCTAGGGTTGCGCCGCCAATGGAGGCTTCCGCCATGCCTCGACTGCGCCTGCTCCTGTCATTGCTTCTGATCGTGACGGTTGAATGCGCCGCTGGCGGCGCGCTCGCCCAGCCGCGCATCGATTGGGAAATCGCCAACCGCTTCCGCCTGTTCCGCGATGAGGCGCAGTTCCGCAGGCTGGCCGAGATCTATGCGGCGCTGCCGGCAGCCGACCGGCGCGAGCACCCGGCTTTCGCCTTCGAGGATGCGATGCAGCGTGCCGCCGCCGCCCGCACGCTGGGACCTGCCTTCGGCGATCCCGTCAGCGTCGCGCGCTGGGGCTGGACCTCGGCGGTCACGCGCCGGACCTGTTTCCAGAACGGCAATCGCGGCCATTGGCAATGCCTGCTCGACACCGGCGACCAGTTCATGGAGCCGCGCGTCGCCGATGTGCTCGTGCGGATCGCCGAGTTGCCGCCGACGCTCGCCGGCAGGACCTGCCGCTGGATGGCCGGCGAGCTTGCCGTGTCTGCCGCCTGCTCCGGGGAGGCCAGGCTTGCGCGCCGCGCCTTCGGCGAGCCCTTCGACATTGCCGTCAGCGCCGATGGCGCCCCAATCGCCGAGGCCAAGGCGGTGAAGCTGCGCCACATCGCCATCGCCGGCTTCGGCGATTCCTTCTCCTCGGGCGAGGGCAATCCCGATCGGCCGGCCGAATTCATCGACGACGGCATCAACACGTACCGGAATTCCTCGCCCCTGCCCGAAGGGCACGGCTTCCGCAATTATCCGCGGCGGCGCGGCGCGACCGACAGCTCGCTGGGCGGCGCGGCGGCCGCGATCTGGCTCAACGCGCAATGCCACCGCTCGCTCTATTCGCAGCATGTCCGCGCCGCGCTCGTCCTGGCCCTGGCCCATCGCGACGTTGCGGTGACGCTGACGCCCTATAGCTGCACCGGAGCCGAAGTCAGCGCCGGGCTCCTCGGCTACTATGCGGCGCGCGACGATGTCGGCGATGCCGTCTATGACGCCTCGCCCCAGCTGATGCGCTACTGGCGCGACTATTGCCGCAGCTTCGCCGGCTACAACCGCTTCGACGACGAGGGTCCCGGCTTCGACTGGCGCCGCGACCTGCCGCACTGCAATCAGCCGCGCGCCATGAAGCCGGATGCGGTCCTGCTCAGCATCGGCGGCAACGACATCGGCTTCTCCAGCGTCATCGCCGAGGAGGTGGTCGGGCGCGGCCGCTTCGGCCTGCGCATCGGCCTGCTCTACAAGCTCTGGCTCAGCCAGATCGACACCAAGACCTTCGCCGAGGCGCGCCGGGCCGTCGACGAGGTGATCCCCGATCGCATCCGCGAGCTCTCGGCCGCTTTCGAGAAGCATCTCGACGTCCCGGCCTCGGCCATCGTCCAGACCGCCTATCCGCAGGTCACGCGCGGCGAGAGCGGCCCTTGCGGCATCAGCACCAGCGGTATGGACGTGCACCGCATCCTCGCGATCAGCAAGGCTAGCACGGGCAACGAGGCGACATCGTTCGTTCCGTATCTCAACCGCGGCATCGCCGCGGCGATCGCGAGCTTGCCCGAGGCGCGGCGCTGGCGCTTCGTCGACGGCCATGTCGAGCGCTTCACCGGTCATGCGCTGTGTACGGAGGGCGCGCCTGCCGACGGGCCGGACCGACAGATCTCCGGCACCATGCGCTTTCCGACCTGGAATTTTTCCCAGCGCCGCTGGGAGCCTTTCGCGCCGAGCGCCTGGCGCGCCTATCGCCCACGCCAGCGCTGGTTCGTCACACCCAACGACTCGTTCCTGACCGGCCACTACATGCGCGTCGGCACCATCGAAGGCTCGGACACCACCGACCCGCTCAGCCCGGAACAGCCGCTCTTCGCGGCGACGCTCGGCGGCTCATTTCATCCCAACGCCAGCGGCCATGCCGCGATCGCCGATGCGACCATTCCGGTCCTGCGCGAGGTGCTCACCCTTCCACAGCCTTGATCGCTTTGCCGGCGCATGGCCGCGATGCGCCGGGCGCGGCCGGAATGCTGCAGCGCAACGAAAATCGGAGCGAAAGCCGGCCGCAACTCAACAATCCCGAAACGAAGCCGACGCAATCGCCGAAATGTGACGAAGAAGCGATTCATCACGTCGCGCGGCCGTCATTGAGATCGGGCAGTCTAGTCGCTATCTCCGGTTGCGGAGCTGGGGATTGCAGCCGTGCCGACCATGTCGAAACAGATCATTGCCGCCGCGCTGGCAGCGACCTTTGTCGCCAGCGCCGCGCCGGCGAATGCCGCGGGTTTCTGGGAGACGCTGTTCGGCGTTCCGCAGCGCCCGGCCTACGCGCCCGTGCCGGACAGCAACCCGCTGCACATGACCGTGCGGCCCAAGCACAAGAAGGCCGCGACGACGACAGACGGCAAGGACGGGCCGAAGCCGAAGCTCGTCAAGCCGATGGAATATGCCAACGACCCGTTCTGGTATCTCAAGGACGAAACGCTGAAGAAGGGCGACATCATCGTCCTCAAGGATCGCGTCGTGGTCTTCGATGGCGGTGGCCGCAACTATGCCAATTTCGCCAGCTTCCAGACCAGCAAGCTGCTCTCGGCCAAGGCCAAGGGCCAGCTCAAATATCTGGTCTCGACGCCGCGAGACAACCACACCGTCTGGGAGCCGGTCCAGGCGATCACGGACCGCAACACCAGCGCCTCGGCGGAGCTCTCGGAACGCTCGCGCTGAGCCTCCGGGCCAGGCTCGCGCATCGCATTACTGTCGCATTGATACCTTCGAACGGTCAGACCTCAGACAGAGGCTGACCGGATTTCGCAACTAGCGTCGGTCCGCATCGGGTGTTTGCCCCTCCCTCCAGCGATGGAAAGGAGCCAATGATGCGACATCTAGCCGGAGCCGCCTGCCTGTCCCTCGCGCTGCTGGCCGGCGCCGCGGCAGCACAGGGCCAGTCGCTCTCACTGCCTATCCCCGGCGCCCCCGGCCTGCAGGATCCTGCCGCGATCCGCAACGCCACCGTGATCGAACGCCGCTCGCTGCCGCCGCAACTGCGCGTGCAGGTTGACAGCGCCGTCGCCCAGGCCAGCCCCGACGACCTGCAGCAGCTCAGGGATACGGTCGCGGCCATCCCCGCCGCCACCAGGGCCTTGCAGGCCAGGGGCATGAACGCCGCCGCGGTGATTGCGGTCGCGGTCGATGAGGACGGCGACCTGGCGCTGATTGCCGAAGAAAGCATCTAGGCTTCGGACGACTTGGAGAGCGCGGCTGCAAAGCCAAGCGCTTTCATGGGGCAGTTCGGCGCTCCTGCCCGTTGCACGCAGCGCCATCTCGAAAGGACCGATCATGAAACTGACGGAAGCGCGCATCGACAGCGCCCTGCACCAGATCGAGGCCCAGGCGATTCCGGAGAACCATCCCGCCACGGTCCAGCTCGGCGAGCTGTTCGGCGATCACACCTTCTTTCTCGACGCCGGCGGTCTGACCATCATCGAGCCGGTCAAGACGGACGGAGCCGCTGAAGCGATGGGCCGCGTGGTCAAGCTCGCCAGATGGGGCGACGAGACCCGCAGGAACCTGTCACCGCATGAGCCGGAATACACCGACATCGTCGTCGCCCTCGACAAGGCCGCGTGAGGCGCGGCCGGCAGAGGATGTGCCCGACGGTCAGGTCGAGCAGGTCATCCGACACAGATGTGATCGGCGGGTCGCCGATCACATGAAGCCGGGATTGCGCGGCAGGTACTGCGTCCACTCGCCATAGCCGGGCGAGGCCATCAGCAGCATCGGGAAGGTGATCCGCATGCCCTGCTCGATCGCCAGGCTCAGGGCGCCGTCGCAGGTGCCCGGCAGGAAGGCCGATATCGTCCCGGCGGAGCCATCGGCCGCCAGCGTCAACGCCGTGGCGAAAGCATCGCGAAGGCTGTGCGGCGGCATGACTGCGAGCGGGCCGACATGGCCGCTTGAGCTGACATAGGCATAGCCGATGCGCTCGCTGCCGGCGCAGAGCATGACCCCGGTGGTCTCAGGATCGTCGAGCAGATAGCGGTGATGCTTCTCCCGCGAGACCCCGATGGCGCCGACATCGATCTCGGCGAGCTTTGCCATCGTCGCGGCGCTACCGTCGATGGCGACCGCCTGCAGCGGCGTCTCCGGCAACGCCTGCGCCACCCGCTCCCGCGCGCCCTTGAAGAAATAGATCGGCATCCGCGGAAACAGGCCGTGCCGGATATAGAGCCCCTGTGAGACGCGGTTGAAGGTGAAGGTGATCAGCGCCTTGTGAGCCGCTCCTGAGGTCCTGGCGTGCTCCAGGGCTAGCTCCAGCAGCACGAGCCCGATGCCCTGGCCCTGCCGGGCCGGATCGACGAAGAGCTGGGCGAGAAACCAGAGATCCCCGCAAGCCCAGCTCCAGGCGAAGCCGGCGATCTCCCCGCCCTCCTCGGCGACCCACAGGCCCACCGGATCGTCCTTCAGCGAGAATAGCTGGAAGCTGGAGGCTCCCGCCGACGCCATCGGCCCGAAGCCGTGTCGGACGGTCAGCTCGTTGATGCTGGAAACCACCAGCGCATCGGCCGCGGCCAGATCGTCCGCCCGTGCCGGTCTGCAAACAAGCGGCATTGGAGAACTCCGGCGGATGTCCGGGACCGAGCGCGCGCAGCGGCGCCGACCATACCAGCTCTCCCGACCGCCGTCTTGGACTCGGCGTTAGTCCTCACCCGAACGCCCCGATCTCGTGCTGGATCGCCCCGGAGATCTCGCGCAGCAGCGCAAAGCACTCCCGCATCGGCTCGACCACGTCGCGATGGAAGGTCGCATAGGCGCCGCCCTCGCGTGGCCCCGGTGGCTCGCCGAAATCGAGACCGAGCGCCGGATCCGGGTTGAGCGGGAAGATCTCGCCGAGCAGCGCGAGCGCGCCGGCCATGTCGAGCCGCAGGATACGCTCCAGCAACAGCTCGCGCGTCACCCCGGCATGCGGCCTGAAATCCGGGATATGGGTCGCCAGGAGCCAAATCCGGTGCAGCAGCGCCAGCCGCAGCGTGTGCAGCGCCACCAGCCGGACCGGCATCGCCGGCGGCTCGCCCGCCGCCTCCTTCAGCTTCAGCCGGTCGGAGGCGAAGCGCCAGAACAGCCGCCGCAGCGCCGGGGCGAGATCGAGTTGCGCGAGCGCCTCGGCAACGGCGAGCAATTCGTCGCGCCGCCCCTCCTTCTCGGTGCGCCGCGCCCGGTCGAACCAGGAGCCGGCGTCGAGCGTGTCGAGATAGGCGCGCAGCACATCGAGATCGCTGTTCGCCATGGCATGGGCCGCGAGGCGATAGGCCCGGCCGAAGCGCTCGGAGCTCTCGCGCATGCTCGAAAACAGCTCCGGCGCCCGCGCTGCAGCCTGGCCGATGCCGTGCACGCTGTTCGCCAGCCAGCCGAGCTGCTGCAGGATTGCGTTGTTCGGGATCGCACGCAGCTCGCGCGGATGGCGGATCACCGCCGGGCCGCCGGCATCGCTCTGCCGCGCCGCCGGGCGCGAGCCGGTCTTGTCGAGCAGCGACGGGCCGAAGGTGCCGATCAGCGCCGCATAGCCGGGATCGTCGACGAGATGGGTCATCTCCTCGCGCACGGTCTGGAAGAACTCGCTGGCGAAGTCCGGCTCGGCATAAACAGGATCGTCCGTGCCCGCAGCTGCGTCAGCGAAGATGGCCTCGGCGATGCGCGCCACCGTCGCGCCGGCGAGCCCCCTGGTGCCGAACAGCAGGTAGCCGTCGCTGCCCTGGAAGCTGGTCTCACGCGTGACCTTGACCCCGGCCTTGGCGAAGGCACGCCGCGGCCATTCCGGGTCGAGATAGGCGAGCCGGTCGCTGAGGCTGTCGGGATGGGCGCCGCGCCCGGCCGACTCGCCATGGGTGTCGAAGATGACGAGCTCGATCTCGGTCAGCCCATAGCGCTGCAGCAATTCGAGGATGCGGCTCCTCAGCCGCTCGACCCAGAAGGTCGCCGCGACCTGGCCGATATAGCGGCCGGAATCGGAATAGCCGAACTGGACGCAGAGCCGGCCATGGCGCTTGAGATAATCGCGCCAGTGCGGGCTGCGCAGCGCCTCGTCGATGATGCGCGGCCCCTGCTCCAGCGCATCCGACGTCTCGAACAGCGGCGAGATCTCGACGAGATCGGCGATGCCGAAGCGCTTGGCGAGGTAGAGCGCCGAGAGCAGCGTGTAACCCGTCTCGGTCTCGGCGATCAGGAAGCGCACCGGCCGCGAGCCGTCGACATGCTTCACGATCTGCGCGACCATCATCATCATCCGCGCCGCCGAGGCGCGCTCGACCGCGAGCGCGCCGAAATCGACCGGCGTCGGCTTCGCCTTGGCGAGCGCCTGGTTGACGGCGGCGAGGAAGGCGCGCCGCTGCGCCGGCTGGGCCGGCTCCTCGTCGAGCGAAATGACGCCGCGCATCGCGTTGTGCAGCTGCGAGGCGTTCAGCCGGAAATGCGGTAGGGCGATCGAGACGCCATGCGCGATGACACCGGCCCGCGCCAGCACCAGCGCTTCGGCCGTCGCCTCGTCCTCGGCCAGCACGATCGCCTTGTCGAGCGCCGCCACCAGCTTGGAGGACTCCGGCAGCGCCGCCTCGCGCTCTCCCACCAGCGCCAGCGAAAACGCTTGCAGCGCTGCGATCTCCGGCTTGCTGTTCAGGGGCGGGCAGAGCGCAAGCTGCCGCTCGACGGCGGCATGCGCGGCCTCGACCAGCGCCCTCACCTCGACGGTCGCCGGCACCTCCGGCAACTTCTCCAGCAGCCGGAAGAACTGGCCGCGCTTCGATTCCAGCCGGTAGCGCAGCGTGTCCCACCAGCCGATATCGGTGCGCCCGTCCGTATCGCAGCCGACCCAGGAGGCGAGCAGCAAGGCGCGCGGCTTGAGCTCGCGCCAGCGCTGCGGCCAGCGCGCCCGCGCCTCGGACAGGAAGGCCGCGTTCAGCCGGTCGATCGCGTCGCGGGCCTGGCGTACCGAGAAGCGCGCCTGTTCGAACTCGTCCTGCAGGGTGATCGCCGCGTCCGGCCGGAAGGACAGGTCTGCGGCCATCAGCGCCGCCGCCTCGCCCTCGTTCGAGGCCAGTTCGGCCAAAGCATGCGCCACGGCCCGGCTCATGCCGAAGGTCGGATGCGCGGTGAAGACGGCGGCGAAACGCACCCGCGCCAGCGCCGCGCCATAGGCCTCGAAAGGCTGCGCCGAGGCGCTCGCCTCCTCGGCGACGCGCCGGGCCAAAGCCGCATAGGCTTCGGCCTCGTCACGCTCCAGCCCGACATAGGACGCGACGCGTGCCGCCCTGTCCGCGAGCGCGGCGCGGCCGAACTGGCGGATCAGCGCGGCGGTGTCGGCGAGCGTGACCTCGCCGCGATCCATCTTGCGGGTGAGCCAGAGCGTGGCGCGCAGCACAGGATTGCCGAACGGGTCCTCGCGCGCATCCGAGCGCGCCTGCACGATCGCCGCCGACAATTCGCCGGCCAGCGCCGATGGCGACAATTCCTCCACACCCGCCACGCCGCTCTCCGCTTTTTTTCAATCGTTTGATGAGGCGAGCCGCAGGTGAGCAGGATTCCGATTTTGCTGCAACCGCGAAATGAATTGCGGCTGCGCAACAACAATCGTCGCGTCGCGTCCAGCCGATCCAACTTCATTTGGCCACATTGTCCGGATAGGCATAGGAGCAGGCGAAGACCGACCAGCTGGTCCCCATGCATGGAACCACCGGCGAGCCTCCCACCCATCGAAAACCGGGCGCTGCCAAGGGCAGCACGATCGCTGCACCCGGCGTGCTCGGCGATGTCACCACAAGACCGCACGGCTCCGGTCGGGCGCCCAATGGATATCAATGCAAGAATCAATCGAACTGAAATCCCCTGAGACCAGGCGTGTCGCCACTGCGACCGCCGCGACGCTTCCGCCGAAATCCGCCCCCGATTGGAAGCCGCAACCCTGCGGCCTCAGCCGCCAGGAACTGCGGCGCATCGTCAGGAAGATGCTGGGATGAGGAGGCTGGACATGCCCATGCGCCAACCCGTATCCACCGCCTTCGGCAATCATGTCTCCCGAACCAGTGCCAAGCAGCCACGGCGAGGCCCGTCCGCGCAGGCCAATTACGAGCGCTATCTCGCTCTGGCCAAGGCCAAGGCCCTCGCCGGCGATCGAATCGAGGCCGAGCGCTACTATCAGTATGCCGAGCACTATCTGCGCCTCATCAGCGGCTCGGCGGCCTGAACCGCAGGGGCTCGTGCCGTGCCGGACGACGCCATGCAGCCCCCGCCACAATCTCTCCATCAGATCGCGCTTTGAAGAGACCATGCGAGTGCGACGGATCGCGACGATAGGCGCTGCCTTGGCGCTCATCACCATGGCCGGACCTGCGGTTGCCGGCCCCATGGCTGAGATTATCGACTTCGGCGTGGTCGCCGGGCGCCTCGTCGACAGCCCGCCGGATGGAGGTCAACGCGTTCTGGAACCGGTCCGCGCCATGCAGAAGCTGCGCTATATCGAGCGCAGCGACCGGATCGAGGCACGGCTTTGCCGGAACTTCGGGATCACGGTGAAGCTGATCCCGGCGCCGCCTTTCCGCATGCCGGACTGGGTCGAGGTGCGGGTTCTCCACCCGAAGCTGACACGCCCGGACGGCAAGGAGAGCGCGGAGACGCGCTTTCCCAGCTTCGTGGTGGATGGCCTCAGCCATGTCGGCTTCAGCTTCGAGCATGAGTGGGAAATGGCGCCCGGCGCCTGGATCATGATCGTCTCGTTGCGCGGCGAGGAGATCGCCCGCAAGGCTTTCACCGTGACCGCCCCGCCCCCCGGCGCGCCCAATTCCGATTGCGGCGTCGGCTGAGTTCGCAAGGCATCCCACCGCCGAAGGCCTGCCGCTGCAGCTTCCGGCGGGGACAGATCCCCAATCGATCCCCGCCCCTGAAACCTGGCTTATGCTTCTCCCCGTCCCGCCCGAACCGAGGGGGCTTCGCGAGGCGTCGAGAGGCCGGGCGGGAGAGCGGTGTCCGTGGCGAAAGAGCGTCGCAAGCTCGAACGAGCTCGGCCGCGCAGAGTGCGATCCACTTTGCGGCCGGCTGGCTCCTTCCACCACGGAGGGGTTTCGTCGTTCGGGGTAGGCACCCCGGTCCAGCCGGACGCAACACACGGCGAGAGCTCAAAAGAGAACCGCGCGCGGGGTTCGGGCAGCGGCCAGTGGCGCTGCCTCGACTTATCGACATCGACATTCGGCACGCAGCCGTCGACTGCGACGCCGCCCAACCCCGCGCCCTCCCTCGGATGGCGACCAGCAGCGAACCTCCCCTCGGATGGCGACCAGCAGCGAACCTCGCGGCGAAAGCTGGCGAGGCATTCGCGCATGGCCGATCGTTTCGTAGCCTTCGTCATTTAAGCGCGTGTCGTCCCGGGTGACCGAAGGGAGACCCGGGACCCATTCCGGAACCTCAATCGGAAAGGCTCGGGAATGGATCCCGGATCGGTGCCGCTACGCGGCTTGTCCGGGGTGACTCGCGGTTTCGTCAAACATGGTACCAACTGGCTGCCCCACCCCACCTCCGAGCCCCCATGAGACGAAGCAGTCAGACCCGCCTGCCCGCGCCCTATCTCAGGCGCATCTGGCTCGACCGCGATGCGGTGCCGGACCCAGACGCCTATCCCTGGTGCCTGCCCTTCCTGCGCGAGGACTTCGAGCTCTCCTTCGACCGGCCGATCACCATCATCGTCGGCGAGAACGGCACCGGCAAATCGACGCTGCTCGAAGGCATTGCCGTCCTCGCCGGCTATGACGAGGCCGGCGGCGGCAAGGGCTACCGCCCGGTCGACCATTCGCTGGCGCGCGAAGCCACGGGCGGCCGGCTCTCCAGCGCGCTCAAGGCGAGCTGGTTGCCCAAGGTCACCGATGGCTGGTTCTTCCGGGCCGAGAGCTTCTTCTCGGTGGCGCGCTATCTCGACGCCGTCGGCGGCGAGGACGGCCCCGATTTCCTCTCCCATTCGCATGGCGAGGGCTTTTTGCGCTTCTTCGAGGAGCGCTGCCAGCGCCGCGGCATCTTCATCTTCGACGAGCCGGAATCGGCGCTGTCGCCGGCCCGCCAGATCGAGTTCCTCAAGCTGCTGCGCCGCATGGACCGGCTCGGCCAATGCCAGGTGATCATGGCCACCCACGCCCCGATCCTGATGGCCTATCCCGGCGCCCGCCTGCTCGGCCTGACCAAATACGGGCTCGATCCGGTGACGATCGAGCAGACCCAGCATTTCCGCCTGATCCGCGAGTTCTGCCTGGACCCGGCGACGTTCGTGGAGACGATGATGGAGGAGTGAGGGTGGCGCGTCCCAGCCTCTGTCGCGCAGCCCTCCGGAACTACATTCCCAGCCCCTTCATCACGTAGTCGACTAATTCATCCGCCGATCGCTTCGCCACTTGTTCGGTCGCCTTTGAGGCTACATTCAGTAAGAAAGACGCCAGCCGACCGCGAGCAATTTTACGATCCTGATCTGGCAACTCCCGTGTTTTCGCTTGATCAAGATCTGAACGCAGCTGTATTGCTGACACTCGGTCAGCTTTTGAATTAATTAAATCCAATATCCTTTCATCTTCCAAGGAATAAATTATTCCAGAGTTTAATATACTACCTATCTCTTGCCCTTATTAATATTTCCGGATGACAAATTACCAAAATTAATCGAAATAGGGCCAGTATTCCCTGAAAAACTCAACATTGACGATGGATCAGCGTTAGAAACAGAACTAATCGATTTCTCTTCTGAAAAATTCAAGGATTCCAAGTCAAATTTTTGAGAAAGTAACAACATTTTTTGTTGTAGCTCATGCTTCGCATCAATCAAGATGCGCTGATAATCGCGTGCATACTTTGTAGTTAGAAACTGAACTTCTGGCCCAGACATGCCAGTTCTAATCAAAATTGCCCCCGCCTGCTCAGGGTCATCTCGGCACAATTTCATAAAATCGTCAAAACGCCGAAACGCCTCTTCAAGATCACGGAACGGCTCCTCACCCTCGGAACTACAAAAAACATACAACGTACCTGTTCCAGTAACTCGTGATTCAATATTAAAACGCCTAGATTCAACTTGTCGCAGATATCGCTCAAAAATCCTGAGCAAGCCTTCCATTTGATCAGATTGGAATCTTTGATTGGGAACGTACATCCTTAGAAATATATTCTTGTCTACCTCATCAAGAAAATCTTGAATTTTAATTGTTACTTCATCACGCCTGTTAAATGGAGAAATCTCGATATTACGTTCATACATAGCATCAAAAAAACTATTTATATCGTCGATCCTTGATTCTGCCTCCTTTACAGCGTTATATTGCCAGCTCCACAGCGGTGTATATTCCTCTGTTTCTTCAATTTTTTCTTCTAATTCTGCGTCAGTAAATGGATTTCCTGTATCCGGATTAATCGGCCGGAAGCGTCGAGCGAGATTGTCTGAAAAAACAAAAGCGACACACCGCTCTTGAGCAGCCTCATCGAGCAACCTTATCCATTGCTCACGATATCGCTTGTGACTTCCTGCGATAACCATGGGCGTAGGAAGATGAATTATTGTTCCAGCGAGCTGCCCATTCTCACGTAATCTTTTTAGATTATCAATCCTATTACTCCACGTTTTAGCCGAAACTCGATAGAGATTAGTGTGCGTCGCAACAAGATCTCTCGCTTTCAGCGCCGTGGTAATTCCTTCATGAGTAAATTTACCGACTATCGCCACAAACCGACTCACTATGGCCTCCAAGTTAGAATTGCTTGCAATGATACTGTGAGATTTCAAAAGTGAATGTCAAAAATTTCGAACCTCCAGCTACCTTGTTAACTCTTTCGCAGCCATAATTCGGACAGCAGCCTAGAATGCGCAAGTGTCGACCAGAGTTGGACGCCATGCTAGGTCCCTCTCCACACAATCGAGCCTGCAAAGTCGTCGCATCTTGAACACGCTCTCCCCCGCCCGCCTCCAGGCCGCCGTCGAGTTCGCGCAGGCGCATGACTCGCCCTGGCCGCGCAGCATGTTCTATCCGGACGGCGCCTATGTCGGGAATCGCGAATGGGACGAGAAGGGGCCCTGGACCGAGATCGTCGGGCCGGTCGAGCCGCGCGGCGGGCCGGCCGGGGTCGTGCTGAAGGGCGGCAAGGTCGTCGCCGAATGGGGCGAGACGAACCGCGCCGATATGACCTTCTCGATCGCCAAGAGCTATCTCTCGGTGCTGGCCGGCCTTGCCGTCGGCGACGGGCTGATCGCCGATATCGACGAGCCCGTGGGCAGGAGCGTCGACGGCCCGCATTTCTCCAGCCCGCATAATGCCAGGATCACCTGGCGCCATCTGCTCAACATGAACAGCGAATGGCAGGGCGAGATCTTCGGCAAATCCGACCAGGTCGACCATTACAGGCAGATCGGCATCGGCGCCGACAACAGCCGCAAGGGCCAGCGCCGCGAGCTGCGCGCGCCCGGCAGCCTCTACGAATACAACGACGTCCGGGTCAACGCCCTCGGCTACGCGCTGCTGCGCCGCTTCCGGAAGCCGCTGCCGCAGGTGCTGCGCGAGCGCATCATGGACCCGATCGGCGCCTCGCAGGGCTGGCGCTGGGAGGGCTACGAGACCTCATGGCTCGAGATCGACGGGCAGCGCATGCAGTCGGTCCCCGGCGGCGGCCATTGGGGCGGCGGCCTCTTCATCAGCGCCCGCGACCATGCCCGCTTCGGCCAGTTGATCGCGCAGAACGGCGTCTGGGAAGGACGCGAGCTGATCCCCTCCGCCTGGCTGGAACAGTCGGTCGTGCCTTCGCCGACCCTGCCGAATTACGGCTTCCTCTGGTGGCTGAACCGCGGCCCGGCGGCCAATCCCAAGCTCCCGGCGAGCGCCTTCAGCGCCCAGGGGGCCGGCAACAACCTGATCTGGATCGACCCCGAGCACGAGCTCGTCGCGGTGCTGCGCTGGATCGACAAGGCCGCGATCGACGGGTTCCTGGAGCGGCTCGTCGCGGCGGTGGAGTGAACTTGCCGTCATGCTCGGGCCTGACCCGAGCATCTCAGGCCGGAAGAGGCGCTGAGGGGCGCCTTCTCGTCATGAGATTCTCGGGTCTGCGCTGCGCTCTGCCCGAGAATGACGGCAGGGCGGACCGGCATGCGTCAACCACCCTTGCCGCCACCTCCCCTTGCACCGCATAAGCCGCCCTGCTCCCGCAAGGCCTTAGCCAGTGTCCCCAGCCGCCCCCGCCTCCCCTCGCCTCGCCATCGGCTTTGCCTGCGGCATCCTCGCCGCGGTGATCTGGGGCATCCAGGCGGTGGTCTCGCGGCAATCGGTGGCGGACGGGCTCTCGGCCGGCGACGTCACCATATTGCGTTTCCTCGCCGCCTCGCTGGTGCTGCTGCCCTTCGCGCTGAAGCGGCTGAAGCCCTTCCCGGTCGGCAAGCTCGGCTGGAAGAAGGCGCTGATCCTGACCGCGATCGTCGGCCCGAGCTACAGCCTGATCCTGGTCGGCGGCGCCCATTTCGCCCCGGCCCTGCACTCCTCGGTGATCTCACCCGGCCTGATCCCGGTGGCGACCGCGCTGCTCGCCGTCCTCGTGCTCGGCGACCGCATCAGCCCGCTGCGGGTCGTCGGCCTCGCCATCATCGTCGCCGGGATCGCGGTCTTCTCCTTCGAGGCGATGGCGAACACCCCGACGCGGGAAGGCGCCTGGATCGGCGACCTGCTCTTCGTGCTGATCGCCTTGCTCTGGTCGAGCTTCGGCCTGCTCGCCCGGCGCTGGGGCGCGGACGCGGTCGAGGTCACCATGGCGACCTGCCTGCTCTCGCTGCCGCTGCTGCCGCTGCTCGCCTTGGCCCAGCCGATCCATCTGCTGCAGGTGCCGCTGGCGGCGGTCGCGCTGCAGGCCTTCTATCAGGGCGTGATGGTCGGCGCCGGCGCGCTCTTCCTCTACACCCAGGCCGTCGCCACCCTCGGCGCCGGCCGGGCGGCATTGTTCCTGCCGCTGGTGCCGGTGGTCACGGCGCTGTCGGGCGCGATCCTGCTCGGCGAGCAGGCCTCGACTCTGGAGATCGCCGGCATGGCGCTCGCCGTCACCGGCATGCTGGTGGCGCTGAAGGCGCCGAGCAGCGCGTGAAGCGCGCGCTCAGCCCTTGTGGTCCTTGGCGATCGGCTCGACATAGGACAGGCCCATGTCCCAGGGGAAATAGATCCAGGTGTCCTGGCTGACCTCGGTGACGAAGGTGTCGACCACCGGCACGCCGGCCGGCTTGGCGTAGACCGTGGCGAAATGCGCGTTCGGCAGCATCTCGCGCACGACGCGGGCGGTCTTGCCGGTGTCGGTCAGGTCGTCGACGACGAGCACGCCCTTGCCCTTGCCGTCGCCGATGGCGCGGATCGACGGGGCGATCTCCTTCATCACCCGAAGCTCGGACTGGTTCTTGTAGTCGTGATAGCTCGCGACGCAGACCGTCTCGATCATGCGCAGGCCAAGCTCGCGGCAGATGATCGCCGCCGGCACCAGTCCGCCGCGGGTGATGCAGACCATCGCCTCGAACGGGCCGGCATCGGACAGGCGCCAGGCGAGCGCCCGGGCGTCGCGGTGGAACTGGTCCCAGGAAACGGGGAAGGCCTTGTTGGCGGAAGCGTCGGCCATGGCTGGTCCTGCGGCGGGCTTAAGAAAGAGCCTTTCCGCAAAGCGCATCCAGCCGGCGCTGGCAAGAGCTTTGGCGACACAATCCCCGGCGCGGCTTCCCCGCCCTCCTAGAACTCGGCCCAGCCGTCGTCGCCCCGGCCACCATTGGCGACCCTGGCGCGCGGCAGCAGCATGGGTCTGGCGGGTGCGGCTGTGGCCTTCGTCATCGGCAGGACCGAACGCAGATCGGCCGCCAGTCGCGCCGGCTGGTCGCTGCCGCCGAGCCGGAAGGCGCCGACCAGCGCCGCCAGGGCCTGCGTCTCGCCCTGCAGGTCGCGCGACAGCTTCGAGCTGGCGTCGGCCATCAGCGAGTTGCGCTGGGTGATCTCGTCCATATGGGCGACGGTCTTGGCCATCTCCTCGACGCCATTGGCCTGCTCGGTCGCCGCGCTCGAGATCTCGGCGATGGTGCCGGCGACCCGATTGGCCGCATCGACGATCTCGTCGAGCGTGCGGCCGGCATCCTTGACCAATTGGACGCCGGAGCGGACCTGCTCGCTCGAATTGGCGATCAGCGACTTGATGCCGTTGGCCGATTCGCTGGAGCGGCCGGCGAGCGCCCGGACCTCCGAGGCGACGACCGCAAAGCCCCGCCCGGCATCGCCGGCCCGCGCCGCCTCGACCGCGGCGTTGAGCGCCAGCAGATTGGTCTGGAACGAGATCTCGTCGATCATCGAGATGATGTCGGCGATCGAGGTGGAGGCCTGCTCGATCCGGCCCATCGCCGCAACGGCATCGGTGACGATCGCCCCGCCGCGCGAGGCAACCGTCTTGGCCTCGTCGCCGAGCGCCGCCGCCTGGCGCGAATTGCCGGCGCTGGTCTTGATCGAAGCGGCGAGCTCCTCGGTCGTCGCCGCCGTCTCCTGCAGGCTCGCAGCCTGGGACTCGGCGCGTTCGGCGAGCTCGACGCTTTCGCCCGCCATCTTGTCGGCCGCGGCCCCGACCTTGCCCGAGATCACGCCGACGGCGCTGATCATCTCGGCCATCGTCTCGATGAGTTCGTTGATGCCGCCGCAGAGGACCGCGACCTCGCCCTCCTTGCCGGCCATGTCGATGCGCGGGGTCAGGTCCTTGTCCTTGGCCCGGCCGATCACGGCCTGCGCCTCCCCGACCGCCTTGGCGAGTTGGCGTGCCGCCTTCTGCTCGGTGATGTCGGTGGCGTATTTCACCACCTTGGTCGGTCGGCCCTTGGCGTCCATGATCGGGTTGTAGCTCGCCTGGATCCAGACCTCGCGGCCGCCCTTGCCGAAGCGCTGGTACTGGCCGGAATCATATTCGCCGCGGCCGAGCTTCTCCCAGAAGGAGCGGTATTCCGGCGAGCTGCGATAGGCGGCGTCGCAGAATATCGAGTGATGCTTGCCCTTGATCTCTTCGAGCTTGTAGCCGGTGACAGCGAGGAAGTTCTCGTTGGCGTCGAGGATATGGCCGTCGAGCGTGAACTCGATCACCGCCATCGCCTTGCGGATCGCCGAGACCTGCCCGGCCATGTCGGCTTCATGGTTCTTCTGCTCGGTGATCACCGTCGCGAACTTGACCACCTTGACCGGCTTGCCGCTGGAGTTGAGTACCGGGTTGTAGCTCGCCTCGATCCAGAGCTCGCTGCCATCCGCGGCGACGCGCAGGAACTGGCGCGCCTCGTATTCGCCGCGCGCGAGCCGCGCCCAGAAGGCCTTGTATTCGGCGCTCGCGGCTTCCTCCTTGGTGACGAAGACGCTGTGATGACGTCCGCGCACCTGATCGAGCGTATAGCCCATTGCTTTCAGGAAATTCTCGTTGGCATCGAGGATCGTGCCGTCGAGCCCGAAGCTGATCACCGCCATCGAACGGTTCAGCGCCGCCATTTCTGCCGCGAGATCGCGGCGCGAGGCGCCGCTCCCGAAAGGATTGAGCCGCATGCCTCTTGCCCCCAATTTTTAATAGATCAAGAATACAATTAATTCGTTTACGGACTGATAATGCCAAATTATCGAGCCGAATAATACGTTTGACGTACGACCAGAACCATCAACCAGCACGAAATCAAGAAATGAATACTCATTCGTATACGAATGCTACAGCAACTAGTAATTTTGAAAAACAGAGAGAAGGAAAAACATAAGGATATCGCCTCAATAATCAACTCGAAGAAATAAATCGATGTAAAATGAGATAAAATAGACGACTCGCAGCCGGATGACGAAGGATCGCCGCTCCGCCGCACGGTCAATCTGAGGCAGATCGGCAACAATACCTATTTAGGCGAAATTCCGGGCGCATACAACCACAGAGTGCTACCCCCCCGCCGGAACTGGCTGCTTGCGGAGTCGAGCGCCGGACGCCCGCCCCTGCCATGAATGCCGACGCACTGACGCAACACGCTCGTCGACAACGACGAACCGGCCGGGTCTAGACCGGCTTTACCTCTGCAACCGCGCCCGCTCCACCTCGACCATCGCCCTCACGGCCGCCGTCGCCAGCGCCAGCTTTCCCGGATCGCGCGAGCGGATGACGACGTTGGTGTCAGGCCCGGTCTCGGACCAGAACGGATAGGAGCCGATCGAGCAGTCGGGATGCGCCTTGGCGATCTCGGCGAGCGGCGTGCCGATATCGCCTTCGCGCAGGCCAGCCTGCACCGTCTCCGACAGTATCTTGGCTCCGGTCTTCAGCGTCGGCCCGACGACGTCGAGCATGGCCTGCATGATCGCCGGCACGCCGGCCATGACATGGACATTGCCGATCCTGAAGCCCGGCGCCTTCGACACCGAATTGGCGATCAGGTCTGCTCCTGCCGGAATGCGCGTCATGCGCATCCTGGCCTCGTTGAGCTGGTCCTTTGGGAAGCGCTCCAGCAGCATATCGATCGCGCGCTGGTCATAGTCGATCGGCACGCCGAACGCGGTGGCGACCGCATCCGCCGTGATGTCGTCATGGGTCGGGCCGATGCCGCCGGTGGTGAAGACATAGGTGTAGCGCGAGCGCAGCGCATTCAGCGCCGAGACGATCTCGTCGGTCAGGTCGGGCACGACCCGGACCTCGCGCAACTCGATGCCGATATTGGTCAGGTACTCGGCGATGTAGCCGATGTTCTTGTCCTTGGTCCGGCCGGAGAGGATCTCGTCGCCGATCACCAGGATCGCGGCGGTGACCACGGGCTGGAAGGCGGGCGCTGGCGCTGCCGTCATGGGCTTGTTCCTGCTGTTCTCGTTCGCCCCAATCTGCAAGCGAGCTAAGCCGCTTGCGCGCGATTGCTCAAGCGGCGCGCCGATCGGGGCCGCCATGCGCGCGCGGCGGGCGTGTCAGGCGCTGGTCTCAGGCGCTCTTGCGTTCGTAGACGAGGTTGAGCCGGGTCTGGGCGATGAGCTTGTAGCCCTTGCTCTCCAGCAGGGCGGGCAAGTCCGCCTGCCAGCGGCCGCGCGAATCCTCGACGATGACGAAGCCGGGCCAGAGTACCTCGGGCGCATCGCGCAGGAAGGGTTCGAGGATCAGGTCCTCGGCGCCCTCGACGTCGAGCTTGATCGCGTCGATCCGCTCATAGCCCTCGCTCTGCACCAGCGCCAGCAAGGTCGTCGCCGGCACCCTGACCGAGTTCGCATTGCTGGAGCGCAGGATGCGCACGCTCGATTCGCCCTTGTTGGCGGGATCGAGGAACAGCGTCAGCTCGCCCGGCTTGTCGGCGAGCGCGCAGGCGATCGCCTTGACCGTGCCGAACGGGTTCTGAGCGATGTTGTAGGTCAGCCGCGCGAAGATATCCGGCTGCGGCTCGACCGCCAGAATGCGCGCGCCCCGTCCCGCCCGTGCCGCGACGAACAGCGAGTAGGCCCCGATATTGGCGCCGACATCGATGAAGCTGAAGCCGTCACGAATGCGCGAGGCCAGGAGCTCGCGCTCCTGCGCATCGAAATATTGCGGCGTGAACAGCACGCGCTTCTCGCAGACATTGCCCTCTGGATAGAGTCGCATCTGCGCGCCGAGGGCCTCGATGTCCACGGGCTGGCCCTTGAGCCGGTTGAGCCCAAGGCGGCGCAGCGCGAAGGCGAGCTTGCGGCCGAGGAACGAGCCGGAGGCGCAGCGCGTCCAGCCGATGATGCGGGCGATGAGCCCCTGCGGCGCGAAGGTGCCGTAAGGCTGCTCCTCGGCCGGTCTGATCTCATTGAGTGCCATCGGCGCGCTGATACACCTCGCAAGCCTTTCGCGCCAGCCGGATGACGGCGAGCCGTCGCAGAGGGCAGCCGAGCTTGCGCCCTGCTGCATTCTGGGGGCTGATGAAGCTGCGCGTGTCGCACCGCGACAGCCCGTCTCATTGGAGAACGACCATGCTTGGTTTCGTCGCTGGCCTCGTCGCCGTTTTCGTCCTGATCCTGCCCGCGCAGGCTCAGGTCGAGCCGTTCCCCACCGACTTCAAGACGCAAGAGGTCGCCACCAACGGCACGACGCTGCATGTCCGCATCGGCGGCCGAGGGCCGGCGGTCGTGTTGCTGCACGGCTATGGCGAGACCGGCGACATGTGGGCACCGATGGCGGCCGACCTTGCGCGCGATCGCACCGTGATCGTGCCTGACCTGCGCGGCATGGGTCTCTCTGCCCAGCCCTCGGGCGGCTTCGACAAGAAGAACCAGGCGCACGACATCGCCGGCGTCCTCGACAAGCTCGGCATCGCCAAGGCCGATCTCGTGACCCATGATATCGGCAACATGGTCGGCTTCGCCCTTGCCGCCCAGTATCGCGACCGCATCTCTCGCTTCGTCCCGATCGATGCGCCGGTCCCGGGCGTCGGCCCCTGGGACGAAATCCTCAAGAACCCGCTGCTCTGGCACTTCCGCTTCGGCGGACCGGACATGGAGCGCCTGGTCGCCGGGCGCGAGCGCATCTATCTCGACCGCTTCTGGAACGAGTTTTCCGCAACCCCGAGCCGCTTCACCGAGGCGGCGCGCCAACATTACGCGGCCCTCTACGCCCGTCCGGGCGCGATGCATTCCGGCTTCGCGCAGTTCGCGGCTTTCGACCAGGACGCGATCGACAACAAGGCCTTCCTCGCTCAGGACGGCAAACTCGCAATGCCGGTCCTGGCACTGGGCGGCGAGAAGTCGTTCGGGCTGACCATGGCGGCGGTGATGCGATCTGCCGCGACAGATGTCAGCGAAGGCATCGTCCCGGATTCAGGCCACTGGATCATGGAGGAAAATCCGCGGGCGACCGTCGCGGCGGTTCGCAGCTTTCTCATCCGCGCGCCCTGAGCCCTGCCGACGCCCGGCCGAGCCATCGCGACGGCTCGGCCGGCGGCGCTTGCGCCACCCGCCAAACCCAATAGATAAGGAGGTCTAGGAGCGGCCTGACGGAATGACCTTGAACGAATCGATCTCGCGCGGGCGGCGCGACCCCGCCATCAAGCTGCATGGACCCGAAGCCTTCGCCGCGATGCGCAAGGCCGGGCAGCTGACCGCGCGCGGCCTCGATATGCTCGCCGGCGAGGTCAAGCCCGGCGTGACCACGCAGCGCCTCGACGATCTCGCCTTCCAGTTCGCCATGGACAACGGCGCCTATCCGGCGACCCTGTTCTATCGCGGCTACACCAAGTCGATCTGCACCTCGATCAACCATGTCGTCTGTCATGGCATCCCCGACGACAAGCCGATGCGCGACGGCGACGTCGTCAACATCGACTACACCCTGATCGTCGATGGCTGGCATGGCGATTCCAGCCGGATGTTCGCGGTCGGCGAGATCCCGCGCAAGGCCGAGCGACTGGTCGAGATCACCTATGAGAGCCTGCTGCGCGGCATTCGCGCCGTGCGCCCGGGCGCGACCACCGGCGATATCGGTTTCGCCATCCAGCGTTATGCCGAGGGCGAGCGCTGCTCGGTCGTGCGCGATTTCTGCGGCCACGGCCTCGGCCAGGTCTTCCACGACGCGCCGAACATCCTGCACTATGGCAGCCCCGGCGAGGGTGTCGAGCTCAAACCCGGCATGCTCTTCACCATCGAGCCGATGATCAATCTCGGCAAGGCGAGCGTGAAGGTGCTCTCCGACGGCTGGACGGCGGTGACGCGCGATCGCTCGCTCTCGGCCCAGTTCGAGCACACGGTCGGCGTGACCGATACGGGCTGCGAGATCTTCACGCTCTCGCCCGCCGGCCTCGACAACCCGCTCGCGCCGCGCCCATGAAGAACGGCGGCAGCGGCAAGTCAGCTCCGATTGCCGCCGCCCCGGACGAGGCCCCGCCGCATCATCTGGGCCATCGCGACCGCCTGCGCCAGCGCTTCCTCGACGCCGGCGACGCTGCCCTGCCCGACTACGAGCTGCTGGAACTGCTGCTCTTCCGCTCGATCCCGCAGCGCGACGTCAAGCCGCTCGCCAAGCAACTGATCCAGCATTTCGGCTCTTTCGCCGAGGTGATCGGCGCGCCGGTCTCGCGCTTGCGGGAGATCAAGGGCATCGGCGAGAGCGTCGCGCTCGACCTCAAGATCGTCGAGGCGGCGCTGAAGCGCACGATGAAGGGCCAGGTCGCCAAGAAGCCGGTGCTCTCCTCCTGGTCCTCGGTGATCGACTATTGCCGCCTCGCCATGGCCTTCGCCGAGCGCGAGCAGTTCCGCATCCTCTTCCTCGACAAGAAGAACGCGCTGATCGCCGACGAGGTGCAGCAGACCGGCACGGTCGACCACACCCCCGTCTATCCGCGCGAGGTGATGCGCCGGGCGCTGGAGCTCTCGGCGACCGCGCTGATCCTGGTCCACAACCATCCTACTAGACCCACATCGATCACGCTCGATCACGCCCAAGCACATTGAAACACCACGATTTTTGGGCTTGAAAAGCTTCCGGTGACTGGGGCAAACTGAGGGCGGTAATTGGGGGATCGGAGCACATTCCGACCC
>JAAEQB010000090.1 GCA_024231975.1 Allobosea sp.
GGGCGCGGCGGACGGTGAAATCGCGTTTGGCGCGCTCGAGGGCTTCCTCGACGTCCGCTACGGTGCACGAGACGGTTCCGCCTGCGCGGAGTTCTCGTGGGAGGGACACGACGAGAATGATCCCGCCTGCGGTCGCGGATGGGCCTCAATCGGCCCCGCCGGCCGCCTCGTCGGGCACTTCCACATCCACAACGGCGACGAGTCAGGCTTCGTCTGCGAACGCGTCTGACTTCTTCAACAGCCTGCTAGGCCAGAAAAGCAAAAAGCGCCGGAAGATCCGACGCTTACGTGCCTCTCAAGCCTTGAGATTGTCTGGAGCGGGCGAAGGGATTCGAACCCTCGACCCCAACCTTGGCAAGGTTGTGCTCTACCCCTGAGCTACACCCGCATCCGAGACAGTCGCGCCGTGTTGGCGGCGCGGCCGGGTTATTGCCCCAAAGCGGCGGGAAGCGCAAGCGCCTTGTTGCAACTTTCTGATCGTCACGTGACAATCCGGCAAAACCGCTGGGAAAATCGCCTCTTTCCAAGAGATGTTTCGGCTGCGCCGGCGGCCGGATCGCCCCGGCAGGCGATGCGGCGGACGAGAATCGCCAATCGCAGGGGCGACGCGCGGTGATGTGCAGGCCCGCAACGGGCGATCGCGTTCCGCCTGCGCATCGCGGTGACAAGGTCGAGCTGCTGCTTTCGCCCTCTGCGTCGCTTGCTTGCGCCGGCCCGCGGCTTTAGGCATCGCGCAGCGTCCCTAGTCCTTGCTGGTCGATCATGCCCACGCCGCTCTCTCCCGACGATCTCATCGCCAAGCTCGACGAGCTCGGCATCAAGACCGAGCGCATCGACCATGTCGCGGTCTTCACCGTCGCCGAATCGAAGGAATTGCGCGGCAAGGTTCCCGGCCACCACACCAAGAACCTGTTCCTGAAGGACAAGAAGGGGCGGATCTTCCTGGTCTCGGCGCTGGAGAGCACGCGGATCGACCTGAAGCGGCTGCATGAGCGGCTCGGCGCCAGCGGGCGGCTGTCCTTCGGCTCGGCCGAGCTGTTGCTGGAGAAGCTCGGTGTCACGCCGGGCTCGGTCACCGCCTTCGCCGTGGTCAACGATCATGCCGGAGACGTCACCATGGTGCTCGATGCCGCCTTGATGGATGGCGAGCGCCTGAATTTCCATCCGCTGGTCAACACGGCGACGCTCGGCATCTCCAGAGACGACATGCTCGCCTTTCTGCGTGCGGTCGGACACGAGCCGATGATCATTGACCTTCCGACGCCGCCGGACGATGGACAGAACGGCTGAAGCCACCCATCTATGGGGTGGCTCGCCATGGCGGGCATCCGGTTTTCCGAATTTCACGTCGACAGATTGCTAGGTGAAGGACGAGCCATGCTGGTCAATGGCGATGCGGCCCCGGCCAAGGGGACGATCAAGGACACGACGACGCAGGGCTTCCGCCAGGACGTCATCGCCGAATCGATGAACCAGCCGGTGCTGGTCGACTTCTGGGCGCCTTGGTGCGGCCCGTGCAAGCAGTTGACCCCGGTGATCGAGAAGGTCGTCAACGAGGCCGGCGGCAAGGTCAAGCTGGTCAAGATGAACATCGACGAGCATCCGGCGATCCCCGGCCAGCTCGGCATCCAGTCGATCCCCGCTGTGATCGCCTTCCAGCGCGGCCAGCCGGTCGACGGCTTCATGGGCGCGCAGCCGGAGAGCCAGGTGAAGGCCTTCATCGAGCGCCTGGTCGGGCCGATGGGGCCGGGGCCGGTCGAGGAGGTGCTGGCCGCGGCGGCGCAGGCGCTGGAGGCGGGCGACGCCGCCGGCGCGAGCGAGCTCTATGCCGAGGTGCTGGCGGCCGAGCCGGAGAACATCACGGCGATCGCCGGCATGGCGCGCCTGCATCTCGATGCCGGCGACATCGAGGGTGCCAAGGGCTTCCTGGCGATGGTGCCGGAGGCGAAGGCGCAGGAGCCGGCGGTGGCTGCTGTCCGGGCCGCGGTCGAGCTCGCCGAGCAGGCTGCCTCGCTCGGTGACACCGCCGAGCTCGAGGCCAAGGTTGCAGCCGACCCGAAAGATCATCAGGCCCGTTTCGACCTCGCTCTGGCACTGAACGCCCGCGACAAGCGCGAGGAGGCGGTCGATCATCTGATCGCGATCATCAAGGCCGATCGCACATGGAACGATGACGGCGCCCGCAAGCAGCTGCTGCAGTTCTTCGAGGCCTGGGGGCCGATGGACGAGCACAGCGTCGCCGGGCGGCGCAAGCTGTCGGGCCTCTTGTTCTCGTAAGCCGGGGAGGGCGCGCATGGGCATGAACGCGGTCTATTCCGGGCCGGACGATTGCCCGGCCGTGATCCCGCTCTTCCCGCTCGCCGGCGCGCTGCTGCTGCCGCGCGGGCAGATGCCGCTCAACATCTTCGAGCCACGCTATCTCGCCATGATCGATGACGCGCTGCGCACGCACCGCGTCATCGGCATGATCCAGCCCGAGCCGGAGAACGGGCGCCAGGCGCAGGTGCCGCCGCTGCTCCAGGTCGGCTGCATCGGCCGGATCACCCAGTTCGCCGAGACGGGCGACGACCGCTACATCATCACCCTGACCGGCATCTCGCGCTTCCGGCTGGAGGAGGAGCTCTCGGTCACCACGCCCTATCGCCAGGGCCGGGTGTCCTATGGCGATTTCGCCGTCGACTTCGAGGCGCGCGCCGGCGAGGACGAGGTCGACCGCGCCGGGCTCATCAAGGCGCTGCGCAGCTTCGCCAAGGCGAACGAGCTCAAGATCGACTGGAAGGGCGTCAACGAGGCGCCGAACGAGGCGCTGGTCAACGCTCTCTCGATGATGTGCCCGTTCGGTCCGCGCGAGAAGCAGGCGCTGCTGGAAGCCCCCAGCTTGAAGAGCCGGGCCGAGGTGCTGGTTGCGATCACCGAGATCGAGCTCGCGCGCGGCGGCTCCGACCCGGACACGACGCTGCAGTGAATGATCTGCGGGCTTTCCCTCCCATTGTCGTCTCGGGCGACCGGAGGGAGACCCGGGACCCATGCCTGAGCCTCTGTGATAGATGTTCAGGCATGGGTCCCGGATCAGCGCCGCTGGCGCGGCTTGTCCGGGACGACCAGCTTCTTCTCAATTCAGGTTCGGTCCTTTGAATGTCGCGATGACCCAATCTGGCGGTGCGGACAGCCCGCCCGCCACCTATCCGCCGCGGCGCTCTGTCGTCGCCTGGATCTTCTTCGACTGGTCGGAGCAGCCCTTCTTCACGCTGGTCACCACCTTCGTCTTCGCGCCTTTCTTCGCTTCGGCCTTGGCGAGCGACCCCGCGGAAGGGCAGGCGCTCTGGGGCTATGCGACCGGCCTTGCCGGGCTTGCCATCGCGCTGCTCTCGCCGCTGCTCGGCGGCATCGCCGACAGGACCGGTCCGCGCAAGCCCTGGATCGCGGTGTTCGGCGCGATGCTGGTCGCGGGCTCGGCGATGCTCTGGTACGCCAAGCCGGGTTCGCCCTGGGCGGTGCCGATCGCGCTCGCCGGCTTCGTCATCGGCACGATCGGGGCCGAGTTCGCGACGATCTTCAACAATGCGATGATGACGCGGCTGGTGCCGCCGGAGCGACTCGGGCGGCTCTCCGGTACCGGCTGGGCCGTCGGTTATCTCGGCGGGCTGATCTCGCTGGCGCTGACGCTCGGCTTCCTCGCGGCCGATCCGCATACGGGCAAGACGCTGGCCGGCCTGTCGCCGCTGTTCGGGCTCGACGCCGCGGCGCGCGAGGGCGACCGCTTCTCCGGGCCGCTGACGGCGCTCTGGTTCGTGATCTTCGTCACCCCGATGTTCCTGCTGACGCCGGATTCGCCGCGCACCGGCATCCGGCTGAAAGAGGCGGCCACCGGCGGCTTCTCGCATCTCAAGGCGACGATCGCCGAACTGCCCTCGCTGCCCGGGCTCGGCCGCTTCCTGCTCGCCAATATGATCTACCAGGACGGGCTGGTCGCACTCTTTGCCTTCGGCGGCATCTACGGCGCCGGGGTGTTCGGCTGGCAGACGATCGAGCTCGGCGTCTTCGGCATCCTGCTCACCATCACCGGCACGCTTGGGGCCTGGGCCGGCGGCAAGCTCGACGACGCGATCGGCGGCAAGCCGGTGATCCTCGGCGCCATCGCCTGCCTGCTCTTCGCCTGCATCGGCATCCTCTCGCTCGGGCCGGGACAGGTTGCTTTCGTGATCGAAGCTGCGCCGGCGACGCCGGGGGATGGCCTCTTCGCCTCGCTGCCGGAGAAGGTCTACCTTGGCCTGGGGCTGCTGATCGGCCTCGTCGCAGGGCCTCTGCAGGCATCGTCGCGCAGCATGCTTGCCCGCATCGCGCCGCCGGCAAGGATCGGCGAGTTCTTCGGCCTGTTCGCGCTGGCCGGGAAGGTGACGTCCTTCATGGGGCCGACGCTGGTCGCGCTCGCGACGACGATCTTCGCCAGCCAGCGTGCGGGCCTTGCCGTGCTGATCTTGTTCTTCTTGACCGGGGCGTGGCTGATCGCGGGCGTGAAGGTGAAGCGGGGCGGTTGATCCGAGGCGCGGGAGGCGCGACCTACCCCTCTCCCCTTGCGAGAGAGGGCTGGGGTGATGGGTCGCGCGACGCCGTTCGTGCGTTCAGCGTCGCGCTCTTCGAAGCCTTCAAGACCTGAGCGACCCCTCATCCGGCCCTGCGGGCCACCTTCTCCCGCAAGGGGAGAAGGGAAGCAGTGCCCTCACGGCAGCGCCTTCAGATACCGCACCGGCCGGCCCGGCGTGGCTGCGTTCGCGGCATGGACGATGGCGTTCGCGTCGATGCCGAAATGGCGATAGAGGTCGGCGACCGTGCCGGTCTGGCCGAAATGCTCGACGCCGAGCGCCTTCTGCCGGTGGCCATGGACGCTGCCGAGCCAGGCCAACGTCGCCGGATGGCCGTCCAGCACCGAGACGATGCCGCAATCGCGCGAGAGCTCGCCGAGCAGGCGCTCGACATGGCTGGTCGCGGCGTGGTTGCCGCGCTGGCGCGCCCGCTCGGCTGCCTGCCAGCCGGCATTGAGCCGGTCGGCCGAGGTGATGGCGAGCAGGCCGACATCGCGCCGGTCCTCACCGAGCAGGCCGACGGCCTCGATCGTCTCGGGTGCGACAGCGCCGGTATAGGCGATCACGACGGAGGCGTTCGGACCGGGCTTACGCAGCCAGTAGGCGCCATCGATGATGTCGCGCTCCAGCTCCGGCGTCATGGCGCGCTTGGGCTGCTCGACCTGGCGGGTGGAGAGGCGCAGGTAAACCGAACCGCCGGTCTCGTCACGCAGCCAAGTGCGCTCGTCCGGGTCGCCCTCGCCATCCTTCTGCAGGTATTCGAACGACCAGCGCATCATCACCGCGAGCTCGTCGACGAAGGCTGGCTCGAAGGCGCAGAGCCCGTCCTGGCTCATGCCGATCAATGGCGTCGCGATCGACTGGTGGGCACCGCCCTCGGGCGCCAGCGTGACGCCGGCCGGCGTCGCCACCACCATGAAGCGGGCGTCCTGGTAGCAGGCATAGTTCAGCGCATCGAGGCCGCGCGAGATGAAGGGGTCGTAGAGCGTGCCGATCGGGATCAGCCGCTCGCCGAAGATCGAGTGCGACAGGCCGAGCGCCGAGAGGTTGATGAACAGGTTCATCTCGGCGATGCCCAGCTCGATATGCTGGCCCTTCGGCGAGAACTCCCATTTCTGCATCGAGGGAATGCGCTCGTCCTTGAAGGTGTCGGCCATCGAGGCCCGCGCGAACAGGCCGCGCCGGTTGACCCAGGGGCCGAGATTGGTCGAGACGGTGACGTCAGGCGCGGTGGTGACGATGCGGTCGGCGAGCGGGCCGCCGAGCTTCGCCAGCTCGTCGAGCACCTTGCCGAAGCCCATCTGCGTCGACATCGTTGCCTGGATGCCGGCCTCAAGCTTCGCCGGGACCGGCAGGGCCGGGGCCGAATGGCGCCGTCGCCCCTTGGCGAAGAACGGCACCTTGTCGAGGAAGGTGCGGATCTCGTTTTCCGGCAGTGTCAGCCCCTCGAACAGATCCCATTCATGGCCGGGCCGGACCTTGTTGGCGGCCTTGAAGCCTTCCATCTGCTCCTTGGTCATCAGGCCGGCATGGTTGTCCTTGTGGCCGGCGAGCGGCAGGCCGAAGCCCTTGACCGTGTAAGCAAGGAAGCAGACCGGCCGGTCGTGCCTGATGCCCTCGAAGGCTTCGAGCAGCGAGGGCAGGTCGTGGCCGCCGAGATTGCACATCAGCGCCGAAAGCTCGGCGTCGGAGCGCTTCTCGATCAGCTTGGTGACCGGGCCCTGGTCGCCGAGATCGTCCATCAGCCGCTTGCGCCAGGCGGCGCCGCCCTGGAAGGTCAGGGCCGAATAGAGCTGGTTCGGGCAGGAATCGATCCAGGCCTTCAGGCGCTCGCCGCCCTTCTCCTTGAACGCCGCCTGCTGGAGCGAGCCGTATTTCAGGGTGACGACGTCCCAGCCGAAGGCGCGGAACATTTGCTCGATCCGGTCGTAGAGGCCCTCGCGGACGACGGCGTCGAGCGACTGGCGGTTATAGTCGATCACCCACCAGGTGTTGCGCACGCCATGCTTCCAGCCCTCCATCAGGGCCTCGAAGATGTTGCCTTCGTCGAGCTCGGCATCGCCGATCAGCGCGACCATGCGCCCTTCCGGCGTGTCGCCGCCCCAGCCATGCGCTTTCACATAGTCCTGGACCAGGGAGGAGAAGAGCGTCTGGGCGACGCCGAGGCCGACCGAGCCGGTCGAGAAATCGACGTCGTCGATGTCCTTGGTGCGCGAGGGATAGCTCTGCGCGCCCTTGTAGCCGCGGAAGTTCTCCAGCTTCTCCTGCGTCTGCAGGCCCATCAGATAGTTGATGGCGTGGAAGATCGGCGAGGCGTGCGGCTTCACCGCCACCCGGTCCTGCGGCTTCAACGCAGCCATGTAGAGCGCCGTCATGATCGTCGCCAGCGAGGCCGAGGAGGCCTGATGGCCGCCGACCTTCATCCCATCCTCATTGGCGCGGATGTGGTTGGCGTTGTGGATCGTCCATGACGCGAGCCAGAGGATCTTCTTCTCGAGCTCGGCGAGGATGGGCAGACGGGGATCGGACATGATTGGCCTCCAGCGCGAGCCATCATGCATGGTTCGCGTGGCGAAGGCAGCTAAAGATCAGCTCCAAGACACCTTGATTTGGCGGAAACCACCAAGATCGCTGGGAATTTATAGTGGTGGCTGCTGAGGCAGCAGCCAGTTCCGGAAGTCCTCGGCGAAGTTATTGGTCAGCCGATCGATCGGGGCGGCGAGCAAGGCCGCGTCGACGAGCGTGCCGCCGATGCCTTCGCCGGCGCGTGCGATCGACCGCTGCCCGGGATGGGACAGGATCGGCGCGCCGGTCTTCGCATCGACGATCGCCACGCTGGCGGTCATCTCATGCGGGCCGCCGACCAGGATGCGCTGAATGACCGAGGTCACACGGAGCTCGCGCAGGGTCACGATAACCTTGACGGGCCGCTGGCCTGCGAGCACCGGCTTGAGCTGCTGCTGGAGCGCGGCAATAATCTTGTCCGAGGCGGCCTTGGCGATGAAGGTGCGCGCTTCCGGCGTCTTCGACAGCTCCTCCGAATCCTGCTCCGGCAGACCCTTGCTGCGAGCATAGGCACGGTCGCCATCGCCCCACCAGAGTGTCGCCGCCGGATCGACCTCGACGGTCACTGCCGCGAGATGAAGCGCCTCGACCTGTGGCGGCGAAAGCGGGTTCGGGACGCTGACGCAGCCGGAGAGAGCGGCTGCCAGAAGGCAGAGCGAAAGCAGGCGATTGAGCATGTCGGGATCCAGACGGTGGGAACCCGAGTTGATCTGAGTCGCGCCCGTAAGCCAGTGCATCGCCGATGCTGAAAGTCCGGCAAACTGCAGCCGTGACGGGAATGTCACAATCATCGCCGAGCCACTTCCGCTCATGGCGGTTTCCGCTAAGTTCGCCCGACAGGGCGAGGGAAAATGCCGGAGTTCAAGCTCGACGAGATCGACCGCCGCATCGTCCAGGCCCTGCAGGCGGACGGGCGCATCAGTGTGCAGGAGCTCGCCGGCAAGGTCGGGCTCTCGCCCAGCCCCTGCGCCAGGCGGGTGCGCCTGCTGGAGGAGGCCGGGATCATCGAGGGCTATGTCGCCATCGTGAACCAGGAGAAGCTCGGCCTGCCCGTCTCGGTCTTCGCCTCGATCAAGCTGGAGCGCCAGCGCGAGGAGGAGCTCGACCGCTTCGCCGCGGCGGTGTCGCGCTGGCCCGAGGTCGCCGACTGCTACCTGATGACCGGGCAGCGCGACTATCTCCTGCGCATCATCGTCAGCGACCTTGCCGCCTATGAGCGCTTCCTCAAGGACAAGCTGACGCGGCTCGACAATGTCGCCTCGATCGAATCGAGTTTTGCGCTCGGGCGGGTGAAGCGCTCCTATTCGGTGCCGGTCGAGCTGGGGCGGGGCTAGCCGGTTCGCGCATTCCCGAACCGCGTCCGGTACTCGCCCGGCGCGATGCCATAGCGGCGCAGGAAGGCACGGCGCAGGCGCTCGTCGTCGCCGAAGCCGGCGCGGACGGCGACCTGCTGGATGCCGATATCGGTTTCCTCGAGCATGTCGCGGGCGAGGTCGAGCCTGACCGCCTCGACCGCCTTGGCCGGGCTGATGCCGGTCTCCTGCGCATAGACCCTGGCGAAATGGCGCGGGCTCATCGCCATGACGCGGGCGAGCTCGGGCACGGAGAGATCGCCGGCGGCGTGCTCGCGCATATGGGCGTGCAGGGTTTCGAAGCGGCCGGCGGCGTCGCGTGACTGCCGCTGTAGTTCGCCGCTGAACTGCGCTTGGCCGCCAGGACGCTTGAGATAGAGCACGAGGTCGCGCGCCAGATCGAGCGCGGCCTGGCGTCCCAGATCCTCCTCGACCATGGCGAGCGCCATGTCGATGCCGGTAGAGACGCCGGCCGAGGTCCAGATCCGGCCATTGCTGACGAAGATCGCGTCCGGCCGGACCGTCGTCGCCGGATGGGCCGCGCCGAGGCGCTCGGTGTATTCCCAATGCGTCGTTGCCTCGCAGCCGTCGAGCAGGCCGGCCGCTGCGAGGATGAAGGCGCCGAGGCAGATCGAGCCGAGCCGGCGGACCTTGCCGCTCTGCTCGCGCAGGAAGTCGAGCAGGACAGCCGAGCTGGCCGCGTCCAGTGCCGAGCGCCCGCCCGAGACCAGCAGCGTATCGATTGGCTGTCTCGTTGCCTCGGTGAGGGTAATGCTCGGCAGCGGCACCCCGGCATCGGTCTCGACTGGGCCGTCAAGCTCGGAGGCGAGGGTGATGTCGTAGACGGCGCTGCCATCGGCGCGCTTCGCATCGTTGAAGACCTGCAAGGGCCCGGTGACGTCGAGCAGCTTGGTGCGCGGGAACAGTACGATGACGACGCGGATCGGCGTCATGGCAGCCATGGCGGGAAACGAGGTCATCTTGTCATTTATGACATCGCCGGCCCATGGCATCCAGCCCCCGCAACGAGAGGGAAGACGCCATGCTGGAGCTGCGGCCGAACTGCGAACTCTGCGACTGCGACCTGCCGCCGGCCTCGCTGGAGGCGCGGATCTGCAGCTATGAATGCACCTACTGCGCGGAGTGCGCCGAGCGGCTGCTGGAGAATGTCTGCCCGAGCTGCGGTGGCGGCTTCGTGCAGCGGCCGATCAGGCCAATCGGCGATTGGGGCGGGCTTGGCCTTGGCCTCGCGAACCGTCCCGCCGGCACGAAGCGGCATCATTCGCAATGGACGGCCGAGCAGCGGCGCGAGCGCAGCGACTTGCTGCGCAACGTGCCGCCGCAAGAGCGCTGATCGAGACGCCGAGACTCAGCGCCGCTCAAAATCGCGATGGACGTCGTGCGTCCAGATGCCTGCGCCGTCGGGCGGGATCACCAGCCAGTCCTTGCGGGTCAGGGTCTGCTTGGTGTCCTCGTGGCCGGAGCGCCAGTGATCCGTCATCGAGGTCCGCGAGAACTCGTAGTCCTTGGCGTGACCCTCGTAGGATTTCTGCTGGTAGATCAATTGCAGGATGGTGTGCTCGGGCAGCAGAGCGAGCTCGTCGCGCAGCTTGCGGTCGTCGGCGCTGAGCTCGGCATCTGGGATCTTGCTCAGCGCGTCATGGGCCTTCTTCTTCCAGCCCTGCAGGGTCTGAAACAGGTCGGTCATCAGGCGGGTGCGCGAGGAGTACATGATGTCCTTGTGCCGGCCCATCACGTCCTGGAGCGTGCGCGGCAGCGGGCCGCGCGAGGAGAACAGGTCGACCTGGAAGATCAGGGAGTTCAGCGTATCGTCCTGGGCGAGGAGATGCTGCAGCGGCGTGTTCGAGACGATGCCGCCATCCCAGTAGTGGTCGGTGCCGATCTGCACGGTCGGGAAGGCCGGCGGCAGGGCGCCCGAGGCCATGACATGCTCGGGAGTGATCTCCTCCAGCATGTTGTCGAAGTAGACGAAATTGCCGGAGAGCGCGTTGACGGCGCCGACCGAGAAATGAATGCGCTTGGCGTTGATCAGGTCGAAATCGACCAGCTCCAGCAGGGTCTCGCGCAACGGGCCGGTGTCGTAGAAGCTGGTCGCGTCGCTCGCGCCGGCGAAGGCGAACCAGGGATTGACCTTGCGCGGCTCGAAGAAGCCGGGCTGGCCGAGCAGCATCGTGTACATCGAGCTCTGGGCGTTGCGCGCCTGGCGGAAGATGTCGCCTTCCGGGGTGTACCACCAGACCTTGCGGTCGGTGATGCGATCCCAGAACTGCTGCAGCCGCTCGATCCGGCGCTCGCGCGGATTGCCGGCGATGATCGCCGAGTTGATCGCGCCGATCGAGACGCCCGAGACCCAGTCCGGTTCGATATCGGCCTCGTGCAGCGCCTGATAGACGCCGGCCTGATAGGCGCCGAGCGCGCCGCCGCCCTGGAGCACGAGCGCGACGCGGTCGCAGCGCTCAGGACGCCAGCCGAGATAGCGGTCAGTGGAGGACGGGGAAGGCGCAAAAGGGGCGTTCATGGCGCGGATTCCGTTCGCTCAGGCAGGATTTTGGCCCATCTGTGATGGGCATGCCGTGACAGGCATGTGACGCGGGCAGGCTTGGATATCGGTGTCACCAGCTCGTCAGACAAGCTTCATCGCCCCGTCAGCTTGCTCTTCCACCTCAGCGGCATGGACCTTGCGACGCAAGCAGTGCGTCGCGTTTTCGCGGCTGGGAGATCACGCATGCTCAAGGGCAAGACCGCCGTCGTCACCGGTTCGACCTCCGGAATCGGGCTCGCTATCGCCCGCGCCTATGCGGCCGAGGGCGCCAACATCGTCATCAACGGCTTCGGTGCACCGGAAGCGATCGAGCAGGAGCGCGCCGGCATCGAGGCCGATTTCGGCGTGAAGGCGCGCTATTCGCCGGCCGACATGGCCCATGGCGGCGCGATCGCCACGATGATCGCCGAGGCGGAGGCCGAGTTCGGCGGCGTCGACATCCTCGTCAACAATGCCGGCATCCAGTTCGTCTCGCCGGTCGAGGAGTTCCCGGTCGAGAAATGGGACGCGATCATCGCGATCAACCTTTCGGCCGCCTTCCACGCCATCCGCGCCGCGCTGCCGGGGATGAAGCAGCGCAAATGGGGCCGGATCATCAATACCGCCTCGGCCCATGCGCTGGTCGCCTCGCCGTTCAAATCGGCCTATGTCGCGGCCAAGCACGGCATCGCCGGGCTGACCAAGACGGTCGCGCTGGAAGCGGCGACCTTCGGCGTCACCGCCAATGCGATCTGCCCCGGCTATGTCTGGACGCCGCTGGTCGAGAAGCAGATCCCCGAGACCATGGCGGCGCGCGGCTTGACCAAGGAACAGGTCATCAACGACGTGCTCCTGCACGCTCAGCCGACCAAGCAGTTCGTCACCAGCGAGGAGGTGGCGGCGCTCGCCGTCTACCTCGCTTCCGATGCGGCCAAGTCGATCACCGGCGTCATCCTGCCGGTCGATGGCGGCTGGACCGCGCAGTGAGGGCACGATCATGAACCGCCAGCAGATCCTCGACCTGCCTTCGATGCCGCTCGCCGGGCCGAGCTACCCGGCCGGGCCGTACCGCTTCGTCAACCGCGAATACATGATCATCAGCTACGAGACCGATCCGGAGCTGATCCGCCACCATCTGCCCGAGCCGCTGATGCCGATCGCCCAACCGGTGGTGCATTACGAGTGGATCAAGATGCCGGACTCCTCCGGCTTCGGCACCTATACCGAGACCGGGATCATCATCCCCTGCACTTTCGGCGACGAAGAGGTCAGCTTCGTCTCGCAGATGTATCTCGACCTCGAGCCGCCGATCTCGGCCGGCCGCGAGATCTGGGGCTTCCCGAAGAAATACGCCCATCCCAAGCTCGAAGTGATCAAGGACACGCTGACCGGCACGCTCGAATATGCCGGCCAGCAGGTCGCCATGGGCACGATGGGCTACAAGCATGAGAGCCTCGCCGGCAACGGCGTCAGGACGACGGCGATGCTGACCAAGACGCAGGTCAACCTGAAGATCATCCCGGGCGTCGACGGCGAGCCGGAAATCTGCCAGCTCGTCGCGCTCAACCTCACCGA
Source organism: Allobosea sp. (assembly GCA_024231975.1). Lineage (GTDB taxonomy): Bacteria > Pseudomonadota > Alphaproteobacteria > Rhizobiales > Beijerinckiaceae > Allobosea. The sequence continues at coordinate 12,618 of JAAEQB010000090.1, forward strand.
CATCACGGTGAAGGGCTCCTGGATCGGCCCGGGCCGGCTGCACCTGATCCCGCATGTCAATGCGCCGGTCGCCGACCTGCCGGTGCGCAGGGTACTGGGGGCGCATCACTTCATCGCCGATCTGACGCTGCCCTTCGGCAGGAAGATCCACGATTACATGAAGGGGTGAAGGTTCACGGTCATTCTCGGGCGGCGTGCAGCGCAGGCCCGAGAATCTCGTGACGCGAAGGCGCTGGCCGGAATCTCCTTCGGCCTGAGATGCTCGGATCAGGCCCGAGCATGATGCTCCTCCGCCGCTACCGCCCGCGCTTTGTCTCCAGGCTCCGGCTCCAGCGCGAGAGCGCGAAGCAGATCAGCCAGTAGAGGGCGCCGGAGAAGACATAGGCCTCCATGTTCATGCCGACCCAGTTAGGGTCGGCGAGCGAGGCCTGGGCGATGCCGAGCAGATCGAGGATCGAGACGACGAGGACGAGCGTGGTGTTCTTGACCAGCGCGATGAACTCGTTGGTGATCGCCGGCAGGGAGATGCGCAGCGCCTGCGGCAGGATGATGAACCAGGTCGCCTTCCAGTAGGACAGGCCCAGTGCGGTCGCCGCCTCGCGCTGGCCCTTCGGCAGGGCCTGCAGGCCGCCGCGCACGGCTTCGGCCATATAGGCGGCGATGCAGAAGCCGAGGCCGATCACGGCGCGCGCCAGCCGGTCGACGCCGATGCCGGCCGGCATGATCAGCGGCAGCAGCAGCGAGGCCAGGAAGATCACGGCGATGATCGGCACGCCGCGCCAGAACTCGATGAACAGCACCGAGATCAGCTTGATCACCTTGAGCTCGGACTGGCGGCCGAGGGCCAGCAGGATGCCGAGCGGGATTGCGATCAGGCTGGCATAGATCGAGATGAAGACGGTCAGCATCAGACCGCCCCATTCGCGCGTCTCGATCGCGCGCAGGCCGAAGCCGCCGGCGAGCAGCCAGACGCCGAGCGGCGGCAGGATGACGAGCGCGGCGAGGCCGAGGCTCAGCTTCAGCCGCTTCGGCGCAAGGATGACCGCCGCGCCGGAGAGCGCGAAGAGGATGCCGGCAAGATTCGGCCGCCAGCGCTCCTCGACGGGATAGAAGCCGTACATGAACTGGCTAAAGCGCGCCTTGATGAAGACCCAGCAGGCGCCGCTGCCGGTGCAGTCATTGCGGGTCTGGCCACTCCAGGTCGCGTCGATCAGGGCCCAGCGGATGATCGGGACGGCGATCCAGGCGATCAGCGCCGCGAGCAGCAGCGTCACCACGGTGATGGTCGGGGAGCCGAACAGGCGCTCGCGCCAGCTGGTCGGGAGAGTCGCGGCGCTCATCGGGTCACCAGCGCGATGCGGGCATTGTACCAGTTCATGAAGGCCGAGACGGCGAGGCCGATGACGAGATAGACCGCGAGCGTCATGGCGATGATCTCGATCGCCTGGCCGGTGTTGTTGAGCGCCGAGCCCATGAACAGGCTGACCACGTCGGGATAGGCGATAGCGGCGCCGAAGGACGAGTTCTTCAGCACGTTGAGGTACTGGTTGGTCATCGGCGGCGTCATCACCCGCAGTGCCTGCGGGATGGTGACGAGCCGCAGCGTCTGGCCGGGGCGCAGGCCCAGCGCGCTCGACGCCTCGATCTGGCCGTTCGGCACCGACTGGATGCCGCCGCGCACGATCTCGGCGATGAAGCCGGCGGTGTAGGTGACGAGCGCCGCCAGCAGCGCGACGAATTCAGGGATGACAACGAAGCCGCCGCGATAGTTGAAGCCGCGCAGCACGGGGATGTCCCAGCGCGTTGCCAGCGTCGCCCAGGCGAGTGCCAGCACAGGGATAAGCAGCAGCAGGACGAGGCCGACGCGCAGCACCGGCGCATCCTTGCCGGTCTGCTCTTTCCGTCGCTTGGCCCAGCGCATGAACAGCCAGTGTAGCAGGCAGGAGATCGCGATTACGATGAAGGCGTATTTGAAGGAGGCGCCGGCATCGGGCAGCGGGATGGTCAGGCCGCGATTGTTGAGGAAGGCGACGCCGAAGACCGAGAGGCTCTCGCGCGGGGCGGGCAAAGCGGCGATGACGCCGAAATACCAGAACAGCACGAAGAACAGCAGCGGGATGTTGCGGACGAACTCGACATAGGCGCCGGCGATGGCCTGCACCAGCCAGATCGAGGAGAGCCGGGCGATGCCGATCAGGAAGCCGAGCGCCGTCGACAGCACCAGCGCGATCACCGTGACCAGCATCGTATTGGCGACGCCGGCCCAGAACAGCGCGAGGATGTTGTCCGACTGGGTGTAGTTGGTCAGGACGAAGGGCACCTCGATGCCGGAGGTGCGCCAGAGGAAGTCGAAGCCCGACGCGATGCCGGCTTGGACCATGTTCTGCGAGGCGTTGCGGATGAAATAGACCAGCAGCGCCACGAGGCCGATCAGCAGCGCCGCCTGGTAGAAGACGTCGCGGACGCGCTTGTCGTTGATGAAGGCGAAGGCTTTGCTCAAGGGGCGGCCGTCCGGCTTGGGGCGTCATTCTCGGGTGCAGCTCAGCTGCGACCCGAGAATCTCCTGACACGAAGGCTGGTTTCCGCCATGGTCGGGTCAAGCCCGACCATGGCGGGAGCGTCTCACTGGAACGGCGGGGTGAAGAGCAGGCCGCCCTTGGTCCAGAGCTGGTTCTGGCCGCGCTCGAGCTTCAGCGGCGAGTCCATGCCGACGGTGCGCTCATAGCTCTCGCCATAGTTCCCGACCTGCTTGATCGCCTTGTACATCCAGTCGTCGGGCAGGCCCATCATCGCGCCGAAGCCGCCCTCGGCGCCGAGCAGGCGGCGAACCTCGGTGTTCTTCGAGTTCGCCTTCATCTCGTCGACGTTCTTGGAGGTGACGCCGAGCATCTCGGCGGCGATCGTGCCGTTCAGCACCCAGCGCACGATCAGCTGCCAGCGCTCGTCGCCATAGCGGGTGACCGGACCTTGCGGATCGTTCGAGATCGGCTTGGTCAGGATGACGTGGTCGTCCGGAACCTTGAGCTTGGCGCGCTGGCCGGCGAGGGCGCCGACGCCGGCGGTGTAGGCGTCGCAGCGGCCGCTGTCATAGGCGGTGATGGCGTCATCGTTCTTCTGGAAATTGGTGATGGTGACCTTGAGGTTGCGCTCGCGGAACCAGTCGGCGGCGTTCTTCTCCTCGGTCGAGCCGGCGGCGACGCAGACCGAGGCGCCGTCGAGATCCTCGGCCGACTTCACATTCGCCTTCTTGCGGACGATGAAGGTCTGGCCCTCGTAGAAGTTGATGCCCTGGAAGTTGAGGCCGAGCGTGGCGTTGCGCGAGAAGGTGATGGTCGAGTTGCGCGAGAGCACGTCGACCTGGCCCGATTGCAGGATCGGCCAGCGCTGCTGCACCGAGGTCGGGGTGTACTTGACCTTGGTGGCATCGCCGAGCACGGCGGCGGCGAGCGCACGGCAATAATCGACGTCGAGCCCGGTCCATTCGCCCTTGTCGTTGGCGAAGGAGAAGCCGGGCAGGCCGAGATGCACGCCGCATTCGAGATGGCCGCGCGCCTTGATCGCATCGAGCGTCGGGCTGGGCGCAAGCTGCTGCGCGGAAGCGGCGAGGGTGCCGGCGGCGAGCAGCGCCGCGGCGAGAGCAAAGGTCTTCATGTCCATTCCCCATCCTGTGGCGCCATGACGCCACGTCTGGGCGACTATGCAACAGCCCGAGGGGGAAAGGTAAGGGGGGTGGGGCGGTTTCCTGCCAAAGTCTGACGCGGCTGTAGCGATGACCGCCTACCAGCCACGCTGGGCCTTGATCGCCCGCTTCTGCATGTCCTTCTGCTCGCGCCAATAGTCCCTCTGCGCGTCGAGCTGCATGCGCTGCCAGTCGCGGATGCGGTCCTTGCGCGAGGTCGCGTCGCGATAGTCGTTCCAGTCGTAATGATCGTCATGGACGTCGTCGTCGCCCAGCGCGTCGAAGAACTTGCGCAGGGCCGAGCGTGCCGGCTCGACCGGCAGGGCGGGAGCGGTTTCCGGAAGAGGCGCGAAGGCTGGCGCAGCCCAAGCGCCGGTGCCAGCGGCGAGGGCGATGGCGAACGACAGGAGAATGGATCGGATCGTCATGATGATGCCCTTCCCGTCATTGCGCCGAGCGCGCGAAGTTGTGCGGCAGCTCGGGGCTGAGCCAGCGCATTTGGCTGATCTTGCCGGCGGCGTCGGTCTCGAAGCGCAGGCGGACGAAGGGTTCGTCGCCTGACATCGCGGCGGGCGCGACGAAGGCGCCGACCGGCGCGAGGCGCGCCTGGAAGAGGTACGGATCATCCTTGTTCGGCGCCAGCAGCAGCTGCGCCTCGGTTCTCTCCAGCGTCAGGGTGAGCTTGCCGTCGGTAAGCGCCACGGTCGCGTCGCCCAGGACCGGGGAGGCATAGCTGCCGACGAAGCCGGCGGCGAGCGACGACAGGGGGCCGGGTACAAAGCCGGCAGCTTCGGCCTGCGCCGCCTCGCGGCGCGTCTTCATGGCGGCGGCCGCGAGCGCGACATTGTCGACGGCGGGGTTGCCGAGCACGCGGTCGTAGAACCACATCGCCAGCGCGTCCGGCAGGCCGAGATTCTCGAGATTGGTCAGGATGACGATGCCGGTCCTGCCATCGGGCAGGAAGCCGGCATGGGCGCCGAAGCCGGAGGTGCCGCCATTGTGCCAGATGATCCGGCCGCGCGGCGTTGCGGTCGCGACCCAACCGACGGCATAGGAGGTGCGCTCGTTCATGGCGACGCGCGGCGTCCAGGTGACGTCGAGATTCTCCTCGGAGACCAGGACCTTGCCCTCGAACTGGCCGCGGCCGAGCTGGAGGCGCAGCCATCTGGCCATGTCGGGGATGTTCGAGTTCAGCGCGCCGGCCGGGCCGAGCGCATAGGGGAAGGACGGGTGGAACGGCACGGCGACCGGCTTGTCGGCGAGGCGGTGGCCCAGCGCATGATTGGGCGCCGCGGTGATCGCCTCGGCGGTCGCCGTGGTCGCGTTCATGCCGAGCGGGGTCAGCAGGCTGGTCTTCAGCGAGTCGAACCAGGATGGCATACCGTTGACCTTGGCGACGATCTCGCCGCCGACGACATGCGGGATATTGAGATAGCGGAAATCGGAGCGGAACATCCCGAGCTGCGGCGCGACGCGCAGCGAGCGGATCAGCGTCTGTTTGTCGTAGCCCAGCATGGTCAGCGCGTCGTTGACATAGGGCGTCAGGCCGGAGCGCTGGGCGGCGAGGTCGAGCACGCGGAAATCGCGGGTGACCCAGGGATCGGCGAGCTGGAATTCGGGGATATGGTCGATGACCGGATCGCTCCAGCCGAGCCGGCCGGCATCGATCGCCTGCGCCAGCGTCGTGGCGAGGAAGGCCTTGGTGGTCGAGCCGACCTGGAAGATCGTCTCGGGCGTGACCTGCTCCGGCTTGCCGAACTCGCGGACGCCGAAGCCTTTGGCATAGATCAGCTTGTCGTCATGGACGATGCCGACAGCGACGCCAGGTGCCGAGAAGGCCTTGATGCCCTCGGCGACCTGCTTCTCGAATTCCGGCAGCAACGCTTCGATCGAAGCCTGGCTGGGTTGCTGCGCCTCTGCTCTCGTCATGTCGGACATGGCGGCGAGGCCGCAGAGGAGCGCGGCTCCGATGATGCGCTTCATTCGCTATCCCCCAAGGCACCGCAAAGGCCGACCAATCGTGCTGCCGAAAGCGGGCGAGCCCGCCGACGGCGCGACGATCTCACGCCAGGTTCTGACTATGGGTAAATCGGACAAGGAGATTGCGACGGGATCGGCGCTTGCGACGAGATGCCGCTTACCCCGGCAGGAAGGCGAGCCTGCCGTCGTCTCCCCTGATGGTCTCGATTGCGACGCCGTAGAGCGCCGCAAGCCGCTCGGGCGTCAGCAGCTCGTTCGCCTTGCCGTTGGCGAGCGCCTTGCCGTCGCGCAGCATCAGCGCCCGATCGGCATAGCGCAGCGCTTGGTTGGGGTCATGGGTGGTGAAGAGCACGCCGAGGCCCTCGCCGGCGAGGCGGCGGATCTGGCTCATCACCTTGCCCTGATTGCCGAAATCGAGGCTCGCCGTCGGCTCGTCCAAGATGACGTAGCGCGGCTCCTGCGCCAGCGCCCGGGCGATCATGACGAGCTGGCGCTCGCCGCCGGAGATCTCGGTGTAAGGGCGTGCGGCCAGATGTTCGATGCCGAGCCGCCGAAGCATCGCCTGCACCATCTCGCGATCGTGCGCCGAGGGCGCGGCGAACAGGCTGGAGCGGGCGGTGCGGCCCATCAGCACGATCTCGCTGACCGAGAAGGCGAAGGTGCCGGCATGGACCTGTGGGACATAGGCGAGCGCGCGGGCTCGTTCGCCGACAGAAAGCGCAGCCAATGGTTTGCCGTCGAGCGCGAGCGAACCCGCCCTGGCCGGCAGCAGGCCGAGCAGGGTCTTGAGCAGGGTCGTCTTGCCGTGACCGTTCGGGCCGAGCAGGGCCAGGACCTCGCCGCCGGCGAGGTCGAGGGTGATGTCGCTCCCGATCTCGCGCTCGCGATAGCCATAGGCGAGGGCGGAGGCCTGGAGGCTCACGACCAGCCTCCGCGCGCGGACGCCAGCAGCCAGATGAAGAAGGGCGTGCCGATCACCGCCGTGAGGATGCCGAGCGGTGTCTCGACCGGGGCGGCGGTGCGCGCCAGCGTGTCGATGGCGAGGAGGTAGCCGCCGCCGAGCAGCGCCGCGGTCGGCAGCAGCCGGCCGAAATCGGGACCGACCAGGAAGCGGGCGAGATGCGGCACGACGAGGCCGACCCAGCCGATGATGCCGGCCGCCGCGACACTCGCCGCCGTGACCAGCGTCGCGGCGGCGACGATGGCGATACGCAGCGGGCCGGTGGCGAGGCCGAGCGCGCGCGCCTCCTCTTCCGGCAGCGACATTACGTTCATGCGCCAGCGCAGCGCCAGCAGGATGACCGCGCCGATCAGGACCGGGCCGAGCAAAGGGATGAGATCGGGCTTGGCGGTGCCGGCGAGGCTGCCGAGCAGCCAGAAGGTCATGGCCGGGAGCTGATTGTAGGGATCGGCCCAGTACTTCACCAGGCCGATGCCGGCCCCTAACAACGAGCCGACGACGACGCCGGTTAATACCAGCACGAGGACGGGATCGCCGCGCCGGATCGTCGAGCCGACCGCGTAGACCGCTCCGACGGCGACGAGCCCGCCGGCAAAGGCGGCAAATTGGATGCCGAACAGTCCGAGCGAGAGATAGATGCCGATGACGGCGCCGAGTGCCGCGCCCGAGGATGCCCCGAGGATGTCGGGCGAAACCAGCGGGTTGCGGAACAGGCCCTGGAAGGCGCAGCCGGCGATGGCGAGCGCTGCCCCGCACAGGATCGCCGCGAGGATGCGCGGGCCGCGAATGTTCCAGACCACGGTCTCGATTTGCGCCGGCAGGCCGGAGGGCTCGCCGGTGAGCAGCGACCAGAGGAGGCGGCCGAGATCGCCGGGCGTGACCGGAAAGCGACCGAGCGCGAAGGCAGCGAGCACGGCGAGCGCCAGCAGGACAAGGGCGATCAGATTGCCGCGCAGGGAGGAGGTCATCGGGTCAACGGCGTTTCGCGCGGGACGGCTTGGGCAAGTGAACCATCATCCCCGCCCCGCCAACACGCGGTCGAGCTGCGCCTCGCTCGGGGTCACCTGGTAGAACAGCGTGTGGAAATCGCGGGCGAGCTTGCGGATGTCCTCCGGGAATTGCGCGGGGTAGAGCAGCTTGGCCAGCCACCACAGCCCGATCATTCGGTTGACCGAGGGCGGGAAGTCGACCCAGCCGAAGGGCAGCTTCGGCGAGAGATGGACGCGACCCTCGCGCACCGCCTTGACCGCGGCCCAATTCGGATCGCTGCGCACATTCTCGAAGAAGGCGAGGTCGATGGTAACGATGACGTCGGGGTTCCAGGCCAGCACCTGTTCGAGCGAGACTTGTGCCAGGCCGCTGCCGGGCGCGTCGGCGGCGGCGTTGCGACTGCCCAGAAAACTCAGCGTCTCGACATTGATCGAGCCGCCAAGTCCGGTCTCGAGCCCACGGGGGCCGCGGGCGTAGTAGACGCTCGGGCGCTTGCTTGGGGGCATCGAGGCGATGCGGCTGCGGATCGTGGCGAAACTATCCTCGCACCAGCGCGCCAGCGTCTCCGCGCGCTCGCTGCGGCCGGTGAGCTGGCCGAGGATGTGGTAGCTCGCCGGGGTCTGGTCGAAGCGACCGTCGAGCAGGGCATAGGGGATGCCGGTCTGCTGCTGCACGCGCTCGGCGAGCTCGACATAGGTGCGGCCGGTCGAGCCGGAATCGACGATCAGATCGGGCTTTGCCTGCAGCACCGCCTCGAGATTGGCGCTGTTGCCGCGGCCGGTGATGCGGCCGACCTCCGGCCGGTCGCCGATGCCGGGCAGCAGGAATTCGCGCTCCTCCGGCCGGTTGGCGCGCGGCCAGCCGATCAGAAGATCGGGCGCGAGCGTATAGATCAGGATCGCCGCCGGCGGCCCGGCAGGAAAGATGCGCTCGACCTTGCCGGGAACCTGAATCTCGCGGCCGGCGCCGTCACGGATGGTGGCAGCGCGTGCGAGGCGCGGGGCGGCGAGCGTCGCGCCGAGGCCAGCGAGGATGCTGCGACGGTCAGGACGCGGCATGGGAGGTTTCCGTCGCCTGTTGCGAGTGGCTGCAGCGAAACGGCTTGATGTCGAGCAGCGGCGTGCCGTCGAGGCAGTCGAGTCCACGCACCAGCAAGGTGCCGCCCTCGACGCCTTCGAGCCTGACCCGCGACAATGCGATCGGGTTCGGGCGCACCGGCGAGCGCAGCGCAAAAGTACCGAGCGTGCCGCCGCCGCGCGGTGTCTGCGTCAGCAGATCGCGCCTGGCTTCGTGCATCCAGTAGAGCAGATCGAGCTCGGCGAAGGTCTCGATGCCTTTCAGTGCCGCTTGCCAATGCGGATCAACCTCTACGCGGCAAAGCGCTCCGTCCTGCCGGCCCTGGCGCGGGCAGTCGTCGCGCGTCGCGAAGGGCGTGCGGAGGCGGCCGATGAAGACGAGCCGGGCATCGGTCCGCTCGGGCAGGGGCGCTTCGGTCTCGCCCGGCCGGGTCGCTTGCCAGTCCATGTGGTTGCCCTTCTGCTATCCCTCGCGCGGGAGGCACGGCGCGGCGAAGTCATGCCTCGCCAGGATCGCCTGCGCCTGCCGCGAGAGGATGTACATGGCGAGCCGGCATCCGCTTGGCGAGGCCCTGTTCAGCACCGTCAGTCCGTAATCGGCGCCGACAGCGAGCTCCTCCGGCAGGCGCAGCATCGCGATCCCCGGCTGTTCCCTGGCCAGCGGCTGGGCATTGGTGCAATAGGCCAGGAAAATGTCTGCCTCGCCGCTCGCCAGCTTGTGACCGTAGACATTGAGGCCTTCCGGCGCCGGCAGGCAGTCCGGTCCGCCGGTGAGCTTCAGCGCCTTGGCCTCGAGCGCCGCCCTGGCGCCGGGCTTCACCGCCTCTGCCTTGGCGAAGACGGCGAAGGCGTAGTCGCCTGATGGATCGGCCTTCGGCGTCGAGGTGCCGAGCTTCACCTTGGGATCGAGCATCAGATCGAGCAGGGTGGCGCTCGTCGCGGCCAGCCCCGGCCGCAGGAAGGCGCAGAGTTCGTTGCGGGCGAAGAGCACGGCCGGGCCGGCGAGGCCGGCGCGCGCCAGTGCTTGCGGATGCTCCAGATTGGCCGAGGCGAAGACCTCGCCGGCCTCACCCCTGATGAGCCGGTCCTTGAGCAGGCCGGAGGCGCCGAACTGCGCGGAGACGGGGATACCCGTCTCGTTCTGGAAGGCCTCGGCAATGTCGAGCAGGGCTGCGCGCAGGCTGCCGGCGGCGTGCAGGCTTACCGGCATCGCGACGGGCGCGCTCGGCTGGGGCGCCGCGGCCAAATCTCACTTCCCTTCGCGCGGCAGGCCGGGCGCGACGAAACCGTGCCGCGCCAGGATGCGCTGCCCGTCCGGTGAGAGGATGAACATCGCCAGCCGATAGGCATTCGGCGAGGCGCCGTTGAGCACCGTCAGCCCGTAATCGGCGCCGACCAGCAGCTTCTCCGGCAGCCTGACCATGCGGATGCCTGGCTGCTCGCGGGCGATCGGGTCGGCATTGGTGCAATAGCCCAAGAAGAGATCGGCGGCGCCGGTCGCCAGCAGATGGCCCGTCCCGTTGCTGTCGGGCGGGGTTGGGGCGCTGTTTGGGCCGCCGACGAGCTGCAGCGCCTTGGCTTCCAGCGCCGCCCTGGCTCCGGGCTTCAGCGCCTCGGCCTTGGCGAAGACCTGCCAGGCATAGTCGCCGGACGGGTCGGCCTTCGGCGTTGAGGTGCCGAGCTTGAGCTTGGGGTCGAGCATCTGCGTGAGCAGCGTGTTGCTGGTGACGTCGAGCCCTGGACGGGCGAAGGCGCAGGTCTCGTTGCGCACGAAGAGCACGACCGGGCCAGCCTTGCCGTCTTTCGCCAGCGCGAGGGGATGGTCCATGTTGGCGGAGGCGAAGACCTCGGCCGGCTCGCCCTTGGCGAGCGCCTCGCGCAGCAGGCCGGAGGGGCGGAAGCTGGCCGTGACCGGAATGCGCGCCGCGGTCTCGAAGGCCTTGGAGACCTCGGTCAGCGCGTTCTTCAGGCTGCCGGCGGCGTGGAGCAGCACCGGCTTTTCGGCCTGCTGCGCCGGCGCGAGCGCCGGCCACAGGCTGACGAAAGCCGCGAGGACGAGCCTGCGCATCGGCTCAGGCTCCCGCCTGGCCGGCATTGGGGAAGAAGAGCTGCTGGCCGTCGATCTTGTAGTCGGCGATCGCCTTCTGGCCTTCCGGGCTGGTCAGCCAGTCGGCGAAGAGCTTGCCGTCGTTGAACTTCACATGCGGGTGCTTGGCCGGGTTCACCGACATCACGCCGTACTGGTTGAACAGGCGCTTGTCGCCCTCGACGGAGATGACGAGATCGCCGCGGTTCTTGAACGAGATCCAGGTGGCGCGGTCGGAGAGGACATAGGCCCCCATCGCGCCGGAGGTGTTGAGCGCCGCGCCCATGCCCTGGCCGATCTCACGATACCAGGGGCCCTTCTGCGCGGCGATGTCGATGCCCGCGACCTTCCAGAGATTGAGCTCGGCGGCATGGGTGCCCGACTTGTCACCGCGGGAAACGAAGGGCGCCGCCTTTTCCTGGATCGTCTTCAGCGCCGTGACGATGTCCTTGCTGCCGGCGACGCCGGCCGGATCGCTCTTGGGGCCGATCAGGACGAAGTCGTTGTACATCACCGGGCGGCGCTCGGTCGAAAAGCCCTCCTCGACGAATTTCAGCTCCTGCGCCCTGGCGTGGACGAAGACGACGTCGGCGTCGCCGCGGCGGGCGGTGTCCAGCGCCTGGCCGGTGCCCTGCGAGATGACGCGGACCTCGATGCCGGTCTTGGCCTTGAACAGCGGCAGGATGTGGTTGAACAGGCCGGAATCCTGGGTCGAGGTGGTCGAGGCCACGGTGATGAAGCGCTCGCCACTCGGCGCTGCGGGAGCTTGGGCGAAGGCGAAGCCGGCCAAGCCGAGGACGAGGCCGGCGGCGAGGAGTGAGCGGCGGGGCAATGCGGTCATCGGGCGTTTCTCCTGTCGTTGTCGTTGTGGTTCACCAGAGCAGTTCGCCGGCAAGGAAGGCGCGTGCTTCGGCCGAGTGCGGGCCAGCGAAGAAGGTGTTGGCGGGCGCGTCCTCGACCAGGCGGCCGCGATGCAGGAATAGGACGCGGTCGGCGAGGCGGCGGGCCTGGCCGAGATCATGGGTCGACATCATCACGGTGATGCCCTCGGCGACGAGGCCGGAGAGCAGCTCCTCGATCTGGCGCGTCGCAGCCGGGTCGAGCTGCGAGGTCGGCTCGTCCAGGAAAAGCAATTCGGGTCGCAGCGCCCAGGCGCGGGCGATGGCGAGGCGCTGCTGCTCGCCGCCGGAGAGCAGGCGGGCTGGCTGGCTGGCGCGCTCAGTGAGGCCGAAACGGTTCAGCGCCTGCGCCGCGCGGGCTTTGCGCTCGGCGCTATTGGCACCGGCGGCGGCGAGGGCGTGGGTGATGTTGGCCTCGACCGAGCGGCGCAGCATGATCGGCTTCTGGAAGACCATGGCGTGGCGCTTGGCCCGGCCTTCGGCTCCGGTAGCCCAGCGCACGGCGCCACGGCTCGGCATCAGCAGGCCGTGGCAGAGGCGAAGGGTCAGCGACTTGCCGGCGCCGTTCGGCCCGAGCAGCACGGTCAGGCCACCGGCGGTGATGGTGAAGCTGTTGGGCTCGACCAAGAGCTTGCCGCCGCCGGAGAAGGCGGCGGCCTCGACGGTGAGCGGCAGGATCGAGGTCACGCTCAGCATGACGGCTCAGCCGGCATAGCGCGCGCCGATGCGGCTGGCGCCGAAGGCGATGGCGTTGATCATGAGCGTCAGCGTGAGCAGGACGAGGCCGAGGCCGAGGGCCAGCGGCAGGTCGCCCTTCGAGGTCTCCAGCGTGATCGCCGTGGTCATGGTGCGGGTGTAGCCGGCGATGTTTCCGCCGACGATCAGGACGGCGCCGACCTCGGCACTGGCCCGGCCGAAGCCGGCGAGCAGTGCCGTCGCCAGCGCAAAGCGGCCGTCGAAGAGCAGGGTCGGGATGGCACGCAGACCTTCGAGGCCGACCGAGCGCAGATGGTCGCGATACTCGCTCCAGAGGTCCTCGATCACCTGCCGGGTCAGCGCGATCACGATCGGCAGCACCAGGATCACCTGCGCGATGATCATCGCGGTCGGCGTGAAGAGCAGGCCGAGCGGGCCGAGCGGGCCGGAACGCGAGAGCAGCAGGAAGACGGCAAGACCCGCGACGACCGGCGGCAGGCCCATCAGCGCGTTGAGGCAGACGATGATGGCCGAGCGGCCGGGAAAGCGCGCCAGTGCCAAGGCGGCGCCGAGCGGCAGGCCGATCAGAGCTGCGATCAGCACAGCGGTCAGGGTGACGCGCAGCGACAGCAGGACGATGCCGAGAAAGCCGGGATCGAGCCCGACCACCAGGGCAAAAGCCGCCTGAAAGATCGCGCCGACGTCCAAAGCCTGCTCCCGCCCGCTCGCCCTGAGATTGCAAGCATTTGCAATTGGTAGTGATCAATGCGACCAAATGCCAACTCCGTAACCAACGCAGGTGGGCGCAGGCTGGTGCAGGATCAGATCTGGCTCACAACTGAAGAAGCAGCGGGCTATCTCCGCCTCAAGGAGCGCAAGCTCTACGAATTGGTCGGGCAGGGTGCGGTGCCTTGCACCAAGATCTCAGGCAAATGGCTGTTCCCCCGTGCCGGGCTCGATCGCTGGCTCGAGGCCGGGCTGTCGCGACCGGCCGGGTTCGACGCGGTGCCGCCGCCGCCGATCGTCGGTGGTAGCCAGGATTCACTGCTGGAGCTCGCCATCCGCGAATCCGGCTGCGGGCTCGCACTGCTTGCCGAGGGCTCGCAGGCTGGGCTCGATCGGCTGGTGCGCAACGAGGTCGCCATCGCTGCATTGCATCTGCACGCGACGCCTGACGACGATGCAGCCAACACTGCTGCGATCCGGGCCGAGGCGTCGCTGCACGACGCGGTCGTGATCAACTTCGCCCGGCGCGAGCAGGGGCTGCTGGTCGCGCCCGATAACCCGCTTGGAATCGAGGGACTGGGTTTAGCCATCGCAAAAGGCGCGCGCTTCGCCCAGCGTCAGCGCGGCGCCGGGGCGCAGTTGCTGCTGCTGAGCCTGCTGGAGCGGGCCGGCGTACCTTCCGGCCGGATGGTCGTCGCCGAGGGCGTCTGCGCCACCGGTCAGGACCTGGCGCTGGCGATCCGCTCCGGCCGGGCCGATTGCGGCATCGCCGCGCGCGCCGTCGCCATGGCATTCGGGCTCAGCTTCCTGCCGCTGGTCTGGGAACATGTCGATCTGGTCATGCGCCGGCGCAGCTATTTCGAACCGGCGACGCAGAAGCTGCTCGCCTGGATGCGCGGTCCCGATATGGCGGCGCGGTCGCGGGAGTTCGGCGGCTATGACCTGTCGATCAGCGGGGGCGTGCGGCTGAACCGCTGACGAAACAAGCTTGCAAATCGGGTGGGCAATTGCAGTGCCTCTTGCGCTGGGGTCGACATAGTCTTCCGGCCGGATACAGCAGGCGAGGGCGGCCCATGACGATCGATCCCGACAAGCTCGTACAGGAGATGACCGGCTGGCGGCGGGACCTGCACGCCCATCCTGAATTCGGCTTCGAGGAGAGCCGCACCAGCGCCTTCGTCGCGGCCAAGCTGCGCGAATTCGGGCTCGATGACGTCGTGGAGGGCGTCGGCGGCACCGGTGTCGTCGGCACGTTGATACGCGGTAGCGGCAACCGCGCGATCGCGCTGCGGGCTGACATGGACGCTCTGCGCATCCCCGAGCAGGGCGAGCTGCCTTATCGCTCCGGCAATCCCGGCGTCATGCATGCTTGCGGCCATGATGGGCACACCGCCATGCTGCTCGGCGCGGCGAAGCTGCTGGCTGAGGAGGGCGGCTTCGACGGCACGGTGCGCTTTGTCTTCCAGCCGGCGGAGGAATGGGGCCGCGGAGCGCTCGCCATGCTCGACGACGGGCTGATGGAGCGCTTCCCGTTCGAGGAGATCTACGGGCTGCACAATGCGCCTGGCCTTGCGGTCGGCAAATTCCAAACGAGGACCGGCCCGATCATGTCGGCGGAGGACAATTTCGAGATCGTCCTCACCGGTGTCGGCGGCCATGCCGCGCGCCCGCATGTCGGCAAGGAGACGCTCGTCGCCGCCTGCGCCCTCGTCACCAGCCTGCAGACCATTGTGTCGCGCCGCTTGAGCCCGGCGCAGATCGCCGTGGTCTCGGTGACCGAGCTGATCACCGACGGCACCCGCAACGCCCTGCCTGGGCAGGCGCGCATCCTCGGCGATGCCCGCAGCTTCCATCCCGAGGTCAGCGCCGATATCGAGGCGCAGATGCGCGTGATCAGCGAGGGGATCGCGCGTGCCTACAATGTCGAGCAAACGGTCACCTACACCCGCGAATTCGTGCCGCTGCTGAACCAACCGGTGCAGACGGAAGCTGCGCTGGAGGCGGCTCGCGCGGTGCTGGGCGCGGAGAACGTCTCGGTGGTATCGGAGCCCTTCACCGGCTCGGAGGACTTCGCCCGTTTCCTCGCGCATGTGCCGGGCTGCTTCTCCTTCGTCGGCAATGGCGCGAGCGCCCCGCTGCATAATCCACGCTATGATTTCGACGATGCGGGCCTGATCCATGGCGCATGCTTTCATGCCGAGATCGTCAGGCGGCGGCTGGCGGTGGCGTGAAGGCGAACCTCGTAGCGGAAGGATCCTGCGACATGCGCACACGACCTGCCGTCACTGGCGATGCGGAGGCGATGAGTGCGGTTCTGCGCGCTATCATCGCAGCATACGGGCGAGAGCGTCCCAGTGACCCCGACTTCGTTCTCGCGACCTATATCGCCCATCCCGACCGTGTCGCCTGCACGGTCGCGCTCGACGATGCCGGGACGGTCCTCGGTTTCCAGTCCCTGCGCCGGGCGCGTCCTGGCGATCCCTATGGAACGCCGGAGGGCTGGGGGAGCATCGGAACCCATGTCTCGCCGCTCGCCGGCCGGAAGGGTGTCGGCACGGCGCTGTTCGCGGTCACGCGGCAGGCTGCTTCGGAGGCGGGCATTGGCAGGATCGACGCCGCTATCCGGGACGACAACCCGATGGGCCTTGCCTATTACGAGGCGCGAGGCTTCCGGACCCACAGGACCGAGAACGGGGTGGTCCACAAGGTCTACACGGTGTCAGAGGGTTGACGAGCGGCCCTCGTATCGCCGCCAAACGTGGACCTTGTGCACATATTCCCGCTTGCGCTCGGCTTCGCCGAAGGGCGCGACCGGCCAGAGCCAGCTCTCGTCCTCCTGCGGCAGCTTGACGCCGTACATCAGGTCGAGCCGCTCATGGATCGCTCCGCTGCGGTCGCGCTCGACCATCTCGACATCGCTGATCAGGCAGATGTGGCCCTTGAAGCGGGCGAGATCATCGAGATGCCAGGCGATGCAGCGGGCCGGGAGGTTGTCGGGGAGAGCGGCGGCGCGGGCGGGGTTTTCTTCCAGCCAGTCGGCCACCGGCCAGGCGAGCTGCGACAGAAGGTTGGCGGAGATGACGAGGTCGACGCTGCCGTCGGCGACGAGATCGGCGAGCGGATCCTGCCGGCTCTCAACGTCGCCAGCTAGCCAGGCCATGGCACCGGTGAGGTCGCGGCTGAGGAGGCTGATCTTCGGCTGCCGCCAGAGCTTCAGGCGCAGCAATGGCAGATGGACGATGTCGACGAGCACGACCTCGTCGAAGCTGGCGCAAAGCGCATCCAGCGGAATATCCCGCACGGGGCCGGAGCCGAGCACCACCACCTTGCGCCGCCGGGGCAGGGAGGCTGCGACCTCCGCGATGATGGCGCGGCAGCGGGCCCGGTGCGGCTCCCAGGCCTTGCGCTGGCGCCGGCCGCGCGACCAGAGCGCGATGCCCTCCCGCAACAGGCCGAAGCGGCGCGCCAGCGGCCCGGCCGGCGTCAGGGCTTGCAGCGCCAATTCCGCGAGCACGATTAGCTGAGCGCTCCACGTCCTGCGATCGGCCAGACCGCCTCGACATGGGCGTCGGGGCCATTGAGGCCGCGCACGCAGACATACCAGTCGTGCAGGTTGACGGTCGGGTCGCAATGGCCTGGCACGAGCAGGACGCGCTCGCCGCGATGCGGCACGGCGACGGGGTCTCCGGTCAGGATGCCGTGCTCGTCGGAGGGCTTGGTGTAGATCACGCCGTCGCGCTGCCAGGGCACCGGCATGCCGGAATCGATCGCGGCGGCCTTGTGGCCGGCGTCGACGATGGCGCGGTCCGGGGTTGGCTTGCTCATCACCCCGGCGAGCACGAACAGCGCATGCTGGAAGGTGTGGAAGGTCGAGCCGTCGGCCATGCGGTTCCTGGCATAGTCGGCGTCCATGAAGATGTAGGAGCCGCATTGCAGCTCGTTCCAGATGCCGGAGCGGCCCTCGAGGTCGAAGGTGCCGGTGCCGGCGCCGCCGACGGTCTCGCAGTCGAGGCCGGCATGGGACAGCCGCTCGATCACATTGCGGGTGAGGAGCCCGGCGCGCTCGATCGCCTCGCTGCGCTCGTCGACCGAGCGCATGTGCTGGGCCGAGCCGTGATAGGCCTGCACGCCGCGGAAACGCAGCGTGTTGCTGCGTGCCACCGCCTCGGCGAGCCGGACGGCCGCTTCGCCCGGCGCGACGCCGCAGCGGCGCCCGCCGATGTCGAGCTCGACCAGGACGTCGAGGACGACATCGTTGCGCGCTGCCGCCTCGGCCGCCTCGCGTACGCCGTCGATATGATCGACGCAGAGCCCGATTCGGGCCTCGCGGGCGAGCTTGGCCAGCCGGTCGAGCTTGGCGGCGCCGGCGATCTCGTTGGTGACGAGCACGTCGGTGACGCCGCCGGCGACCAGGATCTCCGCCTCGCCGACCTTCTGGCAGCATTGCCCGACGGCGCCATGGGCGATCTGCCGCAGGGCGATCTCGGGGCTCTTGTGGGTCTTGGCATGCGGGCGCAGCCGCACGCCCGTCGCCTCGGCGAAAGCCGCCATGGTGACGAGATTCCGCTCGAAGGCATCGAGATCGATGATCAGTGCAGGCGTATCGATTTCGGCGAAGGATTGTCCGGGCCGGGCCGGCGGGGGAAGGGGCATGTGCTCTCGAATCTGGTGAATCAACTCATGGCCATCGGACGTCAGCTTCGTGTCCGGAGCAAGACCGGCAGTGGCGCTCGCATGGCGGCCATGTTAGGCCGCGCCCCATGAAGATCGGCCGCGTCACCGACGACACCTTTGCGCTCTTCGCCCGAGTCTGGCGCGAGCGCGGACGGCAATACACGCCGCAACTCCTCGCCATCCTCGGTCTCGTCGTGGTCATCGCGGCGACGACGAGCTTCTATCCACTGCTGATCAAGGCGGCTTTCGACGCCTTTGCCGACCCGATCGGGGCCGAGGCGACCGGCTTCGTGCGCCGCATGGAGCGGCTGGTGTCGAAGTCGATCGATTTCGAGATCGGCGTCGTCAACGCCGTTGCCGTCGTCGTGGTGATCGTCACTGCGATCAAGGGCTTTTCGCTGCTGACCCAGACGGTGATGACCAACAGCGTCGTCAGCCGGATCGAGGCCGACATGCAGAGCGCGCTCTACGCGCACCTGATCGATGCCGACCTGTCGCAGCTTCAAAGAGAGAATCCCGCCTCGCTCACCCAGCGCTTCACCACCGACTTCACCTTCGTCAAGGAGGCGCTGACGCGGCTGGTCAACATCGCGATCCGCGACGTGATGACGGCGATCGCGCTGGTCGGCGCCATGCTCTGGATCGACTGGAAGATGACGGCGGTCGTGCTCCTGATCGCGCCGGTCGTCGCCCGACCGATCGGCCGGATCGGCAAGAAGCTGCGCCGCATGGCGATGTCGCAACAGGAGCAGACCGGCATCATGGCGGGCCTTGTCACCGAGAGCCTGCAGGGCGCACGCGTCGCCAAGACCGATTCGCTCGAGCCCTATCTCAAGGAACGCGCAGCGGGAGCCTTCGAGACGATCCGGACGCTGAAGATGAAGGCGGCCAATGCCCGCGGCCGGCTCGACCCGCTGCTCGAGGTTGCGGGCGGGCTCGCAGTTGCCGGCGTGCTCTCGGCGATCGGCGTGCGCATCACCTCCGGTAGCTCCACCGTTGGCGACTTCACCGGCTATGTCTCGGCGCTGCTGCTGGCGGCGCAGCCGATGCGCTCGCTCGGCAATCTCAACGCCATCGTCCAGGAGGCGGGTGCCTCGCTGAAGCGCTATTATGCGCTGATCGACGAGAAGCCGCTGATCACCGAGCGCCCGGATGCCAAGCCGCTCGCTGTGAGCGGCGGCGAGGTCGCCTTCCGCGACCTGCGCTTCCGCTATCGCGACGACCAGCGCGGACTCGAAGGCATCGACCTCGTCGCCGAAGCCGGCAAGACCACGGCGCTGGTCGGCCGCTCTGGCTCGGGCAAGTCGACCATGCTGGCGCTGGTGCCGCGGCTCTATGACCCCACCGAGGGCCGGGTCGAGATCGACGGGCAGGACATCCGCGACGTGACCCTGCACAGCCTGCGCGGTCAGATCGGCGTGGTCAGCCAGGACGTGGTGCTGTTCGACGACACGGTCCGCGCCAATATCGGCTTCGGCCGCCCGAGTGCGAGCGAGGCTGACATCGTCGCCGCGGCCAAGGCGGCGGCAGCGCACGACTTCATCATGGCGATGCCCGATGGCTATGACACCAGGGTGGGTGAACGCGGCTCGCGGCTGTCCGGCGGTGAGCGCCAGCGGCTCGCCATCGCCCGCGCCATCCTCAAGGACGCGCCGATCCTCTTGCTCGACGAGGCGACCAGCGCGCTCGACACCCAGTCGGAGCGGCTGGTGCAGGAGGCGCTGGCGGAACTGATGAAGGGCCGGACCACGCTCGTCATCGCGCACCGGCTCTCGACCGTGCGCGAGGCCGATCAGATCGTCGTGCTCGACGAAGGCAAGGTGATCGAGACCGGCGACCACGACACGCTGATCGCGCGCGACGGCGCCTATGCGCGGCTGTACCGGCTGCAATTCGCGGAGGGCTGAAGCTATTCGCCTCGAAACCGAACGCCTCGTCCTCGACCTGCACGGCGCCGAGCATTTCGAGCCGCTCAGCCAGATGTGGGGCGATGCCGCGGTGGTGCATCATATCGGCCAGCCCTCGACGCCGCAGGAGGCCTGGATGCGGCTGCTGCGCTATCGCGGGCTCTGGGCACTGCTCGGCTACGGCTATTGGGCGTTGACCGAGAAGGCGAGCGGCCGCTTCGTCGGCGATCTCGGCTTCGCCGATTTCCACCGGGCGGTCGAGCCGTCGATCCGGGGCATTCCCGAGGCCGGCTGGGTTCTGGCGAGCTGGGCGCATGGTCAGGGCTTTGCCGGGGAGGCGCTGACCGCCGCGCTGGCCTGGCTCGACGGAGAAGGCGCACACGAAAGCTCGGTCTGCCTGATTGCACCGCAGAACGAGCCCTCGCTGCGGCTGGCGCGACGCTTCGGCTTCCAGGACGAGCGCCTGGTCAGCTTCTCCGGACATGATACGCTGCTATTGCGGCGGGCACGGCCGGCATAGCGCCAAAGTGGCGCGTGGGCTATGCCGCAAGCATGCCGGGCATGCGCGTACGGCCGGCAACTGCTGACAGGAGCTGCCACAATCCGCTGGCAGTGTCGCAGCTCATAAACTGACGAGATTTGACCGTGACGACTTCTACGACCGCCGGCGCCGGAGCGCGCAAGGCGACGCGACGCGAATGGCTGGGCCTGATCGCCATCGCCTTCCCCTGCATGATCTATTCGATGGACCTGACGGTGTTGAACCTGGCGGTCCCGACATTGACGCGCGAGCTCAAGCCCACGGCCGGCGAGCTGCTCTGGATCATCGACATCTACGGCTTCATGGTCGCCGGCTTCCTGATGACCATGGGCACGCTCGGCGACCGGATCGGCCGGCGCAAGCTGCTGCTGATCGGTGCGGCTGCCTTCGGCCTGGCCTCGACCGTCGCCGCCTTCTCGACCAGCACCGAGATGCTGATCGTGATGCGGGCCCTGCTCGGCATCGCCGGAGCAACGCTGGCGCCTTCGACGCTGTCGCTGATCGCGGTGATGTTCGAGGACGAGACCGAGCGCACCTTCGCGATCTCGATGTGGATCGCCAGCTTTTCGGCTGGCGCCGTGATCGGCCCGCTGATCGGCGGCGCGCTGATCGAGTATTTCTGGTGGGGCTCGGTCTTCCTGATCGCGGTGCCGCCGATGCTGGTCCTGCTTGTGATCGGTCCGATCCTGCTGCCGGAGTACAAGGCGCCGCAGGCGGGACGGCTCGACCTTATCAGCGCGCTGCTCTCGCTGGCGGCGATCCTGCCGGTGATCTACGGCATCAAGCACTGGGCCGAGTTCGGGCTCTCGGTCTCTGCCGTCGGCTGCATCGTCGCCGGGCTTGTGTTCGGCCTGGTGTTCGCGCGCCGGCAGACGCGCCTCGCCGATCCGATGGTCGACCTTGCCCTGTTCGGGATTCCCGCCTTCCGCGCGGCGCTGGCGATCAATCTCGCCGGCATCATGGTGATGTTCGGCAGCTTCATCTTCATGGCGCAGTATCTGCAGCTCGTGGCCGGGCTGACGCCGCTGGAGGCGGGCATCTGGTCGCTGCCCTCGGCGATCGCCTTCACGCTCGCCTCCTTCGCCGTGACACCGCTATCCGTGCGCTTCAAGCCGGCGACGCTGATGGCCGGTGGCATGCTGCTGTCCGGCCTCGGCTTCGCCTGGCTCGCCTTCGCGCCGAACCTCGTCCAGATCGTCGCCTCCTCGATCCTGTTCTCGATTGGCTTCACGCCGGTGATCGCGCTGACGACCGGCATCGTGGTCGGTTCGGCGCCGCAGGAGCGGGCGGGGGCGGCCTCGGCCATGTCGGAAACCAGCATCGAGCTGGGCGGCGCGCTCGGCATCGCCGTGTTCGGCAGCCTGGGCGCGGCGCTCTATCGCCAGGGCATGGCGGGGCTGTCGGTCACCGGCGTGGACAGCGCGACGCTGGCGCCGGCGCGCTCGACGCTCGGCGGAGCGCTGGCGGCGGCCGAGAAGCTGGCGCCGGACCAGTCGGCGCATCTGCTCCAGGCGGCGCGCGACGCGTTCATGACCGGCTTCCATGCGGTCGCGCTGATCGCGATCGCCGGCATGGTGTTCTGCATCGCCGTGGCGCTGACGACCCTGCGCGACGCAAGGCCCTCAGGGGCGCATTGACGTCTGTCAGGGCTCGCGCTGCAGCGCCTCGGCCGCGGCAGGGAAGCCGCGGAAGGAGAGCGGCAGCGCGACTTCGCGCTTGCCGGCGTCGAGATAGCGCATCTGGCCGGCTTCGCTGAAGCCGCGCCAGCGCTTGAAGACATCATCGCTCAGGCTGGCCTCGGCGAAGCAGCCGCCGGGCAGGCAGCGCTGGAAGACGGCGACGGCCTCATCCTTGTCGGCGATGGTGACGCGTATGGCGGCCTTGTCGCCGAGCGACAGGTTCGGCGGCACCTGGATCACCAGCTTGATCGGCTCTTCCTTGACCGGCCGGCCGATTGCGACAAGCGCGATCGGGCCACGCTGGCCCTGCTGCTCCAGCGTCTGGACGACCTCGCAGACGCGGGCTGCGACGCTCTGTTGGCAGCGCAGCACCCAGTCGCCATAGCTCGCGGTGGTGTTGTCGGGCTGGGAGACGGCGCCGGGGGCCGGGGTCGCCTGTGCCGCCTGGCCCGGCCGCTGCTGGGCAGGGCGTTGCGCCGGAGCCTGGGCGAACGCCGAGCCAGCCAGGAGAGTGGTGGTGATGGCGAGGGCGGTCAGTCGTCTCAGCATGGCAGCGAAGGTCCGGAAAGCGGGCAATCTCCGACTTCAAGACCAGGACTGGCCGTAGCGCAAGCGGCAGTTGTGAACGGCTGTCAAGGATGCCAGCCGGTCTCCTCAGCCGGAGCCTCGTCCTTGGCTTCCTGGGCGCGTGCTTCCTCGACGATGGCGAAGACCGCGCGCAGCGCCGCCTCGACGCCTTCGCCCGAGGCGGCGGAGAGCGCGATAGGGGTACGGCCGCAGGCGCGCTTCAGGCGGGCGAGCTGTTCCTTGCGCGCCTCCGGCGTCAGCGCGTCGACCTTGGAGAGCGCCACGATCTCCGGCTTCTCGTCGAGATCGGCACCGTAGGCGGCGAGCTCCTTGCGCACCGTCTTGTAGGCCTTGCCGGCGTGCTCGCTGGTGCCTTCGACCAGATGCAGCAGCACTCGGCAACGCTCGATATGGCCGAGGAAGCGGTCGCCGAGGCCATGGCCCTCATGCGCGCCCTCGATCAGGCCGGGAATGTCGGCGAGCACCATCTCGCGCGCGTCGACGCGGACGACGCCGAGGCCGGGATGCAGCGTGGTGAAGGGGTAGTCGGCGATCTTGGGCTTGGCCGCCGTCACCGTGGCGAGGAAGGTCGACTTGCCGGCATTGGGCAGGCCGACGAGGCCGGCATCAGCGATCAGCTTGAGCCGAAGCCAGACCCAACGCTCCTCGCCCGGAAGGCCGGGATTGGCATGGCGCGGCGCCTGGTTGGTCGAGGTCTTGAAATAGGCGTTGCCGAAGCCGCCATTGCCGCCCTTGCACAGCACGAAGCGCTGGCCGGGCTCGGTCAGGTCGGCGATCAGCGTCTCGCCGTCCTCGTCGAGGATCTCGGTGCCAGGCGGCACCTTGAGCACGATCGGAGGGCCATTGGCGCCGTGCCGGTCCTTGCCCATGCCGTGCTCGCCGATCCTGGCCTTGAAGTGCTGCTGGAAGCGGAAGTCGATCAGCGTGTTCAGGCCCTGCACGCATTCGACCACGACGTCGCCGCCGCGCCCGCCATCGCCGCCATTGGGCCCGCCGAACTCGATGAACTTCTCGCGCCGGAACGAGACGCAGCCGGCGCCGCCGTCACCGGCCTTCACATAGATCTTGGCTTGGTCGAGGAATTTCATTGGAGCTTGGTAGTCGGATGCGGCGGGCGGAGCAATGCGTTGCGCTGACAAACGAGCCCGCCATCAGGCGGGTCCGTTGATTTCAGGCCATGCAGGGCTCTTCGCTGAAGCTGTCAGCCTGCTGCTGCTGTTCGGCCGCCGGCAGCGGCGCCCAGCCCGATGCGCTCCAGCTCTTCAGCGCCGACCAGGTCGAGCGGTCGAGCCGGTACTGTTCGCAAGGGAACAGTCCGCCACGCGCCGGCAGCGACTTCAGGAAGGAGCCTTCCTGCCGGAAGCCGCTCTTCTCCAGCACCCGGCGCGAGGCCGGGTTGATGACGCGGGTGTCGGCCTCGATCGCATCGATCTCGACCAGCGAGAACATGGTGTCGATCAGCGCCTGCACCGCCTCGGTGGCATAGCCCTTGTTCCAGTGCGGCGTGCCGAGCCAGTAGCCGATGAAGGGCCGCCCGCTCGCCTGCTTGTGCGCGCCGATCATGCCGATCAGCTCGTTCGGCTTCTCGCGCGGGGTGATCGCCAGCACGAGATGCTCGCCGAGCGCGTTGCCCTTGCGTGTCGCGAAGACGAAGGGATCGACCGCCTGCGTCGGATAGGGATGTGGGATCGACGCGGTCATCTCGGCGACGGCCTTCTCGCCGGCGAGGCGCAGAATCGCGGTGGCGTCGGCGATCCGCGGCCAGCGCAGCCACAGCCGCCTGGTCTCGAGCCGGAAGACGTCGTCTCTCGTCAATTCGGGGAACATCGGGTCTCTCCGTCGGCGCAAACGAAAGGGGGAGCTGGGCTTTGGTCCCATCTCCCCCTCGCTGACCTTCGGGAAACCCGCTTTCGGGCTCTTATTCCCTTGATCCGTCCGGTTCGATGGAACCGGCGGATCGAGAACATTCCCTATCCGCCGTTTATTCTGCGGCCTCTTGGGCCGGGACTACGTTCACGAAAGCTCGGCCGAGCTTCGTCGTGAATCGGACGCGACCGTTCGACGTGGCAAAGAGCGTATGGTCTTTGCCCATGCCGACGTTCACGCCGGCGTGCCATTTGGTGCCGCGCTGACGAATAATGATGTTGCCGGCCACGACCGCCTGGTCGCCAAAGCGCTTCACGCCGAGACGCTTGCTTTCGGAGTCGCGACCGTTGCGCGACGAACCGCCTGCCTTTTTGTGAGCCATAACGCCCTACCTCAAAAACTCTTCAGTCCATGTAACCCGAATCGGCGGCAAAAGCCACCCCGACCGGGCGTGAAGCTGCGCGGAGCCTGTCAGCCCCGGTCAGTAGTCCTCGCCGGAAGCGAGCTCGGCCTGGTCGGCCTTGGCCCGCGGCGGCTTGCCGGCGAGCAGCTCCTTGGCCTGCTCGACCCACTCCTCGCGGGTGGCGCGGCCACGCAGCTTGAGCTCTTCGTCCCACTTGGCGACATCGGCCTCGGTCCAGGCGGCGATGTCGTTCCACGAGGTGATGCCGGCGGCGCGCAGCTTCTTCTCGATGGTCGGGCCGACGCCCGAGATCAGCGAGAGGTTGGAAGCGTCGAGGCCCTCGGTCTTGGCTTCAGCCTTGGCCTTGGCGGGCTTGGCCGCTGCCTTGCCCTTGACGGCCTCGCTGCCGGCCTTGAGCGCGACCGGGGCGGCTTCGCCCTTCTTCATCTCCGGCTTCTTGCCGCCGGTGAGGATGTCGGTGATGCGCACCACGGTCAGCTCGGCGCGGAAGCCGCGCTTGCGCTTGGAATTCTGGCGGCGGCGCTTCTTGAAGGCGATGACCTTCTCGCCGCGAGCCTGCTCGACGATCTCGCCGGCGACGGTGATGTCACCGAGGAAGGGGGCGCCGATCGTCGACTTCTCGCCATCGGTCAGCATCAGGACGGAGCCGAAAGCGACGGTGTCGCCGGGGTTGCCCTCGATCTTGGCGACGGTGATGCGGTCATTGGCGGCGACGCGGAACTGCTTGCCACCGGTCTTGATGACTGCGAACATCTTAGTGTTCTCCATGTTGAGCCCCGCCCTGTCATGTGCCCTGAAAGGGCGCACGCGGGACGGCTTTTTGGCAGTCGGTTGCGTGGTCGGGTTTGCTCTTCCGGGCCCGCTGCATCCGCCGCATCGAAGCGGCATGGTCGGCGGCAGCCAAAAGAGATCAGGCGCGGGTTTCCCCACGCCGGACGCGGCTTCCTAGTCGCGCGAGGGCGATGCGTCAAGGAAAAGCAGCATGGCAGCTGCGGATTTCAGGGCGATGACGGAGTTGTGGACGCATCGTTCCGGAAAGGCTTGTGCCGGGCGGATGCAATGTGTAGTAAGCACCCCGCCTCGACCAGAGCGACCGCGGACAGGTGGCAGAGTGGTTGAATGCACCGCACTCGAAATGCGGCATACCTGCAAGGGTATCGGGGGTTCAAATCCCTCCCTGTCCGCCATTCTTTGACTGGCTAAGTCATTGAGAACGCTAGAAAGTACCGCTCTGCATTGACGTTCCGTACGCTTTTCGCGTAACAAAACGTGCAACAATTCGTGCAACGGCGGGCGCGATGACGGACTTCCTCGGCAAGCGTGACGGCTGGTGGCACTATGTCCGCCGGGTGCCTGCGGCCTATGCCGCCCATGACAAGCGCGGCATCGTCAAACAGTCCACGAAGATTCGGGTTGCGGACGATCCGCGCGGCATCGCGGCCAGCAAGGCGGCTGCCAAGATCAATGCCGAAACCGAAGCTTATTGGCGTGGGCTCTTCCTCGGCCGGGGCGACCAGGCGAAGCAGCGCTATGAGGCGGCGCGCCAGTTCACCCGAGCGATGGGCTTCGAACCGGTGCCGGCGGCGGAGCTGATCGACAGGTCGGACGACGAGATCGCGAGGCGGCTGCTGGCAATCCAGCGCCGCGGCTTCCTGCCGAACTCAGAGGCGCCCGATGCGGTGCTAGGGCTGGTCGCCCCGCCCGAGCTGAAGCTGTCCGAGTTGCTCGACAAGTACGAGGGCACTCAGAAGGCGACGCTGGCAGGCAAGTCCGAGGATCAGCTGCGCGTCTGGCGCAACGCCAAGGCGCGAGCCATCACCGTTCTGACCGAGGTCGTCAGTGCCGATCCGGCCCTCGGCGAGGATCCGGCCGTCGGCAAGCTGACGCGCTCGCATGCGCTTGATTTCCGAGAGTACTGGCAGGAACTGGTCAGCGCCGACGAGGTCGAGATCGACACGGCCAACAAGGCGATCGGGCACCTCAACAAGATGTGGCGCGAGCTCAACCGGATCGAGCGGATGGGCCTCAATCCGATCTTCGCCGAATTGCGCCTCGAGGGCGGGAGTTCGGAACAGCGCGCCGCCTTCGAGGCCGCCTTTGTGCAGGAGACCTTGCTAGCCGCCGGCACCTTCGGGGAGCTCAACGACGAGGCGCGGCGCATCGTCTATATCATGGCCGACACCGGCCTGCGCCCCTCCGAGATCTGTAACCTGACTAAGGACACGATTCGGCTCGATCACAAGGTCCCGCATGTCGAGATCCTGCCGGAGGGCCGGCAGACCAAGACCCGAGATTCCCGGCGGACGATTCCCCTGGTCGGCGTGGCGCTGGCGGCAATGAAAGAGCAGCCGCAGGGATTTCCGCGGTACCGGCACAACGCCGGCGCGCTGTCGGCCCTGGTCAACCGGATGCTGACCGACAAGAAGCTGCGCCCGACGCCGCGGCACACACTCTATTCGCTGCGGCACTGCTTCGAAGATCGCCTAACCGCGATCGAGGCGCCGGAAAAGATCATGGCGATCCTGATGGGCCACAAGTACAGCCGGCCGCGCTACGGCGCCGGGCCTACGCTGGAGCAGAAGCGGCACTGGCTGCAGCGGATCGCCTTCAAGGCGCCGGCCGACGTCTAGCCTCTTCGAGGATCGCCCGAGCCCGCGCCACCGGATCCTGTCGCGTGGCCAGACGGTCCCGTGCGGCGATCATCTTGTCGAGGAAGGGCGCGAAGCGCTCGCCATGCGCGACGACGCATTCGGCGAGGTAGATGATCACCGCGTCATAGTCCTGCAGGGTGAGGGCAGGGGCGGACATCAGAAATCCGGATAGGTTTCGGCTTCGCCGCGGGCGACGTTCTGGCCGAGATCAGTGAGGCGGTAGCTGATCATGTCCTTGCTGCCGGCGTACCATTCCGGAGCCCGGTGCATCTCGAAGAGGCCGTGATAATAGGCTGCTTTCGGCGCCGGGCTGCGTTCGCTCGTGAAGAAGTGGTCGCGGTTCCCGGCCTTGAGACCTCTGCCGCCATACGCATGCACCACGCAGGACAAAACCTCGCGACTGAGTTGCTCCGCCAGCGGGTGACGATCAGGAAGAATGATGTCCCGGCCGGCGTCGCGCCTGACGCGTACGCGCTTCAAGAATTGAGCGAAGGTCGCTGAGGAATCGGCTTCGACGTAAAGCCGATAAAGAGCCTTGGAGCCCGTTTCGGCATAAGCCGTCGCTGAATCATCCCAATGTTCGCTGGTGAGGCGCCACGCCTTGCGGATCCTGCTCATAGCTCAACCTCGTCCGCGAGCATTGCAGTCTGGGCCTCGGCACCGCCGGCCGGGCTGCCTCGCCCGGCTCCAGGCTTGTTGGATTGCTCGACGAAGATGCGCGCTGCGCCGCGGACGTCGCCGGACGGGACGCTGTTGTACGGGCCTTTCAGCTGAATCAGGCGCCAGCTCTTGTCGAGCTGCGAGACCTCCAGCGTCGCGAGGCGCTTCTCGCCCTGCCTGATGCTGTAGATGCGGGAGACGCCCTTGATCACCTGACCGGCATAACTGGACACGCAATGGTGCATGACGAAGCCGTCCTCGCTCAGCGCCTCGCCGCTCTGCAAGGCGACGAAGTCGAGCCCGAGCACGGCGGCATGGGGGGGCAACGGCGAATAGTCGATGATGTCCTCATAGCGTAGGCCGTACTGCCGGAAGAAGTTGCGGTGATCCTTGATCCGGCGGATCTGGCGGTGCCATACCTCGGCCTCCTCGCGGGCCTTGGCCCAGCTCCAGCGCGGGTTGAACTTGTCATCGAGATGGACGACGAGGTCGGCGATCTCGTTCCATTCATGGGCCCTGGCGCCGCGCCCGATCTGCGCCGCGGCCCAGGCGAGTTGGAGCGTTTCGGGCTTGGCGCCGCGCCGCATGCGCGCGATCCATTGACCGAGCGTGCTCAGCCAGACGCCTTGCGCCTGGCCTTCGCGCGGCATGACCTGCGACAGGGTGGACGCGTCGATCGCCTTCGACAGGTGCTGCAGATCGCACCGATGCGTATAGAGCAGCGCCTCCGGCCGGAGGGAGCGGAATTGCGGCGCAACCTCATACTGGCGCAACAGGTCCCGCAGGCTGGTCCTGTCGTCTAGCGCGGCTCTGACCTTGGCGACCGTCTCGTCATTCCGCGGCGACTTGAGCAACAGGCAAAGAACTGGCGCCTGCTCGATCAGCTCGATCGCAAAGCGATGGCTGCGCGCCATGATGACGGCGACGCCTGGAAGGTCGCGATGATCCCGCCGCTCCGCCTCGGAAAAGAGGGCGATGGCGCGATTGATCGCGTCGCGCTGCCAGCCTGCATCTCCGATCGTCGGGAACGGCATAAGCGAGCAGGCGTCCTGCATGGTCAGGCTTGCCAGATCAGCCATCGACACGGCCTCCGGCAAGGCTCGTCATCCGCGCGTCTATCGCCGCCCGGCACGAAGGAAGCTTGGCCTTGCCGCCGGCAGCGTCGTTGAGGTCGACTGCGTCACGGCCGAGCATCAAGCGCGTGATATTGTGATTGAGGATCAGCTCCCAGCCGTAGTGGGTTCCATAGCGCGCGTTCAACGCGGCGTTGCAGCGGTCGAGGAAGTCGAGACGCTCGCTATCACGCTGCCGTTCGGCTGAAAGGGCTTGCAGCCTCTTCAACTCGTGCAGGGCGAGCATGAGAGATTCGCCGAAGCTGGTTTGGTTCTCCACCTCGTCGAGCGCCACGCCGCTGCCGAGCCAAGCGTCCAGCTCTTCGATAGAGGCCTTGAGGGCTGCCGGGTTTGCCGGATAGTGGGCGAAGGGATCGGCCATGCTGCCTCTCAGAAGGGTATGTCGTCGTTCAGATGGTCTGAACTGCTGGTCGGCTGGCGGCCGAAGCTGTCGCCTTCCTTCGCCGCGCTGTAGCTGCCGCCGTTTTCGCGTGTGCGGGTCGAGCCGTAGGAATCAGGCTCTGGCGGCGGGCGGCCTTGGCCGCTGTCGAGAATGGTGAGGTCGCCGCGGAACTTCTGCAGCACGATCTCGGTGGCGTATTTCTCGACGCCCTGCTGGTCCTGCCATTTGCGCGTCGCAAGCTGGCCCTCGAGGTAGACTTTGGAGCCCTTGCGCAGGTACTCGCTGGCGACCTTGCAGAGTGCCTCATTGAAGATGACGACGCGGTGCCACTCGGTGCGCTCCTTGCGCTCGCCGCTCTGCTTGTCGCGCCAGGTCTCCGAGGTCGCGATGCTGAGGCGGACGACAGGATCGCCGCTCGCGAGCCGGTTCGCTTCCGGATCGCGGCCGAGATTGCCGACGAGAATGACCTTGTTGACGCTGCCGGCCATCAGTGCGCGCCCTTTGCCTGAAGGTTGAGGGTGTGCCGGGCCCGGCCGGCTTCGGTGATCCGCCAGCACAGCATCACGGCGTAGATGGACGGCACCTCTTCGATCAGGTCGGCGCGCGCCAGCCGGCGGCAGGCGGTCAGGATCCGCGCCGTGGTCAGATCGCGCCAGCCGGGGCGCTCGGAGGCGATGTTGCGGATGACATAGGTCATCGCGTCGTGACGATCGGCGAGCGCCGCCAGCACCGCCGCGTCGAGATCGGCGCGGCAGACCGCCTTGCCGATCGCGCGATGGGCGGTGATCAGGCCGATATCAGTTCCGGTGAGCGGCCTGCAGCTCGGCCGGGCGGCTTCGCCGGCGCCTTCCCATCCGAGCGCTTGCCAACCGGGGCCAGCCTGCCAGCGCAGCAGGTAGAAATTGCCGGCGCCGTCACGGCCGATGAAGTCGCCGGCGGCGCCGGCCGGCGGCAGACCCTTGGCGAGGTCGGTCGAGAGCGGGATCAATGCACCGCCTCCACCGCGTCGTCGGCGAAGTCGATTTCCGCCCGGCTGCGCATGATGCTGGCCATCAGGTCAGCGGGCGGATCCGGCATCTCGGTCATAAGCTTCAACGCATGCTCGAGCGCGGAATCGGCCAGAGCCACCCAATGCACCACGCCGAAGTCGCAGGCGCCGAGATCGATGGTGAAATCATAGCAGTCGGGCGGGATATCGAGCGTGCCGACGACGATGCCAGCATGCGGATTGTCCCGCCGCAGCTCGGCGAACTCGGCAAGCAACTTGCGCTCTTCATCGACGTCGCGGGCCTGGCGTTTGGCGATCATCCGGTCGAGCAGGTCACGAAGCCTAGGCATCGCTACCTCCCGCACCAGTAGGCGACGAGACTCTGGCGCGCGGCCGGCCCGGTCGCCCAGGTGAGCGCCCGGCCTTCGCTGACCAGCACCTCTCCGAGGTCGCGGCCTTCGGCCTCGAGGCGCGCCAGCGTGCGGCCATAGCGGTCGCGGCAGCGGCCCGAGGGCTCGCAGCGGCGGATCTCGACCGGCCGGCCGCGCAGCAGCTGGGCGAGCCGTTCCTTGGCCCTGAGCCCGGCGACGAGCTCGGCCTCGCAGCGGGCCCCTCGGGTCTCGGGCGCGTCGATGTTGAAGATGCGCACGCGCTCGCCGCCCGGCAGGCCGACGGTGTCGCCGTCGATGATGACGATGCGGTCGCCGTCGACAGGTTCGGCCTTGGCGATGACGATGCCGAAGAGGAGCGCGAAGGCGGCGGCGCTTCCGGCCAGCGACAGCTGGAGCAGGCGGGCGCGCCGCAGCTCGCGGCGATGCTCGGCCGTGCCGGCCCAGTCGTTCGGATCGCGCTTCATTGGAACTTCACTCCGGTAACGGCGATGGCGCCGGGCATTTCGGGGCCGCAGAACTGGTAGGGATAGTCACGCGGCTCCTCGCCTTCCGGCGTGGTGTCGACGATCCAGAACTGCGAGATCGGCGCAGCGGCGACGTATTCGCGCGCCGACGCGCGGTCGCAGCCGCCCATCTCGACCATTACGTCGACGAAGCGGTCGCGCCATTCGGCGCTGCCGAGCAGAGCGACGTCGTGATGGCCGTAGGCGAGCACGGCCCAGGGATCGTCGACGTCGTCGAGCATGGCTTCCACGGTGCCCGGGTTAGGCGACATCGGCGGCCTCCTCGACGAGATCGGCTGGATCGGGTGAGGGCAGGGGCGTTTCGGTCAGGAGCTTGACCAGCGCGTCGCGTGTCGCGCCGAAGGGAGCGGTGACGCCGCGGTCCTTGAGGACCTGACGGAGCGCCGGCACCTTCATCCCGGCATAGGTCTCCGGATTGGCTCTGTGCCCGATAGGCGGATAGGGCTCGGCGTCGATACCGGCGGCTGCCACGGCCTCGGAATCCTCAACCATGTCCTGGCTGACGCGGCCTGCATCGAGCCCCCACGCAGCCAGTGCAGCCTCGGCGACCGTCATGTGCCGCTGGATAATCGCTTCCTCGCCGGCGCTGAAGCGCGGCAGCGGCGCAGTCGCCTCGAAAGCTTCGCCGCGCAGCAGCGGCGGCAGCCATCCCTGTTCGCCGGCGAGGCGGGCGGCGTGCTCGGCGGCTTCCGCCTTGCTGAGCTTGACCGCGGCGAGATTGGCGGCGCCGCATTCGGCCAGCGCCGCGAGCGCGAATTCCTTCGGCGCGGCGGCGAAATACGCGGCCGCGTCGAAAGCCGCGACCAGCGCCTTGCGATGCTCCTGCGCCGGCAGGGCGCAGCGCAAATCCTGCACCGCCGCGGGATCGATGCCGCGCGCCACGGCCTTGGTCGTGAAGTCGAGGCTGCGGGCGATGACGCGAGCGGCGAGGCTGGTCAGGCGCTCCGGCGGCACCGACAGGCAGGTCCGGAAGGCCTCGCAGAAGTAGGCGCCGCCATCCTCGACCTCGGGCCAGCCCAGGCTGGGCCCTTCGCGCAGGCCATCATTGGTCAGGCGCACGGGCCCGCCGCGGCTGACCTGCGAGGCGATCAGCGCCGCGAAGGCGATGCGAGGTTCGGCGGCTAGCGCATGGGCGGCCGCTCTGGTCGCGGCGAGCGCCAGTCCGTCGAGCACCGCGATCGGCAGCTTCACCGGCTCTGCTTCGGGAGCGGTCTCGGCTGGCGCAGGGGCTTCGGGCAGCGGCTCTGCCTCCGGCGGCGACGCGGCCGGGCGGGTCAGCGCCGTGCGCTCGGGCTTGACGACGGCAGGCTTGGGCGCCGCCCCCTTGATGAAGCCGCGCAGGATCCTGAGCTTGCCCTCCTCGCCGATCTCCAGCACGGCGACGGCCTTGGCCCGGTCTTCCTCCGACAGCGACAGCCAGGCGGAACGGTCGGCGTCGAGGTCATCCAGCTCGGTTTCGAGCCGCTCCATCTCGTCGGTCAGATTGGTGCGAGACAGATCGTAAGAGTCGCGGCGATCGTCATCGCCGTCCAATTGGTCGCCAGCGTCGATAATGGCTTCGTCTAGCGCGATCAGATGCTCGTCGATCACACGCAGCCGATTTTCGATCTCGGCGATGCGGCCGGCTGGCACGTCAGGCGCCGGCGGCTTCAGCAGGCGCTGCCAGATGAAGCGGTCCTTTGCGGCCTCGCCATGCAGGACCTCGGCCCAGCCTTCGGTTTCCTTCACCCGCTCGGCTTCATGGTCGAGGATGCCTTCGGCGAGCCGGCGCAGCAGCCCGCCGTCGGCGAAGTCGCGATGTTCGGCGAAGAGATCGGGCACCAGCGCGCCGCCGGCCTCCTGATAGGCATCGGCGCCGACGAAGCGCGCCAGTGGCGTATGGGCCGCCACCGCTTCCTTGGCGAAATGGTCGCGGATGGCGAGCGGGCGCAGGTCGTTCTGGCCGGCGCCTGCGAGATAGCTCGCCTGCTCGGCAGGATCCGCGAGGGTGAAGGCGCGCGCCGCCTCCGCGGTGATCCTGCCGTCGAACCAGGCGCGGCGGATGTTCGGATGCAGCTGACCGAGCGCGAGGCGCTGCTGCGCCTGCCGTTCGGTGATGCCGAAATGCGCCGCGATCTCGGCGGCGGTGCGCCCGCGCTCGGCCAGCGAGGCGAAGGACTCGAACTCGATCACCGGATGCAGCGGCTTGCGGGTGACGTTCTCCGCGATCGACGCCTCATAGGCGTCGGCATCGTCGCCGTCCTCGAGGAGGATCACCCTGACCTTGTGGAGCAGGGCGCCCTCGTCGAAGAGCTGCTGCACGCATTTCATCCGCCGGCCGCCGGCGATGATCTCGGCGGTGTCGTCGGCCTGCAGCCGGCCGATCATCGGCTGAAGCAGGCCGCGATGGGCGATCGAGGCCTTCAGCTCGGCGATGTCCTCGTCTTCGGGCCGGCAGTTCAGCGGCGAGAGGCGCAGGTCATGCGGCCAGAATTCTCGGATTTCACGGTCCATCGGCGGGATCCTCCTGCAGGAGATCGGCGGCGGCGACGCCGTAGACGGTGACCTCGAGGGAGGCCGGGTCGGGATAGAACAGGCGCAGCGCCTCGGATGGCGCCGGCATGCAGGCCCGGCGCAGGACCTGATGGAGCCGGTTCGCCAGCTCCTGGTCGGAGACATGGCCCGGCACGGCGATCTCGATGATGGCGGTGCGGGGCGTGTTCATTCCGCTGCCTCGCGGATCGACATGGCGAGCGCCATCAGGGTGCCTTGGCCGGCCTGCCGGTCGGCATGCAGGCGGGCGCTCCATTCCTCGAAGCGGCTGATCCAGTTCTCAGCCGCCCTGGCGGGCGACATCGGCTTGATCCGTTGCTTCAAGGGCAGAGGCTTGACCTGTTCGAGGCCGTCATCCCAAGCGCGTGGCGGGCGGGCGAGCAGGTGCTCGCGCTCGGCCTTGAGCAGGCGCCGGTCGACCAGGTGGACGAAGGATGCGATGTCGCGCGGCAACGGCCATGGCAGGCCGGCCTCGGCATGGACATAGCGGTCGATCGGATCGGACAGGCGCCGTTTGATCGCCTTCATCGAGATCCGCGGCACGATGTCGTGGCCGGCCTCGCGCCTCATGTCGTCGAGGACCTCCTGCATCGCCTGCAGCACCGGCGTGATCCAGTCGCCGAGCGGGCCTTCCGGAGCGTCATGGATCAGGAAGGCCATGGCGAGCCGGTAATCGAAGGTCTGCGCCATGATCCAGTCGGCGCCGATGCAGCTATGCTGCGCGACCGAATAGAGCACGCCGCTCGCCGTCTGGTTGGCGAAGCGGCCGGTGTTGCCGAGGGCTAAGCCGATGTCGCGTCGGATGTCGAGCCCGCCGGGCTCGATCGCCCGGCCGAGCGGTAAGGCCCGGCCGCTGGCAGTCTGAGTCCAGGGCGCGGACTGCGCGGTTGCGGTCACGGGCGACTTCATACGATGCTCTCCCGGCGAAGCCGGCGCCCGGTCAGGCGCTTGGCTTCGGCCTGCAATCGATCGAGTGTGGTGAGGTCGGCGGAATCGAAGTCCGGATCGCCGTTCGTGTGCTTGGCCCGATAGAACGCGTCGAACAGGATGATGCGCGTCCGGCGCTCCGCGATCTCGTCGAGCGCGGCGTCATCCTCGGCGGCCTTGGCCTCGGCTCTCGTCATCGCGTCGCGCAGGCCGATATAGCCCTCGGGTTCTTTGCCGATCAGACACTTGCCGGCGGAGGCGGGGGGTGACGGCTCGCTCATCGAGCCGCCTCCATCTGCATCGGGGCCGGCTCGGGCGCGCGCCCGTGCAGCCGCGCCTCGGCGCTCAGCAGCGTCGTCTCGGCGAGGCGGCGCAGGTTAGGGCAGGTGATTGCCGGGTCGCGCCGGGCGATGGCG
Organism: Allobosea sp.; assembly: GCA_024231975.1. Classification (GTDB taxonomy): domain Bacteria; phylum Pseudomonadota; class Alphaproteobacteria; order Rhizobiales; family Beijerinckiaceae; genus Allobosea. The sequence goes on from JAAEQB010000090.1 coordinate 47,995, forward strand.
TCGATCAGCGCTACGGAGGGCATGCCGCCGTCGGCCTGGATCAGCGCGAACTTGGCGTAAGCCCAGCCCTGCCGGGCGGCGGAGGCGAGTGGGCCGAGCGCCAGACCGTTGGGGTCGGCGCGGTCACGGATCAGGCTGGTGATCCTGCCGATTTCCTCGGTGGTTTGCTGCACTTGCACCATCGCCGCGCAGCGGCGGGCGATGGCTTCGTCGGGGAGGGGGCGGCGGTCCATCTAGACCGCCTCCGCCTCGGCGGGCTGCCCTGTCTCGGCGGCCTCGGCACGCGCAGCGACGCGACGGGCGAGGATCTTGGCCGCCTGGGTGCCGCGCGTCCACGCAAGGTGGTGGTCGTAGCCGGCGCGCACGAGGTCCTGCACATCGGCATAGCCGCGGGCGATGCGGCCTTCGTCGAGCAGATCGACCATGTCCGCGACGACGATATCGGCGACGACCGGGCCGAGCTGGTCGCCGCGCCCCAGCGCCTGGCGCGCTTTGAAGGCGAGCGGTTCGGCGATGAGCTTGGCCTTTAGCAGCGCGGCATTGACCTCGTCGACTTGCGTCGGCTGGCCGGGCTCGGGTCGGAAGTGACGCATCGGATACCTCCATCGGTGGGCGATGGCGGATATCCGTAAGTCGGGAAATTTCCTGTGTCAATCAGTAACAGGAAATTTCCTTATCTACTGGTCGTGTGCTACTGCCTCTGCCGTAGCCAGGAGCGGTCTTTGATTCCCTCCGACCAGAGATTGATAAGGCGCTTGCTGCGTTCCTCGGTGCCGAAGTTGGCCCGTCTGCAGGTGTATAGGGCTAGCTCGCTGTCGGCGCTGGTTGCCTTGTCCGGGAGTGCGTCGACGTAGAGGGTCCACCAGAGGCAGGCGTTTGCCGGAGCGACAGGCATTGTGCCCTCGCACCCATCCGTCAGGCAAAGCGCGATGTCCCTAACCCCCTCGGGCTCCCTTTCGAGGCTGCGGATCGTGGCGATCAGCTTGCTTCTGCGATCTGTGCAGAGGTCGATCGTGTCTGCAGTTCCGACGCAGGCCTGGACGAGGTTGAGCATGTCCGCCGGTGCGATGATGGGCTCGGGCGTCCGCTGCTTGAGTTGTGCCCAAAGGGCAAGCTCGATCGGGCGTGCGAAGGCTTCGCTGGCATAGGCGCGGGCCTGCCGCGCTGCCGTTTTCAAGCTGTCGAAGTTCAGGCCGGCCGCCAATCCGATGCAGGCTGACGCGGCCGCTACGGCATACAGACGAGATCGTCGCGTCATGGCGGCTCCGCTTGCTGGCAGCCTAGATCCCGAACAGGTCGTTGACCGTCAAAACCTTGTGCATGCTCTTGACGTAATGAAGGTCAAATTCGAGCTGCGCCTTTGGATTGAACTGCTCGACCGTAATGGAGCTTCCGGAGCGTTTAACCAGCCGCTTGATGAACGATTCAACCGGACCGTGCTCTGAATACTGAGCGGTGATGACTACGCTATCCCCGATATTTGGCTTCTTGTAGGGGCTGACGAAGCGCAAATCGCCGGGGTTGTGCTCCGGAATCATGGAGTAACCTTCGATGTAAAGCGCATAAACCCCACTTGCCCCTGCCAGTCCGGGCGGACGCGCAACATAGTCCACGGCATGATCCTCAAACTGAAACGCGCCTGCCATCGAGCCTGCTGCGGTCCCGCGAACCTCAATGTCGCGCGGCATTTCGCTCCGACTGGGCAGTCTTATCTTTGCAGGCCGAGTGTTCCCCGTCGGTATTTCGGCGACCGCAGGCGGGAGAGCCGGGCCGTCGCCGTAGAGCAGCCATTCCAGGGAGCACTGCAGGACGGCAGCCAGCTTTGCCATCGAATCCGTCCGGGGATTCTTTGCCTTGCCTTTGAGGATGTCTCCGACAAAGCCCGCGTTCAGGCGGGCCTGTACGGACGCAGCGCTGGCGGTCAGGCCGTGCAGCTTCAGCTGCGCCTCGATGCGGTCTGCGAGCGTTTCGGTCATGTCAGGAAGTTACCCGGCAATGCCGCTTGGGTGAATGCAGGAAAATTCCCTTTGACGATCAGGAAATTTCCGGCTACCGCTAGCGGCTATGATGACGCTGATCGAACAAGTCGTGGCAGTGGCGACCGCCTATTGCGCTGCGGAGCAGGTCGAGGTCGGCCGCGCATCGTGGCGCGCCTTCGCTGAATCCAAGACGCTAGGCAACCTGATCGCGAGGAAGTCTTCCCCCACCCTCGAGCGCGCCGACCGCGCGCTCTGGTGGTTCTCTGCGAACTGGCCCGCCGATGCCGAATGGCCGGCGGGCGTGCCGCGCCCCGATCCGAGCGCCGAGCCTAAAGCACCCCGACGTCGCCGCGAGACGGTCGCCGATCGGCTGGAGGCGAGGGTCGCCTGATGTTGTTCGAAACGTGCCTTCATTGGTGGCCTCCGCCCTGATCTGACGGAAGCAGACTGACACCGACCGACCCTTCCCAACATGGGAAAGCCTGAAGCGCTTTCCCGTTGACAGCGGAGCTTTGCCATGTCGCGGGCCATTACCGACGCCTGGTTCTTTCGCATCAAGGCCGCGACACGCGACGTCATCGTCCGCGTCGGCGGCGTGGTTCGCGCCGGCGAACTGACGCTGACCTCGAAGACAGAGGCGTCGCGCTGGCAAAGCGTCAATGACGAGGCGATCATCCCGCTCGCCGCCGTGCTGGCCCTGGAGGCCGAATGCGGCCTGCCGCTGATCACCGAGGCGATGGCCGATCTTCAGGGCCGCAGGCTATCCGACGATATCGCCGCCGTCGATGCGAAGGCATGCATCGCCCGCGACAATGCCGAGGTGATGCGCAGGGCGGCGGAGGTGATGGCGGCGATGGCCGCCGCACTTGCCGACGGCACGGTGACCCCGGCCGAAGCCGAGCGTGTCGACCGCTCCGCCCGAGATCTCGACCAGGCTGTCGCCGATCTGCGCCGTAACCTCGCTTCGGTGCGCGCCGGCCGCCCGACGCTGCGCTCTGTCGGCGAGGGCTGATCCGATGGCGGGCGCGGAGTGGAGCGACAAGCGTATCGGCACGCTGACGCGGATGGCGGCCGATCATCACACCGCCGCCGAGGTCGCTGTGCAGCTCGGCATCTCGCGCTCGGCCGTGCTCGGCAAGGCTAACCGCTTGGGCATCGTCTTTCGCGGCCGCCAGCCGGCTGCTGTGCCTGCAGAGACCGCGGCGCCTCCGAAGCCACAGGCCAGCCGGCCGGAGCCGCGCGAGTTCCCGAAGCCCGGGCGACGAGACGGCAGTGAGCCTTGTGGCGAATGCTACCTGAAGCAGGATGAAATCTGCGACATCTGCGGCGCGGCCCATGCGACGTCTCCTTCCGCCCGGCCGGGCAGGGATGATCGGGCGCCTGCGATCGATAAGGGCGGGCCGGCAGCCGAGCCGCCGGCCCGCCAGCCAGAGCAGCCCGCCGCCCCCGTGCCTGCGCCGCAGGTCCACGCCGGTGTGATCCAGCCGACACCGCCGGGCTGGCCGAAGCCGGCCGGGCCGCACGCCGTCTCGCTGCTGGATCTCCGGGACCATCATTGCCGCATGCCGCTCTTCGGGCCCTTGCAGCGCACCGGCCTGTTCTGCGGCGAGCCAGTCGAGCAGCCGGGCGGGAGCTGGTGCGCCGGCTGCCGGCCGCTGATCCGCGAGGGGCGCCCGGCGCTGCGCGGCGAGGCCGCCGAGGCGATGCGCGCCCGTTTCACCCGGCAGAGCAGTTCCGGAGCCTTCGCATGACCGCGCCGCCCACATTCGACGAGGTCGCTGCGCGCCTGAAGCTGGCTGCCGATACCGAACTGCTGGCGATCAACCAGCTCGAACTGGAGGCGTCGCGCGCCAGCGTCGTCGCGCCCGAACTCTACCGGTTGACCGTCGGCGAGGCCCGCCGCCAGGCGGAGGCGCTCGGCTTCGCCCATCGCGTCATGCTGCAGCTCGCGGCCCAGCCCGACATCTCGCGCATCCTCGGCCTCGGCCGGCCTCTCACTGGAGGCGCGGCATGAACCGGCCTGAAACCGCCCCTGCCGACGAGAGCTTCCGCGCGCGGGTCGCGGCCCTCTATGGCGACGGCTTCTCGCCGCTGGAGATCGCCGAGCATCTCGGCCGCAAGCGCACCACCGTCAATTCGGTGATCAACAAGCTGCGGGTGGGCGGCAAGCTGCCGCCGGCGCCGCAGCTGCAGCCGGGCACGCTCGCCGCCCGCGCCCTGGCGATGATCGAGCTGGCCGGCGAGGAGGGCAGGCGGCCGAAGCTGCTCTGCGCCCTGCTCGACGCCAGCTCCGACGACATCGCCCGCGCCCTGCGCCGGCTGACCGCGCTCGGCCTGATCCGGCGCGAGGTCGACGGCCTGATCCTCGGCGCGGAGACCGAGCGGGCGCCCGAAACCCTGGGCGAGCGCCGGGCCGCGGCCGGGCCGCTGGCCAATGTCGTCAGCTACGCACTGACGCTGGTGCAGGCCGGCTCGCCGGGCCGCGCCGTCCTCTTCCTTCACCGCGCAGCCGAGCGCCTCGCGCCCGGCTCGCCCGAGGCGGTGAACCTGCTCGCGCTGGCCGACCTGATCGGCGGCAGCGAGGGCCGGACTTTTGCCGGGCGGATCGAGCGGATCGAGATCGATGGAGGCGAGGCATGAGCCTGAACCTGCTGGAACTGCGTGCGGCCAACCGGGCGCGCGATGCTGCATGGGTTTCGCCGGGCACGAAACTCAGCCTGACCTTCCGCGGCAATGAGCTGGCAGGGGAGATCGGCGAGGCCTGCAACGTCATCAAGAAGCTGGAGCGCGAGAGGCTCGGCCTGGTCGGGTCGCGCGCAACGGTCGAGGATCTGGCGGACGAGCTCGCCGACGGCGTGATCTGCATCGACTTGATCGCGATGGACCTCGGCATCGACCTCGGCGCGGTCGTCGTCCGCAAATTCAACGAGACGTCGGTGAAGCGCGGCCTATCCACGATGCTGTTGCCGTCGCAGGCGGTGGCGGACGTGCTCGCCGAACGGCGCCGGCACGTCGAAGGCGAAGGCTGGACCGCCGAGCATGACGACGGCCACGACAAGGCCGAGATGGCCGCTGCGGCGCTAAACTACACCGCCGCAGCCGCAATCACTGTGGCGCTGGGCGGCGACCGCTACAAGGCCGGTCCGCCGCTCGACAGCATGGGCTGGGCGATCGGCTGGCGCTGGGCGCCGAGCTGGTGGAAGCCCGGCCCCGTCCGCCGGATGCTGGTCAAGGCCGCGTCGCTGATCATCGCCGAAATCGAGCGGCTGGACCGCGCCGCCGCGCGCAAGGCCGGACGGTGATAACCGCCGAGGTCATGGACGCCGTCGAGGTCGCGGCCGGCAGCGGCGACGGCACGATCATGGAGAGCGGGGCGCACCGCAGCGTCTCGCCCAGCCGCATCGCCGCCACCCGCAACACCATCCTGCGCTTCCTGGAGAACGTGCCGGAAGAGATGACCGCGCTCGAAATGCGCGAGGCGATCGAGGAGGCCGTGGAATGATGAGAATCTCCGTTCTTGCCATCGTCGTGCTCGCCGCCGGATGCGCGCCGGCGGGGCAGCCTGTGCCGCGCGACCTCTTCGAGTTCAACGAGGCGAAGGTCTACGTAGATCGATTCACCGGGTGCCAATACCTGGTGATCACCAGCCGCGCGATCACCGCGCGCCTGGACGCGGCAGGGCGTCCTATGTGCCGGCCGGTACATGCTCCTTCCCTGAGCCGCCGCACGATGCAGGCGCGCGATGCGTGAGCTGATCGTCGATTCCTTCGCCGGGGGCGGCGGGGCTTCCACCGGGATCGAGTTGGCGCTCGGCCGCTCGCCCGACATCGCCATCAACCACGATGCCGAGGCGCTGGCGCTGCACCGGATCAACCATCCGGAGACGCTGCACCTGCCGCACAATGTCTGGAAGGTCGACCCTGTCGCCGTCACGGGCGGGCGGCCCGTCGGGCTGCTCTGGGCCTCGCCCGACTGCAAGCACTTCTCGAAGGCCAAGGGCGGCCGGCCGGTGAAGCGCAACATCCGCGATCTCGCCTGGGTGGTGGTGCGCTGGGCGCGGCAGGTCAGGCCGCGCGTGATCATCCTCGAGAATGTCGAGGAGTTCCGCGACTGGGGGCCGATCTCCGAAGACGGCCAACCCTGCAAGGAACGGAAGGGCCAGACCTTCAAGCGCTGGGAGGGCGAGCTGAAGCGGCTCGGCTACAAGGTCGAGCATCGCGAGCTGCGCGCCTGCGACTATGGCGCGCCGACGATCCGCAAGCGGCTCTTCCTGATCGCGCGCCGCGATGGGCAGCCGATCATCTGGCCGAAGCCGACGCATGGCCGGCCCGATGATGTCGAGGTGATCGCCGGGACGAAGCTGCCCTGGCACACGGCCGCCAGCATCATCGACTGGTCGCTGCCCTGCCATTCGATCTTTCTCAGCCGCGAGGAAGGGCGCGCCGTCGGCGTCAACCGGCCGCTCGCCGAAGCGACCATGGCGCGCATCGCGCGCGGGGTGAAACGCTATGTGATCGACGCGGCGAAGCCTTTCGTGGTTCGCACGGACATGGCGAGCGCCGCGGCGCGCAACGGCCTGCACGGGGTCGACGAGCCGATCCGCACCATGACGACCGGCGGCAGCTTTGCGCTCGCCACGCCCTTCGTGACAAAGTTCCGGGCCAACAGCGTCGGTTCCTCACTCGACGAGCCGCTGCATACGGTGACCGCCAATGGCGAGAACCGGACGCGGCCGGGCGGCTGCGCGCCGCTCGGGCTGGTCGCGCCGATCCTGGCCGGCTGCGGCGGCCGGGCCGGCCAGTCGCGCGAGCGCTCAGCTGACGAACCGACGGCGACGGGCACGGCGAAGGCCGATGTCTGCCTCGTCGCGCCGGTGCTGACCTATGCCCAGCAGGGCGGCGGCGTGCGCGACCCGCAGGATCCGCATTCGACGATCTGCGCCTCGCCGAAGGACCAGAACGCGCTGATCGGCTGCACGCTGGTCCAGACCGGCTATGGCGAGCGAGAGGGGCAGGAGCCGCGCGCGCTCGATCCGGAGGCGCCGCTCGGCACCGTCGTCGCGGGCGGCGTCAAGCATGCGGCCGTCGCCGCCTTCCTCGCCCAGCACAACACCGGCGTGGTCGGTCATTCGCTCGACAAGCCGGTCTCGACCCTGACCGCCGGCGGCGCCTTCGGCATGCCGCAGCAGGCGCTGGTGGCCTCGCATGTGCTGAACATGAAGGGCTCGGAGCGAGCGGACTATCCGGCCGAGCATCCGATTCCGACGATCTGCGCCCACACCACGCACGCCGCCGAGGTCCGCGCCTTCCTGATCAAGTATTACGGCACAGGCGACGGGCAGGAATGCTCCGAGCCGATGCACACGGTGGTGACGAAGGACCGCTATGGCCTCGTCACGGTCGATATCGGCGGCGAGCCGTATGTTATCGCCGATATCGGCATGCGCATGCTCTCGCCGCGCGAGCTCTACCGGGCGCAGGGGTTTCCCGAGAGCTACATCATCGATCGCGGCATGCGCGTCGAGCCGCTGCCGGAAGGCTGGGGCGACGACGGCCCGGCCGAGATCGTGCCGATCACCAAGACGGCGCAGGTGCGCATGTGCGGCAACAGCGTCTGCCCGCCGCTGGCCCGCGCGCTCGTCTCGGCGAACTACCAGCCGCGCGAGGCGCCGCGGCGCGCGCTGGCGGAGCTGCCGCTGTTCCCGATGGAGGCGGCGGAGTGAACGCGCACGCGGATCCCTATCGCGCCTTCCTCGAGGCGAAGATCAGGCTGGCGCCGGCCGTCGGTTTCGAGATCGACGACGGCGAGATCAACCCGCTGCTGCTGCCGCACCAGCGCGCCATCGTGCGCTGGGCCGTGCGCGGCGGGCGGCGGGCGATCTTCTGCGCCTTCGGCCTCGGCAAGACCTTCATGCAGATCGAGGTCTCGCGCATCATGCTCGGCAGGATCCTGCGCGAGGACGGCCGGCAGGGGCGCGCGCTGATCGTGCTGCCGCTCGGCGTGCGGCAGGAATTCCGGCGCGACGCGCATGTGCTCGCGACCGGGGAGCACGAGCGCATCACCGAAGCGCAGCGGGCGCAGCTGATGGGGTGGCTGGACGGGCATCCGGAGCGGGCGCCCTCGGTGCGCTTCATCCGCCGCAGCGAGGATGTCGACGAGCCCGGTATCTACCTGACCAATTATGAGAGCGTGCGCGACGGCAAGCTCGATCCGGCGCTGTTCGATGTCGCCTGCCTCGACGAGGCGAGCGTGCTGCGCAGCTACGGCAGCAAGACCTTCCAGACCTTCCTTTCGCTGTTCGCCGGCGTCCGCTTCCGGTTCGTCGCCACCGCCACGCCCTCGCCGAACCGGACGAAAGAGCTGATCCACTACGCCGGCTTCCTCGGTGTGATGGACACCGGGCAGGCCCTGACCCGCTTCTTCCAGCGCGACAGCGAGAGCGCCGGAAACCTCACCCTCTATCCGCATAAGGAACGTGAGTTCTGGCTCTGGGTGAACAGCTGGGCCTGCTTCGTGCAGCGGCCTTCCGATCTCGGCTTCAGCGACGAAGGGTATGACCTGCCGCCATTGAAGGTGACCTGGCACGAGGTCGAGACCAATCTCGCCGATGCCGGCTATGAGCGCGACGGCCAGGGCATTCTGTTCCGCGACGGCGCGCGCGGGCTGATGCAGGAGGCGAAGGAGCGCCGCGACACGCTGCCGGCCCGCATCGCCAAAATGGTCGAGATCATCGCGGCCGATCCCGAAGCTCACCGGCTGCTCTGGCACGACCTCGAGGATGAGCGCCGGGCGATCGAGAAAGCCGTGCCGGGCGTGCGCAGCGTCTACGGCACGCAGGATCTCGACGTCCGCGAGCAAACCATCGTCGACTTCTCCGACGGCAAGTTCCGGCACCTGGCGGCGAAGCCGATCATCGCCGGCTCCGGCTGCAACTTCCAGCGACACTGCCACAAGGCCGTGTTCGTCGGCGTCTCGCACAAGTTCAACGACTTCATCCAGGCGGTGCACCGCATCGCCCGTTTCCTCCAGGCCCATGCCGTCGAGATCGACATCATCCACGCGGAATCCGAGCGCGAGGTGGTGCGCGACCTCATGGCGAAATGGGCCGAACACGACAGGCTCGTCGCGACCATGTCCGAGATCATCAGGGAATATGGGCTAGACCCGCTCAACTTCTCCGCCGAGCTGACCCGCGCCATCGGCGTCGAGCGGATCGAGGCCCGCGGCGAAGGCTGGCAGGTGGCCAACAATGACTGCGTGATCGAGGCGCGCAGCATGACGGAAAACTCGGTCGACCTGATCGTGACCTCGATCCCGTTCAGCAACCACTATGAGTACACGCCGAGCTATAACGACTTCGGCCATACCGACAATGACGGCCATTTCTTCGCGCAGATGGACCATCTGACGCCGGAGCTGATCAGGATCCTGAAGCCCGGCCGGCTCGCCTGTATCCACGTCAAGGACCGGATCCTGTTCGGCAACGTCACCGGGCTCGGCTTCCCGACGGTGAACCCGTTCCATGCCGACTGCATCGCCCATTACCGCCGGCACGGGCTGGCTTATCTCGGCCTGATCTATGTCGACACCGACGTGGTGCGCGAGAACAACCAGACCTATCGCCTCGGCTATACCGAGATGCGCAAGGACGGAACGAAGATGGGCGTCGGCTCGCCGGAGTTCGTGCTGCTGTTCCGCAAGGTGCAGAGCGACCGCTCCAAGGGCTATGCCGACGATCCCGTGCAGAAGCGGATCGAGGATTACAGCCTCGCCCGCTGGCAGCTCGACGCACATGCGCGCTGGCGCTCCTCCGGCAACCGCCTGCTGACGCCGCAGGAGCTGATGGCGATCGACCCGAAGCTGCTGCCGAAGGTGTTCCGCGAGGCCAGCGCCGGCGCGGTATACGATTTCGAGACGCATCTTAGGATCGGCGAGGCGCTGGAGAGCCGCCAGCGCCTGCCCTCGATCTACATGGCGCTTATGCCCGGCACGAACCGTGATGACGTCTGGTGCGACGTCAATCGGATGCTAACCCTCAACACCGAGCAGGCGGCGAAGGGGCGGGAGCAGCATGTCTGCCCGCTGCAGTTCGACATCGTCGACCGCTGCATCGCGCGCTGGAGCGAGCCGGGCGAACTGGTCTTCGACCCGTTCGGCGGGCTCTTCACCGTGCCGATGCGGGCGCTGCTCGCTGGCCGGCGCGGCCGCGCGGCCGAGCTGAACCCCGGCTACTTCCTCGACGGCGTCAAGGTGCTGGAAGCGACCGAGCGCAAGATGTCGACCGCGACGCTGTTCGACCTCGGCGAGGCCGAAGGCTGGCTGCCGGCGGAAGGAGCGGCGGCGTGAGCCGGTTCAGCTCACTGGCGGATTCTCGCGACCGTCACGTCGACGACGCGCACCGGCATGCCCGTCTCGCGCGAGATCAGGTCGCGCCCGATCCGGCGGCGTTCGCCCGTCGCGAAATTCTCGGCGCCGGCCTGCGTATGCGTGTCGTGCTCGCGCGTCGCCCCGTCGGCATAGTGCGTCGTCACGCGCCATTCGCGCGGTGCGGCGGCGAGCGCCTCAAGTCTGGCTCGGATGTCCATCGTTCAGCCCTCCGGCACCAGATCTTCCATGCGCACGCGCAGCGCCCTGGCGAGGCGGCGGTAGAGGGGCGGATCGCCCATCTTCTTGCCGGCCTCGACCTCGGACAGGAAGCCCTGCTTGATGCCGACATCGGCGGCGAGCGCGGTCTGCGTGAGCCCGCGCTTCTTGCGCCAGAAGGCGAGCGGGGTCGCCTCGAGGAGGGCGGCGCGCACCTCCTCGGCGGTCAGCAGTTCCTGCTCGCCGCGCGCGACGGCCGCCATGCTCTCGGCATGGGCGGCGGCGTCGAGGCGGTCCTGCATGGCCTCGAAGGCGGCGCGGGGCACGAGCACGAGCTCCTCGCCGCCGGGGGTGGTCACGGTCGCATGGGGGATGGCGTTCATTTGCTTGCCTCCTCAGTCGTAGACGCCGCCGCGCGGAGCGATGCGCGAGACGGTGATGGTGGTTGCGGTCTCTTCGAAGATCACCCGGAAATCCCCGACCCGCAGGCGCTTGGCCGGCGAGGTCGTGAGCTGCTTGACGTCGCCGGCGCCGGTTTCGGCGTAGCGCTCGACCTTGTCCATGATCTTGGCGGCACGGTTGCGGTGCTTGGCCAGATCGGCAAGGGCGGCGGAGGTGTAGGTGACCGTCTTCATGTCCTTAATATCTCAAAACGAGATAATTCAGTCAAGGCTGAATATCTCTTTTCGAGATAACAAGGCGACTGCGCAAAATGGCTTTCGAACCGCGGTTTCTCGACGAGATCAAAGCGCGCCTGCCTGCGTCCCAGGTCGTCGGCGACAAGGTCAAGCTCGCCAAGGCCGGCAAGGAGTTCAAGGGGCTTTCGCCCTTCAATGGCGAAAAGACGCCATCCTTCTTCGTCAACGACACGAAGCAGCGCTGGTTCGACTTCTCCTCCGGCCGTAATGGCGACGTCTTCGCCTTCGTGATGGAAACGCAGGGCGTCGACTTCGTCGAGGCCGTGCGTATCCTCGCCGAGCAGGCGGGCCTCAAGCTGCCGGAGATGACGCCGGAGGCGCGCCGGCAAGAGGAGCGCCGTCGCGATATCGGAGCGACGCTCGCCGCCGCCGAAGCCCTTTATCGCCGCGCCCTCGACGAAAGCGAGCCGGCCCGCCTGTTCCTCGCCGGCCGGGAGGTCTCGCGCCCGTCGGTCGAGCGCTTCGGCCTCGGCTTCGCGCCGGCCGATGGCGGCGCCTTCCTGAAGGAGATGCGGGCCGCCGGTTTCGACGATCCCAGCCTGATCGCCGCCGGCCTCCTGGTTGCGCCGGAGGAGCCTGGGCGTTCGCCCTATGCCCGCTTCCGGGACCGGATCATGTTCCCGATTCATGACGGCTCCGGCCGGCTCGTCTCCTTCGGCGGCCGGGCGCTTGCGCCTGACGACAAGACGCCGAAATACCTGAACGGACCGGAGACGGCCGCCTTCGACAAGGGCGCGACGCTCTACAACCTGCATCGCGCCCGGCCGGAGGCGCTCGGCAGCGGCCGCCTCGCCATCGTCGAGGGCTATCTCGACGTCGTCCTGATGGATCAGGCGGGCTGGCTGGAAGCGGTCGCGCCGCTCGGCACGGCGATGACCGAGGCGCATCTCGAAACCGCATGGCGGGTCGCGGCCTCGCCCATCGTCATGCTCGATGGCGATGCTGCCGGCCGGAAGGCCGCCGGCCGGCTCGTCGACCTGGCATGGCCGCGCCTGGGCGCCAAATCGACCGAGGGCCTCGCATCGCTCGCCTTCGCGCAGCTGTCGCGCGGCCGCGATCCCGCCGACGTCGTCGCTCGGGCGTACAGGCTGGCGGATAGCTGGGTCGAGACCTCGCATTGGGATCGCGAAACGCCGGCCGAGGTGCTTGGCCAGGGCTGGGCGCTGGCGGCGCTCGAACGGTGCGGCGCGGCCGCCGTTCCGTTCATCGACATGGCGTGGCAGCGCATGCTGGAGGAGGCGGGACCGCTCGACCGGCCGGAGCGCAAGGCGGCGCTGGTCAAGGCCGTGCGCGATCGGCTTGGCGCCATTGCCGATCCCGATGTCGCGGAGGCCTATCGCGGCGAGCTGAATCAACGCTTGAAGGCGGCCAAGCTGCCGGCGCTCAAGGTCCTCGACGGCGGCAAGGGCAAGAAGCCTGAAAAGGCCGACAAACAGAAGCGCGGGAGAGACCGGGACGAATCGGATGAAGAGGCCGGCACGGTCCAGCCGAACGCCTGGGGCTATGACACTGACAGGCTGAACCGCGAATGGGCGCTGGTGCTGATCGGCTCAAAGGCGGTGATCGTGCGCGAGCAGGCGAAGGCGCCGGTCGAGGACCGGGTGCGCGTGCTCTCGCTCGACGCATTCCGGGCGAAGTACCTCAACAAGGTGACGCAGGTTCTCGGCAGCGACGGCAAGCTGAAGACCGTCACCTGGGCCGATCGCTGGCTGCGCCACAAGGACCGGCGCAGCTTCGACGGCATCGAGTTCCATCCCGATCCCGCGAATGCGCCGGGCACCGAGGGCTATCTCAACCTCTGGCGCGGCTTCTCGGTCGAGCCGCGAAAGGGCGCGGGCTCCTATACGATCTTTCGCGATCACCTGCTGACCAATGTCTGCGCCGGTGACAAGAAGCGCTTCACCTGGCTCTGGGCATGGTTCGCGCATCTGGTGCAGCGCCCTCGCGACCGCATCGGCACGGCGATCGTGCTGCGCGGCAAGATGGGCACCGGCAAGACCAAGCCGGGAGAGGTGATCGGCTCGCTGATCGAAGACCATCACTTCATGGTCGACGAGCCGCGTTACATCACCGGCCAGTTCAACGCGCATATGGCGGCCTGCCTGCTGCTCCAGGCGGAAGAGGCGGTCTGGGCCGGCGACAAGGCGGCGGAAGGCCGGCTGAAGAGCCTGATCACCTCGAACATCCAGATGATCGAGGCAAAGGGCATCGATCCCGTCCGGATCCGCAACTACGTGCGCCTGATGATGACCTCGAACGAGGATTGGGTGGTGCCGGCCGGAATGGACGAGCGCCGCTTCGCGATCTTCGACGTCGGCGACCTCGCGAAGGAGAACTTCGAGTATTTCCGCGAGATGGACGAGGAGCTGGACAAGGGCGGCCGGGAGGCGCTGCTCGCCGATCTTCTCGCCTTCGATCTCACCACGGTCGAGCTGCGGTCGATCCCGCGCACCGATGCGCTGCTCGAGCAGAAGATCCGCTCGCTGAACTCGGTGGAAAGCTGGTGGTTCGGCCGGCTGATGTCCGGTGCCACCACGGCGAAATGCGACGACTGGTTGCAAGAGATTCCGAAATCGACGCTCGCGGATGATTACATCGCCACGGCTGAGCGCATCGGTATCAAACGCAAATCCGCCGATACCGAACTCGGCATGAAGCTCGCCAAGCTCATTCCCGGCCTCGACAGCGTGCGGAAGTACACAGACCACGCGCCCAGCGAAGCCCGCCGGGTCTGGCACTGGATCCTGCCCACGCTCTCGGATTGCCGCGCCGCCTTCGAGGCCGCGCTGCAGCAGCCCGTGCCATGGCCGCAGGAAACCGAGCCGCAAGAACCCGAGCCGCGGGAGGGAGCGGGATGGGAGGGGTGAATCGCCTTCCGGCAAGGCGATGGCAGACCTTGAGGTTTGCCAGCCCTCAAAGGTCTGCCACGCCAAGCCACTGAAATCGTTGGCGATGGCAAACCTGCCAAACCTGTCAGACCTTTTTGAGGGGTCCGCGCGCATGCGCGGCGTGTGTGAAAGCGGCAGCGCAACCGGGGCGTAAAAATCGCTCCCTTCCCGCTCTCGCGGGCCAAGAACGGGGCGGGCGAGGGCCGATTTAGGTTTGTCAGGTCTGGCAGGTTTGCCAAGTCCAGCATTTTCAAGGGCTTGGCGTGGCAAACCTTCCCTCTTCTCTTCTTCAAAGGTTTGACAGGTTTGCCAATGGGAGCGGCGGAATGAAAAAGCGGGCGATCGGGGTCGAGGCGTTCCTGTCCTGGGCCTATGTCGAGGAACTGCCGAAGGCCGGGCGTGATCCCGTCGTGATCGCCATGGGTGGCGGTGGTGGTGGCGGCATGGCTGGCGGCTGGGATGCCGTGTCACAACAGGGCCAGCTGATGGCGGAGATGGTCAGCGACGGCCGGCCTAACCGCTATGGGGTGCTGCCGGTCGCGATCGATTGCGGTCCGCCGCATCCCGACGCGCTAGCGGCCCATAAGGCGGTTTCGGCACTGGACGGCTGGGAGGTCGGATTTCCCGAGGACTGGGACCCGCTAGGCGACATGAACCTGCACGTCTCGGCACATCGCGAATGCGTGGCCCGAGCGCGCCAGCGTATCCTGACAATCGACAGGGCAGGGCGCGAGCGCTTCCGCCAGCGCCCGGCCGAACTGGTCCGCCACCATGCGATCATGAAGAGCGCGCCGGCCTGGCAGGCGAAGGCGCCCGTGATGAGCTTCGTCCTCGGCGCGAACGGCAAGCCGGCATGGTTCCGCAAGGTGGCGATGCAGGAGGGCGCGACCTGCTTCGAGCGGGAGGTTGACGGCTTCAATCCGAAAGCGCGGCGGCCCTATCCCGACGCCTACAAGAAGACCCTGCTGGAGCCTGACCCGATGTTCGCCGCCGTCGACCGCGCCGAATACGAGATCTGGCATGCGGCGCTCGGCGAGGTCTGCCGCACGCTGGCGGGGGCGGGGCTGGCGGCTCATGAGGTGACCGCGAGTGAGCGACCAGCGCGACCGTGGGAATGAGGGGTATCGCTTGCTGGCGCCCCCTTGCGCTGCGACTGGCGCTTGACGTAACACAGACACGGTTCATCAGATCACGAAACGCCGCCCGGCTCGCCGAGGCGGCGTTTTTCATGGGAGGCGCGCTTGATCGCTCCGGTTCGGCTTCGGCTTGACGGGAAGGCCTACAGCGCCATCGGCAACCTCTACGCCGCCGCTGGCCACCGCGCGCCCGTCGCCGTCCGCCGTGCCGTTCGGCGCAAGGGTGAGAAGGCCCGGGGCATCATGGCCAAGGTTGTCCGCGATCTGCTGAAGATCAGGCTGCGCGACATCCGCGCCCATGTGAAGGGCAAGATGGTGGCGACGAACAGCTATGCCGTGATCGCCCGTGGCAAGATTCCGCTGGAGCGCTTTCGGACGCAGCAGACGAGCGGCGGCGTGCAGGTTCGCGACATCGATCAGAACTGGATCGAGGGCAGGGCCAAACTGGCGACGGCGTTCCAGGGCAAGACCGGGAAGCCATCGAACCAGCCCGGCAATGCGGGCAAGCGCCGGGGCTCGCTGGGCGGCCGCATCGTCTACGGCGTTGGCAAGCGCAGGCGGCAGGGCTTCCGTTCGGTCGGAGGCGTGATGGTGCCGTCCGCCTTCGTCGATCAGAAGGCGCAGGCCGAGTTCAACAAGGTGGCGGCCGAGCTGCCGGCTGAGCTGATGCACCAGCTCTGGGTCGTGACCGAGGGTCTCGACATCAAGGCGAACCGCGCGCGCTTCGCGCGGCTGTCGCTCGGCAGGCGCGGGTCGGATGACCACGGCGGCTGACCGGCGCCGCGGCTCCCGCCGCGTTTGTGTTTCACGGAAAGTGTTTCACGGGTCCTTCCGGGCCTCCCCGTGCCCCGCGGGTAAGAGTGCCCGCGGGATTTCGCTAGTTGCCGGGGCGCGTGAACCGATGCACGGATCGTCACGGGTTTGAGCACGGGTGCACGCTTCGCGTCGCTGTCGAAAGCGGCGGAAATCGTCGCGGCTGCCGAGGGCCAGAAGGTCGACCGCTCGACCCTGTCGCGCTACGTCATGCGCTATGCTTCGGAGCTGAACCCGAAGCGCGAGGGCCGCGAGACACTGATCGATGTCGATGCCCTGCTCGAGCATCGCCGGATCAACATCCGCGTCGAGCGGGCGAGCGCCGCCCCCTACACCAAGGCGGTAGCGGCGGCTGGCCATAAGGAGCGTCGCAACGAGGTGCAGCTCCGGCTCGACGAGATCGAGCTTGAGCGCGAGGAAGAGAAGCGCGCCCTGGAGCGCGGCCAGGTCGTGCCGGTCAGCGACGTGATAGCCGCCGCCGAGGCCGCCATTGCCGCCTTCTCCGCCGCGCTCGACAAGGGCGAGAGCGATGCGGTTGACGACATCGCCCGGCGCACCAGGTCGGAAGCCCGTTACATCCGCCCCGGCCTGCGCGAGTTGAAGCGCAGCACGCTGGCGGCGTTCCGCAAGTCACTCGAGGACGTCCTGCCGCCGGAGGTCGGCCCGTCCGCCACATGAGGTCCGATGCTGGCTGAAGCCGTTGCGACGCGCGCCGGCCGCCTGCTCTTGACCGCGCTCTTCCGCAAGGCGGAGCCGGTCGAGGAGCTGACGGTCTCTCAGCACGCGGATCGCTTTCGCAAGGTCTCGCCGGAATCCGGCTCGCCCTGGCCGGGCGACTGGCGCACCGACCGGATGCCGCATGTCCGCGAGCCGCAGGACTGCCTGCATCCGGATCATCCTGCTCGCCAGGTCACGCTGAAATGGGCGGCGCAGACGGCGAAGACCGAAGTTGGCGTCAACTGGTTCACCTTCATCGTCGACCGCGCGCCCGGCCCGATGCTGACCATGCTTCCGTCTCAGGACGAAGCGATCAAGTACAACCGGGTCAAGCTGCAGCCGACGATCGACGCCAGCCCGCAGATCCGGTTGCGGGTCAAGAAAGAGAACCAGCGCGACGAGGCGGCGTCGACCGCGGCCTTCAAGCGCTTCGCCGGCGGGTTCAACCAGATCGTCACGGCCTCTTCCTCGAAGGGCCTGCAGATGATCTCGGTCA
The DNA here is from genome assembly GCA_024231975.1 of Allobosea sp. Taxonomy (GTDB): domain Bacteria; phylum Pseudomonadota; class Alphaproteobacteria; order Rhizobiales; family Beijerinckiaceae; genus Allobosea. The sequence goes on from JAAEQB010000090.1 coordinate 65,305, forward strand.
AGTACCTGGTCGCCGAAGAGGTGACTGGGTACCCCTATGATACGGATGGCCGCGGCGATCCGCTGGAGCAGGGCAAGGCTCGCCAGAAGGCCTATACGCAGAACAAGAAAAGCCTAGTTTCCGGCACGCCTGGCCACAAGGCGACCTGCCGGATCACGGCGGCCTATGAGGAGGGCGACCGGCGCCGGCGCTATGTGCCGTGCCCACATTGCGAGACTTTTCAGGTCCTGACCGAGGAGGCGCTGCAGCCGCCCTCGGAATCGACCGCCTTCCTGGCATCCTTCGCCTGCCTGTCCTGCGGCGGCCTGATTGAGGAGTGCCACAAGGAAGAGATGCTCGCCCGCGGCGAATGGATATCGACCCGGCCGATCCCGTCGGAGGATGATCCAGAAGCGGAGCCTGTCGCGGTACCGGACTTCATCGCGCCTGCGCGGATGGACCGCTATCGCTGCGTTCCGAAGGAGGGACGCTGCCGCGAGTTCGAACCGAGCTATGAGCTCTGGACCGCCTATTCTCCGGCGGAAACCTGGCAGTCGATCTGGGAGGGTTGGGAAAAGGCTAAGGCCTCGCCGGTCCTGCTCAAGGTCTTCACGCAGCAGACGCTGGGTCGCGCCTGGGAAGACGGCGCCGGCGAGGTCGAGCACGAGAAGCTGCACGCCGCTCGCGAAGAGATCCGGGCCCGCATCGGAACGCCTGACCACCCGCTGGCCACCGGCATGATCGACCTGCAGGGCGATCGTCTCGTCTGGGGCGCCTGGACCTACGGGCCACAGGCGCAGGGTGTTTTGCTCGACCGCGGCATCATTCCGTTCGCGCCGGAGACGGTCGAGGCCCTCGCCGGCATTGACGAACTGCTCGCCAGGACCTGGCCGGCGAACACGGGCGGTATCCTCGAGATTGCTCGCTGGGGCATCGACGGATCGAACTGGTCGAACTGGGTGCGGACGATCGCGGCTGGCCGCGGGCACAAGCTCTGGGTGCTGGAGGGTGCGGAGAAGAAGACCGCGCCGATCGTTGGCACGCCAAAGCGCCTGCCGATCAAGGACAAGTATGGGCGGGTCCTGTCGAAGGCGATCGTCTATCCGACCGGCGTCTTCGACCTGAAGCACACGGTCTATCGTGGCCTGCGCCAGTTCGTGGCCGGCCCGATGGAGGGCGGTGCCTGGCTCCCCGGCACGCTGCGGCTGCCGAAGGAGATCGTGGACGAGGCTTATTGCCGCGAACTCACCGCCGAGGTCTGCATCGACCCGGCGCAGGAAGCCAAGGGCAATGCCCGCCGCAAGCTGCATGAGAAGCCGGGCGATCACCGGATCTGGGTGAAGCGGGCCGGCTGGGCCAACGAGGCGCTCGACATCGCCGTCGGTTGCCGCGCGCTCGCCTGGTCGCTCGGCGTCGACACCATGGGCCCGCAGCAATGGGCGAAATGGCGCGAACGCCTCGCTCCGCCGGAAGGCGTCGCCGATCTCTTCGACGGGGTTCCGCCGCCGGCTTCGGCCGCGCCGGCGAAGCCTCAGAACGACATGTTCGCGCGGCTCGCCGCGCTCAACAACGCACAGGACTGACATGGGAACCGATGCTGAAAAGCTTGCAGAGATGGAGGCGGCCCGCGACCGCATTCTGCGCGGCGATCAGGCTACTTCGGTCATGGTCGCGCCGAACCTTCATCGCGTTGAGTTCGCTCCCCCGAACCTGGCACGGCTGGACGATCGGATCGACGAGCTGAAGGCGAAGGAAGAAGGGCGCCCGCGCCGCGGGGCGATCGGCTTCGCCTTCTGATGCAGGTCGCTGCACTGCCCGCGCTGGTCGGGCCGGACGGACAGACGCCCCTGCGAGCCGCGGCGGCGGCCTCGGCCTATCGCGCGGCCGATATCCGCTCGCAGGACCTCGCGAACTGGCGCCCGCCGACCCTCTCCGGTGACGGTGCCGTTCTGCGCGATCGTCGTCTCGTCGCTGACCGCGCCGAGGATGCCGCGCGCAATAACCCGATCGCAGTCGCGGCGCTCACCCGTCTCGTCGACATGATCGTCGGCGCTGGCCTGCGCTTCTCGTCGAAGCCGCATGCCGACACGCTCGGCATTACCCGCGAGCAGGCGCAGGAGCTGGGCAAGCAGATCGAGCGCGAGCTCGCGCGTCACTACAATGACCCGCGCAAGCGTTCCGACGCACAGCGCAAGGTCTCTCAGAACGGGCTTTATCGCCTGCTGGCGCGCAGCGTCTGCAAGCTGAATGAGGCATGCGTCGTCGCGACCTGGCGCGAAGGGCAGGGCGCCTATGAGACGGCCTTCCTCGCCGTCGATCCGGAGCGCCTCAGCAATCCAGTGGGACGGCGAGACGATCAGACCCTGCGCGGCGGCGTAGCGCTCGATCGCTATGGCGCGCCGGTCGGCTACCACATTCGCAATCGCCATCCCGGCGACGGCTTCGGCTACGCGCCGGCGAGCTGGGAGATGGTGCCGCGCGAGATGGAACATGGCCGGCCGGTATTCATGCACATCTTCGAGCCGGAGCGCGAGGATCAGAACCGGCCGATCTCGCCTTTCGCGGCGATGATCCCGCGCTTGCGCATGGTCGACCGCTGGTCTGATCTCGAGATCGCGGCGGCGGCCGTCAATGCCCTGCATGCCGCCTTCATCGAGTCGAACCTGCCGTTCGCCGAGGTCGCCGCGGCCATGGACCCGCAGGAGATCGTCAACGCCGGCAACAACTACAACGACCGCCGCGCTGCCTTCTATGAGGTGGCTCCGGTCAAGATCGGCGGCGTCCGCATCCCGGTTCTGCCAGTCGGCGACAAGATCTCGATGAACGGCACGCCGCGCCAGACCGCGGCGATGCGCGACTTCCACGACGTCTTCGTCGACCATATCGGCGCGGCCGCAGGCATGTCCCGCCAGCAGATCCTGCTGAACTTCGAGCGGATGAACTACTCGAATTCGCGCAGCCTGATGAACGAAACCTGGCGCGGCGTCCGTCGCAAGGTAGCTCAGTTCGTCGAGCAGGGTCCGATCCCGATGGCGCTCTGCGTGATCGAAGAGGCCCTGGACAAGGGTTACATCCGCCCGCCCAAGAATTGCCGCTTGCTCTGGGACGAGCCGGCCGCATGGCTTGCCGGACGCTGGATCGGTCCCGGCCGGGGCTATGTCGATCCGGTCAAGGAAGCGGAATCCGCCGCGCTCCGCATGGAGACGATGGTTTCGACGCTGGAGATGGAATGCGCCGAGCAGGGCCTCGATTATGAGGAGGTGCTCGACCAGATCGCCCGCGAAGAGCAGGAACTGGGGGTCCGCAAGCTTACGCGCGCCACGGTGATCCAGCGCGTCGCGGCCCGCTCTGCCCAGCAGCAGCCCGAACCTGCCGAGAGCGAGGACGCATGAGCCTGTTCCTGTCCCGCGTCGCCGCCGAGCTGCTCAACACGCCGCTCGCGATCGACGAAGCCCGCGCCCACATCATGATGCAGGCGCTCGGCCCGCGCCTTTTCGGCAGGCCGGTCACTGTCGCCGGCCAGTCCGATCTGCAGCCGCACGCGGGCCTGCTGCCGCAGCGGCTCGACGTCCGCCTGCAGCGCGAGGGCCGCAATGCCTTCCCGATGATCGACGGCGTTGCCGTCATCGAGATCGAGGGGGCGCTCGTTCACAAGGGGTCGTGGATCGGAATGGATTGCGGCGAAACCTCCTATGAGGGGTTGCGCACGCAGATCGCCCGCGCCCGGCGCGACCATTCGGTCAAGGCCGCGGTCTTCGAGGTCGATTCCCCCGGCGGGGCTGTCTCCGGCGTCTTCGAGACGGCGGCGGACATCGCCCGGCTGTCGGCAGAGAAGCCGACCATGGCGATCCTGACCAGCTCGGCATGCTCGGCGGCCTATCTGCTGGCGAGCCAGGCGCGCCGAATCGTCATGCCCGAATTCGGCTTCGCAGGTTCCATCGGCGCCGTCGTGATGCATGTCGATTATTCGGCGATGCTGGACGAAGCCGGCGTCAAGGTCACGCTGATCTCGTCCGGTGCGCACAAGGTCGACGGCAACCCGTTCCAGCCGTTGGCGACCGATGTCGTCGACAGGATCCGCGCCGATCTCGACCAGGTCCGCACCCGGTTTGCCGAAGTCGTCGCCGGCGGGCGCCGCAAGGCCCTGACCGCCAAGGCCGCCATGGCGACCGAGGCGCAGGTCTTCACCGGCCGCGAGGCCGTCACGCTCGGGCTTGCTGACGCCGTCGGCGATCCGCTCGAGGCCTTCGCCGCCTTCCGGGCGGAAGTCAGCCGGCTCTGACCGGCGCCAACCAGGAGCATAGTGATGTCTCTTCTTGCAAACGCTGCCCGTGAGGTGGCGGGTTCTGCCTCGCCTGCAGCTCTCGCGGCGGCTGCCGCTGTGGCCGAGGGCGCAGCCGCCCCTGCAGTGACTCCCGCTGCTGCTGCGCCAGCGCCGGCGGCCCCGGCGCCCGCTGCACAGCAGCCGGTCGATCTGAACGCTGTGCGCAACGAAGCCCGCACTGCCGAGCGTGACCGGATCAAGGCGATCGTCACCCATCCGGAGGCGGAAGGCCGCGCCGCGATGGCGCAGCACCTCGCCTTCAGCACCGACCTCGCCGCGGACACCGCCGGCGGCCTCCTCGCCACCGCGCCGAAGGCAGAGGCGGCGCCGGTCCGCACCCTGACAGGCGCGACCGTGCCCCAGCCGAACATCGCCCCGCAGGGCGGCGGCAGCGAGCCCGGCGATGCCAAGGCCAGCCTTTCCGCCGCCGTTCAGGCCGAGATCAAGGCCAGCAGGCGCGGCTGAAATCTGCCTTCACCCATCCCTGAATCAGGAGCCTGACCATGTTCATTCCCGGCAGCACCGTCGAAAGGCAGCTGACCTTCGGCGAAGTCTTTTATCAGGAGCTCGATCCCGGCTTCTCACGCGAGACCGGCGTCATCTCGTCGGGCTCCGGCGTTTGCAGGATCGGCCTCGTCCTCGGCCAGGTCCTGCGCGGCGCGCTCGCCGCCGCGAAGACCGATGTCGCCGGCGCCGGCAAGGGCGTCATCACCCTGGCGAACCCGGCTTTCGCGCCCGGCGCCGAGGTCGGCAAGTATGCAATCGTCTTCATCGAGCCGGCGGCCAATGCCGGTACCTTCGAGGTGCGCCATCCCGACGGCACGCTCGACGGAACCGGCAATGTCGGCGTGGCCTATGACGGCTCGGTCAAGTTCACCATCGCCGATGGCGGGACGGACTTTGTCGCTGGCGATATCGGCGCGATCACGCTCACCGCTGCGGACGGCTCGCTCGAGTACGTGCCGCATGATCCGGCCGCGGACGACGGCTCGCAATACGCCATCGCCGTCCTCGGCGAAACCGTCGATGCGACTGACGCCGACCGCAAGGCCCTGGTCGTCCGTCGCATGGCGCTGGTCCGCTCCTCGCGCCTGATCTTCAAGGCCGGCATTTCCGCGCCCGACAAGGCCGGCGCCGTGATGACGCTGGCTAGCCAGCTGATCCTCGCCCGCGACGTCTGATCCGTCTCTTCCCGCAACGCCCGCAGTTGCGGGCTCTTCAGGACGCCCGCCATGGAATTCGTCTTCCCCTACGACAGCATCACTCTGACCAACGAGGTCAACACCATCCCGAACGAGTACGGGCTGATGCAGGCGCTCAACCTCTTCCCGTCGGAGCCGATCGCGACCACGACGGTGATGGTGACCTTTGCCGACAACAAACTGCGCGTTCTTCCCGAGCGCGCACGGGGCGACAAGGGTACGCCGGGCCAGACCAGCGAGAATCGCGGCATCCCGGTGCAGATCCCGCATTTTCCGGCGATCGATAATATCGGCCCGTCGGATATTCAGAACAAGGCGATCATCGTCGACGGGCGGCCCGTCCCGATGACGGTCGCGGCCGCCACGGCCAAGATGCTGGCGATGATCCGGCGCAAGCACGCCATTACCCGAGAGTATCTGCGGGTGAACGCCCTGAAGGGCATCGTCAAGGATGGCGACGGCACGACGCTCGCCAATTTCTTTCATCTCTTCGACATCGCGCCGCAGCAGGTCGATCTCGTGCTCGGTACGCCCGGCACGAACATGATCGACAAGGTCGAAGAGATCTATGACAAGGTCCACGCTGGCGTGGTCGGCGATACCGTATCGCGGGTCGAGGTGGTCATCGGCTCGAGCTTGTTCAGCAAGTTCGTCCAGCATGCCAAGGTCGAGAAATACTGGATGGGCTATCAGGCGGCGCAGGGTCTCGCCAATATGAACCGCCATGGGCAGGGTAACGACCATGGCCGCACCTTCGAGTTCGGGAACGTCTTTTTCCGTGAATATAAGGGGCAGGTTCCGCTGAAAGCCGGCAACGAGCATCTCGTCGATCCGGCCAAGGGCCATGCTTATCCGGCGGGCACCAACGAAACCTTTGCGACCTATGACGGGCCTCCGCACCACATGGATCGCGTCAATACCCCCGGCGAGGAAATCTTTATCAGCGAGAAGATCCTCGACCATGGTGAAGGCGTTGAGGCCAAGAGTCAGTCCAACGCCCTGCCGGTCTGCAAGCGGCCGAAGGCGTTGGTCGAGGTGATCAGCTCCAACTGATCGCCGGATCATGTCGGCTCTCACCGATGCCATCGGGCGGTCGCGCGCTGCGGCCGCCCGTGCCACCGGCGCGCCCTGGCGCGTGCTGCCGCGCAAGGCCAAGCGCCCGGGCGACCGGCCCGTCCCGGATCCGGCGCGGCCGGAGTTCGAGGTGCAGGCGCATCTCTTCGCGCCCGACAAGGTCGATGGTCGGGTACCGGAAACCATCGCGCTGGAGAGCGGACGGCATCCCGGCATCGTTGGCGACGATCTCGCCCTCGTCGTCTGGACAGTCCCCCCCGGCTGCCAGATCAGGCAGGGCGACGTCGTGCAGGAGAAGCTTGGGGCGCCGGCTGTCGGGCGCAAGTTCCGCGTTTCCAAGCCGCCCGGTGGCGACGCCACCGGCCATGTCCGGCTCGACCTCTCCGCGCTGGGCGAAGACTAGCCCGATGCACCTGTCGATCATGGCACTCCGCCTCGCGGTCAAGGCGGCGCTGGCGCCCTATTGGCCGGAAGGGCAGGCCGAGAGCTGGCCGACCATCGCCGGCAACCGCTTCTTCGATTCCCGCTTCGACGAGATCGACGGGCGCGGCGGGGAGCGCACGCCGCTCGTGGTCTTCGCCGCCGAGGCGGTGGATGGCGATGCCTACTCCGGCCAGAACGGCGCCAGCGGCGAACGCGGCTTCGATGTCACGACCCGGCTGGTGATCTCGGCGCAGATCACCTCGCGCCAGAAGTTCAAGGATCCTGATACCGAGGAGGTCTTCGACGCCGAGACCGCCGACCTGCTCGACCAGGAGATGGCGGACCGGCTGGCGCTTCTGCAGGACCAGATATGGATCGTGCTCGACGGCGATCCGCTCGTCCGCAAGCTGCGGCGTCGCATCGTCAAGCTCGACGCCGAGCCTTACCCCTCGGCCGAAACCGGCGAGAAGCTCGCCGTGCTCGCCACATCCTATTTCGTCGCCACCCTCGGAGATGGCGAAAAGGCACTCGAGCTCGTCGTCGCCGGGCTTCCGCTTGAATCGCCTGAACGCCAGCGCGCCGAGTTCGCGCTCGCTGGCATGGCCTCGACCCGCGCCTTCATGGCCGCCGCCGTCACCCGCCGCAGCGGCTTCGCGCCGCGCCCCTTCGCCGCCGACGTGCTGGCGCAGGGCGTGTCGCGGGCCATCCCCACACCACCAGCATCGCCGGCGCCGCCGGCCGATCGCCTCACCGTCACGCTCGACCCGAAGGAGCCCTTGCCATGAGCGAGCAGAAGCCGGCCCTCCCGCCGGAATTCGTCGATGTCTATCCGACCGAGGGCCGCCGGGTCCGCATCGAAACCGGCGAGCTGCTGCCGTCGGGCCATGTCCTGCGCGGCGTTCGACGCACCACCTGTCTGCTGCGCCTCGAGCGCGATGGCGATGTCGTGCTGAAGCCGCACGAGGCTGAGCAGGCTGAAGACGCAACCCCGCCCGCGCCGACTGCCGGCGACCCTCCGGCCGGCGATCCGCCGACCTCCGCCGATGCGGGCGGATCGAAGCCCCGCAAGAGCTGAACCGCCTTCCCGCCATCGGCCTTCCGGCCGTTCTGAGGCTGACCACTCATGACCATTTCCTTCGACCAGATCGGCCCCGTCCGCACGCCGGGCTATCGCAATGAATTCTCGCTCGGCCGTCCGCCCTTCGCGCAGAGCATGCAGGTCCTGATCCCCGGGCCTGTCGCCGCCGGCGCGACAGTTCAGACCGGTGTTTCGCAGCGCATCCGCGACGATGTCGAAACCGCCTATGGCCCTGGCTCCCTGCTCGGCACCATGCTCAACATGGCGCGCCTTGCGCGTCCCTATCTCGACTTTCGTGTGCTACCGCTCGCCGATTCCGGCACCAAGGCGAAGCTCGACGTCAAGGTCGACACGCTGCCGCCGGCCGGCACCTGGCCGTTCTGGCTGTTCGGCAACAACCGTCGTCGCCAGATCACCGTGACCGCGGCAGACACGGTCAACACGGTCGCGGCCAAGATCGCGGCGGCGGTCAACCAGCGCGTCACCTTGCCGGGAGATTCCAAGTCGCTGGTGGACATCGCGATCGGCACCGCCGCGATCGATACCGCGACGGTCACCGCCCGCAATGGCGGCACGATGCTGAACAACACGACCTGGCTCAGCTTCAAGAGCCGCGGCGAGAATTCACCGCTCGGCGCCTGCTGCACGCTGACTTTCACGGCCGGCACCGGCGGGCCGGACATGGCTGCGGCGCTCGCCGGCGTCGGCACCGGCTATTTCGCCTGGGTGCTCTCGCCCTATCGCGATGCGACGTCGCTGACTGCGATCAGCGCCTGGCTCGCCGAGCAGTGGGGCCCGCTCGCCATGCGCTATGGCTGGGCCGTTGCTGGCATCACCGGGTCGCAGGCCACGGTCGCGGCGGCAGGCGATGCCATGAACGACCAGATGCGCGTGATGATGGCGCTCAAGAGCTCGTCGGAGCCCGAGCCCTTCATCGCCGCCTGCGCCGGGGCCGAGCTTGCCTTCGTCTTCGACTTCGCTCGCTCGATCACCGATGTCCAGATCTTCGCCCGCGGTCTCACCGGCCGAGAGGTGAAGGGGCTGACCGGGCCCTGGGAGACCGACGACGTCTATTCGGAGCCGCAGCGCAACCTGCTCTATTATGACGGCATCTCCCCGCAGGACGCGAAGGAAGGCAAGGTCTATCTGGAGCGGGTCATCACGACGTTCCAGCGGCGTGCCTCGACCGGCCTGGAGGATATCTCCTATCTCGACATCAATGGGCCCTGCATCGACGCCTACACGGTGCAGTACCAGCGTCACTATGTCTGGAACACTCACCAGAATACGACGCTCGTCGGCGATCAGGAGGACTTCGCCGAAGGCCAGACCAGGCCGCAGGACCTGCACAAGACCTTGGTCGCCTCCTACACCGATCTGAACCGCCGCGGCCGGATCGTGCAGGACGTGCAGTCCTATGAGCAAAACCTGCGCGTCGAGCTTTCGGACGATCCAGTCCGGGCCAATGCCGAGCAGCGCATCTACCGCGCCAATCCCTTCTACATCATGGCGACGAAGTCGATCGTCGGCGAACTGGCCCCCGGCGCGCAGGCCTGAACCGCGCGTCGTCCTCGCCCCGGCCAGCCGGCCGCGGCGCCTCTTTTCATTAGCATCGGGAGCGAACCATGGCCGGCAAGGACTATGGCGACGTCGTGATTTCCGTCCTCTCCGGCCCGCTGGCCGGGCGGACCCTTTCAGCCATGGGCGAGATCAAGATCAAGTCCACCGGCTACAAGATCGCGGCGGAGGTCAGCAGCGACCATCAGGTCATGAATCGCAGCTTCGAGGCGCAGCCGGTGCTCGTCTCCTGCGATTTCGATCGCGGCAGCGTCGACTGGGGCGCGCTGATCGCGGCGCGCTTCGATCTGACCTGGACCGAGGTCCATGCCGGCAAGACGCATTTCATGACGCAGGCGGGCTTCACCGGCGAGGCGCAGGCTTCGATGAAGGACGGCAAAATGACCGGCCTCGAGGTCAGCTGCGCCAAGGCCAATTATCGCGCCCGCAACCAGTGAGGACTGACCGATGACCTGGACCCTCAAGCTTGAGCGCCAGCGCGAATGGCCGGCGAAGACCTTCGTCGATGACCTCGCCTTCCGCGATCCGACGCTCGCGGTCATGCGGCGCCTTCCGCAGATCGAGCGGGTGCGCACGCTGCCCGACCGGTCGACCCTCTATGAAGTTGACTGGGAGGCGGTTGACGCCTGGCTGCGCGCGCTAATCGCGGACGAGGTCAATCTCGGCCTGATCGACCAGTTGATGCCGGTCGAGGCAGAGCGTGCCAAGACGGCGCTGCTCGGTTTTTTCGGCTCGGCGGCGGCCGATCCGCCCAGGAACACGCCGCCGACGACCTCCTCTTTGCCGCGGGCGTCCGGGACGACCCGGATCGAATGAGCATCGTCGAGATGCTGCAGCTGCATTCGCGCTGGCAGGCCTGGCGCCTGCGTAGCGTTCTAGGCGCCTAGGGGGAACCGGCATGGTTGTCGTAAACGAGGCCCGCGCTGTCCTCACGGCCGAGGATCGCGCCTCGGCCGTGCTCGCCATGGTCTCGCGCAATTTCGACCGGTTGAACCGTGCCGCCAATCACCTCAACGCCGTGGCGAACAATCCGCGGGCCCAGCAGCAGATCCAGCAGAGCATCTCCCGCACCACGGCCCTGACCGCCGGGATGGGCGCGGCTGCGATGCGGGCTGCCGGACCGCTCGCCGGCATGTTCACCCTCTACGGCGCCGGAGCACAGCTCGCCTCGGCAAACCGCGCCTTTGCCCGGAACGAAAGGGCGATGACGCGTATCGGCGTCACGGCCGATGCTTCCATGGCGGCGCAGCAGGCATCCTGGCAGCAGCTACAGCAGCTCGCGCAGGAGACGGCGCAGCCGGTCGAGAAGGTCAGGGACGGGCTCGATTCACTGGTTGCGTCCGGCCGCTCGCTGCCGGAGGCCATGGCCTTCCTGCCGGCCGTCGCCCGCACTGCGCAGGCCTCGGGCTCCGAGGTCGCGGATATCGCCAAGACCGCCGATTCCGTGGGCGAGAGTTTCAAGCTCGTCGGGGCCGACATGCAGGCCGCCTTCGACATCATGGCTGCGGGCGGCAAGGCCGGGAAGTTCGAGCTGAAGGACATGGCTCGCTATCTGCCGAGCCTCGGCCCGGCCGCTTCGGCCATCGGCTTCTCGGGCAAGAAGGGCCTGTCGGACCTCGTCGCCATGCTGCAGATCATGCGCAAGGGCTCGGGTACTGCCGAAGAGGCGGTCGGCTCGATGAACAACATCCTCAATAAAATGGAGAGCGACGAGACCGCCAAGAAGTTCAAGAAGCTAGGCGTCGATTCTGAAGCGGCCTTCAAGAAGGCGAGGGCCGAAGGGCGCAATCTCGTCGAGGTCTTCGAGGAATTGGTCAACACGGCGCTGAAGGGGGACCGGTCGCGCATCGGCGAACTGATCCAGGATCAGGAGTTCCGCCGCGGAGCCCAGGCGCTGATGATGTTCAAGGGTGAGTGGCAGGACCTCTCGCGCACCATGCAGGCAACGTCGACTGGCACGGTAGCGAACGATCTCGCACGCGTGCTCGGGGACAAGCAGGCGACCTTCGACCGGTTTACGAACTCGGCTTCCCGTCTCGCCGATATCTTGGGCAAGCGCGTCGCGCCGGCTTTCCAGAGCATGGCGACAGCTGCGGCGTCCGCCATGGACGCGGCAGCAGAAGCGCTGAAACCCGGCGAGACTGATCAAGAGCGCCTCGAGCGCATCGGAAACCGTCCGAAGACCCGGGCCGAGCAAGCAATCGAGAACGCGCGCCGGGCGCAGGAGCGCCAAAAGAAACTCGACGACCCGGCGTCGGAATACTACGGCATGCGCGATGGTGGCTTTGCCGGCTCGGGAGCTCGCACCCAATCGGCGCGCGAGGCGCTGCTGCGGGCCAAGAAGTCGCGTACCCCTCTGGAACAGATCGAGCTCGACCGGATCGAGCATGGCGGCTTCCGTGAGCAGGCGAGCAAGACCACGGCTAAGAAGCTCGACGATCCCAAATGGCACGTGGAAACACGCGTCTCCAGCCACATGAACGCGCTGGCTCAGCATCGCGCCGCCCGGCGCGCGGCGGGTGAGACCCAGGAGATCGACGACTATCGCGAACGCCAGAGGCGGAGAGCCGAGTTCCTGCGGCAGGAGCGCGAGCAAAACGCGGCAGACAACACGAACCCTGCGCGTAGCGGCGATGTCTATCGAGATGTCGACGTACTACGACGCGACAAGTTGCGTATCCAAGCCGACGACGAGCGTGCGTCGAGCGACAACTTGGTAACCGATCATGGCCAAGCCAGTCGCGATATGATGGCCGGCGTCATGAATCTTGCCCAGCTGGTGCGCGGCGCCAAGATGACAGAACAGGGCGAGGCAAATGTGTTTGGCCTCGGCGGAGATGCTGCCCAGCAGGCGGCCCGCAGCACGATTGAGATGGCTGTTCGAGAGATCGCAGCCAATCAAGCGCAGGCATCTGGGCAACCAGTGGATGAGAGTAAGATCGCAGCGACCGTGGCGAAGCTGACCAGCCTCGCCGAGAGGATCGGCGAGGCAGTTCCTCCCCCTGGCAGCGGGCCGCGCGGGCGCGTGGACGGTCTGGCTCAGTCGGCAGAGGAAGCGCTTAAGGGCACTCAGCTCACCGCGGAGGTTAAGCCCGGCCAGATCACCGCTCAGGCGAATGTCGACGTCACCTCTCAGGTCAGCGTCAAGGTAGAGCCGACGCCTGATTTCTGGGCCAAGGTCGACGCGAAGATCGAGGCGAAGACGCCCAAGAGCATGGCCGGCGTGTCGTTGCCGGGCAAGGAAGGCGGCGGCGCCCCGTCTTCGGCCGCGAGGCGATTCTGATGGCGACGCCCGGCGGACGCCTGCGCCGCGCTTCTTTCCGCGGCGTGCCCTTCGAGGTGCGTCGCGATGCCCGCGTCGCGCCGCGCGCCTTGCAGGTCGACGAGTATCCGCTTTCCGATCGCTGGCGGGTCATCGATCTCGGCCGCAAGGCGGTCACGTATCGCGTCGACATGTATGTCGCCGACGAGGGCAATGTTCAGGCTCGGCAGGCGGCGCTGGAAGCTGCGATCGACGCGGCCGGCCCCGGCATGCTGATCCTGCCGCAGCGTCCGCCGGTGCTCGCCTGGGCCCGCGCGCCTGAGAGCAGCTGGGAGGCGAAGGAGCTCGGCTATTTCAGCTTCCGCGTCGAATTCGTCGAGGATGGCCAGGACGATGCCGGCGCGCCCTCGCTCGGGCTGGCCGAGAGCATCGTCGGCGGCGCGCTCGGTGCCGTCGCTGGCCTTGCCGGCTCTTTCGGCGAGGCACTCGGCGGCCTGATCGGTTCGTTGGGGCCTCTCGTTTTCGAGGCTTCTGCTTTTATCAGCGAGGGGCTCGCCATGTTCGATATGGTCGCTTCGATCGCGACCGGCGTCGGCGACCTCGCAGACGTCGTCGCGGGCGTCGGCGCGGTCGCGAGCTGGACCGGCCTTGGCGAGATATTCGACGGGTTGTCCCTCGCCGGCGATATCGGCATGTCGGCGCTGGAGACCATCGCGCTCGGCGAGGCGTGGCTCGGGCTATGAGCACCTATCCACGTTCCAAGTCCCGCATTGCTGAGGAGCGGGGCCGAGAGATGGCGCGCGCCTTCGCCCGGCTGATGGCAGCCCTTGCCTTCGCGCGTGGCGTGCTGCGCGTCTCCTACACCTCCCGCCAGCAGGCGGAGGCGATGCGCGGCCGGCTGGTCGCGATGATGGAGCCGTTGCTCGAGCTGGCGGCGCGCGACCAGCAGCTGTTGCAGACGGTGGTCGAGGCCTACGGCGTTGCGCTCGATGCGCTCGATGCGCGGATCCTGTCGTTGAAGCCGGTGGTGCGGGTCACGACCGGCGAGAGCCAGCCGGCATGCCTGATCGCATGGCAGCTCTACGGCGATACCGAACGCGCCGCCGAGCTCGTGCGCCTCAATGGCGCCCGCTGTCCGGAGTTCATGCCGGAAACGCTGCTCGCGCCCATGCCGGATGACGCCCCGCCGGGGGCAGGGCGCTGATGAGCGAAGAACTCTACCTCCTGATCGACGGCGTCCGCCATGCCGGCCTGCTCTCGATCGAATGGGAGGTTGATGCCAACAACGTGCTGTTCAAGGTCACGGCCGGCGTCACCGAGCGGGCCATGCATGTCCCGGCCGACCAGTCGTCCTATCCGGCGCTGACGCCGCGCGGTGCAGAGGCGATGCTGCTGGCCAAGGGTAAGGAAGAGGACGAGCTGCTGGTGACGGGCTGGGTCCGCCGCACCTATGGCGATGTCGCCAAGCCTGCGATGCGTCGCTTCCTCTACATCGAGAGCAAAGCCTGCGACGTCGTCGAGAGCGCCGCGGACGGCCGAAAGCACGGCTATCGCCTGAAACAGAAGAAGCTCGGCGCGGCGGCGAAGACGCTCTATGGCCCCTACAAGGTGCCGATCCATGTCGAGACCGACAGCCGCAGCATGGAGATCGCCTGGCAGCCGGGCCAGCGCGCCTTTGACGTGATCGAGGAACGCGCCCGCAAGGCGGGACTGAGCCAGACCGGCTCGGGCGACGGCGGAATCACCCTCTACAAGGGGCCGCGCGGGCGCCATGCCGGCGAGTTCATCACTGGCGGCGACGACGCCAATTGCGAGACCTTGCAATACGAGGACAGCGAGATCGGCCAGTTCTCGCAGACCCACTATTACGGCCAACGCTACAAAAACAGTTCCGGCAAGGATCAGACCGACGGATACGCCATCGTCGAGAATGAAGCTGTGCGTCGCCTGCGGATCGACATCCAGCGCATGGAGCACGACTTCGACCAGGCCGACATGCGCGAGCGCGCGGAATGGGATGGTAGGCGCGCCGCCGGCGGCGCTGGCGGCAATGGCACGCAGGTCGTGCTCGCTACGTCCGACTGGCGTGACCCCGACGGCAAGATCTGGATGCCCGCCTATATCCGCCGCGTCTTCGCCCCCGACGTCGCGATCGACCAGGACATGGCGATCAAGACCGGTTCCTTCAGCTGGTCGAAGACAGCCCAGCTCGCCCGCCTGACGATGGTCGACCCGCGCACCATCGGCGGCAAGGATCCGAAGGGGAAGTCCGGCAAGGCCTGGGACGTTCCGACCAAGAAGGCGAAGTACGAGGAGCTGGCATGAGCGTCGAGATGGTGCGATTCCGCGCCGACGGCTTCGACGATAGCGGCGAGTTCGGCAAGGTCACCGGCCGAGGTGCCGGCGGTGAGCAGCTCGATCTCTACAGGCCGCAGCAGGACGGCATTTCGACGGCGCCCAAGAAGGGGGCGCTCGGCGTCGCCTTGTTCGACCGCTCGCGGGAAAACGGTGTCGTCATCGCTCTGGAATCCCCGGATGACCGGCCGAAGGGCCAGGAGGAAGGCGGCAAGACCATCTATGGCCCCAACAAGCAGGCCTATGTCATGAAGCCTGACGGCTCGATCATGCTGAAGGCGGAGCAGGGCGACCAGGTCATCGCGCCGAAGGAGGATGGCGGCAAGATCTATCTCGGCGGCGACCCTGGCAAGGGGCACATGTTCGCGCGGGTCGTGACTGAATCGGGCCCTTCGCCCTTCGTCTGGGCGCGCTACGCCTGATGGCGCGGTTGATCGCAGATCCGCTGGCGCCGAAGAGCGCCGGCCCCGATACCGTCTGGGATGGAGAGCGCGGTGACATGGCGGTGGCGCCGCTGTCCGAGCCCGGCAATCCGCTGGGATTCCTCGCGCGCAATCCGATCCTGACTGCCCTCGTGCTGGCGCTCGAAACCGATGCGCGCGGCGAGCGCGACCCGCTCGATCCTTACGCCTACGACGTCCGCGGCTGGCCCGGCGACGGCTTCGATCTCGACAAGGCGCGCGGCGAGGCGCCGCTGGGCTCGACCGTCTGGCTGTCCTGGCGCCACGCGACTGATGACGAGAACGCGCAGCGCGTCGTCGATGCCACGCTCGTCGCGCTGAAACCCTTGCAGGATCAGGGCGTCATCGGCGCCGTCGACTGCGATGCTATCGCCGATCCCGCGGAGAACAGGATCCGACGCACAATCCGCATCGCCCGGCCGGACGGGACGGAACTCTATTCGGGCCCCTTTGCGGGGCTCTGGGAAGCGCTCGGCGCGAACCACTGACAGCAGGACATCATGGCATTCACCATCCCGACGCTGACGGCGACGTCGCGCTGGCTGCGGGGCGTCGTCGCCTCGGCGGTCGAGGGCGCGCGCGCCGATCTATGGCCGAACAACACCGTTGTCTTCGTCAAGGCGCTCGCCATGGCCGCGGGGCAGGGCAATCTACGGGCGCAATGGATCTTCAAGCAGATCTTCGTGTCGACGGCGGACGCCGACATGCTCGACCTGCACGGCTACGAGATCGGCCTCGGGCGCAAGCCGGCCGCCGCCGCGACCGGGCTGATGATCTTCGCCGCGACCGACGGTGCGACCCTGCCGGCCGGCGCCGTCATCGACGCCGGCGGCCTGTCCTTCACCGTCCGCGCTGCCGCGGTCGCCGCCGGCAACAGCATCACCGTGCCGGTCGACGCGCTGGAAACCGGGCCTCTCGGTAATCTGCCGCCCGGCGCAGAGGTCCGCCTGCGCGAGCCCTGGCCCGGCGTCGACCAGGCGGGCGAGACCGGGCCGCTCGGCCTCTCCGGTGGCGTCGCCAAGGAACTTGATGAGCCGTATCGCCGTCGCCTGATTTTCCGCAAGCGCAACAAGCCGCGCGGCGGCGCCAAGAGCGATTATGAGGGCTGGGTCGGCGAGGTCGCCGGCTTCACCGTGACGGGCACGCGCGCCTTCGCCGCGACGCCGGAGCCCGGCACGGTTCGGGTCTATCCGCTGCTCGAGGGCACCGGCGCTGAGCGAATTCCGGGCGGGGCGGACGTGGCGCGCTGCGCCGATTATCTGGAGACCAAGCGCCCGCTGACCGCGACAGTCGTCGTGGTGCAGCCGGTGGCGAAGCCGATTCCGGTCACGCTCGCGCAGCTTGCCAATGACAGCGCCGAGACTCGGGCGGAGATCGTCGCCGAGATGCTCGACCTGTTCGACGAGCGCGCCTTCGTCGCCCGCGGCGGCGAAACCTTCCCGCTGTCCTGGCTTTCGGAGGCGGCGAGCCGCGCCGTCGGAGAATCGCGCCATCGCCTCACCGTGCCGCCTGCCGATGTCGGCTTGCTGCCGGGCGAGTATCCGGTTTTCGGCGGGCTGACGGTGGTCGCCTGATGTCGCGCACCATCGTTGTCATCCAGGGGCAGCCGCCCTATCGCGTCGCCGATCCGCCGCCGTTGGAAGCGCTGCCCGGGCTTGGCGACGTGCCGGTCACCACCGACCGGTTGACGGGCGTCAGCGCTGATGATCTCTGGCGGCCGACGATGCGCCTGTTCCCGCGCGGCCGTGCCTGGCCCGACGAGACGATCATGGGCATTGGCGAATTCGTCTGGCATGGCCTCGCCAAGATGACCGCCGAGACGATGGCGCAAATCCATGAGTGGCTGAACCGGGCCCGCTACGGCGCGTTCGTCACGCAGTGCCGGCCGGAATTCGTCGAGGATCACGAGCGCGAGCACGGTCTGCCGGATGCCTGCCTTGCCGCGGTCACTGGCCTTGCCGAGCGGCGCGGGCTCGTCCTTGACGCCAAGACGCCGCTGGAGACGGCCAATGGCCGCGAGATTCTATTCCAGCTGCGCCGCGCCGGTTTCACCGTCGATTTTGAAGAGCCGTTCGGCTTCGAGTTCGGCCTTTCTGAATTCGGCGATGAGGACGGCTTCAGTTCGGTCGGCTTGCCACACATCTTCCTCTACCGCGGCGATGATCTCGCGCTCGATTGGCTCGCTTTTGGCGAGAACGGCTTCGGCGAGATCGGCTTCGGCGAGCTCAGCGACACTGGTTTGACCTGCCTGATCGAGCGTCTGCGTCCGGCGCACACGCTCGGAATCCTCGACCTGGAGACAGCCTGATGAAACGTTGGGAACCGATCCTTTATCCTGGCCCGGGCGGGCTACACCGCAATTTCAATCAGGGGACTGGCGAGCGTGGCTCCCGTCCGGACGGCGTCGGCTATCAGCAGATCCTGGACGAACTCACCGCGCTTACGACGCTGAGCGGGTTTCCGCAATCGGCTAGCGATTCAAGTCAGGTCGCAAAGGCGGTCCAAAGCGGGGCGCTCAACTACGCAGTGACAACGGGTACCGCGAATGCCTGGGTGGTCGCGACAGCTCTCGACGTGCCTGCCTACGGCGCTGGCCGGCTCCTCTGGATCAAGGCGCCGGCAACGAACACGAGTGCCGTCGTCAACGCGAATGTCAGCGGTCTCGGCGACCGGCGCGTCAAAAAGGCGGACGGGACCGACCCCGCTCCTGGCGATCTTGTCGGCGGCCGTTGGTTTCCGACCCTTGATGACGGCGCCAACATCTGCGTAATCGCGACGCTGCCGAGTGACATCACCGCGCAGAAGACGCTGTTCAATGTCCAGCAGATGCCGACGAATACGCGGCAGAACATGGCCGGGAACGCCGGCAACAGCTACACCGTCATGGCCTGGAACGCCGGAAATTTCGTCAAAAAGAGCGCCACCTCACTGGTGCTGGTGTCCCTTGTCGCTCCGTCTTTCACGCCGGGGGCCGCTGGCGCGACCTTCTACACGATGTCGGTCGGGGCGGCTTCCTTCCAGGGCAATGCTGCTAACTCGCTGCCGGCCACCTCCGCCGGCCCGAATGTCGTCAACCGCTTCATCGCCGGTCTCGGGGCTGGCAATCACGTTGTATCGCTCGCATTCAGCCGAGGCGACGCCAGCAACTGGAACACGATCTGGCTGCCGAACTCGACCGACGCAGCCTTCCTTCCCGCGACATCGGCCGCGACCTGCTACCTCGCGGAGCTCGAACCATGATCCTCAACGGCATTCACGATGAGCAGGCGCTGATCGCGCTCGGGGCCTGGCGAGTCGGCGAGATAAGGGACGAAGCCGGCGTCCTGGTTGGGCACGAGGTCGAGCCCGAGATCGACATGTCAGGCTACGCTACCGCCCTTGCCGCGGCCGAGGCTAACCGGACCGACGCGGCCTGGGCAGTGTTGCGGGCCGAGCGCAACCTGCGACTGGTCGCCAGCGACTGGACGCAGATGCCGGATGCGCCCCTGAGCGAGGCCCAGCGCGCCGCCTGGGTCGCTTATCGCCAGGCGCTGCGTGACCTTCCCGGCGGTCTCGCAGATCCTGCTGCCGTTTCCTGGCCGGAGGCGCCGGCTGCCTGAGACGACGGCCGTTGAACCCGGCCGCTAAAAATGGTTCAACCACGACGGGTGTCAGAACCCATCCAGTGAGAAGGCGATCGTCAGGCTCGACGGCTTGGCGGTCGCTGTCGCCTGCAATGAGCAGGATTGCCCAGGCTTCAGGCCGGGGTCGGGCGTGCTGTCCAAGGCGCAAGCCTAAAAGCGCTCGACACGTCACTGGCGTGTTCTGACCCCCCGGCTGCCGGGACTGTTTCCCGGCGCGGCTGTCAGAGGCCGTTCCAGTGAGAAACCCATGCATCCGCTCAAGCGGCTTTTTGCCGTTTGCGCGCTCGTGCTCCTGTGCGGGGCTGCGCGTACGCAGACGATCGAGTTCGCAACCGTCGATCCGGCCGCGGTCGGCTTCGCCACCTTCAACGCCAACACGCAGAAGATCGCGCGAAACCGGCACGGCGCGCTGCTGGCCTATGTCAAGGGCCAGAACGCGAGCTATACCGGCCAGGATGTGCGCTTTGTCCTGGTGAGCCCCGAAGGTTCGTCCGCGGAGGTCCTGGCGGAGACATGGGCGACGAACGCGCCCTGTATCGAGGCGAGCGATTCCGGAGAATTCTTCGCGGCCTTTCCGGATTGGTCGCTGAACCAGCTCAAGCTCTTTATCTGGCGCGACGTGGCCGCCAACCGCACGCCGGAACGGCATGTGCTTTCATTGCAGGGTGACGGCAAGTTCAGCTGCGTGTTCGACGAGAACCGGCGCACGCTCTATTATCTCGGCCACTCCGGCGTGCTGGTCAAAGCGCGCGTCGATGGCGTCAGCTTCGAGACGCAGCAGCTTTGGACCAACGGAGCCAATCCGGCACAATATCCAGCGCTGCACATCAGCCGTGACGGCGTCCTGCACGTCTTCTGGTCCTCGGTCACCGGAAGCAACGTGCATTATCGCAGCGCCCAATACCTTGCGACGCCGAACGACGGTGGCAACTGGTTCCAGACCTGGCATCCGCGGTTCACTGGCGCCAGCGTCTCAGTCCCGGTCGCCGCTGACGAAACGGGGCTCTCGACGACGATGTCCCGATCGGAGGACATCGCCGCCAACACGCCGCTGGAAGCAACGCTCGCCGACGACGACAGCTTTCAGGCCATCTGGCTTTTCACGCCCGGCTTCGCGGAGAGGTGCTTCACGGTCGAGAAGCGCTGCAGCTCGGTCTATATCAAGCACTCGCGTCTTACGGGTCAGCGCGTCGCTCAGCATGTTCCGATCCGAGCTGGCGCCGGCTCGGTGCTCCGGCCGAAGGGCGGCGGTGGCCTGATCCGCCGTGGCCCGGACGTCTATTTCATTACCACTGACCAGAACGACGTCGTGCTTCTCAAGATTGCGGACGCAGGGGCGACGGAGGTCGGCAGGTTCGCAGTTCCCGGCGGCGGCCCTGGCCGCTGCCCTTATTCGCTGGGTGTGGCGAAGGGCCATGAGTCCGATGCCGACATCGTCGGCTCATTCACCCTGCTCGATGTCAGCTGCGCCATCTGGGCGACCTATACAGGCTCGCCGCCACTCACCGGATCAGTGATCAGGTTCCGGGTGGCCCTGTAGTCGCCCGCCACGAACGACGATCCAGCCGCCTTCGGGCGGCTTTCTCATGTCTGGAGCAACCATGACGAAAGCTGAAGCTCAGCTGGCGCTGATCGCGCACGGCTACGAACTCGGCAAGGGCGGCCCGTCCGGCCAGGGCGATGACGGGCGCTGGGGCGACCTGTCCCGAAACGCTTGCGCCGCCTTCCAGCGCGGGCGCGGCCTCGCTGCGACCGGCCTGCTCGATGCCGAAACTATCAAGGCGCTGCAGGCGGCGATGGCGGAGAAGCGGCCGGCGGCGGTGCGGCCCCTCGATCGCGCGAAGTTCTTCGCCTATCTCCGCTCGGGCAAGGCGCCGATGTTCGGCACGTCGCTGTCGAAGGGGCAGGTGGCCGGGATAGAGGGCATTCTCGACGCCTTCGCTGTAACCGGCGACGGCCGCGACAAGACGCTGGCCTATGGCCTGGCCACCTCCCGTCGCGAGGTCGGCCCCGGCATGGTCCCGGTGCGCGAGGGCTTCAAGAAGACCGACGCAGAGGCGCGAGCCTATGTGCTGCGGCACTACCCGACGAAGTACGGCAAGCCGGCCGGGCCATGGGGGCACGTCTATTACGGCCGTGGCATCGTGCAGCTCACATGGTTCGACAACTACGAGCGCGAGGGCATCGCTGCCGATCCCGACAAGGCGCTCGAGCCGAAGTTCGCTGCCGAGTTGATGTACAAGGGCCTGCTCGACGGTCGCTGGAACGGGCACGGTAAGGGCCTTGCCCACTATCTGCCGACGGGCGGCCCTGACGATCTGAAGAACGCCCGGCGCACGGTCAACATCACTGACCACTGGGAAGAGATCGCCGGCTTCTACCGGCAGTTCATGGGCGCGATCGCCGCGGGGCGCGCGTGATGGGCGCGCGCGGCGTTCTTCGTACCCTTTCCGGCGGGCTCGTAGGGTTCATCTGCCCTGGCTGCAAGGAGATGCACCAGGTTCGCGTCGACGGCCAGGGGCGACCGGCTTGGGGCTTCAACGGCGACTATGACCGGCCAACTTTCACGCCGTCGGTGCTCGTCCGCACCGGACACTATGTGCCCGGGCATGAGGATGGGCCGTGTTGGTGCACCTGGGCCAAGGAGAACCCGGACGAAGCCGATGACGGTTTCAAATGCTCCGTCTGCCACTCCTTTGTCCGCGACGGGCAGATCCAGTTCCTGAACGACTGCACGCACGAGCTCGCGGGCCAGACCGTCCCGCTGAAGCCCTTCGACGAAGCCTGACCCCGCCGCGGCCGGCTGCCGCCATCATCATCCTGGAGATCATCATGAAGCTGTTCGCCTATTCGGGCGCGCTGGCGCTCGCCTGCGTCGTCGTCATGCTCGCCGCTGTGTCTGCCGAGGCGCAGACGCTCGGCGATTCCCTGCTCGGCGTGTTCCGGCCCTACCTGATCGAGCTCGCCGGCATCTTCGTCGCGGCGCTCGCCGCCTGGCTGTTCAAGCTGATCCGCGAAAAGCTCGGACTCGACATCGAGGCGCGCCATCGTGAGGCGTTCCAGACCGCGCTGACGCAGGCGGCCGGCATGCTGATCTCGCGTCTCGGCTCGGGCGCCATGGCCGTTCGCCTGCCCGTCGACAGCCCCGGCATCGCCGCCGGCGTCACCTATGTGCAGCAGGCGGTTCCCGATGCCGTGGCGCGGTTCGGGCTCGATCCGGACGCCATCGCCGAGAAGCTCACCGCGAAGATCGGTGTCGTCGCCGCGGCCTCCGCGGCGCGCTGATCCCCCTCCTGGCCGGAGCCTGTGCCTATGACGGATCCGCATGACTATGATCGGCGTCTCGGCAAGGTCGAGACCGATCTCAAGCTGCTCGGTGCCGGCGTCGATAATCTCGGGGGCGATCTGCGCAGCTTCCGGCGCGAATGGTCGGAAAAGGCGGAAGAGGACCGGGCCGCGCACAAGGCGGCGCGGCTCTCGCTGCCGCAGATCGTCGGCATGCTTGGGACCGCCGTCGGCGTCACCGCCATCCTGCTCGGCGGCATGATGTTCCTGCTAAATTCGCAGATTGCGACCGTGCGGCTCGATCTGGCCTCGCAACTCGCACAGGTCGGCCTGTCGGTGCGCGGCCAGGGTGACGCGATCACCGTGCTCAACACGGCTCAGCAGCAGCTGCAGCGCGACATTGCGGCGGATCGGGTCAAGCTTGGCCTGGTCGAGCAGTTGGCCGGCCAGCACGCCCGCTTCATCGAGCAGGCCCAAGGCTTCGACGCGACAATGGCGCGTCACGACGAGCGGTTGAAATTCATGGAGCTGTTCATGCGTGATCTCGCTGCGCGCCGCTCGCCCTGATCGAATTGCCGGGGAGCCCGTCAGCCCCTCCGGCGATCGCCTGGCCCTCGCAAGGGGCTGCCCTCCTTGGGCGCTTCCTCCCTGACTGGCCCGGTCTCGCTCTCGCGAGGCCGGGCCTTTTTTGCTTCAGTCGATCAGATCGGCCCAGACGATCTCGGTCTCGATCCCCTGCGCGGCTAGCTGATCGTCGAGCCATGCGGTCATCATCGCATGGGCGCCGAGCGGGATGCCGATGTCGTCCGGGCTCGCTGCAAGATCGTCCTGCGTGCGGTAGCGGCGGATCTGGATCGGGCCGGCCATGGTCTGATCGGTAGCAATTGCGACCAGACGATCCACGGCCTTCTCCATTGCCTCTTCCAGCGCATCGAGTGACGCAAGGGCGTCAGGTGGAACCGATGAGTGGTCGTTGATCCAGCGATTGACGGTGCGCTCGTTTACCGGCCCGCACACTGCGGCCGTCTCCGAGATGGAGAGGCCGAGTGCGCGACGGCGTGTATCGAAGCCGGCGCCTGTCACCGGTTCGGCTCGAAAGCGGGAGAGGCAACGCTCGTCTCGGAGCGATAGTAGAAGTGGGGGATTTCCAGCTCAGCGAAATCCTCGGCTTCCATCCGATCGGCCATGTAGGCCTTGAAAACCTCGGCGGCCTCATCGGCGGTCTCGGCATAGCCGATCACGAAGGCATCGCGGGTGGCGTCATCGAGGACAGCGATCTTGTTGGTCATGGTTATCTCCCTCTGGAGGCCGGGTGGCCCATCGCCATCCGGTGATCAGAATATATGTCCGATTATCGGACATGTCAAGAGGTGTTGAGCCTCGCTTGACTCTCGCCCTATCGGGTGATTGTTCTCTGTCCGTTCACGGTGGAGAGTGTCCATGGCAACGGCGAGGAAGTATCGCTTCGAGGTCGTCACCCAGCGCGCCGATGGTGGCGAGCACCAGGTCGTTTCGCGGCATCATGTGAAGCGGCAGGCGGTGCGGCGCATCATCCGTCACCCGCTCCAGCTCGGTCAGTGCATAGCGGTGCTGGAAGATGGCAAGGTCATCCATGCCAGCCGCTGCCTCGACCTCGAGCATCTCGCCGAAATCCCTTTCTGATACCGTCGCCAGCCATGTCCGCAGAGCCGCCTGGGCCGAACACGACCCTGCAGCACTATCCCTGGATCGTGGTGCGCTTCGCCTGCACCGCCTGCCGGGTCCATGCGAATGTCAGGCTGGCGGTGCTGGTTGAGCGCTACGGCGCGACCGAGACGATCGAGCGGCTCCTCGCGCGCTTCCATGCCAATTGCCCGCACCGGCCGGTGAAGCGGAACGGCCGTCCGATGCGCCGCGATGTGCCTTGCGGCGGCTACTGTCCGGATCTCGGCTCGACACGGCCGCCGGACCTGCCGCCGTCGCTCGCGGGGCTGACCGTCATCAGCGGCGGAAAGGAGGATATGCTGCCAGGATACGAAGAGCCGGCCGACCGCCGGCGCAGGGTGGGCGGCGACGAGTAGCGCCTTGCGCGGCAGGCATTTCCGCGGTTTTCTGGCGGCTCGGGGTGCGTCGAGAAGAAGCCAGAACGTCTAACTTTTCGTGCAACAATTTGGGTAACATTGGCGACGTAAGTAATTGAAGGATAATGGTTTGACGTTCGTGTCAAATCCCTCCCTGTCCGCCAATCTCTCCCTAAGATATTGTCTTTCTTTATATTTTTCGGGTGGCCTCTCATGGCCCTCAATTCGACCCACAAACCTTTACTGCCTGTGAAATGCGGTCCGCGAATGGGCGCGCATGGCTTGAGTCGATAAGTAAATTGTCGTCAGAGACGTGTGTAATCGGTTCTAAAGTTTATTGTTGCGGTAAAATTTAATATAATTGACAATTATAGCATTATTGTGTAAATTGATTTTGCATTTATGTCATGGGAGTGCCTTTCTCAGAATTGGAAATACAATGCTTGGGCGTCAGTCGAAGACGCTTTCAGCTCGGATGTTGCTCCAATTGAGGGTGCGTGCGCGTTTGTCTTCTTGGCCGGCGCGCGATGAAGTTATTGTGTTGCTGTCTGCCTATGCAGGTTTGCGAGCGGGCGAGATCGCCGGGCTGCGTTGGACCATGGTGACGCGGGCGGATGGCCGAGTAGGCGAGGTACTCAGCCTGCCGGATCGAACACCAAATATGGTGGAGGCGGGCGGATTCCGCTGCACAGCGAGCTGAGAGCTGCTCTGCGATCACTGCAGCGTGAGTCCGCCGCCTGGGGCATTGGGCTCGAAGATCCAATCATTGGATCTTTTCGCGGTGGGGCGTTACGAGCCAACAGCATCGTCAACTGGTTCACGGCTCTTTATCGTGAGCTAGGCTTGGAGGGCTGCTCGTCGCATTCGGGGCGGCGCACCTTCATCACGATGGCGGCGCGCCGGGCTCACAAAGCCGGTGCCTCGCTGCGCGATGTGCAATTGCTTGCAGGCCATCGCTCGATCGAGACGACGCAGCGCTACATCGACGGTGATAGTGACGCCCAAAGAAGGCTTGTTGCCCTACTGGGTTAGCAGGCGCTGTTGTCAGCGTGCCGGGCCGCCAGGATCGCGGATCAGCTCCTCGGTCGGCACGCCAAGCGCGGCGGCGATCCAATGCAGATTATCGATTGAGATCGCATGCATCTTGCGCTCGAGCTTGCTGATGTTGGTGCGATGCAGATTCGCCCGATCGGCCAGCTCTTCCTGACTTAGTCCACGCTCGGATCGCAGACGCCGGACATTGTCGGCGATGATGCGGCGCAAGGGGCTGGGGCGATCAACCTTCACCTGGCCAGCAGGTGGTCTTGACGCGTTTTTGACTACAGCGTTTATGGTTCAATTTGGAGATAACCCTATGACAGATACCGAACAAGTGACCTCTGCCACCAAGTCATTGGCTTGGTATCGTCGCTTCTGGCCGTTGAGGCTGATGCTACTGGCAGCTGTGTTGGTCGCGACGATCGCCCCCGTGATCGGGCTGATCATCATACTCGCGCCGCTCGCGATCCCATGGTCCGGCCCGACAGCCAACCAGAAAGGCGAGCTCGTCTCGCCTCTGGGGAAAGCAGTATTGACGGCTTTGGGGTTTGCCCTGATCGGCTGGCAGTTCATCCAGCATGAAGCAGGGCCCGGCCGACCGCGACTTGGTGAGAACGGCTACCCCATCTGCGACAGCAGATTCATGAAGCACGCAGTGGTTCAGGCGCTCAACAATGGCCCGGCTGCGCGCCGCGGCGGCTTTGAGGCCAGCGAAGTGCTCGACAGCATCTCCGTGACGGATCTGCCGATCTACAAGCAGATCAACCAGCCTGAGCTAAGGCAGCTCATGGAAGGCAAGTGCCAGCACAACGTGTTGACCAATCAAGGGCAGCAAGTGGTGACGTCGAGCTTCCAATGGGTCGACAAGACTGCCGGCCGCTACTTTGTCGACGTCGAGTAGACCGGCCAATCTTGATGGTCGCGGCGGCGCGGATGGCGGCGGCATAGCTGCCGCCGCTCTGCTTCTGTTCTAACGAGTACCTCACCACAACAATCTGGGCTTCTTCAACATGATCCGCCAGAAGCTGACATTCGTTCTCAGCCGGAGAGCGGACGTCTCGATTTGTCATGGGCCCGCATCCGCCCTGACGCCGAACAGAAGTTTGATCCTCAGAATTTATCGGGTGCGTTCGCCAGCGCGGATCGCAACCGGCAATCGATTTTCGGGAGCCGAGAGTGGACACACCCACGCCTCCGAATAGGCGCAGGAAGGGTAATAAGCGAAATTGAAATCCAGGATTATTCGGCCGTCATCGGATGCGCCGAGATCCGCGCTCTTGATCGTGTCCAGCAAATAGCGTCCGCCGGGAAATGTCTCGTTCCTGTTGGTCTCATCGCCGAAAGGTAGGAATACCCCGCCCCCATAACCCTCGATCCAATAGAGCGTCAGTTCGGCGCCGAGCGCCTCGCCGAGCCCGCGAGTCAAGGCATACGGCACAATCCTCATTCGGCCATCGTTGCCGACTTCGATATCGATCGTCTCGCGATGAGAAGCTGGCTCCAGTGTGACGGCGAAGCGCTGCGCCGGATCATAGGCGAAATAGTCCAGCGCCTGAAACGATGCGCGACGGTCCGACGTTAAAGGCGATTGCGCGTGCTCCCGAAACAAGCCGTCCCGCACATTTCGCCAATGAGCCCAGGCTTGCTGGGCTGGCATCGTCCTCACCGATGCATAGAGATCAGCAATGCGTCGCCGCCAGTCATGCAGGCTCGATATTGCGCCGAGCCATTTTTCCGGCGAAGGCGTATCGGCAGGTGTAAGAACGTCTTCGGTCATCAATGGCGCTCCGGGCTTCTGCTAGAACGGGAAACCTGTCGGCTGGTTCATGGGATTGAACGGATAATGTTTGCTGCGCTTGGGCTGATCAGAACCCAGAACGCCTTCTGAGCGCGAGCCTCAGCGTTTCGACGGTGCGAAACGAGCGAACGGTTGATACGAACCTCCAGAATGGGTGACCGTCACAGGTGACCGCCGCAAGCCCGGACGCTATTGCGGACAAGATGCGCCGATGTCGTTGAAAA
>JAAEQB010000091.1 GCA_024231975.1 Allobosea sp.
CGAAGTGAAGCTGCTCATGCGTGCGCTTCTGATCATGAGTTCGGGTCGATCGCTCGCAGCGTTACAAATTTACTCCGAGAGCGCCATTTTCCCGGGCCGTTCACCGCTGCGGTGAACCTCTCGAACTCGCCCTGCGTGCAGTCAGAGATCGAAGGCTCTATTACTGACCGCGTCAGGACAGCCACCGCACTCCCTGCCACATTGATGGCAGTATGGGAGACCCGCGAAGACTGAGGACGGGCCACTAGGAGCCCGCCCACAAGTCCAATTACTGTACGCTGAGCGCGTCGACGGTGTAGGTATCGTTCGCGCCCTTGCTGAGCGTAAAGTTTACCTTGCTGCCAGGCTTAACCTTGGCGAGATCGACCGACGGGGCGGCGGTCATTTCCATCGACATCGACGGCCAGCCGAACGCTGCGATGGGCTCATGCTTCAGCTTGATCTTTCGATTTTTAACGTCGATGGCCTCGACCGTGCCGATGGCCGATGCGCTCGTCGCCCCAGCGGGCTTGGCACTGCTCATGCCGGGCATATCCTTCATCGCGTCTTTGCCCTGACTGCCTTGAGCGAGTGATGGGCCGACGATGAACGGAGCGGAAGCGACAAACAGGCCTGCGTAGAGGGAGAGTCGGCGCAAACGCGCTGATTTGGGGTCATCGATCACGGTTGTTCTCCTGCGCGATTCCGAAAAGGGCCACTACGTGATGCGGGGGCCATTGGTGAGTTCGGAACTGCTTCTGGAGCGGTTACATGTATGCGAGCAGATAATCTCGTTCGCCCAGGAATGGCGTCCCTCCAACGAGTCGGGCGCCTTTCTGACCTCTGTCGAACCCAAACGAGCCCGTTGCCCGGTGGCGGCGCGACAATCGCGTGGGCGCGCGACTTCGATTCAAAAAGCGGCAAGCGCTGCATTGGTCACCAACGCAGCAGCCGCGGCCCAAGCAAAGCGCCGGCGAGCGTGCAAAAGGCAATCGTTCCACCATACCAGAGGGCCACAAACGGGAGCGAGTCGTCCATGCAGTGCAGGGCATATCCCATCGCGCTCACGCCACCGGCGACAAGACCGACAAAGGCGCCGGTTCGGGTGAGATCGGTTGGGGTGGCGAACCGGCGCACAGAGAAGACAAGCACAGCGAAGGGAAGCGTGGCGATGATCGGGATCGACAAGAGGCATTCGAGCCACATCTCGCCGACGACCATCGTCTTCCAGTGGGAGCTCGGGGCGTTGCCGAGACTCAAGGCCGCGAGGACAGCGATGATGCCAAACGGCGCCAAGACCAGGAAAGAATGCGTCGTCTGCTCTCCGCCGGGTCGGATAACCTTCATGAGGTAAAGTGAAGCGACGCCGACGACGCTCACCGCGAAAGCGAGTTTCAACAACAAGAAGCCCAGCGCATTAGCGCTCTTCAAGTCCGCGCGAACGCCGAGGACGAGCAGCGCCGCAACGAGTGCGACAAGGACTCCGGCGGCCAGCGCGATGCGGAGCTTGCGGGCGAACAGCCGACGGTCGACCGGCTCGACGTTCGTGTTCAGCATGTCGATCAGCTGTTCGGTCTTCATGTTCTCTGTCCTCGAGAGATCGCCGCCGCCATGGTTTTCAGGCCCCGGTGCACGCTGACCTTGATGGCCGACTCAGACATGCCACAACGCGTGGCAGCCTCGCCGACGCTCAACCCGTCGAGCTTCACGTACTGGATCGCGCGCCGCATCTTGTCGGGAAGCGCCGCCAACATCCGATTGAGGTCGAGCGCGCTTTCGGTGGCGGTGTGATCATCCTGCGCCATGACCTCGCTTGCTTCCTCCAGCGGCACATCCGTCATCGATGATTTCGTCTTGCGCAGGTGGTCGATCAGCTTGTAGCGCGCGATGGCATGCACCCATGGCGTGAAGAGCTGCTCGGGGTCATAGGAATCGCGGCGCGTGTGTATTGCCATCAGCGCGTCCTGCACCAGCTCCTCCGCCTCCTCAGCACTGCGCCCAATACGCTCCAACTTGTTCTTGTAATAGGCTCGCAGATGCCGGCTCAGCCGCTCGAGCAGCACCCGATGCGCCTTCGCCTCGCCATCGAGGCTCGCCATCATCAGCGCCCGCAACTCGACTTCACGCGACGACATCTGCGCTCATCCATGAGTTCGCGGATTTTGGCAGTCGGGTTACATTCCTGATGGGCTTCGAGCAAGGGTCACCGTTGCGATCCGCAAACTGGCTCCTCATGGTCGGCGTCGCTGTGCAGATAGGCCGATGCGGGCCCGCAGAAACGCGACCATCTCGGGCGCATCCCATTCCGCTGGGCCAATCAGCCGACCCAACTCGCGCCCCTCCCTATCGATCAGGAGCGTGGTGGGCAAGCCTGTTACCTTGAGATCCCGCAAGGCCTTTCCAGACGCATCAAGGTAGATCGCGATCTCCTTCACGCCGGTTTCGCCGTAGAACCGGCGCACGGGTTCGACCCCGGCGCGATCCAGGGAAAGCGCGACCACCTCGAAATCCGGACCGCCGAGCGCCGATTGCAGGCGGTCAAGCGCCGGCATCTCCTTGCGGCATGGCGCGCACCAGGTCGCCCACAGGTTCAGCAGCACAGCCTTGCCCTTGAAATCGGCGAGGGTGCGCGTGCGGGCTTCGTCGTCGACGAAGGCAATCGCGGGCACAGGCCGCGCCTCGTCATGCAGGGCGAAGTTGGTGGGTCGTTCGGTCGCAGCAAGTGGCGCTGCCGCGAGCAAGAGGGCAAGCACAAGTGACCTCATGGCTCCCTCCTGAACCGGCTCCTGCCCAAGGCAAGGATTGTGAGGGCCAGGAGGAGCCCGGTCAGCCCCATGCCCCAGATCATGCCGGCGCTCATCATGTCGTGCATTTCGCCGCCCTCACTCAACTGCGTAGATCTTGGACTTCGCGTCGCCTGAAATCTCGAACATCGTGAAAGGTTCGCGCTTTTTACCCGTCATGCCGGGGGAGCCGGCCGGCATGCCCGGCAGCGAGACGCCCTTGATGGCCGGGCGCTCCGTAAGCAGCTTGTTCAGGGTCGTGACCGGCACATGCCCTTCGACGACGTAGTTGTCGATGACCGTGGTGTGGCAGCCCTCGAGGTCACCGGATATGCCGTGCTGCTTCTTGATCAAGGGCAGGTCGTGCGTCGCCACGACCTTCACCTCGAACCCGTTCTCGCGCAGGTATTTGGCGTACTCCTCGCAGCAGCTGCACTGCGGGTTCTTAAAGAGCGTAGCTTGCTTTGCTGTCTGGGCCAGCACGGGGCCAGCCAGCATCAGGCCGAGGGCGGCGACGGCGGTGTTGAGCTTGCGCATGGAGTTCTCCTCTGGTTTGTCTGTCTGGTCAGGCGACACGGATTGTTCCCATCATTCCCCCAGCCTGGTGCTCCAGGACGTGGCAGTGGAACATCCAGTCGCCAGGATTGTCGGCGACGAAGGCGATCTCGACCGTCTCGCGGGGGCGGACGAGAACGGTGTCCTGCCATTCGCGATGGCGCGTCGGCAGGCCGTTGCGGCTCAGCACCCGAAAGGTGTGGCCATGGAGGTGCATCGGGTGCCACCAGGCCGTTTCATTCCTGAGCGCGAGGATGTTGGTGCTGCCGCGCTCGAGGGTTGCCATGGGCTCATGGACATGGCCCGTGGCGGCGACGCCGTTGATCGCCCAAGCGAGGCCGTGCCGCATCATGGTGCGGGCGTCCATCACCTCCCCATGAACCAGGGCCCCCGCCATCATCCCCATCATCCCACCCCCGAGGACCACATCGTGACGGCGGGCCAAAGCCAGGTTCGGCTCCGGTACGGGGTTGGCGGTCAGCACCGGGATCGGCGTTGTCCGGACGCTCCCCAGCGAGTCGTCGGCATAGCCTAGGTCGAGCAGCCGGTATTCGAGGCCCTTGTAGAAGGCGTCGACGACCTTGAACCTGCTTCCTGGCTTGCCGGTCATGTCGATCACGACGTCGATGCGCATCGCCGGCCCGAGCAAGACGCGGCCATCCTCCGGCTCGTGCGGCGCGACCGGGTGCCCGTCGAGCGCCACGATGCGTGGCGCGTGCCCCTCAAAGATGAGCCCGAAAACCCGGGCGTTGGCGGCATTGACGAGCCGCAGCCGGATCCGCTCGCCGGCGCGGACCGCGAAGCTGTCCATTACAGCCCCGTTGACCGTCACCGTGTTGCCGATTCGGCCGGCGTGGCTGACATCGTGCATGGCGCCGAAATCGTCGCTGATCGAGGCATCCTTCAACAGTCGCCAGTCACCCAGCATCCAAGTGACGTCGCGGTCGACCGGATAGGGCTCGCGCTCTTCGACGATGAACGGACCGGAAAGGCCCCGCCCGACCTGGGCATGGCTCCTTTGGTGCGGGTGGTACCAGAACGTACCCGCGTCCTCGCAGGCGAACTCGTAGGCAAAGGTCTCGCCTACTCCTATCGGAGCTTGAGTGAGATGGGGCACGCCGTCCATCGCATTCGGGACACGCACTCCATGCCAATGCACGGTGGTTTCTTCGGGCAGCCGGTTTTCGACGAGCAGACGGACGCGCTCACCTTGCCGGACCCGGATCTCCGGGCCTGGCGTCTGGCCATTATAGGTCCAGACCGGCGTTTCCGGATGAGCGGCGCCGACGAGCGAACTCTGGCCCGGCGCGGCGACAAGGCGGAACTCCCTGATGGCAGGTGCAAGCGCATCGGCCTGGCGCGGCAGGGCCGTCGCCGAGACAACGCTCGCGCTGCCGGCCATGAATGACCGACGGCTGAGCATGGGCCGTGAAGATCGTGACATTGTCATCGTCCTGGATAGTGGCGGGGTCGGACGGCTTCGCAATGCGAAGACCTCCGGCGCAAACTCGCGCCACGGCCTTAAGCCGGATGCGCGAGTTCAGGCGCATCAGCTGACGGCGCGCCTTAAATCAGAACGATGGATTTCGGCGGAAAAGGGTCAGGTGGACGGCGAAGGTCCGCGCCTCGAACGATCATCGCCGAATAGCTGGACGCCAGCGCCGCAGTCTCAATGGCTCCCGCAACCTGAAAGTCAGCCAATACGGCCGCGCACATGGCGGTGCAGGAAGCAGCGCTCATCCCACCCTGATCACAGCCGTCACAGCCATCCGACATCGCCGCGGACATCGCGCCCACGGTCATGGCTGCCCGCATCTGCGCAGCTTGAACGCCCTGAAGCGCCAGTCCCATGATGAGACCAAAAGCCAAAGCAAACGCGCTCAATCGTCGGATGGTCATCCTCAGCATGACAAAGAGCTAACATGCCGGCGGGGCGGCGCAAACATCCTGTGACCAGAATGTGATCCGGGTCGAGGAGGTTGGTTCAGCTTGTCGTCGCGCTCCATCTCGAGATGGCTTGAATAAACGGCAAAGCGCGCGATTGACGATGTTCCAACCGCAAGGGCGCCTTAGTATCGTGCGGTATACTCACCCTATTTTCGACACCTGTAACCAATGCCGAGTTGGCCCCGAACTCTCCAGCAAGAGACAACTGCGTCTCCGTTGGAGAAAGTTCGATGAAGCTCATTTTGACCGCTGCCCTCTTCGTGGCGCTGAGCGGATATGCCCAAGCAACCGACCGTGGCTCGCACCAGCGAGATGGAGCCCACAAGGGTCACCCAGCTCAGACGGGCCATTCGAAATCCAAGAACCTCGTCGCGCGGGCCGCCAAATCGGATGTGCCGTCCGTTAAGCCCGATCAGGCTATTGCCCCCAAGCCGGCCCCTCACCCATTTACCAAGCCGTTCTCCAAGGGACCTCCGTCCTGGAAGTGATTTTCGTCATCGCACGGCCAGAAACTGGAGGCACCAGATGACATCGATCAGAGCAATCCCGACCCGTTATCATCATGATCGGTCCGATGAGTTGGCCATACGGAAACGCCTGGATGAGGCGGAGCAATGGATGTCGCGTCACACGGCTCAGGCCGCTCGCCCCATTTCGCGCGCGATATCCTGGAAAAGCGTGTCATACATGGGCGCCGGGCTGCTGATCCTGTTTTTCTTCGTAGCCGAGATGCTTCCGTGAGCGGCTGCGGCAGCCTCAGGCAGCTGGCCGGCGGGTTTCAGCCCCTCTCGACCAGAACAGTCGGCGTTTTGGGCGACTTGCCGGCTCTCCAAGCCGGGGCCGTCGTGGGCGTTGCCGTACTGATTAGGCAGCGCGTGTCGGCCCGAAGCGATCGAGGAATTTGCGATGTTTCATAGTCGAACCGAGCCACACGCCTGTCATAGCCAAAGCGCGTCCGGTCATGGGCCGCCAAATGATCCATCCGACCCTCCCGTGAAGATGCATCCTGAGGGCTCTGCTGCCGAACATCATGTTAAGGACCCGGTCTGCGGCATGATGGTGGACCCGCATATTGCGTCGTTCCGGACGCAACATGGCGGACATTCTTTCTATTTCTGCTCCGCGCGATGCCGAGACCAGTTCGAGCAGGACCCCGCGCGCTATTCCTCTTCGGCGACCGAGATGAAGACCGACACCCTCGTGATCGAGGGCGCGGCCTACACCTGCCCGATGCACCCGCAGATCCGGCAAATCGGGCCTGGCTCCTGTCCGATCTGCGGCATGAGCCTCGAGCCCATCCTCGTCACGGCGGAAGCGGGGCAAAACCCCGAACTCGTCGACATGACCCGCCGGTTCTGGATCGGCACGGCGCTGACGGTCCCCATCGTGATCCTCTCGATGGGCGGGGACCTCACCGGGTTGACCTCGCTCATCGGCCAACAAACTTCGAACTGGCTACAGCTCGCCTTCGCCACGCCCGTAGTGCTCTGGGCCGGCTGGCCCTTCTTCGTTCGGGGCTGGCAATCGGTCGTCGTGCGCAGCCTCAACATGTTTACTTTGATTGCGCTCGGCGTCGGGGCCGCATGGGCCTACAGCGCCGTGGCAACCGTCGCGCCCGGCATCTTCCCAATCGCCTTGCGCGGCGCCGATGGCGGCATCCCAGCCTATTTCGAGGCCGCCGCCGTGATCACTGTCCTCGTTCTCCTCGGCCAGGTTCTGGAGCTGCGGGCGCGCGAGCAGACGTCCGGCGCCATCCGAGCGCTGCTCGATCTCGCGCCCAAGACGGCGCGGCGCATCCGCAAAGACGGAACCGACGAGGAGATCGCGCTCGACACGGTTGGCGCAGGGGATCGACTCAGGGTCCGTCCCGGCGAGAAAGTGCCAGTCGATGGCGAGGTCCTGGAAGGGCGGTGTTCCGTCGATGAATCCCTTGTGACGGGCGAGTCGATGCCGGTCACGAAGGAGCCCGGCGCCAAGGTGATCGCGGGCACCCTGAACCAGACCGGCAGCTTCATTATGCGCGCCGAGAAGGTCGGGAGCGACACGATGCTTGCTCGCATCGTCCAGATGGTGGCCGAAGCGCAGCGCTCGCGCGCCCCGATCCAGAGACTGGCCGACGAGGTGGCGGGCTGGTTCGTGCCCGCGGTCATCTTGATTGCCGCCGTCGCCTTCCTGGCCTGGTTCGTCTTGGGCCCTGAGCCGCGCCTGTCGTTTGCCTTGATCGCCGCGGTCGCCGTCCTGATCATCGCCTGCCCCTGCGCGCTTGGTCTTGCGACGCCGATGTCGATCATGGTCGGGGTCGGGCGCGGCGCCCAGCTCGGCGTGCTGATCAAAAACGCCGAGGCGCTGGAGCGCATGGAAAAGGTCGACACGCTCGTCATCGACAAGACTGGCACCCTGACTGAGGGAAAGCCCGCGGTGACGGCAGTCGTTCCGGCGACGGGCTTCGACGAAGAGGAGATCTTGCGCTTCGCGGCAAGCGTTGAACGAGCAAGCGAGCATCCGCTGGCGACAGCCATCGTAGGCGCGGCAACCAAGCGCGGCTTGACATTAGCGGACCCCGTCGATTTCGACTCGCCGACCGGCAAGGGTGCGCTGGGCACGGTCGACAACCGCCCCGTGGTGATCGGCAACGCCAAGTTCTTGTCCGAGCAAGGGGTGGATGTTGCGACACTGTCCCAAGCGGCAGATGACCTGAGGCGCGAAGGCGCAACCGCGATTTTCGTTGGCATCGACGGTCGCGCGGCTGGCGCCATAGCGATTGCCGACCCTGTTAAGGCGTCAACCCCTGAAGCGCTGGCGGCCCTCAAGGCCGAAGGGATTCGCGTGATCATGCTCACCGGCGACAACCGGACGACCGCAGAAGCTGTCGCGCGCCGACTGGGTATTGCGGACGTCGAGGCCGAGGTGCTGCCGGAAGAGAAGAGCGCCGTCGTTAATCGCTACAAAGCCGCTGGCCGCGTGGTCGCCATGGCAGGAGACGGGGTCAACGACGCCCCGGCGCTCGCCGCCGCGGACGTCGGCATCGCCATGGGCACAGGTACGGACGTGGCTATCGAAAGCGCCGGCATCACTCTGCTCAAGGGTGATCTCACCGGCATCGTGCGGGCACGCCGCTTGTCGCAGGCGACGATGCGCAACATCCGCCAGAACCTGTTCTGGGCCTTTATCTACAACGCACTTGGAGTTCCGGTCGCGGCGGGCGTGCTTTTCCCGGTCGCTGGGATTCTGCTTTCGCCGATCATTGCGGCTGCGGCGATGGCGCTATCCTCGTTCAGTGTCATTGCCAACGCCCTCCGGCTGCGCCTGGTGCGGATCTGAGCCGCGCTATGGCTCCGATCCAGCGGCCAACCCGCGCCGCACAAGACTGCGTTACGAGTCACTTTCGCGTCATAACCTAGCCCAAGCTCTTGTCCCGACTAACCCACTGTGTGAGTGTTGAAAAATGCCGTTTTCGGGTTTCCTTCGTGTCCTGCTCCGAGCTGCGATTATCGCCGGCTTGATCGTGGGCGGCTGGACCCCGGCTGCAATGGCAACCTCGCGTGTTTCTGATTGCGCCACGATGGCTCAGTCGGAAACGGCGGCGGATCAAAGCGGCAGCGCCGACACCCGTGCTACTTGTCCCTTCGCGGCATTTTGTGCAGTTGCGAGCGTCTTCGTCGCTCCTCAGGCTGTGACGGCGGATACCATCACTTACGAAGCTGCCGAGCTTGCCGACAGGTCTGATGACCGTGCCCTGCCGGAATTCGAGCCGAGCCCGCCTGCGCGACCTCCCCGCTTCTGATTCCATGACCGGCTGACAGGATGCAGGCCGTCCGGCTCGTTCCGGGTGCTGCGTTGTCGTCTGCTTGCATCGCAATCCGCCTGCCCTCGAACGGCGCGGACTCATGGAATCTGGAGACATATCATGTTGTTCAAGACGCTTTTATGCGCCCGTCCGGCGGCGTTGATCGTGCTTGCCTTGAGCACGGGCGCGACCGGCGCTCATGCCGACATCAAGGACTACGACTTCCAGCTCGTCGAGAAGGAGACGAAAAAAGGCGAGGGCATCGTTGCCGTCCGCCTCGTCCGCAAGTCCGACGGCAAGCCCGTGCCCGACGCCGTCATCTTCGCGACACGTCTCGACATGGAGCCCGATGGCATGGAGACGATGAAGACCTCGATCGAGCCGATGCCAAGCACGGAACCCGGCGTCTATCGCTTCAAGGTCAACCTGATCATGGAAGGTGGCTGGCGCCTGTCGCTCGGCGCCAAGGTCCAGGGCGAGGTTGATTCGCTTGAAAGCCGACTCGTTCTCAAGGCGCTGCCGTGAAACGCGCGGGCCGAATCACCCGGCTCGCGCTGCTCGGAGCAGTCACGGTTCTGCCGTGGCTGTCTCCGGCCGTCGCGGGCAAGGCTTCGCCTCCCGGTGCGACCTCCGACAGCGTCGTCGCGCTGGCCCGGCGGCTGAGTCCGGAACTCGTCGCGGCGGCTTACGACGCCGAGGCGGCGCGCCAGGCCATCGGCGCTGCCGGTGCGCAGCCCGACCCGTTCGTCAAGTTCGAGGCCTGGGGCGTTAACGCGCGACGCGGAGTCGGCGAACGCCGGGTCGGTGTGCAACAGGAGCTGAAGCTCTGGGGCAAGACCGGCCTGGAGCGCGACATCGCGGCCGCCGAGGCCGATGTCGCCAGCCACAAGGCCCGCGCCACCACAGCCGATCTGATCGCACGGATCAGGACGGTTCACGCCGAATACAACGCCGCATACGCGGCGCTCGAACTCTCACGAGAGCTCAAGCGCCGGGTCGACGAACTCCTCGGATTGCTGCAATCGCGCTATGGCGCAACCGCGGTCGATCAGCAGGACGTGATCAAGGGGCGCATCGAGGCTTCGACCGCCGACGTCGATGTCGTCCGGCGCGAGGGCGAACTCAGATCGGTCATGGCGCGTCTGAATG
Source organism: Allobosea sp. (assembly GCA_024231975.1). Taxonomy (GTDB): domain Bacteria; phylum Pseudomonadota; class Alphaproteobacteria; order Rhizobiales; family Beijerinckiaceae; genus Allobosea. The sequence continues at coordinate 10,201 of JAAEQB010000091.1, forward strand.
CGCTGGTCGGCCGGCCGCCGCTGACGCCTTTTGATCGACCGGCCGGCTTCCGGCGCCTCAAGCCGGGCCTGACGCTGGCCATGGTCCAGAGCCGCGCCCGCGGCGCCAACCCCGTGCTCGCCGCCAGCGCCAGCGAGGTCGGTGCAGCGAAGGGGACCAAGGCTCTGAAGGACCTGAACTACTATCCGAACGTGACACTGGGGGCGCTTTATGTGCAGCGACCCGGTGGCGGGGCCGATACCGGAGAGTTCCTGCTCGGCTTTAAGGTGCCGCTGCAATATGAGGCCAAGGACGCCGAACAGCGCGCCGCGACCAGCAGGCTCGGCGCTGCCCATGCCCGCAACGACGCCGTGCGGCTCAAGCTCGACGGCGACGTCGCCGCGATCTGGTTCGGCCTGGAAGCAGCCGGCAAGGCGATCCGAATCCATGAGACCCGGCAGTTGCCGCCGGCCCGCGAGTCCGTTGCGGTCTCGAAAAATGGGTTCGAGGCCGGCTCGACCGATCTCGCATTTGTGCTCGAAGCCGAGCGCCGGTTGCGCAACGTCCATCTCGAACTGCTGAAACTCAGGGTCGAAGAACAGACCCGCTACGCCGAGCTGGAACGCATGGCGGGAGGAACCCTATGAAGAGCCTGTTTCGAATGTTTTTGCCGCTGCTTGCGTTGGGCGGCGCGATGGCGGCGGGCCTGATTGTCGGTCGATCCGACTTGCCCCTGCCATCGTGGCTGCTCGGGGCCATGGCGTCGGTCACGAAGGCCCGGTCCGCCGGCGCTGCGTCCGAGCCCGCGCCTGCCGGTCCGGTCATCTACTACCGCGATCCCGATGGGCTCGCGGCCTTCTCCGCGGTTCCGGCGAAAACCGCATCCGGTAAGGACTATCTGCCTGTGCGCGCCAGCCAGGACATCCAGTTCGACAGGCCCGCCCAAGTTGCCGGTCAGCCGCCGGAGACGTCCGAACGAGCTGCCGCGGGACCCAAGCGGATCAAGTTCTACCGCAACCCGATGGGGCTGCCCGACACCTCGCCGACGCCGAAGAAGGATTCAATGGGGATGGACTATCTCCCTGTCTTCGACGGCGAGGAGGAGGACGGCAACACCGTCAAGGTCAGCGCCGGCAAGCTGCAGAAGGCCGGCGTGCGCTCCGAGCCGGTCGTGCTCGCTCCGCTTGGCATGCCGCTGCGCGCGCCGGGCACGATCCAGCTCGACGAGCGCCGCGTCTCGGTCGTGGCGCTGCGCTTCGAGGGCTTCGTCGAGGCAGTCGAGGACGTCACCACCGGCGGCGTCGTGCGCAAGGGCCAGCCGTTGATGAAGATCTACGGCCCCGCGCTGTCGAGCGCTGCAGCCGAATATCTCTCGGTGCTCAACGGACGCGCCTCGGGCGGCGCGATCACAAGCCAGGCGCTAACCGGCGCGCGACGGCGGCTCGAGAACCTTGCCGTGCCCGACTCTGCCATGAGTGCGATCGAACGGACGCGCGAGGTGCCCGCAGCCTTGACCTGGCCGGCCCCGCAGGACGGCGTGATCCTGGAGCGGATGGCTGTCAACGGCATGCGAGCCGCGCCCGGCGAGGTGCTGTTCCGGGTCGCCGATATTTCGGTGATGTGGGCGCTGATCGACCTCGCCGAACGCGATCTCTCGATGGTCGCGGTCGGCCAGAAGGTCACGGTCTCGCCGCGCGGCATGCGCGGCAAGAGCTTCAGCGGCAAGATCACGCTGGTCTATCCGCAGATCAACAAGGAGACCCGCACCGGACGCGTCCGGGTCGAGCTCGCCAATCCCGGCGGCGCGTTGATGCCGGACATGTATGTCGAGGCGGAGATCGATACGGGCTCGGACAAGCCGGTGCTCAGCGTCGCCGACAGCGCCGTCATCGACAGCGGCACCCGCCAGATCGTCCTTATCGACAAGGGCGAGGGTCGCTTCGAGCCACGCGAGGTCAAGCTCGGGCAGCGCGGCGCCGGTCGAGTCGAGATCATGGAGGGCGTCACAACAGATGACAGCGTCGTGGTCTCGGCCAACTTCCTGATCGACGCCGAGAGTAATCTGAAGGCTGCGCTCCAGGGTCTCGATAGCGGGGAGAAGCAGCCATGATCGCCAAGCTCATCGCCTGGTCGTCGCGCAACCTGATGCTCGTCTTCATCGGCACGGCCTTCGCCGTGGCGTCGGGCGCTTACGCCCTGAAGACCCTGCCGCTTGACGCAATTCCCGACCTCTCGGACACGCAGGTCATCGTCTACACCGAATACAAGGGCCAGGCGCCGCAGGTGATCGAGGACCAGGTCACCTATCCGCTGACGACAGCCATGCTAACCGTGCCGAAATCGAAGGTGGTGCGCGGCTTCTCTTTCTTCGGCGTCTCCTTCGTCTACATCATCTTCGAGGACGGCACCGACATCTACTGGGCCCGCTCGCGCGTGCTTGAGTTCCTCAATGGCGCTGCCCGCAAGCTGCCTACCGGCGTGACGCCGACGCTCGGACCCGACGCTACCGGTGTCGGCTGGGTCTACCAGTACGCCCTTCAGGCCAAGGACAAGTCGCTAGCCGATCTGCGCTCGCTGCAGGACTGGAACATCCGCTTCGGCATCGCCAAGGCAGAGGGCGTGGCGGAGGTCGCCAGCGTTGGCGGCTTCGTCAAGCAATATAATGTCGTGGTCGATCCCAATCGGCTGCGCTCGCTCGACATCCCGCTGTCCAAAGTGCGCGAGGTCATCCGCGGTAGCAACATGGACGTCGGCGGCCGCACCGTCGAACTCTCGGAATTCGAGTTCATGGTTCGCGGCCGCGGTTACCTGAAGAGCGTCGCTGATCTCTCGAACGTCGTCCTCAAGGTCAATAATGGGACCCCAGTCCTGCTCAAGGACGTGGCGCGGATCGAACTCGGCCCCGACGAACGTCGCGGCATCACTGAACTCAACGGAGAAGGCGAGGTCGCCAGCGGCATCGCTCTGCAGCGCTTCGGCCAAAATGCGCTGAGCGTGATCGAAAACGTCAAGGCCCGCCTCGGCGAAATCGCTGCCAGCCTGCCCAAGGGCCTCGAGATTATCCCTGTCTATGACCGCTCGAATCTGATCAACGATGCGATCGCGACGCTGAAGTCGACGCTGATCGAAGAGAGCATCATCGTTGCGCTGGTCTGCTTCGTCTTCCTGCTGCATGTGCGCAGCGCGCTGGTTGCAATCCTGATGCTGCCGGTCGGCATCCTGATGGCTTTCGGCATGATGAAGCTGCTCGGCCTCGGCTCCAACATCATGAGCCTCGGCGGGATCGCCATCGCGATCGGCGCGATGATCGACGCTGCCATCGTAATGATCGAGAACGCGCACAAGCATCTCGAACGCGCCCCACCTGGCAAGCCCCGTATCGAATCTCTGATTGAGGCGGCGAGCGAGGTCGGTCCGGCCCTGTTCTTCAGCCTCCTGATCATCACCGTGTCGTTCCTGCCGATCTTCACCATGGAGGCTCAGGAGGGGCGGCTGTTCAGCCCGCTCGCCTTTACCAAGACCTTCGCCATGGCGGCGGCAGCGATCCTCTCGGTGACGTTGGTGCCCGCCCTGATGGTCATCTTCGTGCGCGGAAAAATCGTTCCCGAGCACAGGAACCCGGTCAACCGCGCGCTGATCTGGTTGTACCGACCGGTGATCCAAATGGTGCTGAAGGCAAAGACGGTAACGATCCTGCTGGCGCTGATCGCGCTGGGCGCTTCCGTCTGGCCGGCGCGCCAGCTCGGAAGCGAGTTTATGCCGAGCCTGAACGAGGGCACGCTGATGTATATGCCGACGACCCTACCGGGGCTGTCGGTGACGAAGGCGGCCGAGCTCCTGCAGGTCCAGAACCGGATCATCAAGACCTTTCCCGAGGTGACCTCGGTCTATGGCAAGGCCGGCCGCGCCGAGACCGCGACCGACCCGGCCCCGACCGAAATGTTCGAGACCGTCATCAACCTCAAGCCCAAGAGCGAGTGGCGGGCCGGTCTGACCGTCGATGGCCTGATCGCCGAACTCGATAAGGCGCTCCAGTTCCCCGGCGTCTCGAATGCCTGGACCATGCCGATTAAGGCGCGCACCGACATGCTGGCGACTGGCATTAGAACGCCGATCGGCATCAAGGTGCTGGGCACGGATCTGGTTGAGATGGAAAAGCTCGCCCGGCAGATCGAGACCGTGGTCAAGGCCGTGCCGGGCACGGCCAGCGCCTATGCCGAGCGCGTCATCGGCGGCTACTATCTCGATGTGACCCCTAATCGCGATGCGCTTGCTCGCTACGGCCTGATGATCAGCGACGTGCAGGATTCGGTGTCGACGGCGCTTGGCGGCGAGACCGTGACGACCACGGTCGAGGGCCGCGAGCGCTACGGCGTCAACATCCGCTATCCGCGCGACTATCGCAGCGATCCGCAATCGATCGCGCGCGAAGTCCTGGTCGGCATGCCCGGGGGGGGCACCGTGCCGCTCGGCGAGGTCGCCTCGATCAAGCTGTTGCGCGGCCCTACATCGATTCGCACCGAGAACGGCCAGCTTGCGGTCTACATCTTCGTCGACATTCGCGACCGCGATCTCGGCGGCTATGTCGCCGACGCCAAGGCCGCGGTCGCAGCCAGCATCCAGTTCCCGCCGGGCTCTTATGTGACCTGGAGCGGCCAGTTCGAATATCTCGAACGCGCCAAGGCCAAGCTCGCGGTTGTGGTGCCTGTGACGCTGCTGATCATATTCCTGCTGCTCTACCTCAACTTCCGGCGCCTGACCGAGACGCTGATCGTGATGCTGTCGCTGCCCTTCGCTCTGGTCGGCGGCTTGTGGCTGATGTGGTGGCTCGGCTTCAACCTTTCGGTCGCGGTGGTGGTCGGATTCATCGCGCTTGCCGGCGTCGCCGCCGAGACCGGCGTGATCATGCTGATCTATCTCGACCACGCGCTGGAGGAGGTGAAGGCCAAATGCTCCCGCGAAGGGCGCGCCTTCACCCGTGCCGATCTGCAAGAAGCGATCATGCTCGGCGCAGTCGAACGCGTCCGCCCCAAGATGATGACCGTCGTTGCCATCATGGGCGGCCTGATCCCGATCCTGTGGAGCACAGGCGCCGGCTCGGAGGTGATGCAGCGCATCGCCGTGCCCATGATCGGCGGCATGGTCTCATCGACCGTGCTGACGCTGGTCGTGATTCCGGCAATCTACGCGCTGATCAAGGGCTATCGCTTGCCGAAGAAGTCGAGCGTCGGTGCGAGTGACGACGAGGCTCAGGCACCCGACGCCCTTCATGGTACGCGAGTCATTGCTTGAAGCGCACGGACATGGGACTGGCCGCGTGCCTGAAGCGCGGCCGGTCCTCTCTCTGATAAGGAGGATATGGCATGCTCACGATGTCCAAGCCGATGTCACGTGCCGTCATCCGTGGCGCGGCCGCGATCATGCTCCTGCTGACGGTCGAAAGCTTGCCTGGTGTGGCAGCGCAGGAGCAGCTCGAACCAGAACCCCCGGCGGCGTTCGGGACGATCTATTCCATCGATGTCAGTCGGCGCACGATCAACCTGAGTCACCAGCCGATGCCGGATATCAATTGGCCACCGATGTTGATGGAGTTCGAAGTCACCCCAGAGGTCGATCTGAACCAACTCACGCCGGGAGCCCGTGTCTATTTCTCTCTTGCGCGTGACAAGAACGGTCGCTGGATCATCAACGAAATCACCCCGATCCCGGAAACAAGACGCATACGTTGAATGGCACCGAAAACGAAAATCTGCGGGCTCGTCGGTTACCTGTGGACCTTGATTGTAACGGTCGCGCAGCGCGCGGGCGGAAGCGAACCGCAAACCGCTGTGAAATCAGCCGACTGGACCTCCAGTAATTACTGCCGAAGTCTGGATTGGCGGTCGCCGGGCGTATAGGAGACAAACAATGATGGATGGCATCGGAATGATGAATGATGGCGGGCCACGGTGCGATGATTTGGGTGATGGGAGGCGTCGCCCTCGTCATTTTAGTCGTTCTGGTGCTTGGTATGGCTGCTGTCGTGAAATACCTGTTCTTTGGTCATCGAAGATAAACCAGTATACCATCTGACCGCTCGGCCAAGCGGCTGCGCGGCATCGTCGATGTTTTTGGAGCTTTGTTCGTGGTTCTCAACGCAAGCGAGCCGCCGGATCTGGCGGGGTCGAAAGTCAACCGCACCAACGCCTGGTTGCCGGCTGTCCGCATCTATCTGGCGATCATCGCGGTCGGGAATTTGCTTTGGGAAGCCGCTCATCTTCCGCTTTACACGATCTGGACTACCGGCTCGATGCGCGAGCAGGCCTTTGCGGTCGTGCATTGCACCGGCGGAGACCTGCTTATTGCGACCAGCTCATTGGTGATAGCCCTGATCCTGGTCGGGGATTCGCAGTGGCCCGGCCGCCGCTTCTGGCATGTGGCAGGTCTGACGATGCTTCTGGGCGTCGGCTACACGATCTTCAGCGAGTGGCTGAATATCATCATCCGCCAGTCGTGGGCCTATTCCGATTTGATGCCTATCGTGACGATCCTTGGCTTCAAGGTAGGTCTCTCGCCCGTCTTCCAGTGGATTATCGTCCCGTCCTTCGCATTCTGGATGGCCGTCCGGTATAACAGTACCGTGAAAGCCTTGTCGGAAGGCCCCCGGCCCGAACGCATCGGCGGTCGCTAATCCCACGACTTCGTCACTCGGCGATCGATCGACGCCGTGGCTTGGCGGACGGTTTGGCGCGACTGATGACAGGTCCAGAATCTAGTCCGCACTCCCTGCCATATCAAGTCTCCGTGACCGGGGTAACCGCGTTTACATAAACCTCGAACTCTCCTTCGAAGGGACGCCGACCCGTTCTTTGCCTGCTTGTTGCGGGACAACATGAGCACGCGACCGATCTGAAATCGATCGCTCGTCTACCGGAGCAAAAACCATGCTGATCCGCCGCCCGTCCGATGTTTCACCTTCGGAAATCACCTCGAAGGGCATCTATCTCAGCCGGCGGGGCTTCCTGGCCGCAGCGTCTGCCCTCGCGATCACGCCTGCGCTTCCAGGTCGCGTTGCAGCCAATCCGCTCTCTTCGGCGAAAAGCCCGCTCTCCACCGGAGAGACGCTGACCTCGCGCAAGGACATCACGACCTACAACAACTTCTACGAGTTCGGCACTGACAAGAGCGATCCGGCGGCCAAGGCACACAGCCTCACGACAAAGCCGTGGCGCGTGAAGATCGACGGCCTCGTCGGGCGTCCGACCGAGTTTCTTCTGGAGGATTTGCTGAAGGGCATCGCTCTCGAAGAGAGAATCTACCGCCACCGCTGCGTCGAGGGCTGGTCGATGGTCGTTCCGTGGGTCGGTTTTCCGCTGTCTGAAATCCTGAAGCGGGTGGAACCGCTGGGCGGCGCCAAATTCGTGGCGTTCGAGACGGTGGTTCGACCGGAGGAGATGCCGGGCCAGCGGCCTTCTTTTCCTGCCCTGCCCTGGCCGTATGTCGAGGGCTTGCGCCTCGATGAAGCTATGCACCCGCTCACCATCCTGGCCGTCGGTCTCTACGGCGAGACCCTGCCGAACCAGAACGGCGCGCCACTTCGCCTCGTCGTCCCCTGGAAATACGGCTTCAAGGGCATCAAGTCGATCGTTCGGATCAGTCTCGTCGAAAAGCAGCCCGGAACCTCCTGGGAGCGTCAAAACCCGCGCGAATACGGCTTCTATTCGAACGTGAACCCGGAGGTTGACCATCCGCGCTGGACTCAGAAGACCGAGCGGCGGATCGGAGAAAGTGGGCTTTTTACGAAGCGGCGCGCGACCCTGCCTTTCAACGGATACGCCGAGCAGGTCGCCCATCTCTATGCCGGCATGGACCTTCGAAAGGACTATTGAGATGGCGAGAGCCGCATCCCCCGTCGCGCTCTCAAGTGTGAAGGCGGCATGGTCGAAGTTTGCACGACCGGCCCTCTACTGGGTAGGCCTCATCCCCGCGGGCTGGGCCTTCTACCAAGGCTTCACCGATCAGCTCGGCGCCGAGCCGATCAAGACGCTTGAGCAGATCCTGGGGCTATGGGCGCTCCGCTTTCTGGTGCTCGGGCTGACGATCACGCCTTTGCGGCAGATCGCCAAGGTAAACCTTCTGCGCTACCGCCGCGCCCTCGGTCTTCTCGCATTCTTCTACGCTGCCATGCATCTCGGGGTGTATGTGCTGCTCGATCAGAGCCTCGATCTCGGTGCGATCTGGGCTGACATCGTCAAACGCCCCTACATCACCGTCGGCATGTTCGCCTTCCTCGTCCTCGTGCCGCTTGCGATCACCTCCAACAACGCGATGATCCGCCGGATGGGGGGAGCCGCGTGGGCGAAGCTGCATAAGCTGGTCTATGTCGCGGTGCCGGCGGTCGCGATCCACTTCATCATGGTGGTCAAGGCATGGCCCCTGGAGCCTCTGGTCTATGCCGCTTTGATAGCCGCGATGCTGGGCTACCGCATCGTTCGTTATTTCCTGTCGAAAAAACCGAGCCTGCAAACGCAATCGCGCCGGATCGCGACATCGGCGAGGATTTGAGAGCTCGGCTGCAACATTGTGTTGCCGTCGACGTCGCCTCAACCGCCGAGGCAGACGCAGTGGATATTCAGCCGTCGAGGAGGCTACCGCGCCGTGGGGCGAGCCGCGCTATGCTGATCCTGGTCGCGGCGCTGCTCGCCTTCCACCTCGTCGGCTACTGGGCCTATCGCGTCGGCGTCGAGAGCCTGGCGAGCGCGCAGCGTGGCCCGAGCCTGGCCGAGCGGATCGTCTCGATCAAGCTCCCCATCGCCGCATTCCCCACGAGCCAGAGCGAGACCGCGCTGCGCATGACCTGTCGAGCGCCAGCCTGGAGGTGCACTGGAGCAAGGTCAGCCTGGTGCTCGGCATCGCGCCGACCACGGAACGTACGGCCGCCGTGAAGGCCAAACTCAAGGAACTCGTGCCCGACCTCGCGTCGGAATCCTTCCGGCTCGGCTTCGCCGACGACGGCCCGCTCGGCTTTGGCGATGCCGACGCTCACCATCACATGATGCTGGTCTCGGTTCGGCTCAACGACGGCTCCTGGGTCAATTTCTCATCGACCGCTCTCCGCGCGCCCAGCATGTCGACTGGAGCGTGCTTGCGGTGACGATCTGCTTCGGCGTCGCGATCGTTGTCGTCGCCGTCCTGCTGCTGAACTGGGCGACGCGGCCCCTGCGCGATCTCGCCGTGGCCGCCGAGCGCTTCAGCCTCGACCAGACTCCGCAGCCACTGGACGAGGCTGGCCCGGCGGAAGTCCGCCGCGCGGCGCGCGCCTTCAACACCATGCGCGAGCGCATCCAGCGACTCGTCTCCGAGCGCATGCAGGCATTGGCGGCGGTGTCGCACGATCTGCGCACGCCGATCACGCGCCTGCGTCTGCGCTCCGAGCTGATGGACCACGCAGCGACGCGCGACCTTGTCGATGCCGACTTCGCCGAAATGGAGGGCATGATCGATAACGTGGTCGGAAACGCCACCAATACGTCCCGGAAAAGGTCCAGTCCTGCCACACGGGCATCGTCGATGGCTTTTGAGGGACATGTGCCGGCCTCGGATCTCTGCAGGTTGTTGAAAGACAGGCCAGCGGCGCTCGGCCTCGCCGTTCTCGACATGCCTGTCGGATCGCCGGGCATGGAGGTTGCTGGCGTCGCGCCGGAAAAGTTCCAAACGCTGCTCGTTGGCGCTGATGGTCAGGCCATAGTATAGGCAATCACTGAGCAGACGTTCGAACCGCTTAGCGCTCGATATCGGGGGTTCTGCGATTTGCCATGTTGCGTGAGAACTTGGTATTTTCTGGAACGGGTGCGGTCTTCTGGCGGCTCTGATTTTTTTGCGTGACCTGCATTCGCTCAAACGTCCCGCCTCTTTCAAGTTCCTCCGCAATCCGCTCTCTTGCAAAGCGCAAAACGGACTCTCGCAGTATTGGATCGCGCACGGCCTTAGCGAGCGCGCGCTGGATCGCGGCAAGCTGAGACCGAGCCGATTTGACGGCATCATCCGAATTCTCTTTTTTGTCGCCCGATCGGAACCCATCCGCGCGAGCCTGCCATTGGTCGCGTTCCGGTCGGTGCGGCACGTGTGCCTCCGATGCGACAACTTCAATTGTAATGTCCGGCCTCTCAAACGACTTGACCTGTCTACGCCTATCGATCGCCGCGGCCATCTCTGTGCCCGCGCCCCAGCTTCGTGCCGCGGTCATGTCAGGTCGGTCGTGCGTCGTTGCAAACCTTGCACTCGGAGCTTCCGGCGGCAACACCGTCACGTCGATTGGCCGTTTGGTCTGGACCCCATCGACAATTAGAGTTTCCGATGCTCTCGCATCGCGCGGCGGGCGCGTCTGCCGCTGGCCGCTCGACTGCGCTGGCCCCGTTGTCCGGAATGAAAGCGCGGCACGATCGACGGGATCAGGCTCATAGCCCCTAACAGACAGTCCGCGCACCGAGGCTTCCAGCCACGCCGTCCGTCGGAACTCGACTGATCCGCTAACCTGCACTTCCGCCCAGCCTCTATGCTGAGCGATCGACACCATGTCGCGGATGACGCCAGCGTCCTCGAGCCGCGTCGCTACTCGTTCTGCCGAGACTTTGAACGCAAGATACTCACCTCTCGGATCGGCGTAAGCGTTCGCCTCGTCACGCGTACCCGCTTCGGCGATATAGTATTTGCGCCGTAACCGCTCCGGCATACCGCTTTCGGAGTGGCGCTGGCTGGCATCACCTAGGTCGAACTCGGCTCGAGCAGTCTCTCCTTGGCCTGGCGGCGTGCGAGATGCTCCATGCTTTTCGAAACTGTTAGCGTTTGCACCTTTGTCCCGACCTCGCCCGATCGAAAACTCGCCTGGATCGCTCTTGTCATCGGCCACGACGCATCTCCTTCACCGGCTTACCCGCTCCCTTCGCGGGGATGATGGCAGCATCGATCACCTGCGAGCACCAGTCCTTCAGTTCATCCTCCGAAAGCCCCTCCAGATCGACGGGCACGTCGCCGAAGTCGAAGGTGGCGTCGTCCGGGATGAGCGTCGGATCGGCGATTTCCTCATCCGTCATCGGCCGTGTCCGGAACGTCGCCTGCAGCTCGGCGACGGCGGATTTGAGCTCGATGATCTCGCTCGCCAGCAGCATGTTCGAAGGACCGCGGTTGGGTGCGATCACCGGCGGCGCTTTCAGTCGCGCGGTGAAGGCTGCGTCCTCGTAGTAGATGATCTTGTCGCAGATGATCGGCGGCACGCTGGCCGCCAGGATGAACGCCTTCGACGACGAGATCAGCTTGAGTTCCTGCGGCAGCATCAGCGCGCGGCGCTGATCCGAAACTGACTCGCTGCGCTTTCCAGAGGACAGGCCCCACGGTCGCGAGCGGCTTTTTGCCTGGACCGTGTCGTAGCCGATCCGCTCCGACAGTTCGTTGGCGACGTCCTGCTCTTTCGGGGCGAACACGGCCTCGATGGCATGGTTGGTCATGATGGTCTTGGCGAGATCGGGGCCGTAGATCGCCCGGAGTTGCGCCGGACTCTGGATGATCGTGAGAAGGCGAATGCCGTAGCCCGCGACGAAGGCGACGGATTTGGCGAGCACGCCGACATGGCCGAGCGCCGGAAACTCGTCGAGTAGCAGCAGGACGCGGCGGTTCAGCTTCGGGTTCTGCTCCGGTAGCTCGCGGCTGTTCAGATCGATGACCTGCTGGAAGAACAGGTTGAGCAGCGGCGCCATCCGGTCGAGGTTGTCGGGAGTAACCCCGAGATAGATCGACATCGGCCGGGAGCGCAGCTCGCGAAGGTCGAAATCGTTCGCGGATGTCGCCGCATCAATCCGCGGATTGAGCCAGAGACCGAGCCGCGCAGTTGTTGTCTTTCGGACCGAGTTCATGGTGTTTTCGGAGGCCGACAGAAAATCGTTCAGCGCGCCGATGCAATGGGATGAGAGCGGCGCGTTGCTCTTGGCGCGCTCCTTCATGAGGCTAAGAAAATGCGCCTTTAGATCGCTCGAGGCAGAAAGCTGCCGTAGGATTTCGCCGATGGTCAGCGGCAACCCCGGCGTCTCGGCGACATAGCCGCCGATCGCGACAAAGGCCGAGCGGGCGGTTTCGAACCAGAACGGATCGGCCCGGTTCTCGGCGGGGAACAGCATGACCGCGATACGCTGGAGATCGTCATAGAGATCGACCGGGTCGCGGCGGACATAAGCCAGCGGATTGTAGCGCGCCGTTCGACCCTGCTCGTCGAGTGGATCGAACAGGAAGACGGCCTGCCCGCTCGCCTCCCGAAACCCGGCCGTGCGGTCAAAGTTCTCCTTCTTGACGTCGAGCGCGACGACGGAATCCGGCCAGTTCAGCAGGTTCGGAATGACATAGCCGACGCCTTTGCCCGAGCGCGTTGGGGCATAGACCATGACGTGCTCAGGCCCGCCGAAGCAGAGGAACTTGCCATCCTTCCGGCCGAGAAGGATACCCTGTTTGGCGCGCAAGCCCGCTTTGCGGATGTCGCGCTCGGTGGCGAAGCGCGCCTCGCCATGCAGCGGTCGCGTTTTTTGCCGCAGGACCAGCCCCATTAGTCCGAAGGCTGCGATCGTGCCGGCCAGCGTGCCAAAGGTGATCCACCGGTCGAGGCGCTCGTCCGTGCCGTAATGTGGCCAGGCGAGCGCAAGCTCGTTCCAGTGGAAGCGACCATCGTGCGTGCGAAGGCCCAGCAGCAGGACATTCGAACCGACGAACAGGAAGACGGCGGTGCCAAGGATCATTAGGCCTAGCCGCAGCGCCACCCTACGCGCTGGCGAGGCGCTTTCGAACGGGGTCATAATCGATCTCCGTGATGCGGAAGCGGCTGTGCTCGCGTTTCATCTGGATGATGATGTCGACGGTCTGGCGCAGCAGGTTGCGGATGTCGTCACGAGCGAGGTCCCGGCCCTCCGCGCTTTCCTTCACCAGCAGGGTCAACTGCTCGAAGGCGAGGCGCGCGGAATCGGCATGGACCGTCGTGATCGAGCCCGGATGACCGGAGTTCACATTGCGCAGATAGAAGAACGCCGTGCCGTCGCGCAGCTCCTGCAGCAGGATGCGGTCGGGGCGCATGCGCAGGCACGATTCCAGCAGCTCGCGCGGACCGACCTTGGCGAGCCCCTGCCCGTCCTTGGCGTAGAGCAGCCGGACATGGTTGGGCTGCGGCACCACAAGCTCGGCGGTGTCCTCGATCGTTACGAGGCGCTCGGCCGCCGGAATCTGGGCGATCAGACCCTTCGACAGCGTGGTTTTGCCGGAGCCGGTCGCGCCGGAGATGATGATATTGCGGCGGCTGCGAACCGCCAGCGCCAGGAATTCTCGCCACTGCCCTGAGTCTCGCAGGCGAACCAGCTCGGTCTCGTCATCCGAGAGATCATCGCTGGTCACACGAATGTCGGAGAATAGGTCGCGCTCCTCGAAATCCTCAAGCGTCATCGTGACGGTCGAGGGCTTTCGGATGGTCAGGCTTACGGTTCCTGCCGGTACCGCTGGTGGCACGACGATCTGGCAGCGCTCGTCGCCTGGCAGCGTCGTTGAGACGATCGGATGGTCGGAGGCGATATCCTGTCGGGTGTAGCCGGCAGCCGCTGTCGCCAGATGCATGAGATGGGCGTGACTGAGATCGGCTGACTCATGGCGCTGCCAACCGTCCGGCCCTTCCGTAAACACCTCGCCTGGGCGGTTGACGACGATCTCCGTCAGCTCGGAGTGAGACAGAAACCGCGCGAGCGGCGCGAGATAGCGCTCCAGCACAATCCGATTGGCGCGGCGCTCGGAAGCGCTCGGGGTCGTCGGCGCCGCCGGCGCAAGCGTCACGACGGGCTGCGCATCAATCGGCAATGTCGAGAGTGCCGTCATGGCTTCGTGACTCGCGAGCCAGACGCCACACCGGCATCGATGCCATGTACCGTACGATCCAAAATCCGCGCGCGGCTTTCGATCCGCTTCAGATCGTAGACAGACGAAAAATCGAGATCGCGGGCGACGAAGATGTTCACGCGCTCGCCCTGGTTCTTGTTTAGCGTCGGGGGTATGTCGATCGAGCGCTCGACGGCGATGCCCGCAGCCGTGTTGGCCGCGCCGGACGTGTTGCGGATCTCGATATCGGCATCCTCGAGCTGCTGGCGGCCGATCGCCGCGGCGTCGCTGACGATCGAGAGTAGGAGCGCTGCACCGAACCTCTCCCAGAAATGCGTGTCGATCTCGCCGTCAAAACCTGCGCGGCCGAGCGCGTCGGTCGCTGGCGAGGCCAGCGCGACGATGACGCCGGTCGGGGTTTTTGCCCGCGTCCAGAGCACGAACATGCGCTTGGAGCCTTTTCGGACCTGGCCGCGATATTCCCCAACGATCTGCGTGCCTTTCTCCATCAGCACGACGTGGCCGGAATCCGACAGGACATCGCGCAACACGACGCACGAGACGAATCCTGGTACATCCGACGACATTGCCGTCTCGAGCACGCATGGGATTGCGGTCCCCTGCGTCACCAGGAGATTGCGGTTTGGCAGGCGCGCGGCGCGCACGCCGTCGATTGTCGTGGCCTTGAGCTTGTCGGCCAACTCGTTGCGTGGCTCGGCCGAACCAGCGAGCAGGGGTGAACCCGGGAGGAAGGCCCCCTGCCCTGCTTCTTCTCCCGACGGCCCGCGCCCTGGCCGATTGAAGGCGAGCACCGGCGCACGCCGCGCGCTCTCCATCAATTTGTCGGTCTGCGGCGGTGTGGCGGCAGGCGCGAGCTGAGGCGGCAGGACCGGCAGGGCCGCCTGCTGGACAGGAGCCGGCGCCGGCGGCTCGCGCGCCGGCTCAAAAGTCGTCGTCTGGCGGATTATGGGCTTCGCTCCGCCCTGCTCGACGGGCTTTTCGGCTTTCCAGGTGCTCCAGATCACAAGGACCGAAAAGGCGATCAGCGCGGCCGCGCCGATGCCCCGCCTGGCCAATGCCCGGCCGCTGCCTTCGACCGGTCCGGAAACCGGCGTGATGCCGCGTTCACCGTCGATGCCGGATGTCGTCGTCTGATCAGTCATGAGACGCTCCTCAACGACGCCGAACAGGGACTGGCTGCTTATGGGTCCGCGCAACGCTGGGACTCGTCGTGCCGGTCCCCGGGTTCACGCCGACGGCGTCGAAGGCTTCGTTAAAGATACAGAGCACCTCGCTGCCGCGGCGCAGCCGGAACTCGCGCGCGGTGGCATGCACCACGACAACCTCGCCGCGGACGTCCTTAGGCACGAGGCTTTCGGCGCCGTCCGAGCCGACAATGTAGATTGCCGGCACTTCGCGATTGCCCGCGAAGCGGAAGCTCGTGACTTTTCCGTCGTCGAAGACGCCATCGGGTTCGAGATCGGCCGGCCCCTGCGCCGAGAAGCGCCAATTGCGCGCGCTGTATTGCTGGTGGAGATCGAACGTCTGGTCGATGACCGCGCCTTCGCGCTGCTGGCCGCGGGCTTCGTTCTCGGCGCGACGGCGATCGGCTTCATCCGCTGGGTAAGAGTACTTCACGACGAAATAACTCTCCCTCAGCGAGGCTTCCGCGATCGAAAGCTCGAACTGGTAGGAGCGCTTGCGTCCGTCGCGACGCGTGGTGACGACCTGCAGATTGGTCGGCGGGTGCTTTTCGCGGGGTTTGAGGAACAGGATCGAGCCGGCCGGCGCGACCTCCCAGGCGATCGAGTCGCCGATCGCGACATGGGCGATTTCCTCATCCTCGGCGAAGATCACTTGGGTCGAGGCCCGGATAACTCCGTTGACCTTGACGACATTGGCTGGGTCATAGGCGACGAAGCGCACGCGCTCGTCGCGCGCGCCGGCCGTCGGGAGCTGCAGGGCTAGCGATGGCACGCCGAGGCCAAGCGCCAGCACCAAGCCGCCTGCGACCGCGATCGAGCAGCGGTTCATGGCGCGACCTCCGGATCGGCGCGGTACTCCGAGACGAGGAAGCCGAGCGGGTTGATCAGGCGATCGGTCGAGGAGACCGGCGCGTTGACATAGGCGAAGGTCAGCGTCGCGATCCAATGGGTCACCTTGATCTCCTCACCCTTACGGCTTTCCTTGAGGAAGCGGACGGAGGCGAGGTTGTCGGCCAGGAGCGAGATCGCCTTGATGCGGACTTCTGCGACGCCGAAGCGCCCATGCAGCACCTGCGGACTTTCCGGGTTCGAGCCGCGATAGACGGCGGCAAAGCGCGCCTGCTCGGCCTGCGAGGAGAGGAGCGCCACCGTCTGGAAATTGCTGGCGGCCTCGGCCTGGCTGTAGCCTTCGCGCGAGCGGACGTAGCGACCGAGGAAATACTTGGTCACCGCCTCGTCGTAGCTGCGCGGCGATGTCCCGAGCGCCGACACCGTCTCGACGATGCCTGTCGCGTTGTCGACACGGATGACGAAGGGCTCGACAGTCTTGAGGGGAGCGAGCGCCGCGACCGCGCCGACGGCGGCCGTCGCGAGAACGCAGGCTGCGGTCGCGACGAACCAGGCCAGCCGCTTCGAGCGCTGCGCCGTCAGCAGCAAATCCTGCTCCCAGCGGCGCGCATTGTCGAAATAGTCCTTGAGGTCGTCGGGCCTAACCATGGCGCGTCGCCTCGCTGCAGGGCAGGAACGAGCGCGTGATGTCAAAGGACGACCAAGCGGACTTCGGCTGCGCGAGCCCGTCAGTGGACGGGACAGGCTGCACCTGACCGAGCCGTTTGACCGGTGGCAAATCGGGTTTCGGCGCGGCGGGAGGGTTTGCCTCCCAATCCCAAAGCGACCTGTTCAGCGGGCGCTTGGCCGACCCGTCGCAGGACGGAGCGCCCTTGTTCCAGCCGGCGCAACCGGTCACGGCCAGAGCCAGCATGAGGCTGGTGATCGCGCGACAATTCATCGAAGCAAATCCTTCTCAGCATCCTTGCGCGGATGCGGTTGTTCCTGGTGTGGAGGGGACATTCAGACGCGTCTGATCTCGCCACCCTGTCGTCGCTCGCGGATCCTCGCCGCCGTGCGGCTGGCCGCGGTTCGCGCGCCGGCATAAGCGCCGACGGCGGCAGAGGCTGCGTTCGCAGTGATGGCGCTGGTGACGACGCGTGCTGTGAGCGATGCACCGCCGCCGGCAAGACCGCCGGCGATGGCCGGGAGTTGCAGAGCAATGTAGGCGGCGAGACCGAGTACCGCGCTGATCGCGACGGCGCCGACGATGATGGCGCCGCCGGACGCGGCATCAGCACCATATTTCTCGACGAAGCCCTGAACCGAAGTGAGCATCAAGCCGACAAGGGCGACAACGAGCACATGCAGGATCAGGAAGTTAGCAACCTGTCGTGTCCAAGCCTCAGCAAAGGGCCGCGTCGCGTCGAACAGCGCCAGAGCGATGAAGATCGGCCCGAGCGCGATGACGATCGCCAAGCCAACCTTCGCGTAGAGCAGGATCGCGAACTGCAGAAAGCCTGAAACGGCCGTGAAGACCAGAAGGATCGCGGCTATCAAAGCTGGCGCGATGTCCGTGAGGCCTGCTCGATCGTAGATCTTTTGGGCGACCTCGATCCCCTTGTTCAACAGCTTGTCGAAGGGCGCACCCGAGTTGGCATCAAGGGCCGAACCCGCAAGAGCGTTTCCAATCTCCTTCGGCAGCGACGTGAAGAAGAGGTCGGTGACGTATTGCTGGAACGAACTCGCATTCGACGCGAGGAGCACGATCAGGACGAGCCTCATCGCTCGCCAAGCAAACTCCTGGATCGGCTCGGCGATTGCGCCGCGCATGACCGCAAAACCGTACAGCACGACATAGAGGAGGACAGCGACCCGTAGCGGTCCATCGACGAAGGTCGCGAGGTTCGAGACAGACGTCGACACGAAAGTCGTGATCGGCTGCTCGAACTCCTTCAGGAACTCGTCGAAGACGTTGATCGCCATCTCAATTGCTCGCGCGCTTCAGGGCAGCTTCTCGACCCCAGATCATCACCTTGCGATTGGCTTCCTCCGCGTTGCGGCAGGTGGCATCGGACTGCAGGTCGCCAGGATTGGCTCGGCAGCGCGCCAGCGCAGCTTCATGGTCAGATGCGTTCGCTAGGAAGAAGGGCACGTCTTGCATCGGCGACGGCTGCTTCGCGCGCTCCGCTTGCTCGTCGCCACAGCCGGAGAGCGCGATCGTCAAGATGACGGCAATCAAAGGCTTGCTCATTGAAGAGCCGCCTTCATCTCGTCGACCAACTGGCGGCGCCGTTCCTTCGCGCGCTGACCGTCCATCTCGCCGCGCGCCTGCTGGACCATGGCGAGGCCCTGCATGCGCAAGACCTCGTTCTGCAGGAGCGCCTGTTCGGCCTGAATGCGGGCGGAGAGGTCGAGCACGTCCTTGGCGTCCTTGGACGCGGTGATCTTCCGACGAAGTTCCTCCAGCCCATCGATGCGCTTTGAGGCCGTGTCGTAGACGCTCTGTCCGATCGAGTGCTTGGCCCCCGTCTGGCGGGCAATGCGGTCGAGCTCGCTGCGATAGAAGGAGTTCGCGTCGCCGCCCTGATAGGCGCGGTTCTGATCGAGATACCGGTCAACGACGCCGGCCAGCGATCCGCCGCCGCCCGAGACGAGCTTCTCGATCTCGCCGAATTCCTTCGGCAGGTGTTTCCGGAATTCATCACTGCCCAGGAGCGAGGCGACGTCGTTGACGTCGGTCAGCTTATTGAAGGATTCGTAAAGCTGCTTGGCCTGCGTGAGCTGCGCCTGCATCGTCTTGATCTGCTCGGTCAGCTTGCCGATCTGCTCGACATGCTTTGCGATCGCGCCGGCGTCGAACACCGGCACGCCCTGTTGGGCGGAGCTGACTGTCGGCAGTCCGGCCATCGCGATCGCGATCAGAAAGTGGCGTGTTCTCATCGGTCGATCCTTCTCTCGGCATGGAAGCGGGGCAGGAATCTTGCCGGCTCGTCGCCAACCTCGGCGCGGATACGGTCGAGCAACTCGACGGTCTCGGTGCGGCCCGACAGAACGGCGAGCGCGTCATCGATCCCGCCAAGATCGAGTTCGGCGACGACGGACTGACCGTTCTGCTTGATCAGGAAGCGACGGCTTTCGGCCGAGAGTTCTTCCTTGATCAGCCGGAACTCGGTCTCGGTGAGATGGAAGCCATCGACATAGTCCGAGCGCGTGCCCCGGGGGTTCGGCATGAAGACCTGCGTCGGGCACTGCTCGACGATGGTGTGCGCGATCGGAGACGCCAGCGCATCGCGTGGCGATTGCGTCCCAAACACCATGACGCCGTTCTGTTTGCGGATGGTCTTGAGCTTGTCGTTTGCCAGCGCGCGAAAGGCATCATCGCCGAGCGCCTTCCAGAATTCGTCGATGTCGATGATGATGCGGCGGCCATCGATGAGCTGCTCGACGCGATGGAACAGCACCATCATCAGCGGCGTGCGAACGATGGGATGGTCGAGCACATCGGTCATATCGAAGCCGATAAAGCTGGCCTCCAGCGCGATCGCGTCCTCTTCGGCATCAAGGACCCAGCCGAGAGGCCCACCATTGCACCAGCGTTCGAGCCTGGCGCCGACGCCTTCGCGGTCTTGCTGCCCCAGAAAGGCGCGAAGCGCCGACAGCGAGCGCTCCTGGCGCGGGAGCGCCCGCATTGCCTCGAGAGCGGAATCGATACGCTCCTCATCGACGACGGACAGCGCCCTGCCCTCGATAGTGACGAGCTTGCGGACGAGCTCGCCGAGGAAGGCGAGATTGGTCGGTGTCAACTCGAGCGCCTTCAGCGGCGCGCAGCCTGTGGGCACGCCGTTTTTCAGCGTGAGATAGGTGCCGCCAGAGGCGCGCACGAAGATCTCGGCGCCACGATCCTTGTCGAACATGACGCGCTGGCAGCCGAACTTTTCCGCCTGGGCGAGCAGGAAATTCTGAAGCACTGTCTTGCCGGACCCCGATGGGCCGCAAATGAAGGTGTTGCCGAGATCGCCGGCATGGAAGGAGAAATGGTACGGCGAGCCCGAAGCTGTCTTCAGCATGGCGACGGACGGTCCCCAATGGTTCCCGTCTGGCTTGCCGACTGGATAGCTGTGGAAGGGTGACAGCGCGGCGAGATTGCGCGAGGTGATCGCCCCGGACCGAGCGCGGTGCTTGAACAGACCCGGCATCTGCGCCCAGTAGGCGGCCTCAAGCCCAAGATCCTCGCGCGCGACGACCGCGCCGGCTTCGGCTAGCACGCGTCGCGCTTGCGCCATCGTTTCCATCAGCGCTTTGGGGTTGTCGGCGCGCACCAGCAACGAAAGATGGTGATCGCCCATGACGAAGCGATTGGATTCGAGATCATCCAGCGCATCGTTCAGATCGTCGATCTGCGAGGCAGCAACGTCCTGGGTCGAGACGAGTTGGTTTTGCTTGCGGGTCAGGACCGTCTTGGCGTCGGCTTTCGACAGAAAGGCAAAGCTTTGCGAGAGCACGAACTCGAACGGCGCCGACAGCAGGCCATTCAGCATGCCGGGCTTGGTCGAGGCCGGGTATTCCTTCAGGCCGAACATGCCGGAAAAGAGGGACCCGCCTGCCGCCCGGACCTCGATCGCCTCGCGACCGAAAATAACGCGGTTGGTGTAGACCGCCGAGCCGATCCGGCCTTGAGGGAGCGCCGTCGGCAAATCCTCACTGGAGGCCAGCAAGTGAAGGAGCCGCATTGGCTCCGAGAACAGAATGCCGTCTTGCTCGATGAGGCTAAGTTGTCTTGCATCGTAGCGGCCGAGCGCGGCCGTGATGTCGCGAGCCGCATCGTTCAGCCGCTTCAGGGCGGCGGCATCGACCTCCCCTCCCCCGCGGCGCGCCTGGCCCAAACGGGAGACGAACCCGACCGCTGCTTCCGCACGATCCCGGCCGGGATGAGCGACAATGGTGAGATAGAGCTCGTTTCGGAACAGCTTCGTGCCCTTAATCGTCCCACGATACCCTTGGTCGAGATCGCGGGCGAAGGCGGACGAGAACTCACCCTCCGGATAGGAGCTGTCGCTGCGCCGGATCAGATGCGTCCAGAGCGCCAGGCGATCATCGGCGAGATTGCGAAGGGTCAGATTGAGCTTGGCGTGCAGGTCGTTGAGATCGCCGATGTCAGCGGTCTCGAAGGCGATGCCGTCGAGACGGATCGTCGTCATCAGCGCCCGCGTCGAAAGACTGATCACGGTCTCGGTGGCGTGCCGGACATAGGGCAGATGAACGTCGGGCTCGATCTCGCGAGCCATCAGGCGGGCCGCGTCAGCCATGAGCGATCTCACGAATGTTGAAGCGGCGCACGAGACGCAAGGGCGTCGGCGACGACCCGCCCCAGAGCGCGCCGTTGCGCGCGCGGCCGCGTGTTTCGAGCCAGGCGACGAGCAGGCGGAACTGGTTGGGATCGTGCCGGCAGATCGCGCGGCAGATCAGGTGGATCGGCAAGGCGATCAGCCCGTAGACGATCGAGCCGGCCATCAGGAACAGGATGCAGGACGCCATCACATTGATGGCCATCGCCTCCATGGTGACGCCCGCGATCGTCGCAGGCCGCGTGCAGGCGAGAAACAGCGTGTCCTCGGTCAGGCGTTCGGGATCGTTCGTCATTGCGGCCGCGCCTCAAGTGCCGCCGGTCAGGGTCGAGACGATCTCGGACGCGCCAAACACGATGGCGACACCGAGCACGACATAGGCCGCCTTGCGCAAATCGAGATAGCCGAACATCCAGGCGATGCCGACGATGATCACGGCGAGCGTCGCCAGCAGACGTGCGACATTGCCGGTCAGCATCGTGACAATGTTCTGAAGAACGCCCTCGATATTGGCGGTCTGGGCCAGCGCGGGCTCGGCAGCGAACAGAACGAACGCGGCCGCCATGATGGCAGGGGCTGCAAATGGGCGAAGCGGGACAGGCATGGAAAAACTCTCCGGAACGTGCGGGATCGACGCCGCAGGTTGCGTGCGGTCGAACAATGGGAACTGGCTGGGTTAGCGGCTGTAGATCAGGAGCGACGAGCCGCGCCGCGCGCCGTACACGCTCCAGGACGGCGGGTCCTTGGCGGATGCGATCTCTTCTTGCGGCGAAGTAGGCTCCTTCGCCGGCTCATCACTGACGCCGGGCTTAACCTCAGCCGGAGGTGTCTGGTCCATCCGAGCTGATTTGAACGAGGCGACCGCCTTGTCGCCTGCGACAGTATCAGGGACGCCGCGGACGAGCAGTTGTGCCCGGCGCGCCTGGAATACGCGCGCGACGCCGGCGATATGGGCGCAAGGGTCGAACGCCTCCGTAAGAGTAAGCCCAGCCGTTTTAAGATCCGCGACATCAAGCTGAGCCATTCCGACCCGGACAGTGTTGCCTGCCACGGCAGCTTCGCTGGCAATAGCGATCGCCTCAGGCTTTGTGTCGGCCAGAACCCGGATCGGCCGTTTGCTGGTGATTGTCACGAGCAAGGGTTCGGACGCGCTCGCCTGTCGCATGATCGCAGCGACGGGGCGTGTCAGCGCGGGCTCTGTGCAGCGCTCGATCAATGTCGTGATGTCAGCGGTCTCCATCAGAATCGCACCCGCGTGCTGACGCCATCCGATCCAGTGACATTGATGAAATTGGGTTGGGCGCGATGGCGGACCGCCTGGATGTCATGCGGCTGGCAGGTTTCGTCCGCGCGGTTGCAGTCGCGAACTGGCTTGCTCGAGACGCAGGCCGGCTGCGGCGCGCCATCGCGCCCAAGCTCCCGCAGGACATATCCATCCTGGCATGGCTCGTAAGGGTCGTACCCAACCGGCGAGGCGCTCTGGCCTGCGGCCGAACAGGTCGGAAAGGCCCCTCCCCGCTTTAGATGCGACCAGAGCCGGGTCACAGGCGGAACGCAGGCCGCGTATTGGGTCGGCCCGCCCGGATTGGCGAGGCAGAGCAGAACGGTGCAGCCCCAATCGTCAGCCCGCGCGGCGCTGGCCGATAGGCCGATCACCACGGCTGCGAGAAGAGTGGTCTTCATCATGGGAGAAGCCATTACGCTGCCAGCGGCAGCGGCACGTCGAGCGGAAGAACCGGGGCGGTCAGGCCGCCGTTGCGTCGAACGGCAGTGAGCGTGGCATCTTCGATCGGCAGCAGGCCAGCTACCGCTACGGTCGATCCAATGCGCTGCGGTGTGCCAAGACGCTCAAGGGTCCATCCGGCCCGACGCAAAATGCGCTCCATGCGCAGATCGGTGACGGTCGCGATCGACGCCAGTCCCCTCGCCTCGCCCCATTCGAGCATCGCGACGAACAGCATGAATGTCGCTCGCCGGAGGCCTCCATCTGTCGTGGCGCCGGTTAGCTCGGTATCGACGCAGAAGCGGGAGCTTTCCGCGATCAGATCGGAACTTGGGGCATCTTCGCCGTCCAGAAGCTCCGGAAATGTGTCGGCCAGCATGTTCAGCCCAGTTGTCGGCAGCAGTCGCACGCAGCCGACCACCGTGCCGCGATCGGCAGCGATTAGGTAGGTCGCATCTAGCGTGTCGTAGCTATCCATCTCAAGATCGCCCGTGGTCCCAACCGACCAGTCGAGCCGGTCTTTGAATACTTTCCGGCGCAGCCGGTGCATGCCCATCAGCAGCGTGATGTTGGCGCCATATCCGGCGCGGCTCAGTTCGACGACCTGCATGTCCAGCTCCGAATCGTTGATCTGCCGCCAATCAATCAGACACGGGGCTCCGATCGTACCTGTCGGATCTGACAGGGTGGATTCGCTCTAAAGTTGTGGCCCCTTTATCGCCACATCTTCGCGGCAAGGCCGTTCTCATCGATCGCAAGAGGATCATCAGGCGCGTGAAGCAAGGCGCCGCAACCCACGGAAACCGGATGAAATCAGTGGAAATGGCCTATCAGGAGCTCGTCGACGGTCTGCACTCGTCGGCTGCGGAAGCAGAATTTGCGCGCGTCGGCCAGCGCGTCGCCGAGAGCATGGGCTTCCGATACTTCGCCTATCTCGGCTTCGGCGAAACCGATCCGATTTTGATCTCGTCTTATCCCAAGCGCTGGAGCGAGCACTATTTTACGGAAGGCTACCAGGACGTCGATCCCGTGGTCGCCTTCGCTCGAAACGGGCGCGCCACACTGCAGTGGACCCGCGAAGCCGCGCGTCAGTTTCCGCTGCGCGCCCAGAAGCGCCTTTTCGACGACGCAGACGAGTTTGGCATCCGCCATGGCGTCTCTGTCGCGATCGCCGGCGGCTTCAATCGTTTTGCCGCCTTCACCTTCGCTGTCGACGAAGTCAGTTCAGCACATGGAAGGATGGTCACTGAAGCGAATGATATCGTCCAGTTGATCGGGCTAACGTTCCACGCGCACGCCGATGCGAAACTGGGGCTGCAGTCTCCGCCCAATGACGCGATGCCGTTGACCCAGCGCGAGAGGGAATGTCTGACATGGGCTGCTCGCGGAAAATCGATGGAGGCGACCGCCATGATCATGGGGATCACGCCACGGGCGATTAAGTTTCACCTTGATAACGCCCGGGCGAACCTCGGAGCGGAGACGTTGCCGCAGGCTGTCGCCAATGCGCTCAAAGCACGGTGGATTGCCTGACCGGTTTCAACAATCTCGCTTTTGCGCTCGAGCTGAAGGCACGGCCTCCGGAACGTAAACACCTGAGAACCTGTTATAATTCCTCGGGCCGGACGTGAAAGGAACCACGTCGTCCAGCGCCATTAAGTATCTGTTAACCTTAAATCTCTGGACGGCAGGCGAGAATCATGGCCAACATTTGTCGGGCGTAGGGCGATAAAACGTGCCTAGCCCGACAATGGGGTTCAGAATCGACAATGATGCCGCAGGCGTTGACCACAATGCAGGGCGAGGATCCTGCGGACAAGATCGTCCGGCACGCCGGCATGCTCTCGGATCATCTGCAGGCACGGCGCAAGCAGATGTATCCGCCCAACGCGCAAAAGAGCCTCAGGCATTTCATGATACATGAAGTGTCCAGGCTGACGTCGATTCCTGAGTCGACCCTCAAGCTGATGTCGAATGAAGGCAAGGGCCCCGTCCCTGCCCGGCTCGAGAACAATCACCGCGCCTACACGCTGGCGCAGATCAACGCGCTTCGCGCGTTGTTCGCAGCGCAACGCCCCGCTGAAGCCTTGCGATTCCTGCCGCATCGGCGGGTCGGCGAGCATTTGCAGATATTGGCCGTCGCCAATTTCAAGGGCGGCAGCGCGAAGACGACGACGAGCGCCCATCTGGCGCATTACCTGGCGTTGCATGGCTATCGCGTTCTGGCGATCGATCTCGATCCGCAAGCTTCTCTGTCGGCGATGTTCGGCGCGCAGCCTGAAATGGATGTGCAGCACAACGAGACGATCTATGCCGCCCTTCGATACGACGACGAACGCCGCCCCATCGCGGAGATCATCCGGCCGACCTACTTCAGCGGGATCGACCTGATCCCGGGAAACATCGAGGTCATGGAGTACGAGCACGAAACGCCGCGCTTCCTTTCGAAACGCCAGGCTGGCTCGGACAGCATCTTTTTCGAGCGCCTTCGGCTCGCTCTGGCGGAGGTGGAGGACGATTACGACGTCGTCATCCTCGATACGCCGCCATCGCTCGGGTTCTTGACGCTGGGCGCGATCTACGCGGCGACCGGGCTGCTCGTGACCGTGCACCCCGCGATGCTCGACGTGATGTCGATGAGCCAGTTCCTCCTGATGATGGGGGACCTGATCTCGGTGATCCGCGACGCCGGAGCCACGATGAGCCAAGATTTTCTGCGCTACGTGGTGACGCGGCACGACCCGATGGACCAATCGCAGGTCCATGTCGTGACCATGCTTCGCCATCTCTTCACCGAGGACGTTCTCACATCGACCGCTGTTGAAAGCGCCGCCATCGAGACGGCGGGCCTGGCGAAGCGCACGTTGTACGAGCTCGAGCCTGGCAACATCTCAGCAGCGACAGCCAAACGCGCGCGCGAGTCCGTCGATGCCGTCAACGACCAGATCCTCAGCCTGATTAAGCAAAGCTGGGGCCGGACATGATGGGCAAGCGTGCCGGCGGCAAATCGATCCTGGCGAACTTTGGCTCCTTCTCCCAGCCCGACACAGCGGCTCCGGATGTGCCGGGTGCGGACGCCGGTTCGATGGCGGCGCAGCCGCTGGCCAGGGTTGGGGCGGGCGTGATCGGAGCGACACAGCGCTCGCTTACTGAGTTGCGGGAGGAGCGCGATCGCCTGATGGCGCTTGTCGATGCCGGCGGCGGAGTGGATATCGATCCCAAGCTGATCGACCCCTCCCCTTTCCCCGACCGATTGCCCGATGACGATGATCTCGATTTCGCTGCGCTAAAGACGCTGATCTCGGAGGAGGGTCAGAAGGTCCCGATCCAGGTTCGCCGGCACCCATCGCATGAGGGCCGCTATCAGGTCGTCTACGGGCATCGGCGGTGGCGGGCCGCATCCGATCTTGGAATCAAGGTCAAGGCGACGATTCTCGCGCTGTCGGATGTCGAGCTCGTCGTCGCCCAAGGCATCGAAAATGCCGCGCGCCAGGATCTGAGCTGGGTCGAACGCGCGCTGTTCGCCAAGCGCATGGATGATGCGGGGATCAGGTCGCGCGATGTCCGAGCCGCTTTGTCCGTGGACGATCCGGAACTGGCAAGGTTGCGAGCGGTTTCCCGGGCCCTACCGGTCGAGATCATCGAAGCGATCGGTCGGGCGCCGAAGGTTGGGCGACCTCGCTGGACGGCGTTGGCAGCTGCGATCGGCAACGACACCTCGGCTCTCGATAGAGTGAGGAAGGCCTTGTCAGATGACAAGGTGTCAGCGCTTCCGTCGGACGAGCGGTTCAAATGGGCGTTGGCCGCGGTAACGCCGCCTGTTGCGCGACCGCGCCGGGAAATGAAGCTGAGGTGCCCGGCTGGAAGGGTCGTCGGCAAGGCGATGTTTTCGAACGACGACGTCCGATTGTCGGTCTCGGCGGGTCACGGTCAGGCTTTCAGCGCTTTCCTCGAGGGGGAGCTGCCGGTGCTCATGGAGCGGTTTTTTTCCCGAGAGGGCGAGGCGTGATTTCGGCGACCTGCGAAAAGCTTGTCATCTGACAAGGTCGAGCAGGGCAATGGAGGCGGCGAAGGCATTGGCCGAAGCCGGATGATGGTGCAACAAACTAAGAGGTAGCCTAGGCAAAAAGAAAGGCCCCCGAAACAGCGTCTCGGAAGCCCCTCTCATTAGTCTGGCGACAATGAGAATCCCACTTCCGCGAATCACAGTCAAGAGTCTCCGTCAGGAGATTGGACGCCTTTTTGGTGTGCGCTTTCGCTTTGCCTGAAGCTGAAGGGCAAAACCATGACGCGACTATCCGTAACGACGCCCTTTGGGCGGCGATCGCTGACCCTTGCCCATGTGGCGAGCCAGGCGAGCGCGAAGACACGGGCGCCTGAAAAGGCGGTCCACAAATGGAATATCTTCCGTGCGATCTGCACGGCCAAGAACGCGCTGGGCATCCCTGAGCGGGCGCTGGCGGTGTTGGATGCGCTGCTGTCGTTCCACCCGGAAACCGTCCTGACCGGCGAAGGTCTCGTCGTCTTCCCGTCGAACAACCAACTCGGCTTGCGTGCCCATGGCATGCCGATGGCGACGCTAAGGCGCCATCTGGCGGCGCTGGTTGACGCCGGCCTGATCGTCCGGCGCGACAGCCCCAACGGCAAGCGCTACGCGCGCAAGGGCAGGGGAGGGGAGATCGAGTTTGCTTTTGGCTTCGACTTAGCTCCCCTCGTCGTGCGCGCGGAGGAATTCGAAGCCTTGGCGGCCGAGGTCGAAGCCGAGGCACGGGCGCTGCGCTTGGTTCGCGAGCGGATCACGATCTGCCGGCGTGACATCGCAAAGATGATCGCGACAGGGATCGAAGAAGGCGTCCCGACGCGGGCAGCAGGGCAGGGGCCGGCCGACTGGGCCGAGATCCACCAGATCTATCGCGGCATTATGGTGCGGATTCCGCGCAGCGCGACCCGCCTGGCACTCGAGCCGATTGCCGATGAGCTGTCGCTGCTTGCCGATGAAATTCTCAACCTGCTGGAAACTCATATCAAAAATCAGAATATGAGCGGCAATGAGTCTCAGAATGAGCGTCACATACAGAATTCAAATCCAGACTCCCCTGTTGATCTTGAACCTCGCTTTCCAGAAAGCAGGGGGGCTGGTTTGGAGATCGTGCCGGAACCGAAGCGGGTGCCGGACGGATCGTTCCCGCTCGGGATGGTGTTGGACGCCTGTCCCGACCTGATCGATTATTCGAAGGGAGGGATTGCGAACTGGCGCGACTTTTTGGCGACCGTCGCTGTGGTCCGGCCCATGCTGGGGATCAGTCCGACCGCCTGGGAGGAAGCGATCGGCGTCATGGACGAGGTTCAGGCGTCGATCGTCGTGGCGGCGATCCTGCAGCGCGGCGAGGCGATTTCCAGCGCCGGCGGCTATCTGCGCGAGCTGACGCGAAAGGCGCAAGCGACGGAGTTTTCGCTCGGGCCGATGCTGATGGCGCTGATCGGCAGTCGACGGCGTGAGAAGAAGCGGGCGTGACCGTGATGCGGCGCTGCACCGCTCGGTCCGGATGTTTTGACGAGGCCAATCGAGGCCTTGCAGGCGCCGCCGCGAAGGTCTGTGATGCCGGTCATGGCAAAACTCTCCCGTGCGATCCTGACGGTGCTTCTTTCCGGGCGTCATGCGGCGCTCGGCGGACGATTATCGCGTGACAGGGCGACCAATTTGGCGCGGATCGCGTCGGCCTATATCCGGTTCGAGCTTGAGCAGGAGAAGGGCATTGGACCTGCACGAGCGGCAGATGTTGAGTGCTGGCTGTCGGGGCAGGGGTTGTCACTGCGGGTCAAACGGGATGACGCGGTCTCGGCGATCGCTCTCGCAGAGCTGACTACCGCGGGCGGCACGGAGCAGGTGGCCAGCGCGGAATTTCCATGACGCATGCCACCTTTTGCCCGGCGAAGATGTGCCCGTTGTTCGCATCCGACGGATCGACTTTCAGCGGTACGGGGAATTCCCCTTGCGAGCGTGACGGGTGCCGCTGGTTCGATGGCAAGATCTGCCAGGCTGGTCGCGTGGCCACCGGGAGGTGGCGATGGCCTCAGCCGGGGAGGGTGGTTCCTCCCCGGCTGAACGATCCGATGCGTCGCCGCACGTTCGATTGTCTGCGGGCGTCTGAATGCACCTGGCAGCAGAAATTGCCCGGCGCGTTGTGCGCTCCGCGCCGCGCACTCGCACATGGGCTTGATCCGCGCTACTGCCGATAAGCTGCTATCGCGGGCGGTCGTCAGCGCGCTCTTCACGGCGCAGTACGTGCACCAGCGCGGCGCGCCCTGTCTTCCTGCCAGCGCGCCTCGACCCGGTCGGGATCCGATCGCGGTCCATGACGACCATGCGCAGCATGCCGAGCTTGACCGAAACCTCCGAGATCAACGAGAGCTCGTCTTCGGACAGGCGCCAGGGCCGCTGTCGCTTTCCCTTCCTAATTTCACTTTGAACCGCTTAAGGCGACAGCGACGTCTTGCATTCCCTTTTCAATTTCATGTCCTTCTGCCGAAGAGCATGATCTCATTGCGCTTTCCGCTCAGAGTCCGGCTGCTTTCGTCAGGTTGACACGGAAGCGATCGCGTCGGCGCTGGTAGCGTCGGGTCATCTCGGCCGAGGCGTGGCCGAGTTGGCGCTGGATGTGCGCTTCGTCGACCTCCGCGGAGGAGGCGAGCCCGGCGCGCAGCGAATGCCCGGCGAAGGCGAGGGCCCGTTCGCCTTCGGTCAGGTCGCCGCGGACGCCCGCGGCCAGTGCGAGCTTCTGGACCAGGCGGGCGACATGGCGATCAGTGAGACGCTGCGATTGCACGCCGCCATTGGCGATGGTCATCGGCCGGAACACGGGACCATCGACGATGCGGCCGAGTTTCAGCCAGGTTTCGAGCGCCTGGACAGGGCAGCTGCGGTCTGACGAGCCTCTAGCGATCTCGACAGTGCGCCAGCCGGTCTTGCCGTCGATGGTGAGAATGAGCCCGCCGTCGAGAATCTCGATCCAGCCGCGGCCGTCATCGCTCTGGCTGGGGCCGCAATCGAGCCCGGTGATCTCGGAACGGCGCAGGCCGCCGGCGAACCCGATCAGCAGGATGGCGCGATCGCGCCAGCCGCGCAGGTTCTGCTGGAGCATCGCGACCATCGCCAGAATGTCCTCGGCGAACAGCGCCTCCTTCTGGCGCGGTGGCCGGCCGTGGCTGCGGCGGATGCCGGCCATGACATCGACGATGTGGCGATCCTGGCGGGGGAGGGGAGTTCCAGCGCTGCGATAGGTCGTGGTGATCGCCGCCAGTCGCCGCTCGATCGTCGAGACGGCGGCTTTTGCGATGCCCTGGCCGTCGGCCGATGCGGCGATGAACAACCCAACCACGCGCGGGTCGGGAACTCGCGAGTCAAAGCCCTGGCGTCGGCACCAGCGTTCGAACTGCGTCCAATCCGAGGCGTAGGCGCGGGCGGTGTTGGCGCTGTCTTTGGCCCTGGCGTAGCCGCGCGCCGCACCGGCCAGCCTTTCGAGTTCCGGGTTTTGCAGGCCTGCTGCGGCGGCGGCGTCGAAACCCGACAGCTGCGGCGTCGTGCCTAGCGCCGTCGATCGCGCCAGGCCGTCCTCCGGTCGACCGGAGGGCTGGTTTAGCGCTTCGAATTCGGCGGAATCGGGCATTTGCGGAGGTTACGGAATCGTGTCCGATAAGGCAAGCTTACCGGACATGAAGTGAGGCAGACGGTGGCGGCGGAAAATGATCTATCTTGCCCAATTAACGCCGCTTCAGCTATGCTTCCTGTCATGGATGCGACGCCGATTCCTCGTCAGAAAGGTCTTACCCGCGCGCGCGCGGGTAAGACTGTCGGTGCGTCACCAGAGCTTGCCAACCCCTTGATTCTAAGCCCACTTCCGCGTTGGGTCGGGCCCGTCGCCAGCGCTGACAGCCGCGACGCCGCGTTCGCAGCCGGCGCCGTCCTGCACGCGCTCGACCAGATCGTCAGAATGCGCGCGCCCTGGCTTGGCGTCCTGCGCGCCCGGCTGGCGCTCAAGGCGGCCGGCGTCGCCGCCCGGCTGCTGCGCCAAAAAGCCGACGAGGCGGCCTTGCGTGACGCCGAGCATTTGACGCGACCCGGTGACGATCCCGGGCCCGCTGGTCGCCTGCACCGGCTGCTGCGTCAGCTCTCGTCGCGACCCACCCGTCAGGCTGGCGATGTCCTGCCGATGTTGGCGGCGGAACTGCGCGGCGCGCCCGTCGCCGCCGAGTTTTTGTGCCTGCTCGACGCCGATCTGACGCTGGCCCAAAAGCTTGGCTGGGCGACGCCGCTGCTGCTCCATGCCGGAATCGTGCTCGAGCCGGCGCTGCGGCATGGCCCGGACGGCCGCCGGCCCCGTGCCGACCGGCCGGACTGGCATGTGGTCAGCGATCACGCGCTCTTCGTTGCGACAAGCGCCTGTCACGCCCAGGCCTTGACGCTGGCCCGGCGCGCCGAGACCTTGGAAGCGGCGGCCAAAAACCTGCGCACCCGCGACGAGGGCCGCGGCCTGGCGCTGGTGCTCGCCGACGATGCGGTCGCACCCTGGCGCATGGTCGGGCGCGCCGGGTTTGGCTCCGACCGGGCGGCGCGACGCTTTTGCGAAACGCTCGCGGCGCAGGGCGCGCTCAAACGTCTGACCGACCGGCCGACGTTTCGGCTGTACGGGCTGTGACCATGACCCGCGCATCAATACCGCAGCGCTTGGTGCGATCGTGCGAAGGGGCCGGCTGAGCCATGGCCAAAGCCGCGCGCCTGTTCGATGCCGAACTCTCCGACCTGCCAGCAGAGCTGCGCTGGCGCGAATGGATGGGCAGAATCGAGGCGGCGATTTTTGCCTCACCGACGCCGGTGCCGCGCGAAACATTGGCCCGCCTGGTCGGGCGGGCCTGCGTGCTCGACGAGCTCATCGCCGATATTCGCGACGAGCTAAAACCGCGCCCCTATGAGCTGGTCTTCGTCGCCGGCGGCTTCCAGCATCGCTCAAAGGCGCGGTTTGCCGAGGCGATCCGCGCCACGCTCGGCGTGGGCGAGCCCGGCCCGCCAACTCTGTCGAAAACCGAAAGCCTCGTCATCAGCGCGATCGCCTATCTCCAGCCGGTGACGCGGGCAACCGTCTCGCGGCTGCTCGGCAAGGAGATCAGCCGCGACATCATCGCAAAACTCAAGCGCCTCGATCTGATCGGCGCGGGGCCACGCATAGCTGAGCCCGGTGCACCCTTCTCCTACGTCACCACGCCCACCTTCCTGTCGGTGTTCGGGTTCGCCAGCCTGCGCGACCTGCCTGAAATCGAGGCGATGCAGGAAGCCGGGCTGCTCGACCTCGCGCAGGACGAATTGATGCCGGTCGACTCGCTCGACAATCGCCTCACCGACGGCGACGATTTTGACGACGACAGCCGCGATCAGGCTTTTGACGCGGCCGATCGCCTGGCCGCCGACTGAGCATGCGGCCGGCTCGCGACCCCAGCATAGATGGCCAGCAGGTCATGCAGGTTGGCTCGCGACGAACCGCCAGGTGTTGGCGACTGCGTGCTGGCGAGGGCCAGGATGCGTTGCCTGGCAAAGGTCAGGCAGCGGATCCGCATCATCACCGAGAGCTGCGTCAACGGCCGCGAGATCGGCGGATCGAGCTCCTGCGGCAGCGCCAGGATTTTGGCCCGATGGTCGGGGTCCGCTAGCCGGCCGGCGTGCTCGAGCGTCAGCGCGATGCGCAAGCTCGACGCGCCCAACCGCTGGCCAGCCGCCGGTCGCAAATCTACGCCGCAGGTCGTGCAAGTGATGAATGGGCTCAGCGATGCTGCGTCGCAAACGGCGAAACCCTGGCGGCAGACCGGGCAGCGATCGATCAGTTGTCGGCCGTGCCGTTCGCAGATCAGGGTGGTCGCAAGCCGCCAGTCGCGGCGCAGAAAGGGTGACTCATCCTCATCGAGGCATTGCGGGCAAAGCTGCAGCCAGGTCGCCTGGCGCCGGCCCGCAACTGACGCCGCGACGTTCACCCGCGGCGCGAGCATCAGGATTCGGTCTGTCTTCGGCCGACCAAGCGTCGGCAAGAGAGCGGCCGACAGCCCGCTTGCCGTCTCGACGTCGCGAGCGATCGCCTGCGGCAGGCCGAACTCATTGTTCAGTGCCCAGTTGCCGGCGCCCAGGTTCAAGAGCGTTCCGAGTGCGCGCGCCGGGAGGCCGTTGGCCGCGCCAAACCGGATCAGCCAGCCCGGCAGCCACTCGTCGGGACGGGGGGCGACCATGATGGGCCAGCGTCCCGATGGCGCTGACCGATAGCGCGGCTGCAGGGTGATCTCGCAGGGCGCCGGTTTCATTCCAGCACCTCGCGCACCACGGACTGGCGTCGTCGCGACAGCGGGATGTAACCGAAATCAGCGAGGCGTCCGCGGCTGATACGTTCCTCCCCAGATCGCACCGCGTCGATCGCAGCGGTCGTGACGATCGCCACGGTCTCGCCGATCAGCCCCTCCGAAAGCTCGAAGATCAGGCGCGCCATCGGCTCGTCGGAAAGGCCGGAAGCTTGCGCCAGCGGCAGCGCCGCCTCGAGACTGTCGAGCAGCGAGAGATACGCCTCGTCATAGCGCCAGCGCGGCACTGGCGCGAGCTGGAAGCGGCTCGCCATCTCGGCCGTCAGCATGATGTGGTCGGCGATCGAGATCTCGCCGACCAGGACCGGCGAGAGATCATAGTCCCGCCCGAACCGCCGCAGCACCGCGAAAATTGCCTCGACGTCGCGGCCGCGACCGCGCAGGCAATTGTGGAACTCGTCAAAGATCATCACCCGCGGCTTCAACTGCCGCAGCAGATGGTCGAGCTGCTCGGCTTTTGCCGATGTGTCGCGCGCTCTGATCTGCGGCGCCTCCAGCGCGGCCAATATGCCGGCGTAGAAATTGACCAGGCCGGACCCCTCGCGCGTCTGCACCAGCACGACGCGTCGCGGGTTTCGCTCGGCCTCCGCGCGGCGACCATCCATGATCGCGAACCGTTCGGCGATCATGCTCTTGCCGTTGGCATAGGGCCCTATCAGCATCACTCCGCGCGTGCGCAGCGCTGGTGCGCGATCAAGGCACCCCTGCAGCAGGGCGATCGCGTCTCGTGCCGCCTGCGTGCCGATCCAGCGTGGCGCCTGCAGATGCGCGATCCGCTCGGCGGCAGGTTTTTGAAGCCAGGGTCGCACGCTCTCGGTCAGATGCTCGCTCATGCTCACCAGTCCTCGACGGGCAGGGGCGTTCGCGGACGGAAAGGATGATCGGGCCGCCCCGAGGGTTGCGCGGCCGGCGTCTGATGCGGTTTTGGAACCGTTTGCGCCAACACCGTCCGCGCTGTCTGTCGCTTTTCGTGCTTGCTCACCTTTGTCGGATTGGCCCTAACGACCGGGCGTGTCGCGCTGTCGGCGATCGCCCGTATCGCGCGCCGCAGCGCGATCCTCGATTCAGGCCCACCGGCGAGCGCTCGTCTCATGGCGCGGGCCTGCTCATGCTCCCACAGCGTGACGGCATCTGTGCGGCCATCGCGCCGCCCAACGGCCAAAAAGACTCCCGTATCGGGATGGCGCAGATAAATGTGGCTCAGGTCGCGCGGATCGGTGCGCATCGCGAGTTTGCCGATCCGGTCGCGCCGCGGCACGAGTTCGCCCAGCCATGGTGCAAAATAGTCGATCGCATGCACGCTGACGCCCTGGGGCGTGAGCCGCCGGTCTCCGCCGGGCAAGAACGCGATCAGCACCTGATCGGAATCGTCTTGATGCGGCGGCAAGCCGGAAGCGTGGGCGCGCCAGACCTGATCGGGAATGTCCAGGGTCTTATCGTTCGGTTTGGCGTTGTGCTCGAGCACGGCGAGCGCGACGCAAGCTTCGAGATCGGCGAAGCTGAGCCGGGCGCGGGCCTCGGAAGGGTAGTGGTCGCGCTCGGTGACGGAGCGGCCGGTCTGACCCGGTAGCGTCCGCAACACCGTGTTGAGCGCGCCGAGCAGCCGCTCGATCACGCCGCCTTGATGGACATTTCCCTTGTGCCGCGGACGGATCGTGATCCCGAAATCATCGCAGCCTCGGGCGAAAGCGTTGCCCTTGAACTCCTTGGCGCGGTCGACCACCAGAACGCGCGGCCGGCCGAACATCGGCCAGTCATGCCCGCCGAGATCGCGGGTCGCGAGCCATGGCGCCTTGGGTGTCAGCGCCTGCCGCAGGCAAAGCGCCACCGAGAGTGAGCTTGGTTTCTCCAGGGTCAGGCAGAACCCGAGAATGGCGCGCGAGAAGACATCGACCACGACCGTGAGATAGGGCCGCCCGACTACGACGCCGACACCGTCGATCACCTCGACGAACTGGATGTCGGCCGGCGTGTGATCGATCTGGCCGACATCGAGTAGGCCCTTCGCCAAAATATAGCCCGGCCGCGCCCTCAATCGTCGCGCATGTGCGGGGTTGGTGGACCGGCCTCTGGCGATCGCGAGATCGTCGAACAGCTTGGGGATCCGTCGCTGCACCGCGCGATAGGACGGCGGGCGCTCGCCGGCCTCAGAACATCGCGCTCGGATTTCGGTGACAACGGGACGAAGCTCCGGCGCTTCCTTGACCAGCCACTGCTCGCCCAGAACTTCTGCGATGATGGCCTCGACGCCAGCCGTCAGCCGCGTGGCGCGCGGTCTGTCCCGCCGCGGTAGCAGCACCGTGATCCGGCGCTCGGGTGCATAGCGCTTGAGCAGGTTGTAGACGTGCCGGGTCGTGAGCCCGAGTTCCGCCGCTGCACGCGCAATCGACGCCTTCCGCGGACCAGGCCCGTCGAGAATCCGATCCAGTTCGCGAGCCTGACGCTTAGCCTGCGCCCAAGCATCATCTCGCGCGATTGCCACGCGGCCCGAGCCGCGACCAGAACCCGATGCCGCCATGTGAAGTTCCTCACGCGACAGGTCGAAATCGTAAGCGCAAATCCGAGCCCCAAAATCAGGCTAAACCTCGGCGAGGACGTGACGATCCACAGGGGAAAGGGACAGCTGGTAATCCCGGCGATCGGCGGCCTGGTCAAGGGCTGGAGGCTGCTGAAGGTAGCGGCCACAAGTGTCAACGACCCCTCGCGGGTCGCGGCGCATCCCAGCGGGAGATCGCGCGCCCGGCGTGTGAAGACGCTGCTTCGAGCCACCTCTCATGCGACGTCAGCTCAGCCGCCGCGCCGCCGCAACGATCACGGCCAGCGCGTCGATCGTGCCGTCGGCCTCGCCTTTCTCGAAATCGCCTTCCAGGCCCATTTGGTTCGTGACATGGGCGAAGCAGATGACGCGGTGGCCGCAGGTCTGAGCAAAAGCATAGAGCGCGGCGGCTTCCATCTCGACGGCGAGCAGGCCGCGCTCGGTCATCGCCGCGATGGCGCGCTCCGTCTCGCGGAAGGGCGCATCGGTCGTCCAGGTCGCGCCGCGCAGCACCGGCTCGCGCAGCCCGTCGAAGGCGCCGTCCAGCGCGGCGATGACGGCGGCGTCGGCGTGGGCGAACTGCGCCGGAGGCAGGTAGTGGTAGCTGGTGCCCTCGTCGCGCAGGGCCTGGTCGATCAGAATAAAGTAGGGCGGCGGGCGGACCGGCTGCAATCGTCCAGATGACGTTATGCTGATCAGCAGCCTGCAGCCGGAGGCGAAGAGCTGTTCGGCCACCAGCACGGCATAGGACGCGCCCACGGCGCAGCCGACGATGCCGAATTCGACGCCGTCCTCCTCAAAACGATACAGCTCGCTATGATAGCAGGCCCAGTCCGGCTCGGGCGTTGCGCGCCCGTCCCGGCGCAGCCGCCGGACCAGATCGCCGTCGGGGTCGAGCACGCAGATCGCCGGCACGTCGCGCACGGCCAGACCTTTCTGGCGGCGCGCTTCGCGCAGCAGGTTCGCGGGCTGGAAGGCGGATGCTTCGGCGTGATGCTTGTTGGCCAGAATGGGCGCAGACCCGTCGCGGTGTTCGGTCATGGTTGCGCGGCCGCCGACATGTGGGTCTTTTTGAACAGACACCAGATGAAGTCCTGACGGTTCCCGGCTGGCGTCACATGCGTCTGCGGCTGCTGGCCGATCAGGTTATAGCCCGGTCCAAGCTCCGCCTGCAGCATGTCCGCTGAATAGCGCCTGACGGGAAGTCCGCT
The DNA here is from genome assembly GCA_024231975.1 of Allobosea sp. Classification (GTDB taxonomy): domain Bacteria; phylum Pseudomonadota; class Alphaproteobacteria; order Rhizobiales; family Beijerinckiaceae; genus Allobosea. Next base: position 47,301 of record JAAEQB010000091.1, read on the forward strand.
GCACCGTTCGGGGCCGCTGAGTGCGAAGGGCGCGAGGATGACGAATCCGCCAGCCCTGACGCCTCGGTCGAGCGCGCGCATATAGGCTGTGCGGTCGGGCTCCTCGACGAGAAAGTGGAACACGGCGCGGTCGTGCCAGATCGAGAAGGCATCCCGCGGGGGCTGCCAGGTGGTGACGTCCTGCGCGATCCATGACACGCGCCCGGCGCGCTCGCCGAGGCGCTGCTGCGCGACGGCGAGGCCGGCCTGGGCGATGTCGAGCACGGTCACGGCCGAATGGCCGGTATCCAGCAACCGGTCAATCAGCACCGAGGCGCCGCCGCCGATATCGACGATGGCTTCCCCAACCTCGAGACCGGTGCGCGCGATCATGTCGAGCGACGGCGTCGGGTCGTCCTGGAACCAACTCACCGTGTCGGCCGGTTTGGTCGTATAGACATCGTCCCAATGGCTGCGTCGTAGGCTGGTCATCGCGGGCTCCTTGTCTTGCGGAGACTATATGGCGGCCAGCCGGACAAACGATCCGACTGGCCGTTTCGTGAGCGGCCGTCAGCTCATGCGCTTGATCTCGGCATAGGCGCCTTTGGTGCGCAGGGTGATGGTGACCGGCTTCGTCCCGCGGTTGCGCCAGAACCAGCCATGGCCGCCGTCGAACTCGGCGGTCAGCACGCCGGTGTCGCCCGCGACCGCGCGGCCGGTCTTGTAGCTTTTCTCCTTGGCGCCGGGGCCGGGCGTGCCGTGCATGTCGTAGTTGACGACGCCGTCCTTGACGCTCCAGTCGAAGGTGACCTGTGCGCCCTTGGCCATGGTGAGCTTGTACTCGACGCCCTTGGTCGGCTCGAGCGTGATGACGGTCTCGTCGGTCTTATCTGCCTGGGCGACATCGATGCGATCACCGGCCCGAGCGGAGGTGACGAACACGCCTGCCAGGGTGATCCAAAGACTGGAGCGCCGATCGGGGGTCGTCGACGTCAAAGGCGTCTGGACAGGCGCGGTCTGGCCATCCTTCAGCCGGTCGGCCTCTGCCTCAGTGGCAAGCTGGGTCTTGATCTCGCCCATCTCGGTCAGCTTGAGCATGCGTCCGATGCCGGTCGGGTCGATGGCGTACTCGGCCGGCAGCACGATGGTGACGAGGATGCCGGCGGCCGTGACGATGGCGATGGCGGTCGAGCGCAGGAGCTGGGCCGAGGAGGGCAGTTCGGCGCGGGTCGGGATGTCGGTGTTGTACATGATGTCGGTGTCCTTCAGGTCGAGGAGACGAAATAGCCGGTCAGCTGGTAGCCGACGAGCACGAAGCCGGCGGTCATCATGACCGTGTTGGCGGTGTAGGCGTGGCGCAGGAAGCTCGATGTCCGCCGCCAGAAGCCCATGGCGATCAGGATGATCGAGAGCGCGACGAGCTGGCCGATCTCGACGCCGACGTTGAAGGCCAGCAGGTTGGGCACGAGGCCGTCGGGCGAGATGTTGTATTCGATGATCTTGGTCGAGAGGCCGAAGCCGTGGAACAGGCCGAAGATCAGCGTCGCCAGCCTGGTGTCGGGCTGGACGCCGAGCCAGCGCTGGAAGGCGCCCATGTTGTCGAGCGCCTTGTAGACGACCGACAGGCCGATGATGGCGTCGATGATGTAGCTGTTGATCCCGACGTTGAAATAGACGCCGAGCAGCATGGTCGTGGAATGGCCGATCGCGAACAGGCTGACATAAAGCCCGATGTGCCTGGCTCGATAGAGGAAGAAGATCACACCGAACAGAAACAGGATGTGATCGTAGCCGGTCACCATGTGCTTGGCGCCGAGATAGACGAACGGGAGCAGGTTCACCCCCGTGATCTCCTGGATGTAGCCCTTGTCGCCGGCGGCGACGGCGTGGGCGAGCGCGGTGTCGATGCCTGGAAAGGCCAAGACGAGCGCGAGCGCGAGGGGAAGGGGCAGGCGCGAGACTGCAGGACGCAGCAGGCGCCGCCCTCCGATGGAAGGTCGTTGCATGGAAGATCCGATGGTTCGTCGATAATGGACGGCCGCCGGGGCGGCCGGGCTCATGCTGCGACGACGGCTCGCGGTGGACGTTCCAGCCCGTTGGGATGGCCGGGATCGGCCATGACCGTGTCATGCGCCACGCTGGTGCGTGCGAAACCCGGCGTCACGAGCGCGACGACGCTGAGCGTGTCGGCGGTCTCATGCAGGTGATCGGCCGCGTTGTGGCCATGGACATGGCCCGGCAGCTTTTCGGACGGTTCGCCCTCGTCATGCGCGTGTCCGTGCTCGGCGATCGTCGCGGCAAGCTCGGCATGGCGGACGGCTTCGGCCTGCGCGGTCGCGTAGGCGTTGTGGCCTGCCGCCATATGAAACGCCGAGAGCAGCATGCCGAGCGCCATCGCGAAGGCGATGACGAGGCTGAACCCGGCTCTGAGGCTGCGGCGCGACATGGGCGGAGGGTAGAGCCCTTATTCTTGACGACAGTTTGACCGAAACCGGTGAACGACGAATCACGTGACCTCGTTGACGTATCCTACCCAGGGGGATACGGAAAGTCATGTCCGAGACCCACCTCCACGAGACGCATCCCGCAATCATCAAGCGGCTGAAGCGGGCCGACGGCCATCTGCGCAAGGTCATCGAGATGATCGAAGCCGGGCGGCCCTGCCTCGACATCGCCCAGCAGTTGCAGGCGGTCGAGAGTGCGATCGGGCAGGCCAAGAAGACCCTGATTCAGGATCATCTCGACCACTGCCTCGAGGAGGTCGCGGGCCCTTTGCCGAGCGAGCAGCGCGAGGTGATCGACGCCTTCAAGGCCATCGCGAAATACCTTTAGGACCATGCCCATGCTGGCTATCCTCGCCAACCGGACCTACCGCCACCTCTTCCTCGCGCAGATCATCGCCCTGATCGGCACGGGCCTCGCGACGGTCGCGCTGGGTCTTCTTGCCTACGACCTCGCCGGGCCGGATGCCGGCATCGTTCTGGGCACCGCGCTGGCGATCAAGATGATCGCCTATGTCGGCGTCGCGCCGATCGCCTCGGCTTTCGCCGAGCGGCTCCCGCGCCGGACCATGCTGGTCGGGCTCGACCTGGTGCGCGCGGCCGTGGCGCTGCTACTGCCTTTCGTCACCGAGATCTGGCAGGTCTATGTCCTGATCTTCGTGCTGCAATCGGCCTCGGCCGCCTTCACGCCGACCTTCCAGGCCACGATTCCCGATATCCTGACCGACGAGAAGGACTACACCCAAGCGCTGTCGCTCTCGCGTCTGGCCTACGATCTCGAGAGCCTGTTGAGCCCGGCGCTGGCGGCGCTGCTGCTGACCATGATCAGCTTCCATAACCTTTTCGCCGGCACGGTCCTCGGATTCCTTGCGTCGGCTGCGCTCGTAGTGTCGGTGACCCTGCCGAGCCCGAAGCCTGGAGAGCCGCGCGGCATCTACGACCGCACGACGCGGGGCTTGCGGATCTATCTGGCGACGCCGCGCCTGCGCGGCCTGCTGGCACTCAGCCTCGCGGTTGCGGCGGCTGGGTCGATGGTCATCGTCAACACGGTCGTGCTGGTCCAGGCTCGATATGGCATGACGCAGCAGGCGACGGCGCTCGCGCTGGCGCTGTTCGGCGCCGGTTCGATGACTGCCGCCTTCGCGCTGCCGCGCCTGCTCGACAGGCTCGACGACCGCAGGCTGATGCTGGGCGCGGCATCGCTCCTGCCGGCGCTTCTGCTGCTGGGCGTGCTCGTGCCGGGCTACGCCGTCCTGCTGCCGCTCTGGTTTGCGCTCGGCTTCGCCTACAGCCTGACGCAGACGCCGTCCGGGCGTCTGCTGCGCCGTTCCGCCCATGCCGAAGACCGACCGGCTCTCTTCGCGGCCCAGTTCGCGCTGTCGCATGCCTGTTGGCTGGTCACCTATCCGGCCGCCGGCTGGCTTGGCGCGACGCTCGGCCTGCCCGCGACCTTCGCGGTCATGGCTGTCATCGCCGCGCTGGCGCTGGCGGTCGCCCTGCGAGTCTGGCCGGCGGGCGATCCCGACGAGATCGAGCATGAGCACGCTTCGCTCGCGCCCGATCATCCGCATCTGGCGGGTGCGGGTCGACGGCACCGGCACGCCTTCGTGATCGACCGGGAGCACCCGGCCTGGCCGAACCCCGGGCGCGTGGCTTGAGCATGGGCGCGTTCTCCGAGGTCGATCCGGTCATCCGGCGCCTTGGAGCGGGCGAGACGCTGTTTGCCGCCGGAGACGTGACGCGCGGTTTCTTCGGGGTCCGGGAAGGGCGCGTCAGGCTGGTTCGCTTCGGTATCGACGGTCGCGAGACGGCGCTGTTCACGGCCGGACCGGGGGAGCGCTTCGCCGAGGCCTCGCTCTTCGCCGAGCGCTACCATTGCGACGCCATCGCCCTCAGCGAAGCCGTCGTCGAGTGCTATCCCAAGGCGGCCTGCCTCGCGCAACTGGGCGACGATGCGACCGCACGGCTCGACCTGACGGCCGATCTGGCCCGGCAGGTGATGAGGCTGCGCGCGCGGTTGACGCAACGTGACATCCGTTCGGCGCGAGACCGGGTGCCCGCCTTCCTCGTCGCGGAGGCCGGCGATGACGGACGCACGGTCGCCTTCGACGGCCCTCTCCGAGAGATCGCCGGCGCGATCGGCCTCACGCCCGAGGCCTGCTACCGGACGCTTGCACGGCTCGAGGCGCAGGGGATGATCGCGCGGGAGGCCGGCCGCATTGTCCTGACATGATCTCGATCATGTCGCGGTATCAGGTTCTCCGGCAGGTTGGGGCGCGAGGGAGAACCCCGATGAGCCGCCTCACCCTGACCACCGTCCTCGTCCTGATCTCGGCGAGCCTCGCGTCGGCCGCGCCGGCAGAGGCGCAGACGCACAGCCCCTATGCCGGTGAACAGAGCCGGGCGATCAAGGCGCTGTCGAACAAGGACGTCGACGACCTCACGCAAGGCCGCGGCACGGGTCTCGCCAAGCCAGCCGAACTCAACCGCTATCCCGGGCCGATGCATGCGCTCGAACTGGTAGAGCCGCTGAAGCTCTCGGGTGAGCAGCGGCAGGCGCTGGAGGCGATCATGAGGCAGATGAATACCGATGCGAAGGCGCTGGGCGCTGACCTTCTTGGCCTGGAGCGCGAACTCGACGCCGCCTTCGCCGCGCGCATGATCGACGAGCGACGCCTGAAGGAGCTGACCGCGCAGATCGGAGTCAAGCAAGGAGCGCTGAGGGCGGTCCATCTGGCTGCCCATCTTGAAACGGCGGCAGCGCTTTCGGCCGAGCAGATCGCCCACTACGATGTTCTGCGGGGCTATAGCGGCACTGCCGCCGCGCCTGTTCCGGAACCAGGGCATGGCGGCGGTCACGGAAGGGCCAAGCAATGACCACGCGACGACCGAGCTCGCGTTCGCCGCGCGGCTGGCGACATCCAGTTGGTCGGTCCGCTGTTGCCGGCGGACTCATCGTGCCCGTCAGCGTTGGTCGCCGAATTTGCCCACCACGTCGGATGTGCGATCTGGGTGAGCCTTGGACCCTCGGCGCTTTTGCGCATGGAGCAGCTCGTCGCCTTCGGGCACTGCCAGATCGGCCATGATCGGGCATTCCGGGCGATCGTCACCATGGCAGGTGTGGGCGAGGTGCCGAAGCGTCCGCGACATGGCCTGAAGCTCGTCGATCTTGGTCTCGAGATCGCGGACATGCTTTAGCGCGAAGCGCTTCACGTCGGCGCGCTGGCGCGGCTCTGTCGTGCCAAAGTGCCAGAAGTCGTGGGGATCCTCGATCGAAAAGCCGAGGGTGCGAGCGCGCTTCGCGAGCAGGGCGTTTCGACTGCGCCCAAGCATCATCTCGCGCAATCGCTGCGCGCGCCGCGCTCAGAACGCGATTCCACCATGTGAAATCCCGCACGCGACAGGTCGAAATCTTTAGCGCAAATCCGAGCCCCGAATATAGGTTAAACCTCAGCGAGGACATGGCAATCCACATTTGCAATCGGCTAGGGAAAGCGACAGAGGCCGCGGCGATTGCGCTCGCCCGCTGCGACGAGCGCCTTTCCCGCGCAAATCCCGTCCTGGCCGAAGGCGCGCGCCAGCGCGGTCACGCCTTTGAAGCCCAGGCGCTGATCGGGCTCACCGGGGGCCTGTGCCCGCTCGAAGATCTCGTCCTGCACGACGCCGGCATGGATGTGCGCAGCCCGACCCGCGAGATCGCGCGGGCTGCGACCATGCTGGACGAGCGCCGACGCCTGGCCCGGCGCGAGCCGGCCGAGATCCTGAGTCCGGGCGCCCTACGCCTGCGTCTGGGCATCGCAGGATCAGAGGGACCGGAGCAGACGGATACGCGTGAGACCTCGTCGCTGGCCGCGAAAAATGTCGCGGCGCCATGGGACCGGATCGGAGAGGAAGACGACGATGAGGACCACGCCAGCGAAGATCATCTCGACCTGGAGGGCGAGGACGATCCTGCCGCCGATCCGGCCTTCGCTGAGATCGATGCGCTCTTGGTGCGCACACGAAAAAAGCTCGACGCGTGGAACGATCTGACCTCTGACGAAGGCCGCAAAAATCTGACCTTGCGCGATCCCGGCTATGACGCGGCCGGACGGTTTGGGCGCTGGCAACAAATCCTGGAGGAGGGCAGGGGGCTGCCGGCCGCGCTCGCTGCTGCGCTCGCGCTCGATGCCTGGCTGTGGCTCGAGCCGTCCGAGCGCGCCGGCGAGCTCGGCTTTGCGTTTGCCGCGACCGTGTTGCGGCAGCGCGGGGTGGCGGACGTGCATTTGCCGGCGCTTGCGCTGGGGTTGAGGCGGAGGCGGTTTCGGTGGGGGCCGCACCTGCCGCTTGCCGTGCGGGTCACGGGGCTGCTTGGCGCCTTTGCCGAGGCGGCCGCGTTCGGGCAGGCCGATCTCGATCGGCTGTCGCTGGCGCGGACGCTGATGCTGCGCAGGTGTCAAAATAGAAGGGGGAATTCGAAACTGGCGGAACTGGTCGACCTGTTCGTATCGTCGCCGCTGGTCACCGTGCAGCTCGCGGCCGTGCGGTTGAAGGTCACGCCGCAGGCGATCGAGGCCATGCTGAAGCAGCTCGGGGGGAGCCTGCCGCGCGAGCTGACGGGCCGAAAGCGCTATCGGGCATGGGGGATCGTGTGATTAGATAAAATATAAAGTCGGATGCGCGCGGCCGACGTGGCTTTGGCCTGCGCCATGTCCAAGGAATCACGCTACGGGTTCGCGGGGGCGGACCGCTGGTGCTTACCCCGCCAGATCTCTTGCAGCGCTGGCTCGGCCGCGCATCCATCCGGTTGGACGAAGCCAAACCCTTCGTCGAATTGAACCACTTCACTGTGCCGGTCGCCGTGACGCATCGCTTCTGGTCGGATGCCATGCCAGGGCGCGCGAAATCGGCAACCGGAGCAGCGCAACGGATGGCAATAGGTCCGGGAACGTCATGTCGGCTTGCGCTCGTTTCTGCAGGTGGCTTCGCTACCGCCGCGTAGCGAATGTGTTCGCGTTTTGTTCTTGACAAGCAGCGCGGTCTGACTTCAGCTTCCGCTGCATCATCACAAAGCTATTTCTGCTGCAGCATGGCAATGCGTCGCGCTCTCCCCGCATCCCAGCGCCGCTCTGACCACAGCCAAAGTCGGGCGCCACGCACGACGATTCTGACCCGCCCTTCGGTCTCGGCGTCGAGGTGCGATGCAAGGACTGCCGGCAGGATCGTTCGCCCTGCCACATCAACCGACAATCGCAGGTACCGATCCATGGCTGCCAATGCAACGTCGTGCTTGTCGACCTCATCAGCGGCGTCGATCAGGGTGCGTATTTTAGCCAGCATCTCTGGCCCTGCAGGCTGCCACGGCACCAGCTCGGCATTCCGGCCAGCCTCAGCGATCGCAAGGACCCCTCCACTAGCCTGCCTCAGCCAAACCAGTCGTTGGCGCACGGCAGGCGGGAACGTCAGCCGCGCCTTCGAGGCGAGCGAGACGACATCTGTCCAGACGTCCTCCCTGAGGCCTGCGACGGGGTTCCAAGCGGGTGGGCGTCCAGTTTTCATGGGACAATTTGGAAAGAAGTTGCAGCTCCTTTTGCACAGGTTATCCAAAGGATGTAAACAGGAAGGCGACGCAATTTCGGCCGCTTTTCAGGCAGCCGGTTTGTGTTCTGCAGGCTTACGCAACATGTTGGCAGCCGAGCTTGGGAAAAAATCATGTCAGCCGTTACAGCTATTCGCAGGTCACATTCTGAGCCGCTCAATGGCGCGCGGCTGACGGAAGAGTTCGTCTGCTGGTCCCGCATGCAGGCCGAGGCGGGCCAGGCGCTTGCGGCGATCGTTCGCCGCAAGGAAATGGAGCGGCACGCTGGCAACGGCGTATTCTGCTGGGGCGTCGGGAGCGCTCCCGCGCTCGCAGCAAGTGCCCTTGCGAAGCTGCACTATCCCGTCCGGGCGGTGTTTTCGGTGATGAAAGGCCGGCCGAAAGCTGTCGACGTTGCACCGTCTCGGACGGTGGCTTGGCGTCGCTTCGTCGATCCCGACGGGGTCTCTCGTATATTGCCGCGCAACGTGCTGGTTACGAGCAGGGCTGATAGCGCCAACGGTCCAAAGGAGCGGCATTTCGCGTTGATGTGCCGGACAGAGAACAAACTCGAACTGAAAAGCGGCAAGTCATTCGATCCTGGTGCCTATCGCAACGCAGGGGGAACAGGAGCGCCGGTGGGCGCCTCACAGGTTACGGCGCTGCTGCGCAGGGTGTCAGCAGAGAGCGAGCAGTCCGATTATGAGGAGAACCTGAGCGCCTGGCTGACCGCGGGATATTGGGTTCGGCTCGCTGATCCGATCGAGCTATCCCCAGATTTCAACCGTGTGGATGCGCAAGAGAAGCACAATCCGGAGGACTGGATTGAATTCGCGGATTGGGCTCGCCAGTCTCAGCGAACTGAGCGGTCCCATGGCGTCTCGCCAGGGATGCTGCTTTGAGTTCATCACGCCTGAAGCCGATTTGAGAGACGCTTTTGGACCAACGCTCGCAGGCACTCATCGATGAACTGAGAAGCGCAGGCCTGAGCCGGGAAGCGATTGATGCTGCTTGGCCGACGTGGTGGAGTGACGAAGCGGCCAAGAGTCCGTCCGCACAGGCAGAGCTGCGTTTCGCACTGTCGCGAAACCTCGGCCTATCTCCGCAATCTCTTCTCGGCGAGCGCGTCGAGTTCGTTTGGGATGACTCGGCACGGTTCAAAAACCTCACCGCGAATGAGCCGATCTCCAGAGGCGCGCTGGCGTCGTTCGGCGTCGCGGTTGCTCGCCTGCTCGTGCGCGCGACGCCGGCACGCCTTTCAGTGACCGGCGTCCCCGCTGAAGCGCTCAGAAGTTCGGTCATTAAGGCGCGCGGCATGGTCGACTTGGTAGGCTTGCTGTCTACTTGCTGGTCCCTGGGCGTTCCGGTGATCCACCTCAGGGTATTTCCCCTTCCCGCGAAGTCCATGCGTGCCATGGTGGTTGAAGTTGGCGGGCGCCACGCGGTCCTGCTTGGACGTGATGCCAATTACCCGGCGCCTGTGCTGTTCACTCTGGCGCATGAGGTCGGCCACGCTGCACTCGGCCACACGGCCGGAGAGGCCGCCATAGTCGATGTGGGCGACTTCACCGTATCGGCTGAAGATAATGAGGAGCGGGATGCGGACACCTACGCCATGCAGCTGTTGACGGGAGAAAGCGCACCCGCAATCACGGTGAGCACCGACCGTTTCAGCGCGCAGAGCCTTGCCCAGCAATGCCTGTCCGAGGGGCCTCCCCGCGGCATCGAACCCGGCACGCTGGCTCTGTGCGTCGGACATGTTCAAAATAACTGGGCCGTCGCAAATGCAGCCCTCCGCGTAATCTATACTGAGAGCAAACCTGTCTGGCAGGAGGTCAACAAGATCGCCACGCAGCAGCTCGACTGGAACGCGCTGAGCTATGAGTCAGCGAACTATGTCAGGGCACTGCTCGGCGGCCATGACTGACACGCTCCTCGACAACGACATCGTCATGAAGGTCTGCTGCTACGGCTTGCAGCAGGAGACTCTCGACATACTGACGGATTGTGGCCGAGTGCCCGCGGTGCTGCCCGTAACCAGGTTTGTGGCGACCGACCGGCTGGAGCGCTCGGTCCCGATAGAGGCCCGAACGGCAACCCTCGACCGGCTTGCGTCGATGCTGGCGTCCCTAGGGGTAGCAGAGCCGGATTCCGGCGAACTGCAGCTTGCCGCCTCATTTGAAGCCGAAGCTCAACGACTGAACCTAGAGCTTGATATCGGCGAAAGTCAGCTCCTTGCGATGCTCATCAGTCGGAAGCTTCGCCTCCTGGTAACTGGAGACAAGCGCGCCATCCGCGCGATCGAATCCGTTGCCGGCGCATCGGCCGCGGCTTCATTGGCCTGTCTGGAGCAACTCACTGCGAGCCTCATCGAGCGGATCGGCCTAGCCAACGTACTGGCCCGCATCTGCTCGAACCCGAGTGTCGACCGAGCCCTGTTCAATTGCTTCGGCTGCCACTCCGGCGGCGCCGAAGCGGCGGCAGTAACCGAAGGCCTGCGAAGCTACATCGCGGACCTTCGCAGCGGCGCCAGCCGGGTTCTAATCGCTTCCGACAGGCTGGCCGGGTGAGTTCCGCAGGAGCACTGCAAAGGGCGCTTGCAGCTCGGCAACTAGGCTGATGCGCACGATCCTGGGCGTTCCTTCGTTCACCGCTTCGGGCCTATCCAGCACCTCCAAGCAAGCCTTGTCGACGCGCCCGCGCAGATAGCGGCTACCAATTCGTCCCGTGCTCGGCCCGACAGGAACCTGCGTCTGATCGAGTGGCAACTCCATCTCACAGCGTTGCAGGTTCCTGATGACGAGCGCGTAGCGAGAGCCCAGGACGTTGATGTCGGGGTGGATATCCTCCCAGCTGACGCCATCGACGGAGAACTGATCAGCCCGGATCGGATCTGCCTGATGCCGGGAATCCATGGTCTCCATGACCAAGTGGATAGGCTCGTTGCGTGCCTCGAAGGAGCTCGCAAAGGGCTGCACCATCGATCGGGGATGGCAGGTCCCGCCGCCATAGCCCCACATGCCGAAGCCGGCTTCCTCGATCTCCCTCGTCTTCCTCAGGATAATCTCGTCGAGATCCTCCTGCGCGTGCGTTCCCACTTTCATGAAGAGCACGCCGGCGCCCGGCCGGATGATATCGTTCACCCTCGATCCCCCTTCAGTTCGAGTTCGTATTCGTCGTCGTGTGCCTTCCCATAGTCGATGCGCTTGCGCTCACGGACATAATGCACGCGCGCGCCCTGGTCCCTGCCATAGAAATTTTCCAATCGCTCAGCGGACGCCGGCGCGCTTGGACGGAAGCGCGAAAGGTTGCCCGGCAGCGAACTGACGTACAGGTTGCAGGACTGCAGGTTCTCATCGAGATGGTAGCTGTGCAGCTTGCGCTGCATCCTTGAGACATAAAAGCCTCGCTCGCGCGAGAATCCCTGCACGTTCGACAGTACGATCTTCGGCCAGTCCAGCTCGTCATCATCCGCGATGACGATCATTCCGTCGCCCTCGTACCCGATGGCTTCGATACCGCGCTCTACGAACAGGTTCACGCTCCCCCCCTCGTTATGCGCCCCCCAAGGGGGGTTCGTGTAGAAGCAGTCGTACTTGTCCGTGATCGGAAACGCGTCGAGGCAGTTGTAAAGAACCGCATCCAGGTCCTCAATCTGCTCGGCTTTCGCGAACCTCATGACGGCGTTGACCGTGCGCTCGTCAAAATCGAAGACCGTGATCCTTTCCGGGCCGAAGCCCAGGACGTTACGGCGCTTCAGATAGGCGACACATACGCTGATCGCATCGCCATCGCCGATGAATGCGAGCCGTTTCCCATCAGCCCAGTTGGCCACGATCTCGCTTTGAAGGACCATATCTCCAGCCTTCATGTGGATCTGATCGAAATCCCGCAATGGTTTGGGCCGATTTTGGACAACGTCCGAGACAGCATTGATTGCGGCCCGCAGATCTACACGTGGCCGCTCTTTTGGGTCCGCCGTCATACGAGCCTCTCCCGCAAGCGCTCGAGAAGCTCATCCCGGTCGACTGACGTGTCGAATAAATAGACAGGAGCGAAAGCTAGGATGCCGTAAGTTGCCGCTACTGACGCTTGCAGGGTCGTATGGAGGCGCGCTTCCTCCTCCGTCACCATCGGCCGACCGCCCGCTGCACGTTCTATGCGTCGCTGGGTCTCGTCCGGGCTCACGTAGAAAACCCAAATCTCATCGGGTGCGAGTTTTTGGATCTGATCCCCTGAAAATGCAGTGACTCGGTAGCCATACTGCTCCTTGGTGACCGGGTGACTGTCGATCAAGATCGGATGGGCGCCTCGGTTTCCTTCGACAAAGGCCAGCAACTGCCGATCTTGCTCCGCGATGTCGTCCGGCGTCACCACCAGCGCTGACTTGGATCTCAGATCGTCTTGGTCCGAAACTGCACCCGTACGAGCTTTGACGTACTCGGTAAGCCGCGCCCCGTACTCCCACATAAACAGATCCGGCACGATGGCGGTGAGTGCGGTCAGCGTCGTGCTTTTACCTGCTGCCGGCGCGCCTGTGACGTAGATGACCTTTGCCAAAGTTTTCCCCATATCTAGCGTCCATCTTCACGTGGACCACTTAGAATTGCGTTATAGCGCAATTCTCTGAAGTGACGCTACAAGGCCGATGATGGCCTCCTCATGAATCAGGCGAACCGCACTCGCCGAACCCGGAATCCGTTGCGCGCAAGGCAGGGATAGCGTTGGTGAAAGGAGGCCGCTGTCGCGAAAAGTGCGTCGCCACCTTTCGAAGCGAATAGGCGAGCGCCCAAAGCACTTCAGCACGGAGTCCGGCATGACTGTGGAATACAAGGGCTACAAGATCGCCACCTGGATCGATGACGACACAAATCATGCGCAGATGTTGAAGGGAAGAAAGGGACCGGAGCGTCTTTACGTCGATATCGACCCGATCGCCGGCGGCGATGGGCGGCAGCCTTCGAGCAAGCGTTTCAGCGGCGACATCGTGAAGAAGCATCAATTCACAGGCACGGAGGTCGAGCAGCTCGTAGAAGTCGCGAAGCTCTGGGTGGACGCGCCCGCGCTGTTCGTTTCCCCGCCAAACTCCGTCGCCCGCGCCTTCAGGCCATTCAAACGGCAGGGGTCGATTTGAGCGCGCCTATAAACGAAAAGCGCCGATCGGCACAAATCGAGGTCTTGGCGCAGGGGATCACACGGATCGGCCCAGAGTTCGAGCGATTTGGCGCAATCTTCATGGCCGCTCTGCTTGAAGTGCCCATGACGCACGCAGGCACCAACCTCCTAGGTTACCCCGCCGCGGGCGTAGTCGACTCTGTCAGTGACGACGAACAATTTGTGATCGAATTCTCCGATCGGGCGGACTACTTCGCCGGCAACATGAGGAAGGCCAAGGGCGACCTGAGCAAGGCATTGGCCAACAAGCCGAAAGCCAAAGAAATTTTCCTGCTATCTGGGACGCAGCGACGGCCTCAAAAGGCCGACGCGTTCCTCGAGGTTGTAATGTCGTGGCCCCAGATGCTGGGCAAGACACTCCATCTTTGGGGTAGTGAGGAGATCGCGGCTAAAATCATCGAACATCTGATGGTGAGCGACCAAGTGGTGCGGCGGCTGTCGCACTACCTGCCCGACCTGCAGCGACTTTGGGAGGAGGAGGCAGCCAGCGCTCTTGCGCCGAGGCCGGACTCCACCAGCTTGTTGCGTGCGGATGTGGACCGTGAGCTTTCCCGGCGGTTCTGCCTCACGCCGGTGGTGGCGATCGCTGGCATGCCTGGGCTTGGGAAATCGCATGCCGCGGCGGCCTTTGCGGAGAAGCACGGTGACGACTACGATGTGATCGCCTGGCTGAAGCCTGGCGAGATCAAGCAGATCGAAGACCTCAAATCGCTGCCTCTGGTCCGGGCAGGCGAAACACGCAACATCACCGCGCTCCTCAAGACCCGGGCTTGTTTGCTGGTGATCGACGATGCGGATCCGGGCCTGGCGACCGGTCAGCTCTCGGCGCTGTGCGGGCCGAGATCGCATATCATCCTGACGCAGCGCCAGCGCGGCGCCGACACCTACGACCTCCCGCTCCTGGCCGAAGGCGAATCTAGGACTATCCTGGACAAAGCCGGCACGCCATGTCCCGAAAACGTCTTTCGTACCATTTGGTCGACCGTGGGCGGCCATCCCCTAAGCTTAAATCTGCTGCGCGCGACCGTTCAGCAGAACAGCGCGAGCTGGGCCGAGATTGCGCTCGACTGTCAGGTGGTGGGGGAGCTTCCTGACGACAAGGGACAGCGCCTGGCCGACCGAATGCTGGCGCGACTGCGTCCGATGTTGCAACGGGAGCTTGCCGTTTTCCAATGGGCAGCGCTTCCGGCGGTCAACCAGGATTTTCTCGTTAAGCTGCTCGCACCCTTGGGAGTACGAAAGCTGCGAGACGCGGGCCTGACCTCCACTGACCGTTCCGGAACCGTGCGCTTGCATGACATCGTATTCGCGTCTGTGCAGGGCGGAGTTTGGTGTGACGAGGCGCGGAGCGCCGAGCTTGCCGACGCGCTGGAAACCTACCTAACGACGACCGCGGGCGAGGGAGGGTTGCAGTTCTGGGCTGTCGCGCGCAGCTTGAGATCCAAGCTTGAGAACCTGGTCGCCTCCGGCCACCAGCGTACGGCGTTCCTCTACGCGCTTCTGTTGGTGTGGGAGCCGACCGAAGTTCTTCGAGACCTCGTGGGCGAGCCGTTTGAGGACGCCAAGGCTCTGCTGGGGCGCAAACGCGACGAACTTGCAGTCATCGCTGTCATCGAGGCGATCGAGCAGCTCTTCCTGATGGACAAGCATGACGGAGACGAGATAGCCCGGCAGCGCCTGGACGAGCGTATGCCAGCGTTTGACGTGCTGGCGGCGCTCGCGGACCAGACCGATCTCGAACGTGTGCAAATCCAACATCACAAGGGAAAGGCGCTGAAGCGGTTGGGCCGCGCATCCGAAGCGGCGGCCCTTTTCGAAGCCGTGCTCGCCGGTCCTCGCCCGTTGGAAGAGGCGCGCCTGCAACTGATCGACATCTACCGGACGGACCCCACAAAGACGACCGAGACGATTGCCCTGGTCGATGAGATATTTGAAGAGGTGGTGGGTGGCGGCGAGGTGACTTTCTCGGTGTTGCTCGGTGTTATCGAGCGACTTCCTGCTGGCCGGGGAAACTGGCGCAACGACGTCATCGCCCGGCACGCCGCGGCGATCGAGGAGACGATTGTGGATGCGGCCAATCTCGGTGTGGGTCAGGCGTTCCGGGCCTTCGCGCCCCTCGGGCGCTTCTTGTCCGGCGAAAACCCTGCTCTTTTCCACACCATCTTCCGTCAGTTGCCCGAGCCGGGCATCGAGAGCCTCGACAGCGATAGTGATCGCTTTGCCTGGGCCGAGATTTATGCCGAGGCCGCCAAGCTTCCCAACGCTGACCGGGACCGACTTCGCGCCAAGGCCCTCACCCTTTATGAGTCGCTGGCCAAGCCTTCCGCCTTCCACCTGCAAAGGCAGGCCGAGGTCCTGATCGACATGGGGCGAGCCGTCGACGGCGAGGCGATACTAAAGGCGCAGGAGGGCTTGGCCGGCAGCGAATGGCTGCAGCGACTGATGGCGCGCGCGCGCCTGGCGCAAGGCGACGCTGAAGAGGCACTGACCTGGGTCGAATTGGCGCTCAAACGATTGAAGGCGGAGCATTTTCGCAGCGAGTTCCTCGAACTGCGCTACGATATCCGCTTGGCGTTGGAGGAGGCCGATGCTGGTGAGGACCTTCTGGCCGCGCGGGCGGCCAGCCAGAAGGTGGCCGAAACAGCCCGGCTCAACGAGCGGCTTCGCGAGGCTGGGGTATCGGTGGGAGCCGAATGAGTCCTCGCTCCACGAACGGGAGAGCTTCTTGCTGTTCCCAGACCGGGCGATCAAATTATTCCGACCGATGACTGATATTGCTGAAATACTTAAATGAGATGCTGGGGGAGAAGGAATTGAGCGATCCAGAAGAGGCCGAAAAGCCCAAGCAGACTTTTCAATTTATCCGGGGCGCAGAAACGGACCGGCGTGAATATGATTGGGGCGATGGCGCGGATGTCGTCAGAAAGGCGCTGGCAGACTCCCTGAACGCTAAGAACGTGGCATTCTTGCTCGGCGCCGGTTGCTCTTCGCTGCGTGTCGAAAAGGCTGAGGTTGGTATTCCGACCATGGCGCCACTCGCATCAGAATTCACGGAAACGCATGAACTGGATGTCGAAGGTCTGCCCACAGGGGCAGAGCGCCAACTCCTCGTGGATCAACTCGGCATTGATATCGGCGCTGCCGAATACGCACGCAATCTCGAACGCCTGATGGAATTGCTTCACAGTTTGCGTTTCTCGCTTGGACGTAGTTCGCGTGCCGATGCGAAAATACAGCTGGCGACTGTCGAGTCGATCATCAAGAAGGTTCAGGCCTTCCTGTGGACGAAGTGTACGCAAGGAGCATTTGCCAACGGTGATCGGAGCGTCCTCAATCTATACGAGACATTCTACAGAAAGCTCGTGCTTCGGGATCGTTCATTGCCCCGTCCCTGGGTGTTCACGACGAACTACGATCTCTTCAATGAGACCGCGATGGACAGGCTTGGCCTGCCTTATGCTAACGGATTTTCCGGTGTCGTGGAGCGAAGGTTCAATCCTGCAACGTTCCGCTATGCTCTGGCGGAACAACTCGATCTGACCAGCCGAAAGTGGTCGGCAGTCGATGGATTTGTGTATCTCTGCAAAATTCATGGTTCCATCAGTTGGACTGAGGATGATCACGGACTTTATCCGATCCGTGAGGCTGCGGCCTCAAAGGAGCCGGGCAAGGTCATGATCTATCCGACGCCGGCAAAGCAGAACGCCAGTCTCGGATCACCTTATGCCGACCTGTTCCGCGAGTTCCAATCGCGCGTGGTCCGGGAGCAAAGCGTGCTGTTTACGATGGGCTATGCTTTTGGCGACGAGCATATCAACAATATTATCTACCAAGCGCTGACGATTCCAACCTTTCGGCTCGTGATTTTTGTCGACCCGACACTGGAAGGCGATATTGCGAAGCTCAAGGCATTAGGCGATCCGCGCATCTGGATTATCGGCGGCGAGGGGCCGGCCGCTGGCCGCAAGGCGCACTATTTCGACACCATCATCGAACAGTTCCTGCCGCAGCGCCCGAGTGAGCGCATCGACGATGCCGTCCGCAAAGTCCTGGAAGCGATGTCTCCGCCTCAAAAGGCGGAGGAGGCGGAATGAGCCGGGATGATCGCAAGCGCGCAATCGGCAAGGTTGTCTCCGTTGCGGCGGACAAGTTCGTTGTGGAGATGCACGCCGGAACCGACAATTTCACAGTCGTTGGTTTCGACGATGTCCATTACGTCGCGCGGCTCGGCTCTTTTCTGATGATTCCTGTTCATACGGAATATGTGGTTGCGGAGGTCGTCGGGCTGCGGGAGCGGGATGTGAACAGTCCCGGCCGCGGCGGCGGGGAAATGGACAAGGCGTCCTCAGCAAAGTTTCTGGATGTCGTTCCCGTTGGCATGCTGCCGCAGGATCGACAGGAGAAATTCCGGTTTGGCGTTTCGGTATTCCCGTCCCTGTACGCTGACGCCCTTTATGCCCTTGATTCCGAGCTTGATCGCGTCTTCGAAACGGACGTTCCCAGCGAGCCCGCGCCGAAAATTGGCGACGCCCCTTCGATCCCTCCCGAGGCAACGCGGTTTCGCGCGTTGACGATCGGCAGGTCCGTGATCTTCGAGGGATATGACGTCAAGGTTCGAATCGACGACTTTTTCGGAGGCCATACGGCCGTGCTTGGAAACACGGGCAGCGGCAAGTCCTGTACAGTTGCGTCCGTGTTGCAGTCGCTGTTCGACAAGCCAGACGAGCATCACGCACGTGGTGCGACGTTCGTGGTGTTTGACGTCAACGGCGAGTACGCAAGGGCATTGATGCCTCTGGCTAACGGCAACGGCATTGGTGTTTCCCACGTCGTTCTCGATGGAACGGCTGCTGCAGGGCGCTTCAGGTTGCCGCATTGGTTTCTGGAACAGTCCGAATGGGAGCTTCTTCTCCAAGCCAGCGAGCGTACCCAAGTCCCGATCTTGCGCATGGCCCTTGGTTTGTCGACGCTGTTTTCGGGAGGGAACGCGCAAGAGCTCAATGGCATCAAGAACCACATTTTGGCGACCTGCCTCAGCCAGATCCTGCGGGATGACTCCGGTAGCCCATCGAAGCACGATCGGATGGTGGGATTGCTCCAGCGGTTCAACACGCGGGAAATCAACAACCGAGCGATCGCCCAATTTATCCGCATCAATTTCGGCCAGATGGTCAATCCCGAAGGGCTCACGACCTATCTCCTCGGCGGGGCTCAGGGGGGAGGCTTCATCATCGATGGGCTGAAAATGCCTGCCTATGAGAGCCTACCATTCGAATTCGGGGCGCTTGGTGAGGCCCTTGATCTCGCAATTCTCTATGAGGAAGCCCACGGAAACAGGCACATCCGCGATTATTGCTCGCAGATGATGACGCGATTCAAGTCCCTGGAGGAGCGGACGGAGTATGCCTTTTTGAGACATGAGTTGCAGGCCGACGGCAACAATCCGTCACTGGGCTCTTTTCTGGCAAGCCTTTTGGGATTGTCGAAAACCGACGCAGGCTGGTTGAAGAAAGATCAGATCGTCGTCATCGATATGAACGCGGTCGAAGACGAAGTCGTCGAACTGGTGGCGTCCGTCCTGGCGCGGATGTCTTTTCGCCTGCTCCGGCAAGCAGATCCTCGAAACCGGTTCCCCGTCCACCTGCTCCTCGAGGAGGCGCACCGCTACATCGCGTCGACACCATCGCGCTACGCCATCGACGCCAGTCGCGTTTTCGAGCGCATCGCGAAGGAGGGCCGGAAATACGGGCTTTTCCTCCTCGTGGCGTCGCAAAGGCCGAGCGAGTTGTCTAAGACGGTGCTTTCGCAATGCTCGAATTTTGTCATACATCGTATCCAGAATCCGGACGATCTTTCCCATATTCGTCAGATGACGCCGTTTATCTCGGACGCCGTTTTGAAGCGCCTCCCGTCTTTGCCGAAGCAGCATGCGCTCGTTTTTGGGACGTCAGTGAACCTGCCAACGACGTTCAAAGTGCGCGATGCGCACCCGCTGCCAGCGAGCGACGACGCAAAGATCCGCGACCTTTGGTTTCATGAGGAAGGCCGTATTGCTCAGGTTCGAATTGCCGCAGCACCGGCGCAGAACGGTGGCGGGGCGGGTGTGTTTGACTGATGGCGGATTTCCAGGATTTGGAAGAACTGGCCGCGACCTTGGAGGAGAGCCCGGACTACCGGGTTCTCCGTCGCCTTCGGCCTCGGGCGCCGATCCCAGGATTTGACGACAGGGAAACGCGCATCGGTCTTTTGGTTGATGTCGAGACAACTGGTCTCGACCCTGAGAAGGACGAGATCATCGAGTTGGCAATGGTACCGTTCAGATATGCTCTGGACGGTACGGTGGTCGAGGTTCTTGAGCCATTTGATCGCCTTCGCGAACCGTCCATGCCGATTTCACCTGAAATCACCACGCTGACAGGCATCACTGATGAAATGGTCGCCGGAAAGGTCATCGAACCATCGGAGGTCTCGTCTTTCGCGGATGGTGCGGCTCTGGTCATCGCGCACAATGCTGCGTTTGATCGACGGATCCTGGAACGCTTCAGCCCGGTATTTTCAACGAAGCCTTGGGCTTGTTCCATGTCTGAGATCGATTGGGCAGCCGAAGGGTTCGAAGGTACAAAGCTCTCCTATCTCGGGATGGCTTTGGGCTTCTTCTACGATCGGCATCGCGCCGCAAATGACTGCCTGGCGGCCATTGAGATTCTCGCACGGGAACTGCCTCGCGGCCGTGTGTCGGCCATGGCACGGCTGCTTGATCACGCCCGTCTGCCAACCTGGCGGATCTGGGCGGAAAACTCGCCATTCGAATTCAAAGATCTCCTGAAGGCGAGGGGATATCGTTGGAACGGCGAGGAAAACGGTAAGCCGCGATCCTGGTATGTGGATGTTACGGAGGCCCAAAAAGACACGGAAGTATCTTACCTTCTGCGTGAAATATATCGGTACGAAGCAGACATTCGAACCGTTCGAGTGACTGCCTACGACCGCTTCTCTGTCAGAATATAGACAGTGAAGACTGCTGACTGCATAATATCTTGACAATCGCCCGGCGATCTATGGGTTGTCTCACTAGTTGGAGGCTCGTCCCTGAGCGGCGGTTTCCACTGGAATGACAGTGGATAGTTTGCGGTCGATGGGGATGGTTTGTCGCGATGGCGGAGAGACAATTCAAGAGGACACTTAAGAGAGCCATCGACCTGGAGACGATGCTGACGATTTCGAGCGATGCCTTGATGGGCATGTCGAAGGACGATTATCAGATTGTCAGGCGGCTTGCGACCAGAGCCCGGCTCGAACGTCGGCCGCGTTACGTTTGCGGTCTTTGCGGACATGCGGTCTACGGGCCGCGCGAAGGTCGAACTGGCCAGCCCTATTGGAAACATCATCCGGGAGCTGCGGAAGGCTGTTCATGGTGGACGGGAACGCCATCCGGCGTGGACGCCGTCAGCGGACGGCAATTTGACGGTGCTCAAGAGAGCCCATTGCATGCAAAGATCAAAAACATCGTCGGGGAACTCCTGACTGCGGATCATCGAACCAAGCCGGAAAGCGTGGTCGTCGATGAATATCTTATCACCGAAGGGGGCCGCCGGCGTCCCGACGTGCGCGCGGTCTACGATCAAACACCACTTGTCGTCGAGGTGCAGCTCGCGACGACCCAGATTCCGATCATCATCCAGCGCGAAGATTTCTATGACAGTGAGGCCTATCGGCTCCTGTGGCTGACCTGGAATTTCGAGCCGCCGGCGGCAACCGGGCGGCTTCTCAGCTCATTCGAAGACATATTCTATTCTCACAACAAGAACCTCTTCTCGATGGATGACGAGACTGTTCAACTTTCACGGCAACGGAACGAGGTCACTCTTCGCGCTTTCTGGATCCGCGACGGTTTGTGGCAATCCAAGCTCGTCTGCCTCGGTGAGTTGAATTGGCTTTCGAGCGGTCGCGCCTATGCCGTGGCGCCCGAGCCGCTTTGGCATGAAGATTTTCGGGCTCGCTGGCGTACTGCAACCGGCGAATACGGTACGCGATGGCCCGAACGCGGGGCGCTATTGGTCGAACTGGTTTCCAAATTATCGCTTCCCGCTTCTGGCAGCCGTGTGCTCGAGGAAGCAGACATCGACGCCTTGATAAATTGCCTGCTGTCCTTGCTGGATGGCCACCCCGTCGGGTCGCGTCAGAAGAAGCTTGTCGAGGTGCTGAACACGTTCCTGAACGTGGAACGGCGGCACCGCTTTGCGCGCCTCATCCGCCGATTTTCTGAGCTCACGGGCCGGAACGAGGAGCTTGGGACGAAGAGTGTCCGGGATAAGCTGGCGACCGCATTTAAGACGGCGCAGGACGATCCGCAGAGCCTTGCCGGGCGCATCGCCCTTGCGCTCTTTCCAGACACGTTCGCGTCAGGCCGAACGGTGACGAAGAAGCGAGCTTAAGCCGAGCCGACGTTCGACGACTTCCGAGCGGAGTAGGCGTTCCGCTTGTTTGCGGAAATGGGGCAAGCCGGCCAAGTGATTTACCTCACGCATGACCAGCATCTGTGCGAGATCGTGCGAAGCGTCTGCTCGAGGGCGCGGTTGCACCGGCTCGACGCGGCCGCAATGGATCGTCAGCTTACCTGAAGCTTTTTTGGGAGCTGTGACGGGCTCGTGAACAGCTCCGCGATCGTTTCGGTGACCAGTTTGAAGGGAACCAGGAACATTGGCGGGTTCAGAACCGCGTCGGTGCCATGGGCGAACATGTTTCGCAGATGGTTCAGCCCTTCCACGTCGGCCGAGATCAGATTCTGGACCTTTGCGGCCTTGAGCAACTCGTCGAGCATGGGAGGAGGTCTCGCGTTTCCCTTCCTATCGAGCCTGCCGACGAACTGAGAACCGATGCGCTCCCGCAGCGCCAATTCGAGGCACGGAAAGGTCTGGGCCGCTGCAACAGTCAAGAGGTCGTAGGAATAATACGAGTAGATATAGGTGTGACGCAGGGCGTCATGGCATCGGCGGACTGCGTCCGGGACGTCTTTGGGTAGATCCATCCTGCTCATGTCGTCATGCAGCTGTTCAAGGCCCCTGCCAACGAAACCGGCCCTACCGGAAAAGTAGGGGTCGGGCGTGTGCAATTCATCAGCTCGTTTGAACATGCTCTCCGCCTCACCGTTCAACCATCACGGGCGTCATCCCGAGCGCGGGGCTAGGCATCATGTCTATTGTTCGGGACAAGGGACGCCGTCCAGGCAGACATCAATTCCCCCTCGGAGCACTGCACCCGCTCGAAGCCGCTGCGTTTTGCGTCAGTGCGCTTCAATACACGCTGCTCCATCTCGTAGGCGTCTACCGAAGTTTTCCAAGCCTGCGTCAGGTAGATCGACCACTGCTCGTTGAGCACCTCGACAGGCACATGCTGGTTCACGGCCGCAAGCCGCGCCTTGACGTCCTCGGCATGACCGATCTTGAACATGTTCTGCTTGCCGAACCGCAGTGCATAAGTTGAGGCGGAATTCTGGGCAGACCGGTCCACGTTGTATGTCGCGTCGCTTGGTCTTGGGCCGGTGGTTGGGCGGAGAAGCTCATTCAGGCGCTGCATCCGCGCGAGCGACGGGAGTTCGGGCAGCACGAGGGGCTGCGCGTTCAACGCCAGAATTCGCTGAACATCCGCCTCCTCCAGCTCCTCGACGCCGGGTGTGGCGAGCATGGTCAGTTGCTCGGAGAGCGTCTCCGTCAGGAGAGGCTGCGGTGCGAACAGCCAAGCCTGGGTAAGGGCGACGGCGTGGGGAAATTTGTAGTTCCCGAGCTCGTCAAAGTCGCGCGCTTCAAGGTCGGCGTGGGAAACGATTTCAAGCGTTCGCAACGGCTCGAAGCCAACTTCCGCCATTCCCAGCAATCGTCCTTGCAGGGGCGCTGGGGTCCGTTCGGTCTTTGTCCCTACGAAGACCAACCGGTCGCCACGCTGAGCGAGCTTGAGCAAGCGATTGAGGTGGCCTTCCGATCCGAAGGTTGCGATCGGAACCCGTTCGAAACCGAGGCCCCAGACGCGGGTCGCGAAGATCTTCATGTCCTAGTCGCATCCCGGTGATCGAAAGGGATGGTCGAGACCGGTTGATTGGTCGGTGTTGCCGGTGGAGCGTTGAGATGCTGCTCGAGCGCCTCGATGCTCGCCAAGACATCGTCGAAGGCAGGCGGTGTTCCGAAGATCATGGCGGACATACGGCCATAGTCGGTAGCCAGATTCTTGCGCATGGCCTCGGTCGGCACGAGCCGATAGCTGCCTGGAACGGCGCGATCATATCGGTGATCCGGGGCCCGAAACATCAGCGCCTTATGTTGTCGGGAGGCTTCGGCGAGGTCGAGCATGGATGCGGTTGCGGCACCATAGTCGGGATGTGTCCAGATCTGGTGTACGTCATAGTAGTGGCGCGAGTATCGATTGAGATCGGGCACCTTGCGCTCCGGGTTCGCCTCAAGACTTCGCTTCTCGGTCATCTCGGTCATTGCATGGAGGATCAGGACCTTCTCCCAAAAGGTCCGTTCGGGCTTGACCGTCGTCACGTTGCGGACAGTGAGATCGAGTCCTGGTTTCATCTCCGATGCGATGTAGGGGACGATCTCCCGAGGTTCCGCGGGCAGTGGATCGGGACGCGCGCCGCCTTCGATGCGCACCGCTGCCTCGACATAGCCATCACTGGTGTCGAACACGCTCTTGTAGCCGACGACCAGAATGTCGAGCGCTTCCCTTTTTCGGTAGAGGTCGTAGCCGAAGCCGAGGGAGAAATGGCCGCCTTGGCCGGTTTCTTCCTCTATGGCGGCGATTTCCTTGGCCAGGAGGTCCTTGAGTGGGCCTGAAATATATTGCCGTGCAGCCTCGTCGACCTGCTCGGCCAGAGTCTTCTGTTGCTGCGTCACGGAGGGCAGGGCGGCGATGTCCGCCTCTAGCGGCACCTTCAGATCGGCCTTGTAGATGCCGATATCGATATCCTCGGAGAAGCGTCGGATCAGCCCATAGGCCTTGCTGAGGCTGGTCCCGCCTTTGAAGTACAGGCCGATCGGGTCGGCTGGCCGCCTGTTGAACAGGAAGTCGAGCACCCAGCAGACATAGAGGTCCTTCTCGATATTCTCGGCCCGCGTTTCCAGTTCTGCCGCGACGGTTGAAAACAGCGCGCGACGCTCGTCGACGGTGGAGCGAAGGATTTCAATGAACGTCTGATGCATGGTCCGCCTTGGAATTCTCCTGCTCCGTCGGGCCGCCGTCGCGATCTGCGACGAGCAGCGTGCCGGTTATGCGGTCCACCAATGGGTACATCCAAGCCGGGACCGCGCTGATGTTTTCGCGCAGATCCTGGACGATCATCTGGCGATTGGGATTTCGCTCCAGGTGGCGAACGATGCCATTCACGACGGTATCGAGGCTCGATCTCTCATCTCGAAACCAACCGAGTGCCTGGATCACGCGCATGGCCGGCCGGCCGGCCCAGAAGGCGGTCTTTGCCGAAATGCGTTTGAAATCCAGTTTGTAGATGACCGGCTTCTTGGCGTGCGGATCACCGGCATTGGCCTCGATCTCGATCGTCCGCGGGTAGGTATCGGCATAGATTGTTGAGCGTGCGGGAGTGGCCGTGGTCAGCCCCAGGTCATTCGCGGCGGTCATCCCGTCGACGAGCACGCGCAGCTTGTCACGACGGGCGATCGCATCAATGAAAGAGGCCCGTGGCGGGAAGACCATTTTGCCGGTCAGCGTGCTCGTCCCTGGTTTGTCATAGAGACCACGATAGGGACGACGGATGTCGCCCCGGCGGGCGAGCCTCTGCAGTGCCTTCTCGACGGCGTTAGGGGTTCCGATGTCGAGGAAATCCGCACGCGACCAGACGCCCGAAGGCGCTGCTTCGGCGATGCGAGCGTATATGCGATCGAGCGTGTCGGATGTGGGATCAGGCATCATGGCCCCGCGTTCTGACCGAAAATTATATACAAACTCTGGTCAGTAGCAATGCGCCGCGGCCTTTGACCAAAATTTGTATCGAAACTTTGGTCAGCAGCGCCCCGAGTCGCCTAGATTTCCAGACGGAGCTGGCCGCTCTCACTTGCTGCATTTCCTCCCAGGGATGACAACGTCACTCCCAAGAGGCGTATCCCCTTTGCGGTAGGAAAGACCTGGCCGAGCAGCGCGATGCAAATGGCTGCAATCTCGGCCTCGCTCTCAGGAGGTGAGACCACGGTCAGGCTGCGCGTGACCTGCTGAAAGTCGGCGTATTTTACCTTCAGGGTCACGGTTCGGCCGCGAATGTTCTGCGCCTCGCAATAGCGCCAGACCTTTGCGGCCAGCGGCACGACCTCGGCGCGTGCGGCCCCGAGCTCGAAGATATCGGCAGCGAACGTGTCCTCCGCGCCGACCGACTTTCGCGGCCGATCAGGTTCGACAGGCCTCTCATCAATTCCCCGTGCGATCCGGTAGTACCAGGAGCCCGATTTGCCGAAATGCTGCTGCAGGAACGAAAGCGATTTCGCCTTGAGATCTGCGCCGGTCTCGATACCAAGCCCCTGCATCTTCGCAGCCGTCGCCGGACCGACGCCATGAAACTTCTTGACCGGCAGGGCCTCGACAAACGCTTCGCCCATGCGCGGCGTAATCACGAATTGGCCGTCCGGCTTGTTCTGGTCGCTGGCCATCTTGGCGAGGAACTTGTTGTACGAGATGCCGGCAGAGGCATTGAGTCCGGTCACGGCCTTGATTTTCGCCCGGATCATCTCGGCGATCGTCGTGGCGACCGGGATATTCTGGTGGTTCTCGGTGACGTCGAGATAGGCCTCGTCGAGCGAAAGCGGCTCGATCAGGTCAGTGTGCTCGGCGAAGATCTCGCGGATCTGTGCCGACACCGCTCGATAGACGTCGAAGCGCGGCGGCACGAAAATCAGCTCGGGACATTTTCGCTTTGCCGTGACGGACGGCAGGGCGGATCGCACGCCGAAGGCTCGCGCCTCGTAGCTGGCCGCAGCGACGACGCCGCAGGCGGCCGAGCCGCCGACCGCAACCGGCTTGCCGCGCAGCTCGGGATTGTCGCGTTGCTCGACCGAGGCATAGAAGGCGTCCATGTCGACGTGAATGATCTTGCGGTACGGAACGGCCGCCGCCTGGACTGCGGGCCTGCCGCCGGCGATGATCTCCAGTTCGGAACTCTCCACGACGACTTCTCCCCCGCCGCCGGACGTGACGGCAGGGTCTTTGCCTGACGTCGTGTCGGCAGCGGTCGTCACAGCAGCGTATCCTCCTTAGGCTTCGCTGGCGGCTCCACGACGACGAGCATGTTGCCGGGAAGCGGCCGCTGGAGGTGCTTGACCTCTTCCCATGATCCAGTCAGCCACAGGTCGACTTCTTCCGGCGTCGTGAGGATCGCCGGCATCGCCTTGAAGTGGATTGGCTTGACGATCTCATTTGGCGAGGTGGTCAGGAAGCCGTACAGCTCGAATTCCCGCTCGCCGTCCCGCACCTTTCGAAGGCCCATCCACGGCGTCCAGAATCCCGCAAAAAACATCAACGGCCGATCCGGGTTCTGGGCGAACCACGCGTTCGGAACTCTTCCGCCCGGCACCTGGCTCGCCGGGTCGGGTTCGGCGAAGGAGGTGAACGGCACCACGCAGCGGCTGGTCGGCCCAAGCCAGCGCCGCCAATGTGAGGAGTCGACATTGCGGATATTACGCCCGGATCGTAGTTGCCCTTGATATAGGCCGGTGGCGTCGGCATGCCCCATGTGGCGCGCACGATCTCCCGCTGCCCATCCTCACCGACGCGCACGATCGGGGCGAGCGTGTTCGGATAGACATCAAAGGACGCTTCGTTCCAGCCGGCCTTGTCGTGGAACGCCTTGGTGAATTGCAGCACCGCGTCGCGTGTCGTGGTGACATTGTACAGATTGCACATCGGCCAGCTCCTCCTATCGCCACATCCCGCGCATGCGGGCTCCGACGTCGACGCGAACCTGCCGCGCCGGCGATCCTCCCGCTAGCCCTGCGGCGACCTTCGGCCAAGCACGGCATTCGAACAGCGGTAGCAGCTTCGCCGGAATGAAGCGGGTGCGCGAGGCATAGACATGGCGATCGCCGGTCGCGGATTGTCCGTGGGTGAAGAAGCGCTGCGGCACGACGAGGGAGAGACTGTCCTTCGCCCGCGTCATGGCAACGTAGAGCAGCCGCCGCTCCTCCTCGATTTCGTCCGTCGTGCCGACGCCGAGGTCGGAAGGGATGCAGCCGTCGACCGTGTTCAATACGAAGACCGATTTCCATTCCTGGCCCTTGGCGGAATGAATGGTCGAGAGGATCAAATAGTCCTCGTCGAGCAATGGCACGCCGGCCTGTCCCGACGTTGCGTCGGGAGGATCGAGCGTCAATTCGGTCAGGAACCGCTCGCGGGACGGATATCCCGCCGCGATGTCCTCGAGCTGGAGCAGGTCCGCCTTCCGCATTTCGGCATCCTCATGGATGCGCTCAAGATGCGGCTCATACCAGTTGCGGACCTGTCCGATCTCGGCTGGCCAGCCGGCGCCGCGCTCGCGCAGGTCGCATAGCAAGGCGACGAAGCCCGGCCAATCGGCCGCGGCGCGGGGAGGGCAGGGCAGCTCGGCAAGAGCGGTGACGGGATCTGGCCGGTCGGCCATGACGTCGAGGACCGTCTGCGCCGATGATGGCCCCACACCGGGCAGAAGCTGCATCACCCGAAAGCCGGCGACGCGGTCGCGAGGGTTCTGCGCGAAGCGCAGCGCCGCCAGCATGTCCTTCACATGGGCTGAATCCAGAAACTTCAGCCCGCCGAATTTGACGAAGGGGATGTTGCGGCGGGTCAGCTCGACCTCCAGCGGTCCGCTATGGTGGCTGGCGCGGAACAGGACGGCCTGCTCCTTCAGCTGCATGCCCGCCTCCCGGTTCTCGAGAACTTCTTCGGCAACAAAGCGCGCCTGGTCGGCTTCGTCGCGCACCGTGACGAGGCGGGGGCGCTCGGCGGATTCGCGCTCGGTCCAGAGGTTCTTGGTGAACCGCTCCCTGGCGAGATCGATGACGCCATTGGCGGCAGCCAGGATAGGCTGTGTCGAGCGGTAGTTGCGATCGAGGGTGATGATCTCCGCCGGCGGGCTGAACTCCTTGGGGAAATCGAGGATGTTGCGCACCGTGGCGGCGCGGAAGCTGTAAATGGACTGCGCGTCGTCCCCGACGACGGTCAGTCCGCGACCTCCAGGTTTCAGGGCGGTCAGGATCGAGGCCTGCAGCCGGTTTGTGTCCTGGTATTCGTCGACCAGCACATGATCCCAACGCCCGCCGATATCATCGGCCAGGACCGGATCGCTGACCATCTGCGCCCAGTAGAGCAGCAGGTCGTCGTAATCGAGGACGTTCTGGACTTGCTTGGCCTCGACATAGCCCGCGAACAGCTCGCGCAACTGCGCCTCCCACTGTGCGACCCAAGGGTAGTTCGCGCGCAGCACGTCCTGCAGCGGTGCCTCCGCATTGACCGCCCGCGAATAGATCGCAAGGCAAGTCCCCTTCGTCGGGAAGCGGCTTTCCATCTTCGAGAAACCAAGCTGATGGCGGATGAGGTTCATCAGGTCGGCGCTGTCCTCCCGATCATGGATGGTGAACTGCGGATCGAGGCCGATCTGGTCGGCATAGTCGCGCAGCAAACGCGCGCCGATGCCGTGGAAGGTGCCTGCCCAGGCGAGCGCGTCCGTCAGGATGCCAGCCTTGTCGCCAAGCACCCGGGCGCAGATGCGCTCGACGCGGCGGCCCATCTCCGACGCCGCCCGGCGGGAAAAGGTCATCAGCAGGATCCGGCGCGGATCGGCGTCGTTCACGATCAGATGCGCCACGCGATGCGCCAGCGTATTGGTCTTTCCCGATCCGGCGCCGGCGATGATCAGCAGCGGGCCCCCGATTTTGCCCTCGGCAAGACCAACACCGTGCTCGACGGCGCTGCGCTGTCGCTCGTTCAGCTTTTCCAGATGCGCCGCGCCCATTTTCCCTCCCGCCCCGGTATCCGCCTGAGAATCAACAATCATCCGCGAATACACGGACACGACGTGTCACCTGCGTTTTTCACCGCTCTGAAGACTCCGATTGACTCTCGATCTAGGCGAGAACAAATAAAGAACATACCAACGGAGAGACCCTTTGCAAAGCCTTGAGGAGCAGCCCTTTTCGATATGCCGAACCCCGTCGTCAGTTCCATCGCCGAGCTTCGAGAGCGCGTGCAGCGGCTCGAAGGCGCGAAGGGCCGCGCGCGAACGGCCCTGCCTTTCGGGCTGCCGGAGGTTGACCAGCGGCTTCCGGGAGGAGGGCTGGCGCTTGGCTGTCTCCACGAGGTCGCCGGCGGCGGAAATGGGGCTGTCGATGGCGCTGCGGCGGCATTGTTCGCCGCCGGCGTTGCGGCGCGCACGCGCGGCAAGGTGCTCTGGTGTGTCACGCGCCAGGACCTGTTCGCGCCGGCGCTCGCCCAGGCGGGGCTTCTCCCCGGCCGGGTGATCTTCGTCGAGGCCGGCGGCGAGAAAGCGCTTCTCGCCTGTATGGAGGAGGGGCTGCGCCATGGCGGCCTCGGCGCTGTCGTCGCGGAGGTGGCGCGCCTTTCGATGACCGCTTCGCGCCGCTTGCAGCTCGCCGCTGAAGGCTCCGGCACCATCGGCATCGCGGTGCGGCGTTGGCGACGTCCGACAGAGGCCGCGGATTTCGGACAGCCGACGGCCAGCGTTACGCGCTGGCGCGTCTCGGTTTTGCCCTCCGCGCCCCTTCCGGTTCCCGGCCTCGGACGATCGCGCTGGCTACTCGAACTGATCCGGTGTCGCGCCGGAGAAAGCGCGGATTTTGAAGTGGAAGCCTGCGATGCCACGGGTCGTATCGCTCTTCCTTCCGAGGTGGCCGACGGATCGCCTCAGACGGAAATCGGGCGACGCCGCGCCTCCGCCTGAGGCGCCGCTCGTCCTCAACGGCCGCGACGGACGGCGACGCGTCGTGCTCGCCGCTGACCTGGCTGCGCTGCGGGCGGGCTTGCGCGTCGGCATGCCGGTGACCAAGGCGCAGGCTCTCGTTCCCGGCCTCATCGTGCAGGACGCCGATCCTCGCGCGGACGCCGAGGGACTGGAGCGCCTGGCGCTCTGGGCGCTGCAGCGGATCTCGCCAATCGTCGCCGCCGATCCGCCGGATGGGCTGGTGATCGACACCACCGGTGCCGACCATCTGCATGGTGGCGAAGCCGCGATGCTGACGGGGATGGTGCAGCGCTTCGCGGCGTCGGGCGTCGAGGCGCGCGCCGCCATCGCCGACAGCTGGGGCGCCGCCCATGCCTGCGCCCGCTTCTCCCGTCGGCTGACGCTCATCATTCCGCCGGGCGAGAGCGAGACCGCACTGTGCGATCTGCCGATCGCAGCATTGCGGCTCGATCCTGGACTCGTCGCGAGCCTGCGCATGCTCGGCTTCGAGCGCATCGGCGAGCTCGCCAGCCAGCCGCGCGCGCCGCTGGCGTTGCGCTTCGGGCCGGAGATCGCTCGGCGCCTCGACCAGGCCATGGGGATCATAGCTGAGCCGATCGATCCCGTTCGCGCGTCTGATCTGGTCGAGGTGCGCCGCGCCTTCCCTGAGCCCATCGGCGCCGCCGAGACCATCGCCCGCTATGTCGGCAAGCTCGTCGTAGCGCTGTGCGAGGAGCTGGAGGTCAGGGGCCTTGGCGCCAAGCGGCTCGACCTCCTGTTCCAGCGCGTCGACAACACACGGACGGCGGTCCGTGTCGGCACCGCGCTGCCCGTGCGCGACGTCCGCCGCCTGACCCGGCTGCTTTGCGATCAGATCGAGAAGGTTGATCCCGGCTTCGGCATCGAGGTGATGACGCTCGCCGCGACCCTGGCCGAGCCGCTGTTCGCGAAACAGGCGATCTCGTCGCTCGTGGAGGAGCCGGAGGCCGATGTCTCGGACCTCATCGACACGCTCGCCAACCGGGTCGGAGAACGAAGCCTGTATCGTTTCGCTCCAGTCGCCAGCGACGTGCCTGAACGGTCTGTCACGCGGGTGCCGGCGCTCGCTCCCCAGGATGGCGCCACCTGGCATGGCGATTGGCCGCGGCCACCAAGATTGTTGGCCCGGCCCGAGCCGATCGAGACCATGGCGCTCCTGCCCGATCATCCGCCGGTGTGGTTTTCGTGGCGCGGCATTCGCCGGCGCGTGCGACGAGCCGACGGCCCCGAACGCCTGTTCGCGGAATGGTGGAGGCGTGATGCCGAGCTGACTGCCGTGCGGGACTATTTCCGCGTCGAGGATGATGGCGGGGAGAGATACTGGATCTTCCGCGCCGGCGACGGGGAGGATCCTGAGACCGGCTCGCATCGCTGGTTCCTGCACGGACTCTTCGGATGAGCGGCCCCCGCTATGCCGAGCTCCAGGTGACGTCGCATTTCTCGTTCCTGCGCGGAGCCAGCAGCTGCGAGGAGCTGTTCGAGCAGGCGAAGGCTCTTGGCATCGAGGCGCTCGGCATCGTCGACCGAAATTTGCTCGCCGGAATCGTTCGGGCGCATCAGGCGGCGAAGGAGGCCGGCGTCAGGCTGGTCGTCGGCTGCCGCCTGGATCTCGTCTGCGGCATGTCGGTCCTGGTCTATCCGATCGATCGTGGCGCATATGCGCGGCTGTGCCGATTGCTCTCGCTCGGTAAGAAGCGCGGCGGCAAGGCGAAGTGCCGTCTCGAATGGGCCGATCTCGTCGCCTATGGCGACGGGCTGATCGTCGTGCTCGTGCCCGACGAGGCCGACGAGAGCTGCGCGCTGCGGCTTCGCCGACTGCGCGAGGCCTTTGCCGACCGCGCGTATTTGGCGCTGTCGCTGCGCCGGCGGCCAAACGACCAGCTTCGCCTGTGGCAACTGTCGAACATGGCGGCCGCGGCGCGCGTGCCGAGCGTTGTAACCAATGATGTGCTGTTCCATGAGCCCGGCCGGCGCATCCTGCAGGATGTCGTCACTGCGATCCGCCACAACGTCACCATCGACGAGCTCGGCTTCCGGCGCGAACGACACGCCGACCGCCATCTCAAAGCCCCAGCGGAGGTGCACCGGCTGTTCCCCCGCTATCCGGAGGCGCTGGCCCGCACGATCGAGATCATGAAGCGCTGCCGGTTCAGCCTCGATGAGCTCGCCTACCAATATCCGGAAGAGAAGCTGTTCCCGGAACTGACGCCGCAGGAGGCCCTTGCGAAGCTCACCTGGGAGGGCGCGGCCGGGCGATACCCGGAAGGTCTGCCGGGCAAGGTTCGGCGCAACCTCGAGCACGAGCTAAGCCTGATCGAGAAGCTCGAATACGCGCCCTATTTCCTGACCGTAAACTCGATCGTCCGCTTCGCGCGTTCGAAGGGAATTCTATGCCAGGGGCGCGGCTCGGCCGCTAACAGCGCCGTCTGCTATGTGCTCGGCGTCACCAGCATCGATCCGGATCGCAACGACCTGCTGTTCGAACGATTTGTGAGCGAGGAACGCCGCGAGCCGCCCGATATCGATGTCGATTTCGAGCACGAACGGCGCGAGGAAGTCATCCAGTGGGTCTACCAGACCTATGGCCGTGACCGGGCTGCGCTGTGCTCCACCGTGATCCGATACCGAGGGAAGGGCGCCATCCGGGATGTCGGCAAGGCGCTTGGCCTGCCCGAGGATCTGACCAAGACCCTGTCGAGCCAAGTGTGGGGCTGGTCGGAAGGCGTCGAGCAAAAGCATGCCGAGGGGTTGAATCTCAATATGGGCGACCGTCGCCTGCGGCTGGCGCTGGAGCTCGCCCATCAGCTCGTCGGGACGCCGCGGCACTTGAGCCAGCATCCCGGCGGCTTTGTGCTGACGCGCGACCGTCTCGACGAGCTGGTGCCGATCGAACCCGCCGCCATGGCCGACCGGCAGGTCGTGGAATGGGACAAGGACGACATCGACATCCTGAAGTTCATGAAGGTCGATGTGCTGGCGCTCGGCATGCTCTCCTGCATGCGTCGCGGCTTCGACCTGCTCGCCGAGCACAAGGGCATCGAGCTCGATCTGGCGACGATCCCGCCAGAGGATCCGCGCACCTACGCCATGATCCGCAAGGCCGATACGCTCGGCACCTTCCAGATCGAGAGCCGGGCGCAGATGGCGATGCTTCCGCGCATCCGCCCGCGCACCTTCTATGATTTGGTCATCGAGGTCGCGATCGTCCGGCCCGGCCCGATCCAGGGCGACATGGTCCATCCCTATCTGCGCCGCCGCGAGGGAAAGGAGGACGTCGTTTATCCCAAGCCCGAGCTGGAAAAAGTTCTCGGCAAGACGCTCGGCGTGCCGCTGTTTCAGGAACAGGCGATGCGGGTGGCGATCGAATGTGCCGGCTTCACTCCCGGCGAGGCCGATCAGCTTCGTCGCGCCATGGCGACCTTCAAGCATACCGGCGGCGTCTCGAAATTCGGCGAGAAGCTCATTGGTGGCATGGTCGCAAACGGCTACGAACGCGAGTTCGCCGAGCGCACCTTCCGGCAGCTCGAAGGTTTCGGCTCCTATGGCTTTCCGGAGAGCCACGCGGCCTCCTTCGCCCTGATTGCCTATGCCTCGTCCTGGCTGAAATGCTGGCATCCAGACGTCTTCTGTGCGGCGCTGCTGAATGCACAGCCCATGGGCTTCTACGCGCCCGCGCAGATCGTCCGCGACGCGACGGCGCACGGCGTCGAGGTCCGGCCTGTATGCGTCAACGCCTCACGCTGGGACTGCACGCTGGAGCCACGCGATGCCGATGACGGTCGCTTCGCCGTCCGGCTGGGGCTGCGCATGGTCAAGGGTCTCGGCAATGCCGAAGCCGCGCGCCTGGTCGGCTGCCGCGCCGATCAGCCCTTCCGTTCGGTCGATGACCTCTGGCGCCGCGCCGGTATTCCGTCCGCCGCCCTGGTTGAGCTCGCGGAGGCAGATGCCTTCCGCGCAGCGCTCGGGCTTGCGCGCCGAGAAGCGCTCTGGGCGATCAAGGCGCTGCGTGATGAGCCTTTGCCGCTGTTCGCCGCTGCGACCCTCAGCGCGGTTGCGCCCGCTCCGGAGCAGGATGAGCCGGTCGTCTCGCTGCGCCCGATGACGGCTGGAGGCGAGGTCGTCGAGGATTACGGACATGTCGGGCTCACCCTGCGCGATCACCCCGTATCCTTCCTCCGGAAGGATCTCGCGCGCCGGCGCATCATCACCTGTGCAGAGGCTACGGCCTCTCGCGACCGGCGCTGGGTCGAGGTCGCGGGCCTCGTCCTCGTGCGCCAGCGCCCCGGCTCCGCAAAGGGCGTAATGTTCATCACGTTGGAGGACGAGACCGCCGTCGCCAATCTCGTCGTCTGGCAGAAGGTGTTCGAGGCGCATCGGCGTATCGTGCTCGGCGCCGGCATGATCGGAGTGAAAGGGCGCATCCAAAGGGAGGGCGAGGTGGTGCATCTCGTCGCTCACCATCTCACCGATCTCTCGGCCGAGCTCGCCAGCGTCGGATCACGAGACACAGGGTTTCCGTTGCCCCATGGGCGCGGTGACGAATTCCACCACGGCTCGCCGACGCCCGATCCGCGCGGCCTCCTGAGAGGCCCCCGACCCCGCGACATCGTGGATCCCTATGGCCATATCGACGAGATCAAGGTGAAGACGCGGGACTTTCGTTGATCGTTCGCACCGGCCGATGCACTGCTAACCCTGAGCGTCGGTCACGAAGAGCAACTGCGCCCCCTGGGACCAGGCTTCCAGCCCGACGATCGCGGCCATGCCGTGCGTCCGGTCTTTGGAGCGGGCGAATATTTGGTCCTGCCTCGATCGGGCGAGGGCGCCGGGTCCTGCCTGCGGTCGGGCACGCTCGAACAGACGACCAATCTGCTGTTCGAGTTTCGTCTTCGATTGCCTGATCTTGGCTGCGATCTCGGTGGCGACCTCGCCGGGTCGGGATTCGTGAAGGGCCGTTGGCTCGGAGCAAACATATCGGTTTAGGCCGTCATAGACGATCCGATGCGTGCCGGCAGATCCGCCCTGGGCCTGGACCCCTCGGGAAATCTCCGATGGCTTCAGGAGCAGCGACTTCTCCAGCACCTGCCCGTCCTGGAATGCGCTGTCATAGACCTTCCAATCCGAGAATTTGGGCGCGACATAATAAGTGTCGGCGTCGCTCGCTTCGAATTCGGCCAAGCGTTGAAACTGGTGCCCCGACGTATCGACCATAAATCGCCAGAATGGGTGCTCCAGCTCCGGTACGGACTGCGACGGCGTCGCCCGATGAAAGCGCCGTAGCTCGTGGCCGAGCTTGAACTGCAGCACGACAACCCGCCCCCTGTCCTTGAAGCCTACATCGAACCCAAGTTCCTCTTCGTGGAGCAGATTTGGCATGAAGGGCGTGGGCCGCAACCCGATCCCCTCCAGCAGCGACTGCACTTCGCGGGTGACGCCGAAACCGTATGAGAACTCCGACAGACGTTCGTGCAGATTGATCATGTCGGCTTCCCAAGCGCTCCCCGTGCCTATTGTCGCGTTTTCGCCGGAACGCCATGCGCCCGATGTCGCGCATGCTCTCGTTGGTGCTGAGCGTGGTCCTCAAAATCGCTCAATCTCCAAATGACTGCCATTGATACCGGTACAGTCGATATCATCGCGTTGTTCGAATGTCTCAGGGTCTGCGCAATATATGCGAAAGTTGGGGCGTCGCCCTTCGGGCCGGGCTGTTGGCTGCGCCGAAGCCCCGAAGCCGGGTCTTCTCCCTTACGGGCGGCCATCCCTGACGCGAGCCGTGAGAGCGGCGCCAGAGAACGGGTTCAAGCAATCGTGCTGGGTGCGCTGAGACACTGGATTGAACGTCGAAGACAAGTTCGCCGCGGATGGCAGGCGGATGCACGCCGTCTGGTGTGGCATGACGAACCCGGCGCATATTACGAGGCACAGCGTTTGGCGGCGCGCGCCCGGGCTTCAGGGCAAACCGGCGAGTTCATCCATTGGGCCAAGGTGGCGGCCGAGGTGGCGAGGATCTCGCCGCGCGCGAAGATGGACCTCGCGGTCGTCCAGGCGATCGTCGACGACGAAATGCGGCGCGGAAGGGTTTCTCGCAGCGATGACGACTGAATAGGCATCGGCACCGACACGGCTCCGGCTCGGCACGCGAGTCGTCCTTCGACCTGAGGCGCCGGGCGGGACTGCATGTGTCCCGGAGCCGTGGTGGGGGTTCAGCGTCCCGGAAAGAGCGTGCAAGAGGGCGCTGACCACCTCGGAGCAAGCCCGACCCCGCTCTCCATGGATGGCTTTCCTAGTCCTCCGCCCGGCCTTCCACGATCAACCCGCAAGGGGTCGGCTATGCGCAGCATGCCGCCGCTGCGGCTTCGCCTGCGCGGTGATCGCGGCCGGTTGAGGACACTGACGGACGCCATCGAGCGGGGATCGGCCTCGCTCCAAGATGGAGCCCTCAAATGTCGCACGATCTTTCCCTCGCCCAGTCCCACGCGTTCCAGCTCGCCCGCACCCTGATGGTCCCGGTCACGTTGTTCGAGGTCGACGGCGCTTTCGGGGTGCTGCCGAGCGACGAGATCGACGACGCAGACGAGCTCCACGTCATCCACGAATTCGACCCCCACGAGCGCCGGCCGCCTCATTGAGCTGACCTCGTGTGCCGCTGCCGAGCAGTCGCCCGCAAGGGAGGCTGCGCCGCGGACAATCGATCTCGTCGTCATATCGTTCGTCGATCCGCGCCCCTGCAGGCGCCGCTCTTCGCGGCGGTTGGGCTTGGACCCGCGAGCTATGCGGGAGGGACGACGCAGCAGGAAAGGCCGGACGTAAGGCGCCGGGAAAAAATGATGGAGCAACGAGAACTCGAGGAACTGAAGGGGCGCGTGCTGTGTGCGGCGGTGCTGGAGAAAGCCGGCTTTGCCATCGATCTGAAGGAGAGCACGCGCCGCGCCGTCAAGCACCGGCGCGGCAGCGACATCATCATCGTGATCCACGAAGGCCGGGGCTGGTTCGATCCGCTGTCGGACGTCAAGGGCGATGTCTTCTCGCTCATCCAGCACATCGACGGCGTCGCCTTCACGGAGGCTCTGGGGCGCGCGGCCGAACTGGTTGGATTTCGACCGACCGAGCCTCGCTGGACGCGGCCGACCCGCGAGCGGCAGCCATCCGTGTCTCTGACCGAACGCTGGTGCGCTCGTGACGAGCCTTGGCCAGGCTCAGCCACCTGGCGCTATCTCCTTGACGAACGCTTTCTTCCGGAATTCGTTCTGCGCGCAGCGGCCAGGCAAGACCGATTGCGGGAAGGCCCGCATGGCAGCGTGTGGGCCGCCCATGTCGATGACGGCGGCATTGTCACCGGATGGGAAGAGCGCGGCCCGCAATGGCGCGGGTTTTCGACCGGCGGGACCAAGATGCTGTTCCGATTGGGAGCGCCCGACGCCTTGAGGCTTTGCATCACCGAGGCGGCGATCGACGCCATGAGCCTCGCAGCGCTCGAGGGGCTGCGGGATGGCAGCCTCTATCTCAGCACCGGCGGCGGCTGGTCGCCGGCGACAAATGCGGCGGTGCGAACGCTGGCCGCCCGTCCCGGCGCCCAGCTCGTCGCGGCGACGGATGCCAACAGCCAGGGCGAGGTTTTTGCAGGGCGGCTGCGCGAGATCGCCGAGAGCGCCGGCTGCGACTGGTTTCGGCTGCGGCCGCCAGGCGATGATTGGAACTACGCTTTGAGGGAGAAGGCGGGGGAGGAGCAGGAAAGGAGGAATGGGAGGAGAGACCTGCCGCATGCCCGCCGGCCGCATCAAGGGTGACGCTTCGCCCGGCTGCGCCGGCCCTTGACCCGGCCGGACGGCGAGGCGGCCGCAAGGGAGGGGTCAGGAAGAGCCGAAGATGATGGCGATGTCGCGAGGATGAGCCGCGCTCCGGTCTGACGAGACCTGAAGGAGCCAGCACATGACCCTCTCCCCGATCCGAAAAGTGTTTCAGGGTATCGCCGATCGGCGCCAGATGTTCCTCATGTTCGACCGCCACGCGCAGCGGCCCGATCGCGGCCAGGGTGACGCCGGCTCGCTCTATGCCGGCGAATGGTTCGAGATCGGCCAGGCGGCGCACGACTATATGTTCGAGGCCCTGCCGCCAGTCATCCTGGCGGTCGATATGTTCGCGCTGCGCGAGTTTTTGACCCGTTCCGTCACGAGCGTCTTCTTCACCTTGTGGATCGACGGCCGGGCCCGGTATTTTCACGGTTATTGCGATCTCGCCGATATCACTTCTGGCAGGCATATGCGTGAGGCGATCGTCGAGCGCGAAACCCGACCTGTGCGGGCGATGACGCGGCAGGAGCGTCTGGAGCACATCTGGTCGAGCACCCATGACGACTATCGCGGTTATGCCGACGAGCGCTGGCCCGCGCCCGAGAGGGACAAGCGCACGGTCACGGTCTATGGCGGCCGGCGCGGGACGACGTCAAAACTTCTCGACAGTCTGACGGATAGCGAGATCAGCGAAAAGCTCCCCGTGCATCTGCGCTACCTGCCCGATGCGATCGCGGCGTGATGGGCGCCGGTGATGTTCAGCTTTTCCGTCACGGATGTCCGCGCCGTCATCACGCGCGGACGGATCGACGCCGTCCTCAATGGCGGCTTTCGCAATCCGCATGGCCTGACCCCCGGCCAGAACGAGCGGACCGGACTCTGGCTGGTCGGCGATGAGGGCGTCTACATCATGTCCAACGGCAAGCTCGCCGAAGATCAGCGCCCGCTCGTCGTCTACGCGCAGGAGTGCGATCCCAAGACCAATCCCGACTACTGGCACTACAAGCGCCAGCACTTTGGCGGCGATGACGGCGTCGAGTTTCTCGATGCCATCATGCTCGGGAAGCTGATCGCCGCCGCGCCGACCGCGACGCATCTCACGATCGCGATGACCGACAACGCCCTGTCGCTCGCCCTCGTCCGGCGCTGATCCGCCGGGCTGACCAGCATCCAACGTCTCGCGACCATCGCAACTCTCGTCGGACCTGATCTGGCGGGAGCGACGGCGCGCGCCCGAACTCAGGAGAATTCGCCATGGCTCACGATCACCGCCTCGATCTCGATCCCTTCACCATCGACCTCTTCAACGACACCGCGCTCTCATCGGGCCTGAGCCTCGGCGTGACGGCCTTCGCCGGCGACGTCGTAGCCAATGACGACGATGACCCAGAGCCCACGCCGTTTTCGCCAGCGCAGCGGATCACTCCGCCCGCGACGCGGCCCTCCGCGCTTGGTCGGGGCGTCAATTTTGTCGTCGATGGCGATCGCGGCCTCTCCGCAGGCTGGAAGGATCGTGCCCGCGACAGCATTGCTGCGATCCGGATCGCATCGCAAATCGAAGCTGAGCAGCGGCCGGCGACGCTGGACGAGCAGCGCAGGCTGATCCGCTTCACCGGCTTCGGCGCATCCGACCTCGCCAATGGCGTCTTCCCGCGGCCGGGCGAGACGACGTTCCGGAAGGGCTGGGAGACGATCGGCGGCGCGCTGCAGGACGCGGTCAGCGAAGCCGACTACGCCTCGCTGGCGCGCTGCACGCAGTACGCCCATTTCACGCCGGAGTTCATCGTTCGTGCGATCTGGGCCGGTCTGCAGCGGCTCGGCTGGCGCGGCGGCCGCGTCCTGGAGCCGGGCATCGGAACCGGGCTGTTCGCGGCACTCATGCCGGAAGCCTTTCGCGATTGCGCGCACGTCACCGGGGTCGAGCTCGATCCGACGACGGCGCGCATCGCCCGGCTGCTGCAGCCGCGCGCTCGCATCCTCACCGGCGACTTTGCCCGAACCGAGCTACCTGCGAACTTCGACCTCGCCATCGGCAACCCGCCGTTTTCCGATCGCACGGTCCGCTCTGACCGCGCCTATCGTTCGATGGGCTTGCGGCTGAATGATTACTTCATCGCGCGCTCGATCGATCTGTTGAAGCCTGGCGGGCTCGCAGCCTTCGTCACCTCGCATGGCACGATGGACAAGGTGGACGCGTCAGCGCGCGAGCACATCGCAAATGTTGCCGATCTGGTCGCTGCGATCCGTCTGCCGCAAGGCAGCTTCCGCGCCGACGCCGGGACGGATGTCGTCGTCGACATCCTGTTCTTCCGGAAGCGGAAGCCGGGCGAGCCGCAAGGAGATCTCGCGTGGATCGATATCGAGGAGGTGCGGACCGCCACAGCCGACGAGGGCGCGATCCGCGTCAATCGCTGGTTCGTGCGCAATCCCGGCTTCGTGCTCGGCACGCACGCGACCACCTCAGGCCCGTTCGGCGAAGCTTATACCTGTCTGCCCCAGGCCGACGTAGCTCTCGATGCCGCGTTGGACACCGCCATCCGTCTCCTCTCGGAAAGCCTCTATGACGGCGAGCCGGAAGCAGTCGATTTTGACGACGGCGAAGCGTCGGACGCGAATATTTCGCTCTCGCCGGAGACGCGTATCCGCGAGAGCAGCTACTTCGTGGATACGCGCCGCGGGCTGATGCAGCTCGTCGATGGCCAGCCAGTTGCGGTGAAGGTTCGGAAAGGTCGAAGCGCCGAGGGCGTCCCGGAAAAGCACGTCCGGATCATCCAGAAGCTGATCCCGATCCGCGACGCCGTGCGGGAGGTCCTCACCTGCCAGGAACAGGACCGGCCCTGGAATGACGCGCAGGTTCGCATGCGCATCGCTTGGTCGAGCTTTTTGCGCGACTTCGGGCCGATCAACCACACGACGGTCTCGATCTTTGAGGACGAGTCAACCGGCGAGGTCCGCGAAACCCATCGCCGGCCAAACCTGCAGCCATTTCTTGACGATCCCGATTGCTGGCTCGTCGCCTCGATCGAGGACTACGATCTCGAGACCGACACGGCAAAGCCCGGTCCGCTGTTCAGCGAGCGCGTCATCGCGCCGCCTGCCGCGCCCGTCATCACCTGCGCCACGGATGCGCTTGCTGTCGTCCTGAACGAGCGCGGCCGCGTCGATCTCGAGCACATCGCCGAGCTTCTCCATCGGGATGTCGCCAACGTCATCGTCGAGCTTGGCGACGCGATCTTCCGGAATCCGGCCGACGGCGGCTGGCTGATGGCGGACGCCTATCTGTCGGGGCCGGTGCGCGACAAGCTGAAGGTGGCGGAAGCGGTTGCTGCGCTCGACCCCGCCTTCGAGCGCAATGTCCGGGCGCTGGCCGCGGTCCAGCCGGCCGATCTCGGCCCGTCCGACATCACCGCGCGCCTTGGCGCGCCCTGGATCCCGGCAGCCGACGTCGTCGCCTTCGTCAAGGAGACGATCGGCGCCGAGATCACGATCCGCCACATGCCGGAGCTGGCGTCATGGACGGTGGATGCGCGGCAGCTCGCCTGGCTGGCGGCGGGAACCTCCGATTGGGGCACGGGCCGTCGCCATGC
Source organism: Allobosea sp. (assembly GCA_024231975.1). Taxonomy (GTDB): domain Bacteria; phylum Pseudomonadota; class Alphaproteobacteria; order Rhizobiales; family Beijerinckiaceae; genus Allobosea. The sequence goes on from JAAEQB010000091.1 coordinate 88,859, forward strand.
CGGCGAATTGCTGACCGACGCGCTGAACAGCCGCATCCCTCAGATCTTCGACACGGTGAAGGAGGACGGCCGTGAGCGCCGTGTGCTCAACGTCGTCGATACCGAAGCCGCCAAGGAGAAGCTGCACAAGATCAAGACGGCCTTTCAGAGCTGGGTCTGGTCCGACCCCGACCGGACCGACCGACTGGCGCGGGTCTATAATGACCGGTTCAACAATATCGCGCCGCGCGCCTTCGATGGCTCGCATCTGAACCTGCCCGGCGCGAGCGGCGCTTTTACCCTCTACCCCCACCAGAAGCGCGGCATCTGGCGGATTATCGCGACTGGGTCGACCTATCTCGCCCACGCAGTGGGCGCCGGAAAGACCATGACCTTTGCTGCCGCCGTGATGGAGCAGCGTCGGCTGGGCCTGATCGCCAAGGCCATGCTGGTGGTGCCCGGTCATTGCCTGGCGCAGGTCGCGCGCGAGTTTTTGGCGCTCTATCCGAATGCCCGCATCCTCGTCGCCGACGAGAGCAATTTCTCCAAGGAGAAGCGCCACCGCTTTCTGTCGCGCGCCGCGACCGCAACCTGGGACGCAATCATCATCACCCATTCGGCGTTCCGCTTCATCGACGTGCCGTCCGCCTTCGAGCAGCAGATGATCCAAGACGAGCTGGAGCTCTACGAAACGCTGCTGACCAAGGTCGAGACCGACGACCGCGTCTCGCGCAAGCGCCTCGAACGGCTGAAAGAGGGCTTGAAGGAGCGGCTGGAGGCGCTCTCGACGCGCAAGGACGATCTCCTGACCATCTCGGAGCTCGGCATCGACCAGATCATCGTCGACGAGGCGCAGGAGTTCCGAAAGCTCTCCTTCGCCACCAACATGTCGACGCTGAAGGGCGTCGATCCCAACGGTTCGCAGCGCGCCTGGGACCTCTATGTGAAGTCCCGCTTCGTCGAGACGAAGAACCCGGGCCGGGCACTCGTTCTTGCCTCGGGCACGCCGATCACCAACACGCTCGGCGAGATGTTCTCGGTGCAGCGGCTGATGGACCATGCCGCGCTTCGCCAGCGCGGGCTGCACGAGTTCGACGCCTGGGCCTCGACCTTCGGCGACACCACGACCGAACTCGAGCTGCAGCCCTCGGGAAAATACAAGCCGGTCTCGCGTTTCGCCAGCTTCGTCAACGTCCCCGAGCTGATCGCAATGTTCCGCTCCTTCGCGGATGTCGTGCTGCCCGACGATTTGCGGCGCTATGTGAAGGTGCCGGCGATCTCGACCGGCCGCCGTCAGATCCTGACCGCGAAGCCGACGCTGGCTTTCAGGGCCTATCAGCGCCTGCTCGACGAACGCATCAAGGCGATTGAGATGCGCGACCGGCCGCCGGAACCGGGCGACGACATCCTGCTCTCTGTCATCACCGATGGCCGCCATGCCGCGATTGATCTGCGGCTGGTCGATCCCGACAACGACAACGAGGCGGAGAACAAGCTCAACCTCCTGATCGGGAACGCGCTACGCATCTGGCGGGAAACCACGGACGCAACCTATGTCCGGACTGACGGCAAGCCGTACGAGGTCGCCGGTGCCGCACAGATGATCTTCTCCGATCTCGGCACGATCAGCGTCGAGAAGAGCCGGGGGTTCTCGGCCTATCGCTGGATCCGCGACGAGTTGGTCCGACGCGGCGTGCCGGCCTCCGAGATCGCCTTCATGCAGGACTTCAAGAAGTCGGAAGCGAAGCAGCGGCTGTTCGGCGATGTCCGCGCCGGCAGGGTGCGCTTCCTGATCGGCTCGTCGGAGACGATGGGGACAGGCGTCAACGCGCAGCTCCGCTTGAAAGCGCTGCATCATCTCGACGTGCCTTGGCTGCCCTCCCAGATCGAGCAGCGAGAGGGGAGGATCGTGCGGCAGGGCAACCAGCATGACGAGGTCGACATCTTCGCCTATGCGACGCAAGGCTCGCTCGACGCCACGATGTGGCAGAACAATGAGCGCAAGGCCCGCTTCATCGCGGCGGCACTCTCAGGCGACACCTCGATCCGCCGCTTGGAGGATCTGGGCGAGGGGCAGGCCAACCAGTTCGCGATGGCGAAAGCGATCGCGTCGGGCGATCAGCGGCTGATGCAGAAGGCCGGGTTGGAGGCCGAGATCGCCCGGCTCGAGCGCCTGCGTGCCGCCCATCAGGACGATCAGTTCGCCGTGCGTCGGCAGCTTCGCGATGCCGAACGGGATAGTGCGGTCTCGACCCGCCGGATTGAAGAGATTGGGCGCGACATCGAGCGCCTCGTTCCGACCACCGGCGACGCATTCGCCATGACGGTGGCGGGCTCACCCTATCGCGAGCGCAAGGAGGCTGGACGCGCCTTGCTCCGGGAAATCCTGACCCTCGTGCAGATGCGGCATGAGGGGGAGGTGGTGATCGCCATGATCGGCGGGTTTGACCTGGAGTTCAGCGGCGAGCGCGGGGGCCGCGATGGCTATCGCTATGAGACGATGTTGCTTCGCACCGGCGCTGAGCACGAGATCGATCTGCCGGTCACGGGGACGCCGCTTGGCGCGGTGTCGCGGCTCGAACACGCACTCGGGGATCTTGAGGGCGAGCGGGAGCGGTATCGTCAGCGTCTCGCTGAGGCCCAGCGCCGGCTCGCGTCGTATCGGTCGCGCGAGGATGGCACGTTCGCCTTCGGCGAGGAGCTGGCGGAGAAACGCCGACAGTTGGTCGAGATCGAGACAGCGTTGGCGAGCGATACGGACGGACCTGATGCGATGCCGGCGGTCGCAGCTTGATCTGAGCAGAAGGGCGGACAGCGGGGCGAGAGAAAAAAAATGAACCTTGCTCGCCGACCGGCCATTCCGGTGACGCTGACGCTCAACCGCCGCCGTCGCGATCCCGGTCCGTTGTCCCGCGCAGGGCTTTGCCCCGCTTGGCCATCCGGACCGAGATGCTCGGCCGCAGTTGCACCGACCTGTCCGCTCCGCGGCCTGGGAGGGGTCTTCGGGAAGAAGACTGAACCGGACAGGTCGAGGCCGTGTCCCGCACCCTCTGAAGGAGCTTTCCCCATGCATCTCATGAAAGTCGATCCGCGCGCACTGAGGGAGAACCCCGATCGCTCGCGACAGACGAAATCCACACCGCAGGCGGACGCGTTGCTGCTGGCGACGATCAAGGCGGTCGGCCTCGTCCAGCCGCCGGTGATCGCGCCGGAGACCGATGGCGGCAATGGATACATCATCGATTCCGGGCATCGCCGGGTGAAGCAGGCGATCGCGGCCGGGCTGGAGGAAATCGACGTGCTCGTTGTCGATGCCGCCAACGATAATGGGGCGATGCGCAGCATGGTCGAGAACATTGCCCGGGAGCCGCTGAACCCGGTCGATCAGTGGCGGGCGATCGAGCGGCTCGTCGCGCTCGGCTGGACGGAAGAAGCGATCGGCATCGCGCTCGCATTGCCGGTGCGCCAGATCAAGAAGCTCAGGTTGCTGGCGAATGTGCTGCCTGCGATGCTCGATCACATGGCCAAAGGCGACATGCCCAATGAGCAGCAGTTGCGCGCGATCGCGGCGGCGAACCTCGACGAGCAGCGCGAGGTCTGGAAGGCGCAGAAGCCGAAAAAGGGCGACCCGCAGGTCTCCTGGTGGAGCGTGGCGAACGCTCTGTCGAAGAAGCGCATGTACGCGCGCGACGCGAGTTTTGGCGATGACCTCGCCCAGGCCTACGGCATCTCCTGGGTCGAAGACCTCTTCGCGCCGGCCGACGAGGACAGCCGCTACACCACCAATGTGGAAGGGTTCCTCGGCGCCCAGCAGGAATGGATGACCATCCACCTGCCCAAGCGCGGCGTCATCACCGACGTCAACAACTGGGGTCAGGTCGTGCTGCCGCCCAAGGCCGAACGTGTCTACGGAAAGCCGGGCAAAAGCGATCGGACGGCGATGTATCTCGACCGCGAGGGCAAGGTACAGACGGCTCACTTCCGCCTGCCGGAGTCGAAGAAGGCCAAGGGCGCCGACGAGGCGGAATGCGATGATGCAATCGCGATAGCCAAGCCCCGGCCGGACGTGACCCGCAAGGGCGTCGAGATGATCGGCGACCTGCGCACCGACGCGTTGCACGAGGCGTTGGCCCGGGCGCCGATCGAGGATGACACGCTGATGGCGCTGCTCGTGCTCGCGCTCGCCGGCCGCAACATCTCGGTCCAGTCTGGCGCATCCGATGACGTCTATGGGTTCGCCCGGATGGAGCGGCATGCCGTTGGCCTCGTCGGCGAGGACGGCAAGCTCACCTTCGACATGGACACGCTGCGGGTCGCAGCGCGCTCGGCCCTGATCGACGTCCTCTCGGCCCGTGAAAACCGGACCAACAGCGGCATCGTCGCGCGCCTTGCCGGCGATGCGATCGGCGCCGACGGGTTCCTGCCGACCATGGGCACGGAAGAGTTTCTGTCCTGCCTGTCACGCCAGGCGCTGGAGCGCTCCTGCAAGGACACGCCTGTGCTTCCTCGCGCCCGGGTGAAGGATACGCGCGCCGCGCTCGTCGAGCACTTCAAGGAGCAGCAGTTTGTCCATCCATCGGCGGCGTTTGCGCCGACGGCTACCGAGGTCGCGAGCTGGCGCTCGAAGAGCGCGGTCGGCGCGGATGACGACGCCGACGTCACGGCGGACGATGCTGATATCGGGTTCGGCGACGCTGCTGCACTCGACGACGTGGATCCCGGGGCGATCGACGAGGCCTACCGCGTCGCGGCGGAATAGCTCCGACCTCCTCACTTACGTCCGTTCGACCTCCCGCCGCCGGCCTCGTGCCGGCGGCGGTTTCGTTTTCACGCAGCGCCATCACGGAGGACAAAAAATGTCCGCGCACGCCATTCACGATAATGCACCCATCGGCTCGATCATCGCCTGGTCCGACGGCACGCCGCGGCTGCCCGAGCGTTTCACCAAGAAACTCGCGGCCTGGCTAACCACCAACGGCAAGGGTCGTCTGACCCGCAAGCAGCCCGGCAGAAGCAGGGGCAATCTCAGCCTGTCTGCCAGCTTCACCCTGCATGAGGCAGATTTCGGCACTGGGGGCGTCGTTGCGATCCGGGTCCATCGCAGTTTCTCGCTGGACTCCACCCTACAATTCAGCGCGGTCGAGCGCCCGGCGATCGGATCGGTGCGCGTGTTCGACCGATCCGGCGAGGATGCCGAGCTTGTCCATCTCGCGTCAAACCTCCCGGCGGTGAGGCAATGGCTCTCTCGTAATGGCTATCCGCGCGCCGTGCTTCAGGAGGTCACGGCAGACGAGGTCGGGGCGGCTGTCGTCGAGGGGAGGGCGGCATGAGAAGCGCTTCGTCTTGCGGCTCCGCGACCGGTGCGATCACCGAAGTGCCAGAGGTCGCCTTCGGGCGATCGATTGAAGGTTTCCCAGTCGCCCGCGTCGGCGACAGTGCCTTCGCTATGCTGCCGGCGCGCGACGGGCGTCGTTATCTCGCGACTGGCTGGCGGGTCGCGCGCCCGAGTGCGGAATGGCGTCGGTCCGACTTTTACGGCCATTCCGGCGTACTCGCGGATGAGGCGGCTTTCCGCGCAAAGGTGCTGGAGCAGGCGGAGCATCAGCGCGAGAAGAGGGCGCTCGGTCGCCGTGACGTCCACAAGAGGGTGCAGACGCCATGGGGGGTCTCACAGGGTGCGACAGTCTACCTCGACGGCATCGTATCCCATTCGACTGCCGGCCACGGCGGCTTCAAGCTTTCGGACGAGCGCAACCGACACGTCCATCCTCTGCTGCGCGCGAAAGGCGGCTGGTACGAGGAGGACTGCGCCTGGGCGATCGTCGCCATCACCTTCCCCGACCTCTTCAGCCGCTTCGAGCGTCGCTGCGCTGAGCGCTCGGTCAAGGATAGCTGGCCAGATGCGTGGGAGGTGATCTTCGGCGTCGTGCTGGGACCGGGTGAATCCTATGAGAAGGACCGGCGGGCTTTCCACGAAGCGCATGCCGGCGACTGGATCGTGGTCTCGGCCGTCGCGTCCGAACATCACAAGGGGTTTGTTGAATGCGTCGCCACGCCAGGCGGCCGGCGCGGCACCGGGACCGAAGAGCGCCGCTTTCTCGTTCCGGCCGACGAGTACACGGTAGGCCGGCTCGGCTTCGTCATCGATCCATCCCGTCACGCTGTCTATGCCGGGCCTTCCAGCGTCATCGGCTGGCAGCGAGGGACGTCGTCGTGATGATCGCGCTTGAGACGTTCGCGCAGCTTACTCGCATGGAGGAAGCGCGCCGGCAGGTCCAACGCCAGCTCGAGTTGATCGACCGGCAGATTGCGCGTCGGGCGGCTGCGCTGGTCCCACAGCAGCGCAAGCGCCATGTCGATCGGCGAGGAAGATCGTCCGACGTTTGCATGGTGCTGGAACGCTACCGCTCGACCCTTGCCGCGCTGACAGCCGAGCGTCAGCCGGAGATCGATGCAATGTCGCGCAAACTCGCGCGGCAGGACCAGGCCATCGCCGCCCATCACGAGCGTCAGCAGAGTGCGCTTTCGCGCGCGGCATGACCGGGCGATGCGGGTCGTGAGCGTGGCAGGTCCGTCAGATCCGAGGCGATCGGCGGCGCATGGCTGCTGCGAGGCCCCGAGTGTCTGTTTCGGTAGCGTCGCTGAGGCGAGGCTGCGCTGGCCCTCGTCCTCTCGGGTTTGCTGCGGTCTAAACCGTCGGCCAGGCGCTTCAAGGCCGCGTGCCGCGCCGCGTGGCGGCCGGCCTTCGCCGATCTCGCAGACGGCGCTCGCGTCCTTCGCGAGGGCTTACGCCCTGCTTGGCCGCAAGCGCCGTCCGCTCGCCTGGCATAGGCCGGACCTGTGAAGCGCCAGGGCTTTCGACGGTTCGGGTCGACCGCACCCGAGGGGACGACGGCCAAGCGCCGGTCCGGCTCCGAGGGCGCAACCGAAAAAAGGAACACCTCATGGCCAAGACCGCACAATCGCCCCGACAGACCGCCCGCGTCATTCCGCTCCGCAAGGGCACGACCATCGAAATGACCCGGCTTGCCTGCCCCGACCAGCAGCAGGCGCTCCTCATCTCCGAAAGCTTCGGGCTTCCCGTCCTGGACGGCGACGGTATTCGCGATCTCCACGAGCGTCTGATCGTGGAAACGGCAGCCAGCCTGCAGGACGGGCTCGGCGAGCGGGCGATGCAGATCCACCTGCAGCGCATCGTCGGCGCCTATGTCGGCTCGGCCCATGGTGCCGGGCAGTTTTATTCCCGCGCAGTCACCGAGGCGCGCGACGCCACGGCCAAATCGGCCTGCGATGCTCGCGACGAGGATGTCGATGGCCCTGTCGGCTTCGACGGTCCAGCCCAGCGCAAACGCGAGTTCGCGGCCGACATGGGCGTCCAGGCCCACGCATTGCTGATGGCCGCCGAGGGCGCAGTCACCGCCTACGAGCAGGTCATCGGCGAACGATGGAAGCCCTTCGAGCGAGCCGCCGAGACCACAGGTCCATCCGTCGACCGCAAGGCGGCCGCAGTTCAGATGGCGGCGTTCGGCTGAGCCGGCGTGAGCGGGGCGCCAGTCCCGCTCACTATCACATTGGCCAGTGCGGCCGGCCATCGCTCACCGCGCTCTTTTTCCAGCAGGCCGAAGCGGAAACCGTTCCGGATCATCGTTCCAAGGATCGAACACCACCGCGCCGGTCGCGCCGACATCCCTGGTGTTGCGTGTCACGAGATAGAGATCGTGCTCGATCGCGGTCGCCGCCAGTATCGTGTCGATGACCGGCGGCGGATGTCCGCTTGCCCGCCTGATCTCTCCCGACATCCGCCCCCATGCCAGCACGACCGGGTTGCTGACGCCGAGCATCCGATCCTGGAACCGGTGCGCCAGGGCGTCGCGGGCGGCCTTGTATCTAGGCCGGTCGGGATGATCGGCAGTGAGATTATGAATCCCCTTGTCGTATTCGGCCAGCGTCAGGATGCTGATGTAGAAGCTGTTCTCGGGCTGGTCGCGCGCCCATTCCTTGACCGACGGCGCGCCGTTGGGATTGATCAGCGCGGCGACGACATTTGTGTCCAGAAGCCAGCCTTTCAAAGTTCGACGTCCCGCCCGAAATCCGGTTCGCGGGCTAAGTCGAGCCCGTCCAGATGCAGGCTCTCCATGAATTCGACGAAGGGCGCCTGCGGTATCTGCGGCACCAGGCGATCGAACTCCTCGACGCTCATGACCACAACTGCGTCATGTCCGCGTACGCTGACGCGCTGAGGACCATCCGTGCGGGCGTGACGCACAACTTCGCTGAAGCGCGCTTTTGCATCTTCGAGCTTCCATCGACCCTGGGGCAGTGCCTTGGCCATTCGCGCAGCTCTTTTCACCATGAGATAGATCTAGTCAGATAGTCAGAAGATAGCGGCTATCGGGCTCCAGCGCCAGCCCCTGGAAGTAGATTGGATTGCGAGCGGTTGGCCGGCCATTCGATCGCGACCCGTCCCGGCCGACGGTCTGAGCCGGGACGGCATCGGCTGCAACGGCTTTGCCGTCTTCCACTTCGTTCCAGCCCTTCGGGTGCAGCCGTCGCCTGGGCCCCCGGCTTTTCGACCTTCCGTGACGGGGGTCGCGATCGGAGCGACCTCCACGATGGAGGTTGGATTATGAGCAGGTCAGAAGAAAAGCCGCGCGCGGATATCTATGCGCGGATCACCGACAGGATCGTCACCGATCTGGAGAAAGGCGTGCGCCCGTGGATGCAGCCATGGCGTTCAGGCAACGGCAGCGGCGGCGTGACACGACCACTGCGACACAACGGTTTGCCATATAGCGGGATGAACGTGCTTTTGCTCTGGTCTGAGGCTGCGGCGCGCGGCTTCGCCTCCCCGTTCTGGATGACATTCAAGCAGGCGCTCGAACTCGGCGGCGTGGTCCGCAAAGGCGAGACCGGATCCATGGTTGTCTTCGCCAGCCGCTTCAAGAAAACCGAAACCGATTCCTCCGGCGACGCGGTCGATCGCGATATTCCGTTCCTCAAATCCTACACGGTCTTCAACGCCGAGCAGATCGACCGCTTGCCCACACAGGATCACGGGCAGGATTCATCGCTGCGCGATCCGATCGAGCGGATCGACCATGCCGATCACTTCTTCGCCCAGACCGGCGCCGTCATCCGACATGGCGGCGATCGTGCCTACTACTGCCCCGCGACAGACCATATCCAGATGCCGCCCTTTGCGACGTTTCGCGATGGAAGTTCCTATGTCGCGACTCTCAGCCATGAGGCGACGCATTGGACAGCAGCCTCCCATCGCGTGAACCGTGATCTCAGCCGCTACGGCAAGGTTCGGAGCGAGCGGGCGCGCGAGGAGCTGGTCGCGGAACTCGGAAGCTGCTTTCTTTGCGCCGATCTCGGCATCGCGCCGGAGCTGGAGCCGCGTCCAGATCACGCCAGCTATCTCGCCTCCTGGCTCGAGGTTCTGTCGAACGACAAGCGCTTCATCTTTTCAGCCGCGGCGCATGCACAGCGGGCCGTCGCCTATCTCCATGGGCTTCAGCCGCAGGCTGGCTTGATCGCGGAGGCTGCATGAGTGGTCGAGCTCGATGATGCCGGAGCCAGTTCGGGAATTGTGGAGAGCGCTATCACCATGCGTTTCCCGGCTGTTTCCAGGGCCTGGCGTCCACTACGTCCTCAATGGGCATTTCTGACCGGAGGCCGTCGTCGCTGGCGCGCCGTCTCGCTCTCACACCTGCAACGGCCGTCCGCGACTTTCTTCCCCTGGGCCCTGCGGTCCCATTCCTCGCGAAGCAAGAAAGCCGCGCCCGGCCGTCCTTCACTGCGTTGCGGTCCCTTCAGGATGCAGGTCGATCGCCTCCGGTCTTTCGACTGCCATCGAGGCCGCGATGGGCGCAAGGCCTCGAGCAACCAGAAGGAACTACGACAATGGCGATCATCGGCAGCTTCACCTCGAACGGCGACGGCTTCAACGGGACGATCAAGACCCTCAACCTCAACGTCAAAGCCAAGATGGTGCGCCCGGAGCGGCCATCCGAGAAGGGCCCAGCCTTCCGCATCCTCGCAGGCAATGTCGATTATGCGTAGCGCGGGATTATGCGGAGTCGTCGGCCGGAAGCCGCGGTTTTCCGGGGTTCTGTTCGCTGTGTCGCTCCGCATAATCTCGACCATCGAGCTGCGACTCGTCGCACGTTGTCCGCGGCCTTAAGC
>JAAEQB010000092.1 GCA_024231975.1 Allobosea sp.
GCAGACCTGGAAGCTTCGCTTGGCGAGATCGATCGCCAGAACATGGACGTCGGACATCGGCTCCTCCTTCGACCGCGCCTTGTTGGCGCTCGCAGGCACCTTACGATGCCGGCCGGAGGGGGCATCCACCCCATCAGTTCAGGTCGCCTGGGCGCTGCTCGCAAAGGGAGGAAGTTACAGGGCACCAGCAGCCACCTGACCGGCTGCTAAAAGAGCTGCCCGGCGACCGCGGCCGGCAGGGCCAAGGTGCTGAAGCGGCGATGAGTTGAGAGACCGGCGAGCCGGATGCAGGCCAGACCGATACAGCCCCCGCGCAGCCATAGCGCGCAAGTCTGATTAGGCGCCTGCACCACGTAACTCATCGGGGCCCGCAGCCAGCCTGGCTGCATAAGGGGCCGGGCACATGACCGCACCCGTGCTCTCGACAACAGCGCTGCAGAATCGCCTTGACCCGCAGGGGGCATCCACACATGAAACAATCTGTAACAAATCGACGGCTTGGCAGTGCGGCCAACTTCGCGGCACATTCCCTTACTGCAGCAATTGCGGCTGGAAAACATGCGTCCACCTTCACTGCCGTCGAGCAGTGAGTCTTTCTTGAACAACGACAATTTCCGAGATGCTCAAAACGTCTAGGACGTGGTCATTCGTTGAACAAATGGGGCGCGCTGCCAACGATATCGAGCTGAGATTATCGTTGCTCAAGATTACGAATGAATTCGGCCTTTCATCGGCGTTCGGTGGTCTAATCCCAGAAATTGCACAGAGTCATAGCGAAGCAGAGATCGAGTCCCGTGTCATCGTGCGGCACCTTCCTGAGGAGTGGTCTGCTCGGTACATTGAGCAGAACTACCTTTATTGCGATCCAATCGTCCGCCGACTGCAGCGCAACCGGGATCCTTTCAGCTGGGCCGAATGCTATGGGTCCTACGCGACTACCCGCAGAGCCAAGATTCTTCGAGGTGAAGCAGCCGAATTCGGCCTCATTGATGGCTATGTCGTATCGGTAACGACCCTAGATCAATCGCACGCCGCGATTTCGTTTGGCGGGCAATCTTTTAAACTGGCAGGAGAGGAACGCTCGGCACTCGCCTTTGCAACCTCCCTTTTCGTGGGTCACGTGCTTAGTCGACGCACTTCGGGTAGAAGTGCAGCGGCCTTGAGCAGGAAAGTCACAGCTCGCGAGTATGACTGCTTGCTATGGTCGGCTGAGGGTAAATCCGAATGGGAAATCTCAGTCATTCTTGGCATCTCGAAACCGACCGTGACCAAACACATTCTGTCGGCCCGCGAGAAGCTCGGAGCTGTGACCAAGGCGCATGCTATCGCGATAGCCATGCGCGAGAGGATCCTGCGCTAACGAGGAGCTCACCTACGATTGGGCGTCATGCGCTGGCCCCTACTCGACTGAGATTCGACGCGCTCGCTCGCCTCGATCTCGCGGATGATCTGTTCCTGCTCAGCTCGCAGGCGCGCCAGCGCATCGGTCTGAAGCAGCGCCGGCGACAACGGCTGAGCTGGGTGTTGCGCCAGCGCGTGCGCCGCCTCAGCGGTCGCCGCCGCTTCCCGCGCCTCCCGCGCTGCCAATTTCTCGGTCCCGGCGGTTACGGTGCGCTCTACACGGAGATCGCGTTGCGAGGTCGGATCGAGACTGGCTGTCGCTTCCCCTCGCCGACCAACTTCCACCGAGCGATCTGCCAGGCGCTGGGCCGCAGCGGCCTCGCGATCTTCGCGATCCCGTAAGGTATTCGCCCGCTCGATCAGCCGATCGGCATTCGGGCCGACGATCGCCTCGACCTCAGCACGCGTCATGTGAGTGACGCCGCGCTCCTGTGCCCGCTGCAGATCGACGCGATTGGCCAGAGTCTCCAGATAGCGCGCAGACGCCTCCCGGAATTGCTTCTTCGTCTCGCCCTCGAGCAGGTCGCTGGTCCGCGACACCGCTTCGTTCATGCGGCGGAGATCCTTGGCCATCTGCTCGGAGGTCACAGGCATGTCGGGGTTCTCCCTGGTGAGCTGATCGACCCGACGGCCGATCGTCTGCAGAATCGCGCCGACGGCCTGGGCCATAGAGAGGCGCTCGACCATCTTTCGGACGACGACGTTGCCCGGTTGCGCCGACGCGACAGCCTTCCACGCATCGAGGCCCTCTACAACGGCGCGCCGTGCGACCGATGTCATCGGCAAGCGGATCGGATTGGCCCGAGCGACCCGGATGCGATGCCGGGCATTGTCTATCAGCTTCCGATTGGCCGGATCGGCCGCATAGGCCCGGTCACGCGCTTCTCTGCGCGGGCGAGGACGCTCGGCCGTCGCGACGATCGCCTTGTCCTTCGGGCCATAGCTCTGCGACGAAGCGCGCTCTCGCGCCGAGGTCGCCACGATCTTCAGGCCCTCGGCCTGCGCATGCTGGGCATAGACCTGACGCCATTCGGCGAAGGTCTCCCGACTCGGATGCAGCTTCTGCCCAGATTCGCTCTTTACCGCGATGACGGCGTGGGCGTGGATATGCCCCTCCGCCTCCTTGTCCGTGTGGACGCCGAACATGAATTTGTGGTCGGCGAAGCGATCCTGAAGAAATGCGCGCGCCGCTCGCGTCAGCGCCGCGGCATCCGTGCCAGCCTTGGCCGAGATGATCAGATGCATGGTGTCGCGCGCCGATTGCGATCGCAGCGTCGGTCCCCACTCGCGGGCAGCCATGCGTGTGTCCGCAGCATTGCCGATTGTCCGGCCGCGATCGTCGATCGCATGACCCTTCTCGATCAACCGGTTTAGCCGGTAGGTCACACCATCGCGGCCATGGTTGCTGGCGCCAGCCACGACCCCGATCGCTTCCGGCGGGATCCCTGAGGCCTGGGAGATCCGCTCCCCGATGTGCGCTTCGGAGGCCCGATCGAAACAACGCTGGCTCCGACTACCGTCATCGGGACCGCGCTGGTCGCGCAGCCGGAACCGCTCCTTCGCCGCCCCGGCCATGGCAACGACGAGCTGCGCCTCCAGCATCCCCTCCGGCGTTGTTTCGAGACGATAAGCGTGGCGGTGTCCGTCGAATCCGGCGGCGATGGCCTTCTCATAAGCCTGCCGTCCCTCGGGCGTATCGCGCACGCCGTGCAATGTCAGGCGCATGGCGCCCACATCCTGGCTTTCCGCTCGCTTCGAAAACGTGCTGGACCAGGCTCGGATTTCGTCAGCGACGGCCGCGCGATCGACCAGCATGCGGCCGTCATGCGTTTCAAGCGGAACATCCTCGCGCAGCACATATTGACCGGTCGCCGTCGCCCGCGTCGCGCCATGCGCATAGGACACCACCTTGATCACCGCGGGCTGATAGCCCGCCGCAAGTCGCCGGGCTCGGCCGAGCGCCCCGCCGCCTGAGCCCAGACCGCCGGCGATCGGAGCGGCCTTGGCTGAAGGCCGCGAGCCCGGCAGCGGCGCTCCGCTACCGCCGGAGGTTTCCGGCAACCGACGCGACTTCTCCTCGTCCCAGGCGCCTGGGACCGTCGCACCATGGAGTGCCGTTCGCGATGACAACGTCGCCGGCGTCATCGCCAGGGCGCCGCGCCGGCCGAAAGCCTCATCCTCGACGCCGCCGATCGCGCCGGGCCGGCGGCGCTGCTGAGACTGCGCCACCTGCTGAACCATCAGCTCAGCCTGCTGGCTCCAGCGCGAGATCTGAGCCTTTCGGTTCATGCCGGGCGCTCGTCGGCCGACAGCGTGAGTTTTGCCTGTCGCCGGAGCTTCGAACCATAAGCGACCGTCATCTCGGTGAGCTCGCCATCGATCGCAGCGATCGCCTCGTGCAAGCCGCGCCAGATAGCCTCGGTGTCCTCCATGTCGACGGCCTTGCCGCGATGGATCGCCTTCAGCACCTGCGAGAGATCACGGCCGACCATCCGGACCTGCTGTGCCAAAGCAACAACCGCCTCCGTATTCTCCGCCGATAGTGCCGGCCCGGCCTGCACCGAGGCCCGGATCAGGCGGCGGACCACCTCCGCCTTCGGCAGGCCGAACAGGACCACCGCGTCCAGCAGCCGCTGTTCATCGGCCGTTGAGAGCTCGGTCCGCAGCCTCGGCTTGCCTCTCCGACCGGCAGCAGCTCCCGCCATTCCGCTCCCCCTTCCCGGCCGATAGCGCGTCAGCGCCCCGGCTGCGTCCCGCAGCCGCCCCGTGTTTGTGGCCCACAAACCGGTATCTTGTCAACTAACATCTATTCTAATAGACATTCGATAGCGCCCCGATTCCGGGCGGCTCGGCATCGAGCCACACCGTCGCCTCGCGCTCAGCGGCATTGCCCCTAAAGCCGCTCGTGCAGCATGCGGCATTACCGCAATTCGCTTTGTCGACACCTCAGCGATACCCGAATAGATCATTGCCATACCATCGCGTTTCGCGACCTATGGAATGCCGCGTCACCACACTACAGCAATCCTGCATTGAACGAATACCGCTTTGCGTTGGTCCGGTAGGGCCGCAATGCCGCTTAGCCTCATTCCGGTCTTCCGGCATCATGGCAAATGCGAACTGCCACATCACCGTGGCTCGGCATTCCCGGAGTGACATCATGCCGAACTGCCGCATTCACGCCTTGCGGCCTTAGCGCAATCGCACAATTCGGCAATCGCGAAGGGCCGCATTGCGGCGATAGGCAATTGTCTAATATCTATTATAATGTACGTTGCTCGGCGAGAGTTCGCAGACCCGGAGAGCACCGATGCCGAGCATCTTCGCAGTCGCCAATCCGAAGGGCGGAAGCGGCAAGACAACCGTTTCGATCATCCTCGCCGGAGAGTTTGCCCGCCACGGCTATGCGGTGGCGATCGTCGACGCCGATCCGCAAGGATCGTCCTATCAATGGCATGCGTCGAGCGTCGCGCGAGGGATGAAGCCGGAGGGGATCGATCTGATCCGGGCGGCGAACGAAGCTGAGCTTTTTGCGGCGATCGAAAATGGCGAGCGCTATGACGTTGTGGTCATCGACACGCCCGGCTACTACGGCAACGTCCTGATCCAATCGACACTGCGGGCCGATCTTGTGATCCTGCCATGCAAGGTCCACACCTTCGACGCGTCGCAGGTCGTGCGCACCATCCGCAATCTCGAACAGCATGCAGCGGCATCGGCTCTGCCGATGAGCCAGCATCGCGTGCTGTTCAACGAATATGACAGTCTCGACCGCAACACGCGGCCACTGCGCGAGGTCATCGGCTATCTCGATGCCGAACAGGTGCCGATCTGCTCGAACGCACTTTATCGCCGTGTGACCTATCGCACGATGACCAGCGGCCAGGGCACGCTCTATCAGATGAGCGATGGCGACGAATCCGTTCGGAAGGCGCGCTACAATGCCGACCAGGTGGTGCGAGAGCTGCTCGCCGCCAGTCAGGGCACGGCGCCGGACGAGGCAGCGGCCTGAAATGGACGGTCCTGATGCCAACTGCAAGCCGGACAGGCCGGCCCTCCCCCGCGACGTTTTCAGATCGCAGCGCGTTGCTTCGTACGGGCCCGTCGCGGCTGACCCGAGACCTGTGGTCGTAACGCCGGCCTATGACGACTCCGCCACCGGTGGTCCTCGCAACGCGGTTCCGCCTCGGCCACGGGAAGCCGCGGCGCCGGCCCGGCGGCCCGCGCGAGCGAAGCCCGACCGGAATCCGTTCGAGGCGTATGGCGAACGTTCGTCGTCCCGGCCCTATGCGTTGCGCTTGCCGGATGCGATCGATCTCGTCCTTCGTCAGATGGCCGCCGAGGAGCGGACGCATCCGCTGCGCGTGATCGATCGGATCCTGTACGACCACCTGCAGCGGGTCGGGCGCCTGCCCCCGATATGAAGCTGGTCCGCGGGAATGCGCCTGCACATCAGCTTGCTCAAGATCGGGTTGAGCACCAGCTGGCCGGCGGCATAAACCGCATTTGTCTCAATTTGCGAATGTCTATTATTCTAGATGTTGGAGCGTGATATAGCGTCCCGGGAATCGCGACTGCCAACCTGTCCCCGGTCCCCGATGCCCGTTCGCAAACCCCAGCCTGTCGATCATTCGATCCTCAACGAAATGATCGCGATCCGGATGCAGCAGCTCGAGATCGAGAACGGCGGCATGGAAGCGCTGCTGCCGAAAACCGGGCTCGCACGACAGACCTATTACCAGCTCCTCCGAGGTATCGGGAATCCGACGCTGAAGACGATCGAGCGCCTCGCGTCCAGCCTCAACATGACCGTGTTCGAGCTTCTCGGTTTCGAGGTCGATGACGCGCGTCGCGCCTTGCAGAAGGGCGGGGTCGACTACGACGATCTGAACTCCGCCATCGTCAAGAAGAACCGGGCGCAGCGCACCCTCGCCCGTGAAACGCGGTCGCGGAAACTACCCACCTAAACGACGGGTGGTGGACAGACTCGCAGTCCGGCCTCGCCCGAGCATCAGACGTTCACATCCCGCGAACGTCGTGTCAGGCATTGGCATCTGTTTGACGCCACCCCGTCGCTGCGATAGGGGCGGGCGGCTTTCCGTCCGCAACCGTGACCACGATGAACCTGTTCGAGATCTATTCCGCCCGTCTCCATGCAGCGCTCACGGCGCTGGCCGAGCGAGGCGCGCTCCCGGCCGGCCTCAATCTCGCGCGCGTCGTGGTCGAGCCGACCAAGGACCCGGCTCATGGCGATCTCGCCACCAACGCCGCGATGGTTCTGGCCAAGGATGCCGGCACCAATCCGCGCGCGCTGGCCGCGCTGCTGGTCGAGGAACTGTCGAAGGACCCGGAGATCACCAAGGCCGAGATCGCCGGCCCCGGCTTCATCAACCTGACCTTGCAGCCGGCCGTGTTCACGACGGTGCTGAAGGCCGCGATCGAGGCCGGGCTGGATTACGGGCGCGGCGCACTGAGGCCCGAGCCCAGGGTCAATGTCGAATACGTTTCGGCCAATCCGACCGGGCCGATGCATGTCGGCCATGGCCGCGGCGCGGTGTTCGGCGATGCGCTGGCAAGCCTGCTCGCCTTTGCCGGCCACAATGTCACCCGCGAATACTACATCAACGATGCCGGCGCGCAGGTCGACGTGCTCGCCCGTTCCGCCTTCCTGCGCTACCGCGAGGCGCTGGGCGAGGATATCGGCGCGATCCCCGAAGGGCTCTATCCCGGCGACTATCTGGTCTCGGTCGGCAAGGCGCTGGCCGAACAATATGGCGATGCCCTGCGCGACAAGGCCGAGTGGGACTGGCTCCCGCTTGTGCGGCAGGCGGCGATCGACGGGATGATGGCGATGATCCGCGACGATCTCGCCGCGCTCGGCGTCGTCCACGAGCTCTTCTTCTCGGAGCGCTCGCTGCAGGGGCGGGACGGCAATTCCAACGCGGTGCACCAGACCATCGAGGATCTGCGGGCGCGCGATCTCGTCTATGAGGGCCGCCTGCCGCCGCCGAAGGGCCAGAAGGACGAGGACTGGGAGGATCGCGAGCAAACCCTGTTCCGCGCCACCAAGTTCGGCGACGATGTCGACCGGCCGCTGCTGAAGTCGGATGGCAGCTACACCTATTTCGCCAACGACATCGCCTATCACCGCTCGAAGTTCATGCGCGGCTTCCCGGAGATGATCGACGTCTGGGGCGCCGACCATGGCGGCTATGTCAAGCGCATGCAGGCGGCCGTGAAGGCCGTCACGAACGGGGAGGGCTCGCTCGACGTCAAGCTCTGCCAGCTCGTCCGCCTGCTGCGCAACGGCGAGCAGGTGCGCATGTCGAAGCGCTCCGGCGATTTCGTGACGCTGCGCGAGGTCATCGACGAGGTCGGCCGCGATGCGGTGCGCTTCATGATGATCTTCCGCAAGAACGACGCGACGCTGGATTTCGATCTCGGCAAGGTCGTCGAGCAGTCGAAGGACAACCCGGTCTTCTACGTCCAGTATGCGCATGCCCGCTGCGCCTCGATCTTCCGGCAGGCCCGCGAGGCTTTCCCGGATATCGACCCGTCGACGGAAGCGCTGGCCGGGGCCGATCTCTCGATCCTGACCGACGAGGCCGAAATTGGCATCGTCAAGATGCTCGCGTCCTATCCGCGAATCATCGAGGGCGCGGCCGCCGCGCATGAGCCGCATCGCGTCGCGTTCTTCGTGCATGAGCTTGCGAGCGCCTTCCACTCGCTCTGGAACAAGGGCAAGGACTCGCCACAACTGCGCTTTGTAAATGCCACCGATCGGACAGCGACCTTGGCGAGATTGGCGTTCGTGCATGCGGTGCGTAGCGTCCTTGCCTCCGGTTTGGCTGTCGCCGGAGTTGCGGCGCCGGACGAGATGCGCTGATCGGGTCCTGGCGACCGGGCCGACCAGTTGTCATCGTCACCTCTCGGCATTCTCGATCGCGGTGGAGGCGATGCAGCACCGCGAGAGGATCGTTACGCGGATGCGCGGAGACCGCTTGCGGGCTCCGGG
The DNA here is from genome assembly GCA_024231975.1 of Allobosea sp. Classification (GTDB taxonomy): domain Bacteria; phylum Pseudomonadota; class Alphaproteobacteria; order Rhizobiales; family Beijerinckiaceae; genus Allobosea. The sequence continues at coordinate 8,417 of JAAEQB010000092.1, forward strand.
AGCGCGATGGCGCGAGTAGAGCCGTCCCCGAAGGGGTTTGCCCCCCGTTCCCGACGCGCTCCCACCAGCGAGGTTCGATTACGGGCTGAATCTCTCGCATCGGCCGGGTATTCCGGTGGACAGGCGCCCACCCCGCCTTGCGAGCCCTAAAATGATCGCATCAGAGCTGTCATGGAGCGGATGCACTTCCCCGAATGGAGATGAATTCTCATGACGACCGCAACCGAGATTGCTGACAAGATTGCCGCTGATCAGAACCTGACCAAGGTGCAGGCCAAGGCCATCGTCGACAGCGTGTTCAAGCAGATCGCAGAGGCGGCCAAGACCGGCGCTGAAACAAATGTCCCAGGCTTCGGGAAATTCAAGATCAAGGCCATGCCGGAGCGAGAAGCCCGGAATCCCGCAACCGGCGCGACGATCAAGGTCGCGGCGTCGAAGAAACTGACCTTCACGCCGGCCAAGGCCCTGAAGGACGCGCTCAACAACTGACGACGAGCGGCCTCCGGCTGCTCCTTGCGGCACTGCCGTCGTCGACACGCGAAGAGGAGGCTTACGCCTCCTCCCTCTCGCGCCGCTGATCCGCCTCGGCGAGCAGTTGGTCGAGGCGTGCCTGCGCTTCCGCGCGCTCCTTGCGGGTGAGGATGCTGCCTGCGAGCTCCGCGCGCAGCTCGGCGATTTCCTGATGGATGCAGATGGCGTTGTGCATGTGAACCTCCAATGTCTCGATGACGGCAGGCCGCCACCGGTCGTTGGAGGTCCGGGGCAAGGATTGCGTCAGCAACCGGCGGAGCCGGCGGGTGGGGGAGCCGATTTTGTCGGCGGGCGCGGATGCGTCCGGCGACAAAATTGGGGGCGCCGCCCGTCCTTGCGGCGGGCCGACTGACGGTATGCTCGTTGCCCCAGAGAGAAAGACGGCCTGGCTCCACGGTGCCGCGCAGGTCCGGAAACGTGCGCTCTTGGCTCTGATCGTCTGGCTCGACAGGGCACCGGGCCGGCCAGACACTGTATCAGCTTGCCGCAGGCAGTCGGCCAAAAAGTGCCTACCAGCAACGACGGTTTCCGTGACCGGCGGCGGCGCGGGGGGTTAAAAGAGGCGAGGCGGCCTCGCCGCCTCGCCTCTGCTTCTCAGCCGGAGGAGCCGTAGACGATCCGGCCAGCCGAGAAATCCACCCCCGTCTCGGCCGCAATGTCATCGATGATCCGGCGTAGCCCACAAAGCTCATGGTCGCCGATATCGCGCAGGCTCGGCTCAGTCTCTCCGAGCGGGCGCCAGCGTCTCGATCGCTCATCGAAGATCTCGCGCGTCGCGAAATCGATGCGGAGCTCATCGAGCAGCGGATGCGGGCGCTCCGTCAGCCATCGGGAGGAAAACTCCTCATCGATCCAGTAGAGATCCTCGCAAGCGGCGCGGTAGCGTGAGGTCGCCTCGTCGAGCGCGGTGTCCTGCTCTGCCCTCAGGCCATCACCCATCAGTCCGATCAGCTCGCCGAGTTTCGCGACGAGGCGGTCATGGGCGCAACGCGCGAGATCATTGTCGCAGCCAAGGCGATTGGCCCGGACCAGGATCTTGAAGCCGCAGAAGCGGGTGAACAGCGAGAAGTAATCGAAATTGCTCGTCGTCAGCATTGGGTATCTCCTTTCGTTCTGACGGAAGGAGACCGCACCTTAGCCGCGAGGGGTCAGGGAGCGCGCAGCGCCCGCCAGAGGCGGCGAGCGGTGCCTCCGGATTTCCGACCCGTCCACGGACGGGGCTGAAATTCGGGGGGACCGCGATGTCCTTGACGCCGGAGTGGCGGGTGCACATTGCGACGTCAGAGAGAGGGAAATCCACGGCGCCGGCCAGGCGCCGTGTCCGCAGCCGGCGGCAGCCGGCCCTGCAACCGATCCAATTGCGTGCCCGGGTTGCGGCGCCGCCCCCACCGCGCGAAACTTCCCGAGGAATGAGGAGGATTTGGATGCGCCGGTTCGACATCGCGGGCGCCGTTCTGAGCGAGGACGATCCGGCACTGCCCGCGGCGATCGCAGCAGCGTATCGCGATCGGGTCCGCCCCCTATGCCTGTGCCGTGACCCCGGCATCCCGATGTATGTCGCGGCGATGGGTGAGCAGTTCGTCATCAAACGCATGCCGCTCTCGGGCGGCCAGCACGACCCGGCCTGCGATTCCTATGAGCCGCCGCTCGATCTATCGGGCCTCGGTCCGTTGATGGGGAGCGCGATCCGGCTCGATCCCGATAGCGGGATGGCGGCGCTGCGGCTGGAGTTCAGCCTGACGCGGACCGGCAGCCGGGCGGCGCCGACGCCGGGCGCGTCGGAATCCAGCTCGGTGAAGAGCGAGGCGCGCCGCCTATCGCTACGCGCGCTGCTGCATCTGCTGTGGCATGAGGCTGGGCTGACCAAATGGACCTCTGCCTGGGCCGGCAAGCGCCATTGGTGGAACATCCGCTGGCACCTCTTCGAAGCCGCGAAGACCATGCTGGTGAAAGGCGCGCCGCTGAGCGATGTGCTGTTGGTGCCGGAATCGTTCCGCGCCGAGAACAAGGATGCGATCGAGCAGCGGCGCGCCGCTACGCTGAACGGGATCCAGCCGCAGAGAACCGGCCCGCGGAAGCTGATGGTGCTGGTCGGCGAGGTCAAGGAATTCCAGGCGGCGCGTGGCGGCCACCGGCTGGTCGTCAAGCATCTGCCCGGCTTCCCATTCCTGCTCGACGACAGGAGCTGGGCCCGTGTGCAGGCGCGCTTCGAAGCCGAGCTCGCGCTATGGGCGGCGAACGACGCCTCGCATCTGATCGCGGTCGCAACCTTCGGGCTCAATGCCGCAGGCCTCGCGATCGTCGAGGAGATCGCGTTGATGGTCGTGGCCGAGAACTGGATCCCTTACGAATCCGCGCAGGAGCTGCGTCTCGTCGAGGCGCTGGCGAAGACGCGCGAGCAGAGCATCAAGGGTCTGCGATTCGCTTCAGCCGCGGGTCAGCCAATCGTCTCCGCATTGCTGATGCAGCATCGGCCACGCCCGCTCGCGCTCTTCGTGGTGCCTGCGAGCGCGAACGAAAGCTATGAGGCCGCGCTCGAGGAGCTGATCGCCACGCGCCCCGAGATAGACAGCTGGATCTGGCATGTGGGCCAGGGCGAGATGCCGGCGCTCCCCGTCCGATAAGGATGTCGGCCGTCCAACGCCAAGGGAGTTGGACGGGATGCCGGGCTGGCCCCGGCAACGGGGTGCCGGCTCAATGAGCCGGCCCGCGTTCGTGCGGGTCGAATTCATGGATGGGCTCAAGGTCGTCATCGGCGTCGAGCTCCTCGCTTGGCAGGGCGCCGTACTGGTCGCCAGACTTGAAGAGCGTGACCGGAACCATGAGGGTGCGGGCAAGGTGGAAGGCGTGGTCTCGTGCGAGGCTGAGATCGGACATCGTCTTGAGGCTCCATCCGAAGCGGGGGAATTCCCGCTCGATGGCTCCTCGAAGGGCCGGCCCCGGTCGCGATCACCGCGCGGGCTTAAGCCCGCGGCCGCAGCTTGCTAGCGGACCCCTTGTGGGTTGATCGTGGAAGGTCCGGGGATGGACCAGGACGCCATCACGAGAGAGCGGGATTGCACCGCGTCAGTCGAAGCCGCTGACAGCATGGCCCTGATCCTCGAACGGGTCCCGGCGCCCCCGGCGCTTTGGATGCCGCCCGGCACGCTTGACCGGTCCGGTGACGTGGCCTGATATCCGCCGACGCAGAATGCGACCGCGCCTTGACGTAGTCCTGGAGCCCGCAGCACGCGCCACAGGCGGCGGGCGGAGGAGCCGGATTTCCGACCCGGCCACGGCCGGGGTTGAAATCGGGGGGGCGACCGCGATGTCCTTGAGGCGGCACCGGCGGATGCACAATGCGACGTCAGAGAGAGGGAAAACCACAGCGCCGAGTCCGCTCGCCGGCGGCAGCCGGCACGACTCCCACCCCGTAGCGCTCGAACCGTGGTCGGCCGAACATGGAAATGGCCCCGCCGTTTGGCGGGGCCGGGGGGAGGGGCCTCAGTCTCGGTTCGGCCGGGACCAGATCAGCTGGAGGCCTTGCTCGCCTTCGACCTCGACCAGGGTGGCGTAGATCGGGGCCGGGAAGCTCGGATCGTCGAGCTTGACCGAGAGGTAGTCGCGGCCGCTCTGCTCGGAGTGCTTCTGCCAGGCCGCACCAAGTTCGACGTTATGCGGTGCACCGCATAATGTCGATTATGCGTAGCGCGGGATTATGCGGAGTCGTCGGCCGGAAGCCGCGGTTTTCCGGGGTTCTGTTCGCTGTGTCGCTCCGCATAATCTCGACCATCGAGCTGCGACTCGTCGCACGTTGTCCGCGGCCTTAAGC
>JAAEQB010000093.1 GCA_024231975.1 Allobosea sp.
CCAAGGTCTGCGCGTTCCACACGCCGATGCCGCGCCGGTAATAAAAGGCATCGAGAATCGGAGCGGCGTTGTCACCCATCAGGGCCAAGACGGCAGCGTCCACCACCCCGACTGACAGTTCAGCCGATACCCCGCGCCCGCGATGGTCGGTGGCGCGGATGGTGTAGGTGGCGGTGTCGCCGGGTTGGTATTCCTCCCGGTCGGGCGTGATGCTGACGTTGAGTTGCTGCTCCTGGCGGGCGACGCGCAACTCGACGTATCCCAGTTTAAAGATCGGCGTCGGGAAATCGGCGCTCTGCCCCTTGACCAGCGCCACGCTGACAAAAGCATTGGGTGCATAGTCGGCGATGATGGGCACCTCGATCAGGGCGCTGGTCCCCTCCAAGCGCTGCACGTCGTGGCTGAGCACGCCGCCGCGTTCGACGGTGACCAGGGCCAGGCATCCGCTGAACGGCGCGGTGACCAATATCTGGGCCACGTCACCCGGCTCGTACTCGCGTTTGTCGGCGACGAGTTGGAC
>JAAEQB010000094.1 GCA_024231975.1 Allobosea sp.
CGCCTTCACCTCGAGCACCCATCAGGAATCCTTCGGACCGCGTCCGTCACGGTACCGACCATCCCCTGCAAGCCTGTGCCCCGGTGATCCCGACAAGCCCTTCAACCTTAGTCCGGAGGTGCTCATCGTGACAAGTCAGACTCCATCCCCCCGCTTTGGCATCGACGTCTCCAAGCGCTGGCTGGACATCGCCGAGTACGGCTGCGCGCCGGTGCTGCGCATCGACAACACCGCCCAGGCCATCCGCGGCTGGCTGCGCACCTTGCCCCCGGGCGCCTGCCACATCGCCTGCGAATCCACCGGCACCTACCACCGCGCACTGGTCGAGTTGCTCATCGGCGCCGGTCATCAGGTCTATCTGATCGACGGCTACTCGCTGTCCAGATACCGCGACACGCTGGGCCAGCGCGCCAAGACCGACCGGCACGACGCGGGCCTGATCGCCCGCTATCTCGCCCACGAAGGGGCGCGTCTGCGCCCGTTCTCGCTGCCGCCCCGCGCGGTGACCGAACTGCGCGCACTGTTGCGCCGTCGCGCCACCCTGGTGCGCGGCCTAGGCCGCATGCGTCAGAGCATGGAGGCGCTGCCCGGCTTCGCTCGCGAGGTGCGGGCCGTTACCGAGCGGATCCAGGCGCTGATCAAACGGCTGGAACAACGCATCGCCGCGCTGATCGGCGCCAGCGGCTGGGGCGACCC
>JAAEQB010000095.1 GCA_024231975.1 Allobosea sp.
ATCACCTGGAAAAGCGGCGAGCGGTTCAGGTCGCGCTCCGGTTGCAGCTCCTCGACGAGCATCTCGAAGGGCAGGTCCTGGTGGTCGAATGCCTCCCGCGCCCCAACCCGTACGCGGCCGAGGAGCTCGCGGAAGCTCAGCTCGCCCCGGAGATCGGTGCGCAGCACCAGGGTGTTGACGAAAAAGCCGATCAGGGCTTCGACCGACAGCCGCTCGCGGTTGGCGATCGGGGTGCCGATCCACAGGTCGCGCTGTCGGGTATAGCGGTAGAGGAGCGCCTTGAACGCGGCGGCGAGGACCATGAACGGCGTGCTGTCGGTGGCCTTGGCGAAGCGCTCGATCTCCGCGGTGACGGCCGCCGGCAGCCGCGCCCGGCAACGGCCGCCGCGGAAGCTCGGAACCGCCGGCCGCGGCCGGTCGCCGGGGAGCTCGAGCACCGGCGCCGTGCCGTCGAGCTTCGCCTTCCAGTAGCCAAGCTGCTGTTCGAGCACCGCGCCGGTCAGCCATTGCCGCTGCCAGAGAGCAAAGTCCGGATACTGGATCGGCAGGGCCGCGAGCTGCGGAGGCCGGCCCTCGACGCCGGCCGCATAGCAGGCCGCCAGCTCGCGGACCAGCACTCCCAGGGACCAGCCGTCGGCGATGATGTGGTGGATGGTGAGCAACAGGCCATGCTCTTGAGGTTCGAGACGCAGCAGCACCGCGCGCAGCAGCGGTGCGGCGGCGAGGTCGAAGGGCCGCAGGGCCTCGGCGTCGGCCAGGCGTCGGAGCTCACGGCGCCTGACCCCGGCTGCGAGGCGTCCGAGGTCGATCATCGGCAATTCGACCGAGAGCGCCGGCTCGACCACCTGGACCGGCTCGCCGACGTCTTCGGCGAAGCGCGTGCGCAGCGCTTCGTGGCGTCGCACCACGGCGTTGAGGGCGGCGTTGAGGGCCGCGGGGGCGAGAGTGCCGCTGAGCCCGACCCGGGTCGGGATGTTGTAGACCGGGCTGTCGGGCTCGAAGCGGTGCAGGAACCACAGCCGC
>JAAEQB010000096.1 GCA_024231975.1 Allobosea sp.
CCGGCTGCCGCAAGTGCCGGCCCCAGTAGGCGGGATCGGTGGCCTCGTCGTCGCGGATCCAGGTGCCGGTGACGTTGGAGAGAAACGGGATCTGCGGAGGCTGGCGGCGCATCCGGCTCACCCGTTCGACCAGGGGGGCCACCGCCGGCTCGATCAGCGGCGAGTGCGCGGCGATCGCGATCCGCAGCCGCCGGCATTCCAGGCCGTCGGCCGTCAGCCGCTCCTCCAGCGCGGCGATCGCCGCGCTCCGCCCCGAGACGGTGCACGAGCTCGGACTGCTGTCGATGGCCACCGAAAGCCCGTCGCCGAGCGCCGGGGCGCGCTCTTCGGCGCCCAGCGGCACCGACAACATGGCGGCGGGTTCGGTGGCCTGCATCAGCCGGCCGCGCTCGACCACCAGGGCGAGGGCGTCGTCGAGCGAAAAGACCTCGGCCAGGCACGCCGCCGTGCACTCGCCGATGCTGGAGCCGATCATCGCCTGCGGTTGGACGCCCCATGCCATCCACAGCTTGGCGAGGGCGTACTCGACCGCGAACAGCGCCGGCTGGGCCAGTCGGATCTCCGCG
>JAAEQB010000097.1 GCA_024231975.1 Allobosea sp.
ATAACGAGGATCGGCCGCACGGGGCCATCGGCAACAAGCCACCGATCCTGCTGCAAAATCCCGGCGGAGTACCCAGCCCGCCGCCGTGATCGAAGGCCGGAAACTCTACCTTCCGGCGCTCCAGCAAATGGTCTCGGATCAGAAGGCCGGAAACTCTACCTTCCGGCGCTCCAGCAAATGGTCTCGGATCAACGAAGCTCAGCACTCCTCCTCAAGCTGGAGGAGAAAAGCGGCTCAGGTCAGAAGCAGCGTGCCGTCATGGCCGGCCACGATCGCGCGGGATGCTGCAATGCTCCAGGAACGGACATCGACGTCCCGCCACCAAGCGGATACCGGTGGCCCGTGGTAGAGGTGCGTGATTAAGCCAGAATCCACCCTGGCTGAATGACAGAGCAGGCGCGGCGGTTACTCGTCATGCTCCGGCTCACTGATCCCTGTTCATCCGGAAGGTGGATTTGGCGCAGGACCTAACCGGCGCGACAAGTCTGCGCCTGACTGCTCCGCTTTTTTTAGCGGCCGAACGCTACTCCGAGATAGGTGCGGTCGTCGGTCCAACTGTCAGCCCCCGATCCCTTCACGCTGGCATAAGGGCCGATCTTGTCGGGATCGAGCCGCTCCACCTCGGCGAAGCTGGCCTCCCACGCCGCCACGCCGAAGGCTTCGGGCTCGGCGAAATAGCCGTCGCTGAACAGCTCGAGACTTGCAACCTCGGCCGCGGCAAAGTCCGCCACGAAGACATGCCGCTCGGCGATGGCGAACCCATCGAGCACGCCATAGCCGAGATCGCTCCTGGGATGATTGGCGAAGGCGCGCTGGCCGCTGATGCCGCTGTCGATCAGCCGCTCGATCTCGGCCCGCGAGATCGTGGGCATTTCCTCGTCGCAGAGACGCAGGACATGGTCCCTGACCGTGGCGCAGCCTTCTGCGTCCAGCCCCGCCGGCGGCTCGCGCAGCCCGTTCCAGACGGCCTCGTCCGAGATCCTGCGCTGAGGTAGAGGATCTGCCCGCATCTTGCCGAGATGAGCCCAGCACTCGCGCCGGATCAGCGCCGTCACTCGGTCCAGCGGCTTGGCCTCGACGTGACGGATGGTTCCGAGGGTCTCCCCCCGCAATCGAATACCGGAATCGCCGATCGAGACCAGTTGCAGCGCCGGGCCGTCATGATAGCCGAGCGCCAGCGTGCAGCCGATCCGGGCGGAAACATCGCCCGCCGCCCGCTCGGACAGGCCATGAGCGGCATAGCCCGCCTGCAGCGCCTCACCCATCGCCTGGACGAGGCGAAGCACGCGATCCGGTCCGCCGCGAACGCTCAGATCCTCGGCGAGGAGGAAACGGGTGACAGCCGCCGCCACCAAACCGGAGGCGAAGCGCCCGGCTCGCATGGTGCCGAAGCGGCGCTTGCTACGGTCGGTCACGCCATCGATCACGGCATAACCGCGCCCCGGCAGGATGACGACGCTGTCCTCGTTCTCCCCGGGGCTGGCGAAGCGCTTGCCCAGGCTGAAGCATTCGATTTGCATGGCGGCCGTCGGTACGAGCTGGTTTGCGCTGGTCCTACCCTGTCCTCACTGGCCGGTGACCTGCCGCCACTTCTCGATCATCGCTTTGGCGCCACCGAGCTCATCGACGGATTTGAGCTTGATCAGCGTCAGCCCCGAGAGCGGCTTCACACCGCCAGGCGCGGCGACATCCTTGCGCACCGAGCGTCGGCCGACTTCCTTCACCAGCGCTTCCTGTGTCTTCTTCGACAGCGCCCAGTCGATGAAGCGCTTCGCCGGTTCGAGATTGGGCGCGCCCTTGACTAGCGCCACGCCGTCGGGCGAGGTCGTCGTGCCGTCCTCGACATAGGCGATCTTCACCGGGGCGCCGCCGGCGACATATTCGAGCGCATTGTCCTCGAGCGTCAGGCCGAGCGCGGCCTCGCCATCGGCGACATAGCGCGGAACGGCTCCCGAACTGTCGGAATAAATGAAATTCCTGGCGAGCTTGCCGTAATTCTCCCAACCCTTATCGCCGCCCGCGGTCAGCACGGTCGTCATCTGCTGGAAGGCCGAGCCGGAATTGTCGACCCGTGCCGAGGCGACCTTGCCCTTCCACTTCGGATCGGAGAGCTCGGCCCAGTTCTTCGGGATGTCGGCGTCCTTGACCTGCCGGCTGTTGACCATCAGCACGTAGATCACCGCCGTATAAGGCGTCCAGGCCGGGCTGCTGACGAAGCGTTCGTCGATCGCAGCCTGATCCTTGGGGGCGTAGGGCACGAACAGGTCGGCATTCTCCCCCAGCACGGAACCGGTCGCGCTCCAGATCACATCCGCCTTCGGTGCTCCCGCCTCGGCCCGGGCCCGACGGACGACATCATTGGAGCCGAGCTGGACGACCTCGGCCTTGATCCCCGTTTCGGCCTCGAAGAGCGGGACCATCTTCTGGACGATCGAGGATTTATGCGCGGTGTAGACGACGACCTTGTTGTCCGCCGCGCTCGCTGCGCCTGCCACCAGGGACAGCGCCGCAGCAAGCAAGATGCGCCCGCTCCAGATCCCGCTCGACATCACGATCCGCTCTCCTGCCCTGTCCCATGGATACCGATCTGCGTCGGCCTAGCCGGGATATCTTGCCGTCTAATCACAGCCATGCGCAACTAGGCGAAAGGAGCGAGGGCATCTGCCGGCATGGCGTATCTGCAAGTCGACGGCGCGATCAAGCGCTATGGGGCAACGACGGCGCTGAATGGCGTGTCCTTCGCCGTCGGAAAGGGCGAGTTCTTCACGCTGCTCGGCCCGTCCGGCTGCGGCAAGACCACGCTGCTGCGCTCGATCGCCGGCTTCTCGCAATTGTCGGAGGGGCGGATCGATCTCGATGGCGTCGACCTGCTGTCGGTGCCGCCGCACAAGCGCGACATCGGCATGGTCTTCCAGGACTATGCGATCTTTCCGCATCTGACCGTCGCCGAGAACATCGCCTTCGGCCTGAAGGCCCGCAAGGTTCCGGCCTCCGCCATCCGCGAGCGCGTCACTGAAGCGCTCGCGACCGTTCGATTGACCGCGCTCGCCGAGCGCCTGCCGGCGGCCCTGTCCGGTGGCCAGCAACAGCGCATCGGCATTGCCCGCGCCATGGTGGTGAAGCCGCGCCTCCTTTTGATGGACGAGCCGCTCTCCAATCTCGACGCCAAGCTCCGGCTCGATCTGCGCGATGAGATCCGTGCCATCCAGCGGACGATCGGCATCGCCGCGATCTACGTCACCCATGACCAAGAGGAGGCGCTCGCGATCTCCGACCGGATCTGCGTGATGGATGGCGGCAAGGTCGAGCAGATCGGAACCCCGCAACAGATTTACGGCCAGCCGGCAACGCGTTTCGTCGCAAGCTTCGTCGGCACGATGAACTTGCTGCCGCCCAGCGCCTTCGGGCTGCCATCTTCCGCCGGTGTCGCGCACTGGGCAGTGCGTCCGGAACGGCTGCGCTTGGCGGAGGCGGATGCGCCGCCGCAATCCGCCTTCTCCCTGACGGGATCGGTCGAGCATTTCACCTATCTCGGCCGCGAGGCGCATCTGACCGTCAGCGCGCAGGGGCAGAGGCTGGTGGCGCAGATCGCGGCGCCTCCGCCCGATCTCTCCATCGAGGCGGGACGCGAGATCCGGCTCGCCCTCGACCTGCGCGACCTGCACGGCTTCGACGCCGAAGGCCGCCGCGTCACGGTCGCGCCTGCGACATGAGCGCGATCGCCGACATGCCCCGCCAGCGCGGCCGCTGGCGGCCGGATTTCTGGACCCTCGTCGCCTTCGCTGCCTGGGCGATCCTGATCCTCTTGTTGCTGATGCCGCTCAGCCTCGTGCTGGTCTCCAGCTTCCGGGACGAGAGCGGCGGGCTCAGCCTCGCCAACTGGCAGCGCCTGTTCACCAGCACGCGCTATTTCAATGCGTTCCTGAACACGCTGGTCGTCGGTTTCGGTGGCCTGGCCGGCGCGCTGTTGCTCGGCTCGGTGATGGCCTTCTGCATGGCACGGCTCCAGATCGCGGGTGGCCGCTTCGTCTCGATGCTGGCCATCCTGGCACTGGTCTCGCCGCCCTTCATCGGCGCCTATTCCTGGATCGTGCTGTTCGGCTCGGGCGGCATCGTCAGGCAGACGCTGATGTCCTGGGGCATCTTCATGCCGCCGATCTACGGCGTCTGGGGCATCCTCATCGTCTTCGCCTTCAAGTTCTATCCTTACGTCTACCTGCTGACCTCGGGCGCGCTCGCCAACATCAACCGCTCGCTCGAGGAAGCGGCCGAGAATCTCGGCCTGACGCCATTCCAGCGCGTCATGAAGGTGTCGTTCCCGCTGGTGCTGCCGGCGCTGTCGGCCGGCGGGCTGCTCGCCTTGATCCACGCGATCGCCGATTTCGGCACGCCGCGCCTGCTCGGGCGCGGCTTCAACGTGCTGGCAACCGAGGCCTACACCGCCTATTCGGCCGAGATCGGCTCCAATCTCGGCATGGCGACCACGCTCAGCCTGGCGCTGATCCTGCTGTCCATGGTCTTCGTCTTCATCCAGCGCTTCATGTCGCGGCGGAACGTCTATCACAGCAACCTGATCAACCGGCCCGAGAAGGTCAGGCTGCGCGGCTTCGCCAATGTCGCGGCGCATGCGGCGGTCTACTTCATCGCGCTCGGCGGCGCGATGCCGGCGATCGTCGCGGCGATCTATTCGATCAGGAAGACCAACGGGCCAGTGTTCCAGCCCGGCTTCGGCCTCGAAAGCTACAGCCGCATCATCGCGACGCTCGGCGATGTCGTGCGCAATTCGCTCGTGTTCTCCGGGGTGGCCGTGCTGCTGATCGTGGTCGTCGGCACCTTGATCGGCTGCCTGGTGGCACGACGCAACACCGTGCAGACCTCGCTGCTCGATGCGACGCTGATGGTGCCCTATGTCATGCCCGGCATCGTCGTCGGCGTCGCCTTCATCGCCGCCTTCAACACGCCGCCGCTGGTGATGACAGGCACGGCGGCGATCATCATCCTGTCCATCTTCATCCGCCGCCTGCCCTATGCGGTGCGCTCCTCGGCGGCCGCCCTGCGCCAGGTCGGGCCGAGCATGGAGGAGGCAGCGATCTCACTGGGCTACAGCCCGGTCCAGGCCTTCCTGCGCGTCACCATCCCGCTGATCGCTCCCGGCATCATCGCCGGCGCGATGCTGTCCTTCGTCACCGCGATCAACGAGCTCTCATCGTCGCTCGTGCTCTATGTCGGCGGCACCGTGACGATGCCCGTCAAGATCTACATCGCGATCAACGACGGCGACTACGGCACGGCCGCCTCGCTATCGACGATCCTGCTGGTGCTCAGCGGCGCGGCGATCTACCTGGCCTTCCGGCTGCTGGGACGCGACGAGCGCGCCTTGCTATAGGCATGGCCTCGCGAGTGTGCCTTCCCGTGCAGATATGGCTGACCAAGACCTCTGTCGCGGCCCCTCGCGCGCAAGCAGCCGCAGCGCCGAGATGACCACAGCGCTCCTCGACCAGCTCACCCATCACCGCGACATCGTCGAGACTGGCAGCGAAAGCTGGCGCTTCAGGAACGGACTCTGAGCTCCATGAGCCCCAACGCGCCGGAGCCGGCGCGGCTGCGCGACCCAGACCAGTTCTGCCGCGCCCCCTCCGCGCGGCGAAGCATGCTCAAGCGGTCAACATTGTACGCCGCTCGGGGGGCAACCTTGCGGGCCGTTTGACATCGAACTTGCTGCCCGCAAGATGAATGGGGTCATGTCGGCCGCTAGTGAAGCCGGAGGACTGGCTTCGTCCAACAGCTTGATCAAGAGCCGAAGCCGCTGGGATAGCGAGGGGGCTTCAAGCAGGGCTTGTCTCTGCGCGACAGGGATCCAGTGCGGGGGAGAGTCGCGACCCAGATAGGAGAGCATGACCCACGGCAGGGAACGGAATCCCGCGATGCGATCGGCTGAGGCGCCAGCCAGGACAAGCTTGGTCGTCACCGCAGGCAAGCCCGCACGGCGACACAAGACCTCGAACCGGAGCAGAGCGCGATCATGGAGAGGGCGAAGCTCGGCCTCTCGTATTGGCGGATCGTCCCAGGGCTCGACCGACACCCGGTAAAAGCCCTCTGGTTGCAACGTGAATGTTCGCAAATGCACACGCCGCACGGCTTCGACGAAGATCCGCACAACGCCTTGCGACGTCCCGGCTTCAATGACGACCGCGGTCACGCCCACGCCGAAAACCGACGATGCGCCCGACATCTCGCCTTCGGGATCGCGCAGCGAGCCAAAGACGAGGTGGCCGCCGACCGACGCTGCTTTCGCCGCGGCAATCGACTCCGGGCGCCCCAGGCCGAATGCCCGCGCCATCGGAGGGGCCAGCAATACGCCGCCGCCAAGCGGTAGCAGGGGATATTCTGCGGCCTGTCCTGTCATCCTATGCCCGACCCCGTCCCTTCTTCCTGTCCGCGGCGAATCCCGCCAGGCTCGCGTAACCACGCACGACCTGCTCGCGTTCCGCGTAGGAGGCCACCGCCTCGATATCCTCGAAGCCGTCGGGCGCCCGGGCTTCAACAAGATCGATCACGCCTTCTGGCCCGCCTTTTCGATTGGAATGGACGATTTGCGTGGTGGCGGGACGACGCTCGGCGTCATAGGCGCCAAGCGCGGTCTCGACGGACCCATGAGACAGTAGCTGTTCCGCCAGGAAGCGTGCGTCGAGGATGGCCTGGCTCGCACCGTTCGAGCCGACGGGATACATGGGATGAGCGGCATCGCCCAGCAGGGTGACGCGCCCGAACGACCAGCGCGGCAACGGTTCGCGGTCGCAATTGGGGTATTCATGAAACGCGCCGGTGGCGCGGATGATCTCCGCCGGATCAACGTGATCCAGATGGAAGCGGTCGTGCACGAACGGCAGGACCTGCTCGATATCACCGGGCCGGCTCCAGTCGCCAAGGGTCAGCTTTCCGGCTTTCGCCTGGCGAGGGCGGGCCATCACAGCCCAGTTGGTCAGGCGCATGCCCGGATCGTCGGGATCGCACCCGATCGGATAGAAGACGAACTTGGCATGGTTGCCCCCGGCGATCGCCATGGTGCGGCCGTCCCGCCATGTCGGCCAGCGGGTGGCGCCGCGCCAGAGCATGACGCCGTTCCAGATCGGCGGTCCCTCGTCGGGATAGAGCTTGGCGCGCACGGTCGAATGAATCCCGTCGGCTCCGATCAGCAGGTCACCGCTGGCTTGCCGCGCCTTTCCGGCCGCGGATACACACGCGCTGACCTTGCTCTCCTCCTGTTCGAAGCCCGTCACGCTGCAGCCGGTCCGGATGACACCCCGCCCCAACCGGTCGATGACGGCCTGATGGATCAGGCCCAGCAGCTGGCCGCGATGGATGCTGAATTGCGGGACGGCATGGCCCGCCTCGATGCCGCGCAGCTCCCGCCAGACGATCTGGCCGAACCTGTTCGCGTAGATCAGCTCACGCGTCCGGATTCCGGCCGCGTCGAGCGCGTCCATCAGCCCAAGCTCCGCGAGCAGGCCGACGGCGTGCGGCAGCATGTTGATGCCGACGCCGAGCTCACGCACCGCATCGGCGCGTTCGAATATCTCGACCTCGATTCCAGCCCGGTGCAGGAAGAGCGCGGTCGCCAGTCCACCGATGCCGGCGCCCGCGATCAGCGCCTTCATGGCCCCACTCCGGATTGCGGATATCCGAGCTGCATCGCAACGACATGCGCCGTGGCTTGCCCATAGCGGGCTGCGATGTGCTGCAAGGCCTCGTCGAGGACCTCAGTTGGCCTTTTGCTTGCCCATCCATGAAGTCGTCGCTCGCCCGGCCAGGCCGCAATCACCCGATCCGGAAGGAGGCGCACACCACCGCGCGTCGCGACGCTCCCCATGGAGGTCGCGACCAGCTCGACCCGAGAGCGATAGGCGACAGGCAGGATGATGAGGGCCAATCCAGCCCAGATGAGATAGCGCATGGGCATCCGCCACTCCGGTCGGGCGTTGCTGTCAGCATCAGGCTATCGAGAGCATTCTCTGGCAGAAATGACATAAACATGGTATTTTCTGCCAATGCATCACGTCGCCTTCGTCGTTTATCCCGGCTTCGAGCTGCTCGACATGTCCGGGCCGGCGTCTGTCTTCACCAGCGCCAATCGCAGCCTGGGGCTGAGCGAGAAGCCGCCATTCTACGCCATCGACCTCGTATCGGTCGCAGGCGGGCCCGTGACGAGCAGCAGTGGGGTCGTCGTCGAGACGCGAAGCCTGGAAGAGTGTGAGCGCCAGGCGGTCGACACGCTCCTTGTCGTCGGTGCCGAGCGCGAGAACCTGTTGCCGATCCTTGCCGATCCTGCCTGGGCCGCATGGCTCCCGAAACTGGCGAGGAAGGCGCAACGGTTCGGCTCCGTCTGTTCCGGAGCGATCCTCTTGGCAAGGCTTGGGCTGCTCGACAGGCAGCGTGTCGCCACGCATTGGGATGCCTGCACGCCGCTTGCGGCCGCCTTTGCGTCCGTCGCCGTCGATCCCGACTCGCTTTACGTGGTCGACGGACGGCTCTGGACCTCGGCCGGAGTGACCACCGGCATCGACATGGCGCTCGCCATGGTCGCGCAGGATCTGTCGGCCGAGATCGCCGGAGAAGTCGCCAAGCGTCTCGTGCTCTACGCGCGCCGCCCCGGCTACCAATCCCAGTTCAGCCCGCTGCTTCAGGCACAGGTGAAGGCTGACAGCCCTTTCGCCGAGCTGATCTCCTGGATCCTGACAAACCTTGCTACCCCCCTGGAGGTCCCGGCCCTGGCGGATCGCGCCGGCCTCAGCGAGCGGACGTTCCATCGCCGGTTCGTTGCAGCCACCGGCGAAACGCCGGCCCGCTTCGTCGAGACGGCCCGCCTCGACGCTGCACGCATGCTGTTGTGCCGCGGGCTTTCGCTGAAATCGGTTGCGGCCGAGGTCGGCCTGTCCCCGGCAGCCCGGTTTTCCGAAGCCTTCGAGCGGCGGTTCGGCGTCTCGCCACGCCTGTTTCGCGAGATGCATGCGGAGTTTTGACGAGGCACGGCGAAGACAAGCCGCAATGGCCGCACGATCCGTTCACATATTCCATGCCTTCGATGATCCAACCGGCGCGAATGCCCATCGGGTCGGCGCCACGGGCTCGGCGCGCCAATCACGCATAATGCGGCGCGCCATCGGGCCGGTAGTCGAGCACAAGAACCTCGCCATCAAGAATCCGATGATCGACCAGTTTGAATTTCTGGTCCGGCATCCCCTTGAAGAAGGGCTCGACGCCGGACTGCGGCAGGATCAGCGGGCAATAGATCAGGCGCAGCCGGTCCAGCAGGTTCGCCGCAAGAAGCTGGCGGACGATGGAAAGGCTTCCCATCGTCCGGATTTCAGCGCCATGGCCGGCACGTTCAGCACGGAGCGTATCGAGAAAGCCGGAACCCAGCACGGTCAGCCCCGGCCAGCCGGCGCTGCCGAGAGCGGAGGAGACGACCCAACCGGTATTTTCGGTCATCTTGCGATACCCGTCATCTTGGTAAGCCTCGGGGACGCCGCTCAAGGCATCGAGGGTCTTGCGGCCAACCAGGGTGCGATGCGGCTGTGCGCTCTTCTGCGCCAGCCACTCCATGAATTCCGGCCCGGTGTATCCGTAATAGGCTGGCGATTTCTCGCCCCGCGCCAAGCCATCGATCGACAGCATGATTTCGGAAACGATCTCGGTCATCGCTTTCTCCTCATCAACATGCCGGCGGGCAGAGGATCGACCGAGCCGGCGCCTGCGAGATCGGCTTCGGTCGCTGCGCGGGCCTGATCGCTGAAATCCGGTACTGGCAAACCCGCTGCCGCGGCGCCGCGCCCGAACCACGCCATGGCGAACCGCAACGTCAGCACCGGTGATAACGCTGCGGTTTCGCGGCGATCCACGAGAAGCCCTGGAGCACCAGATCGATCTCGTTGGGGGCGTGTCGCCGCAGAACGACTTCGCCAGGCGTCACGGGGCTGCCGCCCTTGTAGCACTGCGCGTCGAACCTCAGCCTCGCCCCCGAACGAGTCGCTTGACCCAAATCGCAACCGATCTCGTAGAAGCCGAGCTCTGCCGCCGTGATCGTCAGCACATCGACCTCACCGCTGATCGGCTCGCATCGTCCCGGTTGGCTCGACCATTTGCCCTGTATCTCCGCGGGCGCTTCGGCAGTGGCCGGGTGTTGGGCACTCAGCAGCCCAAGAAGGCAGAAGGCGAGCGATCGCAGTCGATGGTGATATTGCATGGTCTTCTGCCTTTCCGTATCGGCCAGGCCTCAAGGGGTCCCTGCAACAATGACGAATGAGCTCCACCGGATTCGACATCGGCACGCAAAAATGCGGCTCGTCGGCTGAGGATCGCGAATCTCGTCGGTGCCATGGATGCCGACGACCGCAACAAGGAACCGTGCTCGCTCGCGGGCTTCTGCGAGGCTGGCTTGGTCTTGGTCCCCGCTTCCATCTCTAGGGAGCGTTCATGCGGGTCTATCGACTGGAGCTTCTGGCCGGTATGACAAAACTATAGAGATTTCTGCCATGTCTACGCGGCCAGTCGCGGCTCATTCCGAATGATCTCGGCAAAGCCCTGCCGCCACGAGGCATGGCGCGGTGACCAGCCGAGCTCGCTCCTGGCCCTGGCGTTCGAGCCCGCACGCGACTGCGTCATCATGGCGACGATATGCTCTCCCGCCGCGAGACGGCCTAGCCAGGCAGGGATACGGAACGGCGGTTTTGCGCGAAGCATCGCGGCGAGCTCAGTGAGCCAGTCCTGCACCGGCGCGGGATCATCGTCGACGATGTTGTAGACGCCTTCGCCACGCTCGACCGCGAGCGCCGTTGCGTCCGCGGCGTCGTCGACATGCAGGAACGACCACCATGCCGTGCCGCCGCCGATCAGCGGCATCCGGCGCTTTCGGATCTGTTCGATCATCATGGGATCGAAGACGCCGGTGCCGGGGCCGTAGAATCCCCCATAGCGCAGCACGACGCCCGTTATTCCCGGCGTCGTGGTGACGGCTTTCTCCAGATAGCGGATCGCGTCGAGCGTGCGGCGAAGCTGCTGCGGCGGATCGTCGTCGAGCGGATCGTCCTCGGTTTTCACGAAACCGCCGACGCGGGCGTAAGGCCAGCCGCAGAAGCTCTGCGCGACGATCCGCTTCACACCGCAGTCGTGCGCCGCCGCAAGCAGATGATCGGTTCCGGCAGTGCGCAGCCGGTTGCTGTTCGCGAAGGCGCGGTCGAAATGGCGCAGGTCCGAAGCGCCCTTCAGGTCCGTCAATTGATGCACGATCACATCCGGGCGCGCGGCCGCGACTGCAGCCCGGATGGCCTTCTCATCGAGCGCGTCGGCGATGACAGGCTCGGCGCCGAGCTCCCGCAGGAAACCGGTCTTCGCCGGCGCTCGCGTCAATCCGACGACGCTGTGGCCCTTGCCGACCAGACGCGGAACCAGGCTGCGTCCGACGGCCCCTGTCGCACCGGCAACGAAAATGCGCATGGCAGCACCTCCTGGCTTGATAACCTACTTATGAGTAGGTTATACTTGCTTCCGATGAATTCAAGGGTAAGAAGGCGCCTGAGCGCCGAAGAGCGCCGGGCGACGATCATCGAGGCGGCGATCTCCGCCTTCGCCCGTGAGGGCTATGATGCGACGAAGATGGACGCGATCGCAGCGGGTGCGGGGATTACCAAGCCGGTACTCTACGATCATTTCCCGTCGAAGCAGGCACTGTTCCTGGCCGTGCTTCAGTCGATCCGCGACGCTCTGCTCGCCAGGGGCGAAGCGATCGCGCAGCAGGACGCCGATCCCGAGCAGAGGTTTCGCCGCTCGGTCGACGCCTTTCTCGCCTTCGTCGAGCAGGCGCCGGGGGCGGCACGGGTGCTGCTGACGGTGCCGGCGGGCGATCCGGTTGCGGCGAAGGTCTCGCGCGAGGTCCAGGCCGGCGCGTCCGCCGGCATCGCCGCCCTTCTGGCCGCGTTCATGCCGGATCGCACGCCATGGCAGCGACAGGCTGCGGCTGCGTTTCTGAAAGAGGGCCTCCACGCGATCGCGGTGTGGTGGCTCGACCATCCGGGCCCGAGCCGCGCGGAGATCGTGGAGATCGTCCTGGATACGACATGGCGGGGATTGCGAGGGCAGGCGCGCTGAAGGACTCCCAAGGCGACGCCGATCGGTCGGAGGAGCTGTGCATGAGGGATATCGCGCTTCAGAGCGCCGGCCTGCTGGCGATCCTTGTTGCCATCCTGCACGGCGCCATCGCCGAGCTGCAGGTGTTTCCAAAGGCGCAGATCGCGTCGCCGCGCACCCGGCGCCTGCTCCGCATGATCTGGCAGGCGAGCACGGTCGACTGGATCTGCATCGGCGCGCTGCTGATCGCCGCGCCGGGCTTGGGGTCCGAGAGTGCCCGCCATGGGATCATCGCGGCCGCGATCGCCGTCTACGGCTACGCCGCGATCGGCAATGCCGTCGCCAGCCGCGGTCGGCATCCTGGCTGGTGCCTGATGGGGGGCGTCGTCGGGCTCTCCGTGGCGGGCTGGTAGCCGCCCAAAGAGGACGTGATGGACTTGTTCTTGCGCACGCTGAAGGCGGTCGTCATCGGGCTGATCGTCCTCGCCGCCCTGGTCTTCCTGCCGGCCGGCACGCTGGCCTACTGGCAGGGCTGGGCGTTCATCGTGGTCTTCAGCCTGTCGACCAATGCGATCGGCGTCTATCTCGCGCTGACCGATCCGGCCCTGCTCGAACGCCGCATGAAAGCCGGGCCTGCTGCCGAGACCAGGCCGGCGCAGAAGATCATCATCACGCTGGCCTTCATCATCCTCGTCCTGCTGCCGGTAGTCTCCGCCTTCGATCACCGTTTCGGCTGGTCGCAGGTTCCGGCTTGGCTCTCGGTCACTGGCAATGCGCTCGTTGCCTTGGGGCTGATGATCGATCTGCGCGTCTTTCGGGAAAATAGCTACGGCGCCTCGACGATCGAGACGATGGAAGGGCAGACGGTGATCAGCACCGGCCCCTACGCCCTCGTCCGCCATCCGATGTATCTCGGCGTCCTGGTCATGGTGCTCGGGACGCCGCTGGCGCTTGGCTCCTGGTGGGGCCTTCTTCCCGCGGCCTGCACCCTCCCGATCCTGATGTTGCGTATCCGCGACGAGGAAACGATGCTGCGCGGCGAGTTGGAGGGCTACGAGGCCTATGCGCGCAAGGTGCGTTATCGGCTCGTGCCTGGCATCTGGTGATTGCGAGGGGAGCGGTCACCTTCCAAATCGCCAGCCCGCCCAGAGATGCGGCAATCAACTCGCGGATGGGCCGGCGCGGCGCTGTTCCTGCTGCGGCAGCCGGCCTGTCAGCCGGAAAAACAGATTGGAGATGACCTGCACATCGGGCCTGGACAAATAATCCTCCAGAGCCTCGATATCCGCGTCCAAAACCTCTCGTGTGACGAACCTGCCCTCGACCAGCGCATCGCGGGCATTTTTGATGAGGCTCAGCGGAAATGAGCGTCGCTCATGCCCATTCGGGAAGACATGGACGATCGCATCGACATGAACATCGATCACCCCTGCATTCCTGAACAGGTGATGGATGCGTCGCCCGACTGAAAGATCGATTCCCTGCGCATGGGCATGGGCGGCATAGGCGGCCAGCAGGCGCGTCCATGCCGGCAAGGGCGGGTCGAAACAGTGGGGGACATAGTCGGCCTCGAAACTCGCGACCCAGCCGCCCGGCCGTACCAGCGAGACAGCCTCCCGAACGATCCGCTCCGGCTCCGGCACATTGACCAGCAGCAGCCGCAGATGCGCCCCGTCGAAGCTCGCTTTCGGCAATCGCGTCGCGTATGCGTCGCCCTCGCGCACCTCGACCTGCGACAATCCGCGATCGACTGCGAAGCGGCGCGCCAGCTCGACGAAGTGCCTGCCCCGATCGATGCCCAGCACCGACCCGGCCGCACCGACGCGCTCGGCTAAGAGATGCAGGGCGCCGCCTGGACCGCAGCCGATGTCGATAACCCGCTCGCCCTGCTGGATGCCGATCCGGTCGAGCTGCGCTTCGGAATCGACAGCAAGGGTCATGACCTGGCGCTTGAGGCGCTCGACCTCCGCCTCGCCTCGACCGAGCAGATAGATATCCGTTTCCGCCATATTACCCTCCACGTGGACGGTCGTTGCGATATCTCGATAATCGCCGGTGCATTCACCGGGACGGCTGCGACCTCCCTTTGGCCCGCGTCTCGCTGCGCAGCGCATCGTGTTCGGTCCGGGTCAGGCGCCCGATCTCTGCGCGCGCGGCCTCCCTGGCCTTGGCGTCCCCTTGCCCCTCCGCATAGGTCTGCAGCACGCCGTCACGCCAACGAAACAATACGTAGGAAAAGAAGGCCGGGTTGGAGCGGGTTGCAACCAGGACCATCTGGTCGGCGCCATCGCACGAAAAAACCTGCCATTCCGCCCCGGCGACCATCTTCATCAGCGGTCCGTAGGAGCAGTCGAGAGGGGGCTGCGCCTGATCGCTCGACTGTGCATGTGCCAGGATGGTCGCCATGAGGACAGCTGCGAGCAAAGCCATCCCGCGGAGCACTCTTGCGCTTCCGAGTGTCATCATCGCGGCGGCAATTCGACCCAGAGCGCCCTGGCAAAGCCCCTCCGGTCGAGTTGCCGGATGGTTGCCGTGACCTCGGCCCGCCCGCTCCGGCAACGGTAAGCGTAGATCGTGTCATGTCCGGTCGCGAAGGCCGGGACGCTTTCCGCCGCGGGATTGTCGCGGCAGAAGCCGTCCGCGCCGGCATTCTTGCGCTTTGCATTCATCTTCGCGCAGGGCAGATTCGCTCCGACGAAGCAGACCATGACCTTGCCGTTCATGCAGCGATATTGCGCCTGCGTCTCCAGTGAGCCATCGGCCGGCGTCCCCTTGGCTTCTGGAAACAGCCTCTTGAAAGCCAGCGCCGTCCGATCGCGAAGGACCGGATCATAATCACGAATCCTGTCGTCATTGCCGAGACGAGCGCAGGCTGCGGCAAGATCTTGTTGTAATTTCGGCTGTTCCTGCGCCATCAGACCATTCAACGGCAGGCCAGCATTCGCAAAAGCGAACATCAAGGTCGTTACGATTACGGGCGCCCGTACCATCTGAACCTCCATGTTTACCTCGATCTCGTATCAGCGGCTGGTGACGATCTCCGTCAGCATTGCAATATCTTTGCTGTCTGACACAGGGGCACCACTTGCGAACATCGGACAATCGCTGAGAGCAGCCCCTCGAAACGACGCTTGTGAGGCCGGGCGAGTTCTGTTAAACGTTTTACTGTTAAACGTTTAACAGGCCATGGAATGAACACCCGCCGCATAACGATCCGGGATGTTGCAGGCCGCGCGGGGGTGTCCATCGCGACGGTCTCGAATGTCTTCAGCGGCAACAAGCCAGTAAACGAAGATCTACGCGAACGCGTGCTGCTGGCGGCGAAGGAGCTGGCGTATCAGGTGGATCGCGCGGCATCGCAGCTGCGCTCGGGTCAGGCCCGCGTCGTCGGCGTCCTGGTTCCCGATCTCGATGACGTCTTCTTCACCTCGCTGGTCTCACGGCTGGAGGTCCTGGCGCAGGCCGACGGCTACGACATCGTCGTCGCGAGCTCCCGCGACGATATCGGCCTCGAGCAGTCGCGCCTGAGCACCTTGCTCGCCTGGCGCCCGTCTGGCCTCATCGTGGTGCCGTGCTCCGACGAGGTGCCGCAAGCCCTCGCCATCGAAATCGGGCGGCTGCCGATCGTCTTCGCCGACCGTGTCCACCCGGGAGGCTCGGTCGTCGACACCGTCGCGATCGACAACCGCGAAGCCGGGGAGATCGCAGCGCGCCATCTCCTGGCACTGGGGCATCGCGACTTCGTTATCGCCGCCTCCAGCCTCGCGATCTCGCCGATCCGCGAGCGCGTCCGCGGGGCTGGTGAGCTGATCCGGGAAACGTCCGGTTGCTCGGTGACGGTGATCGAACTCGGATCCGTCGCCGAACATGGTGCCGAGCTCTTTCGGAACTGGCTCGAGCGGCATCCGCAGCCGAGCGCAGTGATCGCACTGACCAACGTCACGACGCTGAGCGCGCTATCTGCGCTTGCCCGCCTGAGGATCGATATTCCCGAGCCCGTTTCGGTGGTCGGCTTCGACGATTACCCGTGGATGAGCGCTCGCAAGACGGGGCTGACCGCGATCCGGCAGCCGATCGTCGAGCTCGCCGCGGCGAGCTGGCAGCGCCTGCGTGCGCGCATGGCGGGCGACAGCGCGCCGACACAGAACATCGTGCTGCAGACGAGCCTGCAAGTGCGCGACTCCGTGCGCGATCTCACTGCGGCGGCGGACCGTGGCAACCCACGCGATCCCGATCTGCTTCCGAACCCGGAGAGAACGGCCGCGCCGCCCAAGGCCGTGCACTGACGAACACCGACTGCGGACACCCAGCGTCCAAACCACCGGGCCGCCAGAGCCCGGAGTGAAGAAATTCTGGAGGAAAGCGTGCAGCTTCAACGAACGGCTCGGATATTGCCGCTGCTTGCGCCGGTGCACCTGCTCATCCTGAGCGTGATCGTGCTGCCGTCGCTCTATGTCATCTGGCTGAGCCTGAACACGTCGAGCTTCGGCCAGGCGCCGAGCTTCGTCGGCCTGCAGAACTACTGGCGCGTCCTGACCGACCCCGCCTTCCACGGCGCGCTCTGGAACACCGTCGTCCTCGTCGTCGTGGCCGTGCATCTGGAGCTCGCAATCGGCCTCGGCATGGCCCTGCTCTTCGCCAGCGGCCTGCCGTTCCGGCGCTTCCTGCTGGTTGCCGTGCTCGCGCCCTATGCCGTCAGCGAAGTCACCGCCGTCGTGATGTGGCGCTTCCTCTTCGATCCCGATGCAGGTCCAATTACGCTGGCCTTGCACGCATTGGGCCTGCCGACGCTCGACTGGTCGTTCGAGCCCTCGCACGCCATGATCCTGATCGGCCTGCTGACGATCTGGCTGCACCTGCCCTTCACCTTCGTCATCGTCTACGCCGCGCGCCTCGCCATTCCCGCCGAGCTCTACGAAGCCTCGCGGATCGACGGCGCGACGCGTTGGCAGGCTTTCCGGCGCGTGACGCTGCCGCTGCTCGCCCCGGCCATGCTGATCGCGCTGCTGTTCCGCTACATCTTCGCCTTCCGCCTGTTCTCCGAGGCGTGGCTGCTGACCAAGGGCGGGCCGGCGCGCTCGACCGAGGTCGTGGCGATCTACCTCTATCAGGAGGCCTTCAGCTTCAACGCTTTCGGCCCGGCCGCCGCCACCGCCTGGATCATGGTGCTGGCATCGCTGCTGCTCGCCGGCGCCTATGTCCTGCTGCTCAGGCGCGGAGGCGTGGCCCATGCGCACTGAGCGCCTCCTGATCGGGGCGGGCAAAGGGCTCGCCGTCGCAGCGATCCTGTTCTGGTCGCTGTTCCCGATCCTGTTCATCGCGCTGTCGTCGCTGAAGCCGGGCCAGGACATTTTCGCCGTGCCGCCGAAATGGCTGTTCACGCCGACCGTCAAGCACTACGCCGAGCTCTGGCGCTCCTGGGGCGTCTTTTTCGATGGCCTGCTCAACAGCCTGCTGATCACCGCAGGCGCGACGCTGCTCGCCATCATCGCCAGCGCCTGCGCCGGCTATGTCTACTCACGCAATTCCGGGCGCTGGCTCGGCGCAAGCCTGCTCGGGCTCATCATCGTCAGGCTGATCCCGCCGATCGTGGTGACACTGCCGCTCTTCCCGATCGTGAACTGGCTCGGGCTCAGCGACACCCATCTCGTCCTGATCCTGCTCTACGCCACCTTCTTCGTCTCGCTCGGAACGGTGCTGATGCGCACCTTCATGGACCAGATCCCCCGCGAGCTCGACGAGGCCGCTGCGATCGACGGGGCCAGCCGCCTGACCATCCTGCGCAAGGTCATCGCGCCGCTGGCGATGCCGGGCGTACTCGCGGTCGCCGTCTTCGTGATCGTCTTCTCCTGGAACGAGTTCCTCTTCGCCTTCATCTTCACCGCGACCAAGGCAAAGACCGCCCCCCTCGTCATCTCCGAGATGATCGGCTCCATCGACGGCGTCGACTGGGGGATCCTCTTCGCGGCCGCGACGGTGCAGCTCGTGCCCGTCCTTCTCTTCGTCGTCTTCATGAACCGCTACCTCGTGGCCGGCCTCACCGCCGGCTCGACGAAGGGGTAGCCAACCACAAAGAAAGAGGGAGGAAGCCATGTCGAACAAGCCTGAAGCCAAGCTGACCCGCCGCGCCTTCGTCGCCGGTTCTGCGGGCGTAGCGGCTACTCTTGCGATCGGGCCAGCACGCGCCGCGAGCAAGACACTGAACGTGCTCAGCCACAAGGTCCACCAGACCGTCCTCGGCAGCGGCGACGGCGATCTGATGGCCGGCTGGCGCAAGGCCAACGATGCCGAGATCGCCTTCACCACCTTCGACTCCAATCCGCTGCAGGATCGTCTCTTCCGCGAAGCCAGCCTGAAGGAGACCGAATACGGCGTCGGCTACCTCATCGACAATCGGCCGACCTCGCAGATCGCGGCGTTGTTCGAGCCGCTCGGCCCCTATCAAGACAAGGAGGCGATCGAGGACTTCGCCGACATCGCGCCGGGCCTTGTCCAGGGCATGACCGTCGATGGCAAGCTGATCGGCATTCCGGTCCGGCATGCGACGCAAGGGCTGTTCTACAACGAAGCGCTGCTGGAAGAGGCCGGCATCTCGGCCCCGCCGACGACGCTGGAAGAGCTGATCGAGCAGGCCAAGAAGACGAGCTTGACCTCGAAGGCCGGCACGCCGGTCACCGGCATGGTGCTGGCGAGCGACCTCGCCGTCTTCCCGGTGATGTTCGCCCGCGCCTATGGCGGCGACTTCATCAGCCCCGACCTCAAGCTGGTGCCGAACCGCGAGGCGCTGGAGCAGGGGCTCGCCGCGCTGCGCGGCATGTTCGAGGCCGGCAGCCTGCCGCGCAGCTACGCCACCACCAAGAACGACGACCAGGTCACCTGGCTGCAGCAGGGCCGCGCCGCCTTCACCGTGCTGCCCTTCGCCCGCGGCGCGCAGCTCAACAACCCCGAGCAGAGCAAGTTCCCCGGCAAGATCAAGGCGGTCGAGTTCCCCGGCTCTGCCGCGATCAAAGGCAAGGTGCCGATGGCTTCGGTCGTCGAGGCCTGGGCGATGGCGGTCCCGAAGAACGCCAGGGACAAGGCACTGGCCTGGAGCTTCATCAAGGAAGTCTCCAGCAAGCGCGTGACGCTCGGCATGGCGATCAACGGCAATGGCCCGGTCCGTGTCTCGACCTACGCCGATGAGGGCCTGAAGGCGAAGAACCCGCTCGCCGCCGTCGAGGCCAAGGTGCTGGCGACGGCGCGCGGCGCCTTCCCGCCCTTCCCGGAGGCTGCGCGCGCCCAGGCGACCTTCCTCGAGGAAGTCCAGCTCGCCGTGCTCGGCCGCAAGCCGGTCAAGGATGCCGTCTCCGCCATCATCGAACGCGTCAAGCCGATGATGCCCGCCTGACCGTCGGATCGCGCCGCGGAGCCAATCGCCCCGCGGCCCTCAGACCATCGCTGCACCAAAGAGGATTTTCGTCATGTCGACCGCAACGCCCCGCTTCATCGAGGAGCCGGCGCGCTCCATCCCCGTCTCGACCGAGTACGACGTGCTCGTCGTCGGCGGTGGTCCCTCGGGCCTGACGGCAGCGCTGGCGGCGGCCGAAGACGGGTTGCGCGTCGGACTGATCGAAAGCCGCAGCTTCGTCGGCGGCAACATGACGATCGGCCTGCCGGTGCTCGGCTTCCTCGGCCAGAAGGGCAACCAGATCATTGACGGGCTGCCGCAGAAGTTCATCGAGCGGCTGCGTCGGGAACGCCAGGGAGCGAGCGAGCACCGGCCCTGCCCGCTCCATATGGGCATCACATTGGTCGAGCCCGAGGCGGTGAAGACGGTGGCGCTCGAAATGCTGACGGAAGCCGGCGTCGATGTGCTGTTCTACACCTTCTTCGCCGGCGCACTGGTCGAGAACGACACGATCCGCGGCGTCGTCACCGAGAGCAAGAGCGGCCGTACCGCCATCCTCGCCAAGATCGTGATCGACTGCAGCGGCGATGCCGATGTCGCCTACAGCGCCGGGGTGCCGACCGAGAAGGGCAATGCCGACGGCGGCATGCAGCCGCCGACCCTGATGTTCTGCCTCGCCGGCGTCGATACCGATGCGCTCAGGCTCTCGATCGCCAATGCCCCGCCGGCGGCGCGCACCTATCTCACCGACTTCATCCCGGCCGAGTATTTCGGCCAGAACCACCAGTTCATCGTCGTCGGCATGCGCGAACTGATGGCCAAGGCCAAGGCCGAGCGCGGCCTGCAGATCCCGAACGAACGGACGATCATCATCACCGGCCTGAAGAAGGGCGAGGTCTGGATCAACATGACCCGGGTCAAGGGCACCGACGGCACCGACGCCCGCAGCCTGACCAAGGGCGAGATCGAGGGCCGCGCCCAGATCGACGACATCGTCACCTATCTCGTCAACTACGTGCCTGGCTTCGAGAAGGCCTATTTCACCAAGACGGCGCCCTTCCTCGGCATCCGCGAGACCCGCCGCATCCTCGGCCAGTATGTGATGACGCAGGAGGACGTGCTGGCCTGCAAGCATTTCGACGATGCGATCGCGGTTGCGAGCTATCCGATCGACATCCACCGCCCGGCCGACGATGGCTGCACGCTGATCTGGTGCGGCGACTGCTACGACATCCCCTATCGCTCGCTGGTGCCGCAGAAGATCGGCAATCTCCTGGTCGCCGGGCGCAGCATCTCGGCGACGCATGAGGCGATGGGCGCGATCCGCGTCATGGCGACCTGCATGGCGATGGGCGAGGCGGCGGGGCGTGCCGCCAAGATCTCGGTGCGAGGCAACCGCGCGCCGGCCGAGATCGACATCGAGGAATTGCGCCGCCAGCAGCTCGAACACGGCGTCTATCTGCGCAACCCGGACGGCACCCGCGCCGGGCCGCCGAACCGCGTAGCCGCCTGAGATGGCCGCGCATTTCATCGGCATCGATGTCGGCACCGGCAGCGCCCGGGCCGGCATCTTCGACCGGGCCGGACGCATGCTGGCGAGCGCCAAGCGCGACATCGCGCTCTATCGAGACGGGCCTGATATCGCCGAGCAGTCGAGCCAGGATATCTGGCAGGCGGTTTGCGCCAGCGTGCGCGAGGCAATGGCGCAGGCGGTACTGGCGCCGGAGTCGGTGGCCGGCATCGGTTTCGATGCGACCTGCTCGCTGGTCGTGCTCGGGCCGGGCGGAGCGCCCCTCCCCGTCGGCCCGCATGGCAAAGCCAATCGCGACATCATCGTCTGGATGGACCATCGGGCGATCGGCCACGCCGAGCGCATCAACGCGACGCGCCATCCGGTGCTCGCCTATGTCGGCGGCACGATCTCGCCGGAGATGGAGACGCCGAAGCTGCTCTGGCTCAAGGAGAACCTGCCCGCCAGCTACGCCGCCGCCTGGCAGTTCTTCGACCTGCCGGATTTCCTGACCTGGCGCGCCAGCGGTTCGCTGGCGCGCTCGACCTGCACCGTGACCTGCAAATGGACCTATCTCGCCCATGAAGGGCGCTGGGATGCGGATTACTTCCGGCAGATCGGCCTGGCCGACCTGGCTGATGACGGCTTTACCCGCATCGGCACCGACATCGTTCCGGGCGGCACCGCCCTCGCCAACGGGCTGACCGAACAGGCCGCCGCGGAGCTGGGCCTGAAGCCCGGCACCGCCGTCGCCGCCGGGTTGATCGACGCCCATGCCGGGGGCATCGGCTCGGTCGGCGTCCGCTCGCCGCATGGCAGCGCCCTCACCCGCCTGGCCTATGTCTTCGGCACTTCGGCCTGCACCATGGCGAGCAGCCATGAGCCGATCTTCATCCCCGGCGTCTGGGGGCCTTACTTTGCCGCAATGGTTCCCGGCCTCTGGCTCAATGAAGGCGGACAATCAGGAGCCGGCGCCGCCATCGAACAGTTGCTCGGTCTCCATCCGGCTACGCCCGAAGCGGAGCGCCGCGCCGAAGCCGAAGGGCTCTCGCTGCCCGACTGGCTCGCTGTACAGGCAACGCAGCGCAGCGCCGGACCATCGGACGCCGCTCGCCTCGCAGGCGAGCTGATCATCGTGCCCGATTTCCTCGGCAATCGCTCGCCTCATGCCGACCCGCATGCGCGGGCCGTGATCGCCGGGCTCGGCATGGAATGCGATCTCGATAATCTCGTCGCGCTCTATGTCGCCGGGCTCACCGGTATCGGCTACGGCCTGCGCCAGATCATCGATGCCAGCCGGGCGGAGGGCGCCTGCATCGAAGCGATCGTGCTCAGCGGCGGCGCGGGACGGCAGCCCCTGATCCGGCAGCTGCTGGCGGATTGTTCCGGGCTGCCGCTACTCGCGCCAGACGAGGTCGATCCCGTCCTGCTCGGCTCGGCCATGCTCGCGGCCGCGGCGGCGAACGCCTTCCCGGACCTTGCCACCGCCATGACCGGAATGGCGCCCGGCGCCACCGTCTTCACGCCGGCCGAGGGCGAGCTCGCCGCCCTCCATGCAAGGCGCCTTGCCGCCTTCGAAACGCTGCAGGTGGCTGCGCGCAAGGCGCGCGACCTCATGCAGCCCGCCCGGATGCAAGCCGTATCGGAGACGCCGACATGACCCAGGACCTCACCGGAAAGACCGCCGCGATCACCGGCGCAGCCTCTGGGATCGGCCTTGCCTGCGCGAAACGGCTGCTCGCCGCCGGTGCGCGCGTCGTCCTCGTCGATCGCGACGGCGCAGCCCTTGAACGAGCCTGCGCGCCCCTCGGGTCCGATGCCATTCCGCTCGTCAGCGACCTGACCGACCCGGCTTCGGTCACCGGCATGCTGCCGCAAATCCTCGACAAGGCAGGCCCGCTCGACATCTTCCATGCCAATGCCGGCGCCTATGTCGGCGGGCCGGTCAGCGAAGGCGACCCCGACGCCTGGGATCGCATGCTGAACCTCAACGTCAACGCCGTCTTCCGCAGCATCCACGCCGTGCTGCCGCATATGATCGCGCGCAGGACCGGGGACATTCTCGTCACCAGCTCGGTCGCCGGTGTCGTTCCGGTGGTGTGGGAGCCGGTCTACACCGCCTCGAAACATGCGGTGCAGGCCTTCGTTCACACGGTGCGTCGCCAGGTGATTCCGCATGGCCTGCGCGTCGGGGCGATCCTGCCCGGCCCGGTGGTGACGGCCCTGATCGCCGACTGGCCCCAGGAAAAGCTCGAGGCAGAACGTGCCCGCGGCGGCCTGATCGAGCCGGAGGAAGTGGCGGAAGCCGTGCACTTCATGCTGACCCGCCCGCGCAATGTCACGATCCGCGATCTCGTGATCCTACCGCAGAGCACGGATCTCTAGCCGGCAGCTCTCAGCGCGATTTCGGAGAGGCATCGCGCTCTAAAATACATTTGTGTCACAAAACATTCATTTGTATGCTCCATGGCAAAACCGCTGCCCCGCATGGACGGAAGGCAGCCCGCATCTCGGCATCGGGGGCGTGTTCGGAGGGTGGTCATGCGTCGGATCGTGCAAATCTCGGACACTCATCTCAGTCCGGCCAAGCAGCATTTCGCCGGCAATTGGCAGCCGCTGACGGCCTGGCTGACGACGCAGAAGCCCGATCTCGTCATCCATACCGGCGATGTCACCGTCGATGGTGCCGATGTCGACGAGGATTTCGGCTATTGCAGCGGCCTCCTGACGGCGCTCGGCGTCCCGGTCCTCAGCGTCCCCGGCAACCATGATGTCGGCGAGGCTTATCATCCGCATCAGCCGGTCGATGCACCTCGCCTGGCGCGCTGGCGCGAGCATCTCGGGGCGGATTTCTGGAGCCATGACATCGAGGGCTGGCGCCTGATCGGACTCAACTCGATGCTGTTCGGCAGCGACGAAGCCGACGAGGCGCGCCAGCTCACCTGGCTGGATCAGCAGATCGCTGAAGCCGACGGCCGGCGCCTCGGCTGGTTCCTGCACCGGCCGCTCTTCATCGAGGCGCCCGACGAGGGCGACAAGGGCTATTGGAGCGTGCCGCCGAAACCGCGGGCGCAGTTGCTCGATCTCGTCCGCAAGCACGAGGTCGCCTTCGTCGCCAGCGGTCACCTCCACCGCGCCCACGATTTCGAGGTCGACGGCACCCGCTACATCTGGGGGCCCTCCTCAGGCTTCGTGGTCGGTCCCGAGCTGCAGCCCGGCATGGCCGGCACGACGACGCTGGGCGCCGTGACCTACGACTTCGACGGCCGGGACTACAAAGCCGCGATCCACGAGATCGCCGAGCTCCAGACGCTCTGGATCGACGACGTGATCCACGAGGTCTACCCGCCGCGCGCCGCCTGAGGCGGCGCTGGCCGCCCTTCGACGACGTCAAACGCAAGAAGCCCCTGACGGGCCCCCGCACAGAAAGGCGAGCGACGTGGCAACGGTCACCCTGTCCTCCATCGCCAAGTCCTTCGGCACGACGCGCGTGCTCGGCGGCGTCGACCTCGACATCGCCGATGGCGAGTTCCTGACCCTGGTCGGCCCCTCCGGCTGCGGCAAGTCGACCCTGATCCGCATCATCGCCGGCCTGGAGCATCAGGATGGCGGAGCCGTCGCGATCGGTAGCCAGCCGGTCGATCACCTGCGCCCGCATGAACGGCGCGTCGCGATGGTGTTCCAGTCCTACGCGCTCTATCCGCATATGAGCGTGCGCCAGAACATCGCGCTGCCGCTGACCATGTCGCGCCTGAAGCTCTGGCAGCGCCTGCCATTACTGCGCCAGCTCTCGGCCAAGCGCCGCGCGGTCATGCGCACCATCGAAGCCGATGTCGCGGCCGCCGCGGCACAGCTCCAGCTCGACCATCTGCTCGATCGCAAGCCGGCCCAGCTGTCCGGTGGCCAGCGCCAGCGCGTTGCGCTCGGGCGTGCCATGGTCCGCCATCCCGACGTCTTCCTGATGGACGAGCCGCTCTCCAATCTCGACGCCAAGCTGCGCGTCCATATGCGCACCGAGCTGGCCGAGCTGCACAAGCGGCTGGGGGCGACCTTCATCTATGTCACGCACGACCAGGTCGAGGCGATGACGATGTCGGACCGCGTCGCGATGATGGATTCCGGCGCAATCCTGCAGCTCGGCACGCCCTCCCAGCTCTATGAGAAACCGGCCTCGCTCAAGGTCGCGCAGTTCATCGGCAGCCCGGCGATCAACCTCCTGCCGGCCAGTGTCGGCGCGGGCGGCCGGCTCGAACTGTTCGGCCGGCCGATGGCGCTCGCGGTGCAGCAGGCGCCAGGGCAAACCGTGACGCTCGGCGTACGCTCGGAAGCGCTCTCGCTCGTCCATGGCGAGCCCGGCGGGACAGGTCGCGCCTGGTTCTCGGCCCGTTTGCGGCGCAAGGAGAATCTCGGCTCCGAATACATCCTGCATTTCGACCTCGCCGGCCGCGACCTGCCGGGCGTGACGATGCGCACCAGCCCGGCCCAGGCCGCCGGTGTCAGCGAGGCCGCAGAGGTCACGCTCGGCTTCGACGAGGCCGCCTGCCATCTCTTCGCCGCCGATGGCGAGCGCATCGAGCCACGCGGGCCAGGCGCCTCTACCGCTTCCGTCGTGCCGCTGAGGGCCTGAGCATGACGCTCGCGCTCGACATGCCCGTACAACTCGCGCCCAGCCGGCGGCGCCGGCTCTGGATCGAGCGCGTCACCGGCCTCGGCTTCGCCATGCCGGCGCTGGTGCTGCTGGTGCTGACGATCCTGGCGCCGCTCGCCGTGCTGGTCGTGCTCAGCCTGACCAATTACGAGTTCGGCGGCGTCGACCTCGACTTCGTCGGGCTGGCCAATTTCCAGAAGGCGCTGGCCGACCCGATCATCCGCCGCTCGCTGCTGAACACCCTGATCTATGTCGCGATCATGGTGCCGGGGGGTGTCTTCGGGGCGCTGCTGATCGCCATTCTGATCCATCGGCGGACGCGCTCGCGCTCGCTCTACGAGGTCATCTACTTCCTGCCGGTGACCTCGACGCTGATCGCGATGGCGACGGTCTGGCAGTTCCTGCTGCATCCCTCGCTCGGCCCGGTCAACGGCCTGCTGAAATGGCTCGGCTTCGCCCCGGTCGCCTTCCTCAGCGAACCCTCGACCGCGCTCGCGACGCTCGCCGTGATCGGCATCTGGCAGATCCTCGGCTTCAACATGATCCTGTTCCTGGCCGGGCTGACCGCGATCCCGCGCGATCTCTACGAGGCCGCCGATATCGACGGCTGCTCGGGTGGGATCGACCGCTTCCTGACCATCACCTGGCCGCTGCTCGGGCCGACGACGATGTTCGTGGTGATCACCACGATGATCACCGCCTTCAAGATCTTCGACACGGTCGCGGTGATGACGCGCGGCGGCCCTGTCGGCTCGACCGAGGTGCTGCTCTACAACATCTATCTCGAAGGCTTTCAGTATTTCCACACCGGCTATGCCGCGGCGCTGACCTTCATCTTCCTCGCCTTCATCCTCGTCTTTTCGGCCGTGCAGACCTTCGCCCTCGACAAGAAGGTGCACTACTGATGCCGGCCAGCGCCTCCCCCGTAGCCACCGTCTCCCCCGCACATTCGGTAGCAAGTCGCTTCCTCTCGCTCGTGCTGATCCATGGCGCGCTGATCGCTGGCGCGCTGTTCATGCTGGCGCCGTTCATCTGGATGCTGGTCACCTCGATCAAGCCGCCGGCCGAGATCTTCAGCGCCGAGATCGCACTCTGGCCGAAGCAGTTCTACGGCGTCGAGAACTACCGCTTCGCCATGGAGAAGGCGCCGCTGCTGCGCTTCGCGCTCAACGGCGTCATCCTCTGCGCCGGCATCCTCGTGGTGCAATTGCTGGTCGCGATCCCCTGCGCCTATGCGCTGGCGAAGCTCGACTTTCCCGGCCGCAACCTGCTCTTCGTGCTGGTGCTGCTCGGCCTCTGCATCCCCGTGCAGGTGCCGGCGATGCCGCTCTATATCGGCCTTGCCCAGCTCGGCCTGCTCAACACTTACTTCTCGATGATGGTGCCGTTCTTCCTGTCGGTCTTCGCCATCTTCCTGTTCCGCCAGTTCTTCCGCAGCTTTCCCGACGACATCATCAACGCCGCCCGGCTCGACGGGATGAGCGAGTTCGAGATCGTCTGGCGCATCGTCACCCCGAGCGCCTGGCCGGCGATCGCCGCCTTCGCGGTGTTCTCGACCGTGGCGCACTGGAACGACCTGTACTGGCCGCTGATCGTCATCTCCGACGCGAAGCTCGCGCCGCCGCCGCTCGGAATGATGTTCTTCGCCGATGCCGAGACCGGCTCGAATTACGGCGCGCTGACCGCCGCGGCGACGATCCTGACCGCCCCTCTCGTCCTCGCCTTCCTGATCGCGCGGCGCAGATTCATCGACGGCATCACAATGACCGGCGTCAAATAAGCCGACCCTACGAAACGCCTAAGCCTAAAGAAAAACTCTATCCTCTCAAGGAGATCACCGATGAAAGCTTTCGGTAGAACCCTGGCCGCCGCGGCGCTCGTGCTGGCCGCCTCGACGGCGGCGCGCGCCCAGGAGGTCACGCTCGACGTGCTCTACGCCTTCCCGGCCTTCGCCAAGTTCCATGAGCCGATCGCCGCGGAGTTCATGAAGAAGAACCCGGGCATCAAGATCAATTTCCGGGCCCCGGCGGCGAGCTATGACGAGGGGCATCAGGCGATGCTGCGCTCCTCCGTCACCAACCAGCTGCCGGACGTCTATTATTCCGGCTTCCACTTGCTGACCGAGCTGGTCGAGACGCTCGACAAGCGCAAGCAGGTCGTCGATCTCGGCGAACTGCTCAAGGCCGAGCCGGAAGCCTGGCGCAAGGCCAACTACTCGGACGCGCTGCTCTCGCTCGGCCAGGTCGGCAGCAAGCAGGCGGGCCTCGCCTTCAACGCCTCGACGCCGCTGATGTACTTCAACGCCGAACTGGTGAAGAAGGCCGGCGGCGATCCCGAGAAGATGCCCGACAACTGGGCCGACACCATCGCGCTGGCCAAGAAGATCCGCACCGCCGATGTCGCCGGCCTCGCCTACAACATCCATGACTGGCCGGATGACTGGCTCTGGCGCGGCATCGTCCAGCAGGGCGGCCATACCCTGCTCGACGCCAGCGGCAAGAAGGTCGCCTTCGGCGGCGATGTCGGCCTGAAGGCGCTGGAGACGCTGCGCAGCCTCGTCACCGAAGACGGCATGCCACTGATCGACTGGGATCAGTCGCGCCAGCAGTTCATCGCCGGCAAGATCGGCATCTTCTTCGACACGCCGGCCCGCCTGCGCCAGGTCACCGATCTGGTCGGCGAGCGCTTCACCCTGAAGACCGCCCTCTTTCCGGTCGACGACAAGGCCAAGGGCACGCTGCCGACCGGCGGCAATGCGGCGATCATCACCGCCAAGGACCCGGCCAAGCAGAAGGCGGCCTGGGAGTTCGTGAAGTTCGTGACCGGGCCCGAGGCGCAGAAGATCGTCGTCGAGACCTCGGGCTACATGCCGACCAATCTGCGCGCCGGCGAGGACGCCTTCCTCGGCCCGTTCTACAAGGACAACGCCAATTTCCGCACCATCAACGGCCAGGTGAACCGCGCCTCGCCCTGGCAGGGCTATCCGGGCGGCAATTCGGTCCGCATCTGGCGCCAGCAGCGCGAGGTCATCGCCGGCGTGATGCGCGGCGAGATCCAGCCCAAGGCCGGCATCGAGCGCATGGTCTCCGAGACCGAAGCGCTGATGAAGTGAACGTATCGCTCTGACGCATTGATATCGCCGCCCGGTGCTTTCGCGCCGGGCGGCTCTTCGTTTTATGGCCAGGATAGAAGCACGATGATCATCGCCCAGCTCAGCGATTTCCACGCCAGGCCGCATGGCCGCCCGGCCTATGGCATCGTCGACACCAATGCCGCGATCGAGAGCGCCGTCGATGCCGTGCTGGCGCTCGATCCGGCGCCAGACTGCGTGCTGGTCACAGGCGATCTCGCCGATTGCGGCCTCGCCGAGGAATACGCGATCGTCAGAGCCGCGTTGCGGCGATTGCCGATGCCGGTCTATGTCCTGCCCGGCAATCACGACCGGCGCGAGGGCTTCGCCGAGGCGCTGGGCGTCGACTACTCCTATCTGCCGAAAACCGGCTTCCTGCACTACACGATCGAGGATTTTCCGGTCCGGCTGATCGGCTTGGACACGGTGATCGCCGGCGAGGATGGCGGCGCGATCTGCGCCGCGCGCGAGGCCTGGCTGGCGGAGCGCCTGCGCGAAGAGCGAGGGCGCCCGACGCTGATCTTCATGCACCATCCGCCTTTCGCCGTCGGCGTCGACGGCATGGACGTGATCCCCTGCCGCGTCTCCGAGAGCTTTGCCGGGCTGATCGCCGATCATCCCGAGATCGAGCGTGTGCTCTGCGGGCACTATCACCGCCCGATCCAGCGGCGCTTCGCCGGCACGATCGGCTATGTCGCGCCCGGAACCGCCCATCAGGTGGCGCTCGATCTGCGCCCCGGCACGGAGAACTGGTTCGTCATGGAGCCGCCGGCCTTTGCCGTGCATGCCTGGCGCCCCGAGACCGGCATCGTCAGCCATCTCCAGCCGATCGGTGATTACGGCCCGCGCCGACCCTTCGTGCTCGACCCCGCCTATCCCGGCAAGCCGCAGGCCGCCCATGGCTGAGCCCCGCCTCCTTTCACTGCTCAAGCAGTCCGCCGCGATCGCGCGGCAGGCGGCCGAACTACTGGTCTCCATGCAGGACGGCGACCTCGCGGTCGCCCGCAAGGACTTTCGCGATGTGGTGACGGCCGCTGACCTCGCCTCGGAGCGGCTGGTCATCGACGGCCTCAGGCAGTTGACACCCGGAGCGGCGATCCTCTCCGAGGAAGCGGGCTTCTCCGGCTCGGAGGCGGCGCCGCGCTGGATCATCGATCCGCTCGACGGCACGGTGAACTATGCCGGCGGCCTGCCCTGGTTCTCGGTCACCATGGCCTATCAGGAAAAAGGCCGCACGCTGCTCGGCCTGACGCATGCGCCGCTCGCCGGGCTCGTCGCGCATTATGCGGAGGGCGGCATCGCGACCGTCAACGACCGGCCGGCCGCCGTCTCGGCGACGACGAGCCTCGCCGATGCCGTGGTCTCGATCTGCCTGACCTCGCACTACGCATCGGAGGATCTGGACCGGACCAACGCCGTCATCCGCCGACTGTCCGGCCTGTGCCGGGGCGTGCGTATCCTGGTCTCGGGCGGGCTGGAGATGTCGCTGGTCGCGGCCGGACGGCTTGACGCCTTCATCGGCCTCAAGGCCGACATCGTCTCGCATGCGGCAGCGATGCCGCTGGTCCGCGCCGCCGGTGGCAGGGTCACGACCGTCGCCGGCGTGGATTCGCGCAACGAGGATTTGGAGAAGGTCGTCAGCAACGGCCTGATCCATGACGAGCTGCTCGCCGCGATCCGCGCCGCCTGAAGCCCGTCAGCGCAGAGCGAGCACGGCGGCCGCGGCCTGCTCGTCGGTGATCAGCACCGAGGCGAGCCTGCCCTTCAGGGCGGCGGCGATGACCGTGGCCTTGTTGCTCCCGCCCGACGCCAGGATCGCCGTCGGAATGCGCGTCAGCGCCTCCAGCGGCAGCGCGATGGCGCGGCGGTTGATCGGATGGTCGAGCGGCTTGCCGTCCTTGTCGATGAACTGGCCGAGCAGGTCGCCGACCGCGCCCCGGGCCGTCAGTTCGGCGATATCGAGATCGCGCGGCAGGCCATAGCGCACCAGCAGCGAGCGCTCGCTCATGTCGCCGGCGCTGAGGATCGAGACGTCGGTGGCCCGGATGCGGGCGAATGCCTCCTCGAACACATCCTGCGCCAGGATGGTGTCGCGCGATTGCGGCGTGCCGGCATAGATCGGCGCGGCGAGGTAGTGACACTGCGCCTGCCAGAGCCGGGCGAACTGGCTGGCGATCTCGAAGGTGTTGAGCTCGATGCCATAGGTCAGCCCGCCCATCATCGAGGTGACGTCGAGCTCGCGGAACTGGCCGGGCCTGATATGCCGGATCGTCTCGCGCAAGGTACTGCCCCAGCCGACCCCGAAGACGCCGGATTGGCGCTCCTCGATGATCCGCGAGACGAACTCGCCGGCAGCCCGGCCGATCTGGGCCGATACCTGAGCAAGGTCGTCGGGCGTCGGCACCACCACGGCGTCCTGCAATCCGAAGGTCTCGACCAGCGCGCGCTCGAGCCGGACGCAGCTTTCGAGTCGCGAGTTGATGGTGATGTTGACAAGGCCGCTGCCGCGCGCCTCGACCAGCAGCCGGTTGACCCGCAGCCGCGTCATCTTCAACCGGTCGGCGATCTCCGCCTGGGTCAGCCCCTCCATATAGTACAGCCAGGCGGCTCTCACCTGGGTCTGGGCGTCTTCCGGCATCGCGGGTCCTTCTGTCGGGCTACCGAGCGTTATATCGCGCCGGCGGTTCCCTACAACCGAGGGCTGTCGGCCTGCTGTTTTCGCCTTGACCGAAACCAATGTAAATAAGAGAATACATTTGTTAATCTGAGTGTCGATTGCGCCGGAGTGCCGTCCCGAAATGTCCCATGCCGTGTTCCTGCATGCCGCCGGCGATGCACGCGTCGCGCCCTTCAATCTGCGCGAGGGCGCGCCGGGCGAAACGCTGATCGACGTCGCCGCCGTCGGGCTCTGCGGCAGCGACCTGCACTATTACAAGGATGGCGGCATCGGCTCGGCGGTGATCGCAACGCCCTTCGTGCCGGGGCATGAGTTCAGTGGCTGGCTGACGGAGGACCTGCCCGAGCTCGGTCTGGCGCGCGGCTCGCTCGTCGCTGTCGATCCCAATCGGGCCTGCGGCCATTGCGAGCATTGCCGCGAGGGACACCCCAATCTCTGTCCCGAGGTCGTCTTCATCGGCGCGCCGCCCCATAATGGCGCGATGACCGAACGGATCTGGGTGCCGACATCGCAGATCGTCCCGGTGCCGCAGCATTTCACTCCGAGCGATGCGGTCATGCTGGAGCCGCTCGGCGTCGCCATCCACGCCGTCGATCTGGCGAAGCCACGCCTGCTCGAGCGCGTCGCGCTGCTCGGCTGCGGACCGATCGGCCTGCTGATCCTGCAGGTGCTGCGGACGGTCGGTGTCGGCGAGATCCTGGTCTGCGATCCGCAACCGCATCGGCGCGCCCTGGCGCTGAAGCTCGGCGCCAGCAAGGCCGGTGAGAGCGTCGCCGACATCGCCAAATGGACCGATGGCGAAGGGCTGCCTCTGGTGATCGAGGCGACCAATGCGCCGGAAGGGTTTCGCGACGCCGTGCGCGCCGCGCGGATCGGTGGGCGCGTCGTGCTGGTCGGGATACCCGACGGCGACAGCTATGTCGTCCCGGCGGCGGAGACGCGCCGGCGCGGGCTGACGATCAAATTCTCGCGCCGCATGGGGCATGTCTATCCGCGCGCGATCGAGCTGGTGGCGCTCGGCAAGGTCGATGTCGAAGCGGTCGTCAGCCATCGTTTCGGGCTGGATGAAGGGCCGGAGGCTTTCCGTCGCCATGCCGCCAATGAAGCGGGTATGGTCAAGAGCCTGATCTATCCCGGCGGCCCCGCGGCGCGCCGGCGCTGACTGTCACCTTGCGCCACCGGCAGCCGCCATGAGCTATATCGGCATCGATCTCGGCACGTCCTCGGTCAAGGCCGTCCTGGTCGATGACCGGCAGCGCGTGCTTGCCAGTGCCACGGCTGAGCTCTCCCTGCAGCGGCCGCAGCCACTCTGGTCGGAGCAGGACCCGGCGGACTGGGTCAGCGCGACATTGGCGGCCTTGCGGCGGTTGCGGGCTGCCGACCTCCCCGCCTTTCGCACCTGCCGCGGCATCGGCTTGTCCGGACAGATGCATGGCGCCGTCCTTCTCGACGATGCAGACCAGCCGCTGCGGCCCTGCATTCTCTGGAACGACGGCCGCTCGGCTGCGCAATGCGCCGAGCTGGAAGCGGCCGAGCCGGCTTCCCGCGCGATCACCGGCAACATCGCCATGCCGGGCTTCACCGCGCCGAAGCTCGCTTGGGTCCGCCGCCACGAGCCGGAGATCTTCCGGAGGACGCGCAAGGTCCTGTTGCCGAAGGCCTATCTCAGGCTCGTTCTGACCGGCGAGACGATCGAGGAGATGTCGGATGCATCCGGCACGCTCTGGCTGGATGTCGGCGCCCGCGACTGGTCCGACCAGATGCTGGCGGCGACGGGACTCGATCGCAGCCAGATGCCGGCGCTAGTCGAGGGCTCGCGGCCTGCCGCACGAATGCGTACCGAGCTCAGCCGCGAACTCGGCTTCGACGCGCCACCGCTTTTTGCCGGCGGGGCGGGCGACAACGCTGCCGGCGCCATTGGCCTGGGCGCAATCGAGCCGGGCGACTGCTTCCTGTCGCTCGGGACCTCCGGAGTGCTTTGGCGCACGACGGAGAGGTTCGAACCGCGGGCCGAGCGCGCCGTGCACGCCTTCTGCCATGCCGTGCCGGATCGCTGGCACCAGATGTCCGTCCATCTTTCGGCGGCAGCGAGCCTGCGCTGGTGGGCAGGAATCGTCGGCTGCGACGAGGCCGCGCTGCTGGCGCCGCTCGGTGGCCGCGCCAGCCGCCCCTCCCCGACACTGTTCACGCCCTATCTCTCCGGCGAGCGCACCCCTCATAACGATCCGCAGATGCTGGGCAGCTTCACCCGCCTTGCGCACGAGACCGATCGGGACGCGATGACCCAGGCCGTGCTGGAGGGCGTCGCCTTCGCCTTCCGCGATGGCAAGCTCGCGCTCGAAGGCGCAGGCGCCGCGATCGAACGGGCGCTGGTCATCGGCGGCGGCTCGCGCTCCGATCTGTGGCTGTCGATCCTCGCCAATGTGCTCGGCATTCCGCTCGAGCGTTACGCCGGCGGAGACCATGGCGCGGCCTTCGGCGCAGCACGGCTGGCGCGGCTCGCCTGCACGGGCGAACCCATGCGTGACATCTGCCGGAAGCCGACAGGCGCCGCGCTGCGCTTCGATCCCGACCCCGATCTCGTGTCCGCCTATGACCGGCATTACCTGATCTGGCAGCAGGCCGCTCGCAACAGCCAGGGACTGCGCTGATCGGTCGAAGGGTTTGACAGGAATTCGAGCAGATGTTCTTGATGAGAGCATCTGATCAATTTTGTTGACTCCATGCCCCACCGACCGCGCCAGTTCGACCTCGTCATCCTCGATTGCGACGGCGTGCTCGTCGACAGCGAAACCATCAGCTGCCGGATCCTGGCCGAGCTTCTCTCGCCGCTCGATCCCGACTACGATCTGCCCTATGTGATGCGGCGCTATCTCGGGCGGCCGGCGAGCGCGGTGATCGGGGACTATGAGCGAATGACGGGCCGTCCCGCCCCCGAAAGCTTCACGCGGGATTGGCGCGCCCGGCTGTTTTCGGCCTTCAAGGCGGATTTGCAGGCGATCGCCGGCGTGCGCGCCGCGGTCGAAGCCTTCGACGCCGATTATTGCGTCGCGTCTTCCAGCGACGACGAGCGTATCGAGCTCTGCCTGCGCCAGGTCGATCTCTGGGATCTGTTCGAGGGGCGGATCTTCAGCACCACGCGCGTGAAGCGGGGCAAGCCCGCACCCGATCTCTTCCTGCTAGCGGCATCCGAGCGCGGCGCCGTGCCGGAGCGGTGCCTGGTGATCGAGGACAGCGTCAGCGGCGTGAAGGCAGCCAAGGCTGCAGGCATGACCGCATTCGGGCTCGCCGCGGGCAGCCATTTCGCAGTGCTCGACCAGCGCAGCGCCCTGATGGAAGCCGGGGCGGACCGATTGCTCGGGTCATGGCGCGAATTGGCGATGCAGGACGCGGATTGACGGCATGGCCGATGGAGACAATGCACGCCTCGACGACGCAGCCCGCGCCGGCTGGCTGTACTACATCGCCGGCAGGACCCAGGAAGACATAGCCCAGATCCTGAACATCTCGCGGCCGGCGGCGCAGCGCCTCGTCTCGCTCTGCCGGACCGAGGGGCTGATCAGCTTCAGGATGAACCACCCGATCGCCGACTGCATGGATCTCGCAGCCCGCTTGCGCGATCGCTTCGAGTTGCAGCATTGCGATATCGCGCCGGCCGACGGCTCGGCCGAGACGGCAGCCTCCGGCGTCGCATCCCTCGGCGGCCTGCTGATCGAGCGCTGGCTACGCTCGCGCAAGTCGCTGGTGATGGCGCTCGGCACCGGTCGCTCGATGCGCGCCAGCATCGAGCGCGTTTCGCCGATGTCCTGCCCGCTGCATCGGCTGGTCTCGCTCGTCGGCACGATCTCGCCCGATGGCTCGGCGAGCCGGTTCGACACGCTGGTCAAGCTGGCCGAGATCACCAAGGCCCAGCATTTCCCGATGCCGCTGCCGCTCTATGTCTCGAGCGCGGAAGAACGGGCGCAATTGATCGAGATCGAGTCGGTCCGGCGGATTCGCGCCATCGCCAGCGAGGCCGATCTCTGGCTGATGGGCATCAGCCAGATCGGCGACGACGCGGTGCTCTATCGCGACGGCTTCATGACCCGGAGCGAATTGCTCGAGCTGGTTCGCGCCGGAGCCGTCGGCGAGGTGACCGGCTGGGCCTTCGATGCCGAGGGCAGGATCCTCGACCAGGGGCTGAACCAGCGTGTCACCAGCGTGCCGCCGGAGCCGGGCAGCGACCGCTTGCGCATCTGCATTGCTCACGGCACCGCGAAGGTGGCGCCGCTGCGAGCCGCCCTTGCCGGCCGCATCGTCAACGGCCTGATCACAGACGAAGACACGGCGCGCGCCCTCCTGGCCGACTGAGCGCCCCCCCTCCACCCCGATCGATCTGATGTCGGCACGCCCGCTCGTGCCGTCATCGCCCTGTCATGGCCGGTTGACATAGGAAGGCGATGTGCGAGCATATGCTTCAACAAAGAGCATATGCTCGCATAACGTCACGAGGGAGGCTTTCATGCGACCTATCCATGCGGTGCTGGCAGGTGCGGGTGCCCTGCTGCTGGCGGGCCTGTCGACAGCCCGGGCAGCGACCGAGATCGAATTCTGGCACGCGATGAGCGGCGCCCTCGGCGAGCGCGTCGACGAGGTCGTCAAGAAGTTCAACGACTCGCAGAAGGATTATGTCGTCAAGGCGATCGCCAAGGGCACCTATGACGAGGTGCTGAACGGCACGATCGCCGCCTACCGGGCCAAGCGCCAGCCGGAGATCGTCCAGTCGAACGAGCGTTCCTTCCTGACCATGGTCAATTCCGGAGCGATCGTCCCGACGGCCG
Organism: Allobosea sp.; assembly: GCA_024231975.1. Lineage (GTDB taxonomy): Bacteria > Pseudomonadota > Alphaproteobacteria > Rhizobiales > Beijerinckiaceae > Allobosea. The sequence continues at coordinate 36,296 of JAAEQB010000097.1, forward strand.
AGCTGATGGCCGAGCAGGGCTACAAGGTCGACTGGTCGAACTTCATCAAGCCGGTGGTCAGCTACTACGCGATAAACGGCAAGCTGCAGGCGATGCCGTTCAATTCCTCGACGCCGATCCTGTTCTACAACCGCGATCACTTCAAAGCCGCCGGCTTCGACAAGCCCGGCGCGACCTGGCAGGAGCTCGAGCCGCAGCTCGATGCGATCAAGGCCAAGGGCGTCTCGAAATGCGCGATGGTGCTGCCCGGCGACTATGAGTGGAGCTTCCTCGAGAATTACAGCGCGGTGAACGACATCCCGTACGCGACCAAGCGCAACGGCCTGGACGGGCTCGACGCCACCTTCGTCTTCAACAAGGGCAAGCTCGTCGGCCAGGTCGAGCGCATGAAGCGCCTGGTCAGCTCGGGCGTGATGCAGATCGCCGGGCAAGGCGTCATCCCGGTCCAGCTCTTCACCTCGGGCGAGTGCTCGACCATCATCGCTTCGACTGCCGCCCACGCCGCCGTGGTCGCTGCCGCCAAGTTCGACTGGAGCGCGACCGAACTGCCCTATGAGCAGGGCGTGACACCGAAGAACAGCGTCATCGGCGGCGCCGCGCTCTGGACCCTGAAGGGCCACACGCCGGAGAAGTACAAGGCGGTCGCCGCCTTCTATAATTTCCTGGCGCAGACCGACACGCAGGTCTGGTGGCACCAGGCCACGGGCTATGTGCCGGTGACGGTCGCTGCCTACGAGGCCGCCAAGGCGCAGGGCTACTACGACAAGAGCCCGACGCGGGCGATCGCCGTCGTCCAGCTGATGCGCGGCACGCCCAGCGACAACTCGCTTGGCTTCCGGATCGGCAACAGCAACCAGATCAATGTCGCGATCATGGAGGAGGTTTCGGCCGCCTTCCTCGGCCGCAAGCCGGTGCAGCAGGCGCTCGACGACGCAGTCAATCGCGGCAATGAAGCGCTGCGCCGCTACGAGCAGCTCAATGCTGGCAAGAAATAGCGAAGGCCTCGCGCTGCCGGCCAGCGCAGACGCGCGACGTCTGCGCTGGCCGCTGCGGCGGCGAGCGGCCGCTCCGATCAGGGGCGGCCAGGCGGAAAGCGGGCTGAAGCGCGCGCATTTCAGCGGCAGCTGGCTGCCGTTCTGGCTGCTGGCGCCGCAGCTCTTCATCCTGCTGCTGTTCTTCTTCATCCCCTCGGTGCGGGCGCTGCTCCAGGCCTTCCAGCTCACCGACCCGTTCGGCGCGACGACGCAATGGGTCGGCTTCCAGAATTTCGAGCGCCTCTTCCGCAGCGGCGTCTACTGGTCGTCAGCGCAGGTGACGCTGCTTTTCACGCTGGCGCAGAACCTGCTGACCCTATCGGTCGCGCTCGTGCTCGCCTTCGCGACCAACCACATCGCGCGCGGCCGCGGCGCCTACCGCACCATCATGCTGTTGCCTTACGCGATCGCGCCGGCGATCGCCGGCATCATGCTGGCCTTCCTGTTCAATCCCCGTGTCGGCCCGGTCGCGCAGATGCTGCAGGGGCTCGGCTTCGACTGGGATCCGAACCGCAATTCCGGTCACGCGCTGGCGCTGATCGTCATGGCCGCCTCGTGGAAGCATATCTGCTACAACTACATCTTCCTGGTCGCGGCCCTGCTCTCCGTACCGCAATCGATCCTGGAATCGGCCTATCTCGACGGCGCCGGGCCGATCCAGCGCTTCCTGCGCATCTGCCTGCCGATGATCTCGCCGACCCTGTTCTTCCTGGTGGTGATCAACTTCGTCTACGGCCTGTTCGAGACCTTCGCGATCGTCGATGCGACGACCCGCGGCGGACCGGCGGGTTCCACCTCGATCCTGGTCTACAAGGTCTACCAGGATGGCTTCGTCACGCTCGATCTCGGCTCCTCGGCGGCGCAATCGGTCGTCCTGATGGCGCTGGCGCTCGCGCTCACCTTCGCGCAGTTCCGCTTCATCGAGCGGCGCGTGAACTACAGCGTGTAGGGGCTGTTAGGGACCATGAACGAGCGCACGCCCGTCCTCGACTTCGTCTGCCACGCCATCCTGGTGCTGGGCGCAGCGATCGTCTGCCTGCCGATCTACTTCGTCTTCGTCACCGGCTCGCAGTCGCAGCAGGAGATCATGCAGGTCCCGCTCTCCTGGCTGCCGGGCGACCAGTTCCTCGCGAACATGCAGACCGTGCTGAGCAGCGCGAAATTCGGCAAGCTGCTGCTCAATTCCTTCGTCGTCGCCTGCGGCATCACGCTCGGCAAGCTCGCGGTCTCGCTGATCGCCGCCTTCGCCGTCACCTATTTCCGCTTCCCGTTCCGGCTGACGGCGTTCTGGCTGATCTTCATGTCGTTGATGCTGCCGATCGAGGTGCGGATCGTGCCGACCTATGAATCGGCCGCCAATGTCGCGCTGCCGCTCAACATCCTCGGCGGCTGGCTGGGCTGGCAGATGCTGGTCGATCTCGACTGGAACCTGGTCAACACCTATTCAGGCCTGATCCTGCCATTGATCGCCTCGGCGACGGCGACCTTCCTGTTCCGGCAGTTCTTCCTGACTTTGCCGGACGAACTCTGCGAGGCCGCGCGCATCGATGGCGCCAGCCCGTGGCAGTTCTTCCGCCTGATCCTGCTGCCGCTGTCGCGCTCCAACATCGTGGCGCTGGCGATCATCCTCTTCCTGATGGGCTGGAACCAGTATCTCTGGCCGCTCCTCCTCACCACCGATCCCGACATGGCGACCGCCGTGATCGGGCTGAAGAAACTGATGCCGCAGAGCGACTCGCTGCCGACCTGGCATGTGCTGATGAACGCGGCCTTCCTCACCATGCTGCCGCCGACCATCGTGATCCTGCTGCTCCAGCGCTGGTTCGTGAAGGGGCTGGTCGAGAGCGGCAAATAGCCAACGCACCTCTCTGACGACGGGACTTCGACCATGCGGATCATCGGGCATCGCGGCGCGCGCAACCTCTGGGCCGAGAACAGCCTCTCCGGCTTCAGGAATACCCGCGACCTCAAGGTCGATGCGGTCGAGCTCGACGTGCATCTGTCCGGCGACGGCGAGATCATGGTGATCCACGATCCGCTGCTCGACCGCACCACCGATCACAAGGGGCCGATTGACAGGCTCGACCGCGAGGCGCTGCGCAAGGTCAGGCTGCGCGATACGCTCGGCGAGACGATCCCGACCTTGGCAGCCGTGCTCGACGTCTTCGGTCCCACCGGGATCGAGCTCGAGATCGAGATGAAGATGAACGCCTTCGGCAGCCCCTATCCCGGCCTGCTCGACAAGGTGATCGCGCTGGTCGAGGAACGCGGGCTGTCCTCGCGCGTGGTGCTGACCTGCTTCGTGCCGGAGGTGATCGAGGAGATCAAGGCGAAGGCGCCACGGATGCGCCGTCTCGCCTCGGTCGACCGGCGCTCCTGCGAGGCCTATGGCGGGATCGAGCGGACGCTGAAGCGGTTCGTCGATCTCGGTTGCATCATCGCTGTCGAGCAATCGCTGCTGCGCCTCACGCTCGACCGGGCGCTCGGCATCGTCGGGCGCGAGCGCCTCGGCGTCTGGGTACCGAACACGGTCGGCGACATCGACTTCTGGCTCGGCCAGCCCGTTTCGCAGATCACCAGCGACCGGCCGGATCTCGTCATCCAGCTGGCCGCCGCCCGGGCCAGGTGACGCCGATGGCGGTCAGGCTCTCGCATGCGACGCTGGCCGGCATCACCGGCCCCGTCGCGGTCCCCGGCTATCGGCCAGGCGAGCTCTCGCCCGGCATCGTCCATATCGGCGTCGGCAATTTCCACCGGGCGCATCAGGCCGTCTATCTCGACGAGCTCTTCGAGCGAGGCCTCGATCGAGACTGGGCGCTGATCGGCACCGGGGTGCGCGAGAGCGACGCCGAGATGCGCGCCGATCTTGCGGCGCAGGATTTCCTGACCACTGTCGTGGCGCAGGAGGCCTCGTCCTCGCAGGCGCGCATCATCGCGCCGATACTCGATTTCGTTGCGCCGGGGGATACCGACGCGATTCTGGCGTGGCTCGCCGATCCACGCACCCGCATCGTCTCGCTGACCGTCACCGAGGGCGGCTATTATGTCGATCCGGCGAGCGCGGCTTTCGCAGCCGATCACCCGGAGATCGTCGCCGACGCGACCGATCGGTTGCAACGCCCGAAGACGGCTTTCGGGCTCATCGCTGCGGCGCTGTTGCGGCGGCGCGCCGCGGGCATCGCGCCCTTCACGGTCATGTCCTGCGACAATCTCCCAGGCAACGGCCATGTCGCCGAGGCAACGGTCGCAGGGCTCGTCGAACTGGTCGATCGCTCCGACGCGGCCTGGATCAGGGAGAACGTCGCCTTTCCGAATGGGATGGTCGACCGGATCACGCCGGCGACCACGCAACGGGAGTGCGACATGTTGCGCAGCGAGTTCGGCATCGAGGATCGCCGCCCGGTCTTCTGCGAGGATTTCCGGCAATGGGTTCTGGAGGATCGTTTTCCAGCCGGCAGGCCGAGGCTCGAGGAGGTTGGCGTGCAGTTCGTTGCGGATGTTGCTCCGTTCGAGCTGATGAAGATTCGTATCCTCAACGGCGGCCATGCGGCGATTGCCTATCCGGCCGGCCTGCTCGACATCCACTACGTCCACCAAGCGCTGGCGGACGAGCAGATCGCACGATTTCTGTCGGCGCTGCTCGACGCCGAGGTCATCCCGATGGTGCCGCCGGTGCCGAAGACCGATCTGCACCGGTACAAGAGCACGATCGAGCGGCGCTTCGCCAATCCGAAGATAGGCGACACGATCCGGCGACTGTGCCTCGACGGCTCGAACCGCCAGCCGAAGTTCATCCTGCCGACGATACGCGATGCGCTGAAGGCCGGGCGCACCATCGACGGGCTCGCGCTCGTCTGCGCCCTGTGGTGCCGCTACTGCTATGGCGAGACGGAGACCGGGCAGCCGATCGCGCCGAACGACCCGATCTGGCCGCGCCTGACGATGCAGGCGCGGCAGGCCAGGCTCGCGCCGGAGGCCTGGCTTGCGATGCAGGATATCTATGGCGATCTGGGCGATGACCGGCGCTTCCGGGAGGCGTTCAGCCGGGCATTGAAGGGAATCTGGGAGCTTGGGACCCGCCCGAGCATTGACCGCTATCTCGCCTCGCTCAGTTCGTGACAAATACGGTTAGCCGACCGATTCGGGCTTGGGCTCAGGGCTTGGCTGAAAAATTCTTTCCCCGAGGTCAGCGAAGGACTGTCTCCGCGCACCGAGCCTCACCACCTTGAGCAGAAATTAAGAATTGTATACTTGATTTCCGGCTTTCCTGATCTGGCGCCCTGATCCGCCATGGGCTGGAACCAGGGCTCCGCGACGGCATTGCTGGACGATGTGATCGATCTGCTGATGGTCTCGATCGACCTCGACGAGGTGAGATTTTCCTGAGGCGCATCAATGTCGGCGGCGAGGACGCCCGTCTCATTCGGTCGTGTCGAAGTCGTCCTCCCGGGCATTCAGAAGCGTGGCCAGCGTGCTGAGCCCAAGATCGAGCTGCTCCATGGACGGCGTGGCCAGCGCCAGCCTGACGGCGTTCGGCGCATGGCCGGGCGTGACCGCAAAGGTGCTCGAGGGGGTCAGCGCGATATCGCGCCGAGCCGCTGCCGCGGCAAAGCTCTGCGAGCGCCAATGCGCCGGCAACGTCAGCCACAGATGGTAGCAATTATGGTTGGCCTGGATCTCGAAGCCGGAGAGGCGCTCGGCCGCGAGCGCCTGGCGCGCACACGCGTCGAGGCGCTTCAGCGTCGCCAGCTCCGCGATAGTGCCGTCGCTCATCATTCGCTGCGCCGCCGCGAAGGCGAAACCCGACGCCGTCCAGCCTCCCGAACGCACCGCGGCCTTGACGCTTTCGCGCAGGCGCAGCGGCACGACGACGAAGCCGAGCGTCAGGCCAGGCGCGACCTTCTTCGAGAGGCTGTCGATGACGAGGCAGGACTCCGGCGCAAGTGCCGCCAGCGGCGGTTCCGGGTCGAGGAAGCCGTAGACATTGTCCTCGATGATCGGCAGGCCGGACGCCGCGACAACTCGGAGCAAATCGGCGCGGCGCGCCGGGGGCATCGTCGTCCCCAGCGGATTCTGCACTGCCGGCTGGATGTAGAGCGCCGACAGATGGATCTCGCGATGTGCCTTCTGAACGGCGTCGGGCCGCATGCCGTGCTCGTCCATCGCCAGCGGCACCAGCGTGACCCCAAGCCTGGCGGCGATCCCCTTGATGAAGGGATAGGTGAGGGCCTCGACGCCGCAGCGACCGCCGGTCGGCACGAGGGCGGCGAGCGCGGCGGCGACGGATTGGCGGCCATTGCCGGTAAAGACCAGCTGCTCGGGCTCCGGTGACCAACCGCCCTGTGAGAGGAACGCCGCGCCGATGCTTCTGATCGCCGGCGTTCCGATACTGGTCGCCTGCCTCAGAGCCGCGTCCAACGCCGCAATCTCCTCCAGGCCCGCCAGGCTCCTGGCGATCAGCGCACTCTGCCTGGGCAGGATCGGGTAGTTGAACTCGAGATCGATCCGGGTGCCGCTCGGCTCGCCGGGCGCTGCGATGCCACGTCTGGCTTCGCCGGAGACGAAGGTGCCCCGGCCTACCTCGCCGACGACCAGCCCGCGGCGCAACAATTCGGCATAGACGCGACTCGCCGTCGAGACGGCAATGTTGCGCTCATAGGCAAAGCTGCGCTGCGGCGGCAGGCGGCTGCCCGGCTTGAACCGCCCGTCGACGATCTCCGCGGCGATCGCGTCGGCAAGCTTCAGGTAATCGGCTTTCGGCATAATTGCACCGATAACAATGTTTATATTGCTCCGATATTTGTATCGGAGCATTCTATCTGCATCAACCCATTGCACCGGAGCAGATGCGAATTTCGCCGATCAAATGTGCACGCCGCCCGTTCGAGGTGCTTGCACAGACGGCGTCGCATGGTCCGGGAAAGCAACAGGAGATCGGATATGACCGCGTTCTCTTCGACCTTCAGCCGCCCGGTCACCGCAAAGCGCTCCGAGGTATTGCTCCGCCTGCCCGGCGCGCTGTACCAGGCGATCGCGCGTTATTTCGTCCAGCGCGCAGCCATTGCCAGGCTCCGGGAGTTCGAGGATAGCGAACTGCGGGACATCGGTCTCACGCGCGGCCAGATCGAACCGGCGGTCCGCGGCTTCGGCACCGCCGCTCCGTTGGTATGGAGACGGTCGGGTGGACCGGGAAGAGCTGACTCTCCTCGGCGTCGAAGAGGGAGACGAGAGCGCCCGGCTGCAGGTCCCTGGCGACCTGCCAACGAGGAACTCGAATAATGCCGCCAACCCGCAAGGCGGACGTGAGGGCTGCAGTGGCGGTGTTTGCTCGGATCCGGACGTCCGGCTGCCCGCATCGACCACCGCCAGCAGAGCCTGCATCGCCCTGAAGCGGTCCATGGCGTCCGGCATCTCTTATCCAGGCAAGCCTCAGCTCGCCCCACGATTCGGTTGCGCGCATCGGCATGGCCGATCCCATCGCAATGGCCGGATTTTCGGCGAACGCAAGGACAGGAGGAGGCCTGACGATCAGCCTGGACTGGTCACGCTCTCTCCCGTACCGACGGCCTGATGGATCGCAGCCCTGAGGCACTCCGGGGCGACTGGCTTGTGCAGCACGATACGGCCGGTCGCAGTCAGCTCGCGCAGGCGTTCCGGCGAGGTGTCGCCGGTCACGATCAATGCCGGAATGGAGTGGCCGAGATATCCGCTCAACCGGACGATCGCCTCACTGCCGATGATCCCGCCTCCGAGCCGGTAGTCCGCGATGGCCAGATGGACGGGCGGCCCGCCCGCGGCAGCGTGGCGACTGCAAAGGTCCTCGACGTCCCGCCCGGCGAACACCTCATAGCCCCAGGTGGCCAACAGGGTCGAAAGGCCGTCGAGCGCCTGAGCATCGTCATCCAGGACCATGATGCGCAGCGTCGGCGGCGGCTCGGCGCTTCGCCCAGGCTCCAGGCCCGACGTGACTGCCGAGGTCACGGGCACCCGCACCCAGAAGATCGAGCCGCGACCGAGCGCGGAATTCAGCCCGACCTTGTGCCCGAGCAGATCGCCGAGGCGCCGGACGATGGCGAGGCCGAGACCCAGCCCCTGCTCGCGGTCACGCTGCGGATTGTCGAGCTGGGTGAACTCCTCGAATACGGCCTGGTGCTCTCCCGCCGGGATGCCCGGCCCGGTATCGACCACCTGGATCTCCAGCGCATCGCCGCGGCGCCGGCAGCCGATCAGGATGCGGCCGGCCGGCGCATAGCGCAGGGCGTTCGACAGGAAATTGTCGAGGATGCGCTTGAGCAGGACGGGATCGCTCTCGATCCAGGCATCGCTGGCGACAAGGCTCAGCGCGACGCCGCGCTCACGAACCTGCAGCGCATATTCCTCGCCGAGGTCGCTTAGCATCCGCCGCAGATGGACCGGCCGCCGGCTGATCGGCACAAGGCCGGCATCGAGCCGCGACACGTCGACCAGCCCATGCAGCAGGCCGTCGAGCGAGGCGAGCGCCGCCTCCAGCTTCCCGGCGATACCCTTCGCCGCCGCGGCCGTGACATCGCCACGGCGGGCAAGCGTCGCTAGGCTCGCCGTGAACAGCGCGACCGCATGGATCGGCTGGCGCAGGTCGTGGCTCGCCGCGGCGAGGAAGCGCGTCTTCGCCCGGTCCGCCGCCGTGGCCCGGTCGCGCTCGCGTTCGAGGCCCTCGACCAGGGCCAGGTTCTCGAAGCGCAGCGACACCGTCTCCCGCAGCGCTCGGTAGGTGACGAGGCTGTAATAGAGATAGACGCCGAGCAGGCAGGCGGCGAAGACGAGATAGACCGAATAGATCGCCTCCTCCTGCTGCAGGCAGCGCAGCACGAAAGGCAGCTGCATCGCGACCAGCAGGCCGGCATAGGCCGGCGGATAGGCCGAGAGTGACGGTACCGCCCCGCCCGACATGCCGGTCAGCACGATGCAGACGAAGGCGATCAGATGCGGCTGCTCGGGCACGAAGCCGATCCAGCCGATGGCGCCCCAGAGCAGGCTCGACAGGATCGAGAGCAGCGTGAAGCGATGCGCCCAGGCCAAGGGACCGGCCGCCTCGGCACCGCGCCTGAAATAGCTGCGGGAGACCAGGAACCGTGCGCCGGTCAACACATAGATCGCACCGATCCAGGCCAGGAGCTGCGGGGCGGGCACTGCCTCGCGCAGCACATAGGCGACCGGCCAGGGAATGACGAAGTTGGCGAGCAGGATCGCGCGGGACTGGCGGAAGAGCAGGTCGATCAGCCCGGCCTGCACGCGCTTCTCTCGCCCGGCAGGCGCCGGCGTTTCCATCATGCGTTCACCCGGGGTCTGCGATCCTGCCCTGCGACTATCCCGTGTGGATCGGCGGCGCGACAATCCCCGCGATGATTCGTCTCCGCTCTTCGCAAGTCCCGCCCGGAATGAGCCGATCCGGCCTCCGCATCGTCCTCGCGGACGACCATGCCCTGATCCGCGCGGGCCTGAAGCTGCTGATCACGACGGAGGGCGAGCACGAGGTCGTCGGCGAGGCGGCAGATGGCGCGAGCCTGCTCCAGCTGCTGGCGGCAACCACTCCGGATCTTCTGGTCCTCGATCTCGGCATGCCGGGGCTGACCGGGCTGTCCTATATCCGCGGCTTGCGCGAACGCTTTCCCCGGCTGCACATCCTGATCTTGACCGCCAACACCGACATGCGGACGGTGGAAGGAGCCCTCGCTGCCGGCGTCGCCGGATATCTCGTCAAGGGCGGCGACCTCGACGAATTCTTTGCGGCACTCGCGGCCCTGCAGCAGCAGGAGACCTATGTCAGCCCGCCGCTGAGGGCCATCCTGCAGCAAGGTGCGCCGCCTATGCCCGGCGAGGCCCAGTTCGAAGCGCTCTCTCATGTTTCGCTCACCCGCCGGGAGCGCGAATTGCTCGTGCTGATCGCTGGAGGCGCCACCGCCCGCGATGCCGCCGCGCGTCTCGGCATCAGCCCGCTCACCGCGCGCAAGCATCGCGAGAATCTCATGCGTAAGCTCGATCTCCATAGCGCCGCGGAGCTGGCAGCCTTCGCGGTCCGGCTCGGGCTTCCCGCCGGATAGGGAATCGCGGCCGCGATCGCCAACTTGGCAGGCTCCGGCCATAGCGGACAATACGGCAGATATCGTAGTTTCCGGTCTCTCGGCAGAGCCGCTTGCGCGCTGCGGCTCACCCTGGTCCCGGATCGAGGGTGCGGGTCCAGGCGCCTCGATTCCGGCGGAATATGCAACGCATCGTAGACTTGCCCGTCGTTCACGACGAGGGCTGCCTCAGCGCCAGCCGCGGCGCCAGAGCACGAAGACGCCGCAGACGGCCAATTGGGCCGCGACCAGCAGGTAGGGCCAGTCGAAGCTTGCCGTCCGGCTGGCGATGAACGCGAAGATCAGAGGACCGCAGAACGAGCCGGTGAAGCCAAAGAGGTTCGCCGCCGAGGTGACGTCGCCGATCTGCGTCGGCGGCGCGAGTCGGGCCAGTTCGGCCATGTAGACCCCGTTCCAGCCCAGCGAGGTCGCGCCGATGAAGGCGACCGAGCCATAGAGGGCCCATGACGGCCCCGTCGCCGACCAGACCAGCAGGACGACCGCGGCGCTCGCGGCGAGCAGCAGCAGGCCCAGCAGGAGCAGGCCCCGGCGCCAGCGATCCGCCAGCCAGCCGAGGGCGATCCGCGAGACCGTGCTGGCAGTGAGCAGCACGGCCATGAAGTAGCCGGCCTCCGCCAGGCTCTTGCCGTGCTGCGTCACCAGATAGGTCGCGGTGAAGGCCTGGACGCTGGTCTGGGCGACAGAGAACGAGATGCCCATGCCGGTGAGCAGCGGCAGGGTCGGGTGCGAGCGGATGACCTGCGCCGCGCGGCGCAGGGCCGAGGGCGACAGGAACATCAGGGCCCAGCGCCGGTTCGCAGGACCCCTCTCCATATCGAGGCGCCTCTGGAACGGCTGAACCGCCAGCAGGCTGAGCAGGACGATGGCCGCGACCAGCCAGATCGTATGGGTAAAACCCAGCGCGGCGACGGCCGGAGCCACCGAGAGGCCGGCGATCGTTCCGCCGAGAGGGACGCCGGCCTGTCGAATCGAGAAGATCAGGTTGCGATGTGTCGGCGGCGCGGTGCGCATCAGCATCGTGCTGCCCGCCGGATTGTTCGGCGCCGTGCCGAGCCCGAGCACGAGCGCGCCGACGAAGCCGAGAGCGGCGACCGGCTGCGACAGCAGGATCAGGCCGACGCACATCGCCGCCAGGCCGATCTGCAAGGTGCGGATCGGACCGTGATGATCGAGCATCGGGCCGCCGCAGGCGAGGCACCAGCAGATGCCGATCGACACGGCGGATGATACATAGCCGATGCTTTCCGGCGCCAACCCCCAACGCTGTGTCAGGATCGGCCCGAGCAGGGGAACGGCGGCGGCGGCGAAGGAGCTCACGACCTGCACGAGGAGCGTGGCGCTCAAGGCGCTCCCCCACAAAGGCAGCTTCAACGCGATCCCCTCCCGGCGCCGTCACCGCATCTCCCGGCCGGCGGACCGCCTTTCGACGGCGCCGTGCACAATGTCGGCCTGTGCTGGTCTTCGGTTAATCCGCCGTTGCGGTCGAGGGCCAGGCACGCCTTGCCTGACCTGCAGGATTTGCATGCAAGTCGGCGAGCCCGAGCCGGTGAAGCTCGGGCCCGCCGATCGGTGGGCAGCAGAACCGGCCTTCAGGCTCAGGCGGGCTCGCCGCCGTTCGGCTTGGCGGCGGACTGTGCGGCAGGCTTGGCGGTCCTGCCTGCGGCATCTCCGAGCGAGGCAGCGAGCAGGGCCTGGGTCGGATCGGCGCCCTTGAAGCCGGCCTGCGACAGGATCTCGTCGAGGATCGGCTTCTGCGCGGTGAAGCTCAGCAACTGGCTCGAAAGGTCGCCCATCGGGTTGCCGTTTGACTCGCCCGAACCGCCGCCGAGCGCGCCGCCAAGCCCGCCGGTGCTGAAGATGCGGATGTCGGAAATCTTCTCGATCGGCTTCATCGCCTGCGCCAGCGCCTGCGGCACGATCTCGACACGAGCCTTCGCCAGCTCGAAATCGATGATGTTGGCGGCGAGTGCATTGCGCGCCTCGTTCTTGGCCCGCTCGGCCCGGGCCTGCGCCTCGCCGAGCTCGATCACGCCGGTAGCGCGGATCTTGGCGGCTTCCGCCTCGGCTTCGGCCTGGATCTTCACAGCGGCGGCGAGGTCTTCGGCCGCCTGACGTTCCGCTTCCGCCTTGACGGTCACGGCCGTCGCCTGCTGCTCGGCCTCCTTGCGGGCGTCGATCACCGCGATGCGCTTGGCGCGCTCGGCGATCTCGACGTCACGAGCGGTGGTCACCTGCTCCTCGGCCGTGATGGCGCTGGCCTTGGCGGCGTCAGCCCTGGCCCTGGCGGCCTGCTCCTCCTCGGTCTTGTGAGCGACGGCGATGGCGGCCTCGATCCGAGCGGTCTCGGTGATCTTGCGCGCCTCTGCCTCGCGCTCGGCAATGCCGCGCTCGGCGGCAATGCGGGCGGATTCGCGGGCCTGGCGGGCCTCGGAATCGCGCTCGGCGATGCCGCGCTCGGTCTCCAGGCGGGCGGTTTCCTCGGCCAGGCGCGCGAGCTGCTCAGCCTTGGCCGCCTCGGCCCGGGTCTCGGCGGTCTTGTTGGCGATGTCGCGCTCCTGCGTCAGCTCGGCGTCGCGCTGCTCGCGCTCGATGGTCAGGCGCCGCAGCGACGCCTCGCGATCCTTGGTCGCGATCTCGACCTCATTGTCGCGGACGATCTGGTTGCGTTCGCGCTTGCGCTCCTCGGTGATCTTGGTGAGCGCAGTCAGGCCCTCGGCATCGAAGGTGTTGTTCGGGTTGAAATGCTTGATGTCGGTCTGGTCGAGCCGCGTCAGCGAGACCGATTCCAGTTCGAGGCCGTTCGATTGCAGGTCATGCGCCACCGCCGCCTGCACCGACTTCACGAATTCGGCGCGCTGCTCCTGCAGGTCGCGCAGCGACATGGTCGCGGCGACCGAGCGCAGGCCGTCGACGAACTTGGCCTCGACCAGCGCCTTCAGGGCGTCGGCGTCGTTGGTGCGGTCACCCAGGGTCTGGGCGGCGAGCGCGATGTTCTCAGCATCCGGCTTCACCCGGACATAGAATTCGGCGGTGATGTCGGCCCGCATCCGGTCCTTGGTGATCAGCGACTCGTTCTCGGCGCGCTTGACCTCGAGGCGCAGCGTGCTGAGCGAGACCCAGGAATAGGAGTGGAAGATCGGCAGGATGACGGAGCCACCGTCGAGCACCACCTTCTTCCCGCCGAGTCCGGTGCGGACATAGGCCTTGTCGCGCGTCGCCCGCGTGTAGAGCGACGTCATGATGATGCCGATGACGACGATCGCCACGACGATCACGCCGGCGATGATGCCCACGGAGAGAAAATCCATCTGATCAACCCTCTTTGCTGTCGACGGCGCCGAGTTCCTGCGGCGCGGGAATGGCTTGGAACAGACCGTCCGAGCCGTCGACGATCACGACGAGCGCTCCGGTCTCGATGCGGTGGCCCGGCGCGGCCTTGGCGCGCAGGGTGTGGATGTTGTCGTGCCGATCTTTCACGCGCACGGCGCCGGGATTGCCCTGGTCGAGCGGGCCGATCGTGACGATGCCGACGAGGCCGATGAAATCGGCCTGGCTCAGCGCATTGGTCTCGTCGCGCGGGATCACCCTGGCGATGCCGCGGCTGAGCCAGCGGGTCACAGGCAGGGCCGGCACCAGCGCCAGCGGCACCGCCACGACCGCAGGCAGCGGGCGCAGGATGCCGGCCGCAAGCCCCTGGATGGCGAAGCCGAAGACGGCAAAGGCCGAGAGCAGGATGACGGCGAGCACCAGGATCGGCACCCCGCCGGCATTCAGCCAGGACATCCAGCCACCGAGCAGACCGGCTTCGTGACCGTCCGGACCATGATGGCCGAAGCTGTCGTCGAGCAGGCCGGAGGCCGAGAGCCCGAGCACGACCGAGATCAGCTCGACCAGCCCGAGGCCGACCACCACCAGGAGCGCCACCCAGAAGGGCGCGGTGCCCGGCTGGATGATCGTGTCCATCAGCGCTGGCCTTCGCGGAAGGCCTTGAGCCGCGCCTCGATCTCGTCCTCGCGCTGCATCCGGCCGAGCTCCTCGACCTCGGCCGAGCCTTGGACCGGCTTGGCCGGGACGCCGGTCACCCGTTCCACCGCCGCGAGCGCGGCGGCAAGACGCTGGTCGTTGCGCTGCGAGGGCGTCGCCGCGGCGGGGGCGGCCCGCTCGGCGCGCTTGGCGTCGTCGAGCCGCTTCATCGCATCGGCGCGGGCCGAGGCGATGCTGCGCAAGGTCGCCTCGGTCTCGGCGATTTCGCCGGCATTTTCGGCGATCGCCTTGGCGAGGGCAGTGCGCTGCGCTTCCAGGTCGATCTGGACGCCGGTCGCCGCCCTTGCGAGATCCTCGCGGCCCTTCTCCAGCCCGGTCCGGATCTTCGCGTCGAGATCGCGGATCTCGGCGTCGAGGTCCTCCGCCTTGGCTTTCAGGCGGTGGCCGGCCGCGATCGCGACGCCGAGTGCCGCGCGGGCTTCCTCGGCAATCTTCTCGATCTCGCGCACGGCCTGCTGGGCGATGGCGGTGGGGTTGGCCCCCTCCGCGGCATCGACCGCGTTGTTGACCACACCGGCGATGACGCGCCCGAGGCGGGCGAGGATACCTTCATTGGACATGGTGGTCTCCTTCTGGGGATGGAGGCCGGCCTGGACGCCGACGAGGACGTTGATCGACGTTCCGCTGAAGCACAAACGGGCTTCAGCAAAGTCATCCCAACCACCGCGATAGCCATCCACCGAATAGGGGATGACGACGCGGCCACCGATGGTGGCGATGCTCAGGCTGTCCGGGCCCTTGACCGAGAACAGCTTGGAATCGAGCGGGATGTCGTCGATCGGGGCGCCGACCGTGCGTTTGCTGTGGTCGCGCAAGGCGAGTGTCGCCATGCGCGAAGGCAGGCCGGTGCGGGCGCGAATCTCCTCGTAGGCTTCCTCGTGAAGCGCGACGAGATTGGCGCCCTTGGTGCCGTCGAGGATCGCCATCGCCTGGCGATAGGCGACGAGCGTTCCATGGAGCGCCTCGCGATCCTCGGGTGATGGCGACAGGATGAGCGCCATCGTGGTGTGCGGCTTTCCGACCATGCTCGATTATATAAAGCACTTCTTTAGTGCTTTCAAGGGCTGACGGTTGCACCGCCGTAGAAGGCGCTATTGCCAGTTGCTGCACAGAGCCCCTTGACGAGGAGCCCATGCAAGCAAGGCCGGGTGTCAGACGGCCAGGGCCGTCAGCAGGCGCGCGCAATCGGCTTCGTCTTCCGCGTCGCCGCTGAACACGATCCGCCCGCGCTCGATCACGATGAAGCGGTCGGTCACCGACAGCGCCTCGTGCACGTTCTGCTCGACCAGCAGCACGATACAGCCGCGCTCGCGCAATTCGCGCACGATGGCGAAGACCTCGGCGACGATCATCGGCGCCAGCCCCTCGCTGGGTTCGTCGACCAGCACGAGCCTGGGCTCGCCGACCAGCACGCGCGCCATGGCGAGCATCTGCTGCTCGCCGCCCGACAATGTCGCGCCGAGCTGGCGACGGCGCTCGCCGAGGCGGGGAAAGCGGTCATAGATCTGGTCGATGGCAGCGCGTTCCGCTTTCGCGGCCCGGCCCCGTACCTGCAGCAAGCCGAGCTGCAGGTTCTCCTCGACGGTGAGGCCGGGAAAGATGCGCCTGTCTTCCGGCACCAACCCGACGCCGGAGAGGCAGATCCGATCGGGCGCGAGCCCGGTCAGGGATTGCCCGCCGAGCGTGATCGCGCCTTCGCTCGGCTTGACCCAGCCGGCGATCGTCTTGAGCAGCGTCGTCTTGCCGACGCCGTTGCGGCCGAAGATGCCGATCACCTCGCCGGGGGCGGCCGAGAGGTCGATGCCCTGGATGACGTGGCTCAGGCCGTAATGGCTGTGCAGTCCGTTGATCGCGAGCATGTCAGTGATGTCCGAAATAGGCGGCCTGCACGGAAGGATCGGCCCGCACCACGGCGGGCGGTCCCTCGGCGAGCTTGCGGCCCTGATGCATGACGACGACATGGTCCGAGAGGTCCATGACGAGCCCGATATCGTGCTCGATCAGGAGCACGCTGACGTCGCGGCTGAGTTCGCGCACGAGCTTGGCGGTGTCGGCGGTATCGGCGTGGCTCATGCCCTGCGTGGGCTCGTCGAGCAGCAGGATCTTCGGCTCCGACGCCAGGCAGACCGCGATCTCGAGCCGGCGCTGGTCGCCATGCGAGAGATTGCCGGCAAGCTCGTCGCGCTTGTGTCCGAGCTGGAAGCGCTCGAGCATCGCGCCGGTCTTGGCAAGCGCCCGGGTTGAGCGGCCGAGCGGCAGGAAGGCGCGGGTCTTCGGCTCCAGCACCTGCGCCGCCATGCGCAGGTTCTCCGCTACCGTCAGCTCGAAGAACAGGTTGGTGATCTGGAACGAGCGCGACAGCCCCGCCGCCTTGGTCCGCGCCGGCGAGGCGCCGGTCATGTCGACGCCATCGATCCGGAGCTGGCCGGATCTCGGCTTGAGCGCCCCGCTGATCAGGTTGAACAGCGTCGACTTGCCGGCACCGTTCGGCCCGATCACGGTGGTGATCCGGTTGCGTTCTGCACTGAAGCTGACCTTGTCGACCGCCTTCAGGCCGCCGAAGGCGATGCCGAGATCGCGGATTTCGAGGACGGGACCGGTCATGGCTTGGCACTCCCCGCTTCGAGCCGGGTCGGGGCGAAGGACGGTGCGGCCGGCTCTTGCGCTCCGGCGAGCAGGCGCCCCTCGATGCGCGGCCGTATGAAGCCGACCAGCCCCTTGGGCAAGAACATCACGCAGACCATGAAGATCACGCCGATCACGATGAGATGGTGCTCGGTCCAGCTGCCGATGATCGACTTCAGCAGGACGAGCAGCACCGAGCCAAAGATCGCGCCGATCAGCGTGCCGACGCCGCCGAGGATGACCGAGATCACCGCATTGCCGGACGTCGCGAAGAACATCAGCTCCGGCGAGACGAAGCCACGCAGCATCGGATAGAGCGCGCCCGAAAGCCCGGCGATCAGCCCGGCCAGCACATAGGAGAACATCCGCGCCCGCCAGACCGAATAGCCGAGGAAGGGCACGCGCTTCTCATTGGCCTTGAGCGCGGTCAGCACCCGCCCGAACGGGGTGTCGAGCAGATAGGCGGTGAGCCCGTACAGCCCCATGATGATCGCGAGCACGATCAGGAAGAAGCCGACCGGGTTGCCGGCCGAGACCGAAACCGGGCCGAAGCCGATCTCGATGACGGGAATGCCGATCATGCCGTCGGAGGCGCCGAGCTCGCGGGTGTTGTAGACGACCTTGGCGACGACCTGCGCCAGGCCGAAGGTGATCAGCGCGAAATAGACGCCGCGCACCCTGTTGGCGATCAAGCCGCCGACGATCGACGCGACGAGCGTCGCCCCGCCCGCCGCCGCCATGGCGAGCCAGAAGGACGGCACCTTCAGCAGGGTCAGCGCCGAGACATAGGCGCCGATGCCGAAATAGAGCGCCTGCCCGAGCGAGAGCGCGCCGGAATAGCCGAGCAACAGGTCGACCGAGAGGGCGAGACCAGCGAAGATCAGCGCCTCCGTGCCGAGGCGCAGATAGAAGGTGTCGCCGCTGGCGGCACCGATCGCGGCGAGCGCGAGCGCGGCCGCAACGAAGACGACGGCGAGCAGGTGGCTCGCGCGCATCGACAAAGTCAGCCGGTCACGCATGGCCGAGCCTCCCGAACAGGCCCTGCGGGCGGAAAACGAGGAAGGCGACCATGGTCCCGAACACGATCGGATCGGTCCAGACCGGCGAGATCACCAGGCTGGCCAGCGCCTGGACCTGCGTCAGCAGCAGGCCGGCGACGACCGCGCCCCAGATCGAGCCCATGCCGCCGACGATGACGACGGTGAAGGCGAGCAGGATGAAGTCGCGCCCCATGGTCGGGAAGACCGAGTAGATCGGCGCAAGCAGGACGCCCGCGAGGCCGGCGAGCGCGACGCCGAAGGCGAAGGTGCCGGCATAGACCAGCGCGACCGGCACGCCGAGCGAGGCCGCCATGTTGCGGTCGAAGGCGGCGGCGCGCACCATCGCGCCGAGACGGGTGCGATAGACGACATAGGCGACGCCGCTGACGATCGCCGCGCCGACCACGATCAGGAAGAGCCGGTAGTTCGGCACGATGATGCCGGCGAGCTCGGTCGCGCCCGGGATCGGCGTCGGCGGACGCTGGGTGTTGGGCCCGAAGGCGACCTTGAGCAGATCCTCGACCACCAGCGCCAGGCCGAAAGTGACGAGCAGCGTGGTGACGTGCCGATCCCGGCTGTCGAAGACCGGCCGGATCAGCAGCCGCTCGGCCGCCATGCCGAGCGGCACCATCAGGACCGGTACCAGCACGAGCAGGAACCAGAAGCTGATTCCGGCCGCGCCCAGAGCGAGGGCGGCATAGGCGCCGATGGCGTAGAACTCGCCATGGCTCATGTTGATGACGTCGAGCATGCCGAAGATGATCGTCAGCCCGAGGGCGACCAGCACCACGGCGACCCCGAGCGCGAGCCCGTTGACGACCTGCGGCGCCAGCACGAATTGGAGGTAGTCGAGGGCATTCATGTCATGTGCTTTCGCGAGGGCGGTGTGACCCCTCCCGCGTGAAGGGAGGGGTCGGCGCCAGTCCTCAGAACCGGGTGCAGGCGTCGGGGCCGATCGCCTTGTCGGCATCGACCTTGTCGATGATGTCGAACTTGCCCTTGGCGACGCGCACCACATACATCGGCTGCATCGCCTGATGATCGCCGGCGCGGATGGTCTTGGCGCCTTGCGGGGTCTGCCAGCTCAGCCCGCGCAGCGCCTCGCGCACCTTGTCGGTCTCGGTCGAGCCCGCCTTCTCGACCGCCGCCTTGTAGGCGAAGAGCAGGCCGTAGCTGTCTGCACCGTAGAGGTCCGGATCGGCCTTGTTGGCGGCGCGGAAGGCCGCGACGAAGGCCTTGTTCTCGGGCGTGTCGATCTGCGGGGAGTAGCCGACGCCGGTGGCGAAGCCCTCGGCCGCCTGGCCGATCGCACCGATGTTCTGCGAGGTCACGGTGCCGGAGGCGCCGACGACCTGCAGGTTGGTGAGCAGGCCGAAATCCTGGAGCTGGGTCAGCAGCCTGACCGTGTCGTTGCCCGCGACGGAGGTGTAGAGCACCTGCGGCCGCGAAGCCCGGATCTGGCCGAAATACTGGGTGTAGTCCTTGGAATCGAGCGGCGCGAACACCTCGCCGCCGGTCGGCGCGCCCGACTTCTCGGCGCTGCTCTTGAAGGCGGCGACGGTCGAGCGGCCCATCTCGTAGTCGGGGCCGAGATAATAGACCTTGGCCTTCGGCTTCTCCTTGGCGAGCCAGGCGGCGAGCGCGACCGATTGCTGCTCGGCGCGCGCGTTCACGCGGAACATGTTCGGCGAGCATTTGTCGGTGGTGATCGAGTCGGCGAAGGAGACGGTCGTCGCCGCGAGCTTGGCGTTGCGCTCGGCCAGCTGGGCGACGGCGAGCGTCGAGCCGGAATTGACCGTGCCGGCGAGGAAATCGACCTTCTCGACCTGGAACAGCTTCTCGGCCTTCTGCACGGCGACGGCAGGGTTGGCCTCCTCGTCTTCGACAATCAGCGCGACCTGCCGACCGGCGATGCCGCCCGCGGCATTGATCTCCTTGGCGGCAAGCTCCAGGCCCCAGCGGACCTGCTGGCCGATCGGGGTGTAGGTACCCGACAGCGGCGTAACGACGCCGATCTTGATCGGGCCGCTTTGGGCGAGCGCACCGCCCGTGAGCGCCGTCGCGGCGAGCAGCCCGGCGACGGCTGCGAGATATCCGGTCGTCTTCATGGTCGTTCCCTCGGTTCTGGTTGTTGTTCTGCGGTATGGGCCTGATGGACCCGCGCGAGGCGTTGCTCGCGCAGGCCGTTTGCCGGCTCAGCGGCCGGTGAACTTCGGTGCGCGCTTGGCGTGGAAGGCCTCGACGCCCTCACGGAAATCGTCGGACTGGCGCAGGCGGCTGTAGCAATGCCCTTCCAGCTCGATCGCAATCGCCAGCGTCGAGTCCTCGGTGTCGTTGAGCAGCTTCTTGGCGGTGCGCTGAGCGATCGGGGAGAAGGAGCGCAGCTCGTCGACCAGCCGGTCGGTCGCGGCTTCGAGCTCGGCATCCGGCACGCATTCGGTGGCGATGCCCCAGTCGAGCGCCTGCTTGCCCGAAATGCGCCTGGAGCGCATCACGATGTCCTTGGTCCGGGTGATGCCGACGATCTTCTGCAGACGGGCCGAGCCGCCCGAGCCGGGGATCTGCCCGAGCTTCTGCTCGGGCAGGGCGTATTGGCAGGTCTCCGAGACGATGCGGAAATCGCAGGCGAGCGAGATCTCGAAGCCGACGCCGAAGGTGTAGCCGCGATTGGCGACGATCACCGGCTTGGAGCAGCGCGCCGGCGCCGCGATGTTCCAGGCGAGCTTGGAGACATGCTCGGGCGAAGCCTCCATGAAGCCCTTGATGTAGCCGCCGGAGGAGAAATGCTCGCCGACGGCACGCAGCACGATGATGCGCACGCGATCGTCTTCGTCGAGCGCCTCGAACACCTTGCGCAGCTGGTCGCGCTGCGCCATCGCGACCGTGTTCATCGGCGGCCGGTCAAGGATGATGTCGGCCCGCTCGCGGGCGGGATCGATCTCGACGCGGAAGCCGTCGAGGCCGGTGAGACTCGCGTGGATCGGGGTGACTGCGTTCATGGCTTTAGCTCTCGGTTACGGAGTTGGGATCATTCAGCGGCGAGATCGGGCCGCTCGGCCTCGTAGTCTCCGGCGACGAGCTGGCGGCGCAGCAGCTTGCCGACCGGCGATTTCGGGATCGCCTTGACGAACTCGTAGCGGCGCGGGCGCTTGAAATTGGCGAGACCGGAGACCTTGCAGTGCCGGTCGAGCTCCTCGGCCGTCACCGCCGAGGCGCGCTGCACGAAGGCGACGACGATCTTGCCCCAGCGCTCGTCGGGCAGGCCGACCACGGCGACTTCGGACACGGCCGGGTGCAGCGACAGGCAGCTCTCGATATCGACCGGCGAGACGTTCTCGCCGCCGGTGATGATCATGTCGTCGACGCGGCCGGTAACGAAGAGATCGCCGTCCCCGTCAAAATAGCCGGTGTCGCCGGTGAAGTACCAACCGTCGCGCAATGACTTCGCGTCGGCCTCGGGCCTGCGCCAATAGCCTTCGAAGGCCTCGTCGCTGGCGGCGAGCGCGATGATCTCGCCTTCCTCGCCGGGCCGGGCCAGCTCCGCGGCCGAGGCCGCGCCGAGCCGGACCACGCGGATGAGCTGGTTGAGCCCGGCCTTGCCGGCGCAGCCCGGCTTCGCCGCGGCGTTCTGGTCGATGGTGAAGGTGTAGATCTCCGACGAGCCGTAATGGTTGACGAAGAGCTCGGGCCTGAACGCCTCGGTCAGCTTGCCGAGCAGCCCGTCGGTCATCGGCGCGCCGGCAAAGCCGAGCTTGCGTACCGAGGAGACGTCGCTCCCGGCAAAGCGGGGGTGATGGACGACGTCGTGGTAGAGCGTCGGCACGAGATAGAGGTTGCTGACGCGCTCGGCCTCGATCAGCTCCAGCGCCCGCGCCGCATCGAAGCGCGGCAGGCAGACGAAGCTGCCGCCGATCAGCGACATCGCCAGCAGCGAGCGCACCCCCATCGTGTGATAGAGCGGCATGACGCCGAGCGTGCATTCACCGGTGCCGTAGAGGTTCTGCGCAACATGGGCGAGCGCCGCCATGCGCTCGGCCCGGTGCCGCCGCGGCACGCCCTTCGGCTTGGCCGTGGTGCCGGAGGTGTAGAGCATCAGCGACCAGTCTTCGGCGCCGGCCCGGGGCGTCGCGGTCGGCGCCTCCACGGCGATCATCTCGGCAAAGCTCAGATCGGCGGACCCGGCATTGCTGCCAACCGCGATCCGCGGCAGGCCGGCGGCGAGCGCGCTCTCGGCCACGGCAGCGGCGGAGACGGCCTCGAAGGCGATCGCTTTGGCGCCTGCATTCTCCAGCACGAAGTCGATCTCGTCCGGCTTCGCCCGCCAGTTGATCGGCGTCGTGATCAGCCCGGCGAACTGGCACGCCCAGTGCAGCGTTGCTGCTTCCCAGCGGTTCTGCAGCACCGTGACGAAATGGTCGCCGGCCTTGAGCCCGATGCCATCGAAGGCGGCGACGAGCGAGGAGATGCGCGCCAGCCATTGCGCATAGCTCAGGCGGACCTCGCCATCGACGATGGCGAGCGCATCGGGAGTACGCGCCACGCTGGCGGTGAAGCTGGTCCCGAGGTCAAACATCGAGGGGTTCCGCGGCGATGGTCTGGGCAATGGTCTGGGCAACGGTCTGGGATTGCCGGCGCAGCTCGGCGGCGGCCTCGCGCGCGGCGGCGATGATCGGTGTGTAGCCGGTGCAGCGGCAGAGATGCCCGCCGACGACCTCGCGCAGCTCCTGCTCGCTCGGCTCCGGCTGCTCGCGCAGGAAGGCCTCGAGCGAGATCAGGATGCCGGCGGTGCAGAAGCCGCATTGCAGCGCATGGTGGCGCCGGAAGGCCGCCTGCAGCACCGAGAGGCGGTCCTGTGCCGGCGCCAGCCCCTCGACGGTGGTGACCTCCCGGCCTTCGAGCTGCACGGCGAGCGTCAGGCAGGCGCGCGCCGGTGCCCCATCGATCAGGATGGTGCAGGCGCCGCAGACGCCGTGCTCGCAGCCGACATGGGTGCCGGTCGCGCCGATGCCGTGGCGCAACGCGTCGGTCGCGAGCAGGCGCGGCTCAGCCTCGACCGCGACGGGCTTGCCGTTCAGTGTGAAGCCGACGCGGTGGCGGGTGGCGGCGCTCAGGCGAGGCATCGGCCGGCCTCCTCGATCGTGCTGCGGCCAAGTGTGCGGACGAGGTCGCGGCGCAGCCTGGCGCTGGCATGCAGGTCCTCGCGCGCGTCGAGCTCCCAGGCGAAGGCGTTGAGCGCGTCATCGAGCGCAGAGCCCTCCAGGCGCGGCCAGCTCCGGCGCTCGGGCTTGTCGGCGACGCCGGCGACCGCGAGATGGATCTGCCCGGCCTCGACCATCGCGGCGCAGCCGACGATGGCGAAATCGCCATGCCGGCGCGCCACCTCGTTGAAGGCATAGCCGGTGCCGGGCCGGGCGGCCGGGAAGGTGACGGCCTCGATCAACTCGTCATCGGCCTTCTGCGTCACCATCATGCCGGAGAAGAAGTCGGCCGCCTTGAGAACCCGGCGCTTGCGGCGCGAGCGCAGGCGGACCTCGCCACCGAGCGCGACCAGGCAGAGCGGGATTTCGGCGCTGGGATCGGCATGGGCGGCAGAGCCGCAGACCGTGCCGCGCGCCCGGGTCTGGTAGTGGCCGAGCCAGGGCAGGGCGGCAGCAAGCAGCGGCTGCTCGCTCGCCAGGCCCGGCCGCTGCAACAGCGCTGCCTGCCGCACGCTCGCCGGCACGACGACCATCTCGCCTTCGCGCCGGACCTGGTCGAGACCCGCCACACCCATGATGTCGATCAGCACGGCGGGCTTGGCGAGCCGCATGTTCAGCATCGGCAGCAGCGACTGGCCGCCCGCGATGATGCGCGCCTCGGAACCGTGCTCGGCGAGCGCCGCCAGTGCCTCGTCGAGGCTGCCGGCGCGCAGATAGTCGAAGGGCGCGGGCTTCATGCGCGCATCCCGAACAGGCGGGCGAACAGGCTGGGCTTGCCCGGCGACGCCTTGCGCGCCAGTGCCGCGAAGAACTGGCCGATGATCGCCTTGGCCGCGCCGTCGAGCAGCCGCCCGCCGATCGCCGCGACCTTGCCGCCGACAGCGGCCTCATAGGCGTAGCCGATCGCGGTGCCGCCCGTGCCGTCGGGCGTCAGCGTCACGCGGCCGGAGCCGCCGCCGGTGCCGAGCGCGCCCGAGACCGAGCCGGTCAATGTCGCGGCCCTGGGCTCGTCGAGGTCGGAGAGCCTGATCTCGGCCTTGTAGCGCCCCTTCACCGGGCCAACGCCGAGCGTGACATCGGCCTTGAAATGCGTGCCGGAGAGCTTCTGCACGCCATGGCAACCGGGGATGATCGAGGCCAGCATGTCGACGTCGAGCAGCATCGCCCAGATCGCCTCGGGCGCCGCCGCGACCCTGGCCTCGCCTTCGCCGTGCAGGCTGCGATCGCCCGGCCTGGCGGCAGGCGCCGCCGCCCGGCTGGTCTCCGGCTGGGCCGGTTCCGGTCCGGCGGCCAGCGCAGCGAGCCTGGCCGGGGTCAGCGGCAGGTTGATATCGGCGACGCCGAGGGCGTCGGCGATCGCATTCGCCAGGCAGACCGGCGTCGACATGCAGTTGCCCTCGCCGACGCCCTTGGTGCCGAGCGGCGTGAAGGGCGACGGCGTCTCGATGTGCAGGATCTCGATATCCGGCGTCTCGGTCGCGGTCGGCAGCAGATAGTCGGCGAAGGTGCCGGTCAGGAAGGCGCCGTCCTCGGCATAGGCGAGCTCCTCAAAGAAGGTCGCGCCAACAGCCTGGGCGAAGCCGCCGCGGATCTGGCCCTCGACCATGCCGGGATGCAGCACCCGCCCGCAGTCGTGCATGGTGACATAGCGGTCGATCCGCGCCTTGCCGTTGGCCGGATCGACCTTGACGCCGGCCATGTCGAAGATGAAGCCATGGCAGAGCGAGGAGTTGATCTCGTCGCCCTCGTTCGGTGCCGTCAGCTGCGGCGGCGTCCAGAAGGCGGTCTCGCGAATGGTCTGGTCGACGCCCTCAGGCAGCAGCGCCGGCGACCAGTGGCAGAGCG
Organism: Allobosea sp.; assembly: GCA_024231975.1. Lineage (GTDB taxonomy): Bacteria > Pseudomonadota > Alphaproteobacteria > Rhizobiales > Beijerinckiaceae > Allobosea. The sequence goes on from JAAEQB010000097.1 coordinate 61,201, forward strand.
CCGCGATCCGCCCGAACGGGATGGTCTTGTCCGGGTGGCCCTTGGCGAAGACCGCGCCGCCCGCGAAGCCGATCTGCCCGGGCTCGGCCTTGAGATGGTCCGCGGCGATCAAGGCGAGCTTGTCGCGCAGCCGGGTCGCGGCGAGATGGGCCGCGCCGGCCACTGCCGCAGCGAAGCGGCTGGAATAGTTGCCGGAGGCGATCGACCAGGCATCCTTGCCGGTGTCGAGATCGGCGACGACCCTGATCTCGCGATGCGGCAGGCCGAAGATGTCGGCGACGACCTGCGCCAGCACGGTGCGATGGCCCTGGCCCTGCGGCGTCGAGGCGACATGGACGCTGACCGAGCCGACCGGGTCGATCGAGACCGTCGCCGTCGCCTGCGCGCCGTTCTTCGGCCCAGCCTTGCGCCGCTCCTCGGCGGTCAGCACGGTGGTGATGTAGCCCATATTGGAGACGCTGGGCTCGACCGCAGCAGCAAAGCCGATGCCGTAGAGCCGGCCGGCGGCACGCGCTGCATCGCGGCGCTGTTCCAGCTCGGCGAGGCGACCGGCAACGGCCTGCTCGACTGCCGCCTGATAATCGCCGGAATCGTAGAGCGCGCCGGTCGCGGTACGATAGGGGAAGGCGCCGGCGGGGATCAGGTTCCGGCGGATGACGTCGAGCGGATCGAGCTGCAATTCGACGGCGATGCGCTGCATCAGCCGCTCGAGCGCAAAATAGACCTGCGGGCCGCCGAAGCCGCGCACCAGTCCGGTCGGCGCCTTGTTGGTCAGGACGACGCGGTTGCGCATCGCGACATGCCGGATGTCGTAGGCGCCGGTCATGTTGCCGTGCATCCGGTAGAGCGTCGCCGGCTCCGGAGCGCGCGGATAGGCACCGCAATCCTCGATCTGGTCCCAGTCGAGCGCGCTGATCCGGCCCTGAGTCGACACGGCGGCCTTGAGCGTGGTGACGCGATTGGTCGCGGCCACCGCCGCGCCGAGATGCTCGAGCCGGTCCTCGATCCATTTCACCGGCCGCCCGGCGATCCGCGCGGCGACGCCGATCAGGACGGCATAGGGCGCAACGCCCTGCTTGACGCCGAAGCTGCCGCCGGAGTCCGGCGGCATGCGCAAACGCAGGCGATTGCCAGGAACCTTCAGCGCGCGCGCCAGCACGGTGTGAATGCTGAACGGGCCCTGGAAATTGGCGAGGATGTCGTAGACGTCCTCATGCGGATCATAGTCCGCGACAACGCCGAAGGTCTCCATCGGCGCGCCGGTATTGCGCGGATAGGCGATGCTGACCGAGATCGTGTGCGCGGCCGCTGCAAAGGCAGCTGCGGGCTCGCCATAGCGGAAGCGCCGATCGCTGACGAGGTTCGCGCCGGCCTTCTCGTGCAGGACGGGCGCGCCCTCCCCCATGCTGGCGAGGGGATCGACGGCGGCCATGAGCGGCTTGTACGCGACCTCGATCGCGTCGAGCGCATCCTCGGCGAGATAGCGGCTCTCCGCCACCGCGATCGCGACGGGCTCGCCGACATAGCGCACGCGCTCGACGGCCATCGGCCAGTTCTCGGCGGCGATCTTCAGCCCGGCGACCATCGGCGTGGTCAGCTTGGCGAGGTCGTGCCCGGTGACGATCGTCACCACGCCCGGCAGCGCGGCGGCGGCCTTGGTCTCGATCGAGAGGATGTCGGCATGGGCGTGCGGCGAGCGCAGGATCGCAGCGTGCAGCGTGCCCGGCCTGGTGCCGAGATCATCGACAAAGCGTCCGCGACCGGTCAGCAGGGCGGCGTCCTCGACGCGCTCCACGGACTGACCCGTCCACGAAATGGTTTCAGCCTTCACCAGCGTTCGGCTCCCGTGAGGCGCTCTTACGGAGGCGCCTCACGGGAAGGTTCGGTCATCGGCCGGCCAGGTTCGATCCCGCCCAGTCTCGCGACTTACCGAATAGTCTCAAATTCGAAGGATTGGCCCGGTCAGACCACTAGCGGCCGAGACGCGCCACGTTGCGGAACTCGCTGGGCGCCACCGAGCAATGGTCGCGGAAGAAGCGGGTGAAATGCGCGGGTGCACTGAAACCGAGCCTGTCGCCGATCGCGCTGAAGCTCTCATCGCCATCGACGACGGCGCCGACCGCGAGCTCGACCTTCAGCACATTGAGGAAGACATGCGGCGTCACACCGGTCGAGGCTTCGAACATCCGGAAGAAATGCGCCCGCGACAGGCCGGCCTCGCTGGCCAGCCGCTCGATCGAGAGCGGTGCGGCCGGGTCGGAGCGCATCAGCGAGATCGCCCGGCGCACACGAAAGTCGACCGCGCTCGAACGCGCGATCTCACGCAAGGAGGCGCCGATCGAGCGCCAGGGCGTGAACCGCTCGATCACAGCGATCATCAGTTCCGAGAGCAGCTCCTCCTGCCGGCGGCTGGCGCCGGGTTCGTGCACCATCTCGGCGGCGAGATCGAGCGCGGTCTGGCGGATATGGGCGCTGACTTCGCCAGCGGACTGCTCGAAGAAGCCGGGCGAACCGCTCGCCGCCCAGTTCGGCCGGAAGCTGCGCAGCCAGTCGGGCTCGATATAGAGCGCCAGGATCAACGCGTTCTTGCGCGAGGGATCATGGACATAGGCATGCGTCTCCCAGGCGTTGACCAGCACTGCGAGATCGTCGGTCAGCGGGGCGACATGGTCCCCGACCAGGAACTGCGTGTCGTCGCCGTCGACCTTGAGCAGGACATGGCAATGCGGGTGCGCGTGCCGGACGAGGCTGCGATCCATGTCGAGCAGCGCCACCCGGCCGAAAGCTCCGTGCGCGATGCGCAGGGCATCCGACATGCCGTTTCCTCACCCGGTATCGTGTTGTCAGGGCGGCCAGCCGCCAGAAGCCGGATATTGGACGGCAGCCGGCCGTCTTTCAAGGCGACCCGGGCCAGCCGCTTTGTCGCGGGTGGTGCAGGCCTCAGACCCAGCCACCGTCGACGACATAATGCTGGTTGGTGCAGGCGCCCGCTTCTTCCGAGGCGAAGAACAGGGTCGCGCGCGCAATGTCCTCCGGCACCAGCCGGCGCTTCAGGCATTGGCGGCGCATCAGCTCGGCCTCGCTTTCCGGCGTCAGCCACAGGTCGATCTGGCGCTGCGTCATGATCCAGCCCGGCGCGATCGCGTTGACGCGGATGTTGTGCTCGCCGAAATCGCGCGCCAGCGAGCGCGTCAGGCCGAGCACGGCCGACTTTGCCGCCGTATAGGCCGGCATGCCGCCCTGGCCGATCATCCAGGAGGTCGAGCCGAAATTGACGATCGCGCCACCTTTCCGCGCGATCATGTCGGGCAGCACCGCCTGCGCCGCGAAGAACTGGTGCTTCAGGTTCACCGCCATGCGCTCGTCCCAGTATTCGGGCGTGACCTCGAGCGCGTCATGGCGCTGGTCGTGCGCGGCGTTGTTGATGAGGATGTCGACGGGGCCAAGCGCGGCCCGGATCGCTGTGATCGCCTGGCGCAACGCGGCGATGTCGGTCAGGTCGGCGCGCTCGAAGTGCACGCTCGCACCGCTGGTGGCGAGCTCCGTCGCGATGGCGCGGGACTCCGCCTCCTTCAGGTCGATGAAGCCGACCTTCGCGCCTTGCCGGACAAAGGCACGCACGATCGCCTCACCGATCCCCGAGCCACCGCCCGTGACCAGCGCCACCTTGCCCTCGAGATCCGGATAAATCGCACCCGCCAAGACCGCCTCCCTTGTCATCGCCACGCATAAGCTACGGCGCCCGGACTTGACTAGCATCAGAATTTGAGTTGCGCACCTCAAATTCTGAGGTTACGGTTCGAGCCATCAACGGCCCGTCAGCGGCCGAAACCCGGGAGGACCCTCATGGCTCGTTTCAAAGGCCTGCTTGTCGGCGCCGTTGCCCTCGCCTTCAGCGCAGGCGCGGCCGTTGCCCAGACCACGGTCAAATGGCTGCACATCGAAGCCAACCCGGTGGTGGTGAAGCTCTGGGAGGAGGTCGCGCGCGAGTTCGAGGCGAAGAACCCCGGCGTGAAGGTCGAGATGCAATATCTCGAAAACGAGGCCTACAAGGCCAAGGCCCCGACGCTGCTACAGTCCAAGGACAGGCCGCACATCATCTACAGCTGGGCCGGCGGCGTACTGAAGTCGCAGGTCGAAGCCGGCGTCCTCGAGGACCTCACCCCGGCATTGCAGGGCTACAAGGACAATCTGTCCCAGAGCGCGGTCGACGCCTTCACGATCGACGGCAAGATCTACGGCGTGCCCTATGGCGTCTCGCAGGTCGGATTCATGGCCAACAAGGACCTGCTGGCCAAGGCCGGCGTCGATGCCGGCAAGATCGTCAGCTACGACGACCTCCTCGACGCGGTGAAGAAGCTCAAGGCCGCCGGCATCACGCCGCTGGCGGTCGGCGGCGCCGACAAATGGCCGGTGCATTTCTACTGGACCAACCTGGCCATGCGTCTCGGCGGCAAGGCTGCGATCCAGGCGGCGCTGAAGGGGCAGGATGGCGGCTTCGAGGGCGAAACCTTCCAGAAGTCGGGCGAGCTGTTCAAGCAGCTCGTCGATCTCCAGCCCTACCAGAACGGTTTCCTCGGCTTCAAGAGCCAGCAGGCGATCGGCCATTTCGGTGACGGCAAGGCGGCGATGCTGCTCGCCATCTCCAGCTTCTATCATACCCAGAAGGTCTTCGCTGTCGACAAGACCGGCGTGCCCGACGACAAGCTCGCCTGGATCAACTTCCCGACCGTCTCCGGCGGCAAGGGCCTGCCGAGCGACACGCTGGGCGGCATCAATGGCTGGCTCGTCACCAAGGGCGCACCGAAGGAGGCTGCCGCCTTCCTGAAATACTTCGTCAGCGCCGAGCCGCAGAAGCGCCTCGCCGCCGGCAATTTCATCGTGCCGGTCTACAAGGGCGCCGAGGCCGGGCTCGGCAGCGCCTTCATGCGCAACATCGCCCAGAACATCGCCAACTCGACCTATCACCAGAACTTCTACGACCAGGATCTCGGCCCCTCCGTCGGCCGGGTCGTCAACGACGCAACCACCGAGATCGCCGCCGGCACGATGACGCCGAAACAGGCGGCCAAGGCGATCCAGGACGCCTTCCGTCAGGGTAATTGACGGCAAGCAAGGATGCCGGGGCGCGGCATGCGCCCTCGCCGATCGAAGCGCCGAACGGCGGATGGTCTTCCGCCGGCCGACCTCCCCTACCCGCCATCATCGCGCGAGGTGAACATGGCTGCGCTCGCCGGACGCAGAGTCGCCGATGTCGGCAAGCTCTCGACCATCCTGCTGTTCCTGCCGCCGGCGCTGCTGCTGTTCACCCTGTTCGTGGTGCTGCCGGTCGGCGAGGCCGCCTGGTATTCGGGCTTCAACTGGAACGGCTTCGGCAAGCCGACCAACTGGATCGGCCTAGACAACTACCGCTTCGTCTTCGACAACCGCGCCTTCGGCACCGCCTTCAAGAACAACCTGCTGATCATCGTCGTCTCGCTGGTGATCCAGCTGCCGCTGGCGCTCTCGCTCGCGATCATCCTCGCCGATCGCTTCCGCGGATCGGTGGCGCTCAGGATGGTGTTCTTCCTGCCCTATATCCTGGCGGAAATCGCCACGGGCCTGATCTTCAGCTTCGTCTATGACGGCGACTACGGCCTGCTTGCGGCGATCTACAAGAGCTTCGGCGCCGAGGCGCCGCATCTGCTGGCGAGCCCGCAGACGGCCTTCGCCGCCATCCTCGTCGTCGTGGTGTGGAAATATTTCGGCTTCCACATGATGCTGTTCATCGCGGCGCTGCAGACCATCGACCGCTCCATGCTGGAGGCGGCCAAAATCGACGGCGCCAGCCGCTGGCAGAGCCTGCGCTATGTCGTCATCCCCTCTCTCGCGCCGACCATCCGCCTCTCGGTCTTCTTCGCCATCGTCGGCTCGCTGCAGCTCTTCGACCTGGTGATGCCGCTGACGCGCGGCGGCCCCTCCGACTCCTCTCACACCATGGTGAGCTTCCTCTACACCTTCGGGATCACGCGGATGCGCGTCGGCTTCGGCAGCGCCGTCGGCGTCATCCTGTTCCTGATCTGCGTGGTGTTCGCCTTCACCTACAAGCGTTGGATCATGCGCGATGAGTGAGCCTGCCTCCTCCGCCGCCTTCAGCGAGGACGGCTTCAGCCCGGCTGCGGTCGGCAAGGCGCTCTATCTCCTCGCCGTGGTCCTGTTCGTAATGACGCCGCTGGTCGCGACGGTCCTCGGCGGCTTCAAATCGCTGGGCGAACTGCGCACCAACCCGTTCGGCCTGCCCGGGGTCTGGGAGTGGAGCAACTACGCCGACATCCTGCTCTCGCGGCGCTACTGGCAGCTTCTCGGCAACAGCTTCGTCATCGCCACGCTGACCGTTGTGCTGACGCTGATCTGCGCTTCGATGGCCGCCTTCGTCTTCGCCCATCTGCACTTCTTCGGCCGCGACATGCTGCTGAACTATCTGACGATGGGCCTGCTCTTTCCGGCCGCCACCGCGATCCTGCCGATGTTCATCAAGGTGCGCGATCTCGGCCTGCTCGACAGCCATATGGGCGTCGTCCTGCCCCAGGTCGCCTTCGCGCTGGCGATGAGCATCCTGCTGCTGCGGCGCTTCTTCAAGGACCTGCCGACCGAGCTCCTGGAGGCCGCGCTCGTCGACGGCTGCTCCTATCCGAAGTTCTTCCGCTACGTGACGCTGCCGCTGTCACGTCCGATCCTGGCGACGGTCGGCACCATCACCTTCGTGCACAGCTGGAACGCCTATCTGATCCCGCTGGTGATGCTGAACAGCGACCGCCTCTACCCCTGGCCGCTCGGCATCATGGTCTACCAGGGCGAATACTCGACCGAGTGGCACCTGATCCTCGCCTTCATCACCCTCACCATCCTGCCCACCATCATCCTCTTCCTCTTCGCCCAGAAGCACATCGTCGCCGGCCTCACCGCCGGCGCGGTGAAAGGCTGAGCACCCGTCTATCAAGGAGCGTTCCATGCGAAAGATCGGCGTCGGCATCATCGGGTGCGGCAACATCTCGACGAAATACATGACGGCGATGCAGCAGTTCTCGACCATCGAGCTGCGCGCCGTCGCCGACATGCGCACTGCACCCGCCGAAGCGCGCGGCGCCGAGTTCGGCGTGCCGGCGATGCGGGTCGACCAGCTCCTGAAACGCGACGACGTCGAGATCGTCGTCAACCTGACCGTGCCGCTGGCCCATACCGATGTCAGCCTCGCGGCACTGCGGGCCGGCAAGCACGTCCATTCCGAGAAGCCGCTCGGCGTCAACGTCGCCGAGGCCCGCAAGGTGATGGACCTTGCCCAGGAGAAGGGCCTGCGCGTCGGCTCTGCCCCCGACACCTTCCTCGGCGGCGGCCACCAGACCGCCCGCAAGCTGATCGACGACGGCGCCATCGGTAAGGCCGTCGCCGGCAACGCCTTCTTCGGCTGCCCCGGCCATGAGCGCTGGCATCCGGCGCCCGGCTTCTATTACCTGCGCGGCGGCGGGCCGATGCTCGACATGGGCCCCTACTACATCACCGATCTCGTCAACCTGCTCGGGCCGATCGCCTCCGTCGTCGGCTTCGCGACGCGGCCGAAGGCCGAGCGCCTCGTCACCAGCCAGCCGATGAACGGCACGCTGATCCCGGTCGAGGTCGCGACCCATGTCACCGGCGTGCTCGAATTCGTCTCGGGCGCCGCCGTCTCGATCACCATGAGCTTCGACGTCCCCAAGCATCGCCACAGCCCGATCGAGATCTACGGCTCGGAAGGCAGCCTCGCCGTGCCCGACCCGAACCGCTTCGGCGGCGAGGTCCTGGTCGCCAAGGCCGGCGGCGACTGGCAGGCGCAGGCCCTCAGCCACGGCAACAGCGAGGGCGAGTTCCGCTCGATCGGCGTCGCCGACATGGCGGCAGGCCTGCTCTCCGGCCGGCCGCACCGGGCCAGCGGCGCGCTGGCGCTGCACGTGCTCGAAGCGATGGAAGCCTTCCAGACAGCCTCCGACGAGGGGCGGCGCGTCACGCTTGCAACCACGGTCGAGCGGCCGGCCATGCTGCCGCCCGGCCTGCCCACCGGTACTCTGGATTGAATGGGGATCGACATGACAAGGACTGCGCTGATCGTCTGGGGCGGCTGGAGCGGCCATGACCCCGACCTCTGCAGCTCGATGATCCGGGGCTGGCTGAAGGCGGAGGGTTTCGACGTGCGCGTCGAGACCGCGACCTCCGTCTTCCTCGATCCCGCGATCCGCGACTACTCGCTGATCGTGCCGATCTACACGATGTCGAAGATCGAGAAGCCGGAGGCGGCTGCCCTGTGCGAGGCCGTCGCCGGCGGCGTCGGCCTCGCCGGCCATCATGGCGGCATGGGCGACGCCTTCCGCGACGCGGTCGACTACCAGTTCATGTGCGGCGGCCAATGGGTCGCCCATCCCGGCGGGATCATCGACTACACGGTCGACATCACCCGCCCGGACGATCCGCTGATGCAGGGCATCGCCAGCTTCGAGCACCGCTCGGAGCAGTATTACATGCATGTCGACCCGGCCAATGAGGTGCTGGCGACCACGACCTTCAACGGCGAGCATGCGCCCTGGATCGACGGGGTGGTGATGCCGGTGGTCTGGCGCAAGCGCTACGGCAAGGGGCGGGTGTTCTATTCCTCGCTCGGCCACCGCGCCTATGAGCTCGACGTGCCGGAAATCCGCACGATCATGACGCGCGGCCTGCTTTGGGCGGCGCGCTGATATCGGGGGCGCCGGGCCGGCCGAACGGCTGGACTTGAGACCCCCGTCAATGCCAAGGCCTGCGCCGCCGGTGAAGGTGGAAGCCGATCCCGCGGCGCAGATGCAAGGAGAGGTCGTGGAGGACGAGGTGGATCGGAGCCGGATCCCGATCAGGCGGGCAACGCTGGAGGATGTGGCACGCGAGGCTGGGGTCTCGCTCGCCACGGCCGACCGGGTCGTGAACCAGCGCGACGGGGTCCGCGCCAAGACCGTCGAGAGCGTCAGGCGCGCCATCGCCAAGCTCGACTACCGGGCCAACCCGGCGGCGGCGCGGCTGGCGCGCGGCCAGTCCTTCCGCTTCGCCTTCATCCTGCCCTCCAGCACCAACGCCTTCATGGCCGGGCTGATGCAGCAGGTGCGCCGGATCAGCGACTGGCTGGAGCCGCAGAACGCCTTCGTCGACATCCTGCAGCTCGACGTCTTCGATCCCGAGGCGCTGGCGAGCGGGCTTGCCGGCCTCGCCGAGCATTTCCATGGCGTCGCCACGGTGGCGCTAGACCATCCCAAGGTTCGCGCCGCCATCGACGATCTCGTCGCGCGCGGGATTGCCGTGGTGACGCTGGTCTCGGACGCCCCGACCTCGCGCCGCGCCCATTATGTCGGCATCGACAATCCGGCGGCGGGGCGCACCAGCGCCTCACTGATGGGCCGCTTCCTCGGCGGCCGCAGCGGCAAGGTCGGCGCCATCCTTGGCTCGATGTCGCTCCGCGACCATGTCGAGCGGCTCTACGGCTTCCAGCAGGTGCTCTCCGGCGACTATCCCGGGCTCAACCTGCTGCCCGTGCTGGAGGGACGCGACCAGAGCGAGCGCAACGAGGCGGCGGTGGCCAGGCTCCTTGCGGAGCATCCCGATCTGATCGGGCTCTACAATATCGGCGCCGGCAATGAGGGCATCGTCGCGGCGCTGGAAACCGCCGGCCGGCCGCTGGTCTTCATAGCGCATGAGCTGACCGAGGCGACGCGACGCGGCCTTCTGTCGGGCACCGTCGCGGCCGTGATCAACCAGGACCCCGGCCATGAGGCGCGCTCAGCCGCGCGCCTGCTGATGGCGGAGGTCACCGGCGAGCCGATCCTGCTCGACCAGGAACGCATCCGCATCGAGATCTTCCTGCGCGACAATATGAGCTGAGCCTGCGCCCCCTCAGCCCCGCGCGTGGATGCTCTTCCAGATCGCCAGCGGCGTCGCCGGCATGTCGAGATGGCGCACGCCATGCGGCGCGAGCGCATCGACCACCGCATTCATCACCGAGGGCAGCGAGCCCGCGCAGCCGGCCTCGCCGCAGCCCTTGGCGCCGACCCGGTTGGTCGCGGTCGGAACGCCCCGGCTGATGAAGGAGAAGAACGGCACGTCCGCCGCACGCGGCATCGCATAGTCCATGAAGGAACCGGTCATGAGCTGGCCGGCCTCGTCATAGGCAGTCATCTCGTAGAGCGCCTGGCCGATCCCCTGCACCACACCGCCATGCAGTTGTCCCTCGACGATCAGCGGGTTCACCACGACCCCGAAATCGTTGACCATGACATAGCTGGCGATCTCGACCTGGCCCGTCTCAGGGTCGATCTCGACCTCGGCGATGTGGCAGCCATTGGGATAGGCCGAGGGCGCCGCCTTGAAGACATGGTCGACGTCGAGGCTCTGCGGCAGATCGGCCGGCAGGGACGCTCCCGTCCGCAATATCTCGGCGAGCTGCATGATGCCGATGGCGCGGTCGGTCCCGGCAATCCGGAACTGGCCGGCCGCGAACTCGATATCGCCGGCGGCCGCCTCCAGGATATGGGCCGCCAGCAGCTTGCCCTTCTCGATGACCAGTTCGCTCGCCTCGATGATCGCCGAGCCGCTCGCCATCACCGATTTGGAGCCGCCGGTGCCGCCGCCGGCGATCAGCCGGTCGCTATCGCCCTGGAACAGGCGGATCCTGTCGAAGGGAACGCCGAGCTGGCTCGACAGGATCTGGGCGAACGGCGTCCAGTGACCCTGCCCGTAATCGAGCGTCCCGGTGACGATGGTGACGCTGCCATCGGCCTCGAAATGCAGGCCGCCCATCTCATTGGTCGGCGGCGCGGTCACCTCGAGATAACAGCCGATGCCGCGGCCGCGCAGCTTGCCGGCCTTGCGGCTCCGCCGTTGCCGCGCCGCATAGCCCTTCCAATCGGCGGCTTCGATCGCCCTTGCGAACAGAGCCGGGAAATCGCCGCTGTCATAGACGGTGCCAATCGGCGTCGCCCAAGGCAGCTGCCCTGGCTTGACCAGGTTGCGCCGCCTGAGTTCGGCGCTGTCGATCCCCATCTCGCGAGCAGCCGTGTCGATCAGCCGCTCCATGAAATAATTGCCCTCGGGCCGCCCGGCGCCGCGATAGGCGCCGATCGGCGGCGTATTGGTCACGGCGCATTTCGCCAGGACCTCGACCAGCGGCGTGCGGTACATGCCGACGCTGTTCTTGCCGATGTTCAGGCTCGCCATCATCGGCCCGACCGGCGAGAGATAGCCGCCCATATTGCCGATGCCGGTAAAGCGCGTCGCCAGGAAGCGGCCGCGCGCATCGAGCGCGAGCTCGGCCTCGAACACCATGTCGCGGCCGTGATGGTCGGCGACGAAGCTCTCCGAGCGCTGGTCGGTCCATTTCACCGGCTTCTTCAGCTGGCGCGCGGCGTGCAGCAGCGCGACATGCTCCGGGAAGACCGAGGCCTTCATGCCGAAGGAGCCGCCGACATGGCCGGTGACCAGCCGCATCTTCGTAGCCGGAACGCCCATTGCCGCGGCGAGGTTGTTGCGCAGGCCGAAGACGCCCTGGCTCGGCGCATGCAGCGTGTAGCGGCCGGCCTTGCGGTCATAGCTCGCGATCGCCGAGCGCGGCTCGATCGGGTTGACCACGACGCGGTTGTTGACGATCCGCAGCCGGGCGACATGGGCCGCCCCCGCGAAGGCGGCGGCGACCTTCTGCGCATCGCCGGACTGGTAGTCGAGGACGAGGTTCCCCGGCACCTCGTCATAGAGAAGCGGCGCGCCGGGGGCGAGCGCCTCCTCCCCGGAGGTGACGGCGGGCAGGACCTCGATGTCGAGCCCGACGGCCTCGGCGGCGTCACGTGCCTGAATTGCCGTGCGCGCGACGACGACAGCCACGGGATCGCCGGCGAAACGGACCTTGCCGGTCGCCAGCGCCATGCGAACCGGCTTGCGGATCGGCGTTCCGTCGCGGTTGGGCAGATCGATCTGGCAGCGCAGCGGGCCATAGCCCTGCCCTTCGAGATCAGCTGCCGTATAGATCGCCACCACCCCCTTCATCGCCTTGGCAGCCGAGGTGTCGATGCCGTTGAGCAGGCCATGCGCATGCGGGCTGCGGACAAAGGCGGCGTAGAGTTGTCCCTCCAGCGACAGATCGTCGGTGTAGCGCCCCTCGCCACGCACCAGGATCGGGTCCTCCTTGCGTGGCACCGGCTGGCCGATTCCGAACGATGCCGAGGAAAGCTCGGCAGGAGCTGCGCGCATGTTCATGACGAGGCACCACGATGGGATGTTGGGCCGATCGACGAGCGATCCCGCTGCAGAGGGCAGAGCGGCTTGCCTGTCCGATTGTCACATGAAAGGCGGCGGGGTTGTCAAACCCTCCCGGCGGCAGAAGGCCATCGTGGCAGGCAACCCTGCCATGCGCGACGGGCGAACAGCGCTCAGCCGGCGATCTCCGGCCCGTCCAGGCATTCTTCCAACTGCCGGAGCAAACTCTGCAGTTCGGCGAGGCGCTCGCTGCCATAGCGTCCGGTGATCTCACGGTAGATCACCTCGGATTCGGTGCCCGCCCGTTCGATCAGCGCCAACCCCTGCGGCGAGATCGAGACGATGCCGCGCCGCAGGTCCGATTTCAGCGTCCGGCGCAGGATGAGGCCGCGCTCGTCGAGATCCTTGAGGATGCGCGAGAGGCTGGGAGCGAGCAGGAACGTCGCCTCGGCCAGCTCCGTCACCTCGAAGCTCTCGCCCGAGGTCAGGGCGCGCAGCACCCGCCATTGCTGCTCGGTGATGCCGAAGCGCCTAAGGCTCGCCCGAAAATGGCGCATAACCGCCTCGCGCGCCCTGAGCAGCGACATCGGCAGCGATTTCGAGAAATGCCGGATGCGGATGCGGGCTGCAGCTGTGTCGGAGTCGTGCGGCATCGATCGGGACTTGCCCTGCATTGGTACAGACATGGAAACTCCCGAGCCGAGCGGCGTGAGCCCGGCATCGCGGCGGCGCCGCTTCTGCTTCAGGCTACCACCTTCTCCGGAATGCCGCGCCGCTTCAGATATTCGCGATAATTGCTGGTCTTGAAGTTCAGCGCCTCGTCAGCCTCTTCCATCTGCACGGACAGGCCGAGTGCCCGGGCTGCAATGACCGGTGCGAGGAGGGCTTTCGCCGCCTCGAAGACGCGGCTTGCGCCTGCCATCTTCTCCTCCTCCGAGCGCCCCTTGGCGATGCGCAGCAGCACATGCACGAAGGCGTTGTCGGGATGGCCGTCGACGATCAGGTAGTTGGCGACCGGGACGCCGCGGGTACGGGCTCCGGCAAAGGGGAACACCGTCCCGTCGCCGATGAACGCATCCTGCACCGTCTTGAGCAGGACCGGGACATCGACGCTGGCTTCGAGATTGCTGGAATATTCGACCCAGATGTGAGGCATGGCGATTGCGTCCGTGGTCTTCAGCGGAGGGAGGCGATGGCGGCCGTGACGCCGCAGCCGGGAGACGGAACCTTGTGGCCGAGGGCGGTCAGGCTGAGTTCGAGATAGTGCAGGTCGGTCAGGATGTCGGCCTCGCTGATCTGCCCCATCGTGCCGATCCGGACGACCCGGCCACTCAGCTTGTTGCGGGCGCCGGCGATGACGGTGTTGTAGGTCTCGTACATGTGCTTGACGATCGCCCCGCCGGTGAGCGGCTCGGGCACGGAGGCGACGACGACGGTGCGCGAGGCCGCGGCGGGATCGCCGAAGGCCGGCAGGCCAAGCGCGACGCAACCGGCGCGCAGCGCGTCCGAGAGCCGCTTGTGACGGGCGAAGACCTGCTCCAGCCTCTCCTCATGGATCGCCCGCAAGGCTTCCTGCATGCCGAACAGCAGCGAGACCGGGCAGGTGAAGGCGGTCTCGTGCTTGTCGACGGTGGCGAGCGCCTTGCGCATGTCGAGATAGAAGCGCGGGCAGCGATCATCGCGCTCGATCACCTTGCGCGCCTTGTCGCTGACGCTGGCGAAGCCGAGGCCGGGCGGGCACATCAGCGCCTTCTGCGAGCCGGTGACGATGATGTCGACGCCCCATTCGTCCTGCCGCAACTCCATGCCGGCAAGCCCGCTGACCGAGTCGACCAGGAACAGCGTCTCGCGGTCGCGCAATAGCGCGCCGATCGCGGCAAGGTCCGTCACCGCGCCGGTCGAGCTCTCATTGTGGACCGTGATCAAGGCCCGGTAGTTCGCAGTCTCCAGCTTGGCCGCGACCACCACCGGATCGGGCGCCCAGCCCCATTCGCTTTCGATGACGTCGACCTCGGCGCCGAGCGCACGGGCGATCTGGGCGTAGCGGTCGCCAAACTGGCCATGCGCCAGCGCCAGCACCTTCTCGCCGGGAGCGAGCACGTTGACGAGGCTCGCCTCCATCACGCCGGTTCCGGAAGCGCCGAAGGTCAGCACCGGCGCCGTCGTACCGAACAGGGGCTGGATCAGGCGCTGGATCTCCCCCAGCACCACGCGCATCTCGGGACCGCGATGGTTGATGATCGGGCGAGCCGTGGCCTGGCGGATGCGCTCGGGAATCGAGATCGGGCCGGGAAGGCGCAGGCGATACGGGTAGGGGCTGGCGGGCGACGTCGTCACGGGAGGAAGCTCCGGAAGGCTGGGCTTGGCAGAAAAGCTGGTGGCCGGCATGGCGCCGGTCAGTGGATGACCTGCTGGATGAACTGGCGGGCGCGCTCGGTACGCGGCGCCTCGAAGAAGCTGTCGGGCGCACCGATCTCGGCGATCGCGCCATCGGCCATGAACACGACGCGGTCGGCCACGGCACGGGCGAAGCCCATCTCATGGGTGACGCAGATCATGGTCATGCCGGTGCCGGCGAGCTCGATCATCACGTCGAGCACTTCCTTGACCATCTCCGGATCGAGCGCCGAGGTCGGCTCGTCGAACAGCATCACCTGCGGCTCCATCGCCAGCGCGCGGGCGATCGCGACGCGCTGCTGCTGGCCGCCGGAGAGCTGGTTGGGGAACTTGCGCGCCTGGTGCCCGATATGGACGCGCTCCAGCAATTCCATGGCGCGCGCCTCGGCAGTGGCGCGCGGGATGTGCTTCAGCTTGATCGGCCCGAGCGTCAGATTGTCGAGGATCGACAGATGCGGGAACAGGTTGAAATTCTGGAAGACCATGCCGACGCGCTGGCGGATCTTCTCGATGTTGTCGTCATCCTGTGCGACGCGCTCGCCCGCGACGGTGATCACGCCCTGCTCACAGGCTTCGAGCCCGTTGATGCAGCGGATCATCGTCGATTTTCCCGAGCCCGAGGGCCCGCAGACGACGATGCGCTCGCCGGGTTTCACCTCGAGATCGATGTCCCTGAGGACATGGAACTGCGAGTACCATTTGTTGACGCCGGCGAGGCGGATGAGAGGGTTTTCCATGGCGTGATGACCCGGTGCGTTCAGGAGCGCTCGGCGCGCGCGAAGCCAGCCTCGACGGCGCGGCTGTAGCAGGACAGGCCGAAGCTCATCAGCCAGAAGACCAGGCCGACGATGAAGTAGCCCTCGGCCTGCGATCCCGCCCAGAGCGGGTCCGAAACGCCAGCCGAGACGATGTTGAGCAGGTCGAACAGCCCGACCACCATGACGAGCGTGGTGTTCTTCAGCAGCGAGATCGTGGTGTTCACCACGCCCGGCACGACCTTGCGGACCGCCTGCGGCAGGATGATGTGCAGCATGGTGCGCCAGTAGCCGAAGCCGATCGCCATCGCCGCTTCGTACTGGCCCTTCGGCAGCGCCTGGAGGCCGCCACGCACCACCTCGGCCATATAGGCGGCCTCGTAGAAGATGATGCCGACGACCGCGAGCGCGAGCGGGTCCGGCTTCGTACCCGAGGGCAGGAAGAAGGGCAGCATCACGATCGCCATGAACAGCACGGTCAGGAACGGCACGCCGCGGCAGAATTCGATGAAGCCGATGCAGAACCAACGGATCAACGGCATCCGGCTGCGCCGGCCGAGCGCGAAGAGCACGCCGAAGGGCAGCGAGAAGGTGATGCCGGAGACAGCGAGGATCATGGTCAGGAGCAGACCGCCCCATTGGTCGCTCGGGACGATCGCCAGGCCGCCGAAGCCGCCATGCAGCAGCAGGAAGGTCGTGACCGGCAGCACGACCATCATGAAGAGGGCGGCATGGCGCTTGCCCGGCAAGCACGGCACCATCAGCCAGACCAAGCCGACGACCAGCAGCGCGAAGGCGATGTTGGCCCGCCAGCGCTCCGCCGGCGGATAGAAGCCGTAGACGAATTGCGAGGCCTTGGCCGTGACGAAGGCCCAGCAGGCGCCCGTCCCGGTGCAGTCGGCGCGGCTGGCGCCGGACCAGGTCGCGTCGAACAGCGCCCAGGGCACGATCGCCCAGGCGATGCCCCCGAGCACCGCCGCCACGATGAACGACAGGGCGGCATCGCGCCAGGACGCGAAGATGCGCCGACGTAGCCAGGATAACACGCGACCGAGCGGGGCATTCGTGCCTGCGGATGAAGGCCGGGCGCGCTCGGCCGGAAGAGTGGCTGCGTCCGTCACCGCTCGACGATCCTGGTCATGTGATTGAACAGGTTGATCAGCGCGCCGATCAGCAGGCTGATCGCGAGATAGACCGCCATGGTCATGCTCACGATCTCGATGGCCCGCCCGGTCTGATTGATGCTGATCCCGGTGAAGACGCCGACGAGATCGGGATAGCCGATCGCGACCGCCAGCGACGAACCCTTGAGGATGTTGAGGTACTGGTTCGACAGCGGCGGCAGCAGCACGCGCGTCGCCTGCGGGATGACGATGAAGCGCAGCGTCTGCCACCAGCCGAAGCCGATCGCGGCGGCAGCTTCGCGCTGGCCCTTGTTGACGGATTCGATGCTGGCGCGGACGAGCTCGCCGATGAAGGCGGCGTTGTAGATCGCCATGGCGATCACCAGTGCCGACAGTTCCGGCACCAGCACCCAGCCGCCGGCGAAGTTGAAGCCCCTGAGCTGCGGCAGCGAGACCCCGAGCTGGGCGCCGCTCAGGCCGACAGCCAGCGCGGGCACCAGCAGCAGAAGCGCCAGCGAGGGCAGCCAGGCATTGACGCTGCGGCCGCTGCGCTCGGCATAGGCCGTCAGGCTGCGAAAGAGCGCGAGCGCCGCGATCACGGCGACCAAAATCGTAATGGCGAGCAGGCCGGGACGGTCGGTCGTCAAGGCCGGAACCAGGATGCCGCGATTGGAGAGATAGACGGCGTCGCCGAGATTCACAGCCGCGCGCGGCGCCGGTAGCGCCCGCAAGGCGACATTGTAGAGGATCAGGATGTGCAGCAGCTGCGGCAGGTTGCGCACGATCTCGACATAGATCCGCGCCGCCCGGGACATCGCCCAGTTGCCGGAGAGCTGGGCGATGCCGACGCCGAAGCCGAGCACGGTCGAGAACAGGATCGCCAGGACCGTGACCAGCAGGGTGTTGGTGATGCCGATCAGGAAGACCCGCCAGTAATTGTCGCTGGCCGTATAAGGAATGAGGTGGAAGGCGATCTCGAAGCCGGCTTCCCGCCAAAGGAAATCGAAGCCGAGTTTGAGGCCGCGCGCCGTGAGATTGTCCTGCAGGTTCCCGATCGCGACGTAGGCCAGGGCGGCCAGCGCCGCGACCAAGAGCCCCTGATAGAGCCAGCCCATGACGCGCCGGCGTCCGAAGAGTGGGCGTCTGGTCGGCAGGGTGGCGGCGGGCGTAGAGGTCATCGGTCCTGGCGTCGGAAGTATAGGGATGGGAGGCCGGCAGCTCGTTGCCGGCCTCGGCTGTCCTGTCTCAGCGCAGCAGCGGCGCAGACATCAGGCCCTTGTTGTTCCAGAGATTGTTGAGGCCGCGCTCGAGCTTGATCGGGCTCCTGGCCCCGAGATTGCGCTCGAACATCTCGCCATAGTTGCCGACGGCCTTGATCGCGTTGAGAGCCCAGGCATTGTCGAGGCCGAGCTTGGCCCCGAACTCGCCGGTCGCCCCGAGCAGGCGCTGGACTTCCGGCGAGGTCGAGCTCGCCTTCATCTGCTCGACATTGGCCTGGGTGATGCCGAGCTCCTCGGCAGCGATCAGCGCGTTCAGCGTCCAGGCGACGACATCGCGGAAGCGGCTGTCATCCTTGCGCACGACCGGCCCGATCGGCTCCATCGAGATCAGCTCCGGCAGCACGACCCAGTCATCGGGCTTGCCAAGCTTGGAGACCGCGCCGGCGAGCGCGCTCAGCACATTGGCGTAGACATCGCAGCGGCCCGAGGCGAGGTTCTTCTCGTTCTGGTCGCGGGTGTTTGCCGCGACCGGCGTGAACTTCATGCTGTTCTTGCGGAAGAAGTCGGCGAGGTTGAGCTCATAGTTCGAGCCGGCCGAGACGCATATAGAGGCGCCTTCGAGCTCCTTGGCGCTCTTCACCCCCAGCGACTTCTTCGCCAGGAAGCCCTGGCTGTCATAGAGATAGACGCCCGGCCATTCGACGTTGAGCTCGATGTCGCGGATGAAGGTGTGCGTCGCGGTGCGGGCGAGCAGATCGATGCCGCCCGATTGCAGCGTCGCGAAGGCCGTCTTGATCTCGAGCGGCACGAACTTGATCTTGTCGGCGTCGCCGAGGGTCGCCGCCGCGACCGCACGGCAGAAATCGACCTCGAAGCCGGACCATTTGGCGTTGCTGTCGAGCGTGCTCATGCCGGTCTGGACGCCGCTGGAAACGCCGCAATTGAGGGCGCCGCGTCCCGCGATCGCCTTCTGTGTGGCCCCGCTCTCGGCCGAGGCCGCCGTCGCAGCGAGCATCAGGCAGCCCGCGGCCAGTGCCCTTGTAGTGCGCAGATATCCGAGCATTCAGCCCTCCCCAATGCCTGCCGTGAGACGGGCGCGCAACACTGCGCCCACCGTTCGTCAGACAACACGTAACATGTTAATTATCAAGTTAATTATCTGGCGTGGCGCCATGGCGGGACACAAGGTCGCGCCTCCGCCGCCATGCGGGGATCACGCCCGCGCGCGCTTCACTCGAAGAAGCAGCTCACCGTCCCGAGCGGCCCGTAATCGCCGATGATGGTGTCGCCGTGCCGGGCTTCCACCGGGCGGATGAAGGACCCAGCGAGCACGATCTGCCCCGCCTCGATCCGACCGCCATAGCTCGAGAGCCGGTTCGCCAGCCAGGCGATGCCGCGCGCCGGATGGTTCAGCACGCCGGCGCCGAGGCCGGTCTCCTCGACCTCGCCATTGCGCGAGACGATCGCGCCGACCCAGCGCAGGTCGACCTGGTCCGGACGCAGCGCCCGCCCGCCGGTGACGATGCCGGCGTTGGCGGCGTTGTCGGAGATCGTGTCGACGATGGTGCGGGCCTGCTTCGTCTGCGGATCGACGCGCAGGATGCGGGTGTCGAGGATCTCAATCGCCGGCACGACATAGTCGGTCGCGTTCAGCACGTCGAAGACGGTGACGTCCGGCCCCGCCAGGCCCGCCTTCATGACGAAGGCGATCTCGGCCTCGATGCGCGGCTGGATGAAGCGCTCCTTCGGGATGCGGCAGCCATCCTCGAAGCGCATGTCATCGAACAGCACGCCGGAATCGGGCGTATCGATGTTCAGCGCATACTGCATGGCCTTTGAGGTCAGCCCGATCTTCCAGCCGATGACCCGGCGGCCGGCGGCGCGCTTGCGCTCGACCCAGGCGCCCTGGACCGCATAGGCGTCGTCCATTGTCATCTGCGGAAAGCGCAGCGACATCAGCCCGGTCTGCTGGCGTGTCCTTTCGGCCTCGTCGAGGCTGAGGGCGGCAGCAGAGATTTCTTCGGAGGGCAGCATCGTTCAGGCCTCGTCAGAGATGGTGTTGCGCAGAAGACCGATGCCTTCGGCCTCAACTTCGACGACATCGCCGGGCTTCAGCCAGATCGGCGGGTCGAAACGGGCGCCGGCGCCGGTCGGCGTGCCGGTGATCAGGATGTCGCCCGGGACGAGCGTGGTGAAGGTCGAGATGTAGCTGATGATCTTGCGGAACGAGAAGATCATGCGGCTGGTCCGGTCGCTCTGGCGCACCGCGCCATTGACCCTCGTCTCCAGCGCGATGTCGCCGATCTGGGCTTCGCCGGTGAAGGGCACCAGCCAGGGGCCGAGCGAGCCGGAACGGTCGAAGTTCTTGCCCTGGGTGACGTTGAACTTGGCGTGGCGCACCCAGTCGCGGATCGTCCCCTCGTTCGACAGGGTCAGCGCCGCGATGTGATCGAGGGCATCGCGCTCGGCGATGCGACGCCCCGCCTTGCCGATCACGATCGCGATCTCGCCTTCATAGTCGAGTTGCACGCTCTCCGGCGGCCGGATCAACGGCTGCTCATGCGCCGTGAAGGAGCGCAGGAAACGCGGGAACAGCGAGGGATTGGGCGGAGCCTCCTGCCCGTCCTTGTACTCGGCATTGCGATCGGGGAAGTTCACGCCGACGCAGATGATCTTCTCGGGAGCGAGCGAGGGGATCTCGTAGCGGAGGCCTTCGAGCGGGAGATCGGGCGCCAGCCCCGCGCCCTTC
Organism: Allobosea sp.; assembly: GCA_024231975.1. Lineage (GTDB taxonomy): Bacteria > Pseudomonadota > Alphaproteobacteria > Rhizobiales > Beijerinckiaceae > Allobosea. The sequence goes on from JAAEQB010000097.1 coordinate 81,722, forward strand.
TCCGCCAGGGTCGCGAAAGCCCGGTCGGCAAGGACATGCTGCAGCGTCGGCCATTGCGCCCCGTACCAGGCGGAGAGGTCGACGACGCCCGCGCCGACGACAAGGCCGTAACGCGTCTCGTCGCCATGGGCAAAACTAACGAATTTCGCGGTCAAGGATCGCTTCCTCATGAATGACGAAGACGATGGGCCGACAAGGCCGGGCGTGCGCTGCCCGGCCCCTCGGAGCCTGCCGAACGGGAGCCCGGAAGCGTTACGCTCCCATCATCTAATTATCATGTTAAGCAATTTCTGACGCCCGCTGTCAACCCGCATTGGCGCTCCACCCGCGGCCCTATCGCCCCTAGAAAACGAGGACCGATCAGCTAGCGCGGCGTCGCGGCCAAAGTCTGCTTGAGAGTCTCGACCAGCTGGTCGGCATTCTCACGCGAAAAGACCATCGGTGGACGGATCTTGAGCAGGTTGCGGCCGCCGCCGGTGATGCCGACGAGTACGCCGCGCTGCATCAGCCCCTCGATCAGCGCACGCGCCATCTCCGGAGCCGCTGCCTGGCTGGCGCGATCCCTGACGATCTCAACCCCGACGAACAGGCCGGTGCCGCGGACATCGCCGATGCGCTCGTCGGTCTCCATCAGGCCAGCAAGCCGCCCGCGCAGATAGGCGCCGACCTGCAGCGCATTCTCCTGGAGGTTTTCGTCACGCAATACGTCGAGCACGGCGATGCCAGCAGCGGCGACGACCTGGTTGCCGCCGAAGGTATTGAAATAGCGCTCCGTCTTGAGGAAGCCCTCGACCAATTCGCGGCGGGTGATCACGACGGCGAGTGGCAGGCCGTTGCCCATGGGCTTGGCCATGGTGACGATATCAGGCGTGATCCCGGCATGCTGGAAGCCCCAGAAATGCGTGCCGGTGCGCCCGAGCGCCGACTGGACCTCGTCGGCGATGATCAGCGCGCCGGACTTGCGGACCTCGGCGATCGCCTCGTCGAGATAGCCGGCCGGCGGGCTGTAGAGGCCGTCGCTGGCGAAGACCGGACAGGCGAAGAGGGCGGCCGGCCGGTGCCCACGCTCGGCGAGGCCGGCGATCGCGCGGCGATACTGCTCGGCATACTCCGAGGCCGTCAGCTTCGGCGTCCGGTCGCCGACACCGCGATGCTCCGGCGCCGGCACGGTCGCGACCCAACCCTGCTGGCGCTCAGCGGGAATCGTCGAGGAATCGAGCGCACCGATGATCGTCGAATTGCCGTGGAAGGCCGAGCGGGTGATCAGCGCGCCGCTGCCGCCGGAATTGGCCATGGCGATCCGCCAGGCGAGTTCGTTCGCCTCGGTCCCCGAGCAGACGAACATGCAGACCTTGAGCGGATCCGGCATGGTCTCGGCGAGCCGCTCGGCATAGTCGACGATCGGCTCGCTGGGATAGCGGGTGTTGGAGTTGAAGGTCGCGAGCTGGCGGCTCGCCGCCTCGACCACGCGCGGGTGGCAATGGCCGACATGCGGGACGTTGTTGTAGGCGTCGAGATAGCGCTTGCCGCCCTGATCGGTCACCCAGACGCCCTCGCCGCGTACCGGCACGAACGGAGCCTGGTAGAATTGCTTGTACATCGGCCCGAGCAGGCGGGCGCGGCGTTCCATCAGCGTGTCGTACATGGCGGGGGCTTCTTTCCGGGGAGACTGTCAATGAGTGCCGGGGCGGGCGGCCTCGGCGAGGCGGGCGTGGAGTTCGGCCGGGGACAGCGCGTCGCAGCGGGCGAGCGCTTCCCAGCCGAAGCGGCTGACATCGTCACGATAGGAGGTGGTCGCGGCGGGGTTGGCCTGGCGGCGCCAGGAGACGATGAGCTCGCGGGTCACGAGCCGCGCCTGGATGAGCGCCGGCAGCACCGCGATTTCGTTCGCCTCCAGCGGCTGGACCCGGGCATAGCCCTTCACCACCTGCGCCATCGCGCTCAGCGGGTCGGCCTCGCGATAGATGAGATGCGCTGCCGCGATCGCGACCTCGGCGACGCGGATCGTCCTGATCATGTCGCCGAAATCGATGATGCCGGAGACCGAGCCGTCCTGCGGCTGCAGCAGCAGGTTGTTCTGGTTGAGGTCGTTGTGGATGACCTGCCGGGGCAGCGTCGGCAGAAGCGGCGCGACGCTCTCGCTGAACCGGTCGAGCACGCGCTCCGCCAGAGCCTTGCGCTGGTCGGTGTCGAGGAAAGCGACCTTCTCGCGCAAGCTGGCGAAATGGACGAGGTCCCAGATGAAGGCCCGGTTCGCACCGGGATGCTCGAAATCGGCCAGCGCGCGATCGAGCCGCGCCGCCAGCATGCCGATCTCGACCCGTTGGGCCCGTGAGAACGTGCTGCCGAGTGCAGGTTCGCCCGGCAGATAGGTCAGGACGCGCAGCAGATAGCGCTGGCTGCCACGCTCATGCGTGACGAGGGCGCTGCCATCGCGTGCGGCGACGATGCGCGGGACCGGCAGGGCCGGATCGCTCCGCGCCAGATGGGTCAGCGCCGCATTCTGGAAGGCGAGCTCCTCGGCGCTGTCGGAGTCGCCGCAGATCTTGAAGACGACGTCTCGGCCATCCGCGCTGGCGACATGGAGGTTGAGGTCGCGCTCGCCGCTGATCCGCGCGAAGGAACCGCTGATCCCGAAATGCCCGCGCAGCATCCCGGCGAGTTCGTCGCCTGTGAACTGTGGCAACGGCGCCATCAGCGCATCGTCCAGAGCGGGCGCAGCAAGACCGCTCACGCCATCGCCTCCTGGAAGCCGGTCAGGAAGGCCGCGAGATTGTCGCCCAGCACCGGCGAGGGATAGCCGCCTTCCTGGATGATCACGGTTGGCCGCCGTAGACTGGCCAGGCTCTCACCTATGCGCCGGAAGCCCTCGGTCGTCACGGCGGTGCAGGCGAAGGGATCGGCCACCGAGGGGTCGAGGCCAAGCGCGATCACCACGACATCGGGCGAGAAATCCTTTGCCTTGTCGACGGCCTGCCGGACGGCAGCGAGATAGACCTCGTCGTCGGCCCGCTCGGGAACCGGCAGGTTGAGGTTGAAGCCCTCGCCAGCGCCTACTCCGGTCTCGTCGGCATAGCCGGCATAGAACGGATAGACCGTCGCCGGATCGGCATGGACCGAGATCGTCTGCACGTCGGCACGGTCATAGAACAGCGCTTGCGTGCCGTTGCCGTGATGGACGTCGACATCGAGGATGGTGACGCGCGAGACGTGATCGCGCGCCAAGGTCGCCGCCAGCGCGGTATTGTTGAGGAAGCAGTAGCCGCAGGCCTGGTCGCGATAGGCGTGATGCCCCGGCGGGCGGCAGAGCGCATAGGCCGCCCGCTCGCCGTTCAGGACACGCGCCGTCGCATCGATTGCGGTCGCCCCGCTGGCGAGGATCGCCGACCAGCTGTCGGCGAGCAGCACGCTTGCCGCATCGGCGATGTAGTAGCCGGCCCGGCCCAAAAGGTCCTGCGGCAGCCGCCGCATATAGGCGTTGGGATGCAGGCTCGGCCGCAGTTCCTCGCTCGCCGGGAAGCGCTGCTTCCAGGCGGCGAAGCCGGTTTCGAGGAAGTCGAGATAGTCGGCGTCATGGACGCGCCGGATCAGCGAGAGATCGGCCGGCCCCGGCGCGACCACCGTCTCGGTGCAGCCTTCGGCGGCCGCGAGCAGGACACGCGCCCGATCCGGCACCTCCAGCGCCGTGGTGAGTGCGCCGCCCGAAAGCCGGGTGCGCACGTGATGACCGTACTGGTCGGGATGGAAGATCGTCTTCATCTCAGGCAGTCCTCAAAGGCTCACTTCGCGATCAGCGCCTGGTAGCGCTCCTGCACGCTGGCGATGTTGTCGGCCCACCAGGCGGGCTGGAGCGGCGCCTGGCGATCCTTGTTCTGTGGCGAGGAATTGGCCTTCGCCAGCGCTTCGGCCGAGAACTGCTTCACCGAGAAGGCGCGTTCGTTGATCGGCCCGTAATAGGGCAGCACATCGGGGATGTTCGCCTGGATCTCCGGCGTCACCATCTGCGCGATCATGCGCTGCGCGGCGGCGGCATTGGCGGCGCCCTTGGGGATGCCGAAGCAGCCGAAGCCGAGCAGGGCCTGGTCATAAGTGAAGTCGACCGGCGCACCGTCGGCCAGCACGCTGGCGACCCGGCTGCCCCAGATCACCATCATGTCGACCTCGCCATCCTTGAGGAGCTGCGCCGCCTGGGCACCCGATTGCCAGAACACGTCGATCGAGGGCTTCAGCTTCGCCAGCGAGGCCAGGGCCCGGTCGGCGTCGAGCGGGTAGAGCTTGTCCTTGTCGACCCCGTCGGCGAGGAGCGCGACCTCCATGCTCTCCTGCGGGTAGATGTGCATGGCCCTCCGGCCCGGGAACGCCTTCGGATCCCAGAAGTCCTTCCAGCTGCGCGGCGGCTTGTCCTTGTACTTGTCCTTCTGCCAGGCCAGCACGGTCGAGACGTAGTTGCTGCCGATATAGGCTGTGCCCCGCGCCTGCGGCGCGATGCCGGTCGTATCGATCTTCGAATAGTCGAGCGGCTCGAACAGTCCCTCGTTCTGGCCGCGGGCGCAGTCGGCCTCGCCGAGCTGGACGATGTCCCAGCCGGGCTTGCCGGACTGGACCTGCACGCGAACGCTGGCGAGGCCGCTATGGCTTTCCTCGCGCACGCGGACGCCGAGCTTCTTGCCGGCCGGATCGAACAATGCCTTCCGGACGCTGCCCTGATACTGCCCGCCGAAGCCGGCGAAGGTGACGGAATCCTGCGCCCCGGCGATCTGCGCCGATCCGATCAGCGCGGCGGCAGCGAAGGCGAAGCGCGACATCGTCGTGCCCGATGAAAACTGCGTCATGTTTCTCTTCCCCACATGAAAACGGCGCCGCGCACGCGGACGGGCTGTCCGCATGCCGGCGCCGGTTCACCCGCTTCCTCGTGTCCGTCCTTGCGGGACGGACACCGCGAAATGCCTTGCGACGTCGATGAAAAAGGCGGGTTCGGCCAGGCGCCCTGGTCGAGGGCGCTCGGCCGGCTAGCTGGTCTCACATGCGATCACCATGACCGGACAATTCAGGGCGCCGGAAAGCTTGCGCGCTGCGGCGGCGGGGCCCGACATCGCCAGGCGGTCGAACGGCGCGGATAGTCCCGCCTCGATGTCGACCACGACGGCGCCCGGCGAGAACCGCCGGATCGCCTCGCAGGCCTCGGCGAGCGCCGCGTCCGCGGTCTTCTCGTCGGCCTCGGCGCCGAGGACGAGATTGAGATTGGCGCCGGCGGCGTCCTCGCTGCCATGCTCGTCGGCATAGCCGGTGTAGAACGGGTAGCGCTGGGCGGGATCGCCATGAACCGACACGGTCAGCACGTCGGCGCGCGGCATGAAGATCGACTGGGTCCCATTGGCGTGATGCTCGCCGAGGCTGAGCACCGCGACGCGCGGCAGGCTCTCGCGCAGGAACGACGCCGCGATCGCCGCATGATTGAGGTGGCAGCCATGCGCCGCGCGTCCGGCATAGGCATGACGCCCGCCACCGGCGCAGCGGATGACGACCTGCCGCTCGCCCGCCGCAACACGCAAGGCGCCGGCCATGACGTTTCGGGCGTCCATGAAGGCGTCCGGCCAGGTCGAAGGCGAGACCGCCGTCAGCGCATCCGCGAGATAGAAGCCGGCACGCGCCTCGATATGCGCGGGCAGCCGCATCCGGTCACAACCGGGATGGAGCGACGCCCTGATCTCCTCGCCCGGCTTCTCCTGCGGCGCGAAGCGCAGGAACTCCAGATAGGAGGCCTCGTGCACGCCCTGGATCGCGTATTGGCAGAGCGAGTCCAGCTCGGCCGTATCCTCGTCCCTGCGCTTCGAACCGGATCTGGCGGTCATCGCGCTGCTCCCTTTTCCGGCCGCTTCGCGATCTGGACGATGAGCAGGAGCACGATCGAGGCGACGACGAGCACCGAGGAAACGGCCGCGACCAGCGGGTCGACCTGGTCGCGGATGTTGGCGAACATCCGGCGCGGCAGCGTCGAGTTCTCGCCGCTGGAGATGTAGAGCGCGATCACCACCTCGTCGAAGGCGGCGACGAAGGCGAAGAGCGCTCCGGCCGCGATCGAGCTCCTGATCTGCGGCACGGTCACGGTCAGGAACGCCTTCAACCTGGTGGCACCGAGGCTGCGCGCCGCCCGCTCCAGATTGCCGTCGAAGGATTGCAAGCCGCTCGACACCGTCACCAGCACGAAGGGCAGCGCCAGCATGATGCCGACGAGCACGAGGCCGGTGACCGTATTGTTGAGCCCGAGCTTGGCGAAGACAAAGAAGACGCCGATCGCGACCAGGATGTTCGGCACGATCATCGGCAGCAGGAAGGACAGGCGCAGCGGCTTGGTCAGCCGTTCCGGCATCTGCGACAGGCCGTAAGCCGCGGCGGTGCCGATCGGCGTCGCGATCAGCGTGGTCAGCCCAGCGACCCTGAGCGAGAGCCAGAGCGCATCCATCCACTCGGCGGAGTCGAAGAATTCGCGATACCAACGCAGGCTCCATGCCCGCGGCGGGAACTCCAGATAATTCGAGGCCGAGAACGACATCGGCACGATCAGCACGCAGGGCACGATCAGGAAGGTGAAGATCAGCGCGCACAGCCCATAGAGCCAGAGCCTCTGATAATGCCTGATCTGCGTGGCGCTGGCGGCGGCGGTCAGCATCAGCGCCCCCCGTAGAGCTTGTCGACGCGGAACACCTTGTTCAGCGCGGCGAGGATGGCGATGGTCACGACGAGCAGCAGCACGCCGAGCGCGCTCGCGGCGCCCCAGTTGCTGTAGGTCGAGACATTGGTGGCGATCTGCATCGACCACATGCTGACCCGCCCGCCGCCGAGCAGAGCCGGCGTCAGGTAGAAGCCGAGGCTCAGGATGAAGACGAGCACCGTGCCGGCGAAGAGGCCGGGGCGGCTGAGCGGGAAGAACACGTCCCAGAAGGCCCGCATCGGCGAGGCGCCGCAGCTCGACGCCGCCTTCAGATAGTCGGTGTCGATGGTCTTCATGCTCGAATAGAGCGGCAGGATCATGAAGGGCAGCAGCACGTGCAGCATGCCGATCGTGGTGCCGATGAAGTTGTTCACCAGCGGGATCGGCTCGTTGATGATGCCAAGGCTGACGAGCCAGCTGTTGATCAGGCCGCGTCGCTGCAGCAGCACGAGCCAGGCATAGGTGCGCACCAGCACCGAGGTCCAGAACGGCAGGATCACGAAGATCATGCAGATCGCCGCCGCCCGCGGGCTGAGCTGCGAGAGCAGATAGGCGACGGGATAGCCGAGCAGGATCGATCCTACAGTCACGATCCCGGCGATCTGGAAGGTCGTCACGAAGGTGATGACATAGACCGGCTGCGCCAGCCTTGCGTAGTTCTCGAGTGAGACGCCGCCATCCTTGCCGATGAAGGAGAGGACGAAGAGCCAGCCGACCGGGACGATCAGCAAGAGCCCGATGACGACGAGCCCGGGCACGGCGAGGAGCGCAAAGGACCGCGCCTCCTTTCGCTCGGCACGGGCGAAATAGGACGCATCTGCAGCGCCTGACGATGCCGCTGCGACCATGCCGGTCATGGGCCGCGCCTCAGACATCGCCGCTGACCAGGATGCTGTCATTGCGGTGGACGTTGATGTGGATCAGCTGGCCGGGTGTCGGCACCAGCCCGCGATTGGCCTCCTGCGGCACCAGCCGTACCGCGATGTTCTGGCCGTCCGGGAAGCCCGCGATCACCAGCAGGCTGTCGCCCTGAAAGATCGTCTCGCGCGCCACGGCGGAGAAGGAGTTGACCTCGGCCTCCGAGCCAGCGACCGGGCCGATCGCAAGCTTTTCCGGCCGCAGCGCCAGCCAGCTTTCGCGCGAGTTGGCGGTCGATGCTCCCGCATGATCGGGGAGGCGCAAGGGCGTGCCGAAGACGCTGGCACCACCGCCCGTCCCAAGCTCCACCGGCAGGAAGGTCGTCTCCCCCACGAAATCGGCAACGAAGCGCGTCTTCGGCCGGTCATAGATCGCCCGCGGCGTATCGAACTGGATCAGGGCGCCGTTGTTGATCACGGCGATCCGGTCCGACATGGTCAGCGCCTCGCGCTGGTCATGCGTCACGAACACCGTCGTCGTGTGCAGGCGCTCATGCAGATGGCGCAGTTCGATCTGCATCTGCTCGCGCAGTTTCTTGTCGAGCGCCGAGAGCGATTCGTCCATCAGCAGGATGCGCGGCTCGAAGACGATCGCCCGCGCCAAAGCGACACGCTGCTTCTGCCCGCCCGAGAGCTTGTCGACGGGACGATCGATGAACTGGCTCAGCCTGACCATGTCGAGCGCGCCACGCACCTTGGTCTCGATCTCGCTCCGCGAGAGACGCCGGAGCTTCAGCGGATAGGCGACGTTCTCGAACACGTTCATGTGCGGGAACAGCGCGTAGTTCTGGAAGACGAGGCCGATCTCGCGCTGGTGCGGCGGCCTCGTCAGCAATTCCTCGCCCGCGACCAGGATGCTGCCGCTGGTCGGCGTGACGAAACCGGCGAGCACCTGCAGCAGCGTCGTCTTGCCCGAGCCGGACGGGCCGAGCAGGGTGACGAATTCGCCGGGCGCGATGTCGAGATTGATGTCCTTGAGGGCCTCGAACGACCCGAACGTCTTCGAGAGCCCCCGGATCGAAACCGGGACCTTCATTGCAGGATCGCCGACTTGAAGGCCTCTTCCGCCTTGTCGCCGTTCTTCGCCCACCAGGCCGCGTCGATCAGCACCTGCTTGCTGGCGTTCTGCGGCGAGGAATTGGTCTTGGCGAGCTGTTCGGGCGTGAACTTGCGGACCTCATAGGCCTTGGCGTTGACCGGGCCGTAATTGTCCATCTTCTCGATGATGTTGGCCTGGATCTCGGGCGAGACCATCGCCAGCGCGAGCGCCTTCGCCTTGGCGGCATTCTTCGCGCCCTTGGGAACGGCGATGCAGCCATAGCCGAGCAGGCCCTGATCATAGCTGAACTGGACGGCGCTGCCGTCCTCGATCACCGGCGAGACGCGGCTGCCATAGATCGCGATCAGGTCGACCTCGCCATCCTTGATCAGCTGCGTCGACTGGGCGCCCGTGGTCCAGAACACACCGATCTGCGGCTTGAGGCGCTTGATCGCGGCAATGGCGCGCTCGACATCGAGCGGGTAGAGCTTGTCCTTGGCGACGCCGTCGGCGAGGAGCGCGATCTCCAGCGTCTCCTGGGCGAGACCGGCAACGGCGCGGCGGCCCGGAAACGCCTTGGCGTCCCAGAAATCGGCCCAGGATTTCGGCGGCTGCTTCACCTTGTCGGTGCGCCAGGCCATGACCACCGAATAATAATTGGTCGCGACCCAGCTCTTGCCACGTGCCGTGGCCGGGATCGCGGCATCGTCGAACTTCGAAAGATCGAGCGGCTCGAACAGTCCCTCGCTTTCGCCGCGGGCGCATTCGTCGCCGCCGAGATGCACGAGGTCCCAGGCCGGCGCGCCGGACTGGACCTGAACCCGGATCGAGGGCAGGTCGCCGTGGGTTTCGCTGCGGATCTTCACGCCGACCTGCTGCGCGGCTGGATTGACCAGCGCCGCATCGAAGCCCTTGCGCATCGCGCCGCCATAGCCGGCGACCGTCACGCTCTCCTGAGCGCTCACGACGGCCGGAAGCATCGCGGAAATCGTCGCGCCGACGATGATGGCGATCTGCCGGCGTCTTGCGCTCTCTGTCCTGTCGGTCATGTCCAACCCCTCGGATTATGTTTTGCGCCGAGGTGACCGAAACGAAAAAACCGGCGCCTTCGCCCCAGCCCTTGCGAGCCCGGAGAAAAAGCGCCGGTTCGAATTGTTTCCCTGGAGGCCCGTCACGAAGAGGGCGGCTCCAGCACAAATCACCTAGCCCGTTTAGTACGCGCCCGAATTTCGTTGCTGTCAACCGGCTCGTCGCGAACGTCGTTTCACCCCTTGTCAGCTGGCAGGTGAGTGTGAGAGCCGTCAGGCCAAGCAAGCACGAACCGGGGAATCGCCATGGCCGACGTCAAGACCGTTCTGGTGAGCGGCTACTCCGCCGCTCCCAAGGGCACCAGCATGTTCGAGGAGTTCAAGCATGCCGGCGTCGTGCTCGAGATCGACCCGGCGACGAACGTCATCATAGCGGTCGACGCCACCTTCGTGACGCAACTCGCCCGTTCGTTCTACTCGCGCCTGATCGTCGGCTACGACGTCAGCAATGGCATGGCGCCGCTGGAACGACTGATCTCCACGGCCGTGCACACGCCGTCGCGCGAGGCGCTGATCGTCGCCACGCGCGCCGCCGTGCAGCGCTACTTCCAGATCCGCGACAATCGCGGCTGAACTCAAGCAATTCCAGCAGAAGTGTGCAGCGGTTCTGCGTCCGGAATTGCGTGAAACAAAGATCGGCCTGGCCGCCCTCAGGCGGCCTTGTCCAGCGCGATGCCCTTCGTCGTCAGCAGGTCGAGCCCGAGGTCCAGCGCTCGCGTGAAGCGGTCGACGGCGTCGTCTATGCCTTCGGGCGTGATGATCAGCGGCGGCGTCATGATCAGGGTGTCGCCGAGCGCCCGCACGATCAGGCCGTTCTCGAAGGCGAGACGCTGGATCTCCAGGCCGAACTTCAGCGAGGGCTCGAAGGCCTGCCGCGTCGCCTTGGAGCGGACGAGCTCGATTCCCCACATCAACCCGACGCCGCGGACCTCGCCGACGAGCGGATGGTCGAGCAGGGCCTTCAGGCGCCCTTCCAGTTGGGCTCCCAGCACCTGGGCGCCAGCGATCAGCCCACGCTCCTCGTAGAGCGTCAGCGCCTCCAGGCCGACGGCGCAAGCGATCGGATGGCCGCCATAGGTGTAGCCATGGCCGAAGACGCCGATCTTGTCGCCCTGCTCCTTCATCGCCTGGTAGATCGGCTCCGACAGCAGCAAGGCCGAGAGCGGCTGATAGGCCGCGGTCAGCGCCTTAGCGCTGCTGATCATGTCCGGCTTGAGGTCATAGGTCTGCGAACCCCACCAGCTGCCGGTGCGCCCGAAGCCGGTGATGACCTCGTCGACGACGAAGAGGACCTCGTATTTCCGCAGGATCGCCTGGACCTTCTCGTAATAGCCCTTCGGCGGCACCACGCAGCCGCCCGTGCCCATCACCGGCTCGGCGAAGAAGGCGGCGACCGTCTCCGGCCCCTCGGCCAGGATCAGGTCCTCGATCTCCTTGGCGAGGCGCGTCGCGAAGGCTTCCTCGCTCTCACCCGGCAAACCTTCCCGGTAGAAATGCGGACAGGTGACATGCAGGAAGCCGTCGAGCGGCAGATTGAAGTCGCGGTGGATATGCGGGAGGCCGGTCAGGCTGGCGCTGGCGATCGAGGTGCCGTGATAGGCGCGCTTGCGGGCGATGATCTTGCGCTTCTGCGGCTTGCCGATCGCGTGGAAATAATACCAGGCCAGCTTCACCGCGGTGTCGTTGGCTTCCGAGCCCGAGCTCTGGAACAGCACCTTCGACATCGGCACCGGCGCGATCTCGATCAGGCGCTCGGAGAGCGCGATCGCCGGCTCCGAGGTCCGGTGCGCGAAGTTCTGGTAATAGGGCAGCGCCGCGAACTGCTTCGCCGCCGCCTCGGCCAGCCGGTTCTCGCTGAAGCCGAGCGCCGCGCACCAAAGGCCGGCCATGGCTTCGAGATAGCGGTTGCCGGCGTCGTCATAGACGTGGAAGCCCTCGCCGCGGGAGATGATCGTCGGGCCGATCTTCTCGTGCAGCGAGAAATTCGTCTGCGGATGGAGCTGGTAGGCGATGTCTCTGGCGTGATTGGAATTGGCGGTCATGGCGCACCTCGCATGCCGGCTCAAGGCAGCCGAAAACCGCCTCGCATCCGCGCAAAATTTCGGGAAGAGCCGGTTCGATCGCTTGTCTGGGCAGCCGTCTAAGCGGCCCATCGCCAATCGCCTGACAGCGCCGAAAATGCCTGCGGGCACGGAGCTTGTCAAACCGGTCGGCGCGCATGCAAGGCGATTGCTTGAAGAGTTTTCTCGCAGTTGCCGACGGGCTCAAGCCCTCCCCCCGCTTGCGGTGGGGAGGGTTGGGTGGGGGGCTGTGCCGCTTGTCGCACCACTGAGGGATGGTCGAGACCTGCTTTCCCGCCCCCCATCCCTAACCCTTCCCCACCGCAGGCGGGGGGAAGGGGACGCGCAAGCCTTGCAAGCGATTGCCCTGGTGAGGGAGGAAGCGGTCGCTCGCGCACCGATGAGCACCCCGAATTTCGCCACTTGACGGCGCGCCGGACACGGGCATAGACCTGAAAGCAGCTAGGAGATTTGTGCCCCGACGCCCTTCAAAGGCAGCGGGACCACAGCAAATCGGACCGGCACACGCAGGAGCGGAAACCCCGCTCGTCCGTGTGCCGGTTTTTTTTTGGACTGACGCCATGACCGATGCGGTTGTCATCTGCGAATGCTTTGCCCGCGACGGGCTGCAGCATGAGCCCGTCTTCCTGCCGAGCGAGCAGAAGATCGCGCTGATCGACGCCTTCACCGCCGTGGGCTTCCGGCGGATCGAGGCGACCTCCTATTCCAATCCCAAGGTCGTGCCGGCCTTCGCCGACGCCAGCGAAGTCCTCGCCGGCATCCGGCGCAAGGACGGGATCTTCTACAAGGCGACCTGCCCCAATCCACGCGCCGTCGACCGCGCCGTCGCCGATTCTGAAGCCGGCTACGGACCAAACGAAATCAGCCTGCTGGTCTCGGCAACGGAGTCGCATAGCGAGCGCAACCTGAAGAGCTCGCGGGCGGCGCAATGGGCCAATGTCGAGGCGATGGTCGCTGCCGCGCAGGGTCGTTTCCGCCTGATCGGCACGATCTCGGTCGCCTTCGGCTGTCCCTTCGAGGGCCATGTCGCCGCCGCAACGGTCATCGCCGACGCAGCCAGGTTCGCAGCCCTGGGCGTCCGCCACGTCACGCTCGGCGACACCACCGGCCTCGCCACGCCGCGCACCAGCAAGGCGCTGTTCCAGGCCGTCGCGGCAGCGGTGCCCGAGCTGACGCTGATCGCGCATTTCCACAACACCCGCGGCACCGGCCTCGCCAATTGCGTCGCCGCTTATGAGGCCGGCGTGCGCAATTTCGACAGCGCCTTCGGCGGCATCGGCGGCCACCCTGCCCAGCTCGTCTATGGCGGCGGCTTCACCGGCAATGTCGCGACCGAGGATCTCGTCAACATGTTCGAGGCAATGGGCGTGCCGACCGGCCTCGACCTCACCGCCCTGATCGAGACCGCGCATCGCTGCGAGGAGGTCCTCGGTCGCCAGCTCCATTCGATGGTCGCCCGCTCCGGGCTCGGCCTCGTCGCCTGATCCGAAAGAGGAACCATGCCCCAAGCCCCAGCCCCGCTGCTCGTCGAGACCCGCGGCGCCGTCCGCATCCTGACGATGAACCGGCCCGACAAGCTCAATGCCCTCGACACGGCGCTGACGCAGGCGCTCTTCGACGCACTGCTTGCAGCGCAGGAGGACGAGGCCATCCGCGCAGTTGTCCTGGCCGGCGCCGGGCGCGGCTTCTGCGCCGGCGCCGATCTCAAGGAGTTCGTCGACCTCACACCGGCCAACCAGAAGGCCGTGGTCGCCCGCGCCGACCTGACGACGCGGCTGCACATGCTGTTGCCGGGTCTGTCAAAGCCGATCGTCGCCGCGGTACAGGGCGTCGCGGTCGGTGGTGGCGCCGGCACCGCGATCGGCTGCGACATGGTCGTCGCCGGCAGCGACCTGAAATTCGGCTATCCCGAGCTGCGCCACAGCATCGTCCCCGCAATCGTGATGACGAGCCTGCAGCGCGCCGTCGGCCGCAAGCTCGCCTTCGAGCTGGTCAGCACCGGGCGGATGGTCGGCGCCGAGGAGGCGCTACGGCTCGGCTTCGTCAACAAGGTCGTGGCGCCCGAAGATGTGCTGGCCGAGGCGCTCGCCATCGCCGAAGGCTGGGCCAAGGTGAAGCCGGTCGCGATGGAGGCGACCAAGCGGCTGTTCTACCGCGTCGCCGACCTGCCCTTCGAGGCGGCGATGGCGGCCGGGCGCGACATCAACGCACTGATGCGCAGCTTCCGCGAGGAGGATGGCGCATGAGACCGCTCGACGGCATCACCATCGTGGATTTCTCGCGCGTCCTCGCCGGGCCGATGGCGACGATGATCCTGGCCGAGATGGGCGCGAGGGTGATCAAGGTCGAGCGGCCGGGAACGGGTGATGAATCCCGGCAATGGGAGCCGCGCGTCGGCGAGGAGAGCGCCTATTTCTTCGCCTTCAACCGCGGCAAGGAATCGATCGTCCTCGACCTGAAGACCCCGGCTGGCCGCGCTGCGGCGAAAACGCTCGCGCTCCAGGCCGATGTCGTGCTCGAGAATTTCCTGCCCGGCCAGATGGACAAGATGGGGCTGGGCTATGCTGAGCTCTCCCAAGAGAAGCCCGGGCTCGTTTACGTCTCCAACACCGGCTTCGGCCAGAGCGGCCCCTATCGCGACCGCGTCGGCTACGACACGATCTTCCAGGCGCTCAGCGGCGTGATGGCGCTGACCGGCCATCCCGATGGACCGCCCGCCAAGGTCGGCGTGCCGATGGCGGACCTGACCGCCGGGCTCTGGAACGCCGTCGCGATCCTGACCGGGCTGGTCGGCCGCGCCAGCAGCGGCAAGGGCTGCCATGTCGACCTCTCGATGCTCGACACCCAGATCAGCCTGCTGACCATCGCCGCGGCCCGCCTCTTTGCGCTGGGCGAAGACCCGCAGCGCACCGGCACCGAGCATCCCGGCCGCGTTCCCTCCGCCGCCTTCGCCTGCGCCGGCGACGAATGGCTGCATATCAGCGGCAGCGACCAGCATTGGCAGGCGATCTGCTCGGTTCTCGGCCTCGACGAACTCGCGGCCGACGCGGCCCTCGCCCGCAACGCCGAACGGGTTAAGCAGCGCGAGCGCGTGATGGCGGCGATGCGCGCGGCCCTGGCCCAGCGCAAGCGCGCCGATGTCGCCGAGGCCCTGCGCACAGCCGGCGTCCCGGCCGGCGAGGTCAACACGGTCGCGCAGGCGCTGGCCGACCCGCATGTGCAGGCGCGCGGCATGGTGGCGGAATTCCGGCATCCAACGGCGGGCGCCTTCCCGGCGCTGCGCAATCCGCTGCGCTTCACCGGCTATGACGACCCGTCCCTCGGCACCCCGCCACTGCACGGCGCCGATAGCGCCGACCTCGCCGCCGAATTCGGCCTGAAGGAGATCGGCGCATGAGCCAGAGCCCCTTAAATGGAATGACCTTCGAGCTCCTCGCGGTTGCCGTCGACGGCCCGATCCTGCGGGTGACGCTGAACCGTCCCGAAGCGCGCAACGCGCTCGACCTGACGATGTGCCGCGAATTGCGCGCCGTGTTCGAGGCGATCGAGGCCGATCCGGCCATCCGCATCGTCCGTGTCGATGGCGCCGGCCCGGTATTCTGCGCCGGGGCCGACCTCAAGGAACGCAAGGGCAAGGACGAGATCTGGGTGCGGCAGCGCCGGCTCGCCTCCTTCGCCGCCTATGACGCGATCGAGCGCTCCAGCAAGGCCGTGATCTGCGTAGTCGACGGGCCGGTGGTCGGCTCCGGCGGCGAGATCGCCATGGCCTGCGACTTCATCATCGCCTCCGAGCGCACCAGCTTCACCTTCCCCGAAGCGCATTGGGGTACGGTCGGTGCGACGCAGCGCCTGCAGCGCGTCGTCGGCAAGCGGCTGGCGAAGGAGCTGCTGTTCACGGCACGGCGCTGGCCGGTCGAAGAGGCGCTCGCCGCCGGCCTCGTCAACCGCATCGTCAAGCCGGACGCACTCGAAGCGACCGTCGCCGAGCTGCTCGCTCAGATCGCCAAGGCGCCGGCGCTGGCACTGACCCTCGCCAAGCAGTCGATCGAGCTCGGCGAGAAGACCGATCTTTCGACCGGCATCCGCATCGAGCTCGCCGCGATCGAGCGCGCGCTCGCCGACACCGAATGGCGCAAGGGCCTCGAAGCCTTCGCCGAACGCGACGCACAGGAAAAGAGCTCATGAGCGCCAGCGAGCTGCCATCCGATCTCTTCGGCTGCGCCGATACCTTGCCGGAGGCACTGGCGCGGGCCGTGCGCCTGGCGGGCAACGAGGAGGCCGTCGTCTGCAATGGCGAGCGCATCAGCTATGCCGCTCTCGCCGCGCGGGTCGACGACGTTGCGACCGCGCTTGCCGCGCATGGCGTGCGCAAGGGCGATCATGTCGGCATCTGCCTCGGCAACAGCATCCCCTGGATCGTGCTGTTCCACGCCATCGCCCGGCTCGGCGCCGTCACCGTGCCGGTCAACACAAGGCTGAAGGCGGAGGAGATCGCCTATACGCTGCGGCAGTCGGACGTCTCGCTGCTGTTCATGACCGACCGGCTGCTCAAGATCGATTTCGTCGAGATCCTCAGGCAGATCTGCCCGGCAGTCGATACGAAGTTGCCTGACCCGGCTCTGCCCAAGCTGAGCCGCGTCGTCGTGCTCGGCGAGACCGTCCCGGCCGGCGCGACCAGCTTCGCCGATTTCCTCAAGGTGGGCGCCGGCCAGCCTGTGCCGGAGCCCGTCCCGACGGCCGATGACCCGCTGCTGATCCAGTACACCTCCGGCACCACCTCCTTCCCGAAGGGGGCGGTGCTGACCCATCGCAACATGACCTGGGACGCCTATTCCGCCGGGCGCTTCTTCGGCCTGCGCTCGGGCGAGCGTTATTTCAGCCCACGCCCCTTCTTCCATGTCGCCGGCAGCACGCTCGCCGTGATCGCCTCGCTGCAGCATCTCGCCTGCCTCGTCAGCTGCGAGCGCTACGAGCCGGGCGATGCCTTGCGCCTGATGGAGGAGGAGCGCTGCACGCTGATGTCGGGCAACGACACCATCTTCCTGATGTTGCTCGACCATCCCGACCTGCCGCAGCGCAAACTCTCTTTGCGTGGCGGCTGGGCGGCGGCGACCCCCTCGGTAATGGAGCGCATCGCGCGCCAGCTCGGCGCGACCGAGATGGCGGTCTGCTATGGCCAGTCCGAAGCCTCCCCGAACATCTGCACCGCCGCCTGGTGGGACCCGCTCGCCGACCGGATCGCCGGCTGGATGCGCATCCATCCCGGCGTCGAGGTCGAGATCCGGGCGACCGAGGATGGTCCCGAGCCCGGCCCCGGCGAGGTCGGCGAGATCTATGCGCGCGGCTGGAACGTGATGCAGGGCTATTACGCCAAGCCCGAGGAGACCCGCGCGGTCCTCAGCGAAGACGGCTGGCTGCGCACCGGCGATCTCGGCCGCCTCTCGCCCGATGGCCGGCTCGCCTTCGTCGGCCGGGCCAAGGACATCATCCGCGTCGGCGGCGAGAATGTCGCCTCGGCCGATATCGAGAACGTGCTGCACCGCCATCCCGGCATCCAGCAGGCGCAGGTGGTCGGCGTGCCCGACAAGCGCCTGATCGAGGTGCCCGCCGCCTTCGTGATCCTGGCGAGCGGTACCTCGCTCGCGCCGGACGAGATCATCGCCTGGAGCAAGGAGCACCTCGCCGGTTTCAAGGTGCCGCGCTATGTCGAGATCGTCGAGAGCTTCGACCAGATCGGCATGACCGCCAGCTCCAAGGTCCAGAAGAACAAGCTCGCCGCCCATGCGCGCCAACTCTTCGGCCTCGAGGCGGTGGCATGAACACGCGCATCGAGAGCCTGCGCATCGAGACGCGCTTCACCCGGCTGGTCGGCATCGACCTGCCGATCGTGCAGGCCGGGATGAGCTGGGCCTCCTCCTGCGCCGCGCTGCCAGCCGCAGTCTCGGGCGTGGGCGGGCTCGGCGTCATCGCCGCCGGGCCGATGCGACGCGACGATCTCAAGGCAGCGATCGCCGATGTGCGCGCGCAGACGGACCGGCCCTTCGCCGTCAACGTCCCGCTCTACCGCAAGGAAGTCGACGACATCCTGGCGCTGCTAGTCGACGAGCGTGTCCCGGTCATCATCGCCTCGCAGGGCGGGCCGGACCGCTATCTCGATCGCTTCAAGGCGGTCGGCACGATCTGCCTGCATGTCGTTGCCTCCGAGGTCCATGCCGCCAAGGCGGCGGCCAAGGGCGTCGACGGCCTCGTCGTGGTCGGCGGCGAGGCCGGCGGCCACCCGCCGCCGGAGCTGGTCTCGACACTGGTGATCGGCCGCGCCGTGGCGAAAGCCGTGCGCGATGTGCCGATCGTGCTGGGCGGCGGCATCGCCGATGGCCAGGGCCTCGCAGCCGCGCTCGCTTTGGGCGCCGACGCCGCGCAGCTCGGCACCCGCTTCATGGCGACGCCGGAAGCGCGCCTGCATGACGATTATCGCCGCCGTGTCGTTGCGGCTGCCGTCTCCGACACGATGGTGGTCGGACGCGGCTTCGGCATGATCCGCGTGCTGCGCAACCGCTTCGCCGAAGAGATGGCGGCGGCCGAGCGCGCCGGACGTCCCGACGAGGAGCGGCGCGAGCTCTTCCAGCGCTCCTCGCTGAAGCTCGCCGCCTTCGACGGCGACATCGAGGACGGCAAGGTCGAGGCCGGGCAGAGCGCCGGGCTGATCGACGACATCGTCCCGGCCGGCGAGCTCGTGGCGCGGATCGCCAGGGAATACCGGGCGACGCTAGCGCGGCTTCCTGCAGCCCATCCCATTCGCGAGCCCGCTCTGCAGCCTTCGTGACCATCCGCGCCGCCAGAGCCGGAAAAACCAAAAACGGGAGGAGGATCGAGATGGACAGGCGCAGATTCATGGCGACAGCCGGGGCAGCGATGCTGGCTCCCTCAGGAGCCGGCGCGCAGGGCTATCCGGTCAGGCCGATCCGCCTGATCGTCACCTTCGCCGCCGGCGGCCCGGCCGACCTGTTCGCCCGCACCCTCGCCAGCGGGATGAGCACCCGGCTCGGCCAGCAGGTGGTCATCGACAACCGCCCCGGCGGCGCGGCGGGCCTGCCCGCCATCGACGCAATCGCCAAGGCGGGACCGGACGGCTACCAGATCGCTCTTGCCGGCGCCGCGGCGCTCTCGACCGTGCCGTTCATGGTCCCGAAGATGCCATTCGACTGGGAGACCAGCCTGACGCCGCTCACTCTGGTGTCGCGCGTTCCGGAGGTCATCACCACCAACGCCAAGCTCGGCCTGAAGAGCCTCGCCGACCTCGTCGCCTACGCGAAGAAGAACCCCGGAAAGGTCAATTTCGGTTCGGCCGGCCTCGGCAGCATCACCCATCTCGCCAGCGAACTGTTCAAGGCGGAAGCGGAGGTCGACATCACCCATGTGCCCTATCGCGGCGCGGCCCCGGCCGTGAACGACCTGATCGCCGGCCATATCGACATGGTCACCGCCGATATCCCGGTGCTGCTGCCGCAGATCCAGGCCGGCAGCGTCAATGCCCTGGCGGTCACCACGGATAAGCGGATCAAGGCCCTGCCGGATGTACCGACCACGGCCGAGGCCGGCTTTCCCAAGGTCGTCTCCGACAACTGGTACGGGCTGGTCGGTCCGGCCGGAATGCCCGCCGAAGTCTCCGGCAAGATCCACGCCGCCGCCCTGGCGACGCTGCGCTCGGACGAGCTCATGAAGCAGTTCGAGAGCCAGGAGGCGATCTCCTCGCCGACCTCTCCGGACGAGTTCGTCGCCTTCATCAAGGCCGAGCGGGCGAAATGGGGTCCGCTGATCGCCTCGATCGGGGTCAAGCTCGAATAGCGCCCCGCATTCCTCCCCGACCAACGACCGGGCCGCGCAGCTGCAGCCCAAAGTTTCCAACGCAGGACATCGATCATGCTCGACAAGCCCCTTCTCATCGCCGGCTCCTGGCGCGCGCCATCCGGCTCCCGCACCGGCGACGTCGTCGATCCCGCCACCGGCACGGTGATCGGCAAGCTCGGTTACGCCGAGGCGGCCGATGTCGATGCCGCCCTGGAGGCCGCACGGAAGGGTTTTGCAACCTGGCGCGCCATGACCGCGCTCGAACGCTCGCGCATCCTGCACCGCGCCGCCGCTTTGGTCCGCGACCGTGCCGAGGTGATGGCGCAGCATATGACCCGCGAGCAGGGCAAGCCGCTGGCCGAGGCGCGCGGCGAAGCCGGCACGGCACCCGAGCATATCGAGTGGTATGCCGAGGAAGGTCGTCGCGCCTATGGCCGGGTGATCCCTTCGCGCATCCCCGGCGCACGCCAGATCGTGGTCAAGGAGCCGGTCGGTCCGGTCGCGGCCTTCAGCCCCTGGAACTTCCCGCTCGCCCAGCTCGTCCGCAAGATCGCAGGAGCGCTGGCCGCCGGCTGCTCGATCATCGCCAAGCCGCCGGAAGAGGCCCCCTCGGCCTGCATCGAGCTCGCCAAATGCTTCCAGGAGGCCGGCCTGCCCGAGGGCGTGCTCAACATCCTGTTCGGCGTGCCTGCCGAGATCTCGGAACGGCTGATCGCCTCGCCGATCATCCGCAAGGTCTCGTTCACCGGCTCGGTCCCGGTCGGCAAGCATCTCGGCGCGCTGGCGGGAGCGCAGGCAAAGCGCGCCACCATGGAGCTCGGCGGCCACGCGCCCTTCATCGTCTGCGACGATGTCGATCTCGACACGGTGGTGAAGCTCGGCGTCGGCCTGAAATTCCGCAATGCCGGCCAGGTCTGCGCTTCGCCGACGCGCTTCTACGTTCAGGACGCCGTCTATGACGGTTTCCGCGCCGCCTTCACCGAGGCCGCCAAGGCGGTCAAGGTCGGTCCGGGCGCGGCTGAGGGCACGCAGATGGGCCCGCTCGCCAATGCCCGCCGGCTCGATGCGCTGCAGGATTTCGTCGCCGACGCCGTCCAGCACGGCGCCAGGCTCGAAACCGGCGGCCGCCGCATCGGCAATGAAGGCTTCTTCTTCGAGCCGACCGTGCTGTCCGACGTGCCCGACAGCGCCCGCATCATGCGCGACGAGCCGTTCGGGCCGGTGGCGGCGCTGGTGCGGGTCGGCTCGGTCGAGGAGGCGATCGAACGCTCGAACGCCCTGCCCTTCGGCCTCGCCGCCTTTGCCTTCACCCGCTCGACCAAGCGTGCCGCGCAATTCGCTGATGGGCTCGAGAGCGGCATGGTCTCGATCAACCATTTCGGCCTCGCCGCGGCCGAGACTCCGTTCGGCGGCGTCAAGGATTCCGGCTACGGCAGCGAAGGCGGCACCGAGGGGCTCGAAGCCTATCTCTCGACCAAGTTCGTCAGCCAGGTCGGCGCCTGAACCATCCCCTTCCAACCGCAAGAGACGACCATGTCCACGCTCCAGCACAATCCCGACACGCTCGCGCCGCCCGCCCGCAATCTCTATTCGCACGGGGTCGAGACCCGCGGCCCGGGCCGCCAGCTCTTCATCGCCGGCCAGGTCGGCGTCCGGCTCGACGGCTCCATTCCAGAGGCCTTCGACGAGCAGGTCCGGCAGATGATGGACAATATCGGCGCGGTCCTCGCCTCGGCCGGCATGGGCTTCGACGACATCGTCAAGATCACCGCCTATTGCCGCAGCGCCGAGGAGATCATCGGCTATGCCGGCATCCGCAACGGCTATTTCTCCGGCAAGCCGCCGGCGACGACGGCCTTCGTGGTCGGCGGCCTCGCCAATCCCGCCTGGCTGATCGAGGCCGACGCGATCGCCTTCAAGGCGGATTGAGCCGGTGAACGCCGCCCTCCCCCACGGCCGGTCGCGGCACGAAGCCCATGTCGATGTCGGCGACGGCATCCGGCTATGGGTCTGGGATACGGGCGGCGACGGCCCGGCCATCGTGCTGCTGCACGCCTCGGCCGGCAGCGGCGAGTGCTGGGACCTGCAATGGCCGGTCTTCGCGGAAGCCGGCTATCGGGTGATCGGCTATTCCCGGCGCGGACATTTCGGCTCCGACGACGGCGACGAGGGGGCGGCGACACCGGCATCGACCGATCTGCTCCAACTGGTCGATGCGCTCGGGCTGGAGCGCTTCCACCTGATCGGCACCGCCGCCGGTGGCATGGTCGCGACCGATTTCGCAGTCTCGCACCCGCAGCGCCTTCTCAGCTTCGTCATCTCCAGCAGCATCGTCGGGCTGGTCGACGACGACTACCAGGCGATCATGCAACGGCTGCTGCCGCCCGAGTTCGAGCGGCTTCCGCATGATTTCCGCGAGCTCGGCCCATCCTATCGCGCGCAATGCCCGGAGGGCGTGGCCCGCTGGAATGCGATGTTGGCGCGCTCCGGCATCGAGCGCGTCCCCTTGCGCTTCGCCACCTACGTCCGCTGGGCCGACCTCCAGCACTTCGACTTTCCGGTCCTCGTCCTGACCGGCGATGCCGATCTCTATGCCCCGCCTGCCAATGCGCGCCTGATCGCCGGCCGGATTCCCGGCGCGCGCCTGACCATCCTGCCCGGCTCTGGCCATTCGCCCTGGTGGGAAGTGCCGGAACTCTACAACCGCGAAATCCTGAACTTTCTCGGCTCGGTGAGCCGCTAGGAGTCGTTCGATAATGGCTATCCCTTCCGTCGAGGCCGATCCGATCGTCGCCGTCGAGGTCAGGCGCTGCGTTCAGCCGCAGCAGGACCCGGCCTGGCGCTTCGCTCTGGGCGGCATCCCGCGCCTCAACGGGCTGATCGTGACCTTGCGCGCCGCGTCCGGCCTCGCCGGCGAAGGGCATATCGAAGCGATGGCCTTCTATGCCGACGATCTCGCCGGCTCGGAGGCCGCGATCGCGGTGCTGCGCCCTGCCCTGCTTGGCGCCGACCCGCTGCGTTACGCCGAAACGCGGGATCGCCTCGACAAGGCGCTGTCCGGGCACGAGGCGGTCAAGGCCGGCATCGACAGCGCGCTCCACGAGCTGGCGGCGCGGACCCTGCGCGTGCCGCTGCACGTGCTGTTCGGCGGGGCGCGGCGAAGCAGCGTCGAGCTCCAGCGCATCCTGCCGCTCAAGGATCCCCCAGGCATGGCCGCCGATGCCTCCAGGCTCGCCGGGCTGGGCTATCGCTGCCTCAAGGTGAAGATCGACGGCGATGCCGATCTCGCCGAGGCACGCGTCAGGGCGGTGCGCGAAAGCGTCGGCCCCGCAGTCAGGCTCTCGGCCGACGCCAACCAGAGCTACACGCCGAAGGCCGCGCTGCGCATGATCGAGCGCATCGCCCGTCACGGCGTCGACCTCGTCGAGCAGCCGGTTCCAGCAGCGGACATTGCGGGCCTGGCCTTCGTCTCGCAGCGCAGCCCGATCGCGGTCGAGGCGGACGAAGCCATCCGCTCGCTGCGCGACATCGTCACCCTGATCGGTGAAGGCGCCTGCGACAGCTTCAACCTGAAGAGCTCGGTGCTCGGCGGGCTCGGCAAGGTCTTCATCGCCGCTCAGATCTGCGAGGCGGCGGGGCGCGCCTACCGGGTAGGCACTGCCTATGGCCCCCGCCTCATCGCGGCGCAATGCCTGCATCTGGCTGCGGCGCTGCCCTCCTTCCACTACCCCGTCGAGTTCGCCGAATTCGATCATCTGCTCGATGATCCCTTCAGCGGGCTGGAGGCTGTGGAGGGCCGGCTCACTCTACCGCAAGGTGTCGGCTCCGGATTGTCGCAACTATCGGAGAATGCTTGACATTCCCGAGCTATGGCCTCAGGCTTCAAAGATCAGGCGGTTGGCGATAGCGAGGGTCTCAATCCTCGTTATATCGAGCCTTCCTCACCGACACAGGTCGATCAAACGCCGCAGAGCGCGCGACCCGTGATCTCGTTCAGGTGAGGAGCTCAGACAATGAACATCCGGACAAGTTTTGCGCGTGCCGTAGGCGCCACCGGCGTCGTGATCGCGGCGAGCATGGCGACACTCGCCGTTGCGCAGGACAAGGACACCTTCCGCTTCGCCGCAGCAACCGACCTGCGCGTCATCGATCCGATCTGGTCGCTGGAATACAACAGCCGCAACCACGGCTATCTCGTCTACGACACGCTGTTCGCCTTCGACTCGAAGTTCCAGATCAAGCCGCAGATGGTCGACACCTGGACCGTCTCGGAGGACAAGCTGCGCTATGCGTTCAAGCTGCGGCCGGGCCTGACCTGGCATGACGGCACGCCCGTCACCGCCGCCGACTGCGTCGCCTCGATCAAGCGCTGGGGCCAGCGCGACTCCATCGGCCAGGCGCTGATCGCCGCCGCCAGCGAGATCAAGGCAACCGGCACCGACAGCTTCGAGATCGTGCTGAAGGAGCCCTTCGGCCACGTGCTCTCGGCGCTGGCCAAGACCGGCTCGCCGGTGCCGTTCATGATGCCCGAGCGCATCGCCAAGACCAGCGGCTTCGAGCAGATCAAGGAGGTGATCGGTTCCGGCCCCTTCATGTTCGCGCGCGACGAATGGATGCCGGGCGACAAGGCCGTCTACAAGAAGTTCAAGGGCTACAAGCCGCGCTCCGAACCGTCAGACTTCATGTCCGGCGGCAAGATCGCCAGGGTCGAGCGCATGGAGTGGGTGTTCATCCCCAGCGGCGCCACCGCCGCCGCCGCGCTGATGGCCGGCGAGGTCGACTGGCTCGAGCATCCGCCCTCCGACCTGCTGCCGACGCTGCAGAATGACAAGGACATCACCGTCCGCGCCGTCGATCCCTTCGGCATGCAGACGATGATCCGCTTCAATCATATCCATCCGCCCTTCGACAACGAGAAGGTCCGGCGGGCCGTGCTGCAGACGATCGAGCAGGGCGAGTATCTGCGCGTCCTCAGCGACGACAAGCGCAGCTGGGAGCCCTGCCGCAGCTTCTATTTCTGCGGCACCCGCTTCGGCCGGGACCTCGCACCCGAGCAATTGCTGTTCAAGAAGAACCTGGACGAGGCCAAGAAGACGCTCGCCGCTTCCGGCTACAAGGGCGAGAAGGTCGTCCTGCTCGACGCCGTCGACGACGCGATCCTGCATCCGGTCACCGTGGTGCTGTTCGACAACCTCAAGGCGATCGGCATGAATGTCGAGCTCCGGGCAACGGACGGCGCCACCATCTTCGCGCTGATGCTGAAGCAGGAGCCGATCGCGCAAGGCGGCTGGAACATCGGGCCGCAATACGCCGACAGCACCAACTACTCCGTGCCCTTCCTCAACAACGCTTTGCGGGCGGGTGGCGTCGGCAAGGCCTCGATCGGCTGGCCGAAGAATGAGGCGATCGAGACATTGCGCGCCGCCTTCCTCAAGGCGCCGGAGGCCGAGCAGGGCGCCATCGCCGACAAGATCCAGCAGGAGGCCTATGCCGCCTCGCTCTATGGGCTGACCGGCCAGTACAAGCAGCTCACCGCCTATCGCAAATCGGTCGAAGGCCTGATCGACTCGCCGATCCCGCTGTTCTGGAACGTCGGCAAGAAGTGAGCGGCCGGCGGCGCGCGCCCGGCGTGCGCCGCCCTTTCATCTGCCGTGAGCGCGTCACTCGGCGTGCCGGCGGACCGTCGGCGGAGCGCATGGCCCGCCCTCAAGCACTGGAACGGAGCCACCGATGCTGGCCTATATCGTCAAGCGCCTGCTCGCGACCATCCCGGTGATGGCGACCGTCGCGGTCATCGTCTTCATGCTGCTGCATCTGACGCCCGGCGATCCGGCCGCGCTGATCGGCGGCGACCTCGCAACGCCGGAAGACCTGCGCCGCATCCGCGAGCAGCTCGGCCTGGAACGCCCGATCGCCGAGCAGTTCCTCGGCTGGCTCTGGCAGGTGCTGCAGGGCGATCTCGGCACCTCGCTGTTCAACCAGATGCCGGTGTCGCAACTGATCGCGCAGCGGATCGAGCCGACCCTGATCATCGGGCTGACGATCATGACCTTCGCGGTGATCGTCGCGATCCCGCTCGGCGTCGTCGCCGCCTGGAAGGCCGGCAGCTGGATCGACCAGTTGATCATGACGCTCGCGGTCATCGCCTTCTCGATGCCGATCTTCCTGATCGGCTATCTCCTGATCTTCAAGTTCTCGGTCGAGCTGAAATGGTTCCCGGTCCGCGGCTACCAGCCGATGTCGGCGGGACCGGCCAAGTTCTTCCCCCACATCGTGCTGCCGAGCCTGACCGTCAGCTTCATCTACATTGCCCTGCTGACGCGCATGACCCGCGCGACGGTACTCGACGTGCTGAACCAGGACTATATGCGCACCGCCCGCGCCAAGGGCATGGCGACGCCGCGCATCCTCGCGGTGCATGCGCTGAAGAACGCCGCCGTGCCGATCGTCACCATGGTCGGCATCGGGCTGTCATCGCTGCTCGGCGGCATCGTCGTCACCGAGACCGTCTTCGCCATCCCCGGCATCGGCCGCCTGATGATCGACGCGATCATCCGCCGCGATTTCCCGATCCTGCAGGGGGTCATCCTCGTGCTGTCGGCGCTCTACGTGCTGATCAACCTCGCGATCGACCTGTCCTATTCGCTGTTCGATCCGCGCATCCGCTATTGAGAACGAGCCCATGAGCATCGCCATCGAGGCCCCTCGCAAGAGCGCCCGCACCCGGACTTTGACCTATTGGCTCCGGCGCTATCCTCTCTTCATCCTCGGCTGCATCGGACTGGCGGCGATCATTCTGCTCGCACTGTTCGCACCGCTGATCGCGACGCATGATCCCGTTGCTATCAATCCGGCGGCCAGGCTGCGGCCGCCGAGCGATGCCTGGCTGTTCGGCTCCGATCCGTTCGGCCGCGATGTCTTCAGCCGCGTCATCTGGGGCGGGCGGGTCTCGCTCACAGTCGGCATCGGCGTCGCCGCTTTGTCGGTCTGCCTCGGCCTGGCGATCGGCATGATCGCCGGCTTCAACCGGGTCGCGGATGCGGTCCTGATGCGGATCATGGACGGGATGATGGCGATCCCCGGCATCCTCTTGGCCGTCGCGCTCGTCGCCATCGTCAAGCCGAGCATCACCACGGTCGTGGTGGCGATCGCGATCCCGGAAGTGCCGCGCGTCGTGCGCCTCGTCCGCTCGGTCGTGCTGAGCATCCGCGAGCAGCCCTATATCGAAGCCGCCCGGCTGAGTGGCGTGCGCTTTCCCGGCCTGCTGCTGAGGCATGTCCTGCCCAACACGATCGCGCCGCTGATCGTGCAGGCGAGCTTCGTCTGCGCCTCTGCGATCCTGTCGGAAGCCTATCTCAGCTTTCTCGGCCTCGGCATCCCGCCGACGACGCCGACCTGGGGCAGCGTGATCTCGGAGGGGCGCAATGTCGTGCAGCTCGCCTTCTGGGTGGTGCTCTATCCGAGCCTGTTCCTCGGGGCGACCGTGCTGTTCATCAACCTGATCGGCGACGGCCTGCGCGACATGCTCGACCCGCGGCTGGCGCGGACATTGTGAAGCCCGCTGGCTGCGCTGGCGCCCTCCGGCTCAGCGGAGTTTCGATCTGACGGAGCATTTTCCGTCATTGCGAGCATAAGCGAAGCAATCCAGGGCGGCAGAGCTCTACGTCCCCTTAGATTGCTTCGTCGCTGCGCTCCCCGCAATGACGGTTCAGTCTGGTCGGAAATCGCTCTAGCGCAGCCGCTTGATCTCCTCGGCCGTGACGCTCGGCTGCTGCCCGCCCCAGTTCGCCCGCAGCCAGTTGGAGAGATCGGCGACTTGCTGGTCGGAGAGCTGGCCAGCGAAGCCCGGCATCGGCTGCATCCGTTCCAGCCCAGGGAAACGCTGGGCCGGAATGCCGGTGAGGATGACCTTGTTCAGGTTGCGCGCATCGGCCAGCCGCAGCGAGGCATTGGTCGCCAGCGGCACCACGACATGCGGGATGCCTTGCCCCTCGCCCCCATGGCAACTGGCGCAGACGGCGAGATAGCTGGCGCGGGCGGACGCTGCGACCTCGGCGGAGACGGCGACCGGCTTGGGCGGCGCCGGCGGGGTCGCGTTCTCCGGCAGCTTGTCGAGGTCGAAGAGATAGGCCGACATCGCCGCGAGATCGTCGGCGGTGAAGTACTGGGTCGAGAAGTGGGCGACTTCGAACATCTGGTTGGTCATCGCACCCTGCGCCGAGATGCCCGATTTCATGAAGCTCGCGAACACCAACGGATCGAAGCCCATCCGGGTCAGTCCGGCCTTGGTGATGTCAGGCGCGATCACGCCTTCGAGCTCCGAACCCTCGAGATAGGCGCTCTCCTTCATGCCCATCGCAAGATTGCGCGGCGTATGGCATTCGCCGCAATGGGCGAGCGCGTCGGTCAGGTAGCGGCCGCGATTCCACAGCGGCGAGCGCCCGGCGACCTCGGTCTTCGTGTCGGAGGAGAGGTTGACCAGGTTCCAGAAGGTCAGCCCCTGCCGGATGTTGAGCGGGAACGGCATGTGGTTGGCGCGGTTCGCCACCTTCATCGGCTCGCGGCTCATCAGGAAAGCATAGACCGCGTCGACATCGTCGGCCGTCAGCTTGCGATAGGAGGCATAGGGCATCGCCGGGTAGAGATGGCCGTGCTTGCCGACGCCGTCGCGCACGGCGCGATGGAACTCGGCCCGCGTCCAGTTGCCGATGCCATGGTCCTTGTCGGGCGAGATATTGGTCGAGAAGATCGTCCCGAGCGGCGTCTCGAACGGCAGCCCGCCGGCCCAGGGCGCACCACCCTTCACGACATGGCAGGCATAGCAGTCGGCGGCGACGGCGACATAGGCGCCGCGCTTGGCGAGCGTCTTCATCTGCTCGGCCGAGAGCGGCTGCTCGATCTCCTTGGCGACCACGCTGCGCTCGAACAGGCCGAGAAAGACGGCCCCGCCTGCGAGCGCACCGACGACAGCGACCGCCAGGGCGGCCAGAAGCAGCTTCCTCGCCATCAGCCTTACGCCTTCACCAAGCCGGGAGTTTTGAGGGCGAGATCACGCACCGCCTCGAAATAGCGGACATAGCCGGTGCAGCGGCAGATATGGCGGTCGAGCGCTTCGCTGATCACCTGCTCCAGCGCCTCGCGCTTGACCGGATTGCGCCTGAGCTGGTCGAGCAGCACCGTCGCGCCGGTGACGAAGCCGGGCGTGCAATAGCCGCACTGGAAGGAGAAGTGCTCGATGAAGACCTGCTGGACCGGCGAGAGCTCGGTGATCGCGCCATTGGCGTCGCGCTTGGCCTGGCCCTCGATGGTCCTGACCTTGCGGCCGGCGAACCAGTGCGCGCCGGTGATGCAGGTGCGCATCTCTTCGAGCGAGCCGTCCGCCTTCTCCAGCACCACGGTGCAGGCATGGCAGATGCCCTGGCCGCAGCCCATGCGCGAGCCGGTCAGGTTCAGGTACTCATAGAGGAAATCCTGCATCATCATCGTCTCGGGCACGTCGATCGGGCCGACGGCCTTGTCGTTGATGGTCAGGGAGAGCTGCTTGGTCGCGGTCGTCATGCCAGCGCCTCTTTGATCCTCTCGGGCGTGAGCGGCAGGGTGTAGAAGCGCTTGCCGATGGCGTGGGCGACGCCGTTCACGATCGCCGGCACCACCGCGATCATCACCACCTCGGCCATGCCCTTGGGCGGATCGGTGTCGGAGAGCGGCGGCAGCACCTCGGCCGTCTGCTTCCAGACTGCAACGTCGTTCGAGGTCGGCAATTCGTAGCGGTTCCAGTTCCAGGTGCCGTCGCCCGGCCCGTCCTCATAGAGCGGCAGGTATTCCTTCAGGGCGTGGCCGATGCCCATGGCGAGCCCGCCCTGGATCTGGCCGGAGACCAGCTCCGGCACGATCTGGTTGCCGCATTCGAGGATGGAGTGGTGCGAGAGCAGGCTGACGTCACCGCTACCGGTATCGACGACGATCTCGGCCAGCGTCGCCATCGGCGCGTAATAGGTGACGCCGGCATTGTTGCGCTGCGCCGGCGGATAGAAGACCGCGGCGCGCTCGATGAAATGCCAGCCTCCTTCAGTCATCAGCGCCTTGCGCTCGGCCGGAGCCCCGTCGCCATACTTCACCGACAGCGCATCGATGGCGAAGCGCCGCCGCCCGGTGCCCGGCACTTCGAACTCGGCTTCCGCCCACTGCCAGCGGTTGAAGCTGTGCACGGTGATGCCGGTGACGAGGCCGAGGCGGTGCGCCTCGGCCGCGACCTCGGCGAAGGGCAAAGGCTGCATCGCCGCGGCCGTCACCCTGCCATTGACGATGCGCAGGTCTTCTCGCCGCACCGCTTCCGGTGCCATCTGGCCGCCGCCGATGCCGCGCGACCAGAGCGAGCGCGCAGCCGGCCAGACCGTCAGATCGACCAGGATACGGGCCGCCTCACGCGTCGCATGGCCGAGATAGTAGACGCTGTTGGAGGCGCTCATCGGCGAGGTGAAGCTCGGCGTCCAGCGCGGATTGGCCATCCGCTTGTCTTCCTCCTCCTGCGACAGCGTATAGGGCTCGTCGGTGGTCTCCAGCGGCATTTGCGGCCAGCGCACCTTGCCGAAGACGGTCTCGTCCGGCTGCTTGCCGAGGATGGCGGCGGCCATCACCGTCTGCGAGGTCGTCGCGCCTGTGCCGATCTCATGCGCGACATGCGACAGCTTGAGGCGCCCGCTCGCATCGAATTCGAGCGCGCAGAGCGCTGCTTCCGCGCCGGTGCCGTAGTCCTTGTGCACATGGCCGTAGCCGACGCCGTATTTCTTGCCGGGATTGTTGGCTTCGAACTCGGCCTTGCGCTTCTGCCGGTTCACCCAGAGCGGATGTTTCTCCGCCTTCGCCAGGATCTCGTCATGGCGCAGCGCTCCCGAGGGAATCGCGCCCTGCGAGTTCTTCATGCCGGATTTCAGCGCATTGCGCTTCCGGAACTCCATCGGGTCGAGGCCTAGCGCCTCGGCGGCCTCGTCGACCATCATCTCGGTCGCCGCCATGGTCTGCAGCGTGCCGTAACCGCGCATCGAGCCGGCATCGACGGCGCGCGACGACAGGATCGCGGCGGAGAAATCGCTCTTCGGCAGATAGTAGATCGACTGCGCCGCCGTCGCGCCGACCGTGCCGACCGAGACCGAGAAGTTCTCGCGTCCGCCGCCATCGTTCTGGTAGCGCCCGGTCATCGCCCGGAACTTGCCGGTCTTGCGATCGATCACCATGACCTTCTCCATCTGGAAGGCATGGCGCTTCAGCGCGGTCTGGAACTGCTCGTAGCGGTCATTGGCGAGCCGGACCGGACGCCCCTCGCCATAGAGGCCGGCGAGCACGCAGAAGAACGGGAAGAGCGCGTGGTCCTTGGTGCCGTAGCCGACGGTGTAGCCGATCCTGAGGTCGATGCTCTGAAGCGAGAATTTCGACTTCGCCAGCATATGGGCCGCCATCTCGGCGACCTCGTGCGGCGACTGCGTTGCGACCAGCGCATGCAGCACGCCTGTGCCGCGCTCGTACCAGACATTGCCGTTGTCGGCCTCCATGGCGGAGGCATCGGCCGACTGGGTCGAATAGGAGCGCCGCAGCACCAGCACATCGTCGCCGGCATTGGCGATCTCGCGCGCGATCTCGGCTGCTGCCGCCATGCCGCGCGCCATCGCGTCGCCCTCGCCGGCGGCGGGCCATTGCGGCTCGATGCCCTTGAAGCCGGCGCGGATCGTCGTGTCCTTCAGCGCCGAATAGCGGTCCTCGGCATCGGGATTGCCGCCGTCGATCCGGACATAGCGCGCCGCGCCATAGGGACCGGGCGTGGTCGAGGGTCCCTCGGCGCCGTAGCGCACGACCTTGTCGTTGAAGCGCAGTTTGCGCTTTGCCGCGTCATAGCGGGCGAAGTCGCGATAGATCAGCATCGCGACGGGCTGGCCGAGCAGCCGGGCCGTCTGCCCCTTCGGCACGAAGAAGACGTCGCCATAGAATCCCGGCCACGGCGCCGGCATCGCGACGCCGTCGGCAACGAGATCCTCCTGCAGCACCAGCCGGTCCGGCTTGAGATCGTCGCCGAGCAGGGAGAGGTCGACGCCGTCGAAGACGCGATCGACCCGCGTCGCATGCAGCATGAAGGCGTGCGCCTGCTCCTTCGGCCACCCCTCCAGGTCGCGGGCGCGATAGTCGCGGGTGAAGGTCTTGCCGCCGGTGACCTTGGCGATGGCGTCGAGCCGGTATTTCGGCTTGCCGCCGGCCAGCCAGTCAGCACCGGGCCGCGGCGGCGTCTCGATCAACTCGGCCTGCGTCGCGGAGGGCAGCAGGGAAATCTTGATGGCAATGCCGGCGGCGCCGACCTTGAGGAAGCTTCTGCGCGACAGATCCGCCTTCACGCGAGATCTCCCCCTGCTTTTCTTACGAGCACATCTCGTTTTCGCGAATCATTCTAAAAGCAGATGGTGGGCGCGTACATGGGATTGTTGCTCGGCCTGGTTGTGCGACGCGGCAAAGAGTGAACCGAAGCCTAATAATGGAAGGTCCAGAGCAGGCTCTCGCTCAACCCCTTCAGGGCCTCGACCGCATCCGGCCGCTCGCGCGCCAGCGTGGTGATCAGCGCATCGGCGACGGCGAAGGCGGCGGTCGGCGAATTCGGCAGGAAGCTGTTGCGGGCCGGGGCGAAGAAGGTCATGTCGGCCAGCGGCACCAGGGGCGATGACGGGCTGTCGGTCAGCGCGATCAGCACGGCGCCGCGCTTCTTGGCGAATTTGGCGAGCTCCAGCGTGGCGCGCGAATAACGCGGCAGCGAGATCGCGATGACGACGTCCTGCGGCCCGGCCGAGAGCATGTGGCGCACGGCGCGCTCGGGTCCGCCGCGCGAGGAGGCGAAGACGACCTCGGCGTCGAGATAGAGCGCGAGCCCATCCTCCAGGAAGGCGCCGACATAGTGGCTGGCGCCGGAGCCGACGATGAAGATCCGGCGCGCCTTCAACATCAGGGCGATGGCGCGGTTGACCGTCTCCTCCTCCAGCGTCGCGATCGCCTCGTCGAGATTGGCCGCCTCGCCCTTCAGCGTCGTCGCCATGGTGGCGAAGACCGAGCCGGCGGCGGCGCGGGCATCCGCCAACCCTTCGACTGGGGCGAGCGCGACCTTGAGCGCCGTCGACAGCGCCGCACGGAAGTCGCCATAGTTGCGGTAGCCGAGCGCCCGCACGAAGCGGGTGACGGTCGCAGTCGAGGTGCCGCTTTTCTCGGCCAGACCCTCGATCGTCACGGTCGCCGAGTCGAGCGGGCTTTGCAGGACGAAGTCGGCCGCCTTGCGATGGCCCTCGCTCAGCGAGGGGTAGATTCGGGCGATGCGGTTGGCCAGGTCCGTCGTCGGCTTTAGGGCGCGTGACATGGCTCTCCCGCTGATTGACGTCGGATCATTTTCATGTTTGCTACCGCGTGAAAATAAAGCTGTCAAAACGACCAGCTACGGGAACGGAGACCGACCGATGCGTCAGCGCGCGCTCATCACCATCCTGCTCGGCGCCAGCATGCTGAGCGCCAGCGTGCTCAGTGCTCCTGCCATGGCGCAGACCCTGCGCATCGCGCTGGCCTCCGAGCCGACCGCGGTCGACCCGCATTATCACGAACTCACCCCCAACAACGCGCTCGCCGCGCATATCTTCGACAACCTCGTCCTGCAGGACGAGATGCAGGCGCTGAAGCCGGGTCTCGCCACCTCCTGGGAGAATGACGGCAAGAACCGCTGGACCTTCAAGCTGCGCCAGGGCGTCAAGTTCACCAATGGCCAACCCTTCGGCGCGCAGGACGCGGTCTTCACCTTCTGCCGCACGCTGAAGAATGAGACCAAGGTCTCCGATTCCTTCGCCGACGTCACCGCCAACTTCGCCAAGGTCGAGACGCCGGATGCGAATACCCTGGTGATCGAGACCAAGGTGCCGGAGCCGCTGCTGCCCAATTTGCTCTCCAGCCTGCCGATCCTCTCGGCCTCGATCGTCCAGCATGGCGAGATCAAATACGACATCGCCAGCAATTGCGGCGTCACCTCGCCCTGGCCGGCAGTCAACAACTTCAACGACGGCACGATGGCGATCGGCACCGGGCCGTACAAGCTGAAGTCCTATGTGCGCGGTTCGGCGATCGAGCTCGAGCGCAACCCGGACTACTGGGGCGGCGCCCAGCCCTGGGCCACCGTGCGCTTCCTGCCGGTGACCAATGCCGGCCCGCGCCTCGCCGGCCTGCTCGCCGGCGACTATGACGTGATCGAGAACCCGGCGGCGCGCGACCTTGCCCGCATCAAGAGCGACAAGCGCTTCGGCTCGGTCATCACGCCCTCGACCCGCATCGTCTATTTCCAGCTGGACGTCGCCCGCGACGAAAGCCCCTTCGTCAAGGCGCCGGACGGCAAGAACCCGCTCAAGGATGCCCGCGTGCGCAAGGCGATGTCGCTCGCCATCGACCGCGAGGCGATCGTCAAGCGCATCATGGACGGCGCCGCCGAGCCGGCCTACCAGTACTTGCCGACCGGCATGTTCGGCACGCTGCCGAATCCGCCCAAGCTGGCCTATGACCCGGCCGCTGCGAAGAAGCTGCTGGCCGAAGCCGGCTATCCCAACGGCTTCCAGCTGACGCTGTCCTCGACCAATGACCGCTACATCAACGACAGCCAGATCACCCAGGCCGTCGCTCAGTATCTGACCCAGATCGGCATCAAGGCCGAGGTCGACGCGATGACGCGCGCGATCTATTTCCCGCGCCGCGCCAAGAAGGAATTCAGCGTCGCGATCGGCGGCTGGGGCTCGGCGACCGGCGAGGCCGCATCGTTCCTGCGCCAGTGGCCGCCGACCCCGAACGAGGCCAAGACCCTCGGCGGCTCGAACTATGGCGGCTACAAGAACGACGAGTTCGACAAGGTGATCCGCGCCGCGGTCTCGGAGCTCGACGACAAGAAGCGCGCCGAGCTGCTGCAGCAGGCGATGAAGCTCGTCCTCGACGACGGCGCCTTCATCCCGCTCCACTTCGAAAGCGGCATCTGGGCCTTCAAGTCCGAGCTTTCGGTCGCCGGCCGCGCCGACCAGTACATGCTCGCCATGTCGGTGAAGCCGGCGAAGTAAGCCGGCAAGCACTCGCCCGGGGCTCGGTGCCATGACCGCCTATATCCTGCAGCGGCTGATCCAGAGCGTGCTCGTGCTGCTCGCGGTCTCGATCGTGGTCTTCTTCGCCGTCTACGGCATTGGCGACCCGGTCGAGCTCCTGGTCTCGCCCTCGGCCAGCGCGGCCGAGCGCGAGGCGCTGATCCGCCGCCTCGGGCTCGACCTGCCGGTCTGGCAGCAGTACCTGACCTTCATGGCCAATGCGCTGAAGGGCGATCTCGGCCGCTCCTTCGTGCATGGCGTCCCGGCGCTGCAGCTGATCCTGCAGCGGCTGCCGGCGACCTTCGAGCTCGTGCTGCTGGCGATGACGCTGGCGCTCGCCGCCGGCATCCCGCTCGGGCTGATGGCGGGCTTGAACCCGGATAGCCGGAGCGCCCGCATCGTCATGGCCAGCACCGTGCTCGGCTTCTCGCTGCCGAGCTTCTGGAAGGGCATGATGCTGATCCTGCTCTTCGCCGTCTGGCTCGGCTGGCTGCCGACCGCAGGCCGCGGCGAGACGGTCTCGCTGCTCGGCATCCAGACCAGCCTGCTGACACTGGACGGGCTGCAGCACATCGCTTTGCCCGCGCTCAACCTGGCGATCCCGAACCTCGCTCTGATCATCCGACTCGTCGCCGCCGGCACCACCGAGACGATGACGCTGGACTATGTGAAATACGCCCGCGCCAAGGGTGTCCGCCCCAGGCGCATCGTCAACCGGCACATCCTGCGCAACATCCTGATCCCGGTCGTCACCGTGGTCGGCGTCGAGTTCGGCAGCCTCGTCGCCTTCTCGACCATCACCGAGACCGTCTTCGCCTGGCCGGGCATGGGCAAGCTGCTGATCGACTCGGTCTACCAGCTCGACCGCCCGGTGGTCGTCGCCTACGTCCTGCTGGCGACGCTGCTCTTCGTCACCGTCAATTTCCTGGTCGACGTGCTCTATGCCGCCCTCGACCCGCGGGTGAAGCTCGCCGGAGAGCAGGCATGAGCCTGGACGCTCCCCGCCTCGCCGGTCCCATCAAGGCCGACACACCGCTGCGCGAGCAGGTGCTGCGCCATCTGCGCAATCGCCCGACCACGCGCGGCGCTGCCATCCTGCTGGGGATCATGGTGGCGCTCGCTTTGCTGGCGCCGTTCATCACGCCGCAGAACCCGCATGACCTGGCCTCGCTCAGCGTCATGGACAACCGGCTGGCACCGGGCGAGCAGGGCATGAGCGGCTTCACCTTCTGGCTCGGCAGCGATGCGCAGGGCCGCGACATGTTGAGCGCCATCCTCTACGGCCTGCGCACCAGCCTGCTGGTCGGCCTGGCCTCGACCATCGGGGCGCTCTCGATCGGCATCCTCGCCGGCCTCGCTGCAGCGCAGTTCGGCGGGGTGGTCGACGCCATCATCATGCGCGTCGTCGACTTCATGCTCGGCTTCCCGTCGATCCTGGTCGCGCTGGTCCTGCTCGCCTCGATCGGGCGCGGCGTCGACAAGGTCATCCTCGCCATCGTGCTGGTGCAATGGGCGCAATATGCCCGTCTGATGCGGGCGGCGGCGCTGGTCGAGCGGCGCAAGGAATATATCGAGGCCGCCGTGAATTTCGGCTTGCCGACCCGCCACATCATGCTGGCGCATCTGCTGCCGAACTCGGTCGGCGCCGTGCTCGTCGTCGCCAGCATCAGCATCGCCTCGGCGATCACGCTGGAGGCCACGCTCTCCTTCCTCGGCGTCGGCGTACCGGTGACCCAGCCCTCGCTCGGCCTGCTCATCGCCAACGGCTTCGAATTCCTGCTCTCCGGCGAATACTGGATCGCCGTCTTCCCCGGCATCGCGCTCGTGCTCCTGATCATGTCGCTCAACCTCGTCGGCGATCGCCTGCGCCGCAGCTTCAACGTGCGCGCATGAGCAACGCTCCACTCCTTTCCGTGCGCGGCCTCAAGACCGTGTTCCATGCGCAGGACGGCGCCTGGCCGGCGGTCGACGGCGTCGATTTCAGCGTCGCCAAGGGCGAGGTGCTCGGCCTCGTCGGCGAATCCGGTTCGGGCAAGTCGGTCACCGGCTTCTCGCTGGTGCAATTGATCGACCCGCCGGGTGAAGTCGTCGCCGGCGAGGTGCTGTTCGATGGCGACGATCTGCGCGCCGCGTCGCAGGAGCGGCTGCGGCAATTGCGCGGCGACCGGATCGCGATGATCTTCCAGGACCCGCTGATGACGCTGAACCCGGTGCTCAGCATCGGCGAGCAGATGAGCGAGGCCATCCTCGAGCATCGCGCCTGCAGCCGGCAGGAGGCGCTTAGCAAGGCAGCGAAGGCGCTGGCCCGGGTTGGCATCTCCTCGCCGGAAACCCGCCTCAAGCAGTATCCGCACGAATTCTCCGGCGGCATGCGCCAGCGCGTCGCGATCGCGACCGCGCTCCTGAACGATCCCGACCTGATCATCGCCGACGAGCCGACCACGGCGCTCGACGTCACCATCCAGGCGCAGATCCTCTACGAGGTACAGAAGCTTTCGCGCGAGAGCGGCGCTGCGGTGATCTGGATTACCCATGATCTCGCGGTGGTAGCCGAGCTCGCGGACCGCGTCGCGGTGATGTATGCCGGCCGCATCGTCGAGATCGGCGAGGTCGAGACCGTGCTCGACCGGCCGCGACACCCCTATACGCTCGGCTTGCTCAACTCCTCCGCGACCATGGTCGAGCCGGGCGAGCGCCTGCACCAGATCGACGGCATGGCGCCGCGCATCGACTCGCGCCCCTCAGGCTGTCCGTTCCGGCCGCGCTGCGAGCGGGCTCTGCCGGTCTGCGCCGAGAGCGATCCGCAGCCGCAGGCCCATGATGGCCGCACTTTGCGCTGCCACAACCCCGTGCCGGATCAGGTGGCGGCATGAGCGAGACCCTGTTCGAGCTGCGCGGCGTCCGCAAATATTTCCGCGGCAAGGCCAATATGGCCGAGCGCATCCTGACCGCGATCGGCCGGCACGCGCCGCCCTCGACCCTGAAGGCGGTCGACGGCGTCGATCTCAGCGTTCGCAAGGGCGAGGTGCTCGGCCTCGTCGGCGAATCCGGCTGCGGCAAGTCGACCCTGGCGCGCATCGCCACCGGCATCCTGCCGCCGACCGAGGGCGAGGTCTTCTACAAGGGGCGCTCGGCCGCGGCGCTGAAGGGCAAGGACCGGCTCGATTATCTGCTCAAGGTCCAGATGATCTTCCAGGACCCCTATGCCTCGCTCGATCCGCGCATGCGGGTGAGCCGCATCGTCGGCGAAGCGCTCTCGGTCCATAAGCTCGTGCCGAAGGCGGAGCTCGACGGCGCGGTCGACCGGGCGCTCAGCGAGGTCGGGCTCGATCTCGCCTATCGCGAGCGCTATCCGCACCAGTTCTCCGGCGGCCAGCGCCAGCGCATCGGCATCGCCCGGGCACTGGCGGTGAAGCCCGATTTCCTGGTCTGCGACGAGCCGGTCTCGGCGCTCGACGTCTCGATCCAGGCGCAGGTGATCAACCTGTTCATGGATGTGCGCGAGCGGCACGGGCTGACCTATCTCTTCGTCAGCCATGATCTCGGCCTGGTCCGCCATATCAGCGACCGCGTCGCGATCATGTATCTCGGCCGCATCGTCGAGATCGGCAGCGCCACCGCGATCTTCGCCGAGCCGGCGCACCCCTATAGCGCGGCCCTGATCAAGGCGATCCCCTCGGCGGCACGACGCAAGAGCAGCTTCCAGCCACTCAAGGGCGAACTGCCCTCGCCGCTCGCCCCACCCTCGGGCTGCCCCTTCCACCCGCGCTGCGAGCACGCCATGGCGGTCTGCCGCGAGGTCCGCCCGGACCTCTCGGAGATCGCACCCGGCCGCAGCGCCGCCTGCCACCTGCACACGACTGCGAAGGCCGCATGAGCACGACGCTTACTCTCGATCCGCCGCAGGGCCGCAGCACCCTGCCCTTCATCGACGCCCACCATCCGCAGCGCCCACTGGAGATCAATTTCTACCGGCCGGCGCGGCATCGCCCGCAGGATGAAGTGGTCTTCGTCCAGCACGGCATGCTGCGCAATGGCGACGACTATCGCGACTTCTGGATCGACGCGGCCGAGAAGCACAACTTGCTGATCGTCGCCCCGACCTTCGGCAACGAGCATTTCCCCAAGGCCGAGGGCTACAATAACGGCCTCGTCGTCGGCGAGGACAGCACGATCGCCGCGCAGGACGACTGGCTCTATGCCGTCCCGGCCCGCGTGCTGGCGGCGCTACGCCAGGCCGGCGTCACCACGCGCGACAAGGTCAAGCTGTTCGGCCATTCCGCCGGCGGCCAGTTCGTCCACCGCCTGCTGGCGACGCAAGCCGACACGCCTTACGAGGTCGCATTCCCCGCCAATTCCGGCTGGTACACGCTGCCGACGCTGGAGCGGCGCTTTCCCGAGGGGCTCGGCGGGCTCGGCCTCGGCGAGGGGGATCTCGCGCGCTGGCTCGCTTGGCCGATGGTGATCTTCGCCGGCGACCAGGACATCGTCACCAGCGATCCGAACCTCCCGGCACAGCCCGAGGCGCTGGCGCAGGGGCCGATGCGCTATGCCCGCGCGCATTTCATGCTCGATTTCGCCAAGGCGGAAGCAGCCAGGCGCGGCCTGCCCTGTAACTGGACGCTGATCACCGTGCCCGGCATCGGCCATGACGGGGCGGCGATGTCGCGCGCCGCGGCGGCTTACTGGTATGAGGGCCGCATCCCCTCGGTC
This sequence comes from Allobosea sp., assembly GCA_024231975.1. Classification (GTDB taxonomy): domain Bacteria; phylum Pseudomonadota; class Alphaproteobacteria; order Rhizobiales; family Beijerinckiaceae; genus Allobosea. The sequence continues at coordinate 121,248 of JAAEQB010000097.1, forward strand.
GAGGAACTCCAACCTCAGGCCACCGCCGTCGCCTGAGGCGCCGGAGGCTCGACCGGCCTCATCCGATCTGCGACATCTGACCTCCGGTCATTCGTGGAGTCAGATTGCGATGAAGCTGCTGCTTGCGGGTGCGACGGGGCTGGTCGGCGGCCATGTGCTGGCGCAGGCGCTCGTCGATCCGCGCATCGATGCGGTGATCGCTCCGGCGCGTCGTGCCCTGCCGGCGCATCCGAAGCTGCTGGCGCCGGCCGTCGATTTCGAAGCACTGCCCGAGGATGCGTCCTGGTGGGCGGCCGATGCGGCGATCTCGGCGCTCGGCACGACCATCGGCAAGGCCGGCTCGCAGGAAGCTTTCCGGCGGGTCGATCACGATTATCAGCTCGCCATCGCCAAGCTTGCCAGCCGGCACGGCACACCGGCTTTCGTCCTGAACTCGGCGCTCGGCGCCGACCCGGCCTCGCGCATCTTCTACAACCGGGTGAAGGGCGAGCTGGAGCGCGATCTCGCCGGCCTCGACTTCGCCTCGCTCACTCTTGTCAGGCCGGGTCTGATCGGCGGCGAGCGGCAGGAAAGCCGTCCGGCCGAACGCGCCGCGCTCGTCCTGCTCGGCATCCTCGGTCCGCTGTTGCCGCGCGCCTGGCGCATCAATCCGGCCAGGCGCATCGCCGCCGCCATGATCGAGGCCGCCATCGCGGCCAAATCGGGCACACATGTAGTCAGCTCAGCGGAACTGGCCTGAGCGAAAACAGTGCGAGCGGGGCGATGACGACTGCAGGACGGCAGGTAGATGTGATCGTGCTCGGGGCCGGCATCGTCGGCGTCAGCATCGCTCTGCATCTGCAGGAACGCGGCCGCCGCGTCCTGCTGGTCGATCGCGGCGAGCCCGGAGCCGAGACCAGCCATGGCAATGCCGGGCTGATCGAGCGTGCCTCGGTCGTCCCCTACGCCTTCCCGCGCAGCCTCGCGACGCTTCTCGCCTTCGCCTCGAACCGCTCGATCGCGGTGCGCTACCAGCCTGCGACCCTGCTGCGGATGGCGCCCTGGCTGGCACGCTATTGGTGGAATTCGGCGCCCGACCGGCTCGACCGGCTGGGGCAGGCGATCCTGCCGCTGATCGAGCGCTGCCTTGACGAGCACCGGCACTGGACTAAGGCCGCCGGCACCGAGGCGCTGATGCGCAATGAGGGCTGGATCGAGCTCTACCGCAGCCACCGCGACCTGCAGCAGGCCGTCAAGGCGGCCGAGGATCTTGCGCCCTATCGCCTCGCCTATGATGTCCTCGACGAGGCGGCGCTTCGGGTGCGCGAGCCGGGCGTGCAGCCGGGCATCGTCGCCGGCGCCGTGCATTGGCGCGATCCTGAGACCGTCAGCGATCCCGGCGCGGTGACGCGCGCCTATGCCGGCCTCTTCACCGCGCGCGGCGGCGAACTGCGACGCGCCGATGCGACCGGCCTGCGGCAGGACGGCACGGGTTGGAGCTTGTCGGCCGACGGCGAGGACTGGCGCGCGCCCGAAGCCGTCGTCGCGCTGGGCCCCTGGTCCAACGATCTCTACGAACGGCTCGGCTATCGATTTCCGCTCGGCTTCAAGCGCGGCTACCACATGCATTACGCCAGTGCCGGGGAGGCCGGGCCGCAGCACCCGCTCTGCGATGTACAGGCCGGCTTCGTGCTGACCCCGATGGCACGCGGCATCCGCCTGACCACCGGCATCGAGCTCGCGGCACGCGACGCCCCCTCGGATTCCTGGCAGCTCGACCAGGCCGAGCGCGTCGCCCGGCGAATGATGCCCCTGGGCGAACGCCTCGATGCCGAGCCCTGGCGCGGTGCGCGGCCCTGCCTGCCGGACATGCTGCCGATCATCGGGGCGGCGCCCCGGCATCGCGGCCTCTGGCTCGCCTTCGGTCACGCCCATCACGGCTTTACGCTCGGCCCCGCGACAGGGCGGCTCTTGGCCGAGATGATGACCGGGCAGGCGCCGTTCTGCGATCCCGTGCCCTTCGCGGCCGCCCGCTTCGCGCGTTGATCTAGGCTGCCTTGCGCTTCTCCGCTGCGTGCTGCTCCTCCGAGACACCGGCGCGCCAGTAGCTGACGACGAGATGCGCATCGATCTCGGGCCGCAAATATTGGCGCGCGGCGGCGCGGATCTCGCGGAAGGCGGCATGCTCGCAGGCAGCCCAGAGATAGAGGCTGCCCTCGCCTGCCGGCCATTCCAGCGTCGCCAGCGCGTCCGTCAACAGGCTCGTCGAGCCCGGCGCCACGCCGTCGCGCTGGAGCCAGCGCAGGCTGAATCCCTCCGGCACCGCGAGAGACTGACGCTCGGCCGCGTCGGCGATCTCGACGAGTGCGAGCCCCGAAGCGCCCGCCGGCAGATGCTCCAGCATGCGGGCGAGCGCCGGCAGGCCGGTCTCGTCGGCAAGGAAGAGGTAGCGCGCAGCCTGCTTCAGCCCGCGCCCGCCCGGCCCGGCCATGCCGATGCGATCACCGATCTGCACGCGCGCCGCGAAGGCCGAACCCGGCCCGGCATCGTCATGCAGCACGAAATCGATGGCGAGCGTGCCGGCGGCGACGTCGATCTCGCGGATCGTATATTTCCGTATCGCCGGCCGCTGCCCTTCGGGCGGCGCCTGCAGCAGGCCATCCGCGCCGATCATCGGCCAAACCGGCTCGGCTAGGCCTGCCGGCGGGATGAACAGGCGCACATGCAGCGCCTCCAGCGAGTCGTAGCGGGCAAGGTCCTCGCCACGGAAGCGGATGCGACGCATATGCGGTGTCAGCTGTTCGACGCTGGTAACGCTCAGCACGCGGAAATCCGGCGGCAGCATCGGCTCCGTGCCGTCGCCGCTCCAGTGGATCGCGGGCGCGATGCCTTCCGATGCAAACTCGATGACATGGCTCGCAATGGCGAACTTGCTGCCTTGCAGCTGGGCGAGGTCAGGGGCCTCGATCACGACGGACAGAGCGCCGGGCTCCACGGTCAGCTCCGCCCGGCTGTCGCCGAAGCTGATCGTCGTCACGCCATCGGCCTCGCTCACCTCGGCCTCATGCTCGAGCATGTGCTCGTGGAGCGGGCGCAGCACGGCAGCGGGATCGGGCAGGGCGATACGCGTTTGCGCGCGAAGCATGGTCATCGGGGTATCCTGTCGCTGCCCTTGATCTCAGGGCTTGGCCGGGCCGGCGCCGCCGATCCAGAGCGCGCCGTCGAGCGGGATCGCCGAGAAGCGGCGGGAGATCTCGTCCAGCGTCGCCTGCGGATCGATATCGGCGAAGCGATCGGGGTGGAACCAGGTCGCCAGCCGCTCGATCGCGACGATGTGGAGCGGGGTGTCGTTGAACAGGTGCCAGAGCCCATAGGCCCGGCGGTTGCGGACAGCCGCGAGCGCGGCGATGCCGGGGTTCCCGAGCAGCGCGGCAAAGCTCGGCGCGGCGGTCTCGCGGGAGACGCCGAGCCCGAGGACGAGACCATTGAGCCTGGCCAGATGCGTGCCGCCAGTTGCGACATAGATCGCCGGATCGGCAGCAAGGAGCTGCTCCAGGCTGATCTGCCCGGTCGCGCCGGGCAGGATCGCGGCGGCGATGTTGCGCCCGCCGGCGGCGGTGATGAAATCGTCGAAGGTGCCCTTGCCCGGCGTCTGGCAGCAATCGAAGCCGCCGGCATGGGCGTGCATGAACACCGAGGGGCGCTCGGCCCCGCGCAGGCGGTCCTCGATCAGGCTCCGCCGCTCCTCGTAGAAGCGGATATAGGCCTCGGTCTGCTCCTGCCGGCCGATCAGCTTGCCGAGGATGCGCAGGCTGGGCAGCGTGTCGCGCATCGGCTGCAGGAAGAAATCGACGACCGCAACCTTGATGCCGGCCGCTTCGAAGCGCGCGACGAGATCGCCCGGCCCGGTCCGCGTCCCCGCCAGCGAACGGCTGAGGATAACGAGGTCGGGCGAGAGCGACACCGCCTTCTCGAAGGAGAAGCCGTCCTGCATCCCGCCATCGCCGACGGTGGGCACCGTCTCGATCGCGGGGAACTTGGCGAGATAGCGCGCATAGGCGTCGGGGTTCTGGCGGCGATGGTCGGCGCCCCAGCCAGCAAGCAGGCTGATCGGATCGGGATGGAGGAGCCCGAGCGCATTGAGCTGGCGCCCCTGCGCCAGCACGATGCGCTTGGCCGGAGCCGGCAAGGTCACACTGCGCCCGAGCAGGTCGGTCACGGTGACCGGTTCGGCACGGGCGGGCAGGGCCAGAGCCGAAAGCAGCGCACTGACTACGAGCAGCAATCGCGACAGCGAAGCGATCATGGCGTGCCCCCTTCGCCGAGCGTAAAAGCGACCGCGCGCGACAGCATGGCCGGAAGGACTGAGATGTGGTTCTCGCCGGGAAAGACGACGTGCTCGCATGCGACCCGCCCGGATGCCGCCAGCGCCCCAGCCATCTCGGCGGCGTTGTCGAGCATCCGCGCCATGCGCAGGCGCGCCGCCCGCTGCGGATCACGCTGCTCGTCGCCGCTCTGTTCCTGCCCGCCGACGGTGATCAGCAGGCGTGGCGGCGATGCCGCTGCAGGAGAGCTCAGGAACCGCTCGCGCGTCTCGAGGATGGCGCGCTCCTCCCACCAGATCGACGGGCTGCCGGCGACATGGCTGCGGAACAGGCCGGGCCGCGCGAACAGCGCATGGAGGGCGAAGAGCCCGCCGAAGGAATGGCCGGCCAGCGACAAGCGTGCGCGGTCGATAGGGGCAAGCCGTTCGACCTGCGCCAGGATCTCGCCTTCGATCAGGTCGAGGAAGCGGTCGGCGCCGCCATCCGTCGGCAGGAGATCACGCCGGCGCCGCTCGGCATCGAAGGGCGCCGCACCGGGGTAGCCGATACCGAGGATCACTGCCGGGCGCACGCCAGTCACCTCGGGGCGGCCCGCCTGCAGCCGCGCGGCGGACAGTGCCGTCGGGAACAGCGCATCGCCATCGGCCAGGATCAGGACCGGAAAGCCCTCGGTCGGCGCCGGCTCGGGCGGAACCGCCACCAGGAGCCGATACTCGGCTCCGCCAGGCGCGAATAAGGCGAGGCAGTGCGCGTGCGGCAACGTGACCGGCCGGGGAACCGGCAGATCACGCCCCGCAAATGCAACCGGCCCCGGGCGCAGCATCCCGCCTGTCCTCACCAGCGATAGGACAGGGTCGCCAGCACGGTGCGACGCAGGCCGAAGGAGCACTGCACGGCGCCGTAGCAGCCGGCGACATAGTCCTCGTCGAACAGGTTCTGCGCGTTGACCTGCACCTTCCAACCCTTCATCGCGGCATTGGCAGCGCCGAGATCATAGCTGATCGCGGCATCGACCAGCGCGTAGTCATCCGTGAAGAAGGTGTTGCCGGGGTCGCCGGCGCCCTTGCCGACATAGCGCACGCCAGCGCCCAAACCGAGCCCTGAGAACAGGCCGGTCTTGAAGGTGTAGTGCGCCCAGAGCGACGCCAAGTGACGCGGCACCACCGTCGGCCGCTTGCCGAGATCGGCACCCGTGCTCTTCGTCACCTCGGCATCGGTATAGGTATAGGCCGCGACGAAATCGAGATTGTCGAAAACCGTCGCCCTGGCCTCGACCTCCACGCCGCGTGCCCGGACCTCGCCGGTCTGGATCTGGAAGCCGGGATTGGCGAGGTCCGCCACCTGCACATTGGTCTGCGTCAGCTGGTAGACCGCCGCCTGCAGGAAGGCGTTGTAACCCGGCGGCTGGTATTTGAAGCCGGCCTCGTACTGCTCGCCCTCGGTCGGCTTGAACGCGACACCGTTGAAGGTCGTGCCCGCCACCGGGTCGAACGAGGTCGAATAGCTGGCATAGGGCGCAAAGCCGTTGTCGAAATTGTACATCAGCGCGACGCGGCCGGTATTGGCGGTGTCGTCCTGCTTGGTCAGCGCGCCATTGGTCATGTTGCGGGTGCGGGCCATCGCCCGGTCGAAGCGCCCGCCGACCACCAGCGAGAGCCGGTCGAGCTTGATCTGGTCCTGAATGTAGACGCCGTATTGCTGGGCAACCTGACCCGTCCCCGGGATCGCCGGCACGGCGAAAGGCGTGCGGCCATAGACCGGGTTGAAGGCGTCGAGCGTCTGCACGGTGCCGCCGGCGCCGGTATAGGCGGTGCCGTCGCTCCAATAGCCGTCGACGCCGAACAGCACCTTGTGGGTCAGCGCACCCGTGCGAAAATCGGCCTGAAGCTGGTTGTCGATGCCGAAGGTCTGCGCCTTCTCGTTCGAGGCGGTGACGCGGCGGGTCAGCGTGCGCTGGTCGGCGCCCAGCGAAGCGGCCGCGACCGTGCGGTTGCGCGATTGCAGGTCGCTGTAGCGGACGTTCTGGCGGAAACTGAAGACGTCGTCGAAGCGGTGCTCGAAGGCATAGCCGAGCGTCAGATGGTTGCGGCTGTAGCCTTCATAGTTCGGCTCGCCCGGGAAGAAATTGCTGCGGATCTTGCCGTTGCGGTTCGGCAGGGCGGTGCCGACCGAAGGGATGAAGCCATAGAAACCGGTCTCCGGATCGCGCTGGAACGAGGTCAGCAGCGTCAGGCTCGTCGCCGCATTGGGCTGGAAGGTGATGGAGGGCGCAATGTAGAGGCGCTCCTCCTTGGTGAAGTCGACCTGCGTGTCGGCGGCGCGGCCAAGCCCGACGATGCGATAGAGGATCGTCTTGTCGGGAGTCACCGGCCCGCCGATGTCGAAGGCGAGCTGCCTGCGCTCGAAGCTGCCGAACTGGACCTGGACCTCGCCATGCGCAACGTCGCGCGGGCGCTTGCTGACCATCTCGATCAGCCCGCCGGGCTTGAGCTGGCCGAAGATCACCGAGGCCGGGCCGCGGATCACCTCGACGCGCTCGAGGCCCCAAGGGTCGACCGCCGGGACCAGGAAGTTGACACCGCGCTGCAACCTGAGGCCGTCGAGCATGTTGACGAAGCCGGCACTGCCGCCGCTGCCGCCGAAGCCGCGGATGAAGACGCTGTCATAGCGGCCCATCGACAGACGCGTCTCGCCGAGCACGCTGGCCGAATAGCGCAGCGCCTGGCTGACGCTCTGCGCGCCCTGGTCGTCCATCTGGTCGCGGGTGACCACCGTGACCGATTGCGGCGTCTCGATCAGCGGCGTGTCGGTCTTGGTCGCGCTTTCGCTGCGCCGCGCGACATAGCCGTTCACCGGCCCGCTGGCCCGCTCGCCCTGGACCTCGATCGTGTCGAGGCTGACCGCTTCGCCGCTCTGCTGTGCGAGCACGGTGCCCGGCCAGGCCGCGATGAGTGCGCCTAACGCCACGCCAGCCGCCAAGGCGGCGCGATTGCCGGTGATCAGAACCCCGTTCATGCCGATACTCTTGCCCCTTCGCCGTCCTGGCGACCCATTGGCAGGGTTCTTTCAGGAAGCGGGCGGGGCGGGCAACGCCTTCGGCTTTCGATTGCGGCAGTATTTCTTTCGGCGCAGTTTCGAGCCTTTCCAGCTCTGAAGCAGGTCCCCCTCACCGCAGCGCGCTTGGCGGCATGCCGAAGCGCTTGCGGAACAGGCTGGAGAAATGCGCCGGGGTGTAGCCGACGCGGAAAGCGGCCTCGGCGATGCTCGCCTCCCCCTCGGCGATCAGCGCGTGCGCCTGCTGCAGGCGCTGTTCCTGCAGATATCCGAAGACGCTCATGCCGAATTCGGCGCGGAAGGCCGAGGTCAACTTGGTCGGGTTGAGGCCGGTGGCGCGGGCGAGCTCGGCGAGGCTCGGTGGTTCCTGCATCGCCGCGACGAGCATGTCGCGGACGGCGTTGACCTGCTCGCGCGTCCGGGCCGGGAGCCGCGCCGGCCGCAAAGGCGGCTGGCCGACGATCCGGTCGAGTGCCATGGCGGTCAGCTCAAGCGCCTTGCCGGCGAGGTAGAGCCGCCGTAGCGGCGCCGCTACCGGCGACTCTGCGATCTGGAGGGCGAGCGCGCAGAGCTCGGCATCGGCCGGGCGCACCCAGATGCCGGCATCCCCCGCCCCTGCCAGCGCGAACAGTTGCTGCATCGGCGCGGCGAATTCCCGCTCGACGAAATCGAGGTCGAACTGCATCAGCACGCAGCGGACCATGCCGCCGCTGAGACCCGTGCGCTGCTGGACGTGGTCGCCGACATTGGCGGTGACCAGCAGCGCCGGCCCGCGGACCATGACGGCAGGCTGATCGTCGATCTCCAGGGATTGGCGCCCGTCGAGCATGACCGCGATCTTGAGACCCCGCCGCATCGGCCCGGTAATGCGCTCACCTTCGGGAACCGGAAATCTCCCCGCAGACAGTGATAGCTGCCGCGAGAACAGCGGGAAGCCCACCAAGGATTCAGGATTTGATTGAGGCTGCATCGCTTTCATCGGCGCAGGATAGTTCAATCGCTCCCGACCTCAAGACTTCATGGCCAGATTGCAGATCTTCTAAGTTTTGCGACGCGCGACGCTTCCCTCCCGTGAATTTCGTAACCCGCGCCATCTGCACATCGATAATCCTTGGCCGCGCGCCTTGAGGCATCATTCGCTGCGGACACCGGCCTGGCTTCGTCGCTCCGCCGCGTCACATCACGGTCATCGAAGCGCGTCTATCCCGCTGCGATGACGCTCCCGACCACAAGCGACCGCTCCGGGGTGGCCGTGCTGCTGCCCGACATGCAGGCGCCCGCTACGCCGCTGCTGGCGCTGGATAGCTTTTCCGTCGCTTTCCCGGGCGCCAACGGTCCTGTCCCGGTGGTGCGTGGCATCGACCTTTCGCTCGCGCCCGGCGAGGCGCTCGGCATCGTCGGGGAATCCGGCTGCGGCAAGAGCGTGACCTGGCTCGCGGCGCTGCGCCTGCTCGGCCGCGGCGTCGTCACCTCCGGCGCAGTCCGGCTCGCGGGTGAGGACATCACCCGCCTGCCGGAGCGCGCGCTCGCAAGGGTACGCGGTGGACGCATCGGGCTGATCTTCCAGGATCCGACCAGCTCACTCAATCCGGTCCAGCGCATCGGCACCCAGCTCATGGAAGTGCTGAAACTGCATCGCGGCCTGCGCGGCGACGCCGCCCAGCGCGAAGCCCTGCGCCTGCTCGATCGCGTCGGCATCGCCGATGCGCCGCGGCGGCTGCGGCAGTATCCGCACGAATTCTCAGGGGGCATGAACCAGCGCGTGATGATCGCGCTGGCGCTGGCCGGCGAGCCCGAGGTGCTGATCGCCGATGAGCCGACCACCGCGCTCGACGCGACGATCCAGGCGCAGATCCTCGATTTGATCCGTGACATCCGCCGCGAGAGCGGCATGGGGCTGGTGCTGATCTCGCACGATATCGGCGTCGTCGCCGATCTCTGCGAGCGCGTTGCGGTGATGTATGCCGGCCGCGTCGTCGAGACCGCCGCCACGCAGGACCTGCTCGGCCGGCCGCGCCATCCCTATACACGCGGCCTGCTCTCAGCCCTGCCGAGCCTCGATGGGCCGCGCCGCCAGTTGACGCCGATCGCGGGCACAGTTCCCGCGCCGGACCGGATGCCGCCGGGCTGCGCTTTCGCGCCGCGCTGCTCCCTGGCGATCGACGAATGCCGGACTCAAGTGCCCGCCCTCACGCTGGCGGCACAGGGCCAGCGCACCGCCTGCCTGCGCCTTGCGGAAACCGCGGCGCCGCCGCCCGCCCATGCGCCGGCTCTGGTGGGAGCCTTCGCATGACCCCGCTCCTGCAAGTCGACGATCTCGCCCGCCACTATCCGGTGGCGACGGCGAGCGGGCAGAAGCGCATGCTCCATGCCGTCGACGGCGTCAGCTTTTCCCTCGCTGCCGGCAAGACGCTCGGCCTCGTCGGCGAGTCCGGCTGTGGCAAGTCGACCACCGCACGGCTCGTGCTCGGCCTGCTGCCCGCGACGCGCGGGCGGATCACCTTCGCCGGCGAAGCGGTCGGCGCAACGCGCGACCGCCATTGGCGGACGCTGCGCCGCCGGATGCAGCTGGTGCATCAGGACCCGCTCGCGGCGCTCGACCGGCGCCTGCCCGTCGGCGAGCAGATCGTCGAGCCGCTTGTCATCCATGGCCTTGAAGCCGGTGCCGAGGCGCGGCGGCAGAAGGCGCTCCAGCTGTTCGAGGCGGTCGGATTGAGGCCGGACCTGTTCGAGCGCTACCCGCATGAGCTCTCCGGCGGGCAGCGCCAGCGCGTCGTGCTCGCTCGGGCGCTGATCCTCGGCCCGGAGCTGCTCGTCTGCGACGAGCCGATCTCGGCGCTGGACGTTTCCGTCGCCGCCCAGGTCATCAACCTGCTGCAGGAGCTGCAGGCGCGCTTCGGCATGGCCTATCTCTTCATCAGCCACGATCTGAAAGTGGTCCGGCAGATCGCCGACGAGGTCGCAGTGATGTATCTCGGCGGGATCGTCGAGCAGGGTCCGCCGGAGGCGCTGTTCCACGCACCGGCCCATCCCTATACAGAGGCCCTGGTCTCGGCAGTGCCGACGCTGCAGCGTGGCACGCGCGAGCGCATCATCCTGCGCGGCGATCCGCCCAATCCGGTCGACCGGCCGGCGGGCTGCGCTTTCCATCCGCGCTGCCCGCGCGTCGTCGCCCGCTGCCGCGAGGAGGCGCCGGTGTTGCGTCCCACCAGCGACGGGCGACTCGCCGCCTGCCATCTGGTACCGGTGGCCTTGGACGCCGCAGCGGCAGCCGCCTGATTCCATCGACCGACCGGATACCGACATGGCCCAAGACGATCGCTCCACCGCCACACGCGTCATCGTCGCGGTCTTCGACGGCTTGCGGCCCGATCTGGTCACACCCGAGCTGACGCCCAACATCCTGCGGCTGGCGGCGCGCGGCACCTGGTTCCGCCGGGCCCGCAGCGTCTTTCCTTCGGTGACCCGCGTCGCCACCAGCGCGATCGCCACCGGCGCCCCTCCCGGCGTGCACGGCATCGTCGGCAACGCCTTCTACCTCGCCGACGCCATCCCCGAGCGCATCTTCGACACCAGCGACATCGGCATGCTGCGCCGGGCGGAAGCGCATCATGGCGGCCGGCTGATCGCGGTCGACACCTTCGGCGACGTGCTGGCGCGGGCCGGCAAAAGGCTCGCCGTCGTCCACACCGGCTCGGCCGGCTCGGCGCATTTCATCAATCCGCGCGCCCGCGCCGACGGGCACTGGACCTTCACGATGCTCGGGAGCGAGGCGACGCAGACGCCCGAAGCGGTCGAGGACGCGATCTCCAGGCTCGGCCCGCTGCCGGAGCGCCAGTTGCCGCGTCTCGACGAGCTCGCCTATGGCGGCCGGGTGATGGTCGAGCACGTCCTGCCGGTGCTGAAGCCCGATGTCGCGCTGATCTGGTTCAACGAGCCCGACACCACCTTCCATTACCGCGGGCTCGGCTCACCGGAGGCCAAGGCCGGCCTGCAGCAGGCAGACCGCGCCTTCGGCGCCATCCTCGACTGGGTCGAAGCCCAGCCCGATGGCGAGCGCATCGCGGTGATCGCCGCCTCCGACCATGGCCAGATCTCGACCGGAGCGGTCGAGCCGTTGTTCGACGCAGCCCGCCAGGCCGGCTTCGACCTCAACAACGCCAAGGCCGTCGACGGCGCCGCCTTCCTGGCGACCGGCGGCATCAGCGGCGAGATCCGCCTGCGCAGCGACGACCGCAGCCAGCTCGAGCGCATTGCCGCCTGGCTGATGGAGCAGCCGACGGTCGGCCATGTCTTCTCGCGCGGCAGCGGCGAGGAAGGCGACATCGCCGGCACCCTGTCGCTCGACCTGATCGGCGCCGGTCATCCCACGCGCCAGCCCGACCTGATGTTCATCCTGAAATCGTCGCTGGAGGCCGACCAGTACGGGCTGCCCGGCCTCGGCGCAATGACGCCGGGCGATGTCCCGCTCGGCGGCGGCATGCATGGCGGCATCAACCCGCACGAGCTCAACACCGTGCTGATCGTCGGCACCGGCAATGGCGAGGTCGGCAGCGTCTCGCAGGAGCCGGCCGGGATCATCGACATCGGCCCGACCGTGCTCGGCCTCTCCGGTCTCGCCAAGGCGCCAAGCATGATCGGCCGCGACCTCTCCCGCCCGGCGCAGGAGGAAGCACGCATCCGCCGTGTCTCGACGGGGCGCGGCGCCTTCACCCAGCAGGTCGAGTTCGCCGAGCAGGACGGCCGCCGCTTCATCCTCGGCGGGCACTGATCCGAGGCAACGAATGCAAAAAAGGGGCGGCCGAGCCGCCCCTTCTTCATTCTAACGTCCGCGCCACTCAGCTGCGGGCGAAGGACAGGTTATCCGGGCGTAAGTCCATGAAATAGAAGGTCGTCGGCCGCCAGGCGATCGCCTTCTTGATCGCATAGGCCTCGCTCGGCTGGTAGAGGATCGTCGCCGGCGCCTCATCCTCCCAGATGTCGAGCATCTCAGTGAACAACGCCTTGCGCTTCACCGGATCGACCTCCGCCTCCAGCGCCGTGCCGGCCTTGTTGAAGCCATCGGCCGAGGTCCAGAACTTCGAGACCTGGATTTCGCCGGCCGGGCCCCAGGCGACCCAGATCGCGCCGAGCGGGTCAGGCAGACGCGTCGAGTTCGACCAGTTGAAGATCTGGGCGCCGGCGCCGCGCATCTGGGTGGAGTTCTCGACCACCTGCAGCGAGGCTTTGATGCCGACGGCCTTCCACTGCTCGACCAGGATCTGCGCCGCTTCCAGCGCATTGGTGTAGTAGTTGGCCATGGTGCGGTAGACGATCGGCTCGCCCTTGTAGCCGGCCTGCTGCAGCAGCGCCTTGGCCTTGGCGGGATCGTAGGGGAGCTTGCGGCCCTCGACGAACATCTGCCCGTATTCGGGGAAGTTGTGGCTCGCCGGCACCTGCGCCGTGCCCTGCCAGAGCGCATCGACCAGCTTCTGGCGGTCGATCGCAAGGTTCAGCGCCTGCCGCACCCGCTTGTCGGCCAGAACCTTGTCCTGGTCATTGTAGGCGAGGACATGGACGTTCGCGAGCACGACGGAGCGGACGTCGATGTCCTTGTAGGCGCCGACCACGCTCATCTGGTCCGGCGGGATATTGGTGATCAGGTCGTAATCGCCGGCGACAAGCCCGGCGACGCGCGCCGCCAGCTCGGGCACGCGCCGGAAGGTCACGCGCCTAGCGGTCGGCTTGCCCATGAAATAATCGTCGAAGGCTTCCAGCACCGTCGCCTCGGCCGCCGAATGCGAGACGACGCGATAGGGGCCGGTCGCCACGGGCTTGCGCGAATAGGCCTCGAAGCCCATCGCCTCATAGGCGCGCTTGTTGACGATCCAGGCGCACCAGGAGGCGAGTCGCTGCTCCAGCAGCACGTCGGCGACCTTGGTGCGAAAGCGCACCGTGTAGCGGTCGATCGGCTCGACGCCGGCGAGGATGCCGAAATAGGGCTTGCCGCCGGGGATCTGGGCCTTGTCACCCCAGAGGCGGCCGTCGCGGAAGGTGTAGGCGACGTCTTCGGAGGTCAGCTCGTCGCCATTGTGGAACTTGACGCCCTGGCGCAGCGTGACGATCAGCTCCTGCGGCGAGACGCGCTCCCACTTGGTCGCCAGATGCGGCTTCAGCTCGGAGCCGCCGCCATCGGCCGCGCCGAGGAAATCGCGGCGGATCAGCGTGTCGAAGATCGAATAGGTGACGCGCGTGCCGACATTGGAGAGCTCGCGCGCCGGCTCCAGCGTCGCCGGCAGGTCGGCGACCGCGACAGTGAAGTTCGGGCGCGTCTCGCCGGCGGCGAAGGCCTGCGGGGCGGCGAGCAGCGCTGAGGCGGCGGAGGCGCCTTCGAGAAAACGCCGGCGGGAAAGGGTGATCATGGTATGTCTCGCATCGAGGTCGGCAGCGGCACCGATCGGGCCGCCGCGCAATCGCGCTGCCATGCCTCAGCTTGACGACAGGGCCGTGACGGGGCGGGCGGCGAGCAGCAGGCGGGGATCGTCGAGCATCACCGCATCTGGCGCGAGCGAAAGGACGCGCTCGATCCCCTCTGCATCGATCCGCCCAACCGGAAAGGGCGGATAGCCGGGCTCGGCGACCGAGCGCGGCTGCCCGACCATGACGACCGTCTGCAGGCCAAGGCCGCGCGCGGCCGCAATCCGTTCGGCCGTCGCTTCGCCTTGCCAGAAGCGGAACCAGCCAGCGCCGAGAGCCCTGGCCTGCGCGCAGGACTGCGGGTCCGCAACCAGCGCGAGGATCGCGATCTCCGTCGACAAGGCGCGCGCCGCGGCGATCAGGTCGAGCGAGCGCAGGCCGAGCAGCACTCGCTTGGTGGCTCCGGCGATCGCGACGGCGTCGAGGATACGCGGCAGCACCGAGGGGTCGGTGAGCTTCACATCGAGCAGCAGCCCGAGGGGAGCGGAGGCAGCGATCGCTTCCTCCAGCGTCAGCAAGCCGGGCAGGATCGCCCGCAACTCCGCAAGCCCGATCTCGGCGACCAGGCGCGGATCACCGGCGATGCGCTGGCGGTCGGCGTCGTGCAGGCAGACCAGCGCGCCGTCGGCGCACAGCCGCACGTCGGTCTCGACCATCTCGGCGCCGACAGCTTTCGCCCGCTCGAAGGCCTCGGCGGTGTTCTCAGGCCCGAGCAAGGCCCCGCCACGATGAGCGATGGCGAGCGGGAGGGGACCGGCGATGCTGCGGGTGGCGAAGCTCATCGTCTCAATGCCGCTCGCTGGTCGGGTCGAAGCGGTCGCGCAGCCAGTCGCCGAACAGGCTCATCGACAGCGTCGTCAGGAAGATGACGAGCCCTGGGAAGACCGCGATCCACCAGGCGTTGAGGAGATAGCGCCGACCCTCGCCGAGCATCAGGCCGAGCGAGGTGCCGGGCGGCTGCACGCCGAGGCCGAGGAAGGAGAGCGAGGTCTCCAACAGGATCGTGCCTGGGAAGTTGAGCGTCGCCTGCACCACCAGCGCCGCGACGATGTTCGGCAGGAGATGACGCAGGATCACGCGCGGCGTGCTGGCGCCGAGCGCCTCGACCGCGTTGACGTAGTCGCTCTCCTGCTCGGAGGCGACGAGGCCTCGCGCCAGCCGCGTATAGCGGTCCCAGCCGTCGATGCTGACCAGCACGATGAACAGCACGATGTTGTTGCCGAAGAAGGCGAGCATGGTCAGCGCCAGGAACAGCGCCGGGATCGCCGCCTGCGCATCGACCAGCATCATGATCGCCTGGTCGACGATGCCGCGCATCCGTGCCGCGACGAAGCCGAGCAGCGTGCCGAAAACCGCCCCGATCAGCGTGCCCATCACCGCGATCAGGATCGAGGTGCGCACCGCGTAGATCATCCGGCTGAGGATGTCGCGGCCGAGCTGGTCGGTGCCGAGCCAGTAGGTCGTGCCGCCGCTCTGAGTCAGCGGCGGCTTCAGCCGCGCCAGCAGGTTCTGGGTGGTGTAGTGGATCGGCGCCAGCCAGTCCGCGAGTATCGCGACGAGCACCACCAGGATCAGGAAGCCGGCCGAGAGCTTGACCACCGGAGACATGCGTCGCCCGCGCGGGCGGGCGGCCGGAGTGGTGCCGATTTCGAGGCTCGCCGTCATGCCGGCTTGCCCAGGCTGCGCGAGAAGCCGCCGAGGCGCGGGTCGATCAGGATATGCAGGATATCGACCAGGAGATTGGCGGCGACCATCACCACGGTCACGGTCAGGATCACCGCCTGGACCACGGCGAGATCGCGCGTCGAGACAGAATCGACCAGCAGGCGGCCGATGCCGGGCCAGGCGAAGATCGTCTCGACCACGGCGCTGCCGGCGAGGACGTGCCCGATCTCGATGCCGATGAACATCAATAGAGGCACCGCGGCATTGGGCAGGGCGTGGCGCAGGATGACCGAGAGCGGCATCACCCCACGGGCGCGGGCGGCGCGGATGAAGGGCTTGCCGAGCACTTCGAGCGTCGCCGTGCGGGCAAAGCGCGCGAGGCGCCCGGCAAGCGGCAGAGCCAGCGTCACCACCGGCAGGATCAAATGCCAGAGCGTCTCGGACCCTGCCGAGGGCAGCACGCGCAGCTTCAGCGCGAAAAGCAGGATCAGCAGGATGCCCAGGAAGAAGATCGGGATCGCATAGCCGAGCACGGCGACCGCCATGGCGAAGCGGTCGATCGCGCTGTTGTGGCGCAGCGCCGCCAGGACGCCAAGCGGCATGCCGATCAGCAGGGCGAGCAGCAGCGCACAGGCGCCGAGCAGGAACGTCTTCGGCAGGGCATCGAGCACCGCGGCGAAGGCAGGCCGGTCGTCGGCGAAGGAGAGGCCGAAATCGCCCCGGACCACGCTGGCGAGATAGCGCAGATACTGCTCGGCAAGCGGGCGATCGAGCCCCCAGAGCTCACGGTAATGGGCGCGCACATCGGGCGGCGTCTCGATCGAGAGCATGATGTCGGCGGGATCGCCGGCAAGCCGCAGCGCCAGGAACACGGCCGAGACGCAGATCGCGACCGTCAGCAGCGCACGTAAGGTGCGAAGGGCCAGGAAACGCAGCATCGCCGAGGGCTCGTTGATCGAAGGCCGAGCTTGTGCCGATGCTTACGCGACAAAGGAATGACAGGTCGCCATCAGCCCGCACGGCTCAGGATTGTCTGGCGCAGCAAGGTTGATCTTCCTCTCCCGGGGTGGTTATGTCCGACCATGCGAATTCGGTCCGCCATCCGGGGCCTGACCCTGCGACTTAGCCGCCCGGCGCTGTGAGCGCGCCGGGGTTCAAAGGCCTGTCCATATCGCATGACGGCGCAGCAGAGCCCTGAGCAGGCCTGACGCCGCATCCTTCGCAAGGGTTGTCCCATGACCACGATGCCGATTTCCAAGTACCGCGCCTATGCGCCGGTCAACCTGCCTGACCGCAAATGGCCGTCGCAGGTGCTGACCAAGGCGCCGATCTGGTGCTCCGTCGACCTGCGCGACGGCAATCAGGCGCTGATCGAGCCGATGGGCGTCGATCGCAAGAACCGCATGTTCAACCTGCTGGTGAAGATGGGGTTCAAGGAGATCGAAGTCGCCTTCCCGGCAGCATCCCAGACCGATTTCGACTTCGTCCGCTCGATCATCGAGAGCGGCGCGATCCCTGATGACGTCGCGATCCAGGTGCTGACCCAGTGCCGCTCCGAATTGATCGAGCGCACCTTCGAGGCGGTGAAGGGCGCCAAGAACGTCATCCTG
Organism: Allobosea sp.; assembly: GCA_024231975.1. GTDB lineage: Bacteria > Pseudomonadota > Alphaproteobacteria > Rhizobiales > Beijerinckiaceae > Allobosea. Next base: position 138,337 of record JAAEQB010000097.1, read on the forward strand.
CACTTCTACAATTCGACCTCGACCCTGCAGCGCGACGTGGTCTTCCGCTCCGACCGCAAGGGCATCATCAAGATCGCGACCGATGCGGCCGCCCAGATCAAGGCCTTGGCGGCGCAGGCGCCAGAGACGAATTTCACCTTCGAGTACTCGCCGGAGAGCTTCACCGGCACCGAGCTCGACTACGCCCTCGAGATCTGCGAGGCGGTCAAGGCGGTGATCCAGCCGACGCCGCAGAAGAAGCTGATCCTCAACCTGCCGGCGACCGTCGAGATGGCGACGCCCAATGTCCATGCCGACCAGTTCGAATGGTTCGGCCGCAACATCTCCGATCGCGACAGCGTGCTGCTCTCGATCCACCCGCACAATGACCGCGGCACGGCAGTCGCGGCGGCCGAGCTCGCGCTGATGGCCGGCGCCGACCGCGTCGAGGGCACGCTGTTCGGCAATGGCGAGCGCACCGGCAATGTCGACATCGTCACCATGGCGCTGAACCTGTTCACGCAAGGGGTCGATCCCGAGCTCGACCTGCGCGACGTCAACGAGATCCGCAGCGTCGCCGAATACTGCACGCAGCTGCCGGTGCATGAGCGCCACCCCTATGTCGGCGAGCTCGTCTACACCGCCTTCTCCGGCTCGCATCAGGACGCGATCAAGAAGGGCTTCGACGCGCAGGAGAAGCGCAACGACCCGCTCTTCCAGGTGCCCTATCTGCCGATCGACCCCAAGGATGTCGGCCGCGACTATGAGGCGGTGATCCGGATCAACTCGCAGTCGGGCAAGGGCGGCATCGCCTATATCCTGCAGGCCGATCATGGCCTCGACCTGCCGCGCCCCCTGCAGATCGCCTTCTCCAAGATCGCGCAGGAGCAGATGGACGAGGAGGGCAAGGAGCTGACCAGCGCTGTGCTCTGGTCGCTGTTCAGCAAGACCTACCTCTTGAGCGATGCGCCGCTGGAACTGCTGTCCCACAAGACTTTCCCAGGTGCCCAGGGTTCGCGCACGCTGACGGCGGAGCTGAAGCAGGACGGCGCGATCCGCACGATCGAGGGCGTCGGCAATGGGCCGATCGACGCCTTCGTCGACGCGCTGAAGACAACCTATGGCGTCGAGTTCTCCTTCCTCGACTATCACGAGCACGCGGTCGGGCGCGGCGCCAACGCGACCGCCGCCTGCTATGTCCAGCTCCAGGACGAGAAGGGCCGAGCCGTACACGGCGTCGGCATCGACCCGAACATCGTCATGGCCTCGCTGAAAGCCGTGCTCAGCGGCATGCAGCGGGTGATGGCCGGCCAGACGGGCTGAGCATCAGCTGTCTTTCCGAGGCAGGCCGAAGGCCTGAGCCCGGAATCCATGAACACCGCCCTTCCCGTCATGGTCGGGCTTGTCCCGACCATCCACGTCTTCGTCCTTCGAGAGCAGTGTTCAAGACGTGGATGCTCGCCACAAGGGCGAGCATGACGAACTGGATTAGCGTCGTGGTCATGGGTTCCGGGCTCGACGCTGACGCTTCGCCCCGGAATGACGGCGCAGTCCCGCGCTATTCGCCGACCGCCCGTCGTCGTCCTTCATCCGACGCCGCCCCGTGCCAGCCAAGCGCAGGCGCAACCAGCGCGGCGAAGTCGCCGATGATCTGGCGATAGTCCGCGATCGAAAAATTATAAGGCAGCTCCAGCCGCAGCGTATCGACCAGCGGCAGGACCGGATCGGCGTGAAGCCGCTCGACGATCTCGGCCGCCGTTCCGACGAGATCGGGCGTAAACAGTGTCCGGCGCTCGCCTTGCGGGGCCAGGGTCCGCTCATGCCGGCTGGCGGCATAGTCGCGATAGCGCTGGCGCGTCGCGGCGTCGGCGCTGTCGAGCGGCACGATCACGCGGCCGGCCGCGATCTTCGGCACGCCCTCCCCGCGCCAATGGCTGCGGAAGTTCTCGATGTGGCGGCGCTGCGCGACGAAGAAATCGTCGGTCTCCTCGCCAGCGTTGAGATTGCCGACGAGCAGATGGAAACCGTTCTCGGCGGCCCAACGGGCCGAGCGCAGCGAGCCACCGCCATACCAGAGCCGCTGCCTCAGCCCCGGCGCATGCGGGCGCAGGCGCGGGCGATGCTCGCCGGCGGCCGAGCTGATGCGGGTGTCGGCATCGCCAAGCCAGTCGCCGTCGAGATTACTGGCAAGCCGGGCGACGCGAGCATGCGAGAAATCATAAATCCCCGGGTCGGCGTCGAAGAAGCGCTCGCCCAGCAGCTTGCCGAAGGGCGGAGGCCCGGCGCTCAGTCCGACATTGAGCCGCCCGCCGGAGAGCACGTCGACCAGCGACAGGTCCTCCGCGAGCCGGAACGGGTTCTCATAGCCGATCTGGATCACGGCAGTGCCGAGCCCGATCCGGCTGGTGCGCTGGGAAGCCGCGGCGAGGAAGGTCGCGGCCGAGGAGACACCGGGTTCGAGATGGCGCTGGCGCACCCAGGCGCTGTCGAAGCCGAGCGCCTCGCCATGCTCGAAGAGCGCGAGTGTCTCCTCCAGCCCGGAGCGGGGATCGGCATCGTCGTAATTGCCGGGAGTCAGGAAGGCGACGTGCCGGATGGCGAGCTTGGACATGCGCTTTTCAGTATTTCGGTAGGCCGGGCGGGTTGGTCTCGGAGCGATCGAGCGCCTCCTCCTCCAGGCTCCAGCGCGCCAGCGATGCCCGGAACTTGCCATTGGCGATCAGTGCGTTGGTCGCGATGGTGAGCGCATCGACCAGCCCGCTGCCCTTGCGCGTAGTGATCGCGACATCGGATTTCAGCGGCCAGCCGGCGCTGAGCGTGCCGACGCGCCTGATGTCCTTGTCGCGTGCCGCGATGAAGACGAGCTGCGCATGCGGCTGGACGATGACGTCGACGCGGCCCGAGCGCAGCGCGACCAGCCGCCCCGCCTCGTCGTCGAAGAGCTGCAGCTCGATCGGCTTCAGGCCGGCAGCAACGTTCTGCTTGCTCCATTCGACCAGGATGCGCTCCTGATTGGTGCCGCCGCCGACGCTGATCTTCAGGCCGGCCGCATCCTTCGGCTCGCTGATCGCGGTGACCTTGCTGTCGGCCCTGACGAAGAAGCCGTGCAGCCCCTTGCGATAGGTCGAGAAGTCAAACTTTTCCTTGCGCTGCTCGGTGACGCCGACATTGGAGATGACCGCGTCATACTTCCCCGAGGCGAGGCCGAGCGGCCAGTCGGCCCAGGCGATCGGTTGCAGATCGAGCCTGAGCCCGATGCTGTCGGCGATCAGCTGGGCGAAATCGGCATCGGCGCCGACCACGGTCTTCGCATCGGTGGCATAGGTTGCGAGCGGCGGCCCGCCGGGGCTGACCGCCACGGTGAGCACGCCGGGCGCAGCGAATTTGAACCCTTTCGGGATGGCCGCGATCGCCTCGGACTGCTTCTCGGCACGGACCTTGCCGGGCTGTTCCGGACCGAGATCGAACGGTGCCTGGGCCAAAGCCCGATCCTGCGTTTGGCCAAAGACAGCCCAGCCACCGAGGAGAAGCGCCAACATGGCACGCGCTCGCAACATCATGGTTTCTCATCTTTCCTCTGTCCGGACCGCTCGCACCCACGGCAGCCGGAGCGGGCTCCTCCCTTCCCGCTTGCGGGGAAGGGCTGGGGATGGGGGGCGAGCGACTGAGTGCACGGCCCCTTGTAAACGTGGGTCAGGCCGATCAGCTCCGGGCAGAGGCCCGACTTTCCGCCCCCCACCCCTTCCCCTCCCCACAAGGGGGAGGGGTTCCCATGCTCACTTGGCCGGCAGGCCGGGCGGGTTGGTGCGCGACTGCTCGATCGCCTCGGCGGCGAGGTTCCAGCGCCCGAGCGCCTTGGCGTAGTTGCCGTTGCCGATCTGGGTGTTGACGGCATGGGTGATCGCCTCGGCGAGGCCGGCGCCCTTGCGGGTCGTGACCGCGATCTCGGCTAGCAGCGGCCAGCCACCGGAGAAATTGCCGGCGAGGCGGGTCTTGTTCTCCTGCGCCGCCTTGAAGCTGAGCAGCGCGTTCGGGCCGAGATAGGCGTCGGCGCGCCCGGTCTCCAGCGCGAGATAGAGCACGACATCGTCGTCATAATACTGGACTTCGGCCGGCTTCAGCCCGTCCTTCACATTCTGCTCGTTCCAGCGCAGCAGGATCTGCTCCTGATTGGTGCCGGAGCCGACGATGACCTTGAGGCCGGCGATGTCGCGCGGCTCGCGGATCTGAATCTCGTTGTCCTTCTTCACATAGAAGCCGAGCAGGTCCTTGCGATAGGTCGAGAAGTCGAACTTCTCCTTGCGCTGCTCGGTGACGGTGATGTTCGAGATCGCCGCATCGTACTTCCCGGAAGCGACGCCGAGCGGCCAGTCGGCCCAGGATACCGGAACGATCTCGAGCTTGCGGCCGAGCGCATCGGCGACGAGCTGGGCGATGTCGGGCTCGGAACCGACGATCGACTTGGTGTCGCTCGCATAGCCGGCGAAGGGCAGGCGGCCGGTGGCGTTGGCGACGGTGAAGACGCCCTCCTTCACGAACTTGGCGTCCTTGCCGATCAGCTTGATCGCGGCGTCGTCACGTTGTGCCCGCGGCCGGCCGGGCTGCTCCGGCGAGAGGTCTATCGCCTGCTGGGCGAGGCCGAGCGAGGGGAGAAGCGCGCCGGCCGAGGCGGCGCCGAGAAGAGAGAGCACATTGCGTCTGGTGATCATGGGTTACTCCCAGGGAAATGGTGGTCAGAGGACCTTGGCGAGGAATTCGCGGGTGCGGGGATGGTCGGGCTCGCCGAGGACGCGGGCCGGAGGGCCGACTTCGAGGATGCGGCCGGCCTCCATGAAGACGACTTCGTCGGCGACCTCGCGGGCGAAACCGATTTCGTGGGTGACGATCACCAGCGTCGTGCCTGAGCGCGCGAGCTCCTTGATGACGTCGAGCACCTCGTTGACGAGCTCGGGGTCGAGCGCCGAGGTCGGCTCGTCGAAGAGCAGGACCTTGGGCTTCAGCGCCAGCGCCCGGGCGATGGCGACGCGCTGCTGCTGGCCGCCGGAGAGCTGGCGCGGATAGGCGTCGACCTTGTCGGCGAGACCGACACGCGCGAGCAGTTCGCGCGCCTCGGCCAGCGCCTGCTCGCGGCTGGTGCCGCGCACCGAAAGCGGCGCCTCGATGACGTTCTCGATCGCGGTGAGATGCGGGAACAGGTTGAAGCTCTGGAAGACCATGCCGACATCGACGCGGCGCTTCAGGATCTCGCGCTCCTTGAGCTCGTAGAGGGTGTCGCCGTCCTGGCGGTAGCCGATCAATTCGCCATCGATGGCGATGAAGCCCTCATCGACGCGTTCGAGATGGTTGATCGAGCGCAGCAGCGTCGACTTGCCCGAGCCGGACTGGCCGATGATCGCGGTGACGCTGCCCGGCCGCAGAGCCAGGCTGACATCGTCGAGCACCTTGAGCGGGCCGAAGCTCTTCGAGACGTTGCTGATGCGGATCTCGCCACCGGCGCGCGGCGACAGGCTGGCCAAGGACGCCGACGGGGCGGCTGTCGGCTGAGCGCTGGTCGCGGCAGGGCGGACCGCAGCGGCGTCGCGCGGGCGGCTGAAGCGGGCCAGCGCCTGGGCGATCAGCGAGGGCGGCGGATTGCGCAGCGCGCCGCGCGAATAATAGCGCTCGATATGGTGCTGGACGAAGGAGAGCACGCTGAGGATGACGAGGTACCAGACCGTCGCCACCATCAAGAGCGGGATCACCTCGAGATTGCGCCGGTAGATGATCTGGATGGTGTAGAACAGCTCTGGCAGCGCCAGGATGTAGACTTGGGACGTGCCCTTCGCGAGCAGGATGATCTCGTTGAAGCCGTTGGGCAGGATGGTGCGCATCGCCTGCGGCAGCACGATCCGCGAGAACTGGCGTCGTCGCGGCAGGCCGAGCGCGGCCGCCGCCTCGTGCTGACCCTGGTCGACCGAGAGGATGCCGCCGCGCACGATCTCCGAGGAGAAGGCGCCGGCATGCAGGGTCAGCCCGAGCACCGCGGCGAAGAACGGCGTGATCAGCTGCGTCGTCGACCAGGTCGCGAACGTGATCTCGGTGAAGGGAACGCCGAGCCAGACGGTCGAATAGAGATAGCCGAGATTGTTGAGGATCAGCAGCAGCACGATCAGCGGGATCGAGCGGAACAGCCAGACATAAGCCCACGACAGGGAGGACAGCAGCGGCGAGCCGGAGACCCGCGCCAACGCCAAACCCGTGCCGAGCAAGAAGCCCAGCACCGTGCCGAGCAGGGTCAACAACAGTGTGCGCGCGAGACCAGCCAGTACCGGTTCGGCGAAGAACCATTCGGCGAAGACATCCCAGCCCCAGCGCGGATTGGAGAGGACCGAGTTGACGACCGCGACGATCACCACGACCGCGAAGGCGGTGCCGATCGTCCGGGCCGGATAGCGCGCCGGCACGATCCGGTAGCGGCTGAAATCGCGGGTCGGCGGTGTGCTATGGGCGCGCGTCGGCAGGCCCGCGAAATCGCTGGCGAGGCTCATGGCTGGAATTCGTCCCCTTGAAACTTAGGAAGCGGCGCGCTCAGGCCGCGCTGGCAGGCAACTGCTCGGCCGGTGGCCGCGGCTTGTAGGCGGCGATGGCGAGATCCTTCTCGAAGGCGAGTTTCTTGTAGACCTCGGGATCGACGGCGGGATCGAAGAGCGGCGTGTAGCCGGTGCTGAGGTAGAGGTCCCTCGCCTCGGGCTGGCGGAAGCCCGTGGTCAGGAAGATCTTGCCGTAGCCTTGGCGCACGGCCTGCGCCTCCAGCTCCTCGACGACGCGGCGCGCCAGCCCCTGGCGGCGGAAGGCGTTGTCGGTCCACATCCGCTTCAGCTCGGCGGTCTGCGCGTCATAGCGCTTGAAGGCGCCGCCAGCGATGGCGCGGCCATCACGCAAGAGCAGGACGAAATTGCCCTCGGGCGGCGCGAACAGCGAAGCCGGGTAGCGGCTCATCTCGGCGCCGGGCGGCTCGCCGAAATAGGTGCCGTAGCGGGTGGCGTATTCCCAGGTGAGCTGCTCGACCAAGGGCTGGGCGAGCGGATCGAGCGGGGTGGTGTAGAAGAACTGGTCGGACATGGCGGGAAGCCTCTCCGTTGCAAGGTCTAGATGAGGTAAGTGCGGGCGAGGCGAACCCAGAAGCTCGCGGCCGGGGCGATGATGGCGTCGTCGAAATCGTAGGCGGGGCTGTGCAGCGGGGCGCTGTCGCCATTTCCGACGAAGAGATAGCTGCCGGGCCGGGCCTCGAGCAGGAAGGCGAAGTCCTCGCTCGCCATGCGCGGCCTGAAATCGGGCTCGACCCGCGCCGGGCCGAAGGCGGCGAGGGCCACCTCGCGGGCGAACTGTGTCTCGGCGACATGGTTTATCAGCGCCGGGAAGCCGCGGTGATAACTGACCTCGGCCGCCGCGCCGAAGCTTTCGGCCTGCGCTCGCGCCAGCGCGGGGATGCGCTCTTCCAGCTGCCTGCGCACATCCGCGTCGAAGCTGCGAATGGTCAGTTTCAGCTCGACGCTGTCCGGAATGACGTTCGAGGCCTCGCCGCCATGGATCGAGCCGACGGTGACCACGGCCGCCTGGCGCGGATCGATATTGCGCGAGACGATGCTTTGCAGCGCCAGCACGAGACTGGATGTTGCGACGACGGGGTCGACTGTCTCATGCGGGGAAGCGCCATGGCCGCCTCTGCCGACGACCCGGATAATGGCCTTGTCGACCGCCGCCATCGCCGGCCCTTCGATGAAGCCGAACTGGCCCGACGGCACGCCCGGCCAGTTGTGCAGTCCGAAGACGGCGTCGCAGGGGAAGCGCTCGAATAGCCCCTCCGAAAGCAGCTTGCGCGCACCGGCACCGATCTCCTCGGCCGGCTGGAAGATCAGGTTGAGCGTGCCCGAAAAATCGCGCTCGGCCAGGCGCCTGGCCGCCGCCAGCAGGATCGCGGTGTGGCCGTCATGGCCGCAGGCATGCATGACGCCGGCGGTTTCGCTGGCATAGGGACGGTCCGTCTGCTCGGCGATCGGCAGCGCATCCATGTCGGCGCGCAGGCCGAGCCGGCGCGGGCCGTCGCCCTTGCGCAATTGCCCGATCACGCCGGTGCCGGCGAGCCCGGTCGTGACCTCGTAGCCATAGCTCGCCAGCCGCTCGGCGACGATCGCACTGGTCCGGGTCTCGCGGAAGGCGAGCTCGGGATGCCGGTGGAGGTCGCGCCGCAGCGCGATGAATTCCTCGATCGAGGCGGCGATACCTGGATCGATGCCGGCGCCGGCTATGGCAGCGTGGACCGTCATGCGATCGGCTCAGCCGACCTTGCGCGGCACGGATGCCGGGGCGGGGCTGGCATAGCGGCTCTCGCGGCGCGGCAGGCCGAGATGGTCGCGCAAGGTCGAACCCGGCAGGTTGCGATCGTAGACGCCGCGGGCCTCCAGCTCCGGAATGACCAGCTCGACAAAGTCGTCGAGTCCCTGGCCGATCACCGGGAAGCCGAGGATGAAGCCGTCGGCCGCCTGCTTCTCGACGCGCTCGACCAGGATGTCGGCGATCTCCTGCACCGAGCCGATCAGATCGGCGCGCGGTGTTGCGGCCTCCAGCGCCGCCTCGCGCAGGGTCTGGCGCTTCAGCGCGGCGGTGCGCTTGATGCGGTCGGTGGTCGAGCGGAAGCTGTTCTTGCCGATATCGCCGAGCTCCGGGAACGGCGCGTCGAGCGGATAGGCGCTGAAATCGTGATGGTCGAAATAGCGACCGAGATAGGCGAGCGCCTCGTCGATCGAGACGAGATCGCGGATCGCCTGGTACTTGTCCTCGGCCTCCTTGCGGCTGCGCCCGACGATCGGCCCGGCGCTCGGGAAGATCTTGACGTCGTCGGCGAGCCGCCCCTGTGCGATCGCGCTGGTCTTGATGCTGCGATAGAAGGTCTGGCCCTCCTCCAGCGAGACATGGTTGGCGAAGACCGCATCGGCATGGCGACCGGCGAGGCCGATGCCGGCATCGGAGGCGCCGGCCTGGAACAGCACCGGCTGGCCCTGCGGCGAGCGCTGGATGTTGAGCGGGCCCTCGACCTGGAAGAAGCGGCCCTTGTAACCGAGCGTGTGCAGCTTCTCGCGGTCGAAGAAGCGGCCGGCATCGCGGTCGCGGACGAAGGCGTCGTCGTCCCAGGAATCCCAGAGGCCCTTGGCGATGTCGAGATATTCATGCGCGATCTCGTAGCGCAGCGAATGCTCGGGATGCGGGCGGCCGTAATTGCGGCCCGAGCCCTCCAGCGGCGAGGTCACCGCATTCCAGCCGGCGCGCCCGCCCGAGATCAGGTCGAGCGAGGCGAATTGCCGGGCGATGGTGAAGGGGTCGCTATAGGAGGTCGAGACCGTGCCGACGAGACCGAGCTTCTTCGTCGCCGTCGCCAGCGCCGAGAGGATGGTCAGCGGCTCGAAGCGGTTGAGGAAATGCGGGATCGACTTTTCGTTGATGTAGAGCCCGTCGGCGACGAAGGCGAAGGCGATGCCGTTCTCCTCGGCCTTGCGGGCGTTGCGGATGAAGAAGTCGAGATTGACGCTGGCATCGGCCGGATTGCTCGGATGACGCCAGGCGTTCATGTGGCTGCCGGGGCCCTGCAGCATCAGGCCGAAGGTAAGACGGGTCTTGCTCATCGGATTCTCCTGTCGGCTCAGGCGGCGAGCGCCGGCGCATCGCTGGCGAGCAGCGTGATCGAGGCGAGGCGCTGGGCAGTCGCCGCAGCCGGCGTGTCGATGACGAATTCGGCGATGCCGAAGCGGGCCGAGAGCGCATCAAGCTCGCGGCGGAGGTCTTCGGCCGTGCCGGCAAGGATGCTCGGCCGGCGGATCTCGGTGGTGAAGGAGGCGGCCCCGGCCTGGCGGGCGAATTCGGCCGCCTGCTCCTCGCTGCCGAGATTGACGCTCTGGCCGTTGTCGAGGGTCAGCCTGACGACCCGCAGCGGCTCGGTCAGCGCGCGCGCCTCCTCGGCAGTCGCGGCGGCAAGGGCGGCGAGGCCGAACAGAGGCGCCTGCCTGGCGCCGGCTTTGGCATAGGCATCGAGGCTGGCCTCGATCGCCTTCGGGTCGCCGTTGAGCTGACCGGCGAAGACGAAGCGCCAGTTGCGTTCGGCGGCCAATCGCGCGCTGTCCGGGCTGGCGCCGAGCAGAAAGCGCTCGGCGGGCTCAGGCGGCCTCGGCAAGGCCTGCGCGCCGGCGAGCATATCATTCGCGGCGAGCGAATCCGAGAGGAAGCCGTCGAGCTCCGCCAGCAACGCCTCAAAAGAACGGGGCTCCGGAGCGTGCTGGACGCGCAATGCCCGAGTCGAGAGCGGCAGGCCGCCCGGAGCCTTGCCGATGCCGAGATCGATGCGGTCGGGCGCCAGCGCGGCGAGCAGATTGAAGGTCTCGGCGACCTTGTACGGGCTGTAGTGCTGGAGGAGCACGCCGCCGGAGCCGATCCGGATGCGGCGCGTGCGAGCGATCAGATGCGCCACCAGGATTTCAGGCGCCGAGCTGGCGAGGCCAGGAAAACCGTGATGCTCGGCGAGCCAGAAACGGCGATAGCCGAGCCGTTCGGCAGCCTGCGCCAGCGCGATCGTGCGCTGCAGGGCATCGACCGCAGTTTCGCCGTCGAGGATCGGGCTCTTGTCGAGCAGGCTGAGGGAATAGGCCATGGGATTTCTCGCCGTGGATCAGATGCCGCGCAGGCCGCAGGCCGTGCGCGCCTCCTCGGCCATCCAGCCGAGGCGCTCATAGTCGCCGCGCCAATAGACCAGCGCCGCATCCTCGCCGCCGAGCCTGGCCTCGCGCACCCGGCCGATGACAATGGCGTGCGAATGCCGCTCGATCAGCTCCTCGACCTCGCAGTCGAGCGCGGCGAGCGCCCCCACCAGCAGCGGCGCGCCGGTGACGCCGTCCGTCCAGCTCGCTCCGGCATAGCGGGCCGGGCCCTTCTCGCCGCCGCGGCCGGCGAAACGGTCGGCGATCTGTTTCTGCGTGGCGTTGAGGAAATTGACGCCGAAGCTGCGATGGCGAGCCAGCACCGGAAAGCTCGACGAGCTCAGATTGAGCCCGAACATCACCGTCGGCGGCTCGGCCGAGAGCGAGGACAGCGAGGTGACGGTCAGGCCAGTCCGATCCACGCCCTGCCCGGTCGTGATCACGCTGACGCCGCCGGCGAGATGGCGCAGCGCCGCCCGGAAGTTCGGCGCCTCGGCTTGCGCCGACGCCGCCCGGCCGAACGCGCGGGATGCGGATGCTGGAGTGACGAGCGAGACAACGGTCATGAAGGCCTCGACTGACGGGAGGGCGCAGCGAAGCGTGCGTCGTCACCAGACGACGCTTCGGCCGGACAAACCGGCACGCTGACGCTGCTAGGGAAAGACAGGTCCCGCGGTCAGGCCGCGGGACGACGGATCAGGAACATCGCAGCAAGCTGCCGGATCGTCCGGGATCGAAAGTATTGCCCGATTTCATCAACGTGTCTCCGCGCTCGGAGCCCACGATTTCATCGTGGTGCTTTTAGCATTGTTGACGCGGTGCAAGCTGCTCCAGCAAATCCCGCGACCGGGTGCCGTCATCGGCGTTCGATACTGACATTCTTCCTGCGAAAACAGGCAGGGTCAATGAAATGTCTTTTCAAAGATACGGCTGGCCGGAGGCGGAAGCGCTCGCCTCCAGCCTCCGGCGCGGCAGGTTTCTGCTCTGCCGGCGCTCAGGCCGCTGCGGTGCCGCGCTGGCGGAACAGGCGCCAGGCCGGCGTCAGCAGGATGGCGGCGCTGAGCAGGGCCAGGATGATCGCGATCGGCGTCGAGACCAGCGCCGAGGCGTTGCCACCGGAGATGGTCAGCGCGAGGCGCAGCTGGCTTTCGACCATCGGGCCGAGCAGCAGGCCCAGCACGATCGGCGCGCTCGGATAGTCGAGCCGCTCCAGCACATAGCCGACGAGGCCGACGCCGAGCAGCACCCAGAGATCGAACAGCGAGTTGTTGACCGAATAGACACCGATGGTGACGAAGAGCAGGATCACCGGGGCGAGCACGATGCGCGGCAGGCGCAGCACCTGGCCGAAGATTCGCGTCGCCGCCAGGCCGCCGACGATGGCGAGCAGGAAGGACGTCACCAGGAACTGCAGCATGAAGCCGTAGACAATGTCCGGATGCTCGCGGAAGAGCTGCGGACCGGGCCGAAGGCCGTGCACGAGCAAGCCGCCGAGGATGACGGCGGCGACGCCGGAGCCGGGAATGCCGAGCGCCAGCGCCGGGATCAGCGAGGCCGCATTGTCGGCGCCGTTGCCGCATTCGGACGCCGCGACGCCCTCGGGATTGCCGTGGCCGAAGGTTTCGGGATTGCGGGCGACGCGCTTGGCCTCGTTATAGGCGAGGAAGGACGACATGCTGCCGCCCGCTCCCGGCAGGATGCCGATGATGATGCCGATGATCGACGAGCGGATCCAGACCGGCGTGAAGAAGCGCCACTGGCTCAGGGCCGAGCCCTGGCGATGCAGCTTGAGCTTGTCACCGCTCATGCCGGTCTTCACCGCTTCCTCGACGATCTGCAGCACCGGCGGCACCGCGAAGAGCCCGGTCAACAGCACGATGGCGCTGAAGCCGTCGAGCAGGTCGAGCTGGCCGAAGGTGAAACGTTCGGTGCCGTTCGAGATGTCCTGGCCGACCGCGCCGATCAGGAGGCCGATGCCGCAGGCGATCAGCCCCTTCGGCAGGTCGTCGCCAAGCAGGGAGGAGACGGTGGCGAGGCCCAGAATGCCGAGCCAGAAATATTCGATCGGCCCGAACAGCAGGCTGAACGAGACCAGAGGCGGCGAGAGCACGATCAGCGAGATCGAGGAGAGCACGCTGCCGATCACGCCGGAAAGCAGCGCGACCTGCAGCGCATAGGCGGCCTTGCCCTGCTGGGTCATCTTGTAGCCGTCGAGCACGGTCGCGACCGAGGCCGGGGTGCCCGGCACGCGCATCAGAATCGCCGGGATCGCACCGCCATAGGAGCCGCCATTGTACATGCCGGCCATCATGCCGAGCGCGAACAGCGGATCGAGCCCGAAGGTCAGCGGGATCAGCACGGCAAGGCCGGTGACGACGGTCAGGCCGGGCAGGCAGCCGACGACGAGGCCGGCGATCAGGCCGATGAACATGGCGAGGATGTTCATCGGCGCGAAGACGAGCGGGATGGCGTGCAGCAGCGCGTCGATCATCTGAGCTTCGCCAGCAGGGGTGAGAGGAGGTCTTCCGGGATCGGACGGCCGAGGGCGTAGACGAAGATCAGGAGGATCGAGACGACGCAGACCACCCCGACCACGGCCGCCAGGCCCCAGCGCCGGAAGCCCGCGGCCGCCGGCAGCAGGATGCAGAGCGCGAGGCTTGGCAGGATGAAGCCGATCAGGCTGACCGCGGCGAAATAGGCGACGAGCGCGGCGATGCCGATGGCAAGGCGCGGGCCATGCTCGGCGAAGGCGCCCGGCGTCGTGTTGCCGCGCCGGCGGCGCAGGATCTCGCGGACCGCGATCCACAGACCGAGCACCGCCATGCCCGACGCAATCGCGATGGGGTAGGCAGCACTTTCGACCGGATAGGTCGATGCCGTCGCGATGACCGCGAGCGAGACCGCGACGAGCACGAGCGCGAAGACGATCTCGACCGGGCTGCGCGAGCGGCCTTCAGGCCCGGCCGAAGCTGAGCCGTCCATCACTTCCACGGGGTCGCCTTCCAGGTCGCCTCGAGATCGGTACTGGCGCGGTCGAGGAAGGCCTTGAAGTCGTTCGAGGCGAGATATTGCAGCGGAATCTCGGCCTTCTTGGCGGCGTCGAGATATTCCGGATCCTTCAGCGCCTGGTCGATCGCCTTTTCCAGCCTGGCGACGACATCGGCCGGCACGCCCTTGGGCGCGGCGATGCCGCGCGAGGCGCCGACGACGACGTCATAGCCGGCCTCGCGGAAGGTCGGCGCGTCCGGGAGATAGGGCGAACGCTCGGCGCTCATCACGCCGATCACCTTGATATTACCCTCGCGGGCGATCTGGAGCGCCTCGCTCAGGTTCATCGTCGCAGCCGGGACATGACCACCGAGCACGGCCTGGCGGACCGGCGCGGTGCCTCCGAAGAAGGCCGGGGTGAACTTGGCGCCGGCGAGGCGCTGGAAGTTCAGCAGCGCGATGTGCTCGGAGGAGCCGCTGGCGCCGGAGGTGCCGATCACGAGCGGGGTCGAGGCCTTCTTGGCCGCGTCGATCAGGTCCTTCAGCGAGCCATAGGAGCTGGTCTTCGGCACGACGAGCACGCCGGGATCGTAGACGAGATTGGCGATCGGCTGCAGGTCGCCCATCTTGAACTTGGTCTTGCCCTCGACGACCAGCGCATTGATCGCGGGGGCGTTGATGAAGCCGATGGTGTAGCCGTCCGGCTTGCCCTGGGCGACGGCGGTCCAGCCGATCTCGCCGCCGGCGCCGGGCTTGTTGATTACGCCGATGCGGGCATTGCCGCCGAGATATTTCTCCATGTAGCGCGCGATCGAGCGGGCGGCGACATCGGTGCCGCCGCCGGGCGCGAAGGCGACGATCATCTCGATCGGCTTCTCCGGATAGTCGGCCCGGGCGGCGCCAGTCGCGAGGAGCGCGGCTCCGAGGCTGATGGCGATCGACAGGCGCTTGATCATCGGAACGCTCCTTCAGGAGGTGGAAATGGTGAGGTCGGCAGGCAGGGCGTCGGCATCGGTCCATTCGTCGCCGAGCAGTTCGGGCGTGTCGTATGCGACGAGCGAGCGGTAATGCGCCGCGCGGTCGGCGACGAAGAGGGCGCGGGCGATGCCGCGGCCGAGCCGGTCGGCGCCGGCGCTGACGGCGGGGATGTCGCCGGAGAGCTTTCCGTGGCTCAGCAGCGCCGGGTAGTTGAAGCAGTGGATGCGCGACAGCGCCGGGCAAGAGCCGGGCTCTTTCTCCTGGAACTCGAAGGACGGGCCGAGATCGGGCGCGCTTTCCAGCTCGGGATTGTCGATGCCCTCGGGGACATAGCGATCCCGCCAGAAGCGGATGAACGGCGCGACCACGGCGAGTTCCGGCCGCGCGCCGAGATCGACCGAGAAGCCGGTGGCGAAGATCAGGAAGTCGAGGGTGTAAGTCCCCTTCGGCGTCGTCAGCGCCAGAGCGTCGTCACATTCCCGCAAGTCGAGGATCGGGCTGCCGAGATGGAAGCGGGCATTGGCATGGCGCGAGACGCGCAGCGTCGAATCCCGCGGCGGCGGCGTCTGCGCCTTCAGCGCATAGTCGAAGAAGCGCCATTTCCAGTCGTCCGGCAGGCCGGCGACACCGTGCACCACGCCCTGGCTGCCGATGCCGGTGAACTTGTTGATGCGCGGCAATTCCTTGCGGCGCACGAACAGATCGAGGCTGGCGACGCCCTGCTCCAGCGCGGTCGCGGCATTGTCCATGGCCGAGGCGCCGGCGCCGACCACGCCGATGCGCTTGCCTTTCAACGCGGCGAAATCGATCTCGTCGGCGCTGTGCGCCCAGAAGCGGTGGCCGATCGTTCCGGCGATCGGCGGCACCCAGGGCGCGCCGAGCCCGTCGCGGCCGGTGGCGAGCACGAGATGGCGGGCGAAGATGGTGCGTGAGCCCGCCGCATCCGAGACTGTCACCGCCAGCAGATCGCCCAGCGGGGTGACCGCATCGACGCAGACGCCGTTCTCGACCGGCAGGTTCAGCACCTTCCGATACCAGATCAGATAGTCCATCCACATCGGCCGCGGGATCTTGCCGAGGGCGTCCCAGGCGGCGCGGCCGTGCTGCGCCTCGTACCAGGCCCGGAAGGTCAGCGCCGGCAGGCCGAGCGCCGGACCGGTGAGCTGCTTGGGCGAACGCAGTGTCTCCATCCGCGCATAGGTCACCCAGGGGCCCTCGCGGCCGGCAGCGACCCGGTCGAGCACGGCGATGTTCGAGAGGCCGAGCCCCTTCAGCGCCCCAGCGGCGGCAAGGCCGCACATGCCGGCACCGACGATCACGACGTCACGGACGCGCTGTCCCTCACGCTCGCGCGGCGGCACCCAGTCCTTGGCCGGCCATTCCAGCCAGTCCAGATCCTGGCGCAGGCGCTGCTCCAGCGCGGGAAGACCGACGGGGACGGGCGAGACGGCGTTCATGCCACACCCCGGACCGGCTTGGGGCCGAACAGATCGGCCATCAGCCGCTCGCGCGCCGTCGGCGGGTGCTTGACGAAGCCGGGCAGCGTTTCGTGCGAGATCGTCTCCAGCGCCGCGATCAGCCCGTCGACCAGGGGCGTCGCCGGCCGGCCATAGGGCGTGACCACGCCCCAGAGGAAGGAGATGGGAACGTCGAGCTTGCGGATCGCGACGCCGTCCAGCGGCATGCCATAGGCGATGACCGGCTCGAGGATGGCGATGCCGAGCCCGGCGCGCGCCGCCATCAGCGCCGTGTTCGAGGTGTTGGCGTCGAGCAGCCCTGCCGGTCGCACCCCGGCACGCTCCAGCGCCGCATCGACGCGCCGGCGCCAGCGGAAGGGATTGGCCATGGCAATCAGCCGGCGGCCGGCGACCGCGGCGAGCGGGATCGTCTCGGCCTCAGCCAACGGATCGTCGGCACGCACCGCGACGACGCAAGGCGCCTCGCCGATCCAGTGCAGCTCGAGGGCGGGATGATCGACGGGCAGGCTGGTGACGCCGATCTCGGCGACATGCGTCGCGACCGACTGCACGACCTGCTCGGCCAAAGCCGCGCGGATATGGACCTGCCCGGGCAGGGCCTCCTCGCCGAGCCGCGCCAGAGCGGCCGGCAGCATGCCGGCGGCGAAGGAGGCGATCGAGGCGATCTCCAGGGAACGCGGCTTGTCGGCTGCGATCGCGGCGGCCCGCTCGCGCAACTGCCGAAGCCAGGCGATCACCGGCTCGACCTCCTGATGGAAGCGCAGCCCCTGCTCGGTCGGCGTCACCCGCGGCCCGGCACGATGCAGAACGCTGAAGCCGAGCGTCTCCTCCAGCTCCTGGATCTGCCGGGTCAGCGCCGGCTGCGAACGGCCGAGCAGCCTGGCACCGCCGGTGATGCTGCCGGCGGAGAAGACTGCGGCGAAGGCTTCGAGCTGGCGCAGGTCCATGCGTTCTTCGGCTGGATCATTATTCTCAAATCGGATGATAGATACTCCTTGATGCCGGTCAAGCATGAAGCGTAGGCTGGCGCTGATCGCTTCGCAGGCAGTCCAGGAGGATGTGGATGAGCGGCCCCCATCTCATCGAAACGCTGTCCGGAGCGGGCTCCGGCCTTGCTGGCGTCCTGGCCGAGCGGGCCGAGATCCTGGGCCTCAGCCAGGCCGCGCATGACGCTGTCCTGCTGCCGCGCGAGCCCGGCGGCATCGGCCATGCTGAACGCGCCGCGCTCGCCGTCCGCATGGCGCGCGCCAATGCCGACGCGGCGCTCGCCGAGCACTATCGCGAACTGCTGCGTCAGGCCGGCGAGAGTCCTGCCCTGCTCGCCATCGCCGAGGGCGTCGACCCTGCTGCGGATACCGATCTGCGGCTGCACGCGATCATCCGCCATGTCGACCTGGTGACGCTCTCGCCCAAGGACGCCACCAAGGCGGATATCGCAGCGCTCAAGGCTGCCGGCCTGTCCGAGCCCGACATCGTCCGGCTCGCCGAGCTGATCGCCTTCGTGAACTACCAAGCCCGCGTCATCGCCGGCTTGAGGCTGCTGGGAGCCGTCGCATGAGCACCGTCGTCCACGCCTTCACCGACAAGATCCCGCGCTGGTCACCCTATGTCACGCCGGTCGTGCTCGCCGCGGCGACGCCCGAGCAACTCGACGCGATGCAGGTGACGCCGTCCAACAAGAAGATCTCCGACTACGTGCTGACACTGGCGCATGATCCGGAATCGCTGAAGGTGCGCTCGCCGCTGTTCAACGCGATCATGTACGGGAAGGGCGGCTTGTCCTCGGCCGAGCGCGAGCTCGGCGCCACCGCCGCCTCGATCGTCAATCGATGCGTCTATTGCGCGGCGGTTCATGCCTCGCGCTTCATCAGCCTGACCAAGCGCAGCGACGTGATCGAGGAGATCTTCGCCAACAAGCTCGACGCCGAGCTGGAGGAGCACCAGCAGGCAATCTTCGACTTCGCCGCGAAGCTGTCGAAGACGCCCTCCGAGGCCACCGCCAGCGACATCGCGGAGCTCGCCGACATCGGGCTATCCAAGGTAGAGATCCTCGACCTCATCCTCTCTGCCGCGATCTTCGGCTGGGCCAACCGGCTGATGCACACGCTCGGCGAGCCGGTCCGGGACTGATCGCCTCAGCCCTCGCGCAATTGGCGGTGCAGCTCCGCGGGTGAGAGTCCCGTAAGCCCTAGCACCGGCAGGAGGTCGTTCTCGGCACGGAAATTCCGGGCGCAGATCGCGTCGAACAGGGCGATGCCGGCCTTGTGCAGCGGCAGCTCCATGCCGGCCACCGCACCGAGCAGTTCCAGCGGCACGAGGCCGAACGGCACGTCCTCGGTGATGAAGCGCGTGTCCAGCGATTTCGGCCCGAGCAGCTCCGGCCGCTTGCGGTAGACCTCGGCCGCCATCGCGCCGACTGGCGCCGGCTCGACACCGAAGGAAAGCCGGTAGTGGTCCTGCACGCTGCGGACCTCGAGCCCGAACGCACGCGCCAGCGCCAGCCGCTCGGCATCCATGGCGTCGATGATCCGCCCGACGCCCTGCGTGATCGAGCCGTAATTCGGCCAGTCCTCGCCCCTCTCGGCCCGGGTCAGATTGCCGAGCATGGTCGCCATATGCGCTGGCGGATTGAGATTGCTCAACATGATCGCGAGCAGGTCCGGGCGCAGCTCGAACCGGTCGCCGAACAGGGCGCGGCAGAGCGAAAGCCCTGCCTCAGTGTGACGCTGTGGCAGGGTCGCGACGTCGAGCCGGGCGCGGATGCCGGAGATATGGACGCTGCGTTTGCCGCTCTTGCGCGCGGTCAGCGCCGTCGTCGCCCAGGCGGCGATCGGCAGATCGAGCCCGCGCGCCGCCAGCAGACGGTGCAGATAGAGCGCGGCGAAGGAGCAATGCGCGCTGACGATCACCGCCTGCCTGGCGCGCAAATGCGGCGCCAGCGCCTCGAACACGGTCCGGAAGCCATTGGCCTGCACCGCGACGATGACGGCCTGCGCTCCCTCGACCACCTCGGCGCAGTCCTGGGCCAGTGCGAGCGGGAATGTCGCTTCGAGCTTGCCAGTCGCTGACAGTTCGGCGCCCTCAGCGAAATCAGCGTGCGCCGCACCACTCGGCGACCACAGCACCGGCTGATGGCCTTGCGAGCTCAGATAGGCCGCATAGCCGCGCCCGATTCCACCCGAGCCGATGATCGCGACGCGCATGAACTCTTCCCGTCCCCGTGATCGCCAAGCGACCGGCCTTCCACGCGAGCGCAGCGGACCGATCACCGCGGGTTTAGTGCGGCTTGCCTGGCGATCGCAAGCCAAACTGCCCCTGGACGAGCCGGAGAGCGCCCAGCCGGCCCAGCCAAAAACTCCCCGGTTGACAGTTTTGCAATCGATTACATAATCGGTTTCGTAATGGCTCCGCAGAATGAGCCATTCGAGGGAGGAGTACCGGTCATGCGTGCCAGCATCAGCGATCCATCGGCTTTTTCCGGCAGCGTGACCACGCTGCGGTGGCGCTGAGCGCGCCACGAAAGCCCGGCCATGGTCGAGATCGGCTTCAATCTGCTGACGGTCGGCGGCTTCATCGACGAGGCGCATCTGCCCCTGTGCGAGCGCATCCGCGAGATCGGCTATGACGGTGTCGAGATCCCGGTCTTCGAGGGCGAGGTCGGCCATTATGAGCGGCTCGGCCGCCGGCTCGATGCGATCGGCCTGAAGCGCACCATCGTCACCATCGTCGCCGAAGACAGCAACCCGCTCTCGCCCGATCCGGCCATCCGCCAGAAGGCGCGGGAGCGCCATCGCTGGGCGGTCGACTGCGCCACGGCGCTCGGCGCCAGCGTCATCGCCGGTCCCTATCACTCGCCGGTCGGCGTCTTCACCGGCGAAGGTCCGCGCGAGGACGAGCTCGCCCATCTCGCCGAAGCACTGCATGTGATGGCGGACGATGCCGGCAGGGCCGGAATCGCGCTCTCGCTGGAGGCGATCAACCGCTTCGAATGTTACGCGCTGAACACGATGGAGGCCGCGAGCGCGCTGAAGGCGAAGGTCGCGCATCCGAACTTCGGCTACATGTACGACACCTTCCACGCCAATATCGAGGAGCGCGACCCGGTCGGCGCCTACGCTCGCTACGCGCCCGAGGTCAACCACATCCATCTTTCCGAGAACGATCGCGGCATCGTCGGGCGCGGCCATGTGCCGTGGGCGGAGACGTTCCGCGCCATCCGCGCCACCGGCTATGATGGCTGGCTGACGGTCGAGGCTTTCGGACGGGCCCTGCCCTCGCTCGCCGCGGCAACGCGGGTCTGGCGCGACCTCTTCCCCGATCTCGACACGCTCCTCACCGAAAGCCACGACTTCATCCGGCGCGGCTGGGCGCAGGCGGACGTGACATGAGCGCCGCCACACCGGTCCTGTCGATGCGCGGCATCGGCAAGAGCTTCACCGGCGTGCGGGCGCTCGACGATGTCAGCCTCGATTGCCATTCCGGCGAGGTCCACGCCATCTGCGGCGAGAACGGCGCCGGCAAGTCGACGCTGATGAAGGTGCTCGGCGGTGTCTATCGGCCCGACGAGGGCGAGATCCTGCTCGGTGGGCAGCCCGTCGCCTTCCGGCACCCTGTCGAGGCGCGCAGGGCCGGGATCAGCATCATCCACCAGGAGCTCAGTCTGCTGCCCGAGCGCAGCGTCGCCGACAATATCTTCCTCGGCCTGGAGCCGACCCGCGGCGGCCTGCTCGACCGCGCCGCGATGCAGGACGGTGCGCGCCGGCTGCTGGAGCGTGTCGGTGCCAGGGTGCATCCGGATGCGCTGATCAAATCGCTGTCGATCGCCGAGCAGCAGCTGGTCGAGATCGCCAAGGCGCTGGCGCTCGATGCGCAGATCATCGTGATGGACGAGCCGACCGCGGCGCTCGACGAGCGCGATGCCGGCCGGCTGCTTGAGCTGGTCGCAACGCTCAGGCGCGAGGGCGCGGCGATCCTCTACATCTCCCATCGCATGGCCGAGCTGAAGGCGATCGCCGACCGCATCACCGTGCTGAAGGACGGCAAGCTGGTCGCGACACGCCCGGCCGCAGCGCTGACGCCGGCGATGATCGTCAGGCTGATGGTCGGTCGCGACCTCGCCGATTTCTTTCCTCCGCCAGGCGATCCCGCCAAGGTTGGCCCGGTCGTATTGTCGGTACAGGGCGCAGGTAACGCCATCCTCGCCGACATCGCTCTCGAGCTGCGGGCCGGCGAGGTCGTCGGCGTCGCCGGGCTCGAAGGCTCAGGCAAGGGCGCGCTCGGCCGTGCCTTTTTCGGCGACGAGCCGTTCACGCGCGGCCGCATGAGCATCGACGGGCATGACGGGCTGATCGCCTCGCCGCGTGCGGCCATCGCCGCAGGCATCGGCTTCCTCTCCGACGATCGCAAGAAGGAAGGCATCGCCCCGCAGCAATCGCTGCGCGACAATGTTCTGATGACGCTGCGCGCCTTCGCGCGCCGTCTGCTGCCGCCGGGTTCCGGAGACATGGGACGCGCCGCAGCCGACCGGCAATTGACCGAGGTCGATGTCCGCGCAGCCGGGTTTGCGCAGGAAATCCGCGAACTCTCCGGCGGCAATCAGCAGAAGGTCGTGATCGGCCGCTGGCTGGCGCGCGATCCGAAAGTGCTGATCTTCCTCGAGCCGACCCGCGGCATCGACGTCGCCGCCAAGGCAGCGATCTACCAATTGATGCGCAACCTCGCCGACCGCGGCCGCGCCATCCTGATGATCTCCTCCGATCTGCCCGAGATCATCGGCGTCAGCGACCGAATCCTCGTCATGCACGAAGGCCGCATCGTCGGAGAATTGAAGCGCGGCGCCAGCGAGGAAGACGTGATGCACCTCGCGCTGGGCACCGGGACGACGGAGGCCGCGGCATGAACGCCAGCGCCGACATCGCGACCGCCCGCCCGGCGCGCGACCTGCCGGTGGCGCCATTGCTCTTCGCCGGCTCGCTCGCGCTTTATGTCGCGACCGCGCTCGCAACCGGGCAGCATGCCTATCTCACCGGCGAAGGCTTCGTCGGCCTGACGCAGCGCATGGTCGCGCTCGGCATCGTCGCGCTCGGGCAGACCCTTACCATCCTGGTCGGCTCGATCGATCTCTCGGTCGCCAACCTGATCAGCGTCTCGGCGGTGCTGGCCTCCTTCATCATGAAGGGCGAGCCGGCGATGATCGCGCCGGCCGTTCTGGCGGTGCTGGCCCTGTCGGCGGCGGTCGGCCTCGTCAACGGGCTGATCATCGCGCGGCTCGACGTCAACCCGCTGATCGCGACGCTCGGCGTCGGTTTGATCCTGCAGGGGCTGCTCTCGGCGAGCTTCAGCAATTTCGCCGGCTCGGTCCCGGCAGCCTTCCAGGCCTTCGCCTATGGCCGGATCGGCCCCCTGCCCTGGTCGGTGCTGCTGCTGTTCGTGCTGGCCTTCGCGATCTGGCTGCTGCTGAGCCGCACCCGTTTCGGCGCGCATCTCTACGCCACCGGCGGCAATCGCGACGGCGCCCGCCTCGCCGGCATCCGCACCGAGCGCGTGATGATCGGCGCACACGTCCTGTGCTCGCTGATGGCCGGTTTGACCGGGCTCTATCTCGCTAGCCGCCTGCGTGCCGGCGCGCCCTGGGTCGGCCGCGACGGCGTCTACGATCTTGAATCCATCGCCGTCGTGGTGATCGGCGGGACTTTGCTCGCCGGCGGGCGCGGCGGCGTCTGGGGCACACTGGCCGGTGTCTTCCTGTTCGCCACGCTCGACGCCGTCTTCAACATGACCGGCATCGACGCTTTCCCGAAGCAGGTGCTGCGCGGCGCCATCGTCATCCTCGCGGTCGCGGTCTACGCGGTGCGCAGCAAGGGGCATGTCGCATGAGCGCCGTTGCCGCCCAGTCCGGATCGTCCGCGGCGCTGCGCTTCGCCCGAGGCATCAATGTCGGCCTCGCCGTCTTCCTCGTGCTCTACGGCGCGATCGCTGTGCTGCAGCCGGGCTATTTCGAGGTCGAAGGCTTCCTCAACTTCCTGCGCCGGGCCGCGCCGCTGATCATCCTCGCCTGCGGCCAGCTCTTCGTCATCGCCGGCGGCGGCTTCGATCTCTCGATGGGCTCGCTGGTGACGCTGACTGTGCTCGGCGGCTCGATGCTCGCCGGTGGCAATCCCGACAACACCTGGTGGACGATCGCCGTGCTCTATCTGATCGGGCTCGGCGTCGGGCTGGTCAACGGGCTCGTCGTCACCCTGCTCAAGGTGCCCTCAATCATCGCGACGCTCGGCATGCTGCTCTCGCTCAACGGCGCGGCGCTGATGTGGTCGGGCGGGGCGCCGCGCGGCTATCTGCCGGAGAATTTCCGCGCGCTCGGCCGCCTCGTCTACCGCGATGTGCCGGTGACCGGGATCATGCCGCTCTCGGTGCTCATCCTCATCGTCTTCGTCGGCCTCGCTGCCTGGCTGCTGCACGCGACCGTCTTCGGCCGGCAGGTGCTGGCGGTCGGCGACAATCCGCGCGCGGCGGAGCTTGCCGGCGTGCCGGTCGGTGCGACGCGCGTGCTGGTCTTCGTCATCTCGGCATTGTCGGCGGTCACGGCGGGCATCCTGCTCGGCGGCTTCGCCGGGGTCTCGACCGCGGTCGGACAAGGGCTCGAGCTGCAGGCGATCGCCGCCTGCGTCATCGGCGGGGCGCAATTGCTCGGCGGGCGCGCCAGCGTGACCGGCGCCGTCGCCGGCGCGCTCAGCCTGTTCGCTCTGTTCACTTTGCTCAACCTGATGGGCCTGCCGCAGCCGCTGCGCGAGACCGTCCAGGGCCTGATCCTGATCGCCGCGGTGGCGTCGAGCGCCTGGCGTATGCGGCGAGCGTAGCAACGAGTTTTCGGAAGCGTGTGACCCCACGCGCTCCGCCAGAGGCCGCCGGCAAGGCGGCGCGACAGAGGGAGGTGAACATGAAGACGCAGATCGGTTTGACGGCGCTGCTGGCGGCATTGTCGACGGGCGCCATCGCCCAGAACTTCAACGACCCTGCCGAGTTCGAGCGCCAGAAGGCCCTGCTCACGGTCGCCCCGCAAGGTCCCGACGGTAAGCCCTGGGAGCAGAATCTCGGCGGCGAGAAGATCGACACCGCCAAGTACAAGAAGCCCGGCCCCTACAAGCTCTGCTTCTCCAATGCCGGCGTGAACAATCCCTGGCGCGTCGTCGGCTTCACCAACATGCAGGCCGAGGTCGACGCCAACAAGGCCGACATCGCCTCGTTCACCCATGCCGATGCCGAGGGCAAGGACGACAAGCAGATCTCGGACATCAACGCCTTCGTCAACAGCGGCCAGTGCGACGCGCTGATCGTCTCGCCCAACACCACGGCGGCGCTGACCCCGGCGGTCGAGGCGGCCGCAAAGAAGCTGCCGGTCGTGGTCTTCGACCGCGGCGTCGACAGCAAGGCGCCGGTCACCTTCATCAACCCGATCGGCGGCTACGGCTTCGGCATCCAGGGCGCGAGCTTCATCGCCGAGAAGATCCCGGCCGGTGGCTCGGTGCTGGCGCTGCGCATCCTGCCCGGCGTCGACGTGCTGGAGAACCGCTGGGCCGCGGCCGAGCGCATCTTCAAGGAGAAGGGCATCAAGGTCGTCGGCGCCGAGTTCACCAATGGCGACAACGCCAAGACCAAGGCGATCGTCGAGGACTACATCAACCGCTTCGGCAAGATCGACGGCGTCTGGATGGATGCCGGTGCCACAGCGGTCGCGGCGCTCGAGGCCTTCGAGGATGCCGGCAAGCCCTATCCGGTGATCAATGGCGAGGACCAGCAGGACTTCCTGCAGAAGTGGAAGAAGAACAAGCTCACCGCGATCGCGCCGACCTATCCGACCTATCAGTGGCGCACCCCGGTGATCGCGGCGATCCGCATCCTCAAGGGCGAGCCGGTCACCGGCCCGACCTGGAAGCTGCCGCAGCCGGCGATCACGGCAGATAATCTCGACAAGTTCGTCAACGACAGGATGCCGCCGCTGCATTACGCGCTCTGCGGCTGCGAGCAGATGGCGAACTACCCGGCCCGCTGGGGCGGGAAGTAATCACGACACCGGGCGCTCGCATCGCGCGGGCGCCCACCCCTGCCGTATCGGCAGCGATTGCGGCATGATGGGCGTCCTGCCTCCTCCTGCCGATTCGCGACCGCTTTCCAGATCATCAGCCTTGCAAGACGCAACCCCAGCCGCCCCGACCATCGCCGAAGTCGCCCGCCTCGCGGGTGTCTCGACCGCGACGGTGTCGCGCACTTTGGCCCAGCCCGAGAAGGTCAAGGCCCGCACCCGCGAGCGCGTGCTGGAAGCGGTCGCAGCGACCGGCTTCATCCCCAACGCCCAGGCGCGCAATCTGCGCCTGCAGGCAACGCGCACGGTGATCCTGCTGGTGCGCGACATCAGCAACCCGTTCTATCTGGAGATCTACAAAGGCGTCGAAGAGGCGGCGATCGACGCCGGCTACAAGGTGCTGATGGGCGATGCCCGCGACGATGACGAGCGCATCCTGCGCTATGTCGACATGGTCAGGGAACGCCATGCCGACGGGCTTATCCTGATGGTTGGCCGCTTTCCCGAGACCCTCGCCAAGCGCAGCCGGCTGCCGCCGATCGTGGTGGCGCTAGAGATGCTGCCCGGGCTCAACCTGCCGACGGTCAAGGTCGACAACCACGCCGCGGCGCGCGCCGCCGTCGCGCATCTCGCCCGGCTCGGCCATCGTCGCATCGCCCATATCGCCGGGCCGATGCCGGATCCGATGAGCCTCGACCGCCGCGACGGCTATCTTGCCGGCCTCGCCGATGCCGGCCTCCCGGCCGATCCTAATCTCGTCGTCGAGGGCGATTTCGGCCTGGCGGCCGGCCGCGCCGCGATCCGCACACTCGCTGAAAGAGACACCGACTACACCGCCATCTTCGCCGCCAGCGACCAGATGGCGGTCGGTGCGATGGGCGAGTTGCGCGCCCGCGGCCGAAACGTGCCCGACGAGGTCTCGGTTGTCGGCTTCGACGACATCGTGCTGGCGGAGGCGGTCGAGCCGCAGCTCACCACGGTCCACCAGCCGCGCCGCGAGATCGGTCAGGCGGCCATGGCACTGCTGATCGAGCAATTGTCAGGAGGTAGCCGGCGTCCCGATCTCGTACTGCCGACGCGGCTCATCGAGCGCGCCTCGGCAGCCGTGCCGCCCAAGCAGCTCCGATAGGCTCAGGCCGCGGCTGCGGTCGCGCGTCGTACCATGGCAGCCGCGACCGCCTTTTCCAGATCGGCCTGCCAGAACGGCTTGTTGAGCCGCAGGACGCCTACCCCGGCCCCTGCGGGCAGATCGGCATAGCCGGTGGCGAGGATGACCGGCAGCTTCGGCCAGCGCTGCCCGACCTCCGCGATCAGTTGCGCTCCGGTCATCTGCGGCATGGCGTGGTCGGTGATCAGCAAATCGACCGCGTCATCGCCTTCCAGGAGCGCCAGCGCCTCCCGGGCCGAGCTCGCCTCGATGACTCTGTGGCCGAGATCCTCCAGCAAGGCGGTGGTATTCATCAGCACGAGCGCATCGTCGTCGACCGCGAGCACGGTGAGCGGGCGCGCCGTCAATTCCACCTCCGCCTTGGGCTCCACCGGCAGCTGGACCGGCTCCGCAGCCGCGGCCGAACCCGCAGCCGGCAACCAGATCTCCACGGTCGTCCCTTTCCCGAGACGGCTGTCGAGCGCGAGCCGGCCGCCGAGCTGCTCGGCCATGCCGTGCACCATCGACAGGCCGAGCCCGGTGCCCTTGCCGACACCCTTGGTGGTGAAGAAGGGCTCGGTCGCCTGGGCGAGCGTTTTTGCATCCATGCCGCTGCCGGTATCGGCGACCGAGAGGCGGATATAGTCGCCATCAAGCAGGCCGCTCCGATGGCCTGGGGCAATGGACTCGTTCCTGGCCCCGACGCGCAGCACGCCGCCTTCCGGCATGGCGTCGCGGGCGTTGACGGCGAGGTTGAGCACGGCGGTTTCAAGCTGGTTCGGATCGGCCGCGGCCATGGCGAGATCGGCAGGGAAATCCGTCTCGATCCGGATCAGCGGCCCCAGCGAGCGCTGCAGCAGATCGCCCATCTCGGCGACGAGCACGTCGACGGCGACCGGCTGCAATTCCAGCTCCTGCTTGCGGGCGAAGGAGAGCATGCGCTGCGTCAGCGAGATGCCCCGGCTCGCGCCCTTGATCGCATTATCGATCAAGCCGAGCTGACGGTCATCGCTGATCTGGCGGCGGACCAGTTCGAGGCTGCCCATCACGGCCGTGAGCAGATTGTTGAAATCATGAGCCACGCCGCCGGTGAGCTGGCCGAGCGCCTCGATCTTCTGCGACTGGAACAGTGCCTCACGCGCCGCATCGAGCTCGGCCTGGACCTTGCGCCGCTCGGTCAGGTCACGCGTGACCTTGGCGAAGCCGATGACCTCACCGGCATCGTCGTGGATCGGATCGATGACGACGCTGGCCCAGAAGATTTCGCCGTTCTTGCGGACGCGCCAGCCCTCCTTCTCCAGGCTGCCATTGTCGATCGCAGCCTGCAGCGCCTTCTGCGGCTCGCCCCTCTCACGGTCCTCGGGCGTATAAAACAGCGAAAAATGCTGGCCGATGATCTCGTCTGGCGCATAGCCCTTGATACGCTCCGCCCCGAGATTCCAGTTGGTGACGATGCCATCGGCGTCGAGCATGTAAATCGCATAGTCGGTCACGCCCTGCACCAGAACGCGGAACTTCTCTTCCGAGCGCCGCAGCGCCTCGTCGGCTTGGCGCCGCTCGGTCAGGTCGCGCGTGACCTTGGCGTAACCGAGTACCCGACCAGTCGCCGGGTTGAGGATCGGGTCGATGACGACATGGGCCCAGAAGCGCGTGCCGTCCTTGCGGACACGCCAGCCTTCCTTCTCGAAGCGCCCCTCCTCCGCCGCCATGCGCAGGGCACGCTCCGGCAGGCCGGCAGCGCGATCCTCCTCGGTGTAGAAGCGCGAGAAGGACTGGCCGATGATCTCGTGGTCCTCATAGCCCTTGAAACGCCGCGCACCCGGGTTCCAGCTGATCACGGTGCCCTGCGGATCGAGCATGTAGATGGCGTAGTCCGTGACGGACTCGACCAGCAATCGATACCGCTCGGCGGTCACCGGACCTTCCGTAGTCTGAAGCACGTTTGGGACCCTGGCGCGTGACATGTCGAACGCGCTGAACGCGGCGGAACACAAAAGGTTCCCGGTGGGACAAAGAAAAATTGACCTAGGGTCAACGAACCGGCTTTGGCGAGACCAGGATCGCGCCGGAAGCCGCGACGACGAGCACGAGACCGAGCCAGTCACTCGCCGCCGGGCGCTCACCGAGCAGCAGCACCGAGCCGAGCGCGCCAACCGCTGGAACCATCAAGGTGCCGAGGCTCGCGATCCCGGCCGGGAGCTGGGCGATCACCGTGAACCAGAGGAAATAGGCGAGCGCCTGGGCGCCGAGGATATGGAAGGTGAGTGCAGCTGCGACGGGCGGCGACAAGACTTTCGGGATCGGGACACCTTCGAAGGCGAGCATGCCGATACCGGCGGCCGCACCGCCGATCAGCAACTGCCAGGCAGCGATCGCCAGCGTCGGCGCCGCAACCGGCCAGCGCTTGGTGACGATGGTGCCGAGCGCCCAGCTCAGGCTCGCGAGTAAAGCGAGCGCAAGCCCGGGCGAGACCTGTCCAGCGCGGATCAGCGGCAGGCCGAGGCAGAGCAGCCCGGCGATGCCGAGTCCCAGGCCGATCAATCGCGGCCGGTCGAAGCGCTCGCCCAGTACCGGCCAGGCCATCAGCGTTGCCCAGACCGGCATGGTGAAGGTCAGGATGGCGGCGCGCGAGGTCGGCGCCATCAATTGCGCGAAGGCGAGCAGGATGTTGAAGGCGGCAATCGAGAGGATGCCGGCGACGATCAGCCTCGGCCAGTGCTCACTGGGTACCTTGAGGCTGACGCCACGCGCCAAAGCGACCGCGACAAGCGCGAGGCCGGCGAAGGTCATGCCGCCGGCCCGCAAGGTCCAGGGCGCGATCTCGGTCAGCGAGATCCGCACCGCTGGCCAGTTGAAGCCCCAGAGCAAACCGAGCAGCGGGACGAGCAGAAGCGAGCGGGCGGGCACGGGCGGCATGTTCGGACTATGCGTGAGGAGAGGCCGGCACCGTCATGCCATTTCGATGGAGGCTCGATGCACGACAGGCGGGCTGCCGCTCTTCCCTTCTCCCCTTGCGGGAGAAGGTGGCCCAAAGGGCCGGATGAGGGGTCGCGCAGGTCTTGATAAGTCCGGGAAACTCGGCGCCAAGCCAGCGACCAGCGTCGCAAGACCCCTCACCCTAGCCCTCTCCCGCAAGGGGAGAGGGGATAGCGCGTGCCTCTCCCGCTCAACCCTCGACCGGCTCGACGCCACACCATTCGGCGACGAAAAGCGCCATCGTACCGGTGATGCGCTTCAGCGAGGCCAGGCTGACGCGCTCGTCGAAGGCGTGGATGTTCTGCGAGATCGGCCCGTAGCAGAGCGCCGGCACCTTATCGTAGAGCGCATAGACCCGGGTATCGAGATAGCCGGGGGTCATGAAGCTCTTCAGCGCCTTGCCGGTCGAGCCCTGATGGGCGCGGCCGAGCACGGCCTCGGCCTCGCTGCCGGGCTCCAGCACATAGCCCTCCGACCAGAAGCCGTTGAAAACGACCTTGGGCGGGTTGTTGGAGAGGAAGGTGTCGGAGCGCGCGAAGGCCAGCACCTTGGCCTCGATGCGCTTGCCGAGCTCCTCGGCCGACATGCCGGGATAGAGGCCGATGCGGCAATCGACCCGGCACCAGCACGGCACCGAGGAAGCCCAGTCGCCGCCCTCGATCTTGCCGATGTTGAGGTTGATCGGGTGGGCAATGTCCTCGAAATGCTTGCGGCCATGCTTCTCGCGATTGAGCGCGGCTTCGAGTTCGCGCAGCGCTCCGATGACGCGATAGGCGGCGTCGATCGCGTTCGCCCCGGCCGCCATCTCGCGCACATGCATCGGCACGCCGCGGACCTCGAACTGGAACCAGAGCACGCCGGTATTGGCGCGGACCAGCATCTCCTCCTCCGGTTCAGGAATCAGCACGGCATCGGCCTCGTAGCCACGCAGATGCGTCATCAGCGCGCCGTTGCCGGTCGATTCCTCCTCGACCACCGACTGGACATAGACGGTCCCCGCCGGCTGCAGGCCGATGCGCCGGAGCGCGTCGAGGCAGAAGAGATTGGCGGCACCACCGGCCTTCATGTCGGCGCCGCCGCGGCCATAAAGCCAGTCGCCCTCGATGACGGGATCGAAGGGCGGATGGGTCCAGAGCTCGGCCGGCCCAGTCGGCACCACGTCGACATGGGACTGCAGGATCAGCGAGCGGCCCTTTTCCTCACGCGGATGGTGGATCCCGACGACGATCGGCGCCTCCGAATGAGTCTCCGAGAACGGCGCGCCACCGGGATGGCGGCCGATCGCCTCCCGATCCATGGCGAAGCGATCCATGGTGAAGCCGCGTGCCTTGAGGGCGCGGAAGATGAAGTCCTGGACGGTGTGTTCGTCGCCGCGGGTCGAGGGGAAGCGGATCATCTCCTGGGTGAAGGCGACCTGCTCGGCAAAGCCTGCTTCGACGGAGCTAAGAATGCGGTCGCGCAAGGCGGGATCGAGCGGCATGGGCGGTCTCCGGCAGGTTGTAGGGCTATGCCGTCATGCTCGCCCTTGCGGCGAGCATCCACGTCTTGAACATCGTCCGCAGCCGACGAAGGCGTGGATGGTCGGCACAGGCCCGACCACGACGAACTGCGGTCACCGCCCGAACCGCTCTCCGCCCGGGACGGCGGCGAGCAACTGGCGGGTGTAGTCGTGCTGGGGGGCGGAAAAGAGCGCGGCAGTCGGGCCGCTTTCGACGATCCGGCCGCGCTGCATCACTGCGATCTTGTCGCAGATCTGGGCGGCGACGCGCAGGTCATGCGTGACGAACAGGATGGCGAGGCCGAGGCGGCTCTGGATGTCCTTGATCAGCTTGAGGATCTGCGCCTGCACGGAGACGTCGAGCGCCGAGACCGCTTCGTCCGCGACGAGCACGTCCGGCTCCAGCGCCAGCGCCCGGGCGATACCGATGCGCTGGCGCTGGCCGCCGGAGAATTCGTGCGGATAGCGCTCGATCGCATTGGCGGAGAGGCCGACCAGTTCGAGCAATTCCCTGGCCCGCGCCAGCGCCTCCTTGCGCGAGACACCATGCGCCACCGGCCCGTCAGAGATGATCCGCCCGACGGTCTGGCGCGGGTTGAGCGAGGCGAACGGGTCCTGGAAGACCATCTGGATGCGCTTGCGGTGCGGGCGCAGCGCCGCGACGGAAAGGTCGGTGATGGCGAGATCGCCCAGCGTGATCCGCCCTGAATCGGGCTCGATCAGGCGCAGGCAGCAGCGCCCGACCGTCGACTTGCCCGAGCCGGACTCGCCGACGAGTCCGAGCGTCTCGCCTCGCGCCAGGGTGAAGCTGACATCGTCTGCCGCCTTGACCTCGCGGCCGGGGCGGAAGAAGGCGCGCTTGCGATAGACCTTGCCGAGCTTCTCGACGGTAAGCACCGGCTTTGAGTCCGGCAGCGCCGGCCGCTCCGGCGGCGTCAGCGAGGGCACGGCGGCGAGCAGCTTCTGCGTGTAGGGATGGCGGGGCGAGCCCAGTACCTGATCGACCGTGCCTTCCTCGACCAGCACGCCCTTCTCCAGCACGGCGATGCGGTCGGCGATCTCGGCGACGACGCCCATGTCATGGGTGATGAACAGCACCGCCGTGCCGTGCTTGTGGCGGAGATTATCGATCAGCTTGAGGATCTGCGCTTGCGTGGTGACGTCGAGCGCGGTGGTCGGCTCGTCGGCGATCAGCAGCTTGGGTTCGAGCGCAAGCGCCATCGCGATCATCACGCGCTGGCGCTGGCCGCCGGAGAGCTCGTGCGGATAGGCGCGTGCCAGTCGCTCGGGCTCGGGCAGGCCGACCTCGGTGAGCAGCGCGACGGCGCGGGCATAGCGCTCCGGCTTGCTCAGCAAACCATGCGCCTCGAAGGTCTCGACGATCTGGTCGGCGACGCGCATGACCGGGTTGAGCGAGGTCATCGGCTCCTGGAAGATCATGCCGACCTCGCGGCCGCGCACGTCCTGCATCGCGTCTTCCGACAGCGCCAACAGGTCGCGGCCGGCGAGCCTGATCGCGCCTGCGACCGGCTTCACCGCCTTGGGCAGGAGACCCATCACCGCATGAGCGATCATCGACTTGCCGGAGCCGGATTCGCCGACGACGCAGAGCGTCTCGCCGGCGGCGATGCGCAGCGTCGCATCCTCGACCGCATAGGGGCGGTCGGCCATCACCGGCAGAGCGAGCTTCAGACCTTCGATCGAGAGGACGGGCTCGGCCATCATTCCCTCCCCCGGGCGAGGCGCGGGTTCAGCGCGTCGTTCAACCCCTCGCCGGCGAGATTGAGCGCCAACACGGTCAGGAAGATCGCGACGCCCGGGAAGAAGCTGATCCACCAGGCATCGAGCAGGCGCGTGCGGCCGGCGCCGACCATATAGCCCCAGCTCATCAGATTGGGGTCGCCGAGGCCGAGGAAGGAGAGCGAGGATTCCAGCAGGATCGCCGAGCCGATCATCAGCGAGCCCATGACGATGATCGGCGCAATCGTGTTGGGCAGGACCTGGCTCCAGATGATGCGCGCCGTCGGCTGGCCGATGGTGATCGCCGCCTGGACATATTCGCGCGTCTTCAGCGAGAGCACCTCGCCGCGCACGAGCCGCGCCACCGGCGGCCAACTGACAACACCGATGGCGAGCACGATCGAGCCGAGCTTGGGCTGCAGGATCGCGACCAGCACGATCGCGAGCGCGAAGGACGGAATGGTCTGGAAGAACTCGGTGAAGCGCATCAGCGCATCGTCGATGAAGCCGCCGGCATAGCCGGCGATGGCGCCGAGCGGGACGCCGATCAGCAGCGCGACTAGCGTCGAGACCAGCCCGATCGTCAGCGAGACGCGGGCGCCATGGGCGAGGCCCGAGGCGATGTCGCGCCCCAGCGTATCGGTGCCGAGCGGGAACCGGTCCATCACGAAGGGCGCGAGGAAGGGCCGCGCCACCGTTCGCCAGGGCGATTGTGGGTAGAGCTGCGGCGCGATGATCGCGAAGAGGATCACCACGATCAGGATGGCAAGGCCGATCAGGGCGCCGCGATTGCGGGAAAAGCGCTTGAGGAAGCTCATGACACCGCCTCGATGCGCGGATCGGCCAGCCGGTAGACGATATCGGTCAGGATGTTGAAGCCGACGACCATGGCCGAGGAGATGAAGAAGACGCCGAGCAGCACGGAATAGTCGCGCTGCACCAGGGCATCGAACATCAGGCGTCCGATGCCTGGCCAGGCGAAGACCGTCTCGGTCAGCACGGCGCCGCCGACGAGCTGTCCGGCCTGCAGACCCGCCAGGGTCACCACCGGCAGGATCGCATTGCGGGCGACATGGCGGCGCGAGACAAGGCCGGGCGCCAGCCCCTTGGCGCGGGCGGTCTTGACGAAATCGGCGCCGGCGACCTCGAGCATCGAGGCCCGCATCATCCGGGCATAGAGCGCGGTGAAGAACAGGCCGAGCGTCAGAGCCGGCAGGACGAGGTGGCTGGCGATGTCGAGGGCGCGGGCGAGCCCCGAATAGTTCGCGCCGATGCTCTCATAGCCGACATTGGGCACGAGGCCGAGCTTCAGCGAGAAGACGATCTGGCTCATCAGCGCCACCCAGAACAGCGGCGTCGCATAGAAGACCAGCGCCAGCGTGGTGATGACGCTGTCCTGCCAGCGGCCGGCGCGGCGGGCGGCGAGCGCCCCCATCAGCGTGCCCAGGCCGAGCGAGACGATGAAGGCGGCGCCGGTCAGCAGCAGCGTCGCCGGCAGGCGGTCGAGGATCAGGCTCAGCACCGATTGCTGCTGGCGATAGCTGAAGCCGAGATCGAAGGTGAGATAGCCCTTGAGATAGACCCAGAGCTGGGTCAGCAGCGGCTGGTCGAGGCCGAAGCGCTCGCGCAGCTGGATCAGCAATTGCTCGTCGGCGGCGCCCGCTTCGCCAGCCAGCACCTGCGCCGGATCGCCAGGAGCGGCCCGGATCAGGAAGAAGTTCAGCACCGCGATGGCGAAGAGGACGACGATCCCCTTCGCGAGCCGGCCGGCGAGGAATTGCGCGAGGTTCATTCAGGCGATCCGGCTGGGCCCGCACCCTTCTCCCCTTGCGGGAGAAGGTGGCAGCGCGCAGCGCTGACGGATGAGGGGTCGCGCGACGACTGCCGCGTCGGCGAATGGCATGCTCGTATCCCGGCGAGGGCGGCGCGACCTCTCATCCGGTGCTGCGCGCCACCTTCTCCCGCAAGGGGAGAAGGAAGAGCGCGCGGTCACGTCACTCCTTCCAGGCATCGCGGAAGCCGTCGTCTACGCCGATGCCGGTGGTGACGAGGTTCTTGACGTTGCAGCGATAGATGGTCGGGAAATCCATCTCGAGCAGCCAGAGCACCGGCAGTTCATCGGCGAGCAGCTTCTGCACCTTGGTGTAGAGTTCCTGGCGCTCCTTGTCGGTCGGTGCGATCGCCGCGTCGGCGAAGAGCTTGTCGACCTCCGGATTGGAGTAGCCGCCGACATTGGCGAAGGGATTGCCCTTGGCGATGTTGCTGGTGATGTAGCTGCGCGCCACGCCCATGGCGGGGTCGCCGAGCTGGTAGAGGAAGTTGAAGTTGAGGTCGAAGTCCCAGTTGCTGGCCTTCTGGGTCCAGCCGGGCACGTCGGTGTTCTCGACCTGGACCTTGACGCCGACATCCTCGAGGTTCTGCTTGATCGCCTCGGTCCAGCGCGTCCAGGTCTCGCCATAAGGCAGGTTGAGCAGGCGGATCGTTTCGCCCTTGTAGCCGGACGCCTTGATCAGATCCTTCGCCTTCTTCGGGTCGAAATCGTATTTCGGGACGTCGCCCGAATAGAACTTGGTCTTGGACGAGATCGGGCCGGTCGGCAGCTTGCCGAGTCCGCCCCAGACCACCTCGCGGCCGAATTCGCGATCGATCGCGTACATCAGCCCCTGGCGGAACTGCTTGTTGCCGAGAATGCCGTTGCGGACGTTCGGCGTCAGCCAGGCATGGGGGGCGAACATCTCCCAGCCTTTTGTCGTCATGCAGGTGTTGGGCAGCTTGGAGAGGCGGGCGACGTCATAGACGTCGACCGAGCCGCCGGTCAGCACATCGACCTTGCCGGTCTCGTAGGCGACGGCACGCGCCGCCGCATCGGGGATGATCTGCCAGTAGATCTCGTCGAGGTTCGGCTTGCCCTTCAGCCAGTAGTTCTCGTTCTTGACGAGGTGGATATAGGAGCCCTTCTTCCACTCCTTCAGCTTGAACGGGCCCGTGCCGATCGGCGTGTTGTTGGCCGGATTGGCGCGGTAGTCGGTGCCGTCATAGATGTGCTTGGGTATCATCGGCGCGGAGGCGACCTCCTGCGTCATGATCATCGGGCCGAAGGGCTGCTTCAGCGTGATCTTCACGGTGAGGTCGTCGACCTTCTCGATCTTCTCGACCTGGGCGTTGACGATCGGGCGCCAGCGCGGGTGGACCTCGCGCAGGAACTTGTCGAGGGTGAAGACGACGTCATCGGCCGTGAACGGCTTGCCGTCATGCCAGGTCACGCCCTCCTGCAGCTTGAAGGTGTAGACCTTGGCGTCCGGCGAGATCTCCCAGCTCTTGGCCAGCGAGGGCTGCGGCTCGAGCTTCTCGTTGTAGCGCAGCAGCGACTCGTAGATGTTGCCGGCGACCATGTTGGTCGGGCCGTTCTGGTTGAGTCCCTGCATCAGCATCGGCGGCTCGGGCTGGACGACGACATGGACCGTGCCGCCCTTCTTCGGTTCCTGCGCCTGCACCAGGTCGAGCGCAAAGCCGAGCGCCAGGACGGAGGCGGCGAGCGCCAGGCCAAATCTCAATCCGGTCATCGTCGTTCTCCCCCGTTTGTTCATTGGCAGCCGGTTCGGGCAGATCGCACCCGATCGGGCGCCCGTTGGCAAGCTCGGCGGTCATGAAAGCGAGAGACAAAATCCGTGTCAAGGATTGACATGCCGTGTTATTAGGCGACACACTCAGCAAACGACCATGGCGCGCGCTTCACTTGCAATGAACCGGACAGACGAGGACAGGGCCGCGCAATTGCCGCCGGGCGTGCCGATCGTCCGTGCCGTCGATCGTGCCATCGCTTTGCTCCGGGCTTTCCGCCCGGAACAGCCACGGCTCGGCCTCAGCGAGCTGGCGCGACAGGTCGGGCTCGACAAGGGCACGGCACGGCGCCTGCTATTGACGCTGCAGCTCAACGAGCTCGTCGAATATGACGAACATTCACAGAGCTACGCGCTCGCCGTCGGCCTGATCGAGCTCGGCAGCGCGGTGACGACCGGCCGCGAATTGCGCGACATTGCCGGCCCCTACCTCACCGAAATCGCCGAGAAGACCGGCGCCACCGCCTTCATCTGGGTCCATATCGCCGGGCGCGGCCTTTGCGTCGATCGGGTGCGCGCCTCGCTGCCGCATGTCGACGCGACCTGGTTCGCGGTCGGCGCGCAGGCACCGCTGAACTGCGGCGGTGGCCCGCGCGTGCTCCTCGCCTATCTCGACGACGAGCAGCGCCGGCTGGCGCTCTCGATCGAATTGCCCAAGCGCGCTCCGGCGAGCCAGACCGATCCGGCGCTGCTCTGGCGCGAGGCTGACCGCATCCGCGCGCAGGGCTGGGAGCTGGCGGCCGATGATTTCTTCATCGGCCTGACCGGTGTCGGCGTGCCGATCTTCGACCGCTCGGGGGCGCTCGCCGGGGCGCTCAGCATCTCCTCGCTGACCTCGATCGTCGCGCCGCAGGGGCATCCGGTGCATCTCGACGCGCTGCGCGACGCGGCCGCGCGGATCGGCGCGCGCCTGCTGCCAGGGTGAGCACCGTCTTTCCGGGACTTCGCGTAGCGAAGGGCCCGGAACCCAGAACCGATGCCGGTCGGGTTGATAGCGCGACGGCCGGTTCGCATTTGCGGTCAACGGTATCGGTTCTGGGTTCCGGGCTCGATCCTTCGGATCGCCCCGGAATGACGGCGTGGTTCGGCCTTACCGCTCGATCCGCGTGGACAGGATGATCGAGGACATGGTGCGCTCGACGCCTTCGAGCGCGCCGATCCGGTCGATCAGCGCGTCGAGCTCGCCGATCGAGGGCGCCACCACCACGGCGATCATGTCGAACTGGCCGCTGATCGAATGCAGCGTCCTGATCTCGGGGATGCGGCGCAGCTCCGTCTCGACGCGCGCCGCAAGCTTCGGCAGGGCGGTGATCAGGACATGCGCCTTGACCTGACCCTTCTCGTAATCCTCCGACAGCCGCGCGGTGTAGCCGGCAATGACACCGCGGCGCTCCAGGCGCTCGATCCGGCTCTGCACTGTCGTGCGCGACAAGCCGAGCTTGCGGCCGAGCTCGGCCACCGGCGCGCGGGCGTTCTCGGTGAGCAGGGTCAGGAGATGGCGATCGGTCGGGTCTATTAGCATAGCGCCGAAAGCTTACGGCGGTTCGCTGAAAAATCCCATATGAATCGTCGTGTCGCCGGCTTCTAACCGACGACGCCGCGAGCGAATCTGTCTGCAGAAACAGATTCATCGGGGGAACCATGAAAAACGTGGTCGTCATCGGCGCCGGCAAGATCGGCGCAACCATCGCCGACCTGCTCGGCGCCACCGGGGATTACCGCGTGGTGATCGCCGACCGCTCCAACGAACAGCTCGCCGCGATCAAGACCAGCCCGACGATCTCGACCCGCCGGGTCGACATCACCGACGCCGCCGAACTCGCAGAGGTGCTGAACGGCGCCTTCGCCGTACTCTCGGCCGCGCCCTACGACCTGACGACGCGCATCGCCGAGGCCGCCGCGGCGCAGGGCGTGCACTATCTCGACCTGACCGAGGACGTCGCCTCGACCCGCCGCGTCAAGGAGCTGGCGCTGACCGCCAAGGCGGCGCTGATCCCGCAATGCGGGCTGGCTCCGGGCTTCATCTCGATCGTCGCCGCCGATCTCGCCCGCGACTTCGACCAGCTCGACAGCTTGAAGCTGCGCGTCGGCGCGCTGCCGCAGTACCCGTCCAATGCGCTGAACTACAACCTGACCTGGAGCACGGACGGGGTCATCAACGAGTATTGCGAGCCGTGCGAAGCCGTGGTCAACGGCGAGCGCGTGCTGGTGCCGGCAATGGAAGAGCGTGAGGAATTCTCGCTCGACGGCGTCACCTACGAGGCCTTCAACACCTCCGGCGGGCTCGGCACGCTCTGCGACACGCTCGCCGGCAAGGTCCGCACGCTGAACTACCGTACCATCCGCTATCCCGGCCATTGCGCGATCATGAAGGCGCTGCTCCAGGACCTGCGTCTCTCCGAACGGCGCGACGTGCTGAAGGACATCTTCGAGAACGCCCTGCCGAGCACGCTGCAGGACGTGGTCGTGATCTTCGTCACCGCCAGCGGCCGGATGAACGGCCGGCTGACCCAACAGACCTATGCCAACAAGGTCTACAGCGCCGTGGTCGGCGGCGTGATGCGCAGCGCCATCCAGATCACCACGGCGTCCGGCATCTGCGCGGTGCTCGACCTGCTGGCAGAGGGCAAGCTGCCGCAGAAGGGCTTCGTCAAGCAGGAAGACATCGGCTTCGACGCCTTCCTCGCCAACCGCTTCGGCCGCGCCTATGCCCGGCCCGAGGATCTCGGCCACGCCCCCGGCGAGACCCACGCGGCCCGCGCGGCCTGAGCCGGCCGCCAAGCACATTCGCCTGCGGCTCGCAAGCGGGCCGATGTCAGGGGGTGCATGACCGACTTTGGGCTGGCAACGGCCCAAAGCCGAGCTACAAGACAAAAAATAGTTCCATAGGGAACGTTTGCGGGGAAACGATCAAACGATGGCCAGACGCGTCCTGATCGCGGAATTCATGCATGAGACGAACACCTTCAGTGTTCAGCTCACCGATGAGGCGGTGTTCCGCCATCACGGCGTCTTCCGCGACAATGAGGTTCCCGCCGCCTTCCAGGGGACGCGGACCTCGATGGGCGCTGCCTTCGAGGCCGCCGGAAAGTTCGGTTGGAGCCTCGTCCATCCGCTCGTCACCGGAGCCAACCCGTCAGGCCGCGTCACCGACGCGGCCTTCGACGTCTTTGCCGGGATGATCGTTTCCGCCTGCGAGCGGCTCGACGGCGTGCTGCTGCATCTGCACGGGGCGATGGCAACCGAGAGCTCGGATGATGGCGAAGGCGAATTGCTCAAGCGCATCCGCGCCAAGGTCGGACCAGACGTCCCGGTCGTCGCGATCCTCGACCTGCACGCGACGCTGACGCAAGCAATGGCCGACAACGCCAACGCGCTGATCTCCTACCGGACCTATCCGCATATCGACCAGTATGAGCGCACCTGGCAGGGCGCCGAGTTGCTGGAGCGCGCGATGCGAGGCGAGATCAGGCCGCGTGTCGCGGTGGCGCGCCGGCCGATCCTCTATGCGCTCGATGGCGGGCGCACGACCTCACCACCCTTCATGGAGCTGCTGCGCCGTGGCGATGTGCTGGAGGCAGCGGGCGGTGCGCTCGTCGTCAGCGTCCAGGCCGGCTTCTCCTCGGCCGATGTCCACGATATCGGCCCGTCCATCGCCGTGACCCATGACGATCGCGGCAAGGCGCAGGCCATCGCCGAGGAGCTGATGGACTATGCCTGGGAGCAGCGGCACTTCTCCTCGATCCACTTCACCCCGCTGAAGGAGGCTATGGCGAGGGCGAAGGCCGGCGAAGGCACGCTCGGGCCGGAGGCCGGCGGCAAGCCGGTGGTGATCTCCGACTACTCCGACAATCCCGGCTCCGGTGCCTATGGCGACGCGACCAATCTGCTGCGCGCCGTGCTCGACGCCGGCCTCAAGAATGTCGGCTTCCACGCGATCCGCGATCCGGAAGCCGCGCTCGCAGCGCAGGCGGCCGGCGTCGGCAACCGCGTCAAGCTGAAGCTCGGCGGCAAGGTCGATCCGTCGACCGGCGGCGGCCCGCTCGAGCTCGACGCCCATGTCGTCGCGCTCACCGACGGGCATTTCATCTGCTACGGGCCGATGGGCGGCGGCGTCTGGCGCAATTACGGGCTCTCGGCGCTGCTGCGCGTCGACGATGTCGAGATCATCGTCATCACCCATAACGGCCAGGCGACCGACCTTGCCCAGTTCACCTCGCTCGGCGTCGATCCCACGCGGAAATCGACCGTCATCGTCAAATCGATGCAGCATTTCCGTGCCGCCTTCGAGCCGATCGCGCGCGAGGTGATCGAGGTCGACACCGGCGCGCTCTCGACCAAGAACTTCAAGGAGCGCCCCTACAAGAAGGTGCGCCGCCCGATCTTCCCGCTCGACGACATCTGAGCGGGATCGAAGACCACGACCGGCCGAAAGCGCCGGCAGCTACGAGACTGGAGGATGCCAGATGGCAGGGATGACGGAGCAAGCGGCATGAGCGTCAAGGCCGATATCGTGCTGCGCGGCGGGCCGATCTGGTGCGGGCGCGAAGAGGGCGTGGTCGAGGCGCTGGCGCTCTGGGGCGACAAGGTGCTCGCCGCCGGCAAGGAGGCCGCGCTCGCCGGTCTCGTCGGACCCTCGACCAAGGTCATCGACCTCGCCGGCCGTCTGGCGACGCCGGGGCTGAACGATTCCCATCTCCACCTGATCTCGGTCGGCCTGACCATGGATTGGGTCGACGCCCGTCCCGCCGTGGCCCCGACGCTGGACGCCCTGCTCGGCCAGATCGCCGAGCGCGCCGCGAAGGCAAAGCCCGGTGAGTGGGTGCTGGCGCGCGGCTATGACCAGACCAAGCTCGACACCGGCCGCCACCCGTTCCGCGAGGAGCTCGACCGCGCCTCCCCGAACACCCCGGTCATGCTGGTCCGGACCTGCGGCCACATCTCGATCTGCAACTCACAGGCGCTCGCGCTCGGCGGCATCGACGAGACCTCGGCGACACCGCCCGGCGGGCTGATCGAGCAGCAGAATGGCCGCCTCACCGGCCTGCTGGCGGAAAATGCCCGCGCCCCGGTCAAGGCCGCGATTCCGGAGCCGAGCGAGGAACAGCTTCTGGCCGCGATCGAGCGCGGCGGCAATTATCTGCTCTCGCTCGGGATCACCAGCTGCATGGATGCAGCGGTTGGCATGGTCACCGGCTTCAACGAGATCGCGGCCTATCACAAGGCCAAGCGCGACGGCCGCCTGCCGGTGCGCACCTGGCTCGCTCTGCTCGGCGACGAGGGCCGCTCGATCGTACCGCAATGCCATGAAGCCGGACTGATCTCCGGCACCGGCGACGACATGCTGATGATCGGCGCGGTCAAGATCTTCCTCGACGGCTCGGCCGGCGGACGCACCGCCTGGATGAGCGAGCCTTATCTCGGCGACGACAAGACCACCGGCGTGCAGATGCTCTCGGACGAGGACCTGCAGCGGCAGGTGCTCGACGCCCATGCCAAGGGCTACCAGCTCGCCTGCCACGCCATCGGCGATGCGGCGATCGAGCAGCTGATCACCGCCTATGAGAAGGCGCTCAAGGCCCACCCCGATCCGGACCGGCGCCACCGCATCGAGCATTGCGGCTTCTCGACGCCGCAGCAGCACGAGCGGATGGTCAAGGCCGGCATCTATCCCTGCCCGCAGCAGGTCTTCATCCACGATTTCGGCGACGCCTATATCAAGGTGCTCGGCGAGGAGCGGGCGCTGCCGAGCTATCCGTTCCGGACCTGGTTCGATCTGGGCTTGAAACCGGCGACCGGCAGCGATGCGCCGGTCTGCGATCCCGACCCGTTCCCGAACTTCCACACCATGCTGACGCGCCAGACCTGGCGCGGCACGGTCATGGATGAGCGCCAACGCGTCTCGATCGAGGAGGCGTTGCAGGCCTATACCGAATACGGCGCCTTCTCGCAGAAGCAGGAAGCGGTGAAGGGCAAGCTCAAGCCCGGCTTCCTCGCGGATGTCGCCGTGTTCTCGCGCGATCTGCTCTCGGCCATGCCGGGAGAGATCCTCAAGGACACACGCTGCGACCTGACCATTCGCGGCGGCAAGGTCGTCTACGAGCGTTCGGGCAGCGCGGCCTGAACGTCGCGCTGCACAATCGAAACAAGAAGACAGGGCGCAAAAGCCCGCTAAGGTCTCAGATGGAACGAATACCGGCGCCGATCAACGGCGCCGACCTCGATAAGTTCACCAACAGATTGGGAGGTTTCGACGTGTTGAAAAAGCTTGCCTTCACGACCGCGCTGACATTCGCGGCCTTCACCCTGCAGGCGCAGGCCCAGGAGCCGCGCCGCGGCGGCACGATCCGCTTCACCGCGCCGTACGGGGCGTCCTTCGTCAGCAATGACAGCCATGTCTCGAACCAGATCCAGGACGAGATCTACGGCTATGCCCTGCACGGCATGCTCTACAAATGGGATGCCAAGAACGGCAAGCCCGTGCTCGACATCGCCGAGAGCGTCCAGGTCTCGGCCGACGGCAAGACCTATACCTACAAGCTGCGCGACAACGCGCTCTTCCATAACGGCCGCAAGCTGACCTCCGACGACGTCATCTGGTCCTATACCCGCATCATGGACGGTTCGAAGAACTATCCGGGCGCGCGATATGTCGCCCGCATCGTCGGCGCGACCGAGGTCCAGAAGGGCCAGGCCAAGGAGATCTCCGGCCTGAAGAAGATCGACGACTCCAGCTTCTCGATGACGCTGACCGACAAGGCCGATCCCGGCTACTTCCTGTTCCAGGCGCAGACCGCGATCCTGCCGGCCAAGGAAGCCCAGCAGCCCGGCTTCTTCGACAAGCCGATCGGCCTCGGACCATTCAAGTTCGTCGAGCACGTGCCGGGCTCGCGCATGGCCTTCGAGCGCTGGGACAAGTACTTCCTCGCCGGCAAGCCCTATGCCGACAAGCTCGTGATCTCGCCGATGGGTGAGGCGGCGGCGCGCGACGTCGCCTTCCGCAACAAGGAGGTCGACGTCTCGATCCTGGGCTCGACCCAGTACGTCGCCTACAAGGCCGATCCCAACCTGTCGAAGGGCATTTTGGAGGTCGCCGAGGTCTTCACCCGCAATATGGGCATGAACCCGACCTTCAAGCCCTTCTCCGACAAGCGCGTGCGCCAGGCGATCAACTACGCCATCGACAGCGATCTGATCATCAAGCGCCTCGTCCGCGACAAGGCCTATCGCGCCGCGAGCTGGCTGCCGCTGTCCTCGCCCGCCTTCGACAAGGACGCCAAGCCCTACGCCTTCGATCCCGACAAGGCCAAGAAACTCCTGGTCGAGGCCGGCTATCCCGATGGCTTCGAGTTCGAATGGACCGCGACCCCGAATGAAAGCTGGGGCGTGCCGATCGTCGAAGCGACGATCCCGATGCTCGCCAAGGTCGGCATCAAGGTGAAGGTCAAGCCGGTCGAGACCTCGGCGCTCGGCGGCGTCGTCGTGGGCGGCGACTTCCAGGCCTATATCTGGTCGAACACCTCGGGCCCGGACTCGCTGACGGCGCTGAAGTGCTTCCACTCCTCGACGCCGCGCTCGTCCTGCAACTACACCACCTTCAAGAACGCAGACTATGACAAGCTGATCGACGACGCCTCGAACGAGACCGATCCGGCCAAGCAGCTCGACCTCCTGAAGAAGGCCAATGCCTTCCTGCAGGAAGAGGCCCCGGTCTGGTTCTTCAACTACAACAAGGCGGTGCTGGCCTATCAGCCCTGGCTGCACGGCCTCCAGCCGAATTCCACCGAGCTGGCGCTGCAGCGCTATGAGGAGCTCTGGGTCGACACCACCTCGCCCGCAGCGAAGTAATCCCATCCCGAGCCCCCGCCGTCGCATGGCGGCGGGGGCTTGTCCGCCTCCGCCCGCCGGTCACGACCCGGCGCTCAGGAGCCTATCGTCATGTTGCCTTATGTCTTTCGCCGGCTGCTGCAGGCGATCCCGATCTTGTTGGCGGTCGCCGCGCTGGTCTTCGTGATGTTCAG
The DNA here is from genome assembly GCA_024231975.1 of Allobosea sp. Classification (GTDB taxonomy): domain Bacteria; phylum Pseudomonadota; class Alphaproteobacteria; order Rhizobiales; family Beijerinckiaceae; genus Allobosea. The sequence goes on from JAAEQB010000097.1 coordinate 182,565, forward strand.
CGTCATCCCCGGCAATTTCGCCACCAGCCAGATGGCCGATGGCCGCAGCAACATCGACGCTGCGACGATCGCGCGGATGAACGAGCAGTTCGGCCTCAACGACCCGCTGCCGCTGCGCTTCGCAAAATATGTCGGCGGGCTCGCGACCTTCGATCTCGGCGATTCCTTCCGGACTCGCCAGCCGGTCACGGCGCTGATCGGCGAGCGGCTCTGGCCAAGCCTGCAGCTCGCGCTCGCCGCCATGGCTTTCGCCATCGTCATCGGCGTGCCGCTCGGCTTCTTCGCAGCACTGAAACCGGGGAGCTGGGTCGACATGCTCTCCATGGTCTTCGCCGTCTCGGGGCTATCGCTGCCGATGTTCTGGCTCGGCCTGCTCTTGATGTACGCCTTCGCGCTGACGCTGAACTGGTTCCCGAGCTTCGGCTATGGCAACGGCGATCCCCGCTACATCGTTCTGCCGGCGATCGCGCTCGGCGTCTCGCCGCTGGCCCTGCTGGCGCGCACCTCCCGCGCCGCCGTGCTCGAGATCCTGCACGCCGACTTCGTCCGCACCGCCCGGGCCAAGGGTGCGAGCGCCTATCGCGTCATGCGCTGGCACGTGGCGCGCAACGCGCTCGTCATCGTGCTGACCACGCTCGGCCTGCAATTCGGCTCGGTGCTCGGCCAGGCGGTGGTCGTCGAGAAGCTGTTCGCCTGGCCGGGGCTCGGCTCGCTCCTGGTCGACAGCGTCACCTGGCGCGACATCCCGGCCGTGCAGGGCTGCATCCTGACGATCGTGCTCTTCTTCCTCGTCGTGAACATCGCCGTCGACGTGCTCTGCGCCGTCGTCGATCCGCGCATCAAGTATAGCTAGGCTCGCCGATGAAGTTCCGTGCCAACCTCTGGATCGGCGCCACCTGCTTTGCGCTCGTCGTCGCAGGCGGCGTGTTCGCGCCCTGGCTCGCCCATACCGACCCGGTGATGGACGCCAATCTGATGAACGCCGAGATCCCGCCTGGCTCCGAATTCTGGTTCGGCACCGACGCGCAGGGCCGCGACATCTACAGCCGCGTGCTGCATGGCGCCCGCATCTCGCTGACGGTCGGCATCGTCTCGCAATTGATCAACACCTGCATCGGCGTCGCGCTCGGCCTCTCCGCCGCCTATTGGGGCGGCTGGTGGGACGATTTCGTCAACGGCCTCACCAATATGATGCTCGCCATTCCCTCGCTGATCTTCGCGCTGGCGATCATGGCGATCCTGCAGCCGGGCCTGACCAGCCTCTTGATCGCGCTCGGCCTGACCAACTGGTCCTTCACCTGCCGGTTGACGCGGGCCGCGACGCTCTCGGTCAAGCAGCTCGGCTATGTCGAGGCGGCGAAATCCCTCGGCTACGGCACCTTCCGGATCATGTTCACCCAGATCCTGCCGAACATCGCCGGCCCGATCATCGTGATCGGCACGCTCGGCATGGGCGGCGCCGTGCTGGCCGAGGCCTCGCTCTCCTTCCTCGGGCTCGGCATCCGCCCGCCCTTCCCGAGCTGGGGCTCGATGCTCTCCGACGCGCGCGACCAGATCTCGACCGCACCCTGGATCTCGATCTTCCCGGGCCTCGCCATCTTCCTGACCGTGCTCGGCCTCAACCTGCTCGGCGACGGGCTGCGCGACATCCTCGACCCGCACTCGCAGACCCGCAAGGCCTGAGCCTTCCTTTCGACGAAAGACCCTGCCCGTGACTGCCATCGACCTCGACGACGGCCCGCTCGAAACCGTCAGCTTCATCGGCCTGAAGCCCGGCCCGAAGCTGATCGTGACGGGTGCCGTCCACGGCAACGAGCCCTGCGGGCCGACCGCGATCCGCCGCGTCATCGAGGAGTGCCGGGCAGGCAAGATCAAGATCCTGCGCGGGGAGGTCACCTTCCTGCCCGTCACCAACCCGAAGGCCTTCCGCCTGAAGACGCGCGAGGGCGACCGCAACTTCAACCGCGACCTGCGCGAGCGGCCCTTGGCCGGGGATTACGAGGACCGGATCGGCAATCCGGTCTGCGCGCTGCTGCGCCGGCACGATGCGCTGCTCGACATCCACTCCTTCCGGCAGGAGGGCGAGCCCTTCGTCTTCTTCGGCCCGTCCAATAATCGCGGCGAGCTCGAACCCTTCGCGCGGGCGGAGGAGGAGCTGGCGCTCGCCTCCTGCCTCGGCGTCTCCACGGCGATCCATGGCTGGCTCGACAACTATGCCAGGCTGCTCGACATCCGCACCCGCCTGCCGGTGCCGAAGCTCAACGTCACCGAAGGCTACGGCACCACCGAGTTCATGCGCTTTAGCGGCGGCTATGCGGTGACGCTGGAATGCGGCACGCATGACGACCCCAAGGCCGCCGATATCGGCTATGCCGCAATCCGCAACACGCTGGCGCAATTGAAGCTGGTCGATGCGCCGCTGCCGAAGCCCGCCTTGCACGACGTGATCGAGATGGTCGAGGTCCTCCTCTGCGAAACGGAAGGCGACCGCGCCGAGTCCGGCTGGCGCACCGGCGACGCGGTCAAGGCCGGCGCCACCCTCGCCCACCGCGCCGACGGCACGAAGGTGACGGCGCCGCGCGACGGCTACATCATCTTCCCGAACACCGCGCCCAAGCTCGGCGAGGCAATCTGCCATTTCGGGATCGCCAGCAGCCGACGCGCCGGCGGCTAACCTTCGCAACCAAGAGTCGTTCTTGCTTCATGCGCTGATCGCGGCAACATGCAGCCGCGACCTCAGGAGTTCCCATGTCCCGTCTCGTCTATGTCCTCAACGGCCCCAATCTGAACCTGCTCGGCAAGCGTCAGCCGCACATCTACGGCTCGGAGACCCTGGCCGATGTCGAGGATGCCTGCCGGGCGCTGGGCAAGGAGCTCGATCTCGAGATCCGCTTCCACCAGTCGAACCGGGAATACGAGATCATCGACTGGATTCACGAGGCGCGCGAGCAGGCGGTCGGCATCGTCATCAATCCCGGCGCCTTCACCCACACCTCGGTCGCGATTCTCGACGCGCTCAACGCCTTCGACGGCACGGTGATCGAGTGCCACATCTCGAACGTGCACAAGCGCGAGAGCTTCCGACATCATTCCTACATGTCGCTGCGCGCCGACGGCGTCATCGCCGGCTTCGGCACGCAGGGCTACCTGCTCTCGCTGCGCCGCGTCGCCAAGCTCGCCGACGAGAAGAAGGCCTGAGCCGGCGGCCAGCCCATCCCCCTGCGCCGGCCTCCTTGGCCGGCGCAGGGGGGAAGCCATCGTCACAAGCAAGCAGCGACGCAATACTGAGTCAGGGTGGGCTTGGCGGCACCGCGGCGATCGTCCAGGAAATATGGTTTCTCCTTGGAATAAATAAAATCACACTTAGATCGATCGATGCAAAGCAACAAGGCTCTTCTTCTCTCACGAGAACTTGCTTACGTCAGGCGAATGCCCTAACCGCATCTCGGCCGCGCCGATCGGCTGCTGCGACGAGAACCCTGACGTGACCAAAGCAAATCTTATTCTCGGGACCGCCCTGCTCGCCGGCTGGATCAGCCTCCCGGCTGTCTCCGCGCTCGCTCAGACCGAGCCGCCGACCACTGAGCAAGTCGAGGATACGGAACCGGCTCCGCGCGCGCCGGCTGCGCGCCCTGCTCCCCCGAAGCCAGCACCGCCGCGTCCGGCCGTCCCCGCGACTCGCCAGGCCAACCCTCCGGCGCGTCCCGCCACCGCACAGGCCCCGGCCGCTACGCCGGCGTCTCCGAACGTGAGTCAGCCTGCCGCTGCGACGGCGCGTCTCCCGAACGGCGCGACGGCGGTCAACGAGGTCTATGGCGACTGGACCGTCGATTGCCGCATCAACGACGGCCAGAAGCTCTGCGTGCTGTCGCAATCGCAAGGCGACAGCCGCACCAACCAGCGCGTCTTCGCGATCGAATTGCGGGCGCCGAAGGATGGCCGCGCCGAAGGCACGATCCTGATGCCGTTCGGGCTCAAGCTCGAGAACGGCGCCGTGCTCAAGCTCGACGAGAAGGATCTCGGCCAAGGCCTGCGCTTCTCGACCTGTGTTCCGTCCGGCTGCCTGCTGCCGGTGTCCTTCCCGACCGTGGCGACCGACGCGATGAAGGGCGGCAAGACGCTGACCGCAGCGGCACTCAATCTATCGAACAGCGACGTGGTCTCGTTCAACATCGCGCTGAACGGTTTTGGCCCGGCGCTCGACCGGCTGGTGCAGCTGGCGAATTGACGGGACAGATCGCCGCGGCGCTATGCATTGCGGCGGCTTCGAGCACGCCTCGGCCACGCTCACCCCGAGCCGTTGACACAGTTCATATAGGCCATATGCGCGGCAGTGCCCGGCTTGGCCCAGGTCCAGCGCTGGCGGCCGGAGCTGCGGCCCGGATCCTGCCTGATTTGTCCGCCATTATTGAGCGCGCAGGTGCAGGCTCGCGGGTTTCCCATGCTCCGGCATTCCGGCCGGATGCCAGCTTGAGCAGATGCAGGGCCCGACGAGCCAAGCGCGATCAGCGCGGCGCCGCCGAGCAGAAGAGCAAGACGCATATCAAATATCCCCAAGCCGCAGCCCAGGGTTGCATGACTTGGATTTCCACGTCCATCGTGTCGAAGGCCCCGGACCCGGCGCACGAGCTTGCAGCCCGAGCGATCGGCAGTCGCCGCTTATTCCGGGCGCCGGCGAGCATAGAGCTGGCCATAATTGTTCGAGTGGCCGTTCATATCGGTCTCGCTGGTCCAGTTGAGGCGGGTGAACTTCTCGACCGTCGCCGGCGTCTTGCCAATCTTGGCCCAGGTGACGATCGGGCCGTGAACCGTGTCGTCCATCACCGCCTTGCCGACATTGGTCGGCGTCTTGGGCGCAGGAGCACTGCGCGAGGCGACCTTGCTCTTGATATAGGTGACACGGCCCGACGCGGCGAAGTGGTAGTAATAGTAATTGCCGTCATAGACCTCCCACCAGCCGGTCAGCCAGCCGGGGAGCGCGCCCCCGCCCGTCGCGGAACCGTCATTGACCTCCCAGAACCAATAGGGAAAGGCGCTGGCGCCGCTGGTGAAGCGCGAATCCATCGCCTGGAGCCATTTGTCGCCGTCCCAGAGCTCGACATGGGCGCTGCCCATCACCAGGATGCCGCGCTTGCCCTTGATGGACGACATGTCGCCCTTGGGGACCGCATCGGTCCGGCCATATTGCCAATCCAGCCAGTCGTGCAATTCGTCGACCGACAGGATCATGTACTGGCCCATCAGATAGGTATTCTGACGTAGCTTGGCGCCATTTTGCGGCACCGTGTCGCTGGTGTTGTTCAGTCCGAGGCTGAGCTGCATCACGCAGGACGTGTTCTTGCCCTTGAGCGGTTTCTTGCCTTTGTCGGGATCGATGCCACTCGCCCTGTTCTGCTGCTCGAGAAGATCGTTGTTCTTCTTGATCTCCTCGTTGTCCTTGTCGACCTGATCATTCCAGGTTTTCAGCTGGCCCTTGATCTCAAGCGGGAAATCCTCGGCATTGTAGGTCTTGTAGCCGGCTCTCAACTGATCCCAGCTCAACGGAATCTTGGCGTAGTCCATCGCACGCCTCCCGGTAAGAACCGGAGGACGATAATGCATCGCTCGTTGAATTGGCAGTGGCTTTGCCCCCCCGACGGCACCCGGGACAACCGTCCCGGGACCACCACCAGCCTGTTCGCTGCAGTCAGAGCTTGGCGCGGGGATCGTGCTTCGCCAGGCGGCCGAGCAGGTAGTCGACCTCGGCCTTGGCGGCCGGAGTCAAGCCGGGGCCGGGCTTGCGCTGGGCGTCGCTGGCGAGGATGCCGCGCTTCATCATCACATATTTGCGCACGGCGAGGCCGACGCCCTGCTGCTGCTCGTAGCGCAACAGCGGCAGATGCGCGTCGAAGATGTCGTGGGCGTCGTCGCGGCGGCCGGCCTTGCTGGCCTTGACCACGTCGATCAGCAGTTCCGGGAAGGCATAGCCGGTATTGGCGCCGTCGGCGCCGCGCTCCATCTCGAAATCGAGGAACAGCCCGCCATTGCCGGTCAGGATGGCGACGCGGCGCAGCGTCCCTTCCGTCTCGAACTTGCGCAGGGTCGCGATCTTCTCGAGGCCCGGCCAGTCCTCGTGCTTCAGCATCACGCAGGACGGGTTGTCCTGGATGATCTTGCGGATCACGGCCGGGGTCATCACCACCGAAAGCGTCAGCGGATAGTCCTGGATGACGAAGGGAATGTCGGCGCCGATCGCCTCGACGGCCTGCGCGTAATAGCCGGTGATCTGGTCATCGGTGCGCAGGTTCGTCGGCGGCGCGATCATCACGCCACCGGCGCCCAGATCCATCACCTGCCGGGCCAGCGAGCGCATCGCAGCGAAGCCCGGGGCGGAGACGCCGACGATGATCGGCTTGCCGCCCATCTTGGCGACGGCGCGCTTGACCAGGCCGATCGATTCCTCCGGCTCGAGCTTGGGCGCCTCTCCCATGATGCCGAGCACGGTGACGCCGTCAGAGCCGATGCCGTGATAGAATTCGAAGAGGCGATCGGCCGAATTCCAGTCGACGCTGCCATCCGCATTGAACGGGGTCGGCGCGATCGGGAAGACGCCGGAGGCTTCGGTGGTCAAAGGCATTGCAATTCTCCTGGAGCCGGCCGCTCAGACGATCTTGGTGCGGACGGTGCCGACACCGGCGATCACGCCTTCGAGCACGTCGCCCTTGACGACGGCGGCGACGCCTTCAGGCGTGCCGGTCATGATCAGGTCGCCAGGCGCAAGGGTGACGAAGCCGGAGAGATACGAGATCGTCTCCGGCACGTTCCAGATCATCTTGGCGAGGTCCGAGCTCTGGCGCACCGCGCCGTTGACCTTGAGCTCGATCAGCCCCTTGTCGGGATGGCCGGCCTTGGCGGCCGGGACGAGCTCGCCGATCGGGGCGGAGGAATCGAAGCCTTTGCCCATGTCCCAGGGCTTGCCGGCCTTCTTGGCGGCGCCCTGCAGGTCGCGGCGGGTCATGTCGAAGCCGGCGGCATAGCCGTAGACATGGGAGAGCGCGTCGGCTTCGGCGATGTCCTTGCCTCCCTTACCGATCGCAACGACCAGCTCCATCTCGTGATGGAGATCGGCGGTCTTGGGCGGATAGGGCATGTCGGCGCCGCCGATCAGCACGGCGTCGGACGGCTTGGTGAAGAAGAACGGCTCCTCGCGATCGGGATCGCCGCCCATCTCGCGGGTATGCTCGGCGTAGTTGCGACCGACGCAGAAGATGCGACGCACCGGGAAGAGCCCGCCGCCGGCCACCGGGATGGCGGCGACCTTCGGCTGATCGATGACATAGCTGGACATGGGCACGCCCCGTTCGAGAAATCCGGGAGCGTTCATGCGGGAGCGAGGCGGCTTCGGCAAGGGTCTCGCGCCGCGTAATGGGGCTGCGTTGCGGTCATCCGCGACGACCGGGACGCGGGCGCGGAACCCCCTCCCCCCTTGCGGGGAGGGGCAGGGGTGGGGGGCGCAAAGTCGGAGCGCATTGGCCGGGAACCGGGCCAATCCGCTTTTACAATCGACCCTTGCACCCGGTCGTTCGCCCCCCATCCCCATACCCTTCCCCACAAGGGGGAAGGGAGGAGGCGAGACGACCAGCGTTTCACGGAGAAATCACGACGCCTTCGGCAGGTCCGGCACCTTGTAGGCGGTCGTCGCCTTGATCCGCTCCATGGCGAAGCGCGAGGTGACGTTCTTGAGCGGAATCGTCTCGATCAGCTTCTTGTAGAAGGTGTCGTAGGCGGCCATGTCGGCGACGACGACGCGCAGCATATAGTCGACATCGCCGGCCATCCGGTAGAACTCGATCACCTCCGGCATCGCCGCGACGCTCTGGGCGAATTTCTCCAGCCAGGGGCCGGAATGGTCGGCCGTCTCGATCTGGACGAAGACGGTGAGGCCGAGCCCGATCTTCTCCGGCGCGACCAGGGCGACGCGCTTGATGATCACACCGGTCTGCTCGAGGCGCTGGATGCGCTTCCAGCATGGGGTCTGCGACAGCCCGACCCGATCGGCGAGCTCCGCGATCGAGATATTCGAGTCAGCCTGCAGCACGGTCAGAATCTTGCGGTCGATGGCGTCCATCTCTCGATCCATGGCGATGGAGAAAAAACCCTTTGCCGATCCGAGGCAATGGAGAATTTTCTTCTTTTTGAGGGGCAATGCTTGTCTTTAGATAGAAAATCCTTTTATCAGACGTCAATAGGCTAGATATCACACACCGTCTGGGGAATTAGATCATGGACCGCCGCCAGTTCCTGCTCGCCGGCTCGTCGCTCGCTGCCACGCTGCCGTTCGGTGCTCGCGCCCAGGAGGCGATCCCGGCCCGCATCGGCTACATCCCGATCATCGGCACCGCGCCGATCTTCGTCGCCAATGGCGAGGGCTGGCTGAAGCAGGCCGGTCTCGCGCCAAGCTTCACCGTGTTCGAATCCGGCCCGAACATGATCCAGGCGCTCGCTTCCGGTACGATCGACCTCTACGTCGCCGGCGTCGCCCCGCTCGCCGTCGCCCGCTCGCGCGGTGTCGACATCCGCGTCGTCGCCTCGACTGCGACCGGGGAGAATGTCTTCGTCGCCGCTCCTGCTCTGGCGAAGTTCTTCACGACGGGCACCAGCGCAGCCGCCGCCTTCAAGGCGCACAAGGCCGCGACCGGCAAGGCGGCGCGCCTCGCGACCCAGCCGGCCGGCTCGGTACCCAACACCGTGCTGCAATACTGGCTCTGGGAGGTCGCCAAGGCCGACAAGGGCGATATCGAGATCGTGCCAATGGGCATCGATGCGACCCAGCAGGCTGTGCTCGCCGGCGCCGTCGAGGGCGCGATCGTGCGCGAGCCGGCCCTGACCATCATCCAGACCCGCAACCCCGGCATCAAGCTGATCGCCGGCGGCGAGGACGTCTTCCCCGGCCAGCCCGGCACGGTGGTCGCCGTCTCCGGCGCCTTCGCCACCAAGAACCCCGACGCCGTGCAGAAGCTGGTCTCCAGCCTGGTCAAGGCCGCCGATGTGCTGATCAAGACGCCCGCCAAGGCCGCGCCCCATGTCGGCGCCGCGCTCGGCAAGGGCATCGTCGATCCCGCTCTGATCGAGAAGGCGCTGACCTCGCCGGCGACCAAGTTCGAGATCGACCCACGCAAGATCATCGAACCGGCTCGCGCCATGCAGGCCTATCAGGTCAAGCTCGGCTCGCTCGAGAAGGAACTTCCGTTCGACGGCCTGTTCGAGACGCAGTATTACGAGCGCGCGATCAAGGGCTGACGGGGCTATAGACTTGCGTTCACTGCGGGCTCCGGCCCTTGCCCTGACGGGCCTTGTCGCCTTCCTTCTGCTCTGGGAGGCGATCCCTTATTTCGGCATCGTCAACCCGGCCTTCCTGCCGGGGCCGAGCGCCCTGCCCAGCGCGTTCCTGCGCGAGGTCAAGTCCGGCGCCTGGCTCTCGGCGATCATGGGCTCGCTCGGTCATTACTTCATCGGCCTCTTCACCGGCGCCGGCCTCGGCGTCGCGCTCGGCGTCTTCACCGGCATGTCCCGGATCGCCGAGGAGACGACCGCCTGGGTGGTCCGTCTCCTGCGGCCGATCCCCGGCCTCGCCTGGGTGCCGTTCGCGATCATCTGGTTCGGCGTCAACCCGCAGGCGGCGGTGTTCATCATCGCCATCGGCGTGTTCTGGATCGTCTTCTTCGCGGCGCAGGGCGCGATCCGTGGCGTCGACCGCGACCTGATCGAGGTCGCCGACGCCTTCGGCTTCCGCTCGCCGCTCCAGCGCCTGACCAAGATCCTCTTGCCGGCGGCGCTGCCCGGCATCCTCGTCGGCGTGCGCACGGCGCTCGGCCAGGCCTGGATGGCGGTGGTCGCCGCCGAGATCTTCGGTGTCGCCGGCGTCGGCCAGCGCATGATGCAGGCCTCCAGCCTGCTCGCGACCGACCTCGTCGTCATCTACATGCTGACCATGGCGGCGCTCTACGGCCTGCTCGACACGCTGTTCGTCGCCTTCCAGGGATGGGTGCTGCGTTGGAAAGCGTGATCGACATCAAGGAGCTGTCGCTCACCTTCACCCGCGACGGCGAGGCGACCGAGGTGCTGCACAAGCTCGACCTCTCCGTCGCACGTGGCGAGTTCCTCGCCATCGTCGGCCCCTCCGGCGTCGGCAAGTCGACGCTGCTGCGCGTCATCGCCGGCCTCGCCCGGCCGAGCGGCGGCGAGGTCGTGATCAATGCCAAGGACAATACCCGCCGGCCGGTCGCGCTGGTCTTCCAGGATTCGCGGCTGCTGCCCTGGCGCAGCGTGATCGCCAATGTCGGCTTCGGCCTCGAAGGCCAGGTGCCGCGGGCAGAACGCCTCGCCAAGGCGCAGCAGATGCTCGACCTCGTCGGCCTCGGCCATCTCGCCCAGCGCTGGCCGCACCAGCTCTCCGGCGGCCAGCGCCAGCGCGTCTCGCTGGCGCGCGCGCTCGCGGTCGAGCCCGAGATCCTCCTGATGGACGAGCCGTTCTCGGCGCTCGACGCGCTGACGCGCGAGACCTTGCAGGACGAATTGATCGAGGTCCGCCGCCGGACGGCTAAGACCGTGTTGTTCGTCACCCACGACATCGACGAAGCCGCTTATCTCGCCGACCGGGTCGTGGTACTCTCCGGCGCGCCCGGCCAGATCATCGCCGAGCACAGGATCACGGCGCCGCATCCACGCCGGCGTGGCGCCGAGGCGGAAGCGGAGATCGTGCGGGCGGTGCGCGTCGACCTCGGCGCGGACATCGTCACGGACGGCGCGGCGATCTGAGAGCTCCGACCATCGGCGGCCACGCCTCGAAAGCGCTTATGCTCGCCTTATGCGGCCCGAAGCTGGATCATATGGCAGCCTGATGCCGTTGTGAGTGATCATTCGCCCTCTCGTCCCGGAGGCCGGATCGCCACCGACGATGCCGCGGCACTCCACGGACGAAAGGGCAATCGCAGAAGGAGACGTCGCGATGAGCGCTCAAAGTTCTCCGCAGGAGTTCAAGCTCTTCCCAGAGCCCGGCACGCTGCCCGCCTTGCAGCTGTCGAACACTCCTCTTCCCGTTCGCTATCTCATCGCCTGCGCGATGACCGGCATCGCCACGGTGGTGGCGGTCGGGCTCGACAGCACGGTGACCATTCCGAACCTGTCGCTGGTCTTCGTCGTGCCCGTGCTCATCGCGGCCGTCGCTTTCGGCCTTGGGCCGTCGCTGGCTTCGGCCATTCTCGGGGCGCTCGCCTATAATTTCTTTCTGACCGAGCCGCGCTTCACGCTCCGCGTCGACGATCCCGCGAATATCTTGGCGATCGGCCTGCTCTTCATCGTTGGCGTGATCGCGAGTGCCGTGGCCTCTACCGCCCGTCGCAGGGCGGACGACGCAGCGCTGGCCGGGCGGCAGGCAGCCCTCGCCCGATCCTACGGCCAGAACCTCGTCGCCGCCGACGGTCCAGAGGCAATCTTCTCCCGCACGGCCGATGCGCTTGAAGCGCTCTTCAAGGTCCCTGTCGTCCTGATATCGATGTCGCAGAACGCGGTCGAGCTCACCTTGAGGCGTGGCGGCATCGAGCCCTCCCCGATCGATATTGAGGCGGCGCGCTCATCACTGACGACCGGCAAGGTCGCTCTTGCCGACATCTACCCGTTCGACGGCTCGCGCTTCGACTTCTGGCCGGTGATGGGCTCCGCGAGCAGCCGGGCCGTGATCGGCCTGGCCTTTGACCCGCAGGAACGTCCGCCCCAGCCCGGCACGCTCGTCGAACTCGTCGCGAGCCTGATGGCTCTGGCTTTGGACCGTCAGCATCTGCGCGGGAGCGACCGCGGATAACGACTCGGCGACCGGCCGCCCCGCGGCCGCGCCGGGTCGCGACCCGCTGCAGTTCTAGCTCGGTTTCGCGCCCGACTTGTTACTCACGACCGTCCAAGGCATCCGGCTACGGTTCTCCCCATCGCACCACACGAGAGGAGAACACCATGACCAGCAGCAACTACACCCTCAGCTTCACCGTCCCGCAGTCGCCGGACGCCGTCTTCGCCGCCATCGCCAATGTGCGCGGCTGGTGGTCGCAGGAGATCAGCGGCGGCACCGAGCATGTCGGCGACGTCTTCGCCTACCGCTACCAGGACCTGCATCGCTGCAGGATCGCGGTCATGGAGGCGGCTCTCGGCAGGAAGATGGCCTGGCGCGTGCTCGACAACTATTTCAGCTTCACCCGGGACGAGACCGAGTGGAAGGATACCGACATCGTCTTCGACATCGCCCGCATCGGCGATCTTACAGAAGTCACCTTCACGCATCGCGGTCTGACGCCGGCCTATGAATGCTACGAGGCCTGCTCGCAGGGCTGGCAGATGTATGTCGAAGGCAGCCTGCGCGAGCTGATCACGACCGGAAAGGGCCGTCCCAATGTCGGCGAGGCGATGACCGAGAGCGAGCGCATCCTCGCCGCCTGAGCGCATCGGCCGTGCAACTGAGGGACGCCGAACGCGCGTTTCGGCGTTCCCCATGCAGAAAATTCGTTCGCCTTTACGAACGCTGGCGACAGTGATATTCCCTTCGTCCGTTATATCGAACAGTACGGACGAGCTATCATGGCGAACGACGCGACGGGCGCGACAGCGCTGCATCCCGAAACCCTGCTCGTCCACGCCGGCACGCTGCGCTCCCAATATGGCGAGACCTCGGAAGCGCTGTTCCTGACGCAGGGCCATGTCTATGACAGCGCCGAGCAGGCCGAGGGCCGCTTCCTCAACACCGATCCGGGCTTCCAGTACGGGCGCCTTTCCAACCCGACCGTCGCCATGCTGGAGCAGCGCATGGCCGCCTTCGAGGGAGCCGAGGCCTGCCGCGCCACAGCGACCGGCATGGCAGCCGTCACTGCCGCCGTGATGGCCCCGGTTCGGGCCGGCGACCATGTCGTCGCGGCGCGCGCTCTGTTCGGTTCCTGTCGCTACGTCATCGAGGACCATCTGCCGCGCTATGGCGTGGAGTCGACGCTGGTCGACGGCACAGACCTCGCCGCCTGGCGGGCCGCGATCAAGCCGAACACCAAGCTCTTCTTCCTGGAGAGCCCGGCCAATCCGACGCTGGAGGTGATCGACATCGCCGCGGTCGCCGCGATCGCCAAGGAGGCCGGCGTCATCCTCGTGGTCGACAATGTCTTCGCCACGCCGCTGTACCAGCGCCCCCTGGCGCTCGGCGCCGATCTCGTCGTCTATTCCGCCACCAAGCACATCGACGGCCAGGGCCGCTGCCTGGGCGGGCTCATCCTTGGCTCCAAGGCGCTGATCGAGGCCGATATCCAGACCTATCTGCGCCAGACCGGCCCGGCTTTGTCACCCTTCAACGCCTGGGTGATGCTGAAATCGCTGGAGACGCTCCCCTTACGCATCCGCCAGCAGGCGCAGAACGCGACGGCGGTGGCCCGGTGGCTCAAGGATCGAAAGGACCTGCCGCATGTCGCCTTCATCGGCGACCCCGACCACCCGCAGGCCGAGATCATCGCCAGGCAGATGAGCGGCCCCTCGACCTTGATCGCCTTCGAGGTCGCGGGCGGCAAGGATGCGGCCTACCGTTTCCTCAACCGGCTCAAGCTGATCCGCATCTCCAACAATCTCGGCGACGCCAAGAGCCTGATCGTGCATCCGGCGACGACGACGCATCAGCGCTTCACGCCGGAGGTGCGCGCCAGCATGGGCGTCGGCGACGGGCTGGTCCGCCTCTCGATCGGGCTCGAGCATGCCGACGACCTCATCGCCGATCTCCGACAGGCGCTGGACGGCTGATCCGAACCAGTTTCGTGGCCGTGCGTTAGAACCTCGGCAACAACTGGGGTTCAACGATGATCCGCAAGACCGCCTGCACGACCGCGCTTCTCGTCCTGCTCGCCACGCCAGCGTTCGCTCAGAACGCCGCGCCGGCCTCTCCGACCACGCCGGAAAAGCCGTCCTCGCCGGAGCTTTCCGCCTGCAAGGCGACGGCGATGGCGGCGCTGACGGCGCGCGAGCCGGAGATCAAGGACATCTATATCGACGAGGACGGGCTGACGATCGCCGTGGCGGAGACCAAGGTCGAGGACACCCCGGTGACGCGCATCATCATGGGCGAGGCCTATCTGAAAACCGACAAATCCGACAAGCCGCGCCGCTTCCTCTGCCTGCTCGGCGAGAAGAACAAGGTGCTGCTGACCTTCTTCACGCAGCGATGAGAGGTGCCGTCACTCGCCGTCGACGATACTGGTATTGGGTCGGTCACGGCCATCGGCCAGCTCTTCGTGCCATTCGCCCTTGGCGTCCTGGTAGACGATGCCGTCGGTGACGCCCGGCCGCTTCTGACGGGCGGCGGCCTTGTTCGCCGCCTTGAGCGCAGCGTCATGCGAGCGGAAGGTTTCCGAAAGCGCGTCGCCGACCTTGTAGGCCCAGCCGCCATCGTGCTGGACGATCTCGTATTTCACCGTGACCATGAGCGTCCTCCATGGCTCACTGGTCGAACCGGCAGCATGCGCCCCAGGTTCCACCGAAGCGGAGGATAGCCTCGCCTTGCAGGTGGCGAAAGAGCCCTTGAGGGCTCAGTCGCCGTTGCCCGTGTCCGCAGCGCGCAGGCCTTCCAGCACCGGCATCGAGGTGATGTGGTAGCCGGCATCGATATGATGGACCTCGCCGGTAACCCCGCCCGACAGGTCGGACAGGTAATACAGCGCCGAGCCGCCGATCTCGTCCAGCGTCACCGATTTGCGCAAAGGCGAGTTGGCGCGCTGCCAGGAATACATGGCCCGCGCATCGGAGATGCCGGCGCCGGCAAGCGTGCGTACCGGCCCGGGCGAGAGCGCGTTCACCCGGATGCCCTTGGGACCGTAATCGGCGGCGAGATAGCGCATGCTCGCCTCCAGCGCCGCCTTGGCGACGCCCATGACATTGTAGTTCGGCATCACGCGGTTCGAGCCGCTATAGGTCAGCGTGATCATGCTGCCGCCGTTCGGCATGCGCGCAGCGGCGCGCTTGGCCGATTCAGTGAAGGAGAAGCATGAGATCACCATGGTGCGCGAGAAATTCTCGCGGGTGGTGTCGGCATAGAGCCCCTTCAGCTCGTTCTTGTCGGAGAAGCCGATGGCGTGGATCAGGAAATCGAGCGTGTTGCGCTCGGGATCGCCGCCCCAGGCCTCATCGATCGCGGCGAAGGCGGCGTCGACGGTGGCGACATCCTCGACATCGCAGGGGATCACCAGCTTCGAGCCGATGCTCTCGGCCAGCGGCTTGACGCGCTTGCCGAGCGCCTCGCCCTGATAGGTGAAGGCCATCTCGGCGCCATGCGCATGCAGGGTCCGGGCAATGCCCCAGGCGATCGAGTTCTGGTTGGCGACGCCCATGACGAGGCCGCGTTTGTTGTGCATCAGGGGGAGCATATGCCTGTCTCGAACGGGATTCAGGAATTCGGAGGGAAGAGAAGGAGAACGCTACTGTGCCGCCGGTACGACCTACTAACCACTAAGCGCGCCAGCCTGACCACTACAAATGCTTCCGCACCATCGCGGCCGTATCCTTCGAACTCGCCAGCGGCACGATCTCGAAGCGGGCGAGATCGCCCCAGGCCAGCACCCATTCCTGCAGCTTGGTGACGTCGTCGCACTGCATCACCTGGAAGCAGCGGGCAAAATCGGCCGAGATCCAGCTGTCGATATAGGTGAGGCCCTCGGGCATCATCCGGCCATGCTCATGGAAGCGGGTGTAGATCTCCTTCACCCGCGCCTGGTCGAAATGCTCGATCACCATGAAAAGCATGGCCAGCGCCTCAGGCTTCGAGCCGCTTCATCACGATGGTGGCGTTGGTGCCGCCGAAGCCGAAAGAGTTTGAGAGCACGCAGCCAAGCCCGGCATTGTCGATGCGCTTGCGCACGATCGGCATGTCGGCGAAGGCCGGATCGAGCTCATCGATATGGGCGCTCTCGCAGACGAAGTCGTTGTTGAGCATCAGCAGCGAGTAGATCGCCTCCTGCACGCCGGTGGCGCCCAGCGAATGGCCGGTCAGCGACTTCGTCGCCGAGATCGGCGGGCTCTTCTCGCCGGCGCCGAAGACCTCGCGGATCGCCTCGATCTCCTTGGCGTCGCCGACCGGGGTCGAGGTGCCGTGCGGGTTGATGTAGTCGATCTTGGCCTTCACGCCGTCGAGCGCCATGCGCATGCAGCGCACCGCGCCCTCGCCGGAAGGGGCGACCATGTCATAGCCGTCCGAGGTCGCGCCATAGCCGACGATCTCGCCATAGATGCGGGCGCCACGGGCCTTGGCGTGCTCGAGCTCCTCCAGCACGACGACGCCGGCGCCGCCGGCGATGACGAAGCCGTCGCGGCGCGCATCATAGGCGCGCGAGGCGACAGCGGGCGTCTCGTTGAAGTTGGAGGACATCGCGCCCATGCCGTCGAACAGCACGGAGAGCGTCCAGTCGAGCTCCTCGCAGCCGCCGGCGAAGATCACGTCCTGCTTGCCCCACTGGATCAACTCATAGGCATTGCCGATGCAGTGGTTCGAGGTCGCGCAGGCCGAGGAGATCGAATAGTTGACGCCCTTGATCTTGAACCATGTGGCGAGCGTCGCCGAAGCGGTCGAGGACATGCCCTTGGGCACGGCGAAGGGGCCGACCTTCTTGGACGAGCCGCTCTCGCGCGCCTTGTCGTAGGCGTCGATCAGCGCCCGGGTCGAGGGACCGCCCGAGCCCATGACGATGCCGGTGCGCTCATGGCTGATCTCTTTCTCCTCGAGCCCGGCGTCGCGGATCGCCTGCTCCATCGCGACCTGGTTCCAGGCCGAGCCGCCGCCATGGAAGCGCATGGCGCGGCGGTCGAGCACGGTCGAAGGATCGAGCGTGGGCACGCCGGCGACCCGGCTGCGGAAGCCGTGCTCGGCGAAGTCCTGAGCGAAGGAGATGCCGGACTTGGCCTCGCGCAGCGAGGCCAGCACTTCCTGCGTATTGTTGCCGATGGACGAGACGATGCCCATCCCGGTGACCACAACGCGTCTCATGCTGCTTCTCCGGCTCTTTGGTGACGGGCCGGGAGGCCAACCCCGGACCTATGATAGATCGATATCCGCGCACATGGACCGCGCAGACGTCGAACGCAAGGCGTCGGGCTTATTTTGCTCAGGCCGCTTCGGGCTTGAACAGGCCAACGCGCATATCGGTCGTGGTGTAGATACGCTTCCCGTCGGCCTCGAGCCAGCCATCGGCGATGCCGAGGACCAGCTTGGATTTGAAGACGCGCTTGAAATCGACGCCGTAGACGACGTGCTTGACCGTGGGCAGCACCTGGTCGGCGAACTTGACCTCGCCGACGCCGAGCGCGCGGCCGCGGCCGGGCAGGCCGAGCCAGCCGAGGAAGAAGCCGGTGAGCTGCCAGAGCGCATCGAGGCCGAGGCAGCCCGGCATCACCGGATCGCCCTTGAAATGGCAGTCGAAGAACCAGAGATCGGGACGCACGTCGAGTTCGGCGCGCACCATGCCCTTGCCATGCTCGCCGCCGGTTTCACTGATCTCGGCGATGCGGTCGAACATCAGCATCGGCGGCAGCGGCAGCTGCGCATTGCCCGGCCCGAAGAGTTCACCGCGCCCGCAAGCGAGGATCTCCTCGTAGCTGAATGACGATTGCCGCTCCATATCCGACTTCACTCCATTCCGGCCGCCCACGATCCGGCAGCCAACTCCCGATGCAACGTGCCTAACACGGTGGCGCTGCGGAACGGAAGGGCGCAAAGCCGGCTGGGCCGTGGATGATCAGCCGGCAAGCCCACGCCAGCCCTGGACGAGCGTCACCGCGGCAACGACGATCAGCAGCACGCCAACCGCGCGCCCGAGGGCAGCCTCGGCCCGGGGATGGCCGGCGAGGGCACCGCGTCCGCCGCCCGCGGCGACGGCCAGTCCACCATAGACGCTGAACTGTGTCACGGCGATGATCGCGCCGAGGATCGCCGCCTGCAGCCAGATGCCACCGGCCTCCGGCTTGAGGAACTGCGGGAACACGGCGAACATGAACAGATAGGCCTTGGGGTTGAGCAGGCAGGTCAGCATGCCCTGCCGGAACGCCACGGCCGGCACGCGTGACCGCGCAGCGGGGATGGCGCCGAGCGAAGCGCCGCTGCGCAGCAGGCAAAGCCCGATCCAGGCAATGTAGAGCGCCCCGGCGAACAGCAGCAGGTTGAACAGGGCCGGAAACAGCTTCAGCACGGCACCGACGCCGAGCGCTCCGACCACGACATGCACGACTCCGCCGGCGACGACACCGGCCGTGGCATAGAGTCCCAGCCGGCGCCCGCCCGCCAAGGCATTGGCGAGCACGAAGGCCATGTCCATGCCGGGCACGATGATGATGCCGAAGACGAAACAGAAGAACAGCCAGAGCAGGGCGGCGTCGGGCATGGGTGGCTCCTGGAGCGAGGCCCGTTTCCTGCCAAGATCAGCTGCCGAAGCCTGTCAGCAGCGCCCCTATGCTTGCGGCCAGGTAGCCAAGGCCTTACATCGAATCTAAACGATGGTGTCCCGATGCTGGGACGATCTCATGGAGTCGACGCGCGGCATGGACGGCCAGACGCAGGAGCAGGGCTACGGAGCGGGCGCACGGCAGGGCTGCCCCTTCCACGATGTGCGCCAGAAGCTGCGCCGGGTCGGCCTGCGGCCGACGCGCCAGCGCGTCTCGCTCGGCTGGCTGCTCTTCGCCAAGGGCGATCGGCACATCAGCGCCGAGATGCTCTATGAGGAGGCGATGAAGGCCCGCGTGCCGGTCTCGCTCGCGACGGTCTACAATACGCTCCATCAGTTCACGCAAGCGGGCCTGCTGCGCGAGCTCGCCATCGACGGCGCAAAAACCTTCTTCGACACCGACAACAGCGACCATCACCATTTCGTGGTCGATGGCGAGGACAAGGTGATCGACATCCCGGCCTCGGCGGTCGACGTCGCCGAATTGCCGCCGCCGCCCGATGGCTACGAGATCAGCCGGGTCGACGTCGTCGTCAGGCTGCGCAAGGTCGCCGGCTGAGGTTTCTCGCGGCGACCAGCCCCTACTCTATTGCACGGTCTCATTGGGATAGACGCCCCAGAGCCGGTCCTGCTTGATATAGCCCGACATCTTGCTGACCGTGACGCGGCACCAGGCGTTCTGGCAGGACTGCACATTGGCGATGACGCCGGGCTCCAGCGTCGCCACCACCGAAGCGCCCTCGTTGGCGCTCTCGCGCAGCGAGAAGGACTCGCTCTTGTTCTTCGACCAGGGCGAGACCAGCACGGTGCGTCGCCCCGAGAGCAGGCTGTGCAGCACCCAGCCCTCGGTGCCGTCGGCGTCGCGCACGCGGCGCCAGGTCTCGAATTCGGCGGTGATCTCGACCGGCAGCCCGGCGCGCTGGAAGACCCAGCTGGTGCGATGCTCCTTCGACGGCCCCTCGCGCAGATTGACCCGGTCCGACTTCAGGCTGACATAGCGCGGCAGCGGCAGGCCCGAGACCGGGCCGTTGGCGACCTCCTGGGCCGAACCCGGCATCGCCAGCAGGGCCAGCCCCGCCGCAAACATAAGGCCGAGCGCAGCGCGCATCGTCTGAACCGTCATCCCACCCACTCCTCGCCTGCCCCGCTTTCGGCGCACTCGCACCGAAGGGTCAGGTTGTGTTCCGCCGCAACGCTGCTAGACAACGAAACGGCTGCCGCCCGTCGAAACGGCCCGACTCAATTCCTGATGCGCCTCGGTTAATGGGGGGTTGAGGCGGAAAGGCGACGCTGCGGCCACTGGTCACGCCTATCGGGCGCTGTACCGGCAATATCGGAGCCTGAGGGGACTTCAAGGAGCCGCCCATGTCGAAGAAAAAGCCCCTGGTCGTGGTCACGCGCAAGCTGCCGGCCGTGGTCGAGACGCGGATGCGCGAGCTCTTCGACGCCAGGCTCAACCTCGACGACACCCCGATGAGCCAGGCCGCCCTGGTCGAGGCGATGAAGACCGCCGACGTGCTGGTCCCGACCGTGACTGACAAGATCGATGCCGGGTTGATCGCCCAGGCCGGCGAGCAGCTGCGCCTGATCGCCAATTTCGGCAACGGCGTCGACAATATCGACGTCGCGAGCGCGGTGCAGCGCGGCATCACCGTGACCAACACGCCGGGCGTGCTGACCGATGACACCGCTGACATGACGATGGCGCTGATCCTCGCCGTCGCCCGGCGTATCGCCGAAGGCGCCCGCATCATCACCGACGACGAATGGGCTGGCTGGTCGCCGAACTGGATGCTGGGCCGCCGCATCACCGGCAAGCGCCTCGGCATCGTCGGCATGGGCCGGATCGGCCAGGCACTTGCCAGGCGCGCCGCCGCCTTCGGCCTGTCGATCCACTATCACAACCGCCGCCGGCTCGATTCGCGCATCGAGGAGGCGCTCGACGCGACCTACTGGGATTCGCTCGACCAGATGCTGGCGCGCATGGACGTCGTCTCGGTCAACTGCCCGCATACGCCGGCGACCTATCACCTGCTCTCGGCCCGCCGGCTCAAGCTGATGAAACCGGATGCCATCCTGGTGAACACGGCCCGCGGCGAGATCGTCGACGAATCGGCGCTCTCGCGCATGCTGGAAGCCGGCGAGCTCGCCGGCGCCGGCCTCGACGTGTTCGAGCACGAGCCGGCGGTCAATCCGCGCCTGCTCAAGCTCGCCCGCCAGCACCGTGTCGTCGTGCTGCCCCATATGGGCTCGGCCACGCATGAAGGCCGCGCCGACATGGGCGAGAAGGTCATCGTCAACATCAAGACCTTCATGGACGGGCACAAGCCGCCGGACCGCGTCCTGCCCAGCATGCTCTGAGACGTCTACCGGGGCGGCCGCCTGACGCGACCGTCTGCGCTTCCGGTGCTCACGTACCGATGTACGCTCTGCTCCGGTTCTCGACGGCCACGCCAGTCGACTCGCCCCGGCGACGTCTGGTTCTCGACCACATCCTCGCTCACGCCGCTTCGGACCGTGCTCCGGGGCGGTAGCGGCATTCCGACAGCATATCGAGCTCGCCGAGATCGGCCGCGTGCCGGCGCCCCCAGTCGCACAGCGTCGCGATCACCGGGGCGAGGCTCTGGCCAAGCGGCGTCGCCGCATAGTCGACGCGCGCCGGCACCTGCGCGAAGACCTCGCGGCTGACGAGCCCGTGCTCCTCCATCTCGCGCAATTGCTGGATCAGTACCTTCTGGGTGATCGGCGCAATAAGCTTCTGGAGCTCGGAAAGGCGCTTGGGGCCGTCGAAGAGCTGATAGAGGATCACGGCCTTCCAGCGGCCGGAGATCACCTTGAGCGCCCGCTCGACGGGCAGCATCGGCAGGCGCTTCATCGGATCGGCCATGCTCACCTCTTGGTCTGCAGCGAACAAATCGGTGTGTAGCCACCGGCCGGCATCCTAGCCGAGAACGCAGCCCACGCTCATCCCCTTCGCGTGAGACCTATCCATGAAAGCCATCCAGTACAGCCGCTTCGGTGGCCCCGACGTGCTCGAGATCGTCGAGATCGCTGCGCCATCACCCCGTCCCGGCGAGGTGCTGATCAGGGTCGGCGCCGTCGGCATCAATTTCTTCGAGGTGATGATGCGGCAGGACCGTTATGCCGTGACGCCGCCTCTGCCGTTCATTCCCGGCGTCGAGATCGCCGGTACGATCGCCGCGCTCGGCGACGGCGTCACCAGCTTCTCGGTCGGCGACCGTGTCGCTGCCGCGCTCTATGTCGCCGGCGTGCAGAGCGGCGGCTATGCCGAGCAGGTCGCGGTTCGCGCCGACGTGGTCGTGCGCCTGCCGGACGAGATTTCTTTCGCAGCAGCAACGGCGCTGCAGGTCCAGGGCCTGACCGCGCTGCACCTGCTGCGCAGCCACCCGGCAACGGGGAAGAATGTCCTGATCAGTGCCGCCGCAGGCGGTGTCGGCAGCCTGCTGGTCCAGCTGTCCAAGCGCGGCGGCGCCAAGCGGGTCATCGCCATGGCGAGCTCAGCCGAGAAGTCGGCATTGGCACGGGAGCTCGGCGCCGATGCCGGCATCGACTACACGCAAGCCGACTGGCCGGAGCAGGTCCGTGCCGCGACCGATGGCGCCGGCCCCGACCTGATCTTCGACACCTCCGGCGGCGACATTCCGGCGCAGTGTCTTGCGCTGCTCGCGCCGTTCGGCCGGCTCGTGCTCTACGGCCCGCTCTCGCTCTCGGATTTCCGTCCGGAGACCGAGTCTTTGAAGGCGCTGATCTTCGGCAACCGCACGATCGCCGGCTTCTCGCTGCTGCCGCATCTGGCGCCCGAACGCCTCGCTGGCGAGCTCGGCGAATTGTTCGGGCTCGCGATCTCGGGCGGGCTCAAATTGCTGCCGGGCGCCAGCTTCCCGCTGGCACAAGCGAGCGCCGCCCATACGGCGCTGGAAAGCCGGCGCACGGCCGGCAAGCTGGTGCTGGCGCCCTGAAGTCGCTCAGCTGGCGCGGGCGGTTGCGAACTGGCCGGCCTTGCGGAAGCGCCAGAGATAGCCTGGCACCTCGGCCTCGGCCGAGACCGGGTTGATGCCAAGGCCGTGCAAGGTGCGGCCTTCCTTCTCTGCCGTCATCGAGACGACATTGTCGCTCTGAAGCAGGCTAACCTGGTCGCGCGTCAGGATGAGCTCGTTCGGCAGCAGGCCGAGTGTCAGCATGTCCGCGAGCTCGAGGACCTGACCCTGCAGGCGGGCGAGGCCGAAGGGCATCGGCGCGATCAGGCGCTTGCGGCCGGTGACCTCGCAGACATAGTCGACCAGCTCGCGCAGTGTCTTCACCTCGGGGCCGCCGAGCTCATAGACCTTGCCACCCTCGACCTTGCCGTCGACGGCACGCGCGATCGCCTCGGCGACGTCGCCGACGAAGACCGGCTGGAACTTGGTCTCGGCCCCGGCGAGCGGCAGCACCGGCAGCATGCGCACCAGCGAGGCGAAGCGGTTGAAGAAGGTGTCCTCCGGCCCGAACATCACCGAGGGACGCAACACGATCGCCTGCTTGACCAGGGCATGGGCCGCCGCCTCGCCCTCCGCCTTGCTGCGGGCATAGGCGGATATCGATTCGGCGTCGGCACCGAGCGCCGAGACCTGGATCAGCCGGTCGACGCCGAACTGCGCACAGGCCTGCGCGACCGTGCGGGCGCCCTGCGCCTGCACCGAGGAGAAATTCTGCCGGCTCTTCTCGCGCATGATGCCGACGAGGTTGATCACCGCGTCGGCGCCCTTGACGGCGGCCGCGACCGAATCGGGGTAGCGCAGATTGGCCTGGACCGCGGTGACCTGGCCGACGATGCCGAGCGGCTGCAGGAAGCCGGCGAGGTCCGGGCGGCGCACCGCGGCGCGCACGCGATAGCCGCGCCGCGCCAGCGCCCGCACGACATGCCGCCCGAGGAAGCCCGAGCCGCCGAAGACCGTGACGAGTTGCGAAGCGGGAGGCAGGACCGTCATGATGACGCGAAGCTCCGTTTGGAAGCGCTGAAAACTGGCTCTATTGTGCCTGTCCTAGTGCATAGCAGCGCGGCTGTGAAGGCGGTGAGACGCCCCCCGCAGCGCGGCTGATACACTATTGTCAAAAAGCCGGCTTCGCCCGTTGACAGGCGCGTTCGGCCCCCGTAAACGAACCGCCGTTGCCCAGGTGGCGGAATTGGTAGACGCACCAGCTTCAGGTGCTGGCGCTCGCAAGGGCGTGGAGGTTCGAGTCCTCTCCTGGGCACCAACTTTCCTTGAGGACTACCAACCTCAAGGACTTAGGCCGGATCAGAGTGTTGCGCCCATGCGACCGTGTAACAACGGTGTGCATCAATGCTCTACAGGCTCGTCTGCTCAGTGAAGCGCCGCGACTCCTCCACAGCCAGTTCACCCAGCGCATTCCCGCCGATGTGCTGCCCCGTGCTGCCGGCCTCAAGCTCCATTCCGCTCGGCAGTGGGGAGTTTCATCACCTCATCATCTCGCCCGCAATGAAGGCCGTCCGGTTCTCCCTGCGGACCCGCGACCCGAGCGATGCCAAGGTGCGCAACGGCCGGGTGGCTGCCCACCTTGAGGAAGTCTGGCAGGCGCTCCGGGCATCCCCCACAAGGCTTGCGCGACGACCGCGACGGCGACGAGCTTGAGCCCATGAAGGAGACCTGCCGCAATCGGGCCATCGAACGCGGCCGAGCCCGCCGCGAATGCGAACAGAATGAGCGCCGATGGCAGCGTGAAGCCTGCCCGTGCTGCTAGTCCGCCGAAAAGACAGCCGCCACGTAGCACCCCGAGCGCGAAGCCGACCTAGCTCGATGCCGGGCCCGGAAGGAACTGGCAGAGCACCACAAGATCGCCGTACCCGGCTTCGTCAATCCAGCAACGTCTCAGCACGAGTTCGTCGCGGAAGTAGCCGAGATGCGCGACCGGTCCGCCAAATGATGTCAGGCCCAGCTTGAGAAAAACGCTAAAGACCTCCCCGAACGAGCCTCGCGTTCTGGTAGCGATCTCCGCGTCCATCGTGAAGCCCGTCAGCAATGAGATAGGAACGTCGCCATGGCGCCGCATCGCTCATAGCACCCTCCGGTCGGATTCACGACTTCCTGCGTACCCGGAGCGGCCGCATGCAGTGCATGCCCACCTTCCACCTGCTCTAATGCTGCACTGTGCCCTTGGCCATGGCGAGGTGGTGCGGCTGGTGGTGAGAACCCTGCACCATCAAGCCCATGAACCCGAGAGCCTGGAGCTTCGGCACCTGCTTGGCGTCGCTTGTGGTGACCGTGAGTCTGACCCCGTTGGGCAGGTCCTCGGTGGTTGCAGCCCAATCGTTCATGGCCTTCAACTCCTGAGCATGGGCTGGCACCATGCGCTTGATGGCCGCCGCAACTCGTCCTTCACCTGTGACCGTGGCCTCTACGCCGCTGGAGAGCCGCTTCTCGTCGACGGTCGCGCGGAGCGTAACCTCGTTCATGTCGATCAGGTGTTCGCGTAGGGCCGCGATGCTCACCTTTGACCAGTCCGTAACTGGATCGGCCTCCAGCAGCCGCACAACCTCCTGAATAGCTCCGAACGCATCCTGGCCCGGCAGCGTGGGCTGAGTGAGAGCGGTGGACTTCTGGTTCATCATGCCGGGCTGCCTCATTCCGCCTTGGCCCTGCATCATCTGCTTTTGCATGCGGGTCATGTTGTCGCCCATCGAGCCATCTATGCCACCGTTCGGCTGGGTCAACGGAGCAGCGGGAGCGCCATGGCCGGGCATATTCGGGTGCTCCGGCATTATCTGGGCAGCGGCGTAGAGGGTGGTGGCAATGAGCGCCGCGGCGCCCAGGCCTAGCTTCATCGAGGTGGACATGGCGAAGCTCCTTCGGTTCGGTGTGCTTTGGTACACCGGAACCGCACGACTGCGCATGATTGCGGTCATGCGCTCCTAGTTTTCGAGTGCTCTCCGAATGACGATGCCCCCTTCCTGGCGCGAGATCACGCCATCGGCTTCCATCGCCGCCAGCGTCCGGTAGAATGCCTCACGAGTCAGGCCGAGGTCGGCGGCCATGTCTTGTAGCGGTCCGTCCAGTGTAACGGTACGGCCGTCCGCTCCGGCGGAGAGGAGGAGGTACTGGAACACGCGCTTCCGGGCGGAGCGAATGTTCCTCAGCTCAAGGCGCGAGCGAAGTGCCTGCGTCTGGCTGGCCAGACGCGCCATGAACGCCTCCGAAAGGTCCGGGTTTACGCGAAGAGCCGCAAGCAACGGGCCCTTCGGGTATTTCCAAACCCGGGACTGGACGGCGGCGATGGCATCGCAGTGGTATGCCCCGGAGAACAGGGCCGCCTCGGCGAATACGTCACCGGCCCGTGCCGTATGGAGCACCACGAGTTGATCGTCGACGGTCCGGCGCACGAGCCTCATCCGACCGTTTTCGACGGCGTAGATCGCGGTCGTGGGATCTCCTTGGTCGAACAAGACGTCACCGGCGGCGATTTGCTCAAGCTCAGGACGAATCCCGGATGCTGCCGAAAGCCACGAGACCGAGGGCATTTCTAGTACTCCCGCGCGAGATTTGGCTCCGACCACCTCTCGCTACATTGTGGGAGCTATCGGTGCGGCAAGCTTCCGCCCTGATTAGCTCTGGCGCTTATCAGCACACCGGCGCAGCGGTGCGCATGATCATTCAACCGCTCGAACCGACTGAACCCGATCCCCGCGCTCATACCAACCCTTCGACTGATTCACGATCCAGACGACGGTGAGCATCACCGGGACCTCGATGAGGACGCCGACGACCGTGGCGAGCGCAGCTCCGGAGTTGAAGCCGAACAGGCTGATCGCGGCGGCGACGGCGAGCTCGAAGAAGTTCGAAGCGCCGATCAAGGCCGACGGGCCCGCGACACAATGCTGCTCGCCCGCGATCCGGTTCAGGAGATAGGCCAGTCCGGCATTCAGGTAGACCTGGATCAGGATCGGCACCGCCAGCAGCGCGATCACCATCGGCTGGGCGAGGATCTGCTCTCCCTGGAAGCCGAAGAGCAGGACGAGGGTGGCAAGCAGTGAGCCCAGGGACACAGGTCCCAGACGACCGAGCAGCCGATCAAGCGCGGCCTGCCCGCCGTTCGCCAGGAGGCGGCTACGGACGAGTTGTGCGACGATCACGGGAATGACGATGTAGAGAACGACCGAGAGGACGAGGGTTCCCCACGGCACGGTGATCGCGGAGAGGCCGAGAAGCAGACCGACGATCGGCGCGAAGGCGACGACCATGATTGCGTCATTGAGCGCGACCTGACTGAGCGTGAAGTGAGGCTCGCCCCTCGTCAGGTTCGACCAGACGAAGACCATCGCCGTGCAGGGCGCAGCAGCCAGGATGATGAGACCGGCGATGTAGCTGTTGACCTGGTCGGCCGGGAGCGACGGCCGGAACAGCCAGGCGATGAAGAACCAGCCGAGCGCGGCCATCGAGAAGGGCTTCACCGCCCAGTTGATGAAGAGGGTGACGCCGATCCCGCGCCAGTGCCTCCCGACCTGCCCGAGCGCCGCGAGGTCGATCTTCAGCAGCATCGGGATGACCATCAGCCAGATCAGGACCGCGACGGGGAGATTGACCTTGGCGACCTCGGCCGAGCCGATGGCCTGGAACACGCCCGGCATGACATGACCGAGCGCGATGCCGACGATAATGCACAGCGCGACCCACACCGTGAGGTAGCGTTCGAAGGTGGACATGAGGACCTCAGGCGAGAGCGACGGGGCGGCCGGAGGCATCGACGGCGAGTTCGCCATCCTCCTTTCGGAATTCGCCGAGTTGCGGCGGCAGCAGGGGTAGAACGGCCTCGGACGGCCGACACAGCTTCACGCCTTTGGGGGAAACGACCAGCGGGCGGTTCATCAAGATGGGATGTGCCTCGATCGCGTCGAGCAGAGCCTCGTCCGACAGGCTTGGGGCGCCGAGGCCGAGTTCGGCGAACGGCGTGCCCTTCTCGCGGAGGATTTCACGGACGGTCAGCCCGGCCCGGTCGAGAAGCTGTTTCAGGAGCGCCCGGCTCGGCGGCGTCTTGAGGTACTCGATGACATGCGGCTCGACGCCCGCATTGCGGATAAGGCCCAGCGTGTTACGGGACGTCCCGCAGGCCGGGTTGTGATAGATGACGACATCCATCACGCCACCTCCGGGCGGCCGCCGCTCGCACCTTCGAGACCGCCGATCCGCCGCACCGGCTGTGCCAACGCGATCTGGTCCAGGCTGGCCATGATCGACCGGGCTGAATTGTGGGTGCAGAGGAACAGCACGTTGTGGACGCGATCAGGCATCGGTCGTGACCTTCGGTGGGCAGCAGGGAGTGAGCTCGGCCAGGAGCGGCGCGCAGATCTCCGGGCGCCCGCCGCAGCAATCCTTGAGGAGGAACGCAATGGCCGATCGAAGCGCGTCGAGATCTGCCCGGTAGACAATCGAGCGGCTGAAGCGCTCCGAACGAACAAGCCCCGCCCGGCTGAGAATGCTCAGGTGGGACGACATCGTGTTGTGGGGAACTTCGAGACGACGGGCGACCTCTCCGGCAGGCAGCCCTTCCGGCTCCGCGGTCACCAGCAATCGGAAGACATCGAGGCGGGTGCTCTGCGCCAGCGCCGCCAGGGCGAGAATGATCTGCTCGTTTTCCATATGTCGAGACTTATCGACATATAGCCTGTAGCGCAAGGCTTATCCTTTCCGGACCGAAGGCCCGCACTCAGCAGGTAGCGCCAAACGTCCGCATTCTGGTGGCAGCCCAACTTCCGCCAGTGGCGCGATCCGACCAGGGGCGCGCTGGAGCAATGTTGTTCACTGGAGGGGCACACCGCCACTGAGCGGCGCGCCAGGCCCATCTACCTGCGTGTGGATGGCGAGCATCTAGCGCTGGAGCGCTTTGGCCACCTTTCCTACCGTTTCGAGAATCAGATCCAGTTCCGCGTCGCTCACCGTCATAGGCAAGGAAAATCCGATGCTGTCGTCTCCTTTGGAGGTGGTCGACAGGCCGGCCTCCATGCAGGCGCTGACAAGCCTTGCCGAAAAGCCCCGACAGGGATCCGAACTGCACATCGCAGCGTCAAATTCGAGCGCAAGCAGAAGACCGGCGCCGCGGACGCCCCGGATTGCCGGCGTGCAGCGGGCGAGTTCGCCGACCCGCGATCTGATCCGGTGTTCCAGCAAGGTAGCCCGCTCGACCAGCCGATCGCGCTCGATGATCTCGATCATCGTCAGCGCGGCGAGCGTGGTCAGCGGATTCTTCTCATGGGTGTAGTGGCCGAGATCGAGCTCCGGCGCGATATCGAGCCGGGCATCCGCGATCACCGCCGCGATCGGCAGCACCCCACCACCCAACGCCTTGCCGAGCACGACCGCGTCAGGCACGGCACCGACATGTTCGAAGGCGAAGAAGCGGCCGGTCTTGCCGAGTCCTGATGGAATCTCATCGAAGATCAGAAGGGCACCGTGCTGATCGCAGAGCTTGCGCACTTCAGCCCAGAGGCCGTCCGGAGGCATGTGGCAATTCGAGCGGATCGGTTCGGCTATGACAGCGGCGATACCGGTTTGCGACCGCGTGAAGGCGTCGCGCATCTCCGCGAGCATGCGCTCCGCCCCACCAGGCGCCCAATAGGGCGTCACATGCCAGCGCCCCGGCAGGAACGGGCCGAGGCGCGGATCGGGCGCCGCTTTCGAGAGGCCAAAGCTGCCGAAGCCGTGGCCATGATAGGAGCCCTCAAGCGAGATCGTCTCATGCCGGCCGGTGCCGACGCGCGCCAGCTTGAGCGCGATCTCGATCGCATCCGAGCCGCCTGTGGCAAAGAGGACCTTGGCAGGCGCTCCGGGCCAGTGCTTCAGCAGCTTCTCGGCCAGTGCGACGGCCGGCTCGTTGGTGTAGCGCCGTGGCGAGAACGGCAAGGTGTCGAGCTGGCGCTTGAGCGCAGCGACGATGTCGGGATGGCGATGCCCGACATGATGGGCCGTGTTGCCATGCAGGTCGACGAAGCGCCGCCCGCCCAAATCTTCCAGCCAGATGCCTTCGACGGCGCGTAGCGCCGAAAGACATGGGCTAGATCCCTCCTGGTGGAAGAAAGCGGCCGCGTCGCGCGCGATAAGGTCCAGGGTCATGCGGGATCTACCGGGGAATCGCAGGGGAAAGACCGGGGTGAACCGGCGCAGAGCGGCGACGCTCCCGCGCCTCCCGGCGCCGCTCGATCAGCCTCGCCAGGCCGATGGCTGCGAGTGCGAAGGCGAGCAGGACGAGACTCTTGGCGGCGGCATAGCCGTACTCACCGGAGTTGGCGTGGTTGAAGATCGCAACCGAGGCGAGCTTGTGATTGCCGGACACCAGGAAGATCACCGAGGACAGCGTCGTCAGTGCATCGATGAAGACATAGAGCGTGCCGAGCAGCAGGGCCGGCAGCAGGATCGGCAGCGTGACGTTGACGAAGCGGGAGACCAACCCGGCGCCGAGGCTTTCGGCCGCCTCGTCGATCGACCGGTCTACGCGCTGGAGCGCGGCTCGCGCCGCGAGCACGCCCACGAAGATGTTCGAGAACAGGATGTTGACGACCAGGATCGCGGACGTGCCGGTCAGCGACAAGGCGGGAATGCCAAAAGGCACGTTGAAGGCGATGATGTAGCCGATGCCGAGGATGATGCCGGGCAGGATCGCCGGCACCAGCACCAGGAAGACGATGAGATTGGCGCCCGGCGGTCGCAGGCGCTCGACGACATAGGCGATCACCACGGCGAAGAGCCCTCCGATCGGTCCCGCAATGATGCCGATGCGCAGGCTCTCCCAGACCAGCCCGAGGCCGCGATCCGAGCTGCCATAGCCGGTTCCGGCCAAGCCGATATTGACGCCCTCTCCAGTGAAATAGGCCCATGTCAGGCTGAAGTCCGTCCCCCACACCCTGGTGACGGCGCCGAGCGCCATGGTGCCGTAGACCGCGAAGATCAAGGCCGCGACTGCCCAGGCGATCGCCGTCAGCCAGATCTTCCAGGACCGCGGCATGGGCAGTTCGGAGCGCGCTGCGGCGCCCGGGCTCGCATAGCCTTTGCGTCGCCCCCCGAGCTCGAGACCGAGATAGAGCAGCAGCGAGGGAATGATCAGCCACATGCACAGCGCCGCTGCCAGTGGCGTGTTCCGATAGGCAGTGATCTCGTCATAGACAATGCCGGCGAGCACCGGCGTGTCGCGGCCGAGGATCATCGGATTGCCGAAATCCGTCAGGCTCATGATGAAGACGAGCACGATCGCGCGCTTGATCGCTGGCTGGGCCAGCGGCAACGTGACCTGCCGGAAAATGGTGAGATGGCTCGCGCCGAGGCCGGCGGCGGCTTCATCGATCCGGCCGTCCTGTCGGCGCAGGACATTGTCGAAGATGATCAGCGTCGCGGGCAGGAACGACAGGGCCTGCGCCAGCACGATACCGAGCAGGCCATAGAGATTGGTCTCGTCGGCGTCGATCAATCCGAGGCCGCGGTCGAGCAGCGTATGGGTCACCAGGCCACGCCGGCCGAAGAGCATCACCGTGGCAGTCGCGATCAGCACCGGGGGAGCGACAAGCGGCATCAGGAAGACGCCGCGCATCAGAGACGGCGAGGCTATGCCGCCGCAATTGATGCCATAGGCAAGGGCAAAGGCGAGCGAGGTCGTGAAGACGACCGACAGGCCGGCCAGCATCAGGCTGTTGAGCGCGGCATTGCGCAGATAGCTGTCCTGGAAGACCTTGAAGTAGTGGTCGAGCCCCCAGCGCTCCTCGCTGCCATTGCGCAACGTGTCGAAAGCCTGCTGGCCGATCAGGCTCTTGACGCGGAAGGCGAGCGCGGTGCGCTTGTGCTGCATCACATGGGCGATTGCCCAGTTATCGGCGACCTGCGTGCGCATCTGATCCGGCAAAGTGGCGAGCGCGCTCACCATCGCCCGGGCCTGATCGGAATAGGGTGCCTTGCGGTTCCATCCCGGCTCGAGACCGGCGAGGCGGAGGGCCGTGACGGTAGCCTCGACGCGCTCGGCTTCTGTCGCCGAGGCGCTCCACCGCTCCAGCAGCGCGGCGCTTTCCTGTGCCGGCAGCCGGCCGAGCGCCTCGGCGGTGACCGCCTTGAGGCGCGCCGGTGGCATCGGCCCGGAGATGACGAAGCTCTCGACCAGCACCGCGCCGATCGGCACGCCAATGAAGATCACCAGCAACAGGGTGACGACGCCGCTGACCAGCGCCTGCGGGAGCAGGCGTAGCAGGCGGGTCATGACCGCTCCGGCAGCAGCGCCGCGCGGCTGGCGTCAGGCCGCAGCATAACCGGCGCGCCACGCCGGCCCAGCAGCTCGCCTCGATGCGACGGGCAGTCGGCGATCACGGTGCGTCCGGAGTCGAGCGTCACCGTGAGCCGGACGACCGCACCGAGGAAGGCGGAGCTGGCGATCCGCCCAGCCAATCCCGGACCATCCGAGGCGACGGCGATATGCTCCGGCCGATAGATCGCGGCGACGGGCTCACCTGGTCTGGCGTCCGGGGGAAGGAGCATCGGCCAGACGTCGCCATAGGCGTCGATGCCGCCTTCGACGGTGTGACCCTCGACCAGATTCGACGTGCCGATGAAGTTGGCGACGAAGCGCGAGGCCGGTCGGTGATAGATTTCAGCCGGGCTGCCGACCTGCTCGATCCGGCCATTGCGCATCACCGCGACCCGGTCTGACAGGGCCAGCGCCTCTTCCTGGTCATGCGTCACGTAGAGCGTCGTGATCCCGAGCCGGTCGACGATGGCGCGCAATTCATTGCGCAGCTTGACGCGAATGCGCGCATCCAGCGCCGACATCGGCTCGTCGAGCAACAGCACGTCCGGGTCCGAGGCGAGCGCACGTGCCAGGGCAACGCGTTGCTGCTGACCGCCGGAGAGCTCATGGGGATAACGCGCGAGCAGGCGCTCCATCTCGACCAGCCGCGCGAGGTCGGCGACGCGGCTGGCCCGCTCGGAGCCGGAACGTCCGGCGATCGTAAGCGCAAAGCCGATATTGTCGGCGACCGTCTTGGTCGGGAACAGCGCGTAGGACTGGAAGACGAAGCCCATCCGGCGGCGTGCTGGCGGCATCTCGGTGACGTCCTCTCCGGAGCGGACGATCTGTCCGCCATCGGGCCGCACGAAGCCCGCGACGATCCGCAGCAGCGTGGTCTTGCCGCAGCCGGAATCGCCGAGAAGCGTGATGAACTCGCCCTTTGCGAGATCAAGCGTGACGCGATCGACCGCGCGCGCCGGGCCGCCATAGGATTTCACGACATCGCGCACGGCCAGATGCGGCCGGCCTCCGGAGAGGCCGGGCCGCTCGACCGCGGGCGGGGCCGTGAGTTCGATCACACCGGTCACTGCTTGAGGATGCGGCTGGCGAATTCGCGGCGGAACTCGGTCATGTCGACCGGGCGGCGGACCTGCCAGAGCGTGATCTGCTTGAGGTCGACCAGGCCGTATCCAGGTACCGCGGTGGCGCCGACGACCTTGCCGAGCACTGCAGCGGCGTCATCGCTCGCCATGAAGTCGAGGAAGATCTTCGCCTCGACCGGATTGGGGCCGCCGGCGACCAGGCCGCCGCCTTCGGTGACATTGGGCGTGATCCGCCCATAGACGATCTCGACCGGCTTGCCCGACGCCTTGATCTCGAAGCAGGTGGTGTCGAAGGTCAGGCCGATCGCGACCTCGCCCGCGCCAGCCAGCTGAGCACCGCCCGAACCGCCATCCGAATATTGATAGACGTTCTCGTTCAGGTTCTCGACGAAAGGCCAGCCGAAGGCATCGACGAAGGTCGTCAGGATCGCGCCGCCGGTTCCGGACTTCAGCGGCGAGGGCAGCGAAATCTCCTTGCGATAGACCGGCTTGATCAGGTCTTCCCAGGTCGCCGGCATCGGCAGGCCCTTCTGGGCCAGTCGCTCCTTGTTGACGACCATGCACATCGTCGTGGCGAAGTACTTGCTGTAGAAGCCGTCCTCGTCACGGAAGGCCGGCAGGATCTTCGATCCCTTCGGCTCATAAGGCTCGAACACACCCGCCTGCTTGAGCTGCTCGAGCGCGACATTGTTGACGAGATAGACGATATCCGCCTGGGGCTTGCCCTTCTCGGCGATGGCCCGCTCGGCGATCGGGCCGGTCGAGCCCGAGACGAACTTCACCTCGATGCCCGGATGCTTCTTCTTGAAGGCGCCGACGAGAGCGCTGTTGACGCTGTCGGAGGCGTTGTAGAGCACGACCTCCTTGGCGAAGGAGGCGCCGCTCGCGAGCGCGAATGCCGCCGCGGCGGCAAGGCGCGTGATCATTGTGCTGGACATGCTGAGCATGGAAACTCTCCGCGCCTTCCGGCCATGTGTCGTGATATAAGTGTCGCTAAAGTATGTGACATTGAAATGAAGCTACACTTATCCAGGCTACCCGATGAATCTCGCCCAGCTCCGCGCCTTCCACGCCGTCGCGAACCATTCGACCTTTTCGGCCGCCGCACAGGCGCTCGGGGTGAGCCAATCGGCCATTACCCAGCATGTGAAATCCCTGGAGGATGCCGTCGGCACCCGCCTTTTCCTGCGCAGCGCAGGCGGTGTGGAATTGACGGCCGACGCGCTCGACCTGCTCCCGAAGGTGCGCCAGGCCATTCTCATGCTCGACGACATCTCGACGCGGATGAACGAGGGGCGTGTCCTCGCTGCCGGTCATCTCGCGATCGGGCTATGCGCGCCTTATGTGGCGATGCCGATCCTGAAACGGTTCACCACGGAGCATCCGGGTGTCCAGCTCGACGTGCGCCTGGAGAACTCGAGCAGGCTTCTGGAGCTCGTGGCGCAGCACCGTGTCGATATCGCCATCGCGACGCTCCGGGCGCCACATCCCGATTTCGCCTGCGATTTCGTGGTCGGACAACGCGTAGAGATTCTTGTCGGCGCCGGCCACCCCTGGTGGGACCGCCCGCAGATCGAAGCCCGCGAGCTGGTGGGCCAGCGCCTCGTCACGCGCGAGGCAGGCTCGATGACACGACATTTGTTCGAGACGGCGCTGGCCGAACGTCAGCTCGAGCTCCAGCCGCATTTGACCCTGGGCAGTCGGGAAGCCGTCAAGGAGGCCGTTGCGGCCGGCATCGGCATCGGCATCGTGCTCGACCAGGAGCGGGGTTTCGACCCTCGGCTCCGGGCAATCTCCGTCCCGGACATGGATATCGTGGCCGGAGAGTATCTCGTGACGCGCCGCGAAACGCGGAACCTCGGTAGCGTCGCCGCCTTCCTGGCCATTGCACATGACGTCGCTCGGGACAGAGCCGTAGAGCCCGATGCCTAGGGGGTCGGCCGTGACCTCAAAAATGGCGACGCGCAGAAGTCCGCATCCGGGCCATCTGATGGGGGCAGGCCACGCTCGACAACCTGATCCCTGCTGGCCCTGGTCGCGACCAGCTTCACCTTCGAATCCTCGTTTCCCGGCTCGATCTCCCTCAATCCTCCCGTCGCCGAGATAATATCGCTGGGATATCTCTATCTCATTGCGGTGCTGATGTTCGAGATCGCCCTGTCGGTTGCGATCGCCCACCCCAGCTGCGGATTTGCGGTGGCATCTGCGCTGGGCGGTACCGGCGATGATGTTGATCATCTGCATCGGGGCAGCGGTCCGCGCCCTACCCGGATAGCTTCGCTATGAGGCTTGGGGCCTCGCTCGAACAGCCCCCCGCGATATGCGGGCTTTCGCAATCGGCGGCGAGCGGCCCCCTGAGGCAGGTTAGGCTTGGGAGAGCAGTTCGCGAATTGAGCGTGGTCGCACTTTGTTCCTAAAGCTGCCCTCTCAACGAACGCTGGGCGGCAGCCAATGTCCGCAAACGGTGCTGACTGGCGGTGAATACGGTAGGCTCCATGGCCCGTCGCGCCTCTCAACGACCGCTTGCTGATTGCAGTGCTTCTGCAATTTGACCCCGTCAGCGCTGTCGACGCACGGGATTATGGAACCTGATCAATTGACACTGCGCCAGTGACTGCTTCGTTCCGTTGCCGACCGGCAGAGAGGGATGGTCCGCGAGAACCGGATCAGATCGGATGTTCGATCAGGGAGAAGAAGCCTTCGGCGAATTGATCCAGGGGCTCGGGTCGACGCTCCAGCTTGGCGCGCAGGACGGCGCCCTCCCAGCCGATCCAGAAGAAGACAGCGAGCCGGGCGCAGTCGGCATGCGCCTCGATCTCGCCAGCACTCTTCGCCGCTTCGAGGCAGCGTGCGGTGCGCGCCTCCCAATCGGCGAAGACGGCGACCAGGCGGTCGCGGAACGGCTCCGGCAACGCACTGATCTCCTGCCCGAGATTCCCAACCAGGCAACCTCGGCGATAGTCGAAGCGCGCCATACCGGCGCGGGCGTCCTCGACGAAAGCACGCAGCCGGGCCAGGGGCGAGAGGCTCTCGTCCAGGAACCAGCGGTCGAGCCTTCGCGCGAAATAGGCGGCATAAGCATCGACTAGAGCGAGGCCAAATTCGGCTTTGCTGCCGAAATAGTGGTAAAATGAGCCCTTGGGGACAGCGACGGCGGCGAGGACCTCGTCCAGGCCCACAGCGCTGAAGCCCCGCTCGGTCAGCATCGCCACGCCTTCGCGCAGCAGCCGCTCGCACGCGTCGGCCAGTCGCGCCTCGCTCCGGGGCGGGCGGCCGCGACGGCGGGGTGTCGGCTCGGCGAAGGCGCTGGGCAGGCTCACGCCTGATCTGCTTCTGTCATGCATGCCGCTGCGATGCGCTCAGCTGCGCCCCATGCTGTAGAACTCGCGGTTCGGGCGCATGCTGGTGACGTTCGCCAGCCGGTTCGACAGGCCGAAGAAGGCTGCGATAGCGGCGATGTCCCAGGCATCTTCCTCATCGAAGCCGTTCGCCTTCAGCAACGCGATATCGGCATCGCCGACCAGTTGCGCAGACTGACTGACCTTCATCGCGAAGTCGAGCATCGCCTTCTGCCGATCGGTGATGTCGGCCTTGCGGTAGTTGGTCGCCACCTGGTCGGCGATCAGCGGGTCCTTGGCCCGGATCCGCAGGATCGCGCCATGCGCGACGACGCAGTACTGGCACTGGTTCACGTTCGAAGTCGCCACGACGATCATCTCGCGCTCGGCCTTCGTCAGGTTGCCGGGCTTGTCCATCAGCGCGTCGTGATAGGCGAAGAAGGCACGGAACTCCTCCGGACGATGGGCCAGCACCAGGAACACGTTGGGGATGAAGCCGGACTTCTCCTGCACAGCCTCGATCCGCTCACGGATGTCGGACGGCATATCGGCGAGGCTGGGGACGGGAAAACGGCTGACGGGACGATCTTGGGCTGGCATTGGCGTTCTCCTTGAAGCGGCGGCCGGCAATGTCCGGCGATCCGAGGCGGATAGATGGGCAGGCCGATGCGGGCCGAGCCCGCTCATTCGGCGCTGGCGAGCGGGACGATGACGCGGCCGCGGACTTCGCCCGCTAGCAGGCGGGCGGCGGTCGGGATGCAGTCGGTCAGCGTCACCGTCTCGCTGAGCTCGTCGAGGATCGCCGGATCGAGATCTGAGGCCAGGCGTCGCCAGGCCTCGCGCCGCTCGGGCAGCGGACACATCACGCTGTCGACCCCGGCCAGCGTCACCCCGCGCAGGATGAAAGGCGCGACGGTGGCCGGCAGCGACATCCCCGCAGCCAGCCCACAGGCCGCGACCGCGCCGCGATAGCGCATCGAGGCGCAGACATTCGCCAGGACCTGCCCGCCCGCCACATCGATCGCCCCGACCCAGCGCTCCCGGTTGAGCGGGCGGCCGGGCTCGGAAAATTCGGAGCGCGGCAGAATCTCGGCGGCGCCGAGGCGCCTGAGATAGTCGCTCTCCTCGGGGCGACCCGTGACCGCGACGACCTCGTGACCGAGCTTCGACAGCAACGCGACCGCGACGCTTCCGACTCCCCCCGCGGCGCCCGTGACCAGTACCGGCCCCTCGCCCGGCGTCACGCCGTGCTTCTCCAGCGCCAGGATGCAGAGCATGGCCGTATAGCCGGCGGTGCCGATCGCCATGGCCTGGGACATCGAGAAGGCGGGCTCCAGCGGAACCAGCCACTCGCCCTTCAGCCGAGCCTTCTGCGCGAGGCCGCCCCAATGCGTCTCGCCCACGCCCCAGCCGTTCAGAACCACCTTGTCGCCGCGCTTCCATTCGGGATTGTCCGAGGCCTCGACCACGCCGGCAAGGTCGATGCCCGGGACCATGGGGAAGCGACGGACCACCGGGCTCTTGCCGGTGATCGCCAGCGCATCCTTGTAGTTCAGGGTCGACCAGGCGACCTGAATCGTGACGTCGCCCTCGGGCAAGGCATTCTCGTCGATGCTGGTCAATCGGGCCGCCTGCCCGGTCTCGCTCTTCTCGATCAGGATCGCTTCGAACATTTCGGGAGCCTTCTGCTTGGTCCGACGCCGAGCGGGGAGTGATGCTTGGCTCTTCAAACATTAATAGACTAATCGGTCTATTAATGCAACTCGCCCGCATGCCTACCGCTTTGCTCGCACTTGCCTCGTGGGAAACATCACGAACGCGCGGAGCCCGCCTTTGACGGCGATCAAACAGGGTAAGCCGGCCGCCACGGGCACGGATGAATAAGTCTTCGGACCAGTAGGTCCGCTCGATCGCGCAGCCCGATTCCGCAAAGCCCGCCATCAGCGGGAGATCGGCGCGCCCCATCCCGGGCTGCCGCCGCAGGCCTTGCACGATGATTTCGAGAAGTCCGGCCATGATCGCAGGCGCATTTTGCTCGAACCTCCGCCAGAACGCTTTCCGTGGTCCGGCGCTGGCTCGGCGGAATGAATGGGAGCTCGATGAAGATGGCTCGATCCACCAGGTCGGGCCTGGTGACGACACTGCCGATCCCGGTGATCAGAGCCGGCCGCATCGCCTCGAAAAAAAACTTCATCGGCGTCGGAGAACTGGCGCGGCCGCCCTCCTCTCCGGTCGCCGGCCACGCCAGCGGGTCCGACATCGCGGGAAGGAAAGTACGGCCGGCAGATAACTCAACCAGCTCGCAGCTCGCCAATTTCAGCCAGTTTCACCTCTTGCTGGCGTGCCTCAGCTGATCTCGACAGGGCGCCCAACTGATCGCCCCGGGTGCGCGGTCTTCATCACCTCGTTGAAGCGCGCCTTGGCGTCCGACCAATTCTGCATGAAGTCGAACAATTCTCGTAGCGCCGGCGAGATCTCGCGATAGGCCGCCAAAGCAGCAACGAGCGCACCCAAGGACAACTGCCCTTTCACCACCAGGAATCCGCCAATCGAAAAAAAGAAAAACGGTGTCAGATTGGAGGTGTAATTGTAAAATCCCTTGATTCGGCCCTTGAGGTCACTGATTTCAACGCGAATTGCTTCAAGCCTAGCGGCCATCAGCATTTGCCGACGCAATCGCGACCCGGTCGGCGAACACTGATTTTCAGGCAGTGAGACAGCCGAACCCGGCTCGGCACGATCGGTCATGAGAAGGCCTCCCAGAGCACGCGTCGAATGGACGCGATCGCGTACTTTCCTATTCAAACGTTTCTGCAAACCGGGAAGGAATGTCAGCTGGATCGGCAGCATGAGCAACGCAGCCAAGGCCAATGCCGGATTTTGCATTGTCAGGAATAGAATGCTGGTTAGGAGAGCGCCGCCCTGGATCACAGGCACAACCGCGAGGCTTCCGCCGAAATAGCCGATTGGCTCCACTTCCTGAACAACTACGGCCGAATAATGCGCGCGCTCAGTCGACGTCGCTCCAATCTTGGCCGCGGCCCGCAAGACGCCTAAACGAAGACGTCGAACTAATCGCTCACTGACACGGCCCCGGATCCGCGTGGCGACATACTTCACGAGGCCGTTCGTCGACAAGGCTGCCAAATAGCTCGCGCATAACGCAAACAGCAGGGTCATTCGGTCCAGGTGAACCCCGAAAAACGCCATTTCCGAATGGCCGCTCTCGCTGGCATCCGCGAGCGCATGGTTGATAATGTGCTTGGGAATCTCGAGAAGCAGCCATGCGGTCGGCAGCGTAAAAAGTGAGATAATGATCAATCTCAGCTGAAACCGCGCTGTCGAACGCATGATATATGCACCCAGAGACGGAAGCATAATCTCCGGCGCTTGATCGGTGCCGCGAATAATCGCAGCTCGATGGAGGGCGCGGCGGCGGTGGAATCCGAGAAACCATCGTAAGGAATTGCTGGCGGCAATCCAGATTGTCCACGCTGGCGCAATTACAAAAAGCAGCACTGCGGCGACATTGATCAGCCAATGCCCGTGCGGGTAATCGAGGCCGACAAATTGATGAACTTGGCTATGAAGTAAATCGAATGCAGACTGCGCGATACCTATAGCTCCATCGATAAACATGTCTCGTCGCCCAATAGAACAATATGACCCGCATAAGCCCGGCACTTCGCACGAAATACCGTGATTTACGCTGATTCAACTCGGCGGAGCGCGCAATGTCCGATAGAGCTCATACACCCCATCACTGAAGTCAGCATCAGGATTGCGTAAGCAGAAATTCCGCAGGAACTCAATTTGCTTCAGCAGCGGGAACACGGCCGGATCGAGATCTAGATCGTCATCCACGCCGGGTGGCGCACGTAGCAGCAGGCCGCTCATGTAACCTTGTGCCCAGGCAAAGAAATTCTTCTCGACATCAGGCTGGCCATTCGTCTCGCGAGCAAAATATTGGCAACTCGTTGCGCCTATTCCGACGATCTTCACCGTCTGGGCACCAGCCTGGTTGGACAGCAAGAGCCAAGTCGTCATGCTTGTCAGCGCAAAGTTCTTCAACCGGCGACAGATAGAAGCGTGCGCTACCATGGTCGCTCTTTCCTTCTCTACAAATCGCTGCAGATATTGGATGCCCGCCTCGATCCGTGTCGGACGGATAATGAAACGAGGGTGCGGCAGTCTCAATAATTGCGTTATATAATTATATTAATTACACAGAGTTTGAAAATTTGTGCGTTACCACTAAGTAATTGGTCAATAACAACACTATCACGGATAAGTACGCATCGAATATTTGTACCAAAATTTTGGATAGGCTCTGCATACTCGCGAATAATATAAAGATCAACGTGACCCGATGGCCGTTTACGATGGAGCCCGATTGCATCGACCTGGAACCATGCGGGCAAACGCTGAAACGTTTGCCCGCCTCGGAATATCTACTTCGCCTTCTGGAGCTTGGTGACCGTGATCTGACCGTTGACCCGATCGGCGTCGAACTTGATCTTGTCGCCCGCCTTCAGCCCTTTCAGCATGGCTGGATCGCCGGCGCGGAACACCATGGTCATGGCGTCCATGTCGA
>JAAEQB010000098.1 GCA_024231975.1 Allobosea sp.
AGCGCGTTACTCTACCAGTCCGGCCGCCGATGCGCACGCGGCGGCTCAGGACGCCTCGTCATGACCTACCGCACCGTTCCCCATCGCACCTCGCGGATCGCCGTCCTGGCGATGGTGGC
This sequence comes from Allobosea sp., assembly GCA_024231975.1. Lineage (GTDB taxonomy): Bacteria > Pseudomonadota > Alphaproteobacteria > Rhizobiales > Beijerinckiaceae > Allobosea. The sequence continues at coordinate 120 of JAAEQB010000098.1, forward strand.
AATGCTGGTGCCGCGTCCTTCGGCCCACGCCCTCGAAACCGACCAGTACTCCGCGTGGGGCCGGCCGCTCGCGGATGCCGGGGCATCGATCAGCGCGAAGTTCAACCTCGAGATCGAACAGGTGCTGGGAGAGGCCCATGCCCGCCCCGGCATGACCTGCGACGAGCTCGCCCAGCGCCTGCGCAGCCGTTTGTACTTCCTGATCTTTCAGAAGATCGAGGTATGGATGCTCAACTCCGAGCTGGTGCCGCGCCTGCCGGCCACGGCCGCCGAGGAGCTCGCGTGGCGCCGCTCGAACCTCTACTCGCGCCACGGTCCGCTCGATATCGGCACCTGGGTCCCCAACTCGCCGACGATCACAGTCGACGGCGTTCGCTTCGGTACCGACAAGTTCGCGCACTTCGTGTCGTCGGGTTGGCGCTATCATCTGTGGCGGCGACGCGCGCGCGCGCAGGGCCTCGACCCGGCGGCGGCCGAGGAGCACGCCATCCGCCGCGGCATCTTCTATGAGCGGACGATCCTCGGCGGCATGACCTCGGGCGTCTTCTCGCCCGCCGACCTGGAGGCGAACTACCAGGGGATGCGGTTCTACCACGAGCTGTGC
>JAAEQB010000099.1 GCA_024231975.1 Allobosea sp.
GCCCAGCGCGGTGGCCTGCGAGAGGCGCCAGTCGAGGCCGGCTTCCGCAATGAGCGCCTCGCGGTCGATCCTGGCGGCAAAGACCGTGGCCGGGGTGGTGCCGGCGACGAAGGCGGTGCGGGCCTGCGGGGTCAGCTCGCCAAAGCCATGGCGCCAGCCGAGCATCGCCCGGGCAAACAAGGGCATCGCCCCGAGCTGAGCCTCGGCCCGCAAGCCGAGCGTGGTGAAGCCCAGCGTCTGCTCGGAGGACAGAACCCGCAAGGCCGCCGCGCCGCCACGCTCGGTGCCGGCGTCGGTGCTGACCCGGATCAGCGCCAGCTGGGCGAACGATTCGATGGCGAAGCCCCGGAAGGCGAAGGCATAGCCGAGTTCGGCGAAGCCCTGCGTCACCGAGCCGGGACGTTGCAACCGCAAGAGGTCGCCGAAGCCACGGATCGCGACCTGGCGGCGGATGTCGCTCTCGGACCAGGAATAGGCCGCGCCGGCATCGAAGCGCAGATTGCCGAAGCGGGCACCGGCATAGAGCGCAGCATGCCCGCTTTCGAACTTGCCGCTCGACAGGCGGGCATCGAGATCGAAGCGCGACTGGCTGTAGCCGCCGGCGACGCCGACTTTGAGCGAGGAACCCGGCGCGTCGTAGAGCATCAGGTCCGCGCCGAGCAGGGCGCCGCCGCTGCGGCGGTTGAGGCTGGCGGCATTGCCGTCGCCATCGCTGTTGCCGGTGCTGCCGAAGGCCGTGCCCCAGAGCGCATAGCGCGGCTGCGGGATGGGGGCGGGCATCACGACAGCGCCCTTGCGACCGGGCAGGTCGGCGCTGAAGGCGCCTGCGACCTGGCCCAGAGCCTGCGTCAGCAGCGGCCCGCGCAGATGGCCCAAAATGGTGTCGCGCACCAGCCGGCTCTCGCCGATCATCACCGAGACCGCCTGCGCATGTGCCTCACCCGAGAGCAGGTCGAAGCCGGCCCGCGCCTCGGCCGCCGTCGCCGAGATCAGCGCGTCATAGA
>JAAEQB010000100.1 GCA_024231975.1 Allobosea sp.
GTGCGGGCGGGAACGCGACGAGGTGCTGGCGGCGGGCGGGGTCCACATCCTGGGCACCGAGCGGCACGAATCGCGGCGCATCGACAACCAGCTGCGCGGCCGTTCCGGCCGCCAGGGCGATCCCGGCTCCTCGCGCTTCTTCCTCTCCCTCGAGGACGACCTGATGCGCATCTTCGGATCCGAGCGCATCCAGGGTCTGATGGGCCGGCTCGGCATGGAGGAAGGCGAGGCCATCGAGCACAAGATGGTGTCGAAGGCCATCGAACGGGCCCAGAGCCAGGTCGAGGGACGCAACTTCGACGTCCGCAAGCACCTGCTCAAGTACGACGACGTGATGAACAAGCAGCGCGAGGCGATCTACCAGCTGCGCACCGAGATCCTCAGCGGCGAAGCCGGCCGCGACTACGTGATGCGGGTCTCGGGCGACATCCTCGACGACGCGATCGCCAACCGCTGCCCGGAGGAGGCCGATCCCCGCGACTGGAACCTGAGCGAGCTCGCCACCGACGTGCGCGCCGCCTTCGACATCGACGTCTACGGCGCCGAGACCCCCCTGGAGGAGCTCGGCATCGACGAGCTGCGCGACGCCCTGTGGCATCGCATCGAAGAGAAATACACCGCCAAGGAAGCCGCGCACGGCGCCGAGGTGATCCGCCTGCTCGAGCGCAACGTCATGCTCAACGTGGTCGACGGCGCCTGGAAAGATCACCTCCTCGCTCTCGACCATCTCAAGGAGGGCATCAGCCTGCGCGCCCACGGCCAGCGCGACCCGCTCAACGAGTACAAGCGGGAGAGCTTCGAGCTCTTCGGAGAGATGAAGACGCGGATCGAGGACTCGATCATCCGCGATCTCTTCCGGGTCGAGCCGATCAGCGAGGAGGAGCTCGCCGAGCGGCGCCGGCGGATGGTCGACGCGATGCGCTCCCGTTACCAGTTCTCGGCCCCGGCCAAGGAGGCGGCCCGCAAGCCGCAGACCATCAAGCGCACGACCGGTAAGGTCGGCCGCAACGCCCCCTGCCCCTGCGGCTCGGGAAAGAAGTACAAGAAATGCCACGGCGCCCGCAGCGCCGCCTAGCCCATGTCCTATCAGCCCATCCTGGAATACCTGGATACCATCGCCCGCTTCGTACCCAACCCCTGGGTGCAGGCGGTGCTGATCCTGCTCGCGGCGCTTCTGGTCGCCAAGCTGGCGGATATCGTCCTCGCCCGCGTCGCGCCGCGCCTCGTCCGCCGCACCAAGACCGACCTCGACGACCGCCTCATCGCGAGCCTGCACCGGCCGATCTTCGTCTCGGTGCTGCTCATCGGCGTCAACCTGGCGCTGATTCGCATCGCGGTGCCGGAGCCGTACTATCGCTACAGCCTGTCGTTGCTCAAGACCCTGGCGATCCTGGTGTGGCTGGTTTTCGCCATCCAGCTGGCGAAGCTCGTGCTGGCGGTGCTGAGCCGCCGCGAAGGCCGCCTCGCCCTGATCCAGCCGCAGACGCTGCCGGTGCTCGGCAACGTCGCCACCGTGGTGATGGTCGGCGGCGCCATCTACTTCCTGTTCCTGGCCTGGAATATCGACATCTCCGCCTGGGTGGCGTCGGCCGGGATCGCCGGCCTGGCGTTGGGCCTGGCGGCCCAGGATACCCTGGCCAATCTGTTCGCCGGGGTTTCGATCTTCGCCGACACGCCCTTCAAGGTGGGCGACTTCATCGTCCTCGAATCCGGGGAACGGGGCGAGGTCCGGCACATCGGCATTCGCTCGAGCCGCATCCAGACCCGCGACGACATCGAGATCACCGTCCCCAAC
>JAAEQB010000101.1 GCA_024231975.1 Allobosea sp.
AGGCCGCAGCGCCGCCGCGCTCGGTGCCGGCATCGGTCGAGACCCGGATCAGGGCGAGCTGGGCGAACGGTTCGATGGCGAAGCCCTGGAAGGCGAAGGCGTAGCCGAGTTCGGCGAAGCCCTGCGTCACCGAGCCCGGACGCTGCAGCCGCAGCAAGTCACCGAAGCCGCGGATCTGGACCTGGCGGCGGATGTCGCTCTCGGACCAAGTATAGGCCGCGCCAGCATCGAACCTGAGACTGCCGAAGCGCGCCCCGGCATAGAGCGCGGCATGCCCGCTTTCGAGCCTGCCCGAGGACAGGCGGGCATCGAGGTCGAAGCGCGACTGGCTGTAGCCGCCGACGACGCCGAGCTTCAGCGACGAGCCCGGCGCGTCGTAGAGCATGACGTCCGCCCCGAGCAGGGCGCCGCCGCTGCGGCGGTTGAGCGAGGCGGCATTGCCGTCGGCGTCGCTGTTGCCGGTGCTGCCGAAGGCGGTGCCCCAGAGCGCATAGCGCGGCTGCGGCACCGGGGCGGGCATCACGACCCCGCCCTTGCGGCCGGGCAGGTCGGCAGTGAAGCTCGCGGCGACTTGGCCCGGAGCCTGCGTCAGCAGCGGCCCGCGCAGATGGCCCAAAATGGTGTCGCGCACCAGCCGGCTCTCGTCGATCATCACTGAGACCGCCTGCGCATGCGCTTCGCCCGAAAGCAGGTCGAAGCCGGCTCTGGCCTCGGCCGCCGTCCCTGAGATCAGCGTGTCATAGATCGGATTGCCGACGCCGAGACGCTCCGCCGCCACCGCGATGAAGCCCTGGTTGCGCGTCGCGGCGATGTAGGTGCCGCCGCTCGTATCGCCGGGGCCGCCGCTCGTCCCGCTCGTGTCGGTTCCGCCGCTGGAGCCGCCGCCCGGCCCGAAGGAGGTGTCGTTGCGAGTCATGGTCAGCGTCACGCTGCTGCCGCCGTAGCTCAGCGACGGCGTCAGGAAGGCGAGGTTCGAGGAGACGCTCGTGAAGGTTCCGCTGACCCCACCCGAGGCGGTCAGGATCGTGTAGCTCGTCGAGGCCGCGTAATTGCCATTCTCGGCCAGGACCTGCACCGTGCCGCCGGTGATGCTGGCACTGCCCGACGCCACGATCCTGTCGCTCTGGCCGGCGGCGTTGACCTCGACCTGATAGGTCGAGCCCGAGGCGAACGAGACATTGCCCGAGACGGTCAGC
>JAAEQB010000102.1 GCA_024231975.1 Allobosea sp.
CAAGCGTATCCAGCTGGCGTTCCGCCTCGTCCGGATCGAGCTCGGCCGGCGTCCAGCCGAGCAGCCCGAGCGCCACGGCGCGATCGGTGGCGTGGCCCTTTCCGGTGAAGGCGAGCGAGCCGTGGAGCGTGGCGCCGACCGCAACCGCATCATTGTGCGAAGGATGCCGGCGCAGCAGGTCGAGGAAATGCGCCGCGGCCGTCATCGGCCCCATCGTATGCGACGATGACGGGCCGATGCCGATCTTGAAGACGTCGAAAACGCTCAGGAACATCATTCCCCTCCCGCCGAGCGCGATCCTACACACTCGGCGGGAGGAGGCTATTGGGTCTCGGCGCGGCGTCAGGGCAGCCGGATCGCCTTGCCCGGGTTCATGAGGTTCGACGGGTCGAATTGCCGTTTGACGGCGCGCATCAGCTCGGAATCGAGGCTCGGCCGGTAGTGCTCGATCAGGTCGCGCTTCATCTCGCCCAGGCCGTGCTCGGCGCTGATGCTGCCCCTGTAGGCGGCGACCAGATCGTAGAGCGCGATCTCGACTTTCCTTTGGAGAGCTCCGCGCTGATTCGGGTCGAGCCCGGCCGGCGCGAGGATGTTGAAGTGCAGGTTGCCGTCGCCGATATGGCCGAACACCACCGGCCTCAGGCCGGGATCGAGCGCCTGCAGGGCTGCGAGGCTGCGCTCGACGAAATCCGGGATTGCGCTGATCGGGGTGGAGACGTCGTGGCTGAAGCTCGGCCCGGCGCGCTTCTGCGCCTCGGTGATATTCTCGCGCAGGCCCCAGAGTTGCTCCGCCTGTGTCAGGGACTGGGCGATGACGCCGTCCTCGACGATGTCCTGCTCGAAGCCGGCGGCGAGGATGCCTTCGAGGATCGCGTCGAGCGGAATCTCGGGCGAGGCCGCATCGAGTTGCAGCAGGACATAGACGCCGCCGCGCAAAGCGGGCTGGGCGACATGGGGGGCGTGGGTTTCGACCAGCGCGCGGCAGGCCTCGGTGAAGCACTCGCAGCCGGAGAGGACATCGGCCGCATGCTCGCGCGCCAGCTGGAACAGGCGCACCGCGGCGGCGAAGTCGCGCACGCTCGCCAGCGCCGTGGCGCGCGCGCGCGGCGCCGCATGCAGCTTGAGCGCGGCGGCGGTGACGATGCCGAGCGTCCCTTCCGAGCCGATGAAGAGATGCTTGAGGTCGTAGCCGGTATTGTCCTTACGCAAGGTACGCAGGCCGTTCCAGATTTGCCCGTCCGGCAGGACGACCTCGAGGCCGAGCACCTGGTCGCGCATGTTGCCATAGCGCAGCACGGCGGTGCCGCCGGCATTGGTGGCGATGGTGCCGCCGATCTGGCAGCTGCCTTCGGCAGCGAGGCTGACGGGGAAGAACAAGCCAGCCTCCGCCGCCCGCTGCTGCAGTGTCTGCAGGATGACGCCGGCTTCGACGATGGCGACGGCGTCGGCGGTGTCGAGCGCGCGCACGCGGTTCATGCGTCCGAGCTGCACGACGACCGCCTGCCCGCTCTCATCGGGAATGCCGCCATAGACCAGTCCGGTATTGCCCCCTTGCGGGACGAGCGGCACGCGATGGCGCCGGCTCCAGTCGACGATTCCAGCGACCTCTTCCACGCTGGCCGGCCGCGCCACGGCTCGGGCGACGCCGTGCCGCCGGCCGCGCCAGTCCTCGCAATAGGGCGCGATCGCCTCGGCGGCGGTGAGGACATGCTCCGCACCGATCATGGCTTCGAGTTCGGCGAGGACGTCGGCAGTAGGGGAGGAAGGCAAAGCGCTCTCCGGGATCGTTGCGTCTGGAATCACTGGGCCTGAACATGGCGAAGCCGCCGGATCTGCACGACCGCGGCGGCTCCGCTGCAATAAAGTATTTTCGCGCGAAGCGGACACCCGTTCGCATGGGGAAAATGACCCTGCTGCTCGGCTGGGCCTATGTCGGGAAAGCGTCGCCCGGCATGCTTGCGCTGCGGACCCCCGGGTGGCTGGCGCCCTATGGCGCCCGCCTTGTCGAGACAGGAGTGGATCAGACCCATACCCAATGACAGCGAGTCACGCGCCGACCCCAGCCATCCCGGAATGTCCGGCAAACCCTGCGCCTGCGACGATGGTGCCTGCGATGATGGGGCGGAGGGCCATGGCGATGCCGTCCGCGGTGTTGTGACCAGTCCGTCTCCGCTCCATCGGGAAGCGCCGCGATGACGTCGTCGAGGGACGAATCAGGAGTTGTCGTCGCGGCGGCAGCGTCCTTTGCGGCCAAGCCTGCCGCAAGCCCGGACCCTGCTGCGAGCATCGCAAGCAAAAATGATCGTCTGTCCATAATCGAGATACTCCTTGCTCATTGCGGATAGGTGACACTAGGCGAGCTATCGTAGTGAGAGCAAGTTACATCGCATTCGTTGCGCGACTCCATCGAAAAGGGTGGCGTCCGAGCATTTCGATGCTTGCGCGTGCGAAGCGATTTGTTCCAGGTGTCCGGATTTTCTGCGTTTGGGATTATGAGTACAGATTCTGGGATTTCTGGAGGATGTATTTTCGATTCCGCGATCTACGCTCGTCGCGGCCTCGGGAGGCGGCACGATGGCGGTCCATCGTCGTCGGGCGCGATTCCTGCGCGACTTGAGGGCCCTTGCTTCGGGAGGAGGCAATCGGGATGCGCTGGAAACTTGCGGTCTTCGCCATTGGCTTGGCGCTTGCGGGATGCAATCCCGATTCTGCCGATCAACGGACGCTCGGCGGAGCGGTCATCGGCGCCGGGAGCGGAGCGGTCATCGGCGGCATTGCGGGAGGCGGCCGCGGCGCGGCGATCGGGGCGGCGGTCGGTGGCATCACCGGTGCCGTGATCGGCCGGGCGACCACGCCCAACAACTGCCTCTACCGCGATCGCGACGGGCGCGTGTTCGAGGCGCGTTGCCCCTGACCTCCCATGAGCTGTTCGTCCTCCGGCCTGTCATGCGAGGCCGGCGTCGACGACATGATGTACATGTCGTCCTCCAGCACGAACAATGGCGGCTACTCCCTGACCGTCACCTTCGCGGTCGGAACCGCCCCCCCGGCCGCGCAGGTCAGTGTCCAGAACCGGGTGGCGCCATCATGCTGCGGCCTCCGAAGCGCGAGCGCGGCCGGCTGTTCCGCGCCTTCGACAGGGTGCTGGACGCGTCGCGCTCCTCGTATCTGGCGCTGCTGGGCCATCTCGCGCGGTGCTTCCTGGTGATGCTCGCCGGAAGCTATGCGCTCTTCCCCACCCTGCCGACCGGCTTCATCCCGTCGGAGGATCTGGGCTATCTCTTCGTCAACGTGCAGCTGCCCAATGCCGCCTCGCTGGAGCGGACCGAGGCGACGCTTGCCGACGTCACCCGCATCCTGGGCGAGACGCCGGGGGTCTCCGGCACCATCGGCATCTCCGGCAGCAGCATGATCGGCGGCGGCGGTTCCGAGGCGGGCATGGGCATCGTCGAGGCGGCGCTTGCCGGGACGACCCAGTGCTTTCGCCCGGTGCTGATGACGGCCTTCGCCTCGGTGCTCGACCTCCTCCCCCTGGTGCTGGCAACGGGCGCGGGCCGCCGCCGCTCGATCGGCATGACGCTGTTCGGCGGGCTGCTGGTCGGCACGGTGGCGGGCCTTCTCGTCATCCCCTTGCTCTACATCCTGGTTCAATCGGCACGGGAGGCGGTCAAATGGTGTCTTGGATGGACGCGCAAGCGGGTCTGAGGTCGCAAGGCCTGCGCCGTCCGGCGCGGCTTGCGCGAGCGGTCGGCCGCGGGCGGGTTGATCGCGGCGGCCTTTGCGGCTCTCATGCGCTGCCCGTTCTGCTCCCGGAAAGGCGGGATGATCGGCGCGGCGATGGCCGGCCGTCCCGACGATCCAGGGCATCCCGCCAGCCGGGAACGGACGCGCATGGCGGGGCCGGGAAGGCAGCGCTGCAAAGACTATCGGGTTGCAAGGAGGAACGATGACGATCGAACTCGGACGTGCTCAAACCACGCGGTGGCGATCCGCAGGCACCGTGGCATGCGGCATCGCGCTGCCGTTCCTGCTGGCCGGCTGCGGCGGCGGCGAGGGGTTGTCCTCCTCCTCGGGCAGCGCGGTGCGTGCGCCCGCCCCGGCCGGGGTCTCGCGCGACGCCCTGGTCGGGCGCTGGGGAATTGCATCCTTCCATACCGAGAAAGACCGCAAGCGCACCGAGGCGGAGGCGCGCTCTCAATGCAAGCAGCCCTATGTCATCACGCAAGGACCCGGCGACGGAGTCATGATGCATGTCGCCGACGATCCCAAGCCCTATGAGCTCAGGTTGAAAGCTGGCGCCGGTGGCAAGACCTATGTCGGCTTCGAGGCGCCGGCCGGCGATCCGCAGGACCGCGAATTGCTCTCGGTGAAGCCGAAGGAACTGGTGATGCGCTTCGTCGACCCCGATGCGCATGCCCGCTACGGCACCTTCATCTACAGCCGCTGCGGCTGAACGGAGGCGATCAGATGAGAGAGATCATTCGCACGGCCTTGCACGGGCTGCTTCTCTCCGGTCTCGCGCTGGCGCCCGTCCTTGCCTTGCAGGGCGTCGCGGGGGCGCAGCCGCGCCCGCCGGCGACGCTGCAGGAGACGATGGACATCGGCGACGAGCCCGGCCGTGTCTCGACCGAGGAGGTCAGCATCGCCGATGGCCCTTATGCCCGCCAGATGGTGCTGTTCCGCTCGCATGAGGCGCCCGGCACCGTGGTGATCCATTCGGCCGAGCGCTTCCTCTATGTGGTGCAGGGCAATGGCCGTGCCTTGCGTTACGGCATCGGCGTCGGCCGCGAGGGCTTCACCTGGTCCGGCCAGGTCCAGGTCAGCCGCAAGGCGGAGTGGCCGGATTGGCGCCCGCCGCCGGAGATGCTGCAGCGCCAGCCCTATCTGCCGCGTTTCATGGCCGGCGGCCCCGGCAACCCGATGGGCGCGCGCGCGCTCTATCTCGGCTCGACCGTCTTCCGCATCCACGGCACCAACCAGCCGGAGACGATCGGCCAGGCGATCTCGTCGGGCTGCTTCCGGCTCGCCAATGGCGACATCTCCGACCTCTATGAGCGCGTGCCGGTCGGCACCAAGGTCATCATCCGCCACAAGGCGACGCTGTGACCGCCGCCGCCCCCTCAGCCGACCTGCAGAAGGAACGGACAGACATGTCGAAGGTCTCCTGGTCGAACGTTTCCTGGATTGCCCGCGGCGGTCTCGGCCTCGCCGCCCTCATCGGTCTGGCCCTTCCAGCCGCCGCCGGCACGCTCGATACCGTCAAGCAGCGCGGCACGCTGCAATGCGGCGTCAGCGAAGGGGTCGTCGGCTTCTCCGAGAAGGACGCCCAGGGCGCCTGGCGCGGCTTCGACGTCGATTTCTGCCGCGCTGTCGCGGCGGTCGTGCTCGGCGACGCCGGCAAGGTCGCCTACACCCCGCTGTCGGCAAGCCAGCGCTTCGATGCGCTGAAGGCCGGCACGGTCGACCTCTTGGCGCGCAACTCGACCTGGACGCTCGGACGCGAGGCCGAGCTCGGCCTGGCCTTCGCGGGCATCACCTATCATGACGGCCAGGGCTTCCTGGCGAAGCGCGCGCTCAAGGTCGACACGGCCCTGTCGCTCGACAAGGCGAAGATCTGCGTCGAGGCCGGCACGACCACGCAGCTCAACCTCGCCGATTTCTTCAAGGCCAACTCGATGACCTATGAGGAGAAGGTCTATCCGAGCGCGGCCGAGGCCTTCGCCGCCTTCGAGGGTGGGCAATGCGACGCACTGACCCGCGACCAGTCGGCCCTGCATGGCGAGCGGCTCAGGCTGGCCAAGCCGGCCGAGGCGATCGTGCTGCCGGATGTGATCTCGAAGGAGCCGCTCGGGCCGGTGGTGCGCAGCGACGACTTCCCCTGGTTCACCGTGGTGCGCTGGGTGAACTTCGCGCTGGTCAATGCCGAGGAGCTCGGCGTCTCCGCTGTGAATCTCGACGAGGCGCTCAAGTCCCAGAAGCCGGATGTGCGCCGCTTCACCGGGGCTGAGGGCGGCTTCGGCAAGGCGCTTGGCCTCGATGCCGACTGGGCGGTCCGGGCCGTCAAGGCGGGCGGGAACTATGCTGAGATATATGAACGCAATCTTGGTACCGGCTCGAAGCTCGGCATCCCGCGCGGCCTCAACCAACTCTGGAGCATGGGCGGCGTGCTCTACGCTCCGCCGCTGCGCTAGACCGGACATTCCGGACAGTCCCGCGGCTAAGACGCGGGACCGCTACCTTCGAGCGCGTCAGCGCCCGCGGCGCCGGGGCGGCGGCGGCAGCGGCCGCCGGTTGCGCTGGCGGTAGCGATGCCAGTTCTTGCGGCGTGCGGGCCTGGGCGCGCCATGGCGAGCCGGAACGGTCGCAGCGCCCGGCGCCCTCGGCTGCGGCGGCCCCTGCATGAACTCGGCATCCTGTGCGTCGAGCGCGCCGGTCGCCGCTGCGGGGCGCTCATCGGTCGATGCGGCCCCGGCCGTCGTCGCGGCCAGCACGCCGCCGAGAAGTGCGGTCAAAAAAGCCCTGCGTTCCATCTGTATCCCGTCACGTGTCGTCATCGTCATCCGCGCCGCGAGGAGGCGCCGCGGCACGATGATCATGCCTGTTGTCGCGGTGCAAGCGAATGCCGCCGGCCTGATGCCTGCTCAGCCACGGCTGATCGCATTCTTGTAGATCGCTCCGTCCTTCATGATGACGGCGAGGTTCTTGCCGGGCTGCTCGATGAGTCTGATGTCGTCGAGCAGATTTCCGTCGACCACCAGGATATCGGCGAGCGCCCCCGGCTCGATGACGCCGAGCTTGCCCTGATAGGGTGTACGCGGGCCGGACAAGGCGAGAAGCTCGGCATTGGTCGAGGTCGCCATGCGCAACGCCTCGGCATTGCTGTACCACTGGCTTAGATGGGTCAGCATCACGCCCTGGCGGTGGGTGATCGCCGGCGAGAACAGCAGGTCGGAGCCCCAGGCGGTCTTCAGCCCGTGCTTTCGGGCGAGCCCGTAGAGCCTCGGCGTATTGGCGAAGACCTCTAGCATCCGCTCGCGGCTCGGCCCTGTCAGGGGGGCGGAATCGGCTTCGCTCGTGAAGGGCTGCGTGCTGAGCCAGACCCCCTTCTCCGCCATGAGTTGCGCCGTCTGCTCGTCGATCAGGTGAGCGTGCTCGATGCAGGCGGCGCCGGCGGAGATGGCGCGCCGGATCGCCTCGGGCGCATAGGCATGGACCGCGGCATAGGTGTTCCAGTCGCGGGCGATGGCCACGGCCGCCTTGAGGTCGTCCTCGCTGAAGGTCGTCATGTCCAGCGGGCTGCGCGGGGACGAGACGCCGCCGCCGCCGACCAGCTTGATCTGCGAGGCGCCCTGGAAGAGCTGCTCGCGGACCCTCATCCTGATCTCGCCGACGCTGTCGGTGATCGCCCCGCCGATGGTCTCGAACATGCTCAGGCGGGCCGGGTCGCGCGGGACGTCGCTGGGCATGCGCAGGTCGGCATGCCCGCCGGTCGTGGTGATCATCGCCCCGGACGGGAAGATGCGCGGTCCCGGGATCACGCCGTTGTCGATCGCCTGCTTGAACGAGAAGACCGGCCCGCCGAGATCCCGCACGGTGGTGAAGCCGCGCTGCAGGGTGCGGTTGGCTTCGGCCGTGGAACTCGTGAACATGGCGGCGGGATCGCCCGAAAGCAGGGCCGTGATCGGGACGGCGCAGAACAGCGTATGCCAATGCATGTCGATCAGGCCGGGCATCAGCATCCGGCCTGCGCAGTCGATGACCGTCGCATCAGCGGGCGGGGCCGCATTGCCGGTGTCGACCGCGGCGATGCGGTTGCCCTCGACCAGCACCTGCGCGTTCACCAGGGTGTTCGACTTGCCGTCGAAGAGCCTGGCCTGCCGGAACAGGATCTTGGCGGGCGGGCTCTGGGCCAGAGTCGGCGCGGCCGCGGCGCCGGCGAGGGCGAGCACGCTTCCCAGAAGCCCCCGGCGGGTGAACGCATCGAGGCGGCGGGAGGCCTGCTCGAGCGTGGCGCTGGTGCAGGCGCAATGGGCGCCATGGATCAGGTGCTGGTACTTCTTGCCCACGCGGATCATGCTGTCCTCCGGGTCGTCGGATTGTCGATGCGAGGCGCGCCCAGCTGGTGCGCTGCGAATCGAACACGGGTGGCGAGGCGTTCGCCCGTCGGTTCGGCGCGGTTTTCCGCGCCGGCGGGAGCGCGAAGCGCTATGGCTCATCCTAGAGCCGTGGGCCGCAAAGGCATTGACTGAGAATCCCGGGCTTTGGCTTTGCGTCCCGGAAACGAGTCCGTTGCCGCGACATGAAGAGCCCGGACTTGCCGCCATCGGGACGGTTTCCTACGGTCGCGCCGCGCATGGGACTCTCGGCATCGCCGACCGGGCGAGTCGAGATGCGTGATCGCGCGAGGAGAACGGCGGGGAGCTTCGCGATGAGCGATCAGAAGCGGTCGGCACGGTGCCCACGCCCGGTCCGCGCCCGTTCAGCCACGATCTTGGCTCTCGTGCTCACCGCCATTTCGGCGGCCTGCTCGACGCCGCAGGGACTGCTGCAGCCGGTGGCCCCGGCCCCCGGGACGGACAGCGTCAACATGCTGGCGGCCACGACGCGCGCCCCCTCGGCCGATCCCGGGGTGCTGTTCAGCGGCGAGCGGGGCGAGGGCGTTTCCTTCAGGAACATCGTCGTGTCGATCCCGCGCGAGCGCGAGGTCGGCACCGTCCAACTGCCGCGCTCGGTTCCGGGCAATCCCGCGACGGATTTCGTCGTCACTGCCTCGACGCCGCTGCCGAAGGCACGGATTGCCGACTGGTTCAGGTCGACGAGCGGGCGTTCGAAGCGGGTGTTCGTGTTCGTGCATGGCTTCAACACGCCGTTTGACCGCGCCGTCTTCCGCTTCGCGCAGCTGGCGCACGACGCCGATGCCCGCGCAGCCCCGGTCCTGTTCTCCTGGCCCTCGCGCGGCTACCTGCTCGACTATAGCCGCGACTTCGACAACGCTTCCTATTCGCGCTCCGACCTGGCGGACCTGCTCAGCATGGCCGTCGCGGCGCCCTCGGTTCGCGAGATCGTGATCCTGGCGCATTCGATGGGAAGCTGGCCTGCGGTCGAGGCCGTCAGGCAGATCGCGCTCAAGGATGGCGGCGTGCCCAGCAAGATCAGCAACCTCATCCTGGCCTCGCCGGATCTCGATACCGGGGTCTTCCGGCGCCAGGTCGAGGAGATGGGGTCGAAGCGGCCGCAGATCACCCTGTTCACTGCGCAGCACGACCGCGCTCTGCAGGTCTCCCGCTTCATCGCGCGCGGCGCGACGCGGCTCGGCGGCATCGATCCGACGCGCGAGGAATACCGCAGCCAGTTCGCGGGGCTGTCCGGGATCACGGTGATCGACCTCTCGGCGATCAATGCCGGCGACCGCTTCAACCATGATCTCTTCGCGGCGAGCCCGGATGCAGTGCGCCTGATCGGCGGCAGGCTGCTGCAGGGGCAGGTGATCACCGATTCGGACGTCCCGGCGCCTCTTGCGGCGGCAGGGGTGATCGGTTCCGCCGCGAGCCTCCTGGTCACTGCGCCGATTCGCGTCTTCGACGCGGCGACACCTTAGACATCCCTAGGGTTGACGCTGGAGGCGTCTAGGGGGATACTCTGACAACTGTTTGAAGTTTCAAGTATATTTTTAGCAATATTGTTTTTCGGGAGCCGTTTGATCTAGGACAAGGTTTCCTGATCTGATCGGCGGTAAGATTCGTTCCGCAATTGCGCTGGAATCGCAAACTACGGGCGATCGGAGCACTTTGTGCCGACGTTCTCTTGTGGCGGGGAGAAGAGGAATGTCAGCATGTTTGCCGTGACGCATTTTTGCACAGCGGGACTGCAGGCAAGCGATCAGTTCGATGCCTGGCGTTCCCTGCACAAGAATACGATCGAGCTTTTTCCGTCGGACGAGCGATCGGCGGGATTCGCCGCCGAGTTCTCGTCCTGGACCCTGGGCGAGCTCATCCTGACGCATGTGGTCTATGAGGGGGCCCCGGGCCGGCAATGGCGGCACCGACCCAAGTCCTATCTCGACCATTGGTGCGTGGTGCTGGCGCGGACGACCGCGGCTGACGGCAGCTCGTCCCAGCAGCTGAGCTTCCGCTCGCTGGCGCTGCCCTTCGAGGGGCAGGCCCGGGACACCGAGATCATCACGCTCTATCTGCCACGCGACAGTGGCGCCGCCGACCAGCAGCGCTTCGACGAAGCCCATGGCCTCGAGCTGAGCCGGGAGCTCGCGCCCTTGCTCAGCGGCTACATGGACAATCTCGTCCGGCAATTGCGCTATGTCTCGCCCGAATACGCCGTCACTCTGGAGATGCCGACCAGGGCTCTCGTCGCCGCCTGCATCGCTCCACACCCGTCCGGGCGGGAGCTGGCGCGGCATCTTCCGAGTTCGGTCCTGATCGACAAGGCGCGCGCCGTGGTGCGCCAGAATATGGCGTCCCCGGATTTCGGGCCTGAACGCCTCGCGCGGCTGCTGGCGATGTCGCGCTCGAAACTGTATCGGCTTTTCGAGAGCAGCGGTGGGGTTGCCCATTTCATCAACAAGGAGCGCCTGCGCGAGGCGCATCTGCGGCTGAGCTCGTATCGGTCCGCGCTGTCCATTCACGCCATCGGCAACGAGGTCGGCTTTGCCGACCATTCCACCTTCAGCCGGGCTTTCCGGCGGGAATTTGGCTGCAGCCCGACGGAAGCGCGCGAGCGCGGATTCGTCCGATTGGTCGCCGAGGAGCCGGTCTCGGGCTGACTCCGTGGCATTTTGCGCATTTCTCCGGAAGCGGGCCGGCGGGCTGGGCAGGATCGCATCCGTTTCGCTCCAAGTCCCGGTGACGTCCACGCCCGGCATACCTGTCGTCCGGCTGGCGCTGCTCTATGCCTGCCTGTTCTTCGAACTCGGGGTCAATCTGCCGTTCTTCCCGATCTGGCTGAAGGCGCAGTCCCTCGACAGCAGCGCGATCGGCATCGTCGTGGCGGTTCCCCTGCTGACCCGGATCCTGGCGAATCCCATGGTCGGGGCGCTCGCCGATCGGAGCGGCCGCATTTCCCTCGTCCTTACGGCGTGCGCGCTTCTGGTTGCCGCGGGCACCGGGCTCCTGGCTGTTGCGAACGGCCTGTGGGCCATTCTTCTCGTCGTCGTCACCATCGCCATGGCGCAAGGGCCGTTGATCGCGCTGGCGGACGCCATGACGCTGGGGCGCCTCGCCGAAGCCGAGCGGTCCGAGCTGATCTACGGGCGCGTCCGGCTGTGGGGCTCGCTCGGCTTCGCCGCCGCCAACCTCGCGGCCGGCTGGTCGCTCGAATGGTTCTCCGCCAATTTCGTGATCGTGCTGCTGCTGATCTCGGCGATCTTCACAGCGGTCGCGGCTGCCGGCTGTATGGCGGCGGTCCCGAATCGATCGGTCGTCGCCGACGGCGAGAAGGACGAAGCGTGGCCGGCGCCCGCTTTGCTCCTGGTCGGCACGATCGCCGGTGCTGCGCTCGTGCAGGCGAGCCATGGGGCGTTCTACGGCTTCGGCACGCTGCATTGGCAGGCGGCCGGCATGTCCGGCGCGGCGATGGGCGGGCTATGGGCGCTCGGCGTCCTGTCCGAGGTCGCCCTGTTCGCGTTCCTCGGCTACCGGATGAGCGGCGCGGCCAGTGCGGCCTGGCTGCTGGTGGCGGCGGCAGGGACCGCGACCCTGCGCTGGGCGGGGATGGCGCAGGATCCGGGGTCCGCGGCCCTCATCGGCCTGCAGCTGCTGCATGGCGTGACGTTCGGCGCCACCCATCTCGGCAGCATCTTCCTGCTGTCGCGGCTGGCGCCGGGTCGGATGCAGGCCAGCGCCCAGGCCTGGCTCGCCGGCGGCTGGGCCGGTGTCATGGCTCTGCTGACGACGCTGTCCGGCCGGCTCTACGAGAGCTGGGGCGAACAGATCTATCTCGTCATGACCGCAGTGGCTGCGACGGGGCTGGTGCTCCTGCTGCTGGTCGCTTTCGGGCTGAGCCGGATGACGGCCGGAGAGCCGCCATCGCGGCGAGGCGGTTCCCCAACAATGGGATGATCGGTCCAGAGTTGGGATTCTGAGCTGATCCGTGTCCCGGCCGGTGTTGCTAGCGTCGGGATGTCGTCCCGGACGGTTTCGTAGTCCGCGAGCGCGCTTGCGGACAGTCGGGACGTGACTGCCCAGGGGGAGAATACGATGCAGCGGCGAGGCTTCTGGCGCCCGGATGCGCCACCGCAGGAGCGGGAGGCTGCCGGGGAGCGGGCATGAAGCGCGATGGAGCTTCATCCGGCCCGGGCCGCCTCGTGGCCGCGGGTGCGATCGCGCTCGTCCTCGCCTCCTGCAGCAGCGAGGAACAGGCGCCGCCGCCACCGGTGCGTTTCGTGCGCACCGTGACCGTCGAGCCGCCGCGCCAGGCGCCCGATCTCAGCTTCACCGGCCATGTCGAGGCTCAGGACCAGGCTGCGCTGGCGTTCCGCATCGGCGGCCGCCTGTCCGAGCGCCTGGTCGGGGTGGGCGCGAGCGTCCGCGAGGGCCAGGTCGTCGCACGGCTCGATCCCGAGAACGAGCTCAATGATCTGCGCTCGGCCCAGGCGGCGGCGAGCGCGGCGCAGGGCGCCCTCCGCAAGGCGGAGAACCAGTTCGAGCGGCAGAGCCATCTGCTCCAGCGCCACATCACCACGCAGGCGGATTTCGAGAGCGCGCAACAGGCGCTGACGGCGGCCCGCGCGCAGGTGGAGGCGGCGCAGGCGCGCGTCCGCTCGGCGCAGGACGTCGTCGGCTTCACCACGCTGAAGGCCGATGCGCCGGGCATCGTCACCCGCGTCGGCGCGGAGCCGGGCGAGGTCGTCGCCGCCGGCCGGATGATCCTGCAGCTGGCGCGTTGGGACGGCCGCGACGCGGTGTTCGAGATCCCGGCGGAGCTGGCGCGCCGGCTGGCGCCCGGCATGCCGGTGCGGGTCGTGCTGAGCGGGGAGGCGGGCGCGGAAGCGGCCGGCCGGGTGCGCGAGATCGCGCCGCAGGCCGATCCGGTCACCCGGACCTTCCGGATCAGGGTCGGTCTCAGCGATCCGGCGCCGGCCTTCCGGCTGGGCGCGGCCGTCTCCGGCTCGGTCCGGGCCGACGGCAGCGGGGAGATCGCCATCCCGGCGACGGCCCTGGCGCGGCGCGATGGCAACGTCGGCGCCTGGGTGGTCGATCCCAAGAACCTGACCGTCTCGCTGCGCAAGCTCGATCTCGCGAACACGGATCCGGCGACCGCCGAGATCGCCAGGGGATTGCAGGTCGGCGACATCGTCGTCACCGCCGGCGCCGGGCTTCTCCGCGAAGGCCAGCAGGTGCGCCTGATCGGAGCCGAGTCGCGATGAGCTTCAACCTGTCGGAATGGGCGCTTAAGAGCCGCTCGGTCGTGATCTACCTGATGGTGGTGGCGGTCGTCGCCGGCGTCTTCGCCTTCATCAGGCTCGGCCGCAACGAGGACCCGGCCTTCGTCATCAAGACGATGGTGGTCTCCGCGGTCTGGCCCGGGGCCAGCATGGAGGAGACGCTGAGCCAGGTGACGGAGCGCCTCGAGCGGCAGCTCGAGGAGACGCCCGGCCTCGACAGCGTTCGCAGCTTCACCCGGCCCGGCGTGACGACGATCTTCGTCAACCTCAAGGGCGAGGTGCCTGGCCGCCAGGTCCAGGACACCTGGTACAGGGTGCGCAACCTGATCGCCGACATGCGTCATACGCTGCCGACCGGCACGCTCGGGCCGTTCTTCAACGACCGGTTCGGCGACACCTTCGGCATCATCTACGGCTTCACCTCGGACGGCTTCACCAATCGCGAGCTGCGCGACCATGTCGAGACGATCCGGTCGCGGCTGCTGCTCGTGCCCGACGTCTCGAAGATCGAGATCGTCGGCGCGCAGGACGAGCGGATCTTCATCGAGTTCTCGGTCAGGGAGCTCGCCAATCTCGGCCTCGACCGCGCCGCGCTGCTCGCGGCCCTGCAGGCCCAGAACGTGGTTCGGCCAGCGGGCCAGATCCAGACGCAGGACGAGACCTTCTCGGTGCGCGTCTCCGGCGCCTTCCAATCCGAGGCCGACCTCCTGAACATCAATTTCCCGGTCGGGGACCGGATGGTGCGGCTCGCCGACATCGCCAGCATCAGGCGCGGCCAGGTCGATCCGCCGACGCCGATGTTCCGCGTCAACGGCCGCGAGGCGATCGGCCTCGGCATCGCCATGCGCGACGGCGGCGACATCCTGGCGCTTGGCCGCAACATCAAGACGGCGATGGCCACAGTCACCGCCGGCTTGCCGCTCGGCATCGAGCCGCATCTGGTCGCCGACCAGGCCGTCACGGTCTCGCATGCGATCGACGATTTCATGATGTCGCTCTGGCAGGCGGTCGGCATCATCATGGTCGTCAGCTTCATCAGCCTCGGCGTGCGGCCGGGGCTGGTCGTCGCGCTCGCGATCCCGCTGACACTCGCCATCGTCTTCGCCTGCATGCTGGTGGCCGGCATCGACATGCAGCGCATCTCGCTCGGCGCCCTGATCATCGCGCTGGCCTTGCTCGTCGACGACGCCATGACCACGACCGACGCCATGGTCACGCGGCTCGCCGCGGGCGAGGAGAAGCTGAAGGCGGCGACGTTCGCCTTCGACAAATACGCGACTGCGATGCTGGCCGGCACGCTGGTGACGATCGCGGGCTTTGTGCCGATCGGCTTCGCCGCGAGCTCGGCAGGCGAGTACACCTTCTCGCTCTTCGCGGTGGTGACGATCGCGCTGGTCGTCTCCTGGTTCGTCGCCGTCCTGTTCGCGCCGGTGCTCGGCGTCGCCATGCTGAAGGCGCCCGAGGCTTCGGGGCAGGCCAAGGGGCCGGGCCGGGTCGAGCGCGGCTTCCGTTCGCTGCTCTCGGGCGCGATCAGGCTGCGCTGGATCACCATCGCGGTGACGCTCGGCCTGTTCGCTGCCGCGATCCTGGCGCTGCCGCTGGTGCCGCGGCAGTTCTTCCCGGCCTCGGACCGGCCCGAATTGCTGGTCGACCTCACTTTGCCGCAGAACGCCTCGATCTATGCCAGCGGGGACCTCGTCGACCGCGTCGAAGCCTCGCTCAAGGGCGACCCCGACGTCGAGCGCTGGAGCACCTATGTCGGCCGCGGTGCGATCCGCTTCTACCTGCCGCTCGACGCGCGACTGCCGAACGACTTCTTCAGCCAGGCGGTGATCGTCGCCAGGGACGTGCCGGCGCGCGAGCGGCTGCAGAAGAAGCTGGAGGCGCTGCTCGCCAAGGACTTCCCGAATGTGGTCGGGCGCGTCTCGCCGCTCGAGCTCGGCCCGCCCGTCGGCTGGCCGGTGCAATACCGGGTGAGCGGCCCCGACACCGCCGAGGTCCGTTCGATCGCCTTCCGGCTGGCGCAGGTCGTCGCGGCCAATCCCAATGCCCGCCAGATCAATTTCGACTGGATCGAGCCGGCGCGGGAGCTGCGCCTGCGCGTCGACCAGGACGAGGCGCGCCGGCTCGGCCTGAGCTCGGCCGCCGTCGCCGCGATCGTCAACACGGTCGTCTCCGGCACGGTCGTGACGCAGGTGCGCGATTCCATCTATCTGGTCGACGTCGTCGTGCGGGCACAGGATGCCGAGCGTGCCTCGCTCGACACACTGCGCAGCATGCAGGTGGCGCTGCCGAGCGGCCGCTCGGTGCCGGTCTCGCAATTCGTCAGCTTCAGCTACGGGCTCGATACCCCCCTGATCTGGCGGCGCGACCGCGTGCCGAACCTGACGGTCGCGGCCGATGTGACGCCGGGCGTCCTGCCGGATGCCGTGGTCACGGCGCTGCAGCCTTCGATCGAGGCTCTGCGCAAGACCCTGCCGGCCGGCTACGGCATCACAGTCGGCGGCACGGTCGAGGAAAGCGCCAAGTCGCAGGCCTCGGTCATCGCCGTGATACCGGTGATGCTGCTGATCATGTTCACCGTGCTGATGGCGCAGCTCAAGAGCTTCAGGCTGTTCGCGATCGTGCTCAGCATCGCGCCGCTCGGGTTGATCGGCGTCGTCGCCGCGCTGCTGCTCTCCGGCAAGCCGCTCGGCTTCGTCGCTTTGCTCGGCGTCCTCGCCCTGATCGGCATCATCACCAAGAACGCGGTGATCCTGATCGGGCAAATCGAGGATGAGCGTGCCGCCGGCAAGAGCGTTATCGATGCCGCCATCGATGCCGCGGGCACGCGCTTCCGGCCGATCATGCTGACCGCGGTCTCGACCGTGCTCGGCATGATCCCGATCGCACCGACCGTGTTCTGGGGGCCGATGGCCTTCGCGATCATGGGCGGGCTGCTGGTCGCGACGGTGCTGACCCTGGTGCTCCTGCCGGTGCTCTATGTCGCCGTCTTCGGCGCCGCGCGGAGCGAGGCGAAGCGGCCGGCCAGCGCGGGAGGCTCCCTGGCATGAGCGCGATCGCGACAAGGCGGATGCCGATGAACCTCCCGGCCCGGATGGCGGCGGTCACGCTGCTTGCGGCGGCGCTTGCCTCCTGCGGCAACGAGCAGGCTCCGCCGCAAGAGGGGCGGCTGGTCGGCGTCGTCACCGTCGAGGCCGGGCAGTTCTCCGACGACATCCGGTTCAGCGGCGAAATCCAGGCGAAGAAGGATGTCGGGCTCGCCTTCCGTGTCGGTGGCCGGGTCCTCGAACGCCCGGTCAATGTCGGTGATCGGGTGGCGGCGGGGCAGGTCATCGCCCGGCTCGAGCCCTCCCTCGAACAGAATGCGCTGGCGGCGGCCAAGGCGGCGCTGGAAGCGGCGCGCGGCGAGGTCAGCACGACGCGCAGCACCTATGAACGCCAGGAGCGCCTGATGGCGCAGGGGTTCACCACCCGGCCGCGCTACGACCAGGCCCGGCGGGCGCAGGAGACGGCCCAGGCCGCGCTGGAGAACGCCGAGGCGCAGCTCGAACTGGCGCGCGATCGCCTCGGCTTCACCGAATTGCGCACGGATGTCGCCGGTGTCGTGACGGCGCGCCGGATCGAGCCGGGCGAGGTGGTGCAGCCGGGCCAGATCGTCGTCCAGATCGCCCGCGACGACAGCCGCGATGCGGTGTTCAACGTGCCGGCGAGCGTGCTCGACAGCCATCTCAGCGATGCCAGGGTCCGCGTCGTGCTGGCCGACGCTCCCGCGGTGTCCGCCTATGGCTCGATCCGGGAAGTCGCGCCGCAGGCCGATCCGGTGACCCGCACCTTCGAGATCCGGGTGGGATTGCAGGACCCGCCGGAGGCGATGCAGCTGGGCGCGACGGTCGTCGGCACGGTCGAGCTGCGGACTGCAGCCATCGTCTCGATCCCGGCGAGCGCGCTGACCCAGCAGGGCCAGTCGCCTGCGGTCTGGGTGGTCGACCCCGCCAAATCGACCGTCTCCCTGCGCGATATCGACGTGCTGCGCTTCGATGCCGGCAAGATCATCCTTTTGCAGGGGCTGGCGCCCGGCGAGGTGATCGTGTCGGCCGGCATCCAGGCCCTGCACCCCGGTCAGCGCGTCAGGCCGCTGCCGCCTAGGCAGACGGCCGCGGCAGCGCCGGCGCGGCCGTGAGGATGGTGCATCCAGGCCCGCGCGGCTGACCGGCATTCTGTTTTTCGTATCAACCCAACAATGGAGTCATCGACATGAGCGATCTCGTCTTTATCGCCTTTCCGACCGAGCAGAAGGCGGAGGAGGTCCGCCAGAAGGTCCTCTCCCTGCAGCGCGAATATCTGATCGAGCTCGGCGACGCGGTCGTGGTGGTCAAGGACGACAAGGGCCACGTCAAGCTCAACCAGATGATCAACCTGACCGCGACGGGGGCCGCTTCAGGCGCGCTCTGGGGCACGCTGATCGGCTTCATCTTCCTGAACCCGTTGATCGGCACAGCGATCGGCGCCGCCTCGGGCGCGCTGGGCGGCAAGCTCAGCGATGTCGGCATCAACGACCAGTTCATGAAGGACGCCGCGGCGGCCTTGCAGCCGAACACGGCCGGCCTGTTCCTGCTCATCCGCAAGATGACCACGGACAAGGTGCTCGCGGACCTGAAGGGCGTCGGCGGCACGCTGATGCAGACCTCTTTCGACGAAACCAAGGAGGCGGCGCTGCGGGCCGCGCTCTCGGCTGCCGCCGAGGCTGGTACGGCCGAAACCGGCGCTCCAGCGGCGTGAGTCCTGGCTGGAGGCAGGCTTCGCGAATCAAAGAGGTACTCCGATGAGCAAGAAGCCGTCCGCTTCCAGCCGCGCTGCCGAGGCGCGGGAGCCGCTCAATATCGATCTCGCCTTGCAGGGTGGCGGCGCGCATGGCGCCTACACCTGGGGCGTGCTGTGCCGGATCCTCGAGGAGGACTGGCTGACGATCGAGGCGATCTCGGGCACCTCGGCCGGCGCGATGAACGCGGCCGTCCTGGCCTCCGGCTACGCCATCGGCGGGCGCGAGGGGGCTCGGGACGCGCTCGACCGGTATTGGAAGAAGGTCTCCGAGGCGGCGCGCTTCAGCCCGTTCCAGCGCTCGCCGCTCGACGTGCTGCTCGGGCGCTGGACGCTCGACACCTCGCCGCTCTTCGTGGCGATGGACATGATGTCCCGCGTCGTCTCGCCCTACACCCTCAACCCGTCGGGCGCGAATCCGCTGACGGACATCCTCGCCGGAATCATCGACTTCGACGCCATCGCGAAAGGCCCGATCAAGCTCTTCATTTCCGCGACGAATGTCAGGACGGGGCGCAACCGGATTTTCCGGAACGCCGAGATCACGCCGGAGGTGCTGCTCGCCTCGGCCTGCCTGCCGACCCTGTTCCAGGCGGTCGAGATCGACGGCGAAAGCTATTGGGACGGCGGCTATTCCGGCAACCCGACGATGACGCCGCTGATCGAAGAGAGCAATGCGCGCGACACGATCCTGGTCCAGATC
This sequence comes from Allobosea sp., assembly GCA_024231975.1. GTDB lineage: Bacteria > Pseudomonadota > Alphaproteobacteria > Rhizobiales > Beijerinckiaceae > Allobosea. Next base: position 18,921 of record JAAEQB010000102.1, read on the forward strand.
AATCCGGTCGAGCGGCCGGACACGCCGCGGACGGCGCGCGACATCCTGAACCGCCTCAACGAGGTCTCCTTCAACGCGGTGCTGCTGAAGGAGCTGCGCATGATGGCGTTGTTGCAGCGCGAGGCCCTGGCGGGAGCGGGCGAAGGCGCGCGCTGGGCGAGGATGCGGGTCCATCGCATCGCCAGCGACGCCATGACCGAACTCGGCTATTCCTCCAAGCTCAATGCCGAATGGGACTTCCTGACCATGCTCCACGACGAAGGCAGGCGTTCCGCCGAGGCGTTCTACCGGGCGCATCGCGACGAGATCGGCAAGCGCTCGAGCCTCGATCTCGCCGAATTCACCAAGGGGGTCTGACGGGTGCTTTCGCAGAAGGATCCCGCCGTCGCTGCGCCCACGGAACGGGACGGCCCCGTCACGGGCGGCGGGGCACACCAGGTCGCGCAGGTGATCATCGCCATCATCCTGGCGGTGGCGGCCCTGTCGACCGCGAGCTCGGTCTTCGCGCCGGTCGCCTTCGCGCTGTTCATCATCGCGCTGATCTGGCCGCTGCAGCAGATGCTGCAGGGCATCCTGCCGCGCCTGCTGGCGCTGGCGATCAGCCTCTTCGTCATGGTCGTCGCCTTCGTCGCCTTCGGCTCCCTGATCGCCTGGGCCTTCGGCCGCGTCGGCCGCTGGATCGTCAGTGACATCGGCCGCTTCCAGGCCTTCTACGAGCAGGTCACACTCTGGCTCGAAGGGCACGGCATCGCCGTCGCATCGGTCTGGTCGGAGAATTTCAGCACGGCCTGGATCCTGCGCATGGTCCAGACCATCAGTGGCCGGCTGAACAGCACGATGAGCTTCTGGCTGGTGGTGCTCGTCTACGTGCTGCTCGGCCTGCTCGAGGTCGAGGATTTCGGCCGCAAGCTCAGGGGCTTGCGCAACCGCACCGTGGGCGAGCTGCTCCTCGACGGCAGCATCGCGACGGCCGCCAAGATCCGGCGCTACATGCTGGTTCGGACGCTGATGAGCGTGATCACCGGCCTGCTGGTCTGGGCCTTCGCCAGGTCGGTCGGCCTGCCCCTTGCGGCGGAATGGGGCTTCATCGCCTTCCTGCTGAACTATGTCCCGTTCATGGGGCCGCTGGTCGCCACCGTCTTCCCGACCCTGTTCGCGATGACGCAGTTCGGCTCGTGGCAAGCGGTGATCGCGGTCTTCGCCTGCCTGAATCTGATCCAGTTCATCGTCGGCAGCTATATCGAGCCCCGGGTCGCCGGCAATGCGCTGGCGATCTCGCCGGCGAGCGTGCTGTTCTCGGTCTTCTTCTGGACCTATCTCTGGGGCGTGTTTGGCGCCTTCATCGGCGTGCCGATCACCATCGCCCTGATCACCTTCTGCGCCCTGCATCCGTCGAGCCGGTGGCTGGCCGAACTGCTCGGCGCGCCGCAGAAGAACGACGTTGCTCTGGAGGGTGCCGGCCGCGCTTGACGGCCGCAGGGAGGTCGTCGTGGCCTCCGGCAGAATGGGACGCAGCGCACAGGGGCGGGACGTCCGGCTGATGTTGCCCGCGAAGGCGCTGGCTACCCTTGAGCCTGGGATGGCGGAGCATCGACCTGAGGCGGCGGAGACGATGGACAAGGCAAGCATTGCCGATCGCGCGCAGCTGCCGGCGCCGCTGATCCGCGGGCTCTGCCTGCTGCTGCTATGGGTCGCGCTGATGGGCCCGGCGCCGAAGGATTTGCCGGTCGGTGTCGCCGCCGCAGCCGCGGGTGTCTGGGCCAGCACGCTGCTCTGGCCAGCCGGCGGAAGTTTGTCGCTCATCGGCCTTCTTCGATTCATGGCCCGCTTCCTGCCGCAATCGATGGCTGCCGGGCTCGACGTGGCACGGCGAGCCTTCGCGCCCCGCCCCGACCTGCAGCCGGGCTTCGCGACCTGCCGGTCCAGTGTTCCCGCTGGCCTGGCGCGCGACTCCTCCTGCGCCGTGATGAGTCTGCAGCCGGGCAAGCTGCCGGTCTCCACCGGACCCGACGGGACGATGCTGATCCATTGCCTCGATCTGCGCGAGCCGGTGGCGGAGCAGGTCGCGGCCGACGAGGCGGCATTCTGCGGGATACTCGGGGCGGAGCGGCGCGATGGCTGATATCCTGGCCGCGGCGGCACTCTTCATCCTGGCGATCACGGTCGTCGCACTGCTGCGCGTGCTGCGCTCGCGCGTCGTGGCCGAGCGCATGATGGCGCTGCAATTGCTCGGAACCGGCGGGGCGGCAGCGCTCCTGCTGCTGGGGGCAGCCTCGGGCTCTCCTGCGGTCAACGACGTCGCGCTCCTGCTCGTCTTGTTCGCGGCCTTCTCCTGCCTGGCATTCGCGCTCGGCACGGCCGAGCCGGCCGCCGGGCGCGATCCGGTGAAGAAGCAGCCATGAGCGGCCTCGCCGATATCGTCACGGTCGTCCTGGTGGGCGCGGGGGCGCTGCTCTTCCTGGCCGGCGTGCTCGGCCTGCTGCGCTTTCCCGACACGCTGAGCCGGCTGCATGCGATCAGCAAGGCCGATAATCTCGGGCTCGGATTGATCGTGCTCGGCCTGCTGCCGCAGGCGGCCAGCCTCGGCGAAGGCCTGAAATTGCTCTGCATCTGGTTATTGGCGCAGCTTTCGGCAGCGACGGCGAGCCAGCTGCTCGCGCGCGCCGTCCAGCGCGGCAGAACCGAGCCATGATGCTCCTGGTCGATGTCGCGCTCGTCGCCGGCCTGCTGGCGCTCGCGGCCCATGTCGTCGCAGAGCCGGACGAGCGCAGCGCGATCATCGCCTTCCTCTCCCTCGGTCTGCTGCTGGGGCTCGCCTGGGTCCGGCTGGCGGCGCCCGACGTCGCCCTGACCGAGATCGCCATCGGCGGCGGCGGAACGGGGATCCTGCTGCTGCGGGCGGAGGCCGCGGTCCGCGGCCGCGGCAAGCATGAGGAGCCGGTGACGCGTACCGGCAAGCTCGCCATCGCTGCTGGCTGCGCCGCCATCTCCGTCGCTCTCGGCCTCGCCGTGCTGAGCTTTGCGTCTCCGGCTCCGACACTCGCGCCGGCGGCAGCCGAGGCGCTGCCGGCGACCGGGCTGGGCAATCCCGTCACCGCCGTGCTGCTGGCCTATCGCGCGCTCGACACCCTGCTGGAGAAGGTGGTGGTGCTACTCGCCCTGATCGGGGTCTGGTCGCTGGCGCCCGATGCCGTCTGGGGCGGCGCTCCTGAGGTGAAACCCGGCGAGGTCCCGGGGCCGCTCGCCTATCTCGCCCGTATCCTGCCGCCCTTCGGCGTGGTGATCGGCGTCTACATGTTCTGGGTCGGGGCCGATGCGCCGGGCGGGACTTTCCAGGCCGGCACCGTGCTCGCGGCGATGTGGCTGCTGATGATGCTGGCAGGCTTGCGGCAGCCGCCGCAGACGGGCGGGCTGCCGCTGCGGCTTGCTCTGGCAGGCGGGCCGGTGCTGTTCCTGGCGATCGCCTTTCTCGGCTTCGCCGTTGCCGACGGCTTCCTCGCCTATCCCAAGGCCTGGGCGAAGCCACTGATCCTGGCGATCGAGGCGGCGCTGACCCTGTCGGTCGCCGCGGCGCTCGCCATGCTGGTCGCGGGCCCGGCCCGGAAGGCACCGGGTCGATGACGGCGGCGCTGCAACCCGGCGTCCTGTTCGGACTGTGCGGTGCGGCGCTCGTCGGCATCGGGCTGTTCAGCGTCGTCACGCATCCCGGCCTGCTGCGCCGCATCGTCGGCTGCAACATTCTCGGCGCGGGCATCTTCCTCGTCTTCGGCGCTGTCGCCCGACGCGGCGGTGGCGCGGGCTTCCCGGCCGACCCGGTGCCGCAAGCCCTGGTGATCACCGGCATCGTCGTCGCCTTCTCGGCCAGCGCGTTGGCCGTCGCCCTGCTGAAGCGCCTCGTCGAGCCGGCGGCGGAGGCCGGGACCAGAGAGACTGCAACCGCCGAGCGGCGAGGCGGACCGTGACGGCGCCGATCCATGCCACCACGCCGGGCGGCTTCCTGCTGATCCTGGCGGTGATCCTGCCGGTCTGCGCGGTGCTCGCCATCTTCGCCTGCGGGCCGCGCAGCGCGGCGCGGATCGCGCTGGCGACGCTCGCGGCCGGGCTCGCCGTCGCGGTCGCGATCATCGTGGAGCTGATCCGGACGGGTGCGGCGCTGACCTATGTCGTCGGCGCCTGGCAGCCTCCGCTCGGGATCGCGCTGCGGGCGGATGGGCTCTCGGGCGCGATGCTGCTGATGACCGCGCTGGTCGTGGTCGCGGTCGGGCTGTTCGCGCATGTCCAGCATGGAGGCGGGGACGAGGCCGGCGGCGGGCGGGCGCAGACGACCTTCTGGCTGATGCTGCTCGCGCTCTGGAGCGCGCTGAACGCCGTCTTCATCGGCGAAGACCTGTTCAACCTCTATGTCGCGCTGGAACTCCTGACCTTCGCGGCCGTGCCGCTGGTCTGCCTCGACGGCCGCAGCGAGACCGCCAACGCCGCCTTGCGCTACCTGCTCTTCGCGCTCCTCGGCTCGCTGCTCTATCTGCTCGGGGTCGGCCTGCTCTACGGCCAGTACGGCACGCTCGACCTGCTCGCATTGTCGCGCTTGAGCCGCTCGGATCCGGCGCTGTCGGTTGCGCTGGCGCTGATGATCGTCGGGCTCCTGGCCAAGGCGGCGCTGTTTCCCCTGCATTTGTGGCTGCCGCCGGCCCATGCCGGTGCGCCGGCGCCGGCCAGCGCCGTGCTGTCGGCGCTGGTGATCAAGGCGCCGGTCTTCCTGATCCTGCGGTTGGTGCTCGACGTCGCCCCGCCGCAGGCTGCCGCGATCGCTGGCCAGCTGCTCGCCGTGCTCGGCGCCGCCTCGATCCTGTTCTGCAGCGTCATGGCGCTCAGGCAGGCGCGGCTGAAGCTGATGATCGCCTATTCGACCGTGGCGCAGCTCGGCTATCTCTTCATCGTCTTCCCGCTCGCGGCCGGCGGCGCGGGCGTGGCGCCCTGGGAGACGATTGCCTGGACCGGCGGCGCGCTCCAGCTGATCTCGCACGCCTTGGCGAAGGCGGCGATGTTCCTGGCGGCCGGAGTCATCATCGAGGTCTACGGCCATGACCGCATCGCCGATCTCGGTGGCTTCGGCCGGGTGCTGCCGGTCAGCGCCTTCGCCATCGGTCTCGCCGGCCTGTCGCTGATGGGCGTCCCGCCGAGCGGCGGCTTCGTCGCCAAGTGCCTGTTGCTGACGGCAGCGGTGATCGAGGGCTATCCCTGGCTGGCGGCGACCATTCTGGCTGGCGGCCTTCTCGCCGGCGGCTATGTCTTTCGCGTGATCGACCGGGCGCTCGCCGTCCCCGCCGGCACGCTGCCGTCGCGCCGGGCGGTTCCGCGCCGCCTGGAACTCGCGGCGCTCGCCCTGGCGGTCGCGGCCGTGCTGCTCGGCCTCGTGCCGCTGCGCCCCTTCGGCATCCTGCAGATCGGCCGTGGCGGCCTGGCAATGGTGGGGCTGCCATGAGCGCCGGCATCCTCCTTGCCGCGGCACTGTTCGTCCCGCTCGGGCTGGCATTCTGCTGCCTGTCGGCCTGGTTCAGGGCGCGGGCCCTGGCGATCCTCGTCCTCGCCCCGTTGCCGGCCCTGGCGGCTGCAATCCTGGTGCCGAAAGGCGGCTTCGCCGTCTTCCCACCGCCGTTCCGGTTGACGCTGGTGCTCGACGAGTCCGGCGCAATCCTGCTGGCGGGCGCGGCGCTGCTCTGGAGCGCGGCCGGCGCCTATGCCGCCTCGCTGATGGCCCGCGACGCCGAAGCGCCGCGCTTTTCGATCTGGTGGCTGCTGACGCTAACCGGCAGCCTCGGCCTGTTCGTCGTCGGCGACGTCGTGAATTTCTATTTGCTCTTCACCCTGGCGAGCCTGTCCGCCTATGGGCTGATCATCCATGAGCAGAGCGCGCCCGCCCATCGCGCCGGCACGATCTATGTCGTGCTCGCTTTGGCCGCCGAGGCGATCCTGCTGATGGCGCTGGTCATGCTGGCGGCAAGCCATCCCGACGCCAACCCGCAGATCCGCAGCGTCGTCGCCGAACTCTCGGCCTCCCCGATGCGTGACGGCATCGTCGTCCTGTTCATCCTCGGCTTCGCGCTCAAGATGGGGCTGGTGCCGCTGCATGTCTGGCTGCCGCTGGCGCATCCGGCGGCGCCGACGCCGGCCTCGGCGGTGCTGAGCGGGGTCGTGGTCAAGGCCGGCGTGATCGGGCTGATCCGCTTCCTGCCCTTCGCGGACGGGGCGCCGTTCTGGGGCGCGATCCTGATCGGGGTCGGCATCGTCACCGCCTATTACGGCGTGCTCGTCGGCGTCACCCAGCCGCGGGCCAAGACGATCCTGGCCTATTCGACGGTGAGCCAGATGGGGCTGCTGGCGGTGCTGCTCGGCGTCGGCCTTGCGACCGCCGACCCGACGGCCGCCGACCTGACCGCCTATTACGCGGTCCACCACACGCTGGTGAAGGGCGCGCTCTTCCTCGGCATCGGCCTCCTGGCCAAGGCCGGCGGGCGCCGCCTGCGGCTGCTGTTCTTGCTCATCGCCGTGCTCGCGCTGAGTCTCGGAGGCATGCCGCTGACCAGCGGCGCGCTGGCCAAGCTCGCGGTGAAGCCGCTGCTCGGCTATGGCTGGCTCGCCGCCGCGATGACGCTCGCGGGGGCGGGCAGCTCCATGCTGATGGTGCATCTGCTGCTGGTCCTGCGTTGCGACAGCACCGGCAATCCCGCCGCATCGCCGCCGCTAGGGCAGCTCGTGCCCTGGCTGGTCGTAGCCGCCGCCTCCCTCGTCATCCCGTGGTCGCTCTATCCGGCGGTGTCCGGCGAGATGATCGCCGATCTGGTCCAGCCGGAGGCGCTGTGGAAGGTGACCTGGCCGCTTCTGCTCGGGGCCGGGGCGATGCTGCTGCTTGACCGCTGGCCCCGGCGCCTCGGCGCCATCCCGGAGGGCGACATCGTCGTCCTGGCGCAGGCCGGGCAGCCGCTCCTGCGCAAGCTCTCGAACCGCATCGGGGAGATCGACATCCATCTGCGGCGCTGGCCGATGGCGGGGCTCGGGCTGATCGCTCTTGCCATCCTGCTCGGCGGGGCCTTGATGCTTCGGGCCTGACGAAGCGTCGCGGGAGGCTCTAAGATGACACCGATCACCAGTACGGCCCTCGTCATCGTCGTCGCGATCGTCCTGTTCTGCTGGAACAGGCTGCCGGTCGTCGTGGTCGCGGTCGGTGCGGCGCTGGCGCTGTGGGCGACGGGGGTGGTCACGCTCGACCAGGCCTTCGCCGGCTTCGGCGATCGCGCGACGCTGTTCGTCGCCAGCCTCTTCATCGTCAGCGCCGCCCTCGAAAAGACCGGAGTCACCGCCTGGGCCGGCCAGTACCTGATCGCCAGGGCCGGCAGCGAGGGATTGACCCGTCTCCTGATCATCATGACGGCCGCGGCCGGCGCCTTGAGCGCGCTCATCACCGGCAGCGGCGCGATCGCTGCGCTGATGCCGGTGGCGGTGATGGCGGCGGTCCGGCTGCGCCAGTCGCCCTCGCAGCTGCTGATGCCGCTCGCCTTCGCCTCACATGCCGGTGCTAACCTGCTGCTGACCGGCGCGCCGAAGAACATCCTGGTCTCCGAGGCGCTGGAGGATGCCGGCCTGAAGGGCTTCGCCTTCGCGGAATTCGCCCTTGTCGGCCTGCCGCTGCTGGCCGGGACGATCCTGATCATCCTGCTGCTCGGCAAGCGGCTGCTGCCGGCAGAGAGCAGCGCGCGCCTGCCGGCCGATTTCAGCCGGCACGCCCAGACACTGGTCGAGCATTACGGGCTCAGCGACGGCGTCTTCCGGCTGCGTGTGCGCCCGACTTGCGACTATATCGGCCTTGCGCCGTCCGCGCTCGATCTCGGGGCGGACGGACGGCTCAGCCTGATCGTGGCGCAGGCCGGGGAAACCGGGACGCCGCTGCGTGCGCCGGTGATCGCCGAGGGCGACTACCTGCTGGTACGCGGCGATGCCGAGGCCGTCGCCAGCTTCGCGGCGGAGAAGCATCTCGCCCTACGCGGTGCGGATGAGCAGGCCGGGCTGTTCAGCGAACGCTCGGGCCTGGCCGAGGTCGTGATCCCGCCACGCTCGGCCCTGATCGGCCGTGCCTTGTTCCCGGGCATGGTGACCGATAGCGGCGACCTCGTCGTATTGGCGGTGCAGCGGGCCGGTGCCGACATCGCGCCGGGGGAGGTCCTGCGTGCCGGCGATACCCTGCTGCTCGAAGGCAGCTGGAGGGCGCTCGACCTCCACCTCGACGATCCCGACGTGCTCGTCGTCAATTCGCCCGATCTGGTCCGGCGCCAGGCGGTGCCGATGGGAGCGGGGGCGGGGATCACCCTCGCCGTGCTGGGTGGCCTCGTCGCGATGCTCGCCACGGGAATCGTGCCGCCGGCCGTCGCCGGGTTGCTCGCTGCCGGCACGCTGCTCCTCGCCGGGATCATGACGACGGAGCAGGCCTATCGCGCGATCAACTGGACGACGGTGATCCTGATCGGGGCGATGATGCCGCTCTCGACGGCGATGGTGCAGTCGGGTGCGGCCAAGGTCGTCGCCGCCCAGCTCGTGACGCTGACAGGTGGGGCGGGACCGCTCGCCTTCCTTGCTGGCCTCTTCGTGCTGACAGCCGTGCTCGGCCAGGTGATGAGCAACACCGCGACGACGATGCTGGTCATCCCGGTCGCGATGGCCGCCGCCGAGGGCCTGGGCGTTTCGCCGCGCCCGGTGCTGATGAGCCTGTGCATCGCCGGCTCGGCCGCGTTCCTGACGCCGATCGCGACCGCGACCAACATGATGGTGATGGGCCCCGGCGGCTACAGCTTCAACAGCTACTGGAAGCTGGGACTGCCATTGATGCTCTGGTTCTTCGTCATGGCCGTATTCTACGTCCCGATGGTCTGGAGGTTCTGAATGTCGTCTCGCGATCATCTCGACTTCACCCGAACCCGTCCTTCCGGCCAGCGGATACGATGATGAGCCTTGGCGCCAGAACCCTTTACCTGCCGTTGCGCTGGAGTCGCGGCCTGTCCGGCATCGGCGTGGCGCTGGGAACCTTCCTGTTCGCGGCGTCGCTCACCCCGACGCTCGTGCCGCGCACGGCGGTGATGCAAGGGGTTCTCGGCGGGGTCTGCTTTGCCGTGGGCTATGGCTTCGGCACGGTCTGGCGCTGGCTCTGGGCCTATCTGGAGATGCCGGCGCCGAACGAGCGGCTGCGCCGGATCGTCAATATCGTCGTTGCCGTCGTCTGCCTGCTGGTCGCCGCGGTCTTCCTGGCGAATGCGGCACAGTGGCAGAATTCGATCCGGGCCGTGATGGGGATGGAGCCGATCGAGAGCGCCCATCCGCTCCGGGTCAGCCTGATCGCCCTGGCGACGTTCGTCGTGCTGCTGGCGCTCGGGCGGCTGTTCCGGCTTGTCGCGCTCTTCCTGGCGCGACGGCCGCTCGCCTTCATGCCGCGGCGGGTCGCGCTCATCGCCGGCCTTGTGCTCACGACGGTGCTGGTCTGGTCGCTCGCCAGCGGCTTCCTGGTCCGCGTCGGCTTCCGCATGCTCGATTCCTCCTTCCGCGAGCGCGACGCGCTGATCGAGCCGGCGAGCCCGCAGCCGACCGATCCGCTCCAGTCCGGGAGCCAGGCTTCGCTGGTGCGGTGGCGGGATCTGGGGCGCGCGGGCCGGGAGTTCGTGGCATCGCGCCCGAGCGGGGCCGAGATCGCGGCGCTGACGGGCCGGCCGGCGAAACAGCCGATCCGTCTCTATGTCGGGCTGCGGGCCGCCAACACCGCCGAGGCGCGAGCCCGGCTGGCGCTGGAGGAACTGAAGCGCTCGGGCGCTTTCGACCGCGCCATCCTCGTCGTGATCACGCCGACGGGCACCGGCTGGGTCGATCCCTCCGCGATCGCCCCGATCGAGTATCTCGGCGACGGCGACGTCGCCAGCGTCGCCCTGCAATACTCCTATCTGTCGAGCCCGCTCTCGCTGCTCGCCCAGCCGGAATACGGCTCGGAAGCAGCGCGGGCGCTGTTCGCCGAGGTCTACGGCTACTGGACGAGCCTGCCCAAGGCCAGCAGGCCACGGCTCTACCTGCAAGGGCTGAGCCTCGGCGCGATGAATTCGGAGCGGTCGGTCGAATTGCTCGAGCTGATCGGCGACCCGATCGACGGCGCCCTGTGGAGCGGGCCGCCCTTCGGCAGCCGCTTCTGGCGCGACATCACCGCCCGGCGCAATCCCGGCTCGCCGGCCTGGCTGCCGGAATATCGCGACGGCCGCGCCGTCCGCTTCATGAACCAGAACGGGCCGACCGTGGCACCGGACACGCCCTGGGGCATCATGCGGATCGTCTATCTGCAATATGCCAGCGACGCGGTGACGTTCTTCGACGACCGCAGCTTCGTCCGCCCGCCGGCCTGGCTCAAGCCGCAGCGCGGTCCCGACGTCTCGCCGCAATTCCGCTGGTATCCTGTCGTGACCGGCCTGCAGCTCCTGCTCGACATGGCGGTCGCGACCAGGGTCCCGATGGGCTACGGGCACGTCTATGCGCCGCAGCATTATGTCGAGGCCTGGACCGCGGTCGCGGACATCCGGGGCTGGCCGCAGGAGAAGCTGGCGGCCCTGAAGCGCCTGCTCTGGGAGAAGGCGCAGCGCAAGCCGGACGAGCGCGAGGGCGAGGAGGGCGCCTACGACAATCGCGGCGGCTGAGGCGAAGACCCGGCTCCTGCGACAAGGATGAAGCGGTCTCGTTCTGGTCCGCTTCGGACGTTCTGCAACAAGACCTCAGGGAGGAGTTCACGCCATGCGTCTCATTGCTGTTGTAACCTGCTGTCTGGGTCTGGGCTTTCTCGCCCCGATTGCAGCCCCGGTCCCAGTCGAGGCGGCCAGCATCACCATCAATATCGGCTCGAGCCTCAACCATGGCCGGGCGATCTCGTGCCGGCAGGGCCAGATCCTGCTGCAGAACCGGGGATTTCGCGATGTCCGCCGCGTCGATTGCCGCGGCCGCTTCTATGTCTATCACGCCCGTCGTGGCGGCAATCGCTTCGAGGTCACGCTGAACGCGCGGACGGGCCGGGTCTCCAACATCCATCGCCTGCGCTGGTGATGGCGCGGAGCCGAGATCGGCTCAGGAACCGCTCTTCATGCCCTGGAGATAGACCATCACGTTCTGGGTGAGCTCCGCCATCGTCAGCTCGTGATTGAAGCGCCCGGTCCGGAGGAAGGTCACGACCTGGGCAACGACCAGCGGGTTGTTCATCATGAAGGTGTGGGTGACCGGCAGGACGATATGGTCGCTCATGCCGTCGAGCTTCGTGCTCTCCACGGAGACCTTGCCGTCGTTCGGGCCGGCGAAGAAGGGTGACAGCAGCGGGTTGAGGGAGAGGCTGCCGGCGATGATCCCGAGCTCGTAGTCCGCGCTCGGCAGCAGGTTGGGCAGGCTGTCCGGGCTCGTTCCGAGCTGCAGGCCTGCCGGGCCGTTGATCAGCTCGAACGCCGGCAGCCGCCCGAGGCCGTCGACCAGCTCCGAGCCATGATTGGGCGGCGCCAGCATCACGACGCGCCCGAGGCCGGGCGGGCGGTTCTTCTGCAACCAGGCGCGCAGGAGGATGCCGCCCATCGAATGGGTGACGAAATGCAGCCGCGCGCCGGCGCAGTTCCGGACCGCAGTCTCGACATGGCCCAGCAGATCCTCGACCGCGTGATCGGTCGAGGCGTAGGTTTCATTGACGACCCTGTAGCCGATGGCCGAGAGCAGCGTCTCGATCAGGAGGAGCGATGTCCTGCTGCGCGCGAGGCCGTGAAGCAGAATGACGGTTTCGGGCTCTGTCGTCATGTGATCGGTGCTTTTTATCGTCGGCGCGTCCCGGAATGACGGCGAGGTTACACCGCCTGTCAACATCGCCTAGCGCGGCGGCGCGGCAGGCTGCGGATTGGCGTCGGCCCGCTCCTGCCGGACGCCGCTGCGGCGCGTCAGCATCAGCGCGACCATCGTCACGACGAAGAGGTAGATCCCCGGCACGATGGCGAGCCAGGGCGCCCGCGAGAAATAGGGCCGCGCTTCCGCGATCATTGCGCCCCATTCGGGAGCCGGCGGCTGGACGCCGATGCCCAGGAAGCCGAGCGCGGCGATGTTCAGGATGTTGTGCCCGAACTGCAGCGCGACCAGCCCGGAGAGCAGCGGCAGCAGATGCGGCAGGATGTGACGCCGCAGGACATAGAGGCGGCCGCCGCCGGCCAGCCGGGCGGCCGTCACAAATTCGCGCTCCCGCAATGAGAAGGCCGTGGCGCGAGCGATGCGCGCATATTTGACCCAGCCGGTCAGCGACAGAGCGAGGATGAGCGCGAGCTCGCCGCCGCCGAGATGGGCCGCGAGGATCAGGGCGATGACGATCTGGGGCAGGGAGGTCATGAGGTCCATGACGAAGGTCAGCGCCCGGTCGAACGCCCCTGCGAGCTCCGCCGCGAGCATGCCCATGGCAATGCCGATGGCGAAGGAGATGGCGATGATCGTCAGCGACAGGCCGACATCGCGCAGGAAGCCGTGCGCGATCCGGGCCAGCACGTCGCGGCCGAGATGGTCGGTGCCGAACAGGAAGTCCAGGCCGGGCGCGCGCAGGCTGTTGCGCAGCGAGGCCTCGATCGGGTCCAGCGTCAGGCCATAGGCGATCGAGACGGCGAACAGCGCCGCGATCGCAAGCAGGAGCCGGTCGCTTCGGCGCGGCGCGGTCATGTGGCGCCTCGCCTCAGCCGGATTCGCGGATCGAGGCGGGTGATGGCGAGGTCGGCCGCTAGGTTCGCCAGCGCCACCGCCAGGGCGACGACGCCGATGGCGCCGAGAAAGGCCGGGCCGTCATGGCTGTCGAGCGCGTCGGCGAGATAGGCGCCGAGCCCGGGAATTGCGAACAGCCGCTCGACGATGACGACCCCGCCGATCAGGAAGGCGAACTGCAAGGCGAGATAGGGGATCAGCGGGATGATGGCGTTCGGCAGCGCATGGCCGAACAGGATCGCCCGCTCGTCCAGCCCCTTCGCGCGCGCGGTGGCGATGTGCGGGGCTGCGAGCGCTTCGCCCAGGGTGTCGTCGAGCAGGATGGCGTTGAAGCCGAACTGCCCCAGCGCCAGCACAGCGACAGGCAGTACGACATGCGCCCAGCTGTCGAAGCCGCTGACCGGCAGCCAGTCGAGCCGGAGCGCGAACAGGATGATCAGGGCGACGCCGAGAAAGAAGGAGGGCAGCGCGATCGAGCCGACCGCGAGCAGCTCGAAGCCGCGGGCGGTCGCGCGCGACGGGAAGGAGCGCTTCAGGGTGATCGCGGCGAAGGTCAGCAGCAGGGCGAGCAGCGTCGCGAGCAGCGCGATCAGCCCCGTCGCCGACAGGCGCCAACCCAGCTCGAGCGCGACCGAGCGTCCGGTTCGAATCGAGGTGCCGAGGTCCCCAGTGACAGCGCCGGCGAGCCAGCGGCCATATTGCACGATCAGCGGCGCGTTGAGCCCGAAGCGGTCGGCAATGGCGGCGACGTCCTGCTGCGAGACGGCGGCGGTTTGGTCCTGCAGGAAGACGCGGGTCAGGATCACCTGCGCAGGCTCGCCGGGGACGAGGCGCAGCAGCACATAGGTCAGGAAGGTCGCGGCGAGCACCGTCGCGACGGCGAGGGCGAGCCTTTGCACGACATAGGCGGCCATCGCGTCGAGCCCACCTAATGCGCGAGCGTCATCTTCGGGTCGAGCATGTAGTCGTGGGCGATCGGATTGAAGGCGTAGTCGGTGATGCCCGGCCGCATCACCACATTGACCCCGTAATGGGCGATGGTCAGGCAGGGCTCCTCATCCGCCGCGATGCGCTGGACCAGGTCATAGGCTGCCTTGCGCTCGGCCTCGTCCCGCGTCGTGATCGCCGTGGTGAGGGCCTCGTCGACCTTCGGGTTCGAATAACCCCAGCCGTTGATGGCGCCCTTCGAGTGATAGACCTGGCGCAGGTAGAAGTCGGGATGCGGATACATCGCCGTGGCCAGAGCGGCGAGCCGGGTGTCGCCGGGCTTCATCTCCTTCTCGATCGCGGCGAAGGTCGTCACCTTGATCTCGACGCGCACGCCGAGCTTGCGCAGCTGGCTCTGGAGCGCTCCGGCGATTGGCATCAGGCCGGGCCGCTGCGCATAGGTGTAGAGCGTGAAGCCGAGCGGCTTGCCGTCCTTCGTCATGACGCCGCCAGAGCCGGGCGCGTAGCCGGCGTCCGCGAGCAGCTTGCGGGCCGCGGCGAGGTCGGCCTTCGGCGCGGCGATCGACTTGTCGGCGAAGGCCATGCTGTCTGGGAAGGGGGCGATGCCGGGCCGGCCCATGCCGAACAGGACGTATTGCGCGATCTCGTCCCGGTCGATTGCGAGCGACAAGGCCTTGCGGACCCGGATATCGGCGAAGGGCGTGCGCTTCAGGCTGCCGAAGCTCAGCACGTAGTTACGGGCGGTGACGTTGCGCGAGACGGTGAAGCCCTTGCCGGCGAGCGTGTCGAGATCGCCATAGGGCACGTCGGCGGTGAAATCGACGCTGCCCTTCTGCAGTTCCAGGGAGCGCGTCGTCGGGTCGGGAATGCCACGGAAGGTGATGGCGGGGATCGAGGGCTTTTCGCCCCAATAGCCGTCGAAGCGCTCGACCGTGAAGCTCTGCGCCGCCGGCTGCCAGGCCGTGACCTTGAACGGACCCGTCCCGATCGGCCGCTCGATCATGCCGTCCGGCGTCTTCGGCGAAGCGGGGGAAACGATCGCGGCGCTGGCATAGACCAGCGCCGCTGGCAGAGCGGGGAAGGGCTCGGAGGTGGTGATCTCCAGCGTCTGGTCGTCGCGCGCGGCAAGGGCAGCGATCTTGGTGTAGCTCCTGACCGTGCCGCTGCGCTGGAGCGCGGTGGTCAGGCTCGCCGCCGCCGCGCCCGCGGTCAGCGGCGAGCCGTCATGGAACAGCACGCCGGGGCGCAAGGTGAAGGTCCAGAGCGTGTCGCCGTCGCGGCGCCAGGAGGTGGCGAGGCCGGGCGCCAAGGTGAAATCGGGCCTGCCGGTCACCAGCGTCTCGGTGACCATGGCCTTTTCCTTCATCAGCGTGCCGTCCTGGGTCGGATCGAGCGTGGCGATCTCCCAGATCTCGGCGACGCGCAAGGCGGGCTGCCGGTCGGTGGCCTGGCCCGGTGCGGCCAGGCAGAGGGCGAATGCAAGGGACGCAAAAAGGAGCCGTGCCATGGATGCCCGCCGTATGATGTTTTCAAGAAAACATCATACGGTCGTGCGACCCTGGTAGCAAACGGCAATCCGCGTCGGAGCCGGTGCGGCCTGCTGCGTTTCAATCGTCGCGCGCGTGTGAATGTGCGTGGCCCGGCCCCTGCTCATGTCCATGCCCATGCGTGTGATCGGGCGCGCCGGGCAGGAGATGGAGCTGCCCATGGCGAACGCCGCGCTGGCTGATCACCCCGTCGGCGAAGCTGCGCACCGCCCCGCTGGCGCCGCGCAGCACCGCGACCTCCAGGCATTCGTGCCGGTCGAGATGGACATGCAGCGTCGCGATCGAGAGATCGTGGTGATCGTGCTGCTGGTTGGTCAGCCGGCGGGCGAGGTCGCGGGTCTCGTGGTCGTAGACATAGGCGAGCGTCGCGAAGCAGGGGGCGTCCGGATCGGCCTGCCGCTCGGTGTGGGCGGCCTCGCGCAGGATGTCCCGGATCGCTTCCGAGCGGCTGCCATAACCCTTCGTCGCGCTCAGAGTGTCGACGAAGGCCAACAATTCGGCATCGATGGTGATCGTGACCCGTTCCACCCTTGTCCCCGCTTCCGGCGTACCTGACCGATCGCAGGATAGGTCTGCTTGCCGGGAATTGCGAGAGTTGGGGCTGGTCCTGGGGCCGCTCACGACTGGAACAGGCGGCTGTATTGCGTTTCGTGCCAGGCGCTCGCCATCGCCAAGGCGGGAGCGAGATTGCCGATCTCGTCGTCGCGGAGCGAGCGGGCCCGGGAAGCGGCTTCGTCTATCGCGGTGGCGGCCTCGATGAGCAGGCGCTGGCCGGCGGTATGCCCGAGCGGCACCAGCTTGATCGCGGCCGTCACCTGCCCCTCGGCATAGACCCAGAGCAGGCCCTTCAGGGCCGCGTCCGGGGCGATGCGCCAATGATGGCCGGCTAGCGCGAAGGCGGCGGCGAAGGTCAGCGCGTGACCGGCATGCTGGCGGGCGGCGGGGACGTCGAGTTCAGCGAGGAGCCGCAGCAGCGCCTCGCCCTGCCTTCTGTCCTCGCGCTGGAATTCCCGGCTTTCGCGCCCGGCCGCGAGCCAGGCATTAGCTGCGCGGAAGCGCTCCTGCTCGCCGTCCTCCAGCGCCGTCGCCATCCGCCAGAACAGGGCGCCGTCGAGCTGTGCGACATTGGCCTTGAGCGTGCCGAGGATCCAGTCGCGCGCGCTCGCCTCATCGGTGACCCAGCTGGCATGGACGGCCGCTTCGAGCCCGCGCGAATAGGAGAAGCCACCGACCGGCAGGCCCTGGCTCACCAGGCGCAGCAGATGCAGCGGGAATTGAGCCCGGTCGCTGTCGGAAGCTGGGACGTCGTCCATGTCTCAGGCCTCGGTCGGGGCGGCCTCTTTCCCGTGCTCGGCCCGCAAGCCCCCATGCGCGACGATGAATTCGACGATCGTGTCTAGGCCCTTGCCGCGCGTCAGGTCGGTGAAGCCGAAGGGGCGCGCCCCGCGCATCCGCGCCGCATCGTTACGCATCACGTCGAGATCGGCGTTCACGTAAGGGGCGAGGTCGCTCTTGTTGATCACCAGGAAGTCGGAGCGGGTGATGCCCGGCCCGCCCTTGCGGGGGATCTCCTCGCCCTGGCAGACGGAGATGACATAGAGCGTGAGGTCGGCGAGGTCGGGCGAGAAGGTCGCTGCCAGGTTGTCGCCGCCGGATTCGATGAAGACGATGTCGAGGTCGGGAATCCGCCGGTTGAGCTCGGCGATGGCCTGCAGGTTGATCGAGGCGTCCTCGCGGATCGCCGTATGCGGGCAGCCGCCGGTCTCGACGCCGACGATGCGATCCTCGGGCAGCGCCTGCCGGCGCACCAGGACCATCGCGTCTTCCTTGGTGTAGATGTCGTTGGTGACGACGGCGATGGAGTAGTCGTCCCGCAACGCCTTGCACAATTTCTCCGCGAGCATCGTCTTGCCCGAGCCGACGGGGCCGCCGATGCCGACGCGGAGGGGGCCGTTCTTGGAGATCATGAGCGCAGAGCCTCGAACGATGGACGTGGCCGATAGCCTACAGGCTTCCCGCGCGGGATTCAGCCATGATGGTGATCGTGCTTCCCGTCGCCATGGGAATGCCCATGGTGGTGCGAATGTCCGTGATCGTGATGGTGGTGCCCGTGATCATGCGAGTGAGCGTGGTCATGATCGTGGCCATGCGCGTGACTGTGGCCGTGGCCGGAATAGGCGCCGCGCACCGGATCGAAGGCTGCGACGATGTCCTCGACTTCGGCGCCGAGCCCTTCGAGCATCGCCTTGATGA
This sequence comes from Allobosea sp., assembly GCA_024231975.1. Classification (GTDB taxonomy): domain Bacteria; phylum Pseudomonadota; class Alphaproteobacteria; order Rhizobiales; family Beijerinckiaceae; genus Allobosea. The sequence continues at coordinate 36,449 of JAAEQB010000102.1, forward strand.
CATGGTCGCGCAGGATCAGGATGCGGTCCGTCGCGATCGCGGCGGCGAGATGGCGGTTGCCGATATGCCAGGCGAGCTCGGCGAGGTGAAGCGAATCCCGGGCCCGGATCGCGTAGAGCGGCTCGTCTGCGGCGGCGATCTCGACAACGCCGCCCCCCTCGATCGCCAGGGCGTCGCCGGCCGCCAGAACCACCGTCTCGGGCAGATCGATCAGAACCTTGCCGCCATCGACGGTTTCGATCATGCGCCGGCGCAGATGGCGCTCGTCATGCTGGAGGACGGCGCGGCCGAGCACCGGCTGCTGGGGCAAGGAGGCGTCCGTCTTGCGCCTGACGGCTATCGCTTTCAACATGGTGCACCCCGTTTCGGACAAGGTCGGCTCATCCACCTTGTGGCGAGCCAGATGGAGACGTCCTGTCAAGCTCTCACAATGAAAGAGGATCGAGCGTTAGCGCAAACGCTACAGCCGTACCAGTATCCGCCTGGACATTGTTTGGGCATCGGGCACAATTATCGAGCTAGGGTTTGAGATAAATTGTATAGTTTCTGGGACGTATGGCACAGCCATGGTCTTCCGGCTCTCCAGAACAGCTTTCTGTTTGCTGCCTTGCCGGGCGCATGCTAGGGAATCGGCCCGCGTTCCGGGCTGGATCGGCGTTGATTTAAAGTGCCTTGACTGAAGAGCGGCCCATGAACGCAATCGTGCCCATTCCGCCTTCGCAAGCCGCCCAGTCAAGTTCACCGGCGCGCGCCCGCTATGCGGCGCAGCCGAGTTCCTGGCTCGCCGAGCTGGAGCTGTGGTTCGCGCTGAGCGCCGGCAAGACCCGTCTCGTTCGCCGGCGCCATCTTGGTCCGCTCGTCGTGCAGCGGCCGTTCCATCCAGAGAAGGACGGGACCTGCCATGTCTACCTGCTGCACCCGCCGGGCGGGGTCGCGGGTGGCGACCGGCTCGACCTGCGTTTCCACCTCGACGCCGGAGCGCGCGCGCTGCTGACGACCCCGGGCGCGACGAAATTCTATCGCAGCGAGCACGGCGCCGGTGCGCAATCGGCTGCTGTCGCGGTCGGTGCTGGCGCGGTCTGCGAATACCTGCCGCAGGAGACCATCGTCTTCGACGGGGCCGATGCGCGGATCGAGACCAAGGTGTTGCTCGCCTCCGACGCCACCTATGTCGGCTGGGACTTCCTCTGCCTCGGCCGCCCGGCGGCCGGCGAGCGCTTCGAGACGGGGCGGCTGAGCCAGCGCATCGAGATCGTGCGGGACGGCAGGCCAGTCTGGTTCGAACGCCTGGAGCTGCAAGGCGATTCGCCCCTGATGCAGGCCGCCTTCGCCCTGGCGGGCCAGCCGACCTGGGGAACGATGATCTATGCCGGCGCCGTCGCCGACGAGGCGGCGGAGCGGGTGCGGGCGGCGATCGGCGATGCCGGCGACGGCGTCTTCTCGGTCAGCCAGCTCGAGGAGGCCGTGGTCTGCCGCTATCTCGGACCGCGGGTCGGGGACGGCAAGGCGCTGTTCGCCCGGGCATGGAACGTGCTTCGGAGCCTGGGCCAGGGCAAGGCCGCCGACAGGCCGCGCATCTGGGCAACCTGAACAAGACGAACTGCGAAGGAGGGGGAAGGCGATGGAGCTGCTTCCGCGTGAGAAAGATAAGCTTCTGCTCTTTACCGCAGCGCTGCTGGCGGAGAGGCGCAAAGCCCGAGGGGTCAAGCTGAACTATCCGGAGGCCGTCGCCTATCTCTCGGCAGCGATCCTGGAAGGCGCGCGCGATGGGCGCACCGTAGCGGAGCTGATGTCCTTCGGCGCGACGCTGCTGACGCGCGACGACGTCATGGAAGGCGTCCCGGAGATGATCCACGACGTGCAGGTCGAGGCCACCTTCCCGGACGGGACCAAGCTGGTCACCGTCCACAACCCCATTCCGTGAGGCCGCGCCATGATCCCGGGCGAATTCTTCATCGAGGACGGCAGCATCGACCTCAACGCCGGCCGTGAGACGCGGTCGATCGACGTCGCCAACTCCGGCGACCGGCCGATCCAGGTCGGTTCGCACTATCATTTCTACGAGACCAACACGGCGCTGCATTTCGACCGCGAGAAGACCAAGGGCTTCCGGCTGAACATTCCGGCCGGCACCGCCGTCCGCTTCGAGCCGGGCCAGTCGCGCACGGTCGAGCTGGTCGCGCTGGGGGGCGACAGGGTGGTCTATGGCTTCAACGCCAAGGTCATGGGAAAGCTGGGAGGCTGAGATGGCGCGCATCACCCGCGAGAATTACGCGTCCCTCTATGGGCCGACCAAGGGCGACCGCATCCGCCTCGCCGACACCGAGCTCATGATCGAGATCGAGGAGGACCGCACCGTCTATGGCGAGGAGGTCACCTTTGGCGGCGGCAAGGTCATCCGCGACGGCATGGGCCAGGGCCAGCGCAACGCCGCCGAGGTCGCCGACCTCGTCATCACCAATGTGGTGATCCTCGACCACTGGGGCATCGTGAAGGCCGATATCGGCGTCAAGGACGGGCGGATCGTCGCGATCGGCAAGGCCGGCAATCCCGACATCCAGCCCGGCGTCGACATCGTCATCGGCCCGGGCACCGACGTCATCGCCGGCGAGGGCAGGATCCTGACCGCCGGCGGCATCGACACGCATATCCACTTCATCGCGCCGCAGCAGGCCGAGGAGGCGCTCGCCAGCGGCACGACGACTCTGGTCGGCGGCGGCACCGGCCCTTCGGTCGGCACGCTCGCGACCACCGTCACGCCCGGCCCCTGGTACATCCACCGTATGCTCGAGGCGATCGAGGAGCTGCCGATCAATGTCGGGCTGCTCGGCAAGGGCAATGCCAGCCTGCCCGAACCGCTGCGCGAGCAGGTCCGCGCCGGCGTCATCGGCCTCAAGCTGCATGAGGACTGGGGCACGACCCCGGCGGCGATCGACAACTGCCTGTCCGTCGCCGACGAGATGGACATCCAGGTCGCGCTGCATTCGGACACGCTGAACGAGAGCGGCTTCGTCGCCGACACCTTCGCGGCGATGAAGGGGCGCGCCATCCACTCCTTCCACACGGAAGGCGCGGGCGGCGGCCACGCGCCCGACATCATCACCGCGGCCGGCCAGGAGAACATCCTGCCCTCCTCGACCAATCCGACCCGGCCCTACACGATCAACACCATCGACGAGCATCTGGACATGCTGATGGTATGCCATCACCTCAGCCCGGAGATTCCCGAGGACGTCGCCTTCGCCGAATCGCGCATCCGCAAGGAGACGATCGCGGCGGAGGACATCCTGCACGATCTCGGTGCCTTCTCGATGATGTCCTCGGATTCGCAGGCGATGGGCCGCATCGGCGAGACGACGCTGCGCTGCTGGCAGACCGCGCACAAGATGAAGGTGCAGCGCGGGCCGCTGCCGGAGGACAGCGCACGCAACGATAATTTCCGTTGCAAGCGCTATGTCGCCAAATACACGATCAACCCGGCGATCACCCATGGCTTCGCCCATGAGATCGGCTCCGTCGAGGTCGGCAAGCGCGCCGATCTCGTGCTCTGGAAGCCGGCCTTCTTCGGCGTCAAGCCGTCGCTGGTGATGATGGGCGGCATGATCGCGATCGCGCCGATGGGCGATCCGAACGCCTCGATCTCGACGCCGCAGCCGGTTCATTACCGGCCGATGTACGGCGTGCTCGGGCGCGCCCGCGGCAGGACCGGGGTCACCTTCGTCTCGCAGGCGGCTTTCGACGACCGGATCGGCGACAAGCTGCATCTGCAGAAACGGCTGGTGGCGGTGAAGGGCACCCGCGGCGTCCGCAAGAAGGACATGATCCACAACACGCTGACGCCGAAGATCGAGGTCGATCCGCAGAATTATCAGGTCCGCATCGACGGCGAGCTGATCACCTGCGAGCCCGCGACCTCGCTGCCGATGGCGCAGCGCTACTTCCTGTTCTGAGGGAGGGGCGGCAGGGGGATTCGCCGCGACCACAACCGGTCCTGGAGCGCAGCTTCGGGACCGACCGCACGCCCGCAGGGCGATGAAGCTCGATCGGACCGGCATGCGCCGGGCCTGCCGTCCAAGGGGCGCTCGCATGGATACGAGACAGCTTGAGGGGAATGCCGGCGCGGCCTTTGCGATCCATGTCCTGCGCGGCATCGGGCAGGTCGTCTTTCAGAACAATCCGGTGTCCGGGCTGATCATCCTCGGTGCGCTGTTCTTCAATTCCTGGATCTACGGCGTGATCTGCCTGCTGGGCGCGATCGTCGCGACCTTGACCGCGCGGGTCCTCGATGCCGATGACGGGCTGATCGCGGACGGCCTGTTCGGCTTCAACGGCGCCTTGTTCGGGCTCGCGCTCGTCGCCTTCACCAGCGCGAATTTCCGCACGGGCGCGGTGCCGTCGCCGGCGATGTTCGTCTACATCGTCTTCGCCGCCGCCATGACCAGCGTCGTCTTCTCGGCGCTCGGCACCTTGCTCCAGCCCTACAAGGTCGCGGCGCTGACCATGCCCTTCGTCCTGGTCGGCTGGCTGTTCCTGTTCGCGGTGCTGAAATTCGCCAATATCGAAGCGGGGCCCCTGGCGAAACCGGTCTCGCCGGACCAGTACGCCGTGGCCGCCGCCTATATCCTGCCGACCTGGTACATGGGCATCGGCAATGCGATCGGGCAGATCTTCTTCCAGGACAACTGGATCGCGGGCTATCTGATCCTGCTCGGCATCGCCGTGAACTCCCGGGTCAGCGCCCTGATGGCGCTGCTCGGGGCGGGGCTCGCGGCGGCGGTCGCCGCGATCTTCGGCGGGCCGGAAGGGGCGATCCGCGACGGGCTCTTCGGCTACAACGCCGCCCTCACCGCGATGGCGCTCGGCGGCTTCTTCCTCATCCTGACCTGGCGCAGCTTCCTGTACACGCTCTTCGGCATCGTCGTGACGACCTGGCTCTGGGCCTCCGTCGCGATCTTCCTGAAGCCGATCGGCATGCCGGTGCTGACCTCGACCTTCGTGCTTGTGACCTGGCTGATGCTGATCGGGGCGCAGGGCTTCAAGGCCCTGGTGCCGGTGCCGCCGGCGCAGGCGACGACACCCGAGGGCAACCGGCGGCGCCACCTCTCGGGCCCGGCAATGGCCGCTGCCGCCTGAACGCTTGTTTCGACCGCGCCGTCTATCCGGCGCGCATGCCTTCGAAGATGGAGTTTTCGCTGTGGGACTGATTGGAATCCTTGTCGCCCTGGCGCTGCTGATGTGGCTCGCCTATCGCGGGTGGAGCATCCTGATGGTCGCCCCGATCGCGGGCCTCGCCGCGGCGATCCTCGCTGGCGAGCCGATCCTGGCGCATTGGACGCAGACCTTCATGCCGAGCGCCGGCCGTTTCGTGGCGCAATGGTTCCCGATCTTCCTGCTCGGCGGCCTGTTCGGCAAGTTGATGGACGATAGTGGCTCGATCGCCGCGATCGCCGACTATCTGACCAAGCGCCTCGGCACCAAGCGGACCATCCTCTCGGTCGTGCTGGCCTCCGCCATCGTCACCTATGGCGGCGTCAGCGTCTTCGTCGCCTTCTTCGTGCTGGTGCCGATGGCGCAGCAGATGTTCCAGGCTGCCGACATCCCGCGCCGCCTAATGCCGGCCACGATCGGCCTCGGCGCATTCACCTTCACCATGACGGCCTTACCCGGGTCGCCTTCGGTCAACAATGCGATCCCGATGCCGTATTTCGGGACGACCACCTTCGCGGCCCCCGGCATCGGCATCATCGCCTCGCTGATCACCCTGGTCTTCGGCCTGTGGTGGCTTGCGCGGGCGGAAGCGGCGGCACGGGCCGCGGGCGAGGGCTTCGGGGCGGTTGCCGCGGTTCCGGCTCCGATCGACGAGAAGCTGCGCGAGAAGGCGACCGTGGCCGGCGAGTTCGATCCCGCCGAGCTCGATCATGGCCAGAGGGCGGATGGGCGCCCGCCGGTCGCCCTGGCGGCGCTGCCGCTCGCCGTGGTCATCGTGGTGAACTTCCTGATGGCGCTGGTGGTGCTTCCGCGGCTCGATTTCGCCTTCCTGGCCGAGCCGAGCTGGGGCAGCACGTCGATCAACACCGTCGGCGGCGTCTGGTCGGTGATGCTGGCGCTGGCGGCGGCGAACCTGACGGTGATCGCGGTGAACTTCCGGCGGATGCCCAATATCCGCGAAAGCCTCGACGCCGGCGCGAATTCCGCGGCGCTGCCGATGCTGACGATCGCCAGCCTCGTCGGCTTCGGGGCGATCGTCGCTGCCTTGCCGGCGTTCAACCTGGTCCGGGATGCGGTCATCGGGCTCCCGGGCGGGCCGCTGATCTCGCTGACGGTCGCTATGAATGCGCTGGCGGCCCTGACCGGCACGGCCTCGGGCGGCTCGGCGATCGCGCTGGCGGCGCTCGGCGACCACTTCCTCAAGCTGGCAGCGACCTATGGCGTCGATCCTGCGCTGATGCATCGCATCACCGTGATCAGCGCGGGTACGCTCGATGCGCTGCCGCATAACGGCACCGTGCTGATGCTCCTGCAGATCAGCAAGCTCACCCATGCCGAGAGCTACAAGGACATGGTCATGACGGTAATCGTCGGCGTGATCATCTCGCTGGTCGCCGTCCTCTTCCTGGGATCGGTCGTCGGGTCGTTCTAGAGCATCGGCCCGGAAAGCGGCGCCCGGCTTTCGGGAAAGCGATGCAGAATCAATGATCCAGGCGCGAGCGCGCTCGCTCGCGTCCAGGGGGGAGGCAGCGTCGACGCTTCCGGCCCGGCCGCGCAGCCTTGGTCTGCCGGTCGCTGCGGCCGACGGCGGGGCGCTGGATCGTCCCAGCGTCCGAGGCGTCTCACGCGGCGATGATCGGGGACGCGGCATAGGCGGGCTGGCGCAGCGGCGTGCCCTCGAAGACAGTGCCTTCCTCGAACCAGCTCTTCGGCGCAGGGGCGCCCCACAGCGTCTGGCGCTGCGGATCGCGCAGGTCCCAGCGGATCGGTTCGTGATCGGGATCGATCGTCTGGTAGTCCGAGCAATAGATCTCGATGCGATGGCCGTCGGGATCACGGACATAGAGGAAGAAGGCGTTGGAGATGCCGTGGCGGCCCGGGCCGCGCTCGATGTTGCCGACATAGCCGGTGGTCGCCATCAGATCGAGCAGGTCGATGATGTTGAGCGGCGTCGGCACCCAGAAGGCGACATGGTGCAGGCGCGGCCCGACGCCATGGGTGAAGGCCATGTCGTGGACGCCGCCCTTGCGATGCATCCAGGCGGCCCAGAGCCGGCTGCGGTCCTCGTTCTCGGTGTATTCGGTCACCCGGAAGCCGATCTCGTTGTAGAAGGCCACGGAAGCGTCGACATCGTCCGAGAAGCAGTTGAAATGGTCGATGCGCAGGGGTTTCACGCCCCTGTAGAGCGCATATTTCTGGTGAACCGACGGCAGCTTGTCCATGCGGAAGTAGAATTCCAGGGGCACGCCGAGCGGATCGACAGTGCGCAGGGTCCGCCCCTGATAGGGCTCCTCCACGAACTCCGCCTTCAGGCCCTTGGCGCGGAAGAAGTGCTGGGCCTTGTCGAGGTCTTCCTCCGAGAAGACCTTGAAGCCGAGATGACGGGCGGCGGGCTCGGCCGCCTTCTCCAGGACGATGCAGTGATGGCCGCGTTCCTCCATCGCCCGGAAATAGAGCCGGTCCGGCGTCTCCTGCGTCAGCTGCAGGCCGAGCGTGTCGTCCCAGAAGGCCTTGGCGGCGGCGAGGTCACGCACCGTCAGCACGACATGGTTCAGGCGCACGACATGGAAGGGCGGATTGAGGACGCTGGACGGGACGGGCATGGTTCCTCCTCGATATCGTTCTTCTTGTTTCATTCGGCCGCGGCGTCAGATCCCCAGCCGCGGCACCTGGTGGGTATCGAAGGCCACGGCGACGTTCTTCGTCTCCATGTAGAAGTCGAAGGAGTAGTCGCCGCCATCGCGTCCGATGCCCGATGATTTCACCCCGCCGAACGGCGTCGGCAGATGGCGGACATTCTCCGAATTGACCCAGATCATCCCGGCCTCGAGATCACGCGCGACACGATGGGCGCGGCCGACATCGCGGGTCCAGATATAGCCCGCGAGCCCGTACTGGACGTCGTTGGCGATGGCGATCGCATCTGCCTCGTTCTCGAACGGGATCATCGTCAGGACCGGCCCGAAGATCTCCTCCTGGGCGATCCGCATGCCATTGCCGGCGTCGAGGTAGAGCGTCGGCTCGACATAATTGCCGGCGCCGTCCAGGGCGCGGCCACCGCCGCAGGCGATGCGGGCGCCCTCTCCCTTCGCCAGGGCTGGATAGGACAGCACCTTCTGCGCATGGCGCGGATGGATCAGCGGCCCGATCTCCGTCGCCGGGTCGAGCGGGTGGCCGACGCGCAGGCGCTTCACCCGCTCGGCGACCTTGGCCGAGAAGGCGTCGTAGATCGAGCGCTGGACGAGGGCGCGCGAGGACGAGGTGCAGCGCTCGCCATTGAGCGAGTAGATCATGAACAGCACGGCATCGAGGGCGCGATCGAGATCGGCATCCTCGAAGACGATCACCGGGTTCTTGCCGCCGAGCTCGAAATGGACGCGCTTCAGCGTCTCCGCGCCCTGGCGCATGATGTGCTGGCCGGTCGTGGTCTCGCCGACGAAGGCGACCGCCTTGATCGCCGGATGCTCGGTCAGCGCCTTGCCGGCGCTCTCGCCGAGGCCGTGGACGACATTGACGACGCCGGCCGGGAAGCCGTGCTTGCGGATGGTTTCGTCCATGATCTCGCCGAGCAGCACGGCCGAGAGCGGCGACCATTCGGCCGGCTTGTGGACGACCGTGCAGCCGGCGGCGAGCGCCGGCGCGATCTTCCAGGTCGAGAGCATGAACGGCGTGTTCCAGGGCGTGATCACCCCGACCGGGCCGATCGGCTGGCGCAGCGTGTAGTTGATATGACCCTCGTCCGGCAGCGACAGGCCGTTGCCGGCCTCCGGCGCCCGGTCGGCATAGAAGCGGAAATTCTCGGCCCCGCGCAGCGCCGCCTTCGCCATGAAGCGGATGGCCTGGCCGCTGTCGCTGCTCTCGACCAAAGCGATCTCCTCGGCCCGGGCCTCGATCGCATCAGCGATCGCGTGCAGCACGGCGCGGCGCCTGGCACCGGAGGCGTTCTTCCAGGCGGGGAAAGCCCTGCGTGCCGCCGTGGCGGCACGGTCGATCTCGGCCCCGTCGCCGGCGGCAATGACGGCCTGGCGCTCGTTCGTGGTCGGATCGAGCGTCTCGAAGGTCGCGCCAGAGGCCGAGCGCACGGCCTCGCCGGCGATCAGATGCGGCACGGTCCCGCTCGTGAAGCGCGCCATTGCCTGGCTCGCCCGAGCGAGGTTGGCGGTGAGCTTGGTGTCGGTCGCGGTCATGGCTTCGCCCTCGCTTTCAGGCGCTGGTGCAAATTGTTGGTCTTCAGCGACGCGGTTCCGTCGATCTCGGAGACATCGAGGCTGAGCGCCAGGCCCCGGCATCGGAAGATCTCGGCGGTCTCGCGCTCCAGCACCGCCATCAGCACCTCAGCGACGCGCCGGCGGGTCGCAGCGTCGCGCCCTTCGCCGATCCGCACGCCCACCGCGATGAAGGCATTCCCGGGATCGCCATCGGCGATCAGGTAATGGTCCCGCCGCTCGGCCCGCGTCCGCAGGCCGGCCAGCGGGAAGGCGCCGGTCTCCAGCGCGGCGGCGTGCAACGCCTCGACCAGCCGCATCGGGGCGACCTCGTCCTCCAGATTGGCGGAGTATTCGATGATGATATGGGGCAAACGCACCTCCCAATGCCCAAATTAGATAACATGTTAAATTTCTCATCGCAAGCGCATTCGCTCGCGTTTGGCTGCGACCATCGTTAGGGTGCCGCCGATTCCCGACGGATCTCACGCTTGACCGACAACAAGACGATAGGCGCCACCAGCCCGGCAGCGACCCGGCTAAGGCTGCGCCATTTCTCCAAGTCGCTGCCAATGTCGCTGCTGCGGGCGCGCGAATCGGTGATGCGGCATTTCCGCAAGTCGCTGCGCGAATTCGGCGTCACCGAGCAGCAATGGCGCGTGCTGCGCGCGCTCAGCACCAAGCCGCAGATGGAGGTGGCGGAGCTGGCGCGGGCGACCTTCCTGTTAGGTCCCAGCCTGTCGCGGATCCTCGTCGATCTCGACCAGCGCGGCCTGATCCTGCGCGAGCCCGATCCGGCCGATCTGCGCCGCTGGATGATCTCGCTCAGCCCCTCCGGCTCGGCCCTCATCGATAATGTGACGCCGGTGTCGGAGGCGATCTATCGCGAGATCAGCCAGCGCTTCGGCGAGGACAGGCTTAGCCAGTTGCAGGATCTGCTCGCCGAGCTCGAGGAGGCCATGGCCGGCCTCGGCAATGACGGGCCGGACGCGCCAGCTGATTGACGGGCTGGGCCGCCACGGCGCCCGCTGCCTGGCGATATGGGTTTGGGGCTATCCTCCGCCGGCGCGCATCGACGTGCCTGCCGCGGCCGCCATTGGAGGCATCGGCGGAGAGCTGGAGAGAGCTCTGATCGGAGCGCCTCGCCGGGGTAAGGCCTCGGAAGACCATCTGCGCCGCCCGTCTGTGCCAAGCGGGCGGCAGGTCATTCATGATGCGGAAGGAAACATCTTCCGTCTCAAGGGCTTGGTAGAACCTTCGAGAAAACATGGTGTATCGCCTACAACCTCAAGCGCACCTGATCGATCATCATGGCAGCCGTCTGATCGCGCAAAGCTCGGATCAGCATGAAACAACCGCGACGTCAGCAATGAACGCGCCCAGAATACGCAGGCCACCGCCACCTACGCCCCCGCGCGCACAGATTTCCCAGTCGTTCGTGGAAGGCGCCGAATTGGAACCGACGCGCAGATGGCCGAGGGACACACCGAGCCGAAGCCGGGCCACGCTCCGCTTGCCGCCATCGAAATACTCGGTGACGACAGAGGCGTCCGCGGAGTCTCGCTGCAAGGCGGTGGTGGTTGGCTTCGGACGGCGCTAGTGTTGCAGCTTTGTCGCCTTCTTGTCAGAAAAGAATCTGACTACATCAAACGCGCTTTCGCGCGGTAGAAATTTAATGTTTCCTTGGATTGCTCCATAAGATTCTAATATATCTTTGTCTTCAGGTTGAATATCATAAACTTCAAAAGGCCATCTTTTAAATTGAAAGTCCTGACAAAAGCTTGAGCTTAATAGCTGTATATTAAAATGACCGTAAAATTTACTCCTGAATTCAATTATATATTGAACCCAATCGGGATTGCCCTCTACGGATGTAATAGTTAATTCGTCTTGCTTTACCATAAAGCTCCTAATGTCATGAAACAAATTGTCTGATCTTATAATCAGCGACGTGTCGCATCCATCATGATAGCGGAATTTATCTCCCGGCCAAACGAAGTTTGACCTAAAAGTTACACGCAGAATATTCATGTGACTCCCCCGAGTCTCCGCCCCGATCATCGATGCTTGGACTGTTGTCCCGACGCGCCTACAATCAGCATCGGCGGGTTAGTCCTTGGGCGTGCGTGAGCGACGGAGCTCAGGCGATGGTGGAGCTGTTGCAGTTCGGTCAAACTCGACGCGCCGCTTCTTTGTGGTGGCTGGGGCGTTGCCAAGCTGTCTGCTAACCTAAAGTCGGCGATCATCACCTCTAGCTGATCGGTCGCCTGTTGCAGTTCGGCAGCAACGGCTGCGCTCTCCTCAGCCATCGAGGAATTGCGTTGGGTCATGCCGTCCATGTGAGCGACGGCTTTCGCGACTTCCTCGATGCCGTTGGCCTGTTCATGCGACGCGCTTGTTATGTCGCTGAGCGCCACGGCAACGCTGGTAGAGGAGTGGACGATTTCAGAGAGAGCAGCGCCGGCGGCCCGGACGAGTTTGACCCCGCTTTCGACTTGCTGTGATGAGTTTTCAATTAACATTTTGATATTATTCGCCGATTCCGCCGACCGCTGAGCCAGAGAGCGGACCTCCGCCGCGACGACAGCGAACCCTCTGCCAGCGTCGCCGGCCCTGGCGGCTTCCACCGCCGCATTCAGTGCGAGCAGATTAGTCTGGAAAGCGATGCCGTCGATGACGCGAACGATCTCAGCGATGTCTTTGGAAGCCTTTTCGATGCTTTCCATCGCCAGTACGGCGTCATTGACGATCACGCCGCCGTGGTTGGCTGCCTTGTTGGCGTCGGCCCCGAGCACCGTAGCTTCGCAGGCGCGCTCATAGGTCTGCTTGACTGACGCCGCAAGTTCCTCGGTAGTTGCCGCAGTTTCCTCAAGCGATGACGCCTGCCCTTCGGTCCGCTCTGCCAAAGCGTTGCTGTCGCTGCTGATGCGGCGTGTTCCAGCGTTGATCTGGATCGCGATCGCACTCACGGCCTGTATGATGGACGAGAAGGAATCAAGCAGCTCATTGATTCCTGCGCAAAGCTCACCGATTTCACCGCTCTTGCCCGCCGTTGGGATGCGTAGCGTCAGGTCCTTGGATCGGGTCGCGGCAATGACCGAACGGGTTTCGGCGACCGCACTCTCGATCGCAGCCGCAGCTTGCTTTTGGGCGGTAATGTCGGTGGCGAATTTTACGACCTTCCACGGTCTTCCGTGCGGGTCCAAGATCGGGTTGTAGCTTGCCTGAATCCACACGCTACGGCCATCTTTGCCGATGCGGCGATACTGACCCTCATCGTACTCGCCGCTGCCCAGCTGTTTCCAGAACTTGGCGTATGCCGGGTGACCGTGTTCTGATGGTTCTACAAAAATGGAGTGGTGGCGCCCGCGAATCTCATCAAGTGAATAACCCACGGTCCGCAGAAAGTTTTCATTAGCTGTCAAGATCTTGCCAGCCAAGTCGAACTCAATCACGGCCTGTGATTTCGAGATCGCGGCGAGTTGACCTTCGGCATTTGAGGTGATGCCCTTTGATTTGGTGATGTCGGTCGCGTACTTGATCACCTTGGTCGGGGTCTTGCCGTTTCCGCCGCCGATTGGCGTGTACGTTGCCTGGAGCCAGATCCGCCGGCCTCCCTTGGCGACCCGCTCGAATTCAGCCTGGAAGGCGGTGCCTCCATTCAAGTCTCGCCAGAAGCTACGATAGGCTTCTGTCTCGCGTTCTGCAGCCGGCACGAATATGGAATGATGCCTACCGACGACGTCGTTGCGATCATACCCGACGGTCGCGAGAAAAAGGTCGTTGGCTTCGAGGATGCGGCCCTCAAGGTCAAATTCGATCACTGCCTGCCAACGCCGTATCGCAGCCACTTCCGCTGTCGCCTGGGAGTGTTTCCAGCCGGCTAATAATTTCATGGTCTCTGCAAGGCCCCTGTTAAGTGCAGCGACCTCATAAATTAAAAAAATCTAAGATGTTACTAAAGGTTATATAGGTTACAAGACTGCGATATTAACACTTTAGAAAGGAAGATGACTGTCATATAATCTTTATGTAGATTGAAGTTGGAGCAGATCCGTTTCTGTGGACTGTTCACGGCTATGGCGGGCCAGGTCAGCTCATGATGCAGCCGCTCGTATTCGATGAGCGAGAGGTGGCCCGGCGCCGAGTGGGGGGCGTGACAGGTTGTAGAACCTTCGATGCAGCTGAAGACCGCCATCCGAGCCTCGCTGTGCGAGCGGAAGCGGTTCCGGTCAAGCAGCTCGCATTCCCGCGTCGCGAAGTAGCTCTCGCACATGGGGTTGTCGTCGGCATCGCCGACCGAGCCGGTCGAGGGGCTGACGCCGGCGTCCTTGCAGCGGCTGCCGAAAGCCAGCGCGGTATGTCGCGAGCCCTGATCGCTATGGTGGATGACGTTCAAGGCGATCTGCGAGACCCGCGTTCGCTATGGCTACCGGACACGCGACGATGCCCGTGCCGACGTGTTCGATTACATCGAGCGGTTCTACAACGCCGTTCTCAGGCACTCGACCATCGGCTACATCAGCCCGGTCGAGTCCGAAAAGAAGGCGGGATTAGCCTAACCGACTGTCCACAGAGCCGGCAGCAGGCCAATGGAATCAGATGCTAAAACAGCTGTCCACACCCACCTGCGCACAGACCTCCTAGAGTTCTACTGCCGCTTGGATGCAATTTCGGCCTGCCGCCTTGGCACGGTACAGAGCGGCATCTGCTCGGGCGATCAGTTCGGGCCAGGTCGGAGCTCCGCGAGCAACGCCGAAGCTGGCGGTGAGGGCGATGCGGTGTCCGCTGTCCGTGATAATCTGATGCTTTTGAAGCGCTAAGCGCAGCTTCTCGGCCAGCGCAATGGCGCCTGACAATGGGTGTCCTGAGATGAGGATGGCGAACTCCTCTCCTCCGAAGCGCGCGGCTATGTCGGTTGCGCGCAGCATCGTCAGCATCACCTGCCCAACTTCTTTTAGTACTTGGTCTCCCACCGGATGACCGTTGCCATCGTTGATCTCCTTGAAATGATCGATGTCCAAGAGGATGAGGCTGGGGGTATCTTCCTGCCGGCAGCTGGCGATGGCGCCCGCTCCGATCTGGTCGAATGCACGGCGATTCATCAATCCGGTGAGCCCATCGGTCTCGGCCTGCCGCTTCAGTTGCTGCATCAGCGATACCCTCTCTACCAGCTTGAAGGCGAGAATATCGATCGCATTGAAGAGGCGACGTATTTCGCTAACCTGCGCTGGCGCACGGCTCCCCGAGGTGAACCGATCCTGTGCAAGAGCGATCACCTGGTCCCGCGCCAGTAAGAGGGGTTTGAACAAGAAGCGCTGGATCGAAACGGCGATTCCTATAGTGAAAAACAGGGCAAGAGACCCGATGAAAGCCGCGATCATGAACTCCGATTGGGCTTGGTCCCTTACCCTGATGGTTCTGTCAATCATAGCGCCCATGAAGCGAGACGTTAGGCTATCGATCAACTTCAGGCTTTGGCCATAGCGCTCGGTGAGCTGCGCTGCTGATAGCGAATAGGGCTCTTCACGCCGACTTTCCACAATCAGCGTGTCGACAAGGGACAAGGCCTCCCCAAGGAATTTCCCACGAACTCCCTCTCGTTCCGCAGCCAATTGCGATACTTCGTGCAAAGATGCAGTCTTGGCCTCGGTAAGCTGCCAGAGTTCGAGAATCCGTCCTCGCATCGAGCGGCTGTCGATCAGATTTTGGAGGGGGATCGGCTGATTAGTGGCAATCGGTCCGATGATATGGCACAGGACTCGACCACCATAGTCGCGCAATTTGCTAAGGGTGATACCGGCGATGACCGGCGAGACCAGATTTGGATTGGATTTGATGAGTGTGTCGCCATGCGCACGAACGATCTCACCGAATCGGTCGGCCGCCCGGAACAAGGCTTGTGTCGCCAGTTCCACATCTTCGATCCGCAGCGTGGAAAGTGGGATCGCAGCAGCAAGGTCAACTTTGTCTCTCGCTTCCGTCAATTCGCGACGAACTTCCATCAGTAGGTCCGCCGGGACCGGCCGGGCCTGTACCCCTGCCGGGGTCCGCTGCTCGGCAGCTAGAGCAGCAAGCGCTGCATCAGTGCGGCCACGAAACTCCGCCAACTGCTTCACCGACGCGCTGTCGATCGACGGCTCTTCCGCAATGACGGCATTGGTCGGTCCGCGCTCGCCGCCGACTAGGGCTGCTGCCTCCAAGGTCAGGCGAAAACGTGTGATATCGTAGGCGTCCTGCCGAGCCTGAGCGAAGCTGCTATAGGAATGGCGGATGTTCGTTATCGCGAGCGCCGCGGTGCAGAGCAAGACGATAGCCAGCGCGAGCCATAGCTGGATACCCAGACGGCCGCTCGCGCCGGGAGGCTCTGGCTCAACGGAACCAACGGCTGCCTTCATCGAATTCATTGTCTCGCAGTGGCGACGTTGTGTGGCCTGATCACCGTCCTGTAATGATAGAGCATTCATTAATCTACCTTCACAGCATGCCTGATTTGGGGGCAGAAGACCGTTGCGCCGTTGGCTCGCATAACTATGCCGGCTAATAAACTTCGCGTTGCTTCAACTGAACGTAGCGCTGTTTTCAGGCTGCGGTCCCGAACGGCTTGTCGTAGACGGTGGCCTTAATCTGACAGGCGATGGCCGTGACCGACGCTCAACGGTGAATGCAAGGTGGCAATAGGACACGAGCAGAAGATCGGCCTGCGGGTCGCAGACCCTGCAGGCTGTCCCCCGCGGCAAGTCCTAGCTAGACGCACCGGCCGTTCGTCGCTCTCGGCGAGAAGGCTGCCGGCTCGGCGACTTTCTGTAACCCGCCGTTCCGACCACGCTTTCATCGCAACACGCTGATGAGCCCAGTCTGACGATCCTGATTTGGCGGATCGTTTTGTATGTAAGCTTGAGCCGGAGGACGAGGTGCGCCGCTCCGAGGTGATCACCGGGGCGAAAGGTCGGCGGCGTTGGAGCGCCGACGACCGCGCGAAGATTCTTGAAGAGACACTGGCTCCCGGAGCGGTGGGGTCCGAGGCTGCGCGCCGGCCCTCTGTTCCTTCAGCATGCCGATGATCTGCTCTGCCGTGAACCGAGAGGGGCGCATCGTCCGCCTCCTTGGGTGACGGCTCTACCGTTCGCCATCGTCAGGCCACGTCCCTGAGAGCGGCCTGAGCGGGATACCGGACCACACGCAGCAGCGTATCGTTGCTGATCGGCAGCAGCATCCTGGCGGCAAAACTCGCTTGGGGTCGGCCGCCCAAGGCGAGCCCGAGATGCTGGACGATATGATCGAGACGATCAGTCCGGTGTGCTCGTAGCGTGAGAATGCGGTCACCGAAGCGCTCTGCGAAGATCTGGCGGCCACATAGGACCGCATCGCCTCGAAGGAGCCGCTTCATCATGCTGCTGCCTTCTAGAAACCAGCGTCAGAGCAGCCGCTACCTGCAGTGAAGCCGACTCAGACCCAATATTGGACGCTGATCGGGAGGGCAACTTTTTGAGCTGTTTGACATCATGGTGAACGGCCGTGCCCGACCGACGATCCATGTCGCTGGGCATGGGCCGAAACAGTCAGCCTGGCTGTGCCGGCGCCCCTGAAACTCCCTTGAATGGTTGCAATCTCCGGCAGCCGGCTAGCGGACGCCGTCGGGATCAGGCACTGTCCTGTTGCAGATGGGGCGAGCGGGTCGTGCATGCGCCATTGCTCTCCCTCCCAGATGGCGATCCAGGCGTGCCGGCGAACCGGGCGCGTGTGGTTGTGCAGGTCGACGAGGCGATAGCCGCCGACGAAACGGACCGGAACGCTCTGGGCGCGAATGATCTCGACGGCAAGGCGCGCGATCGCCTCGCAGGAGCCTGTCCGTCGCTGCGCGATCTCCTGCAGGGTTTGCGGCTGGTCGCGCGGATCGTCGCTGTAGCGCCAGGATCGGCGGAGGTCGGCCAAGGCCTGAGGCCAAGGCATGGAGGCCGCCGTGTCCACCAGCCCGTCCAGGACGAGGTCTGCGGCGGTCGGTGCAAGAGCCGGCAACGCCGCATCAGTGCCGACCAGATGGTCGAAACTGGCATTGAGGCGCAGGCGAGGTGTCGGCCCGGCGAGCTTCAGCCTGTCGACGATGACGCCATTCCGATCGATCTCCGGCGGATCGAAGCGGCCTTCCGGCTCACTGGCGAGACGGATGGCCGCGAGACCCGTGCCGGCAGCGAGCAACGGCCGGACCCGAAGCTCGATATCGAGATGATGCGCCGGTCGGTCGAAAGCGTAGACGAGATCGAGAGTCAGCTGCACCCGCTCGGCCGGCAGGCGAGCTTCTGACGTCATGCTTCCGCTTCGGCGGTCAAATGCATGCGCAGGAGCCGCTCGAGTTCCGCGCGCGATGCGGTCGCATCGGATGCTTGTTTCGCTCGGCAGGGCGTCAGCGTTGGATAGAAGCGCGCTTGCCCGGCCTCTTCCTGCCAGATCCAGTGCGGCGCGCGCGACAGGAGCGCGATGCCGGGGCGGCCGAGTGCGCCGGCAAGATGCAGGGCAAGACAATCCGGCGCCAGCACCAGATCGAGCGCGGCGATGGCGGCGGCAAGATCCTCCGGCCCGGCGATCCGATGGCCGGCATCGATGACGTCCGGCGCCTGCAAGAGCTCGTCCCGCGCTGCGCCCATCGCCAGACTCACCATCGTGCCCAATGGCCTGGCGACTGCCAGAAGGTCCTGCAGCCCCATTCCGGGGAGGTGCGCCGACCAGACGATGCCGATGCGCGGGCCCGGCAGCGCCGCGATCGCATCCTGCCAGAGTCGGGCACGGCTGGGCTCGACCGTAATGTAAGGCGCCGACATCGCGAGCACGCCGGCATCGGCGCGCAGATGCGCCATCGCCTCGGCGAGAACGAGCGGCCGCGCGGTGGCGTGGTTCGTTTCCGTGAGGGCAGGCGCGAGCGGCGCCAGCAGGGGATGCAGGGCGGCAGGCGCCAGCAAAGGCAGTTCTCGGCCGGCCTGCGTGGCCAGGGCCGGCAGCAGGCGCAGCGCGAAGACGACCTCCCCGAGCGGCATGTCGGGCGGAATCAGTACCGCATCGATCTCCTGGCGAGGCTCCGGGAGATCGCGATAGGCGTCCTCGAAGCGTCCGAGCGCGAACAGGCAGGCATGTCGCAGCGAGCGTGCCTCGGAGAGCTGCATCGCGGCAGCGCGCTCGCTCGCCAGCAGCGCGTCGCCGAAGCGTCCGGCACCGGCCAGCGCCCGCGCCAGCGCGAGCAGGGCGGGACCGCCCTCCGCTCCGTTCCCGCGCGCCGCCGCGGCCAGCGCGGCGAAGGCGGATCGCGCCGCGGCATCGTCCGCCGCGGCCAGCGCCTGCAGCTCCAATGCGGGCAGGTCACCGGGAGCGAGGGCCAGCGCTCGCCGCGTCAGCTCACCCGAACGTCCGGGATCGCGGGCGGCAAGGAGCCGCGCCAGGGTGACGATGTGCAGCGGGTCCGATGGTGCGCAGAGATAGGCCCGCTCGGCACAGTCGATCGCGCTCGCCTCATTGCCGAGCGCAGCATGCGCTTCGGCGAGATTGTGCCAGGCCTCGATGCAGGTCTCATCGAGGGCAACGGCCTCTTCGAAACAGGCGATGGCGAGCGATCGGTCGGAGGCAGCGAGCGCACAGAGGCCGCGCAGCAGCCAGGCGCGCGGCCGCTCGGGATCGCATTCGAGCGCCTGCTGGGCCTCGATGGCCGCTTCCGAGGGGCGTCTCTGCACTAACAGGAGCTCGGCCCGGCGCTCTCTGACGCCCGCATGCTCCGGCGCGAAACGGACTGCCTGATCGAGGCAGGTTTCGGCGTCGTCGAGGCGATCGCATTCGGTGTGCAGGGCGGCGAGATTGGCAAGGATCTCGGGCTCGCCCGGCAGTAATCTCGCGGCGGCACCGATCAGCCTTTCCGCCGCGGCCGTGTCGCGCCGCCGCAGCGCCGCGCCGCCGAGCCCGTTCAGCACCCAGGGATCGTCCGGCCGGGTTGCGAGCGCCTCGCGCAGGATCGCCTCGGCCTCGTCGGTGCGGCCTTCGGACAGGCGCTTCAGTCCGGCCCGGACTCTGGTTGCATGGCTGGTGGCGGCTGCCTGCGCGTTCATCCGATCGTCACGCGCTTGGCGTCGAGGCGGATGTCGTCGCGGGCTAGATGCGTCTCGATGGCGGCGCTGACCGTGGTGAGCTCGGTCTGCGAGACATGCGTGCCGATGCGCTCAGCGTCGATGCCGGCGATCGCGGTGTTGCGCTCTTGCGAGGTCACCTCGATGCGTTGCGCCACGGTCGATTGACGGCCGACGACGGTGGTCAGGGCATCGCCGACGACGGATGCCAGCCGCGAGAGCTGCGTCAGCACGTCGGTGACCAGATGGAAGCGCCGGCTGGTCACGGCCACTTCCGGCGCTTCGAGCCCGAGCCGCGCCGTGGCGCTGAGAGCGATGCTCGGCGCCACGATGGCGAGGCTCGCAGCCCGGTCCGGCAAGGCGAGCGTCGCGTCGCCGAGGCCGGCGCGGGTGAGGACTGCCAGGATGAAGACGCGCCGGCCGGAGGAGACGATGAGCACTTCGTCGTCGGGCTGCGGTTGGATCAGGCAGGAGACGGCGCGCGAGGCCTCGCGGGTGCCTGCCTCGTCTTGGATGAGGCAGCGCTCGCCGGTGACTGCGAGCACGCGCGCGGAGATCAGCCGATCCGCCTCCCGGAAAGGCTCAGCTGACGCTTCGGCGATGGCGAAGGGCGTGCGCAAGGCTTGGCTCATGATCTGAAAAGGAAGCCGGTTTTGACATCGATATCCTTGCCGCCGATCTCGACCGTGCTTTTCCCCAACCTAACCGCCTTGAGATAGGCGCTCATGTCGGCGTTCTTCACTTCCAGGCCGAATTTCTTGCCGTCGATGCCGACCCATTTGAAGTCCAGGCCGTTGACGTATTTGAAGTCCGAGCCGAGCACCGCCTTCGTGTCGAAGCCGATGACGCCTTTGAACGCGATGCCGATGATAATGTTCATGTCGATGGCGAGATTGATCTTGAGATCGATCGCGGCGTTGAGGCGGAACTCCGTACCCAAGGCGAGCGTCAACGTCGCCGCCAGTGTCATGTTGATGCGGGCGGCAAGGTTGGTCGAGATCTGGTCGCCGAGGAAATAGCTGGTCGACACGCCGAAGAACTTCTTCTCCTCATAGCCGTGGAACTCGGTGTATTTCTCGCCGTAGAACCACTCCTTGGCTGTGCCGTAGGTCTTCTTCTCGGAGGTGGAATAGAGCCATTCCGACAGCGGTCCCTTGGCCTCGTTCTTCACATAGCCATAGGCGAGCAGGGAGATGTTGGCGGGCGCGTTTGGCGTGCCGGCGGTGATCGAGACGCCGGAAAGCGCGTTGACGGCGAAGACGCCGGCGGGGGCGGTGAACTTGATGTCGCCGTCCGAGACGTTGGTGGTCTGGCCCTTGACGATGTCGACCAGCATGCCGCCGCCGACCGAGAGGTTGACGTCGGAATCGGTCTTGCCGAGGAAGCCGTCGCCGGAGGAGGTGGTCGTCTTGGCCTTGGTCGAGATGGTCAGCAGCTCCATCTGGCCGGCCTTGTTCTTCACGAACTTGTCGCCGCGCTTGAGATAGCCCTGCTTGACGGAGCCATCGGCATTGGTCGCGTCGCTCGCCTTTGCCTCATTGGCCGTCTCGGCGACGGTGACATAGGGGTTCTTGCCGCTGAGCAGCGAGGCCAGCGACAGGTCCGGGCTCGGCTCGGTCTTGGTCGTGTTCGAGGTGCTGCTCTTCGACAGCAGGAGCTCGGGCATCATCGAGCCCTCCTCGCCCTCGACATAGGCCCCGAGGCGCAGATAGGTGCCGCTGCCGAATTCGTCGGGCTTCAGCGGCACGTCGATGCGGGTATAGGGCCGGCCGGCCGCGGCCTCACCTTCGCTGACCGAGGAATCCTCGTAATACGGCACTGGCGGCAAGGGCTTGGCTTCGTCGCCGATCGCATCCAGAGCGGCAGGCTGTGCCGGCCTGGTCTCGCGGCCCAGCACGGCGAGGACATGCCATTCCTCGCCGCCGGCCCAGGCGAGAACCTGATCGCCGACATGCGGCGCGAGCGGGCAGGAGAGGGCGACGCAGGCCGGAACCTCGCCAGTCTCGCTCCGGAGAAGCAGTTGCTCGCCGGCGCGGGCGATCACGGTCGCCGGGCGCAACGCCGGCATGAAGCCGGAGGTCGGAATAAAGGCGGTTGCGGCGGGCATCATCGGTGCTCTCCCGTGCGATCAGAAATGCGGCCGGTGTTCAGGACAGGCAGATCGTGGTGACCTGGCTGGGGGCGAGCGTGAGGCCGACGATGTTCGGGCTCATGCCGTTCTGCATGGTCGGGTTGAGCATCTTCGTGGCCGGCGGGCCGCCGAGGAACATCGTGACCGAGCCCATCGCATGCTTCACAGGGCCCATGACGAAGCCCGAGGCGACGCCGAGCAGGACGCCGGGCTGGTCGCCAAGGCTCATCGGTTTGGTGGTCAGCAGGTTGTGGGCCGGCATGCAGGTCAGGAAGGTCGTCAGCTGCGTCGGGATCGCCGTCGGCGCCAGCGCGAGGTTCGGATAAGGCACCGGGATCGGCACGACCGCCGGCGTCAGGCAGACGTCGGGAAAGGCGAAGTCGATGGCTGGGATTGGCCCGGAGGAGTTGACGAAGACCATCGCGTGCCTCCTCAGGCCAGGGCCGCGACGCGCGCCGGATCGTAGAGATCGGCGACAGCGCGCTGTGGATCGGTCGGAAGGGTCGAGCCTGTCGCATGCTGGAACAGTGTGCCTTCGGCCGAGACGCCGTGAAGACTGGTGCGATGGAAGCGCGCCGCGATGAAGGAGGCGCCGTCGAGCCGGGCGTAGGGGAACTGCGCGTGGTCGAGCAAGGCGCGCTCGAAGTGGGCCGCGGCGCAGTCGGCGCGTTCGAACAGGGCGTTGCTCAGCCTTGCGTCGGAGAGGTCGGCGCCAGCGAGCTTCGCCTCGCTGAAATTGGCGCTGGAGAGATCGGCACCGACCAGTTTCGCCGCCGTGAGATTGGCGCCGACCATCAGCGCCATCGGCAGTTTCGCTCCCGACAACTCAGCGTGCGAGAGATCGGCTTCGAGGAAAAGGCTTTGCGAGAGATCGACGCCTTGAAGATTGCAGCCGGCAAGGCGGGCTTTCATCAGATTGATCCGCGACAGCCGGACCTTGCGCAGGTCGCGCTGCGACAGATCCGCCTCCATCGCGAACATCGTATCGATGTCCGCGCCATCGAGGATGGCAGTTCGCAGATCGCCCTTGACCAGCGTCAGGCCGCGGATCGTCGCATCCGACAGATCGATGCTCCCGAGGACGCATTCGACCAGCGCGACCGTCGTCAGCTCGGACCCGGCGAAGCAGGCCCGCGACAGGTCGACCCGGGCGAAGCTCGTGCTGGCGAGTTTCGCGCCGGTGAAATCGACCTCGGTCGCGTCGGCTTCGGCGAACTGGCAATGGAGCAGCGTCGCACGGACGAAGGATGAGGCGGTCAACCCGGTGCGAGGCCATTGCACCGTGTCGAACTCCGCGCCGCTGAAATCGGCCCGTTCGAAACGGCATTGGACGAGCTGGCATTGCTTCAGCCGCGCCTCGCGAAAGCGGGCACCCGAGAAGTCGCAGCCGATCAGGATCGCGCCATCCAGCGTTATGCCGCCGAAATCCGCCCCGGCGAAGGAGGCGCCCTCGACCGGCAGGCCGAGCTCGACGCGCTCGAGAAGATCCTCACGGCGCATCGGCGGGCATCCCGAACAGGGTCTTGTCGAGCAGGGCCTGCGTCAGATCGGCGCCGACGAGCGACGCATCCGAGAGATCGCAGCCATAGAGATTGGCCCGCAGCAGCCGCGCGCCGTCGAGATGGGCGCGGCGTGCCTGGGCGTTGAACAGATTGGCGCCGAAGAGATCGGCCCGCAGCAGGATCGCCTTGCCGAGCGAAGCCTGCTTCAGCGAGGCGAGGGCAAGATCGGCCTCGCTGAGATCGGCCTCGCCGAAATCGACGCGGTTGAAGCTCGCCCGCGCGAAGCTGGCGCGGATCAGCCGGGCGCTCCGGAACGAGCCGTTCATGCCGACGGCGCCGTCGAAGCGCGCGCCGGTGAGATCGCAGCCGGCATGAAAGCCGCTCTGCTGCAGATGCGCCCCGGAAAAGTCGGCGCCGGGCGCCTCCAGCTTCACCGCCGAGAGCTTGAACGCCTTGAGCCTGCGGGCGTCGAGCCCCTGCGCCTTGATTTCGACCAGCGCGCAACTCTCCATCACGGCATCGGCGAGAACGACCCGCGCCATGTCCGAGCGCAGGATGGTGACCCGGTCGAGCCGGGCGCTGGCGAAAGAGACATCCGACAGATCGGTCTCGATAAAGTTGGCCTGCTCCAGCTGCGCGCCGGCGAAGTCGCATTGCGCGACCTGGCTCTTCAGCCATTGCGCCCGCCGCAGGTCCGCTCCAATGAAGCGGGCGCCGCGGGCGTCGGCCGTGCCGAGATTGGCTTCCAGCATATTGGCCTGCGAGAAATCCGCTCCGCGCAGATCGGCGCCGGCGAAGACCGCACCGGTGCAATTGGCGCCGAGGAAGCGCGCGCCGCTGAGATCGCACTGCTCGAAGAAGGCGCCACTCAGGTCGAGGCCGCTGAGATCCTGGCCGGACAGGTCGGCGCCCGCCATATCGCGGCCGGCGAGGCCCTCCGCCTTCGCTGCCATGATCGCCTGGCCGAAGCGAAGCGCTGCGTCCGGCGGCAATGGCGTGATCGGATGCACTGGCTGCGGGGCTACGCGGCGCATCGTGGCCATGGCCTCGCCGAGCTGCGGTTCGAGCTGGTCGAGCTGGGCGCTCGCCCGGGCGAGCTGCGCCTTCGGCTCGGTAGGTTCCCTGGAGGCCGGCAGGATGTCATCGTCCAGCAAGATGCCGAGGAGATCGTCGAGCGACTGTCCTGGCGGCGCCAGCTCGGGGAAGGCCCGTCTCAGCTTGTCGCTCGCCGCGTCAGCCTCGGCAGGTAGCTGGATCGCCTGTCGCGGGCCCTTGTCGGCAGCCACCGCGTTCGGGATGAGATCGTCGCGCTGGGCCGCCTGTGCCCCGGCAAGGCCATCGCGCGCGGGGGCGAGCAGTGTTGCGCCCGGGCCGCTCTGGAAGCGCTGGAGAGCCTCGCGCAGCGCTGCCTCCGGATCGATTGTGCTTGGCGGCAGCTTGAAGTCCGGCGGCAGCGCGGTTGCGGCGAGGTTGGGCTGCTCCGGCAGGTCGAGCTCCGCGAGCAGGGCGTCGAGCTCGCCAAGCTCTCCGGTCTGGCGGAAGCGGTCGCCGCGGCTCGCCATGGCATGGGCCTGCGCTTCCAGCTCACGGCCGCGCTCGTCCATCTGGGCCTGGAGCTGCTGCGTGCCTTCGAACAGGGCGGCGAAATCGATCTCGCCGCTGGCGATCTCCTCCGGCGAAGGCATCCAGGCAGGCGGCGGCTCGGCCGGCGGCAAATTCGGCATGAAGGCGGCGGGCAGGCCGGCCTTGTCGAGCGCGTCGCGCAGCACGAGTCGCTGCGCCTTCTCGGTCCGCTCGCGCTGGTGCTCGTGATGGGCCATGCGGGCGAGCCGGCGTCGCTCGACTGCCGCAGGGTCAGGCAGGGGCGAGAGGGCGCCGTCGGCGAGCACGTATTTCAGCTTCTCGGCCGGATCGCTGCGTAGCCGGAAGGCTTCGGAATAGTACTCGGGTGGGCGCGGCTCGTCGGCGAGGCGCTCATAGGCGAGCATGACATGGGTGACGTCGTCGCCGTCGATATCGTCGACCTGGCAGGCGCCGCGATAGATCAGCACGCCCTTATGGGCGCTGGGGAAGAGCCAGACTGTGTCGAGCACGTTCGGCAACTCGAAGATGCCGTCGCTACGCGCGATGAAGATGCGGACGCGCATGCCCGGCAGGGCGCCCTCGATCACCGGATGCTCGGCCGAGAAGCCAGCGAGCCGGTAAGGCTCCTGCCCGGAGAAGTAGCCTTCGATGCGCTGGTCCGGCGTCGCGACGCAGAACAGGCGCGGATCGGCATCGGCGGCGAGCCCCGGAAAACCGTGCTTCAGCCAGCGCTCGTCATAGGTGCCGGCCAGCACCCGCCGGGAGGGATGCGCCGGATCGATCGGTCCGAGACGGATCGGCTCGGGCGAGTCCTCGGCGTTGCGGATCAACCGGTCGGGGCGCTCGATGTTCGGCAAGAGGACGATCTCGCCGGCATCGACGCGGCGGGCTGCCTCGGCGCCGCGCCCGAGCGGGTTGACCGGATGGTTGGCGCCGCCGAAGCAGCGTTCCGGCACGAGGGGCATCTCGATGAAGGGCTTGGGCGGCTCGAAGACGGGCCCGCCAGCGGTCTGGCGCCAGACACGGTCGCCGAAGACCGCCAGGCGCTTGCGAATAGTGCCGAGCGCAACGTCGAGCGAAAGGGCCGGGACCGGTTCTTCCCCCGCTGCCCGGGCGAAACCGGCGACGAGAACCTCGCCGCAGGGCTTGGGCATCGCCGCGTCGAAGATCGTGCCCGCCGGCATCTGCTCCATGGCCATCGGCCAGAGTGCGGTGTCGGGCTCGAAATCGCTGGGCTCGAGCAGCGAGAACAGCCCGAGCGCCGAGACGACGAGCGTCGCCGAACTGCCGCGGCGCTCGACCTTGGTCAGGATGCCGAGCTTTCGTGGTTTGATGATCGTCGGCATGAAGCTGTCTTGGTGGCTCGCAGGTGACGCTAGGGCGGGTAGACGACAGGCTGACGACGCTGCTCAGGGTTCGCGGGTGATCAGGATCTCGATGCGCCGGTTGCGGGCGCGCCCCTCGATGCTGGTGTTGTCAGCGATCGCCTCGGCCGAGCCGCGCCCGTCGACGGAGAGGCGCCCGCCTTCGCGCAGGGCCGGCCGGATCAGAGCCGCGACGGCCTCGGCCCGCGCGATAGAGAGCGCCTGGTTGTCGCGGAAGGGGCCGCCGGCCGTGATCGCCTGGTCGTCGGTATGCCCGACGATGCGCACCGGCCCCTTTTCGCCGTCGATCACGCCGGCGATGCGGCGCGCCACCGGCACGAAGCCGGGCAGGGCGGTGGCCTGACCTGAGGCGAAGGTGATGAGATTGCCGACCCGGATCGCGACCCAGCCGCCGAAGGGATCGACCGTGATCGAACCGGCCTTGATCTCCTCCGCTAGTGCGGCCCGAATCCGTTCGAGCTGGCCGGGGCGTGGAGCAGGGGCCGGGGCAGGTTGCGCCGCGACCGGCTGGGGCGGCCTGGGTGCCGGCAGCAGCAATGGGATCAGCAAGGCGAGCGCCACGAGCACCGCAATGATCGCGGCGCTGTAGAGGCCGATCTGGACGAATTTCGATCTGACCTGCGTACTCGTCGCCATTGCTCCCCCCGAGCCGAGGCGACAGAACACGATGCCGGTGACGACAGGACGATGACGGCTCACTTATTGTGGGGACGCAGCGGCACGGAATCCCTCTATATTTGAAAAATCGTATAGCGGAGTAATTAGCCGACATATTGAAACAATACTGTCAGATTTCCGCTCTAGACATGCCGGAGTGATTTCCCGGCCGCTGACGAGAGACCGTCCGTGACGAAGGTCCTGGGCGATGAGACGCCTGTGCGTTTGAACGGAGAGGCCGAGGCTTCTTTGGCGGCAGAGCCGTTTCCGAAGCGGATTGCGGCGCCCGCGTCCTCGTTCCTGCCGGCCGTTCTCGTCCTCCTCGGCGTAGTCTGCCTGTTCGCGGCAGGCTCGCTCCTGTTGCGGCAGGGGCTTCGCCCAGAGGAGTTCCGGATCGTCCAACCTGCCAGCCATGCCGAACGCGAGGCGGGCTTTGCGCTCTATCGCGCCAATTGCGCGAGCTGCCACGGCGCCTTTCTCGGTGGCGCGGCCGGATGGCGCAGCGATCCGGGCGTTGCGCCGGCGCTGAATGAAAGCGGCCATGCGTCCAACCACAGCGATGCGGACCTGTTCGTCCGTATCGCGGCCGGGGCGCGCACGGCCGATGGCCGCGTGACGATGCCGGCATTCCGCAGCAGCCTGTCAGATCAGGAGATCGTCTCGGTGCTGGCCTATGTCATGTCCTGGTGGCCGGACGAAGAGCTCAGGCGCCGCGCCGGCGCCGACTGGACCTTCCAGGCGGTATGCACGCCGGCCGAGGCGCAGGTCTCCGCGAAGGCCGGGCTTTGACGCGGTCCTTTCCTCTGGCGGCAGGCGCCTGGTTACGGCGGCGAACGGTCCGACTCGCGCCTCTTTGTGCGCTGGCGGCCCTGTGCGCATCGACGGACGCCGCGCAAGCGCATGTCAAATGGTTCGCGCCCTACAACGTTGCCGTTCCACCTGCCGCGCTCTGGGAGGTGTTTTCGGTGCCGTTCGTGATCGCCATGTCGCTGTCGATCCTCCTGATCGCGACCGTCTTCGTCGCCGATCGCGCGATGAGCGCAGGCGGCGTCGAAGAGGCCGTCGATGCGCTGTTCGAGCCGCTCAAGGCGGTCGCGCCGGGCATCATGCGCGTCAGCCTCGGCGCCTTCCTGCTCTGTCTCTGGTTGCTCGGCGGCATTCTGCTCACGCCCGAGCTGAAGACTGACAGCCAGGCCGTCTCCTGGTTTCAGCTTGTCCTGGCCATTTGCACGATCTGGTGGCGCACGACCTTCATCGCCGGCTTCGGGCTCGTCGTGCTCTATGGCCTGGCGATCGCCCAATATGGCGGCTTCCATCTGATGGACTATCCGCTCTTTCTCGGGATCGCCGCCTACCTGGTCATCCATTCGCTACGATTGGCGCAGCTGCAGCCCTATGCGCTGTCGATCCTCTATGCCGCCATGGCGCAGACGCTGCTCTGGGCCTCGGTAGAAAAATGGGCCTATGCGTCCTGGACGCTGCCGCTGCTCGCCCAGCACGAGCGCATCACGCTCGGCATCAACCATCACATCTATGTCATGCTGGCGGGCTTCGTAGAGTTCGTCGCCGCCTTCCTGCTCCTGTTCGGCATGCTCAGCCAGCGCCTGGTCGCCGCAATGCTCCTCGGCATCTTCCTCGCCGCCATCATCGACTTCGGCAAGGTCGATGCGGTCGGCCATCTGATGATCATCGCCGCGCTCGGCGTTGCGGTGATCGAGGGAAACACGACGATCAACCACGTGATGCAAAGTGGCATCCGCTCCTATCGGATCGGCGGGCTCGAGCAGGCCGCGACCTATGTCGGCGTCCTGCTGCTCTTCTTCCTGATGTATTACGGCGCGCACGGTCTGGCCTATGGCAGCCTGGCATAGCGAGACATCGATGGCACAACCGGCCGCCGGCATGGCGGTGGCGTCTCCACGCCTGCGCGGCTGGCGGCTGCTGGCCGGTGTCGCGATGATCCTGCTCGCTGGTTGCTCGACCATCGAGCCGCTGATTGAGAGCCCGGCCAGCCTCGACAGCGACAACTCTTCTCTGACGACCGAACAGGCTGAGCAGAAGGCAAGGGCTGCCGCGCGCGCGCTCGACATT
Organism: Allobosea sp.; assembly: GCA_024231975.1. Taxonomy (GTDB): domain Bacteria; phylum Pseudomonadota; class Alphaproteobacteria; order Rhizobiales; family Beijerinckiaceae; genus Allobosea. Next base: position 65,318 of record JAAEQB010000102.1, read on the forward strand.
GCCGGCCTGCGCGCCAAATATCGTCGGCCGTCCGAACTGCCCAACGGCGCGCGCGCTTCCGCGCCGGTGGTCGCGCTCGGCGACAAGCTCTTCCACAGCACCGAATTGTCGGGCAATCGCCGCATCGCCTGCGTCAGCTGCCATCTGCCGAACGCTGCCTGGGCCGACCGCAAGGCGAAGCCGATCGCCGATAATGGCCGGCCGATGACGCGGCGCTCGCAGACACTCTACGACATGGCCTGGGCGAGCGCCTTCCTCTGGGACGGCCGGCAGGATTCGCTCGCCGGCATGGTCAGCGGGCCGATTGCCTCGCCCGATATCATGGGCCTGTCGCTCGATGCGATGGTCCAGCGCCTCGCTTTCTCGCCGGAATTCTCGGCCGATTTCCAGCGCGTCTATCCCAATGTCGGGCCGACGCCCGAGACGGTCTCCGACGCGCTGGCGGGCTACATGAACACCCTGCGTTCGCCTGCGACCCGCTTTGATCGCTGGGTCAAAGGCGACGAGCGGGCGCTCAGCCCGGCGGAATTGCGTGGCTTCAAGCTCTTCAATGGCAAGGCCAATTGTGTCGCTTGCCATTCCGGCTGGCGCTTCACCGACGAGGGCTTCCGCGACATCGGCCTGACGGACACGAGCGATCGCGGTCGAGGCCGGATCAAGCCGCAGATCGAGAGCCTCGCCTTCGCCTTCAAGACGCCGACGCTCCGCGGCGTCGCCGACCGGGCGCCCTATATGCATGACGGCTCGGTCGCCACGCTCGAGGCTGTGGTCGAGCACTATGATCGCGGCGGCGTGCGCCGCCCGAGCCTGTCGCCCGACATGTTCCCACTCGGGCTCAGCGCACAGGAGAAGAACGACCTCGTCGCCTTCATGCGCTCGCTCTCGGGGCCTGCGACATCCATCCAGACCAATGCCGATCCGGAGGCAACGGCCCAATGAAGCACGTCCCAGTCATTCTCATCGCGTTGGTCTGCACCGGCGCTGCGCCTTCGCTTGCCGGAGCGACCGAGTTCAAGGTCGCGCAGAAGGGCCAGCAGTTCAGCCCGCAGACGCTGAAGATCAAGGCCGGTGACGAGGTCGTCTTCGTCAATGACGACACCGGCACGCATAATGTCTTCTCCGAGAGCGCCACGAACAGCTTCGATCTCAAGGCGCAGCGCCCGGGCGCCAGCACCAGGGTCGCTTTCCCGAAGGCCGGCAGGGTCGATGTCCGCTGCGCCATCCATCCGTCGATGCGGATGACGATCGAGGTCGAGTGACCGAGCCGGCGACGCGGCCCGCCTGCGGCTGGCGCGCAACTGTCACATGCCCATGCTCCGATGCGCCCTCTCGCCGGGTCCTGGAGAGAGGCACGAGGCCCGAGCGTTGAAGATGACCGTCAAACGCAAACTCTACGGGCTCGCCGCGCTCGGCATCCTCATCGCGGCGATCGTCGCCGCTGCGGCGGTCTACGGCGTCACCGCCATGTCGAGCGCCAGCCACTCGATCTTCAACAACGCCTTGCTCGTCAACAAGAACGTCTCGACCCTGGTCGTGCTGTTCGAGCAGAGCCGGACTTTCGTGCGCGGCATCAACGCGAGCATTAGCAAGGACGAGATCGCGCGGGCCGACGCCGCCTTCAACGTCATTGACCAGAAGCTCGCCGACACCAGCATCGACGTGTTCCGTTCGATCACCAACGAGGGCGTCCGCGAAGCGGTCACTGCCTTCATCGCCGCGCTCGACCAGTCGCGCCGGGTGGCGACCGAGATCTTCGAATCCTGGAAGGCCGGCGATGCCGAGAAGGCGGCGCGGCTCGCCGAGGAGGACGGTCGCAACGAGGCGGCGATGCGCGAGGCGCTCTCGACGCTGACCGCCTTCCTCGACCGACTCGCCGATCAGGAGCTGAACGCCCTCGAAGAGACGCAGCGCACGACCACGCTCGTCGCCATCGCGGTGGCGGCGGCGGTACCGTTCCTGATCGTCATTGCCTTCCTGGTCGCACGCCAGATCGCGACGCCGATCGCGGCCCTGACCTTCGCGGCGCGCGATGTCGAGCGCCGCAAATTCGAGCCGCATTCGATCGAGACCGTCGCCGGCCAGCGCAACGAGCTCGGCTCGCTAGCCCGCGTCTTCCAGAAGATGGCGATCGACGTGCAGCGGCGCGAGGAAGAACTGGAAGGGCTCGTCCACGAGCGCACGCGCGACCTCGAAACCAAGAACGAGCTGCTCGAGAAGCAGCACAAGCGGATGGAGACCGAGCTCGACATCGCCCGCTCCTTGCAGGGCGCGATGCTGCCGCAGCGCATGCCGAAGCATCCGAGCTATTCAGGCCGGGCGATCATGCGGCCGGCGCGCGAGCTGGGCGGCGATTTCTACGACTTCTTCGTGATCGGCGAGGACGAGATCGGCCTCGTGATCGCGGATGTCTCCGGCAAGGGCGTTCCGGCGGCCTTCTTCATGGCGATCTCGCGCACGGTGCTTCAGTCCAGCGCGCGCGAGGGCCGCTCGGCCGGCGATTGCCTCGCCGAGACCAATTCGATCCTGTGCGAGCAGAACCCGCTCGATATGTTCGTCACGGTTTTCTACGGCATCCTCAACCTGCGCACCGGCGAGCTCAGCTACGCCAATGGTGGGCACAACCCGCCGATCGTGGTGCGCGAGAGCGGCGAGGTCGCCGAATTGCCCGTCACCGGCGGCATCGCCATGGGCATCATGCCCGGCTTCTCCTACGATCAAGGCAGCCTCAAGCTGGAGAAGGGCGACACGCTCTTCCTCTATACCGACGGCATCTCCGAGGCGATGGACACCGAGGGCCGCGAGTTCACGGTCGATCGCCTGGTCACCTCGCTGAGCGAGAGCCATCGCCAGTCGCTCGACATCGTCGTCTCCAACGTCACCGACGCCGTCAGCCGTTTCGTCGGCGACGCCCCCCAGCATGACGACATCACCTATCTGGTCGTTCGCTATAAGGGCCCGCCGGAGCCGATCGAGCTCGAAACGATCAAGCGGGTCGAAGATGCCGGCACGCCATGGGCAATGAAAGCCGTCTAATCTTGAGCCGGCTTTGCCTTTTATGCGGTTAGACAAGTCATGATGGCCCGATGATCGGTTTCAGGCGTCATAGTCGCACGGTCATATCAAAGTCATCGAAGCTTCAATAACGGGCGTCATCAACGTCATCGGGGCCAAATACACAATGGTCGCCGCTGCGAGCGTCGATGTCAGAGTCCAGTTTCACCTTTTTCGATCCGCGCATTGCGAGCGGCGCATCGCCCGTGTCCGAGGCGGCGCCTGCCGGCGCGGAGCCGCGCAGCTCGTCCGAGTTCGAGGAGCTGGAGAACGAGGTCCGCAAGCTCGAGACCGACGGTCCGCTCGCGGTGAACTGGCGCGAGGTCGCACGGCTCTCGGCCGCTGTGCTCGAGACACGCGGCAAGGATCTCCTCGTCGGCGCCTGGCTGGCCCATGCGCTCTGCCGCGAGGAGCGCTATCACGGCCTCGCCGTCGGGCTCGGCATCCTGCGCGGGATGATCGCCGAGCATTGGGACGGCATGCAGCCGCCGGCCGGCCGCGAGCGCGCTCGCGTCGGCGCGCTGGAATGGCTGGTCGGCCGCACCGCCCCGCTCTGCGAAGGCGAGGCCGGGGAGGGCGACTGGCCGGCGGTACTCTACGCCTATGACACGCTGACCGAGATCGACGCGCTCGCTGGCGAGAAGCTGCGCAAGGAGCAGGTCGCGCTCGGCGATCTCGTGCGCGCGCTCCGGCCGCATCGCGATGCCGCCCGCCGTGCCCTGGCGGAGGTCGAGCAGAAGCGCCAAGCCGCGGAGGCTGAAGCTGCCGCCCGGGCCGAGCAGGAGGCGCAGGCCGCTACGCGCGCTGCGGAGGCGCCAGCGCCTGCGCCGGCCGCCACGCCGGCGCCGCCTGTCCAGACCCAGGCCGCCGCGCCGACACCAGTTGTGTCGGCGGCGCTCGATCTCTCGACGATCGACACCTTGCCCGAGACGCTGCGCAGCCTCTCCGCTGGCCTGATCGGCCGCAGCACCGCCGATGCGCGCGCTTACCTGCTGTCGCGCATCGCTTCCTGGTGGCGCATCCGGCAATTGCCGCCCAACGAGGGCGGCCGCACCGGCGCGATGCCGCCGGTCGAGGAAGCCGCGGCCGTGCAGGCGCAGCGCCAGGCGGGCCAGAACCAGGAGGCGCTGAAGGCGCTGAACGAGCTGGTCTGGACCGCCCCGTTCTGGTTCGAGGGCCATCGCCTCACCGGCGAGATCCTGAAGGCCATGGGTCCTGACCACGCCGATGCGGCCGCTGCGGTGGGCGGGGCGATGAACATGCTGTTCCGCCGCTTCCCCGATCTGATGAATTTCAGCTTCGGCGACGGCAAGCCCTTCGTCGATCCGGCGACGCGCGACTGGATCGAGGAGAATGGCGGCGGAGGCGGTGCTGCCGCAGGCGAGGCCGATGGGCTCGACCGCGCGCTCGGCGAGGCGCGGATGCTGATCGCCGCCGGCAAGGCGCCGGAGGCGGTCGATCTCTTGGCGGCGCTGACCCGCGGCGAGATCGGCGGGCGCAATCGCGTGCTGCGCCAGATCGCCCAGGCGCGCTTCTGCCTCGATGTCGGCTTGATCGCCGCGGCGCTGCCGCTGCTCGACCATCTCGAGAACCTGCTCAAGACGCACGACCTCGAGAACTGGGAGCCGCAGCTCGCCGCCCAGGTGGCGGAGCTGCGCTTCCGGGCGCTCACCCATGCCGATGCCGCCCGCCTCGTCGCCGAGGACCGGCGCCGCATCGGCCTCGACGAGACGCGCCAGCGCCTCGTCCGGCTCGACCTTGCCACCGCCGCGCGCCTGTTCCGGTGACCGGCTCCATCCGAAGACCAAGTTTCACCACGCTGGGGAGCACGTCATGTCGAAGGAAGTCTCTGTCGCTCCGAAGGAGCGCGTCAACATCAAGTTCAAGCCCGCGACCGGCAATGTGAAGGAGGAGGTCGAGCTGCCGCTGAAGTTGCTGATGGTCGGCGACTTCACCGGCCGCGCCGATGACCGCCCGGTCGAGGAGCGTGGGCTCGCCGACATCAACAAGGACAACTTCGACGACGTGCTGAAGGGCCATGAGCTCAAGCTCGATGTCGCCGTCGCCAACAAGCTCGACGAAACCGCCGATGCGCCGGATGTCCGCGCCTCGCTCACCTTCAACAAGCTCAGGGATTTCGAGCCGGATGCGGTCGCCCGCCAGGTGCCGGAACTGCGCAAGCTGATGGAGCTGCGCGAGGCGCTGGTCGCGATGAAGGGCCCACTCGGCAACGTCCCGGCCTTCCGCAAGGCGATCCAGGGCGTGCTCGAGGACGATGCGGCTCGCGAGAAGCTGTTGCGCGAGCTGACCGGCTCGACCGACGGCAAGACCCCCTGATCAAATCAGCACGACAGGACCCGCAACCATGAGCAATCAGCAACTCGAGGTCGCCCAGGATGCTTCGGTCGTCACGACCGAATTGTCGCTGCTCGACCAGATCCTCGGCGAGACCAAGATCCAGCCGAACGACGAGGGCTATGACGTCGCCCGTCGCGGTGTCGCCGCCTTCATCTCCGAATTGATGCTGCCGGCGCGCAAGGACGAGAAGGTCAACAACGCCGTCATCGACCAGATGATCGCCGCGATCGACGGCAAGCTCTCCGCCCAGCTCGACGAAATCCTGCACGATCAGTCGTTCCAGAAGCTGGAATCGGCCTGGCGTGGCCTGAAATTCGTCGTCGACCGCACCGATTTCCGCCAGAATATCCGCATCGAGCTGCTCAACTGCTCGAAGGACGAGCTCCTCGCCGACTTCGAGGACAGCCCGGAAGTCGTGAAGTCCGGCCTCTACAAGCACATCTACTCGGCCGAGTTCGGCCAGTTCGGCGGCAAGCCCTATGGCGCGGTGATCTCCAATTACGAGTTCTCCGCCGGCCCGCAGGACGTGAAGCTGATGCAGTTCATGTCCAGCGTCGGCGCGATCTCGCATGCGCCGATGATCGCTTCGGCCGGGCCGCAGATGTTCGGTGTCGAAAAGTATGAGGACATCGCCAACCTCAAGGATCTCGAGTCGATCTTCGAGGGGCCGCGCTATGCCAAGTGGAACGCCTTCCGCGAGACGGAGGACGCCCGCTATCTTGGCCTGACGGTGCCGCGTTTCCTGCTGCGCGTGCCGTATGGCTCCGAGACCGTGCCGGTGAAGGCCTTCAACTACGAGGAAAAGAGCGCCGGCGAGACCGACAACTATCTCTGGGGCAACGCTGCCTATACCTTCGCGACGCGCCTGACCGAGTCCTTCGCGCAATACCGCTGGTGCCCGAACATCATCGGCCCGCAATCGGGCGGCGCGGTCGAGAACCTGCCGATCCATAATTTCGAGTCGATGGGCCAGATCCAGTCCAAGGTCCCGACCGAGGTGCTGGTGACCGACCGGCGCGAATACGAGCTGGCCGAGCAGGGTTTCATCGCGCTGACGATGCGCAAGGGCAGCGACAACGCCGCCTTCTTCTCGGCGAACTCGGTGCAGAAGCCGAAATTCTTCGGCAACACCCCGGAGGCCAAGCAGGCGGAGCTGAACTACAAGCTCGGCACGCAGCTGCCCTATATGTTCATGATCAATCGCCTGGCGCACTACATCAAGGTGCTGCAGCGCGAGAACATCGGCTCCTGGAAGAGCCGCGAGGAGCTCCAGGAAGAGCTCGGCAAGTGGATCAGCCAGTATGTCGCCGACCAGGACAATCCTTCGCCGGAAGTCCGGGCGCGCCGCCCGCTGCGCAAGGCCGAGATCCGGGTCGAGGACGTCGAGGGCGAGCCGGGCTGGTACCGCGTCGCCATGTCGGTGGTGCCGCACTTCAAGTACATGGGCGCTGACTTCACGCTCTCGCTGAAGGGCAAGCTCGACAAGCAGTGACCTGATCCTGCTCCGCCCCGCCTCCGACCGGAGGCGGGGCGGCTGCCATCGACGAGACGCCCGTGGCGAGCCTGTTCGAACGATTGGAGACCGCGCGCGATCCCGGCGCCGGCTCGCCGGATGCCGCGCCGGCCCTGAGCGTGGCCGACAGCGTGCTGGCGAATGTCAGGCGTATCCTCAATGCGCGCCAGGGCTGCTGCGAGACGCGGCCGGATTTCGGCATGCCCGATCTCAACGACATCTCGCGCGAGGCGTCCGAGACCATCCCGGCGATCGCGCGGACGGTGAAGGCGCAGCTCGAGACCTTCGAGCCGCGGCTGCGCGAGGTGCTGGTCAAGCCGATGCCGACGGAGGCGCCCGGCGAGTTCGCCTTCTCGGTCAGCGCCATCATGATCGACGGCGAGAATGGCGAGGCGATGCGCTTCGACACCGTGCTCGGCAACGACCGGCAGATGCGGCTGCGGAGCTGACGATGTCGCTGAACGCCCATTACGAAGACGAACTCTCCTATCTGCGCGAGCTCGGCCAGGAGTTCGCCCGGGCCAATCCGAAGCTCGCCGGCTTCCTGTCGCGCGAGGCGAGCGACCCGGATGTCGAGCGATTGCTGGAAGGCTTCGCCTTCACCGTCGCGCGCCTGCGCCAGAAGCTCGAAGACGAGATGCCGGAGCTCGTCCACGGGCTGATCCGGCTGGTCTGGCCGCATTATCTGCGCCCGATCCCGCCGATGAGTGTTGTCGCCTTCGAGGCGGCGGCCGGCGGCGGTCCGGGTGTTACCCGCGTTCCGGCGGGCGTCGCTCTGGCCTCGCGGCCGGTCGACGGGGTCTCCTGCCGCTTCCGCACCTGTTATCCGGTCGAGGTGCTGCCGTTCTCAATCACGCGCACCGAGAGCGAGAACCGACCGACCACGGCGCGCCTCGCGCTGACCTTGCAGGCGGCCGGGCGCGGCACATTGCAGGGCCTGCAAGGCGGGCGCCTGCGCTTGTTTTTCAACACCGAGCGCGAGCCGCAGGTCGGGCGCACGCTGCTGCTCTGGCTGTCGCGCCATCTGCGCTCGATCACCGTGACCAGCGATGCCGGAGAGACCGTCACCCTGCCGGCGAGCGCGATCCGCCCGGTCGGCTTCGAGGACGGGGAGGGCGTGCTGCCCTATCCCTCGAACGCCTTCATCGGTTTCCGGCATCTGCAGGAATACCTCGCCTTTCCGGCCAAGTTCCTGTTCGTCGACGTCACCGGGCTGGAAGCGCTGACCGGCCTGTCGGGCAAGGCCGCAACCTTTGCCTTCGAGTTCTCGCGGCCCTTCCCGGATCAGGTCCGGGTGGCGGAGGGCCATGTCCGGCTGAACTGCACGCCTGTCGTCAATCTCTTTGCCCATGAGGCGCATCCCCTGCGCATCGACCGCTCGCGCAGCGAATACCGCGTCGTCGCCGGCGGCCGGGCGGGGGCAGCGATCTACGCGATCGACAAGGTCACCGGCTATCTGCAGGGCCGGGCCGAACGTATCGTCTACGAGCCCTTCGAGGCCTTCCGCCACGATCTGCCGGGCGAGGCCGAAAGTAAGCTGTTCTATCGCGAGCGCTTGCGTCCGGCTGTGGTCGGCCGCGGCGTCGACCATTACCTCTCCTTCGTCTCGCGGCTGGAGCGGGCCTCGGCGCCGCCGGCCGAGGTGATCTCGATCGGGCTGACCTGCTCGAACGGTGCCTTGGCTGAGCGGCTTGTCGTGGGTGCGATCGACCAGCCGACCTCGGAGACGCCGGCGACCGTCACCTTCGCCAACGTCATGGGCGTGACGCCGCATACCCCGCCGCCGATCGGCGAGAACCTTCTCTGGCGGCTGATCTCCAACCTCTCGCGCAATTACGGCTCGCTCGTCGATGTCGGGGCGCTGCGCACGCTGATCGCCAGCTACGACTTCCGTGCCGTGCACGATGCGCAGGCGCGCCGCCGGCTGGAACTGCTGCTGGAAGGGCTGGAGACGTTCGAGAGCGGCGTCGAGGATGGCGTGTTGCGCGGCCAGCCGGTCCGCATCCGCACGATCAGGCTCGCCGTGGCCGAGAGCAAGATCGGCGGCGAGGCCGAGCTTTACCTGTTCGGGGCGGTGCTGGAGCGCTTCTTTGCGGTCTATGCCAGCCTCAACAGCCTGCACCGCTTCGCCATCCAGGGCATCGAGAGCAAGGTGGAGTACAAATGGACGCCGCGAGCCGGCACGACGAGCGCGACCTGAGCGCCGTCGCGGCGCTCGACGCTGCGGCAGTCCAGTTCAACGCCCTCTGCCTTCAATTGGAAGAGGCTTTCCCGCAGCCGGGCGGCCTCGGCTCGTCCGGCTCGCCGCGGCGCGAGGCCGTGCGTTTCCGCGCCAATCCGACGCTCGGCTTTCCGGCCGAGGAGGTCGCGGCGATCGAATTGCCCGAGCGCGCCGGCGAGCCCATCGTCGTCACCGCCAATCTCTTCGGCCTGCATGGGCCGTCCTCGCCGCTGCCGCCAGCCTTCACCGAGCGGATCGTCTTCGCCGAGGATGGCGGGGCGCTGCGCGACTTCTCCGACTTCTTCAATCATCGCCTGCTCGGGCTGCTCTTCCGGATCTGGAAGCACTACCGCCATCAGCACCGCTATGAGCCGGGCGCGACCGATCCGATCTCCGGCGCGGTCGCCGCGCTGTTCGGCATGTTCGGCGCGGCGCAGGAGGGCGACCGGCCGGCGCGGACGCTGCTGCTGCCCTATGCCGGCGTGCTGGCGCTGCACAGCCGCTCGGCCTCGGTGGTCGCCGGCGTGATCAGCCATTATTTCGGCGTGCCCTGCGCGATCGAGGAGTTCGTGCCGCGCGAGATCCGTATCCCGGAGGAGGCGCAGTGGCGCCTCGGCGCGCCCGGCGTCGAGCTCGGCGTCGATACGGTCGCGGGCGATAGCATGCGCGATGTCATGGGCAAGTTCCGCCTCAAGCTCGGGCCGCTGACCGCGGCGCAATGCGACCGGTTGCTGCCGGGCGGGCGGGATCACGCCACGCTGACCGAACTGACCCGCCTCTCGATCCGTGAGCCGCTGGACTGGGACATCGCCTTCCTGCTGGCGCCGGGGGAGGCGCGTCCTTTCCAGCTCGGCGAGTCCAGGCTTGGCTGGTCGGGCTGGCTCGATGCCGATCCGGACAGCCCCGTCGAATTCGTCATCTGAGATCCAGTTGCGTCACATGATTGTTGTTCGCCTCGCCCAACCTTGCGCCAGCAGCGCCAAGAGCCGGCACGACCGGTCGGCGGCGCATGCGTTGTTCTGGGGCCGGGGGTAAGATGAGACTGCTGCTGACCGTGCTCGGGCTGCAACGCAGCACGCTCGGCGATCGGTCTACGCATATATTCGGAGAAGCGGGTGGCACGCTCGGGCGCAGCGCCAGCTGCGACTGGATCTTGCCCGACGAGCGCAACACGCTTTCCGCGCGGCATGCGCGCATCTCGCACAATGGCCGCGGCTTCCTGATCACCGACACCAGCACTAATGGCGTCTATCTCAACGCCGTCGATGTGCCGCTCGGGCGCGACCAGAGCGCGCCACTGAGCAATGGCGATACGATCTACCTCGCCGACTACATCATCTCCGTCGCGATCCTGCGCGAGGAGCCGGCACCGGCGCCGATGCCGGTATCCATGCCGGTTGCCGCAGCACCACTAGTGCCCGCGGCTCCGCCGCCTGTCGCGCCGCCGCAGCCGATTCCTGCCGCTGCGCCAGCCATCCCGATGGGCCTGGAGCTGTCGGCGCCTGCGCCTGTCATGCCCTCTGCGGTACCAGCAGCGGCTACGCGCCAGCCGACCCAACTGCCTGGCCTGATCCCGGATGATTTCGACTTCAGCGACCTGGCTCCGGCAAGGCCGCATGCTGCCCCCACGCCGGTCGCCGCGATGCCGGTGCCGGCCGTGCCGCCGCCAGCCCCGGTCACGGCAATGCCTCCCGTCGCGGCGGTCGACCCGCTCGCTCTGCTGCGCCAGCGCGCCATGGCGCGGGCCGCCTCGATCGATCTGACGCCGCAGGAGCCGGGCGCCCCGTCTCGGCCAATGGCGGACGTCGCGCTGCCGAGGGGCTCATCCGTGTCGAGTTCCGGCGACGCAGCCGCTTTCTGGTCGGGGATCGGGATCGATCCCGCGCGCATTCCGCCGGAAGCGCGGGCGCGATTGCTGGAGGAGCTCGGCGGCGCGCTGCGCCAGGCGGCGGGCGGGCTGGTCTCGATGCTTTCGGCCCGCAAGTCGATGAAGGACGAGTTCCGCCTCGACCAGACCCGGCTCGCGCCGCAGGAGAACAACCCGTTCAAGTTCTTCTCGCATGGCGACGAGGCGCTGCGCCGGGTCGTGGTCGAGGGCGCGCCCGGCTTCCTGCCGCTCGACATGGCGGTGAAGCAGTGTTTCGCCGACATGCACGCGCATGAGGTCGCGCTCGCCTCGGCGATGCAGACCAGCATCCGCGAACTGCTCGACAGGCTGGCGCCGGCGCGGCTCGAATCCGAGGCCGAGCCCGGCCTGCTCGGCCGCAAGCCGGACCGAAGCCGTCTCTGGGAGCGCTATGCCGAGCTGCATAGCGAGCTTGCGGGCGATCTCGACCGCACGATCCGCATGCTCGTCTCGGACGAGCTGGCACGCGCCTCCGCCCGCGGGCCGGGAGCCAAGGCGTGAAGCCGGTCACGAGATCCTTGTTGCTGCCGACGCGCCGGGCGCTCCTCGCCGGTCTTGCGGTCGGCGCCAGCGCGCCACTGATCGCGGCCTGCTCATCCGGCCCGCCGGCGGCCAAGACGACCTCGCTCGAATTCGGGATCGAGGCCGATCAGGAGATCAACGTCAACGAGAACGGCGATCCCTCGCCGATCGTGCTGCGCGTCTACGAGCTCAAGACCAAGAACGCCTTCGAGCAGGCCAGCTTCTTCGAATTGCTCGACAGCGACACCGCCAAGCTCGGCGCCGATCTCGTCGCCAAGCGCGAATTCGAGGTGAAGCCGGGCGAGAAGAGCTCGGTCAAGCGCGACTCGCCAGCCGAGGCCAAGCATATCGGCGTGATCGCCGGCTTCCGCCAGATCGAGGTCGCGCAATGGCGATCGCTGGTCGACATCGTGCCGGACCGTGACAACGCCTTCCTGATCACCGTGCGCGCTCTGGCCGTGAAGATCGAGCTGCAGCGCGCCTCCCGTAATTTTGGCCTGATCTGAGGTCGCCCAATGACGCTGGTGAGCAAACCGCTCTGGTCCGAGGGCATGCTGATCCGCCCGCAGCATTTCCAGCAATATGACCGCTGGATCGAGCATGTGGTCGAAGGGCGCAGCACCGCGCTCGCCGCCTTCGCCTGGGGCCTGCGCAAGCTGGCGCTCGGGACCGAACTGCTACCGCTCGGCCGGATCGCGGTCCAATCAGTTGCTGCCGTGATGCCCGATGGGACCGTGATCGACACCGCCGGCGGCATCGCGATCGAGGCGCGGGCGGTTCCGCCGAACACCAAGAATACGCTGGTGAAGCTCGCCGTCGCGCTGCGCCCGCTCGATGGCGCCGAGATCGGCGACGGCGGCCGCAGCCGGCGCTATGAGGCGGCCGAACAGGCGGTGCGCGACGTCACCGCGCCGGACCGCGCCTCGGTCAGCCTCAAGGTCGGGCGGCTCTGGGCGCGGCTGCTGCTCGAAGGCGAAGCCGAGGACGATCTCGTCACGCTGCCGATCGCGCGCATCCGCGAGGTCGATGCGACGGGCGCCGTGCTCCTCGACGAGAACTACATCCCGCCTTGCCTCGACTTCCAGGCTTCGCAGCGTCTGGTCCGCATCGTCAGCGAGATCCGCTCGCTCTTGCGCAGCCGGGCGGAGGCGCTGGCCGGCCAATCCGCCGCCGGTCCGGCTGTGGCGGAGAGCGGCGGGCTCGTCGATCTCGTCGTGCTCTCGATCGTCAACGGCCAGGAAGCGGTGTTCGACCATTTCGCGGCGACGCCGGGTCTGCATCCCGAGCAGATCTATCGCGCGGCGCTAGCGCTGGCGGGCCAGCTCTCGACCTTCTCGGTCTCGCGCCGGCGCAGCGCCGACTTCCCGGCCTACGATCATTTCGATCTCGACGCGTCCTTCGCAGCTGTGCTCGACCAGCTGCGTCAGCTCCTGGCGGTGGTGATCGAGCGCAACGCGATCGCGCTGCCGCTGCAGGATCGCGGCTACGGCATCCGCCTCTCGACGATCAGCGACCGCACCTTGTTCCAGGATGCGCGCTTCGTCCTGATCGCGCTGGCGAGCGTGCCGACCGAGACGCTGCGCAGCCAGTTGCCGATCTCAATGAAGATCGGCTCGGTCGAGCAGATCCGCGATCTCGTCAATCTGCAATTGCCGGGCATTCCGCTGACGGCCCTGCCGGTGGCGCCGCGCGAGCTGCCCTTCCTGCAGGGCGGCGTCTATTTCGAGCTCGACCAGAGCGTCGAGCTCTGGCGCAACCTGACGCGCTCAGCCGCCTTCGCCCTGCATGTCAGCGGTGACTATCCGGATCTGCGTCTCGAATTCTGGGCAATCCGCGGGAAACGCGCGTGAGCAGCGATCACAGCTTCGATCCACCGACCGTCGTCGGGCACAGGCCGGTCGGCCTGGCGCAGCCGCGGCCGGCCGGAGCGGTGCTCCACGACCCGCCGACGACGCCGTTCGCGCCACCACGCCAGCCGCTCGCGGCCCCGACCTTCGTTCCGCCACCGGCAACCCGGTCGACCGGATTCTCGCCGTCCGCTCCGGCGCCTTCGCTCACCCCGCGCTCCGAGCCTGCCAAGCCACAGCCTAGGCGCAGCGCCTCCGCGCCGACGCGCGAAGCTCCTCCCGCCGCCTTGCAGGCGAGCACCGGTATCGCGGATGGCTCCGACGCGCTGGTCGCGGCCGCCAATCCGCTACTGGCATTGGTGGCGCAATTGCGCGACGCCGTCGATTTCGCCGATGTCGCGCAATTGCGCAGCGAGGTGGTCGAGCAGATCCACAAATTCGAAGAAGCCGCGGTCAGGAACGGCGCCGCCGCCGGCGACGTCCAGGCTGCGCGCTATGTGCTTTGCTCGCTGATCGACGAGACGGTGATGACGACGCCGTGGGGCAGCGCCAGCGACTGGAGTACCAGCTCGCTGCTCAACCGCTTCCACAACGAGACCTGGGGCGGCGAGAAGGTCTTCGCCATCCTCGACCGGGTCAAGACCGATCCGCGCAAGAACATCGCTTTGCTCAAGCTGATCGATTTCGTGCTGCTGCTCGGCTTCGAGGGCATGCACCGCGTGCTCGACAATGGCCGCGAGCGTCTCGCCGATCTGCGCGACGAGGTCGGCCAGCTCGTCGGCCGCAATCTGCCGCCGCCGCCTTCCGAGCTCTCGGCGCATTGGCAGGGCGTCGGTGCCGAGAAGGCGCTGCGGACCTTCTTCCCGCTCTGGATCGTCTTCGCCGCCGCCGGCTTCCTGCTGGTGACGATGTACAGCTTCCATCGCTATCGCCTCGCGGTCGAGGTCGCGCCGGTGGTCGAGCGCATCCAGGCGCTCGAGAACACGATCGCCGCCGGAGCGGTGCGGCCATGATCCGCTCCTATCTGCTCGGCTTCCTCTCGCCGCGTGGGCTGGTCACCGTCTTCGGCGTGGCCGCGCTTTGCGTGGTGATCTGGGCCGGCGGGCCATATCTCTCGCTCTTCGGCTGGGCGCCGCTGGTCTCGGCCGAGGCACGCACCAGCGCGATCGTCCTGCTGCTTGCTGGCCTGATCGGCGTCTCGCTATTGCGCCTGTATCTGGCGCGGCGTGCCAATGCTCGCATGATCAAGTCGCTGCTCGACACCGGCGGCCTCGCGGCCATGGCCGATTCCGGCGGCACAGACGAGATCGAGATCATCCGCGAACGCTTCGAAGGGGCGCTGACGACCCTCAAGGAGACGATCTTCGCCGGCCGCAAGGGCGATGCCTATCTGTTCGAGCTGCCCTGGTACGTCATCATCGGCCCGCCAGGCTCGGGCAAGACGACGATCCTGAAGAATTCCGGGCTCGATTTCCCGCTGGCGCGCACGCTCGGGACCGATCCCGTCGCCGGCCTCGGCGGCACCCGCCATTGCGACTGGTGGTTCACCGACCAGGCGGTGCTGATCGACACCGCCGGCCGCTACACCACTCATGAATCGAACGCTGCGGTCGACGGCGCAGCCTGGCGCGGCTTCCTCGACCTGCTCAAGACCCATCGCGGCCGCCGGCCGCTCAACGGCGTCGTCCTGGCGATCAGCCTGTCCGACATCCTCTTGCAGAACGAGGTCGAGCGGAAGCGCCATGTCGCGGCGCTGCGCGCCCGCCTGCAGGAATTGGCCAAGACCTTCGGCGTCGAATTGCCGACCTATCTCCTGATCACCAAATGCGACCTGATCCCCGGCTTCTCCGAGTTCTTCGACGGGTTGAACGAGACCGGGCGGGCGCAGGTCTGGGGCATGACCTTCCCGCCCGACGCCAACCTCGCGACGCGCCTGACCGAGCTACTCGACCAGAACCTGCGCGAGCTCGCCGATCGTCTCGACCAGGTCATGCGCGAGCGCGCTCATGCCGAGCGCGGTCTCAACCGGCGCGGGCGGATCTATCTCTTCCCCAAGGAGTTCGCCGGGCTGCGCAAGGACCTTGCGAGCTTCGTCCACGAGATTTTCAAGCAGAGCAAGTTCGAGACGCAGTCGCGCCTGCGCGGCGTCTACTTCACCAGCGGCACGCAGGAAGGCACGCCCATCGACCGTGTGCTCGCCGCCTTCGGGCGCAGCTTCGGCCTGACCAGCGCCCAGCGCGCGCCGTTCTCGGGGCAGGGCAAGGCCTTCTTCGTCAACCGCCTGCTGACCGACGTCATCTTCGAGGAGCAGGGGCTGGTCGGCGTCGACCGCAAGCTCGAACGCAGCCTCGTGCGGGCCCAGAACATCGGCTACGCCGTGGCGGCGGCGCTGGTGATCGGGCTCGGCGTGCTCTGGTGGGGCGCGGCGAGCCGCAGCCAGGCGAGGATCGCCGCGACCAATGACGCGCTCGCCCCGGTCGAGACGCGCCTGGCGGCCGTGCCGGTGCGCGCCACACCGGCGACGCTGCTTCCCGTACTCCAGGCCGCCGACGCGGTGCGCGATGCCAGCGGGCAGGGCGGCATCCTCGGCTGGCTCGACGGCTTCGGGCTGAGCGCCACGCCCTCGCTTGCGCCGGCGGCGGCGGAACTGCGCGAGCGCCTGATCGTCGGCCGGCTCTACCCGGCCTTCGCGGCGCGCCTGTCCGAGCGATTGACCGGCCTGTCGCAGATCGGCGCCGAGAACGAGGCGGTGCGCGAGCTGTTGCGCAGCTACCTCATGCTGAGCGACACCGAGCGCTTCGACCGCAGCGTGGTGCAGCGCGCCGCGCGCGAGGAGGCGCAGCTCGCGTTTCCGGTCGACCAGAGCCGGGCGGCCGAGCTCGGACGGCATTTCGACGAGCTTGTCGCGCTGCTGCCGCAGCCGCTGCCGACCGACCGGCGCATCATCGACTCGACGCGGGCGCGATTGATGCGGACGCCGCGCAGCGAGCAGGTCTATGCAAGGCTGCTGCGCGAGGCTTCGCAGAATCCGCGCCTGCGCTCGATCGACCTCTCGACCGCGATCGGCGCCGGCGTGCTCGATTTCGGGCTCGGCCGCAGCGGCAACAATGCGGTCTCGGTCATTCCTGCCGCCTTCACCCGCGAAGCCTTCTACGATTTCGTGCTACCGAGGCTGCCGATCCTGATCCGCGAGGAGCTCGGGATCGACTGGGTCACCGGTGGCGAAGCCGCGGGCTCGGGCGTGGTCCAGACCGGCACGCGCGAGGTGATGGACCGCTATGTCGCGGATTACATCCGCTCCTGGCAGGGTGCGCTCGCGGCGGCGCGGATGGTGCCCTTCGCCGAGACGCAGCAGGCGCTCTCGGCCGTGCAGGCGCTCGCCGCTGCCAACTCGCCGCTCGAACGGCTGATCGGCATCGTCCGCACCAATACCGAACTGCCCTTGCCCGGTGACACCCAGCCGGGAGCACTGGCCGGAGCGACCGCCGCTTTGCCCGGACCGGCCGGCCCGGCGGCCGGCGGGCTCATTGCCGCGGCGGCGAGCAGCGCGGCGAATGCCGCCGCCACCGCCGCGCTCGGAGAGGGGCCCTGGCCCGGCGCGACGATCGGGGCGCCGTTCCGTCCGCTGGTCGAATTGGTCGCCCCCCAAGGCGGCGCGCAGGCACCGATGGGGCGCATCCGCGAACTGTTCAGCGGCGCCTATGGCGCGCTCAGCAATGTCTCGAATGCGCCCGATCCGCGCCAGGCGGCCTATCAGGCGGTGGCGCGGCGCGGCAATTCCGGCGCCGATGCGCTCGGCCAGCTCCGGGCGGATTCGGCGCTGCGGCCGGAGCCGGTGCGCGGCATCATGCGGGCGGTGGCGAGCCTCAGCGCCTCCTCGGTGGTCGGCGACTCGCTCGATTACGTCAACCAGGCCTGGCGCCGGGACGTGCTGCCGCAATGCCAGGCGGCGCTCGACCAGCGCTATCCGCTCTTTGCCAGCGCAAAGGACGAGGTCTCGCTGCGCGATTTCAGCGACATGTTCCGCCCCGGCGGCCTGCTCGACGAGTTCTTCCAGAAGCATCTCGCGCCCTTCGTGACGGAGCAGCGCAACGGCTACGCCCCGATCACCGTCGACGGCTCGGTCTTGCCGCTGAAACGCGAGGCGCTGGCACAGTTCTATCGGGCGCGGGCGATCCGCAACGCCTTCTTCGCCGGATCGGGTTCGGCGCCCTCGCTGAAGTTCAGCCTGCGGCCGAGCTTCCTCGACCCGAAGCTGCTGCGCGCCACGCTGGCGCTCGACGGCAAGGACATCGTCTACCGCCATGAGGCGCAGCGCGCCTACGATCTGGAATGGCCGACCAAGACCGATGCCAGCACGGTCGCGGTCACGCTCACCGACCTCAACGGCAAGGACACCCGTGTCGAGCGCACCGGCGCCTGGGCGCTGCTGCGCATGGTCGACGCCGCCTCGCTCGCGGCGCGCGGTGGCGCCGACCAGTTCAGCATCACCGTGACCGGCGACGAGAATGCCCGCGTCGTCTATCAGCTGCGCGCTGCGAGCGTGAACAACCCGTTCAATCTCGGCGCCCTGCGTGCCTTCCGCTGCCCGGATTCGCTGTGAGCGAGGCACCGGCCTTCGGCCTGTTCGGCAAGGTGCCCTGGGCCGGTGATTTCGTGCAGCACGGACTGCCCGGCCGTTTCGTCACGCCATGGGAAGCCTGGCTGCTGGCGATGCTGACGGCGAGCCGCGAGGCGCTCGGCGCACGCTGGGACGACGCCTATCTGCTCAGCCCGCCCTGGCGCTTCCGGCTCGCGCCCGGCCTGATCGGGACGGGCGGCTGGATCGGGGTGTTCGCCAGTTCGGTCGATCGCGTCCGCCGCCACTATCCGCTGACCCTCGCGCTCGAGATTCCGGTCGAGGACGGCGCCGGCTTCGCCGCGAGCGAGGGCCTGCTCGACCTGTTCGAGGTCGTGGTGCTCGACCTGATCGCGGCCGAGCGCTCCCTGCCCGACGCGCTCGTGAGCCTGCGCCGCCGGATTGAGGCCCAGCGCGCCGCGGCCAGTCTCTGGTTCGGGCCGGGCAGCGGCCGGCTGATCGTCGACAGCGAAGCGGAGCGCCTGTCGCTCGGCGCAGCCGACAGCCCGGCACAGGACGGCGCCAGCCATTGGTGGCATGGCCGCTGGAACGCCCGGCCGGCGACGGCGCTGCGCTGTGCGGGCCTGCCCGACCCCGCCGCTTGTGCCGGCTTCTTCTCCGGCGATTGGCCGCGTCATGGCTGGCGCGCCGTGAGCGCACGGCAAGGCGCATGAGCCTCGCGGGAGAAGAATGGGAGGTCTCGGTCGCGACGCGGCAGGGCCCGCGCCATGACGTCAACCAGGACAGCTACGCCGCCTTGCCGGAGGCGGGTCTGTTCGCGGTCGCCGACGGCATGGGCGGCCATGCCGATGGCGAGCTCGCCAGCCAATCGATCACCCGCATGCTCGCCGCAGTCTCGGAGCCGCAGGCGGCGCTGACCATGCGCGTCGCCCTCGCCGAGGAAGGCATCGCCGCGATCAACGATGCGCTGCGCGAGCATGCGGCCCACTCGGTCGAGGGCGACATCGTCGGCTCGACCGTTGTTGTGGCGTTGGTCGGCGAAGGCATGCTCGTCTGCCTCTGGGCCGGTGACAGCCGCATCTATCGCCGGCGTGACGACGTTTTCGCCCAGCTGACAGAGGATCATGTGCTCGGGCACGGACCGGGTGCCGGCCATGTCCTGACCCGCGCGGTCGGCTCGGCGGCCTATCTGCCGATCGCGCGCTGCGTGATGCCGACGCTGCCCGGCGACACGCTGCTCCTGTGCAGCGACGGTCTCAACAAGGCGCTCGCCGATGCCGAGATCGGCGAATTGCTGGACGAGCCGCTGCCGGGCCTCGCCGAACGGCTCGTCGCACGCGCTGTCGCCAATGGTGGCCGCGACGACATCACCGCCGTGATCGCGAGGCGGCTGTGAAGGTCCGGCGCAGACGGCGTCGGCGCGCTACCGAAGCGCGTGAGGTGCAAATCGCGACCTTGCCCGCAGCCTCGCCGCCGCGATCGGGCGAGCGGGCACTCCCGGCGCCGCTCGGTACATTGCTGCGCGGCCGCTTCGAGCTGATCGAGGTGGTTGGGCGCGGCGGCATGAGCACGGTCTATCGGGCCGTCGACCATGTCCGCCGGCGGGCGCGGGCACTCGATCCCGAGGTCGCGCTCAAGGTCACCGATATCGGCGACGGTTATCATGACGACGCCGCGACCCTGCTCCATCGCGAAGGCCGGCGGCTGCTCGCGATGCGCCATCCCAATGTCGTCAAGGTCCATGACTTCGACCGCGAAGGACAACTGCACTACCTCGTCATGGAATTGCTGCGCGGCAAGACGTTGGCGCAGGTGATGCAGGAGCGCGAGGGCAGGGCGCTGGAGCGCCGGCTGGCGCTGCGCATCGTCACCGAGCTCGGCGCCGGGCTCGCCGCCGTGCACGCCGCGGACATGGTCCATGGCGACCTGAAGCCGGGCAATGTCTTCATCACCCAGGACGGCCATGTGAAGCTGATCGACTTCGGCACGGCCCAGCCGCTGCTGCCGCCTGATCACCGGCCATCCGAGGACGAGACCGGCTTCTTCCTCAAGCGGCTGCGCGCGGTCACGCCAGCCTATGCCTCGCCCGCCGCGCTCGCCGGTCAGGCGCCGGACCCGCGTGACGACATCTTCTCCTTCGCCGTGCTGACCTATGTGATGGTCGCCGGCAAGCATCCCTTCGACGGCCGCTCGGCCGCAGCGGCGATGGCGGAAGGGCTCATTCCGGCCTCGCCACCCGGCTTTCGTGGCGGCCGCTGGGTCGCGCTGCGGTGCGGCTTCGCCTGGGAGGCCGGGACACGGCCGGGCAGCGCCCTCGATTTCGCCGGGCGCATCCTGCGGCCGCGGCTTTCGGACCACCGCCGCGCCTTGCTCGGCCAGGCGCAAAGCCTGCTCCAACGCCTCAACCGTCGTAAACCTGTCAACGCCCCGCCCTAGCGTCACCTCGTTCCCCTTACCGGACGCGACGTGCCATGCTCGACCGACCCGCCAGTCACGACACCACGATCGCGCTCAGCCTCGCCAGCGGCAGTATCAGGGACGGCCTGCATGTCGAGCGGGTCACCGGCCGCGAGGCGATCTCGGAGCCTTACGCCTACCGGGTGGCGTTCCGCTCGGACAAGGCGATCAGCCCCGAGGATGTCGTCGGCGAACGGGCCAGGCTGACGCTGAACACCGAAGCGGGCGAGCTCGCAGTGCACGGCGTCGTCATCGAGTTCGCTGCCGAGGATCCGCTCGGCGACCAGGGCCATCTCTATGCCGCGGTGATCGCGCCGCGCCTTCGGATGCTCGAGCTCAGCCGCCAGAATCAGGTCTACGGCTCGACCAGCAAGGTCTCGGTCAAGGACATCATCCAGAAGGAGCTCGAGGGCTCGCTGGCGGCCAATCATGGCCACATCACCATCGATCACGAGCTCAATCTCGCCGCAAGCTATCGCGAGCGCGAGTTCATCGTGCAGTACAACGAAACCGATCTCGCCTTCCTGTCGCGCTGGTGCGAGGGCAACGGCATCTTCTATTTCTTCAAGCAGGGCGATGACGGCGAGACCGCGGTGTTCGGAGACAGTAATGTCGCCTTCATCGAGGCGAAATCGCTGCCCTATCGCCATGGCCATGACGCGATCACTACCTCCCAGGCGGCGGTGACCTCGTTCGGCTTCGTCGCCCGGCCGGTGACGAAATCGGTGGTGCTGCGCGAGTACAATCCGGAGAAGCCAGCACTGCTGTTGCGCGCCCGCGCCGAGGTCGAAGGCGGCAAGACCGGCACCATCATCGAATACGGCCAGCATTTCCTCGAACCCGACGAGGGCGACCAGCTCGCCAGGGTCCGGGCCGAGGAGATCGCCTGCCGGGCCAAGGTCTTCCGCGGCGTCAGCAATGCGCCGCAACTGCGGCCGGGCATGTTCTTCAGCCTGAGCGGGCATCCCTCGCTCGACGATCGCTATCTCGTCATCTCGGTCGAGCACGAGGTCTCGACGCCGGCTCCGGTCGGCTACGGCACTGGCGAAGCAATCGCCGGCGCGCCCTATGGCAACCGCTTCGAGGCGATCCCGCTTTCCGTGCCGTTCCGGCCCGAGCGGCGCACGCCGCGGCCAATGGCGGCCGGGCTGTTCAATGCCTTCGTCGATGGCGAGGCCGACGGCACGCGCGCCGAGGTCGATACGCAGGGGCGCTACAAGGTGCGCCTGCGCTATGACGAGGGCGACAGCGCGGAGGGTAAGGCGAGCGAGTTCTTGCGCAAGGCCGAGCCCTATGCCGGTCCCTCCGACACCGGCATGCATTTCCCGCTGCTGAAGGGCACCGAGGTCATTCTCAGTTGCGTGAACGGGGATATCGACCGGCCGATCATCGTCGGCGCCGTGCCAAACCCGCTGACGCCGAATGTCGTCTCCAAACGCAACCGTACGCTCAACCGTTTCCGCTCGCCGTCGGGCACGCTGTTCGAGATGAACGACGGCTCGGCGAGCTGAGCTCAGGGCCGTTTCCTGCGATGATCTGGCAGCCACCGACCCGAGAACTCGATCCGCTCGCCGCGCTCGTCCATGAGGCGGTGCGGACCCAGGTTTTTCCGGGCGAAGCGTTCGGATTCCACCTCGTCACCGTGCCGGGAGAAAACTGGCGTGAGGCGTCCTTGCCTGACGGTCGGCCGGTCCGGATCAGGCTGTCGGCGAGCCCGGCCGCACAGACGCAGCGCGAGAACCGTGCCTGCGCCGGCATCCATGTCAGCGGCGAGCTGGTCGCCGGCGAGATGGGCTATCGCGTCAGTGCCGACCTCATCGTCGATCTGGTGATGCGCGCCGTCCTCGCCTGCGACAGCCGGCTGGAAGCCGTCGGGCGGACGCGCGGCTAGAGCCACTGCCTGTCTCAATTCACCACCATTACTCCTAGCGACGTCGTGGCAATCCTGCAGTCCGTGCGGGGATTGCTGGGCGTGGCCGGCCGCGCCTGCTTCTCTTCCGCATGGCGGTGGACCGCACTGAGCGCGCGCCTGCGCAGTTAGCCGAATGCGCGCAGGAAACTGCGCAGTCACGGCAGTGACGCAAACAGATTTATACAAACTATATCAAAAGGATGGCCGATTTCTTCCATTTGGTACGCCCCTTGCCGAGCAGGGAGGCCGGCTTGAGCCGGAGCAGCGAATTCCAGGGAAGAGAACAATGGCACTCGACGCCTACATGACCATCAAGGGCCAGAAGCAGGGGGACATCTCCAGCGAGGCCAGCACCATCAAGAGCGCCGGCGCCGGCGCCAAATACGACAAGCACGGCAATCAGATCACCGTGCTCTCCTTCACCAGCGGCGTGATCAACCCGCGCGATCCGAAGTCCGGCTTCACCTCCGGCGCCCGCGTCCACCAGCCGGTCACCTTCACCAAGCTGATGGACCGCTCCTCGCCGCTGCTCTGGCAGGCGCTGGCCAAGGGCGAGACGCTGACCGAGATCGTCTGCAAGTTCTACCGCCCGGACACCGCCGGCCTCGGCGAGCCGGAAGAGTTCTTCGAGTACAAGTGGGAAAACGCCAAGCTCTGCGAGGGCAAGTCCTACCTGCCGCTGACCGTCGCCCAGGCGAACGACCATCTTCGCCCGATGGAAGACTGGTCCTTCACCTATGAGAAGGTCACCTGGAAGCACACCAAGGCCTCGACCGAGGGCGAAGACTCCTGGCAGTCCGCCTGATAAGTCGGCTTCGGCCGCCGCGCAGTCTCTGCGCGGCGGCTTTTCCGCAGATATTGCAACGCCACGGTGACGTAGATGTCATCGGCCAGTCACCTCGACGCGCTGAGGTACGCCATCGCGCAGACCGGGTCTCAAGCCCGGCGCGACATCCGGCGCCAAGCGCCAGGCAGGGGGCGTTCCACCATGGTCCAGGTCGATCTCAAGCAGCTGCTCGGGCGGCTGAACCCTTACGTCAAGCGCGCGCTGGAAACGGCCGCCGGTCACAGCGTCGGCCGCGGCCACTATGAAGTGGCGGTCGAGCACCTCCTGCTGGTGATGTCGGAAGACGAGCAGCGCGATCTCGGCATCATCCTGAAGCAGTTCGGGCTCGACGCCTCCGGCCTGAAGCGCGGCCTGCAGCGCGCTACCGAAACCCTCAAGACCGGCAATACCGGCCGGCCCGTCTTCTCGCCGGGGCTAATCGAATTGCTGACCGACGCCTGGCTGATCAGCTCGATCGAGCTTGGCCAGCAGCAGATCCGCTCCGGTTCGATCGTCGCGGCCCTGCTCGCCAGCCCCAGCCGCTACGCGATGGCTGACTGGTTCGAGGCGGTGCGGGCGGTTCCGCTCGCCGAGCTCAAGGCCAAGTTCCGCGACATCGTCGCGCCCTCGGCCGAGGAGCCGACGGTTCCGGCCGCGGCGCAGGGCGCAGCCTCCGGCCAGACCGGCAACGGGACGCTGCCGCCCGATGGCGCGCTCGCCCGCTTCACCATCAACTTCACCGAGCAGGCCCGCAAGGGCAAGATCGACCCCGTCTTCGGCCGCGACCGCGAGATCCGGCAGATGATCGACATCCTCGGCCGGCGCCGCAAGAACAACCCGATCTGCGTCGGCGATCCCGGTGTCGGCAAGACCGCGGTGGTCGAGGGCCTCGCGCTCAAGATGGCGGAGGGCGACGTCCCCGACTTCCTCAAGAATGTCGAATTGCTCAGCCTCGATCTCGGCATGCTGCAGGCCGGCGCCGGCGTCAAAGGCGAGTTCGAGAACCGGCTCAAGGGCATCATCGACGAGGTCAAGGCCTCACCGAAGCCGATCGTGCTCTTCATCGACGAGGCGCATATGCTGGTCGGGGCCGGCGCCTCGGCCGGCGGCGGCGACGCCGCCAACCTGCTGAAGCCGGCGCTCGCCCGCGGCGAACTGCGCACCGTCGCGGCCACGACCTGGTCGGAGTACAAGAAGTATTTCGAGAAGGACCCGGCGCTGGCGCGGCGCTTCCAGCTGGTCAAGCTCGACGAGCCTTCGCCGTCGGAGGCGATCACCATCGTGCGCGGCCTGCGCGCGGCTTACGAGAAGAGCCACGGCGTCTATGTCCGCGACGATGCCGTCGCCGCCGCCGCCAATCTCTCGGCCCGCTACATCTCCGGCCGGCAATTGCCCGACAAGGCGGTCGATGTGCTCGACACCGCCTGCGCCAGGGTGAAGCTCTCGCTCTCCAGCAAGCCGGCCGGCATCGATGACCAGGAGCGTCGTATCGCGACGCTGCGCCGCGAGCTCGCCGCGCTGGAGCGCGATCGCACCACCCTCGGCAAGGACAATCCGCGCATCGCCGATATCGAGGAGGAGATTGCGGGGATCGAGGCGCAGAAGATCGAGGCGATGGCGCAATGGGAGCGCGAGAAGGCACTGGTCGACCGTATCGTCGCACTGCGCCGCGAGCTCGGCCTCGGGCCCGACGGCATTGCGGCGCTCGAAGCCAAGGCCGCCGACAATGACGACGGTGACGACGATGATGGTGACGACCGCGACGAGGACGATGAGACCGGCGCGTCGCGCGAGGCGGCCGAGCAGGAGCTGCAGCAGGCCGTTGCCGAGCTGGACAGGACCCGCGGCAAGACCGCGATGATCCATTACGAGGTCACCGCCGACGCCGTCGGCCAGGTGATCTCCGACTGGACCGGCATCCCGGTCGGCAGCATGGTCAAAGACGAGGCCGCCGCCATCCTCGGCATGGCTGCGAACCTGCGCCAGCGCATCAAGGGCCAGGACCATGCCGTCTCGGCGCTGGACGAGGGCATGCGCGCTGCCAAGGCCGGCGTCAACAACCCCGGCCAGCCCATGGGCGTCTTCCTCTTCGTCGGCACCTCCGGCGTCGGCAAGACCGAGCTGGCGACGCAGCTCGCCGACCTGCTCTTCGGCGGCGAGCGCTTCCTGGTCACCATCAACATGTCGGAGTTCCAGGAGAAGCACACCGTCTCCAAGCTCGTCGGCGCCCCGGCCGGCTATGTCGGCTATGGCGAGGGCGGGCTTTTGACCGAAGCGGTGCGCCAGCGCCCCTATTCGGTCGTGCTGCTCGACGAATGCGAGAAGGCCGATCCGGAGGTGCTCAACCTGTTCTACCAGGTCTTCGACAAGGGCACGCTCGCCGATGGCGAAGGCCGGGTCATCGATTTCAAGAACACGGTGATCATCCTCACCTCGAACCTCGCCACCGACATCATCACGGCGATGGGCATGCAGGAGGAGAAGCCCTCGACCGCCGAGCTGACCGAGGCGATCCGCCCGACCTTGTCGCGTCATTTCAAGCCGGCGCTGCTGGCGCGCATGCAGATCGTGCCGTTCTATCCGCTGATGCCGGACGTGCTGAGCGAGATCGTCCGGCTCAAGCTCAACAAGGTCGGCAAGCGCCTGCGCGAAAGCCAGAAGATGGCGTTCCACTATTCGGACGCCGTCGTCGAGGCGATTACCGCCCGCTGCACCGATGTCGACACCGGCGCACGCAACATCGACCACATCGTCAACCGCACGCTGCTGCCTGAGATCGCGACCGAGATCATCGGCCGCATGGGCGAAGAGCATGCGCCCGAGAGCCTGTCGGTCGACATCGGGCCGGAGGGGGACTTCGCCTACCGCTTCACGCTGCCGGGTTCGTCCGAGCCGGTGGCGCAGGCGGCCGAGTGACGGTGCTGCGCGAGCCCGCCCCATGCACGACCCCCTCTCGGTCGCCGAGGAGCTGATCGAGCTGACCACGACGCTCGCCACCGAGCGTCGCCTCGAGGCCCTGCTCGGGGCCGTGGTCAACTCGGCGCGCCGCCTGACGCGCGCCGAGGGCGGCCGCGTGCTGGTGCTCGACCGCACCGGCCGGCACCTGCACGGCCTCGTCGGCCAGAACGACGTCGCGCCCGACGCCGCGGCGCTCTCCGGCGAAATCCCGGTCTATGCCGAGGGCAACGCCTTCAACCTGCGCGATGCCAACGTCTTCGCCGCGGTCACCGGCAAGATCGTCAATCTCGCCGATGTCTACGACTATAGCGGCTTCGACTTCGTCCGCCTGCGCGAGCAGGACGAGCGTACCGGCTATCGCACGCGCTCCTTCGTCGTCGCGCCGCTCTGGAACGTCGAGGGCGTCACCCTCGGGGTGCTCCAATTGATCAATGTGCAGCTGACGCCGGGCGGCGAGATCGGGGCGCTGCCGAAGGCCTTCGAGCGCGTGGTCGGCTCCTTCGCCGCCCATGCCGCCGTCGCGATCGCCAATGCCCGGCTCTTCGAGGAGAATCGCGAGCTGATCCGCCAGCTCGACCGCCGCAATGCCGATCTCGCCCGCGAGAATTCGCGGCTCAAGGTGATGGCTGCGCCGCAGGAGGAACAGGTCGTCGGCGAGAGCCCGGCCTTCCAGGCGGCGCTCGACCTGGCGCGCCGCGCTGCCTCCTCGTCGGTGGCGGTGCTGATGCTCGGCGAGACCGGCACCGGCAAGGACGTCTTCGCCAATGCCGTCCATCGGCAGGGCAAGCGGCGGGACCGGCCCTTCGTCGCGCAGAACTGCGCGGCGCTGCCCGAGACGCTGCTGGAGAGCGAACTCTTCGGCCATCGCAAGGGCGCCTTCTCCGGCGCGCTCGCCGACAAGAAGGGGCTGGTGCACGAGGCCAATGGTGGCACGCTCTTCCTCGATGAGATCGGCGACATGCCGTTGCCGCTGCAGGCGAAGATCCTCCGCCTGCTCGAGGAGGGCTCGGTCCGCCGCCTCGGCGACACCCGGCTGGAAAAGGTCGATGTCCGCATCATCGCCGCGACCAATCTCGATTTGCCGCAGAAGATCGCGCAGGGCAGCTTCCGCGAGGACCTGTATTACCGGCTCAGCGTCTTCCCGGTGACGATCCCGCCATTGCGCGAGCGGCCTTCCGACATTCCGCTGCTGATCGATTTCTTCCTGAGGCGCATCGCGCAAGCGCATGGCCGCGAAGGCTTTGCGTTGACGCCGCGCGCGCTCGATGCGCTCTGCCGCTGGCGCTATCCCGGCAATGTCCGCGAACTCAAGAACATGGCCGAGCGCGCCGCCCTCCTGATCGACGGCGACGAGCGCATCGACCTGAAGCATCTGCCGGCCCACCTCGCCAAGGCTGGGCCGGACATCATCGTCCAGACGCCGGTCGCCGAGGACAGCACCAGCCTGCGCTCGGCCGTGCGGCAATACGAGGCGATCGTCATCGAGAATCGCCTGCGCGAAGCCGGCTGGAACCAGAGCCGGGCCGCCCGCCTGCTGCAGATCTCGCGCCGCAGCCTGGTCGAGAAGCTGCAGCGCTACGCCATCAGGACACCATGAACAGCGCAGGGCGAAGAGGACGCGTCGATGGATAAGGCGGACGAGGCCGATCGCGCCCTGACCGCCTTCGTCTCCGGCAGGATGCCGTTCGAACGGCTCGTCGCGGCGCTGAAAAGCCTCGTCCTGGGTGATGGCACGGCGCTGCCGGTCCTGGCGCGGCTCGAAAGCTGGGCCAATGAGGGGCGCCTGCCTGTCGATCTCGCGGCGCTGCTCGCTGGCGAGCTCGGTGGCAATCCGGCCGTCGCTGCGCCGGTCGACGCCGGCCTCGATCCGCCGACCGTCCCGCTGGCTCCGCCGCGCCCGGCTGCGCCCGATCCGGCCGTTGCCCTGCCGCCGGCGGGCACGATCCGCGACAAGGTCGACGAGGTCGTCGTCAACGCGCTGATCGGCGATTTCGCCGGGCTGCGCGGGCGCAACCGCGCCGGCGAGGCCCGTTCGGATGCGGCGCTCGATGCCAGCCTCGCCGACTTCCGCAGCATGCGCTTCCGGCGCGACGCCAGCAATGCCGAGGCCGGCCGCGCCCGCCGTTTCGAGCTCGATCCCAGGCGCGAAACGCGCCAGATCGGCATCGGCGCCATGCTGAAGGACCGCTTCATCCTCGATGCCGAGATCGGCCGGGGCGGGATGGGGACGGTCTATCGCGCCGTCGACCGGCGCCGGCTCGAGGCGATGCGCCACCAGCCCTATGTCGCGCTGAAGCTGCTCGGCGGCGATTTCCGCCATCATCCCGAGGCGCTGCGCACGATCGAGGCCGAGGCGCGCCGGGCACAGGAGCTCGCCCATCCGAACATCGTGACGATCCATGATTTCGAGCGCGATGGCGGCCATCTCTTCATCGTCATGGAATTGCTCGAAGGCGAGCCGCTCGACCAGCGCATTGCTCGTGCCGGCCAGATCGCTGTCGGCTGGGAAGAGGGCAGCGAGATTCTCGCCGGGCTCTGCGCCGGGCTTGCCCATGCCCATGCCCGTGGTGTCGTCCATGCCGACATCAAGCCGGCCAATGTCTTCCTGATTGCGGATGGCGTGAAACTGCTCGATTTCGGCATTGCGAGCGCAGCCCGAGACGGCGGCTTCGATCCAACTTCGCTCGGCGGGCTGACCATGGCTTATGCCAGCCCGCAAATGATCGAGACCGCCGAACGGCGGGCCGATGACGACGTCTACGCGCTCGGCTGCATCGTCTATGAGCTGCTCGCCGGGCGCCACCCCTTCGATGGCAAGGCTGCGATCGAGGCGCGCGAGCAGCGCCTCTCACCGGCAAGGCCTGTCGATGTCGAGGACAAGCTCTGGCAAGCGGTGACAGCGGCGCTCGCTTTCGAGCGCGAGCAGCGTCCAGCGGATGCCGCTGCCTTTTCGAAAGCGCTCTTCGGCTGAGCGCGTCTAGCGCTCGCCGCTGTCGACCAGGGCGGTGATCGCGGCGATGCCGTCGGCATAGGCGGAAGTTGGCGCGAGCAGCGAGAAAAGCCCGCCGCTGCCGAGCCGGACCATGTCCTCACTGAGCGGCAGCACCGCGGCCACCGGAACGCGATAGGTGCTGGCGATACGGTCGGAGAGCTGGCGGAAGTCGAGCGAGGGCAGCACCTTGTTGACGATCAACAGGAGCTGCGGCACGCCGAGCCGGCGGGCGAGATCGAGCGTGACAGCCGTGCCCTGATAGTCCTGATGGTCCGGCCGCAGCACCAGCAGCAGCGTGTCGGAGATCGCGATCGAGAGCAGCGTCTCCTCGTTGACGCCGGGATGGGTGTCGATCAGCAGATAGTCGAGCGCCAGTGCCCGCGAAAGCTCCTGAAAGCCGTCATTCAGCAGGTTGACGTCGTAGCCTTCCTTGACGACCCGCGCGATCTCGCCGGGCCGCACGCTCGACGGCACCAGCATGACCGCTCCGCCCGGTGCAGCTCCGGTCGCCTCGGCGATCCGACCAGTGACGTCATGGGCGGCCTCCTCGATGCGGCAGCGGCCCCAGAGATAGTCGTTGAGCGTATAGCGCAGCCGGTCCGGCTCCAGGCCGAACAGCACATGGATGCCCGGCGACTGGATGTCGGTGTCGACGATGGCGACGCGCCGTCCGCGCAGGGCGAGCCGGGCGGCGATGTTCGCGGTCGTGTTGGATTTGCCGGTGCCGCCCCGGTAGGAATGCGTCGAGACGATGATGGTCATGTCCGCTCGCTTTTGTGCGGGCTTGCAGTGCTATGGCGTTGCCGCATCGCCTGGGCGCGTTCCTGCAGCGCTTTGAAGTAGTCGGTCTCGATGATCCCGGCGACCTCGCGCTCCTTGCGAGTCTGGTCGATCTCGATGACGAGGCGCTGCACCTGTGTCTTCAGGTCGGCGTTCTCGCTGGTGATGTTGCGGTTGGCGTCTTCCAGCCGGCGATTGGCCTCCTTGAGCTCGGCCAGCATCTCGCCGAGTCGGAACTCGCGCGCCTCGATCTGCACGGCCATGCTGCCGAAGGCTTCGGCGAGCTCGCGCACCGTCTCCGGCGCCTCGGCGTCCGCGGTCATGGCGAACAGGCTGTCGATATTGTCGTAGTCGCCGCGAGCGAGCTCGCCGCAGAGATCGCGCAGGCGCCGGGCGAAGAGGTCTGGGGAAGCGAGGCTGTGGGCATCCATGGCAGGCACAGTAAGAGAGCATCGATGACAGAAAGAGGAAGGCGCGGTTGCCCTACGGCAGTGTCAACGTAGTTTCGCAATCGGGCCCTAGCGTCACAGGCGAATGACAATCGCCGATCGAAGGGCGTTGAATGCTGGCGCGCGGTATCCATGTCGTCCTTCGCAGCGACACGCATGAAATCCGGCGCCTCGCCGATGCGATCGAGTATCTCGCCGACTCGCTGCAGCTGCCGCAGCCGATGATCTTCAAGCTCAACCTCGCGCTGGACGAGCTGATCACCAATGTCATCGCCTATGGCTATGCCGAGCAGAAGGACGGTGTGATCGACATCGAGATGCGCCGCCATGACGACCGCGTCGTGGTGAAGCTGATCGACAGCGCCGCCGCCTTCGACCCGTTCTCGATGACCGAGCCCGATACGGCCGCCGCGCTGGAAGACCGCAAGATCGGCGGCCTCGGCATCCATTTCGTCCGCACGCTGATCGACGAGGTCGACTATCGCCGCGACGACGATCGCAACGTCATCACGCTGACGCTTCTCTTGCCGCCGGAGCCGGTGACGGCCAACGGCGCGCACCCCTGAACCAGCAATTCCGGCCTCATCCGCCGCCACAGGAGAGCAACGGCTCATGATGGAGTCGCAGACCATCGGCGAGATGCGCGTCCTGTCGCTCACGGGCCGGCTCGACAGCATCAATGCGGCCGAGACCGAGGCCGCGATCGTGGCCGAGATCCGGGACGGCGCCACGCGCCTCGTGCTCGACTGCTCGGGCCTGACTTACGTCTCCAGCGCCGGCCTGCGCGTCTTCCTCGTCGTCGCCAAGCGCATGCGCGAGATCGCCGGAAAGGTTGTCCTTGCCGGCCTCACCCCCTCGGTGAAGGAGGTCTTCGCGATCAGCGGCTTCCTGCAGATTCTCACGGTCTGCGAGACCCGCGAAGACGCGATCGCCATGTGCGAGCAAGGGGGGTCTCGATAGCGGCCTGTGCGCGGTTCGGTGAACGGTCTGAACCGGCAGAAATAAGCCCGCCAGCGATCAACTTGCATCAATGCGTACCATTCGGCTGAGTGCGCTTCTCGACGAAACGCCCAACCGTTCCTTGACGATCGCTCTCAACGTTGACGGATTCGCATGGAAGCCAAGGCAACTTGCCCAGGCAGTCGAGCGTCGCAACAAGCAGTTTGCAAAGGTTGATAAGCTTCGCTTGGGCCTCAGCCCCACGACCTGTCTCATTCACGCGGCATGGTGCTTGCGGAAGCCGACGCGAGCGACGCCGAGATCACGTTGCAACTTGAGCATGCCAGGGATCGAGCCGCAAGGATCTATCGCCGGCCAGCGTCGCGAAGTAGCTCTCGCATATGGCGTTGTCGTAGGCATCGCCGACCGAGCCGGTCGAGGGCCTGACGCCGGCGTCCTTGCAGCGGTTGCCGAAAGCCAGCGAGCTATGTTGCGAGCTCTGATCGCTATGGTGGATGATATTCTCCGCTTGCGGGCGGCGAGCGCCATAGCGAGCGGCTCGAGCACGACGCGGGTCTTCAGATCGGCCGAGAAGGCCGATCCGACGATCCGGCGTGACCAGGCATCCATGACGACGGCCAGGAACAGGAAGCCGGCGAGCGTGGGCACGAAGGGGATATTGGCGACCCATAGCTCGTTCGGCTTGGTCCGATAGACACCGTGAGCCTCCGGCACGCCGACCCGCGTCAACCGTGCGGCATCGCTCGTCCAGCTCTCGGGCAGGAATAGCCGCAAGCCCACCATGACCGGAACTTCGCCAGAGGCTAGCGTCAGCGACACCAGCGTCTGGCAGTTGGCGTTCTTGCCCAATGCCGAAGCGTATTGCGGCGCGACGCCGACCGAGCGCTCGCCCTTTTTCGGCAGCGCCGTGTCGTCGACGATTAGCCACACCTCAGGGCCGTCGGCCATCCGGTCGGCCTCAGTCAGCAAGACCTTCTAAAGCGGCGCAGCGTTCCCAGATTCCGCTGGCGATGAAGTGATAAAGCTGATCGTAACCGGCGCCGATCAGCCCCGCCACATAGGCAGAGCACATCCGCGCCCGCACCTTGTGGCGCAGAGCAGCGAGAAAGGGCGCAATCCAGCCCGCAAGATCCGACTTCCAGCTCGCGTCCATGGCCGGCCCTCCAAAAGCCGACCACCCATGCATCACGCAAACCACGCCGGGGAATCAAAAAACGTCGGCCGTCCCAAAACTACCAAAGCAGTGCTAGAAACGGGACGCATCGTCATCTGTGGCTCGCTGAAAGCTTTGGGCGCCGTTGTTGGATCTGTGCTGAAGAGAAAAGGTCTTGCTCGACCGCTGATGCGACCGAGGTGCTCTATCACGCCAGGGCATCCAACGTGTCGAGAAGTCCGACCGTATATCGATCGAACACAAAAGCCAGGGTTGAGAGAACCAGGGCGGCAGGCGGAGGCATTGACCTCTGAGAATTGAATTCCGCAACCGCGCGCTCGATGATCGGAGCTTCAGGATCAGCCTTCCACATGGCAATAATAATTTCACCCAGTCGGCTTTGCGCATCAGCGCGGCGCTGTGGCGCGATTGGTATCCCGCGATTGATTTCGATCCAAGCGGCGTCAAACGTCTCAGCGAGGCTCATCATATCCTTCGGATCGGCGGTAAGAGTTCGGAACGGCATGAAATGACCTATGTCAGTCTCCAATCTTCGTAACCTCCGCGAAGATAGGATGAATATTGCAAACTGATGACACGCTGCCGCAAGCGAGAACCGCGCGATGAAGGGAAGCATCTTCACTCGCCCGTCAGTTGCTGCCACGAAGGTTCATCGCCGCTCTACGAAGTTGCTCGTTGCCTAGTTTCGCGGTGATGCTCTCTCCATAGTCACTCCGAGTGCCACCCGGCCTGATGAAGGGCGCGGCTGTTTGTTCGGCCGATAGTGACTTACTGATTTAAAGGGTGACTTTGCGCCAATTTCAGAAGGCCGCGACTTCGACCGTGCGGATCCCCTCGGCAGCGGGCCAGCCTTGGACAACAACATGTCGACCTTTCGCAGTTTCGTGTCGATCTCTTCAGGCCTGTTACTTCTTTCTACGTCATTGCAGCAGCCTCCAAGGCTCGAAACCGTCTGGATCTGCGTCGGAATAGTCGTGCTCCTGCGAGCGGGTCCCTGTCATCTTGTCGCCGGCACCATAGCGCGCCCGTGGGCCGGCCGCCCGCGCCGCTTTGAAACAATTTGTAACGGACGCCCGCGGAAGGCCGCTGCTACCCCTGCGGCATCGAAACAGG
>JAAEQB010000103.1 GCA_024231975.1 Allobosea sp.
GCCGTCCGCCTTCGATCGGCACATGCAGGCGAAGCTCGCGTTCGAGCCAGGCAAAGCGCATCAGCCCCGTCGTGAAGATGCCAAAGATGAAGATGATTGCGCCGCCGAGGATGCCGGCTTCGTAGCGATAGGCGAGAAGGACGCGGCTGAGCGCGCTCGCGCCAGCGCCGAGCAGGACGAAGACCGTCGAGAAGCCGAGCACGAACCAGGCGCTCATCAAGAGGGCATTCAGCCGGGACGAGGCGGTCGCGGGCTGGTCGCCGGCCGCAGCCGCGCCCCCTGCGATGTAGGAGACGTAACCAGGGACGAGCGGCAGGACGCAAGGCGACAGGAACGAGACCGCGCCAGCCGCGAGCGCCGCCCAGATGCCGATGCTGGCGATTTCCATCAGCGTGCGCGCCCTTGCGGGGCGCCGGCGAGAAGGGCCGCGATCTCGTCCATCATGAGCTTTTCGTCCCAGGCCCGTACGCCGAACCAGCGACCCCTCTCCGACCCGTCCGGGCCGAACAGGATCGTCGTGGGCAGCCCGGAGATCGACAGCTGACCCACGGAGGCGCCTGTCGGGTCGAGGTAGACCGGCAGGTCCTTGACATCAAGCTGGTCCAGGAGCGGCTCGACGACTTCGGCGCCGTCGCGATCGACGGAAAGCGCGATCACGGCGGGAGGACGTCCCTTCAAGCCACGGTGAAACCTCGCCAGGGCCGGCATCTCTTCGCGGCAAGACCAGCACCACGTCGCCCAGACGGTCAGAAGAACGGCCTGCCCGCAGAAGCTCGCGAGGTCAGTGGTACTCCCATCGAGCCGTTGGAAGGCGAGCGCGTCGGCGCTCCGCGGCCGCGGCGTCCTATCGCCGACCATGACATAAGCAACGGCGACCGCCAGCGTCGCCATGGCGACGACCGACAGCGCGAGCCATCTGGATTTGAACATTGGTCTGA
This sequence comes from Allobosea sp., assembly GCA_024231975.1. Taxonomy (GTDB): domain Bacteria; phylum Pseudomonadota; class Alphaproteobacteria; order Rhizobiales; family Beijerinckiaceae; genus Allobosea. Next base: position 939 of record JAAEQB010000103.1, read on the forward strand.
TCAACCTCGGGCCTCGAAAGCGGGATGGTTATGTCACCCTAGCCGCATCCGTGATGCGCGCTCGCTCGCCGGAGGCGTTACCGGGGCCAGCGCGACCGATTTCGCCCAGACACAGCACGTATTGACACTTTCGACATGCGCCGTCCGATGACGTTCCGAACTCATCGCGGTCCCACAGACCGCGATGAGGAAGGTCTCTCCGGCGTCGAAGTTGACGGCGAGATGGGTGCTGCCTGTAAGCGCGCTCGCCATCATCTGGAACATGAGCACGACACCGCAGGCGGCGGCGAGAAGGCCGCGTCCCAATCCCGCAAAGCGCCGATCGACATCATGGGCTACAGAATAGTCCCGGCGACCAGGAATGAGCAATTGCATCCCGCCCGGCTCGCGTTCTGTTGACCGTTTCGGCTGGCTTCGCCTGCGCTCATCGGATCGTCTGCCTAACCCTGAAGATGTGCTCGTCGATTTCGGCCACTGTCGATGGCTGGTCCCATTCCCGCGCTCCATACCGTCGGCGGAGACCGATCGCGCGAAGGCATCCCGGCTTGACGCGGCCGCGCGGGAGATGGCGATAAAAAGGCATTTTGCTCGCTGACCCTCGTGATCGCGGCGCTCACCAGTGCTCCGCCGGTCGGCAACTGACCGCTTCGAAATAGACGCCCGCATCAGCGTCCTGATCTCTTCGATCACTGCCGGCTCGTCCCATTCCTTTTGCGCCCGCCCAACTGGCGATCTCCACTCCGCGAGTCGAGATCAGTCAGACCCGAGGTCGCAGCCATATCCGAAACGGCTGACGAGGATTCGCTGATCGGGGCGGTGGACCGTTACGCGACGCTCCGGAAGTTCGCTCCAGCATTCATCGAGGCGCTCGAGTTCAAGGCCGGGCGCGGCAGCGGCTGCACGATCGCCGGGATTCGGATCCTTCGCGAGCTGAACAAATCCGGCAAGTGCGACGTTCCCTCCGGTGCGCTCCTGCCATTCAAGAAAGAATGGCGAAAGCTGGTGACCAGAGCCGATGGCAAGATCCATTGCCGCCTCTATGAAACCCCCATCCTAGCCCATCTTCGCAACAAACTGCGTTTGGACGATGTCTGGGTCGAGCGATCATCGTCCTATCGTCGCTTCGAGAGCTACCTATTGCCGACCGCGACTGCCGCGCCGATCGCCTCGGCGTTGAGATTGCCGACGACGGCCGATGAATGGCTCGATCAGCGTGGTAGGGCCTCCCAGCGCGATGCCCTCAAAGGGCGCACATCACAACAGATGCTGGCGCAAGGGACTCACGGAACTCGGGCTAGTTGTGCAGCGTTCCCTGTCGGACGCAGGCGCGGGGGGCGGCACTCTCGGCCCGAGCGAACCAGGTGACAGAATTATGGCTGGTGGCGAACGCAGCGGACAGAAGGGCGACAAGGGCGCATCGGAGATCGTCCTCGTCACGGGGGCGAGCGGTTTCATTGCTGCGGCCCTGATCGCCCGGCTCGGCGAGCGCTACACGGTCGTCGGCCTCGATCGCGCCGGTCCACCCGATCCGCCACCACCCGCCGCTGCCGTAGAGATTGATCTCGGATCGGATGAAGCAGTGCGAATTGCCCTCGATGAGGTCCGCGAGCGCTTCGGCAACCGCATCACTTCGGTGATCCACCTCGCCGCCTATTACGACATCACGGGCGATCCCAATCCGCTCTACGAGGAGATCACCGTTCAGGGCACCCGGCGGCTGATCGACGGACTGCAGTCGTTCGAGGTAGAGCAATTCGTCTTCGCCAGCACCATGCTGGTCCATAAGCCGACCGCCACTCCCGAGGAGCGCATCGACGAAGATTCGCCAATCGGTGCATCGTGGGCGTACCCGCATTCCAAAGTCGCCACGGAGGCGCTGCTGCACGAGCGTCACGGGAAGATCCCGGTCGTCTACCTGCGCCCGGCGGGAGTTTACGACGACGAGGGCCGCTCGGCATTCCTCGCGCAGCAGATATCGCAGATCTACGAGCACCGTCTGATCTCGCATTTCTATCCGGGCATGCTGTGCGCGGCGCAATCGTCGGTGCACCGCGACGACCTGGCCGACGCCGTGCTGCGTCTGGTCGATCGGCGGCGCGAACTTCCGTCCGAACTGCCGCTGCTCATCGGCGAACCCGACGCTCCCGGCTATGCCGAAATCCAGGACATCGTCGGCGAGGCGCTCCACGGCGAGGGCTGGAAGACGATCCGAATTCCGCAGCCGCTCGCGAAAGCCGGGATCATCCTGCAGAACGAAGCGCTCGGCAGCGACGACTTCATCCAGCCGTGGATGATCGACAGCAGCAACGACCACTATATGCTCGACATCTCGCGCGCGCGGTCGATGCTCGATTGGGAGCCGAAGCACAGACTTCGCGAGACGCTTCCAACGATCGTCGCTGCACTGAAGCGGCATCCGCGGGCCTGGTACCGGAGCAACAAGCTTAACGAGAATTTAGTGGCGTGGGACGAAAAACCAGAGGCCGCGCCTGCGGAGTCTGGCCACCACCAGCCCGCAGCGGCCGCCGGAACGGGCGGCATGGATCACGGCGGGATGGTTCACAGCAAGATGCACCACGCGGCGATGGGACACGGGCCCGGCGCCGCGGACATGGCGATGCCCGGCCACGCTGCCCATGGCGATCACATGGCCATGATGGACCGTGACGAGCGCCGCGCACGCTGGGCGCTTTACGCCAACATCGGCCTCGGTCTGTGGCTCGCCTCCAGCCCGCTCATCTATGACTCCATGACCACGCAGAGCGTCGGCGAAGCGGCGCGCTTCGTCACCATCGATCGCGGGCTGCCGTCGATCGAGTGGCGGGCGAGCACACTGGCCATCAGCGATGTCGCCAGCGGCCTCGCCATCGTGCTGTTCGGCGCGCTGTCGCTTGTCCCGCGCACCAAGACCTGGGCGCAATGGGCGGTCGCGTTCGTCGGCATCTGGCTGTTCTTCGCGCCGCTGATCTTCTGGAGCCCGAGCGCTGCGCAGTATAACAACAATTTGCTCATCGGCTCGGCCGTGATCGCGCTGTCGGTGCTCGTGCCGATGATGCCGGGCATGAGCATGGCGGGCATGATGGACCCCAAGAACACCCCGCCCGGCTGGACCTATTCGCCGTCCACCGACGCACAGCGGCTGCCGATCGTCGCCATGGGACTGATTGGGCTTCTCACCTCCCGCATTTTGACCGCCTACCAGCTAGGGCACATCGATAGCGCCTGGGAGCCATTCTTCGCCGGCTCGCTGGCCGATCCGCGCAATGGGACCGAAGAAATCATCACGTCCAGTATGTCGAAGGCCTGGCCAATTCCCGATGGCGGTCTCGGCACCATCAGCTACGTGCTCGAGATCCTGATGGCGGTGATGGGCACGCGCGACCGCTGGCGGACGATGCCATGGATGGTGACCTTCTTCGGCATCCTTGTCATCCCGCTCGGCGTCGTCAGCATCTATTTCATCATCAGCCAGCCGATCTTCATCGGCACCTGGAGCACGCTGGCGTTGATCGCCGCCCTTGCCATGCTGATCATGATTCCATTCGCATTGGATGAGGTCATTGCCATGGGTCAGTTCCTTGTGTGGGCGAAATGCCGCGGCAAGCCGCTGATCCGAACCTTCTTCCAGGGTGATGCGATCGAGGCAGGCAGCGAGGACACGTCGGACGCTTTGGTCTCGCCTTCTGCCTTCTGGGCCCAGGCGAAGCGTGGATTGACGCTGCCGTGGACGCTGGCGGCCAGCGTCACCCTCGGCGCATTCCTTATGCTGACGCGGGTGATCTTGGGCAATGAGGGCGCCATGGCGAACAGCGACCACGTGGTCGGCGCGCTAGTCATAACCATCGCGATCATCGCTACCGCCGAAGTCGCCCGCGCGCTGCGCCTCATCAACGTCGCGTTCGGTGTCTGGCTGGTCGCCGCGCCCTTCCTGCTGACCGGCGTTGGCCATCTCGGCGCTGTCACGTCGGTGGTGGTGGGGATCGCGCTGGTCGGCCTTAGCCTGCCACGCGGCAAGCGCAGCGCCGAACATTATGCGAGCTGGGACAAGTATGTGATTTGAGGCTCGCGTCGTCGAGTCTGGACTAAGCAGAGAGCCGCACGATGCCGTCGGCAATAGCCGGCCATTGGAACCTGCCGTCTTCCAGCCTCTTCGAGAACAGGCAGACGCCCATCCCATCGAAGTAAACCAGCTTGATCCGATCGGCGCGCCTCGCCCGGAACACATAGACTGCGCCCGATGGCGCCCATGCTCTCGCGCACCAACGAGGCCAAGCCCTCCGCCCCCTTGCGCAAGTCGACCGGCTTCGTCGCGATCATGACGCGGACCGCACTGGTCGGACCGATCACGAGCCGCCCTTCAGCGCGCCGATCAACCGCAGCGATCGCCTTGGGGTTAGGCCTCCGCGGCGATGACTTCCGAGGTGTCCGCTGAACGATCCCCTTACGGACAGCATGATCCTCCAACGGCAGAAGAGGCGCGACAGAACCGCAGGGCTCAAACTGTCAGGTCGTCTGCCTGCGCCAGACGAGCCACCGGTTCAGGCTTGGTTATGTCGGGCGCCGCCTCGAGTTGCGCCATCAGACAGGTTCCGTGCCGGGCGAGCGGGCTGGCTGCCTTGAGGCCCGCCACACGCTGCAGCAGCTTCACTGCAAAACTCTCGCTCACGCCAAAATGGCTAGCGGCAGCCCGGCGCGAATGTCCAGCGTCGATAAAGCCGATGAGCCTCGGCGCTCTCGAACAAGAACGTCGTTCCTACGGTATGATCAGACCATCCTTCCGGCGAAGATCGTTGTGAAGGGTCGTGGCGGCAATGGCCGCATGACCCATCGCGACGCTGATTTGATCGAGCGCATAGACGATGTCCCCCGCAGCATAGATCCCTTCACGGCTCGTACGCTGCTTCTGATCGACCGAAATGCAGCCGCCGTCGCCCATTTCGAGTTTCAGTGCTTGCGCCAGCATGTCGTTCGCGTCGGACCCGAGCGCCGGATATACCGTGTCGAACCTCAGATGGCCGCCATCCTTCAGATGCGCCACGGCATGGTTGGTGTCGAACTCCATCCGCGCGAGCGCACGCTCCTCTATCTTGATGCCGAGCTTGTCGAGCAAAGCGCGCTCATCGCTCCCGATCTTCATCGTCCCAGTCGCCAGCAGCGTGATGTTCTCGGAATAGGTCCTTAGAAAGAGCGCTTCGGCGACGCCGTGGGTATCGCCCCCGATCACGCCGATGGCCTGCCCGGTAGCCTCGAAACCATCGCAAACGGCGCAATAGCGCAACTGGCCACGATCGAGAGCCGACCGATGGGTTTCCGCGTCGATGTCCGGGCGGCGGTTCTCAGTGCCGGTGGCAAGAATGACCGTGCGGGCCTCCAGCCTCAACCCCTCGCCCTGCGCCAGGAAGCCGTTGCCGCTGTCCTCGATCGAGTCGATCCGGCCGGCCACCATCCTTGCGCCGTAGCGCGCGGCCTGCTTCCGCATGCGGGCCAGAAGCTCGTCGCCGCCGATGCCGTCGGGAAACCCCGCGTGATTATGCGAGCGGGGAATCCAGCGTGCCCGGCTGTTACCCTCGTCGACCAGCACGATCTTCCGTCGAAACCGCGTCAAGTAGATCGCCGCCGTCAAGCCGGCAGGCCCCCCGCCGACAATCAGGCAATCGACCGTTTCGGCATTTTCAGTCAGGTCGCGCACGGCGGCTCCGGTGCCGGTTCGGGATCATAAGGCGCAGCTAGATGGCGTCCCCGGGGACGTCTAGTGGTATCGACAGAATGACCCTGCCGTTTACCGCCGGCGCCGGGAAGCGGCCAGCTTCGATGTTGAGAGGAAGGCAGGCAAGCAAAAGAGCTGGCATATCAAGACCAGCGTCCCTGTTCCTGCGCAGGGACACGAAATCGTCCTCGCCGCGTTCCCTGCCGACGTGGATGTTGCCTGCCCGCTGCGCGCCTACTGTCGTTTCCCAAGCCGGCTCCCTGATGCCGCCTGCGCCATAGTCGTGGCAGACGAACAGTCGGACGTCGTCGGGCTCGGCGAGAATGCGGCGAATGGAGGCATATAGCCGATGCGCGTCCGCGCGGTGGAAGTCGCAGCGCGCCGTCCCCGAGTCCGGCATGAACAACGTGTCACCGAGGAAGATCGCGTCTCCGATCCGGTAGCTGAGGTGGTCGATCGTATGCCCCGGCGTCGCCAAGACCTCGATCGTTTCCTCTCCGAGCTTCAGGCGATCCCCGTCGTCGAGCAGTCGATCGAACGGAGGGGTCGCCGAAGCGTTCAGAGCATAAACATTACGCACGACATCAGCCACCTCGCCGACCTTCCGGCCGATAGCGATCCGACCTCCCAACTCTTCCCGGAGAGCGAACGCGCCGGAGACATGGTCGTGGTGGACATGCGTTTCCAGAATCCATTCGAGCTTGAGATCGTGCTCGCGGATGAAGCCTACGAGGGCATCAACGGGAGCACGGGTGGTGCGACCCGACTTCGGATCGAGATCGAAGACAGGATCGATCACCGCGCAAGAAAAGGAAGCGCGGCAGAACGCGATATGCGTCGCTGTGCCGCTTCGCTCGTCGTAGAATGTTTCGACTTCGACGCTCACAATCGCTCTCCCGGTTGATAGAACGTTTTATTTTAAGCCTTCGGCTGCGGCACGACCCGCAGATAAGGCTTCAGCTCCTTCCACCCATCCGGGAATTTTTCGCGAGCGGCGTCGTCGGAGAGGGACGGAACGATGATCACGTCCTCGCCCTGCCGCCAGTTGACCGGCGTCGCGACGGAGTGCTTGGCGGTAAGTTGGAGGGAATCGACGGCTCGCAGTATCTCGTCGAAGTTGCGCCCAGTGCTAGCCGGATATGTGAGGCTGAGCTTGAGCTTCTTGTCCGGCCCGATGACGAAGACGGAGCGGACCGTCATGCTATCGCTGGCGCTCGGATGGATCATTCCATAGAGCAAAGACACCTTGCGATCCGGATCGGCTATGATCGGAAAATTGACGCGGTGGCCTTGCGTCTCCTCGATATCGTCCTCCCAGGCTCCGTGACGGTCGAGCTGGTCGACGCTGAGGCCGATGACCTTGACGTTGCGTCGATCGAACTCGGGCTTCAAACGGGCGACGTCGCCAAGTTCCGTCGTGCAGACGGGCGTGAAATTCTTCGGGTGCGAGAACAGGATAGCCCAGGACGATCCCAACCACTCGTGAAAGCGGATCGGGCCTTGCGTCGTCACGGCTTCGAAGTCGGGAGCGAGATCGCCGAGTTGTAGCGTCATAATGATGCCCTTTCGGCGATAGGTCGCCTCGGTTGAGTTGGCAATGGCGCGCAGGAGTTGATCGTGGCGGCCAAGTTTGAAATCCCCGAAAACGGTAGCCCTTAAGCCCGCCGCATCACAACGAGGTCGCGGAGGGAAAGCCGGCCCAATGGATGGCACGC
>JAAEQB010000104.1 GCA_024231975.1 Allobosea sp.
GCGTCGGTGGTTATCAGCGAGATCATCGTCGCCATGGACGGCGCGATCATGCCGGAGCCCTTGACGATGCCCGCGATGGTTACGGTTTGGCCACCGATGGTCGTCTGGATGACCGCGGACTTCTCCCGAGTGTCGGTTGTCATGATGCCGCGAAGGGCGGCGGAGTCGCTTCGCAGCCCCAGCCGTGCCCCGGCGGCGGCTATGCCCGCGCGTATCTTGGCCATGTCCAGGCGCTGGCCGATAATGCCCGTCGAGGCGACGAGGACCTTCTCGGCCTGGCAACCCAGCAGCTTGCCCGTCTGGCGCGCCATGGCTTCGGCGTCGGCCAGGCCGCGCTTGCCGGTGCACACGTTGGAGCATCCGCTGTTGACGACGATGCCGCGCGCCTTGCCTCGCCCTCGCGGCAGTATCCGCCGAATCCACAGCACCGGCGCGCCGACGACCTGGTTGGTAGTGGTGACAATCGCGACCGAAGCGTCCGCCTGGCAGGCGAGGATGGTCAAGTCTTCCTGGTCGGTGGTCTTGATCCCGCAATGCGCCGCCCC
>JAAEQB010000105.1 GCA_024231975.1 Allobosea sp.
ATACGCCGTGAACGACGCACCACCCGACTCCGCCAGAACCTTCGTGATCGCAGCCGTCAAAGACGTCTTGCCATGGTCGACGTGACCAATCGTACCAATGTTGCAGTGCGGCTTCGTCCGCGAAAACTTCTCTTTGGCCATCGTAGCCTCCGTCAGATCTCTTCAAGTGTTCCGTGTAATGCGTTCTTAGATCAGGCGTATTTGGCCTGGACCTCGGCAGCGACCGCGGACGGCACCTGCTCGTAGTGGTCGAACTGCATCGTATAGTTGGCGCGGCCCTGGCTGAACGAGCGCAGCTGGTTCACATAGCCGAACATGTTGGCCAGCGGCACCATCGCGTTGATGACGACCGCGTTGCCGCGCATGTCCTGGCCCTGGATCTGGCCGCGCCGGGAGTTCAGGTCGCCGATGACCGAACCGGTATAGTCTTCCGGGGTCACGACCTCGACCTTCATGATCGGCTCGAGCAGCACCGAGCCGCCCTTCTGCAGACCTTCACGCAGAGCGGCGCGCGAGGCGATTTCGAAGGCCAGAGCCGACGAGTCGACCTCGTGGAAGGCGCCGTCGATCAGCGAGACCTTGACGTCGACCACCGGGAAGCCGGCGAGCACGCCGGAACCGATGACCGAGTTGAGGCCCTTCTCGACGCCGGGGATGTACTCCTTCGGCACCGCGCCGCCGACGATCTTCGACTCGAACTCGAAGCCCTTGCCGGTCTCGTTCGGCTCGATCACCAGCTTGACGCGGGCGAACTGGCCGGTACCGCCGGTCTGCTTCTTGTGGGTGTAGTCGACCTCGGCCTTCTTGGTCAGCGTCTCGCGATAGGCGACCTGCGGCGCGCCGATATTGGCGTCGACCTTGTAGGTGCGCTTCAGGATGTCGACCTTGATGTCGAGGTGGAGCTCGCCCATGCCCTTCAGGATGGTCTGGCCGCTCTCCTGGTCGGTCGAGACGCGGAAGGACGGATCCTCGTTCGCGAGCTTCGACAGGGCGAGGCCCAGCTTCTCCTGGTCAGCCTTGGACTTCGGCTCGATCGCGATCGTGATGACCGGTTCGGGGAACTCCATGCGCTCCAGGATCACCGCCTGAGCCGGATCGCACAGCGTGTCGCCGGTGCGGACGTCCTTGAGGCCGGCCAGGGCGACGATGTCGCCGGCATAGGCCTCCTTGATGTCCTCGCGGTTGTTCGCGTGCATCAGCAGCATGCGGCCGACGCGCTCTTTCTTGTCGCGCGTCGAGTTGATGACGCCCTGGCCCGCCTCGACCTTGCCGGAATAGACGCGGCAGAAGGTGATCGTGCCGACGAAGGGGTCGTCCATGATCTTGAAGGCGAGCATGGCGAACGGAGCTTCGTCGGTCGGCTCGCGGGTGGTCGGCTCTTCGGTCTTGAAGTCGATGCCTTCGACCGCGCCGCGATCGACCGGCGACGGCAGGAAGTCGACGACGGCGTCGAGCAGGGGCTGCACGCCCTTGTTCTTGAAGGCCGAGCCGCAGAGCACCGGGTGGAAGGCGCGGCGCTGCACGGCCGTGCGCACCAGACGGCGCAGCGTGTCGGCGTCAGGCTCGTTGCCTTCGAGATAGGCTTCCATCGCCGCATCGTCCATCTCGACGGCGGCTTCGACCAGCTTCGAGCGGTACTCGGCAGCCTTGTCGGCGAGATCGGCCGGGATGTCCTTCTCGTCGAAGGACGCGCCCAGCGCCTCGCCGTTCCAGACGATCGCCTTCATCTTGATGAGGTCGATCACGCCGGCGAAGTTCGACTCCGAACCGATCGGGATCTGCAGGCAGACGGGCTTGCCGGCGACGCGGTCGATGATGTCCTGGACGCAGCGATAGAAATCGGCGCCGATCTTGTCCATCTTGTTGACGAAGACGACGCGCGGAACGTCGTACTTGTCGGCCTGGCGCCAGACGGTCTCGGTCTGGGGCTCGACGCCCTGGTTGCCGTCGAGCACGCACACGGCGCCGTCGAGCACGCGCAGCGAACGCTCGACTTCGATGGTGAAGTCGACGTGGCCGGGGGTGTCGATGATGTTCAGGCGGTTGTCGCGCCAGAAGCAGGTCGTCGCAGCCGAGGTGATCGTGATGCCACGCTCCTGCTCCTGCGTCATCCAGTCCATGGTCGCGGCGCCGTCATGGACTTCGCCGATCTTATGGCTCTTGCCGGTGTAGAACAGGATGCGCTCGGTCGTCGTCGTCTTGCCGGCATCAATGTGGGCCATGATGCCGAAGTTGCGATAGCGATCGATAGGATGAGAACGGGGCATGGGAATGCTCTGTCTTTCCGGGTCGTAACGGACGAATTACCAGCGGTAGTGCGAGAAGGCGCGGTTGGCTTCCGCCATCCGGTGCGTGTCTTCGCGCTTCTTGACGGCGTTGCCACGGTTGTTCGCGGCGTCCATCAGCTCGGCCGAGAGGCGCTCGACCATGGTGCGGTCGTTGCGGCCACGGGCGGCGGCGATCAGCCAACGGATGGCGAGAGCCTGGCGGCGCTCGGTGCGAACCTCGACGGGGACCTGGTAGGTCGCGCCGCCGACGCGGCGGGAGCGGACCTCGATCGCCGGGGCGACGTTCTCGAGCGCGGTCTTGAAGACGGCGAGCGGGTCGCTCTTCAGCTTGCCCTCGATGATATCGAAGGCGCCGTAGACGATGCCTTCGGCGGTCGACTTCTTGCCCTCGTACATGACCGAGTTCATGAACTTGGTCACGACCACGTCGCCGAACTTGGCGTCGGGAATGATCTCGCGCTTCTCTGCACTATGGCGGCGGGACATCGTCTAGTCTCCGGTCAATTCTTCTAAAACGGCGAACCGGCTGGGCCCCTGCCCGGCCGGTCCGACACTGATTACTTCGGACGCTTGGCGCCGTACTTCGAACGGCGCTGCTTGCGGTTCTTGACGCCCTGCGTGTCGAGCACGCCGCGCAGGATGTGATAGCGCACGCCGGGAAGGTCCTTCACGCGGCCGCCACGGATCATGACGACCGAGTGCTCCTGGAGGTTGTGACCCTCACCCGGAATGTAGCCGATGACCTCGAAGCCGTTGGTCAGGCGCACCTTGGCGACCTTACGGAGCGCCGAGTTCGGCTTCTTCGGGGTCGTCGTATAGACGCGCGTGCAGACGCCGCGCTTCTGCGGGCAATTCTCGAGCGCCGGCGCGGTGTTGCGCGCCTTGACCGGCGAGCGCGGCTTGCGGATCAGCTGGCTGATTGTCGGCATTTAAGGCCTCTCGCTCCCTTGAGCGCTTGATGAATTCGGTGTCCATTCCAGCACCGCGCGAGGCCATGACCAAACGAAGCCGCGCCATCGGCGCCCTTTTACGGGGCCTCAGGCGCGTTCGCCATGCAGAGGAACACGGAACGAGCCCGCATTCATGCGTCCTGCCATGTCGTCGTTAGACGCTGGAATTCCGATGGAGTTTCGGTCGCGAACCTCGCTTGCAACAAAGGCAAGCGACAAACGTGTCCGACAGCCATCGACAGTGGCGCGCTTATGACTCAGGTAAGGATTCGCGTCAACCCCGGATTTGCCCCTTTGGGCCCGTTCCGGTCAGCTTGCTCTGCAGGCCGACCGGGTAAGCAGTCTCTAGGCTAAAAGTCAGAGACGGATTCAGCTTCAATCGTCCTCATCTTCGGCACTCGCGCGCATCTGGTCGTTCCAGAGCTTGCGGTAAAGGCCGGAACGCTTGCGCATCAGCGTCGCATGGTCGCCGCGCTGCACGACCCGGCCCGCTTCCATGACGATGATTTCGTCCATGTCGGCGACCGAGGTCAGCCGGTGCGTCACGAACAACAGGCTGCGGCCGCGGCCGATCTTCTTCAAGGTGCGGTTGATCGCGGCCTCGGTGGTCTGGTCGAGCGCCGAGGTCGCCTCGTCAAGCAGCAGAATCGCCGGATCGCGCAGCAGGGCCCGGGCGATGGCGATTCGCTGGCGCTGCCCTCCCGACAGGGTTTCGCCGCGCTCGCCGACGATGGTGTCGTAGCCTTCGGGCAGGCTCGTGATGAACTTATGGATCTCAGCCTTCTTCGCGGCAGCCTCGACCTCGGCGTCCGAGGCTTCCAATGAGCCGAGCCGGATGTTCTCGCGCAGCGAGGTGTTGAACAGGACATTGTCCTGGAACACCACCGCCATCTGGGCGCGCAGCGAATCGCGGGTGACGCTGGCGATATCGACGCCGTCGATCGTCACCTTGCCGCGCTGCGGATCATGGAAGCGCAGCAGCAGGCTGAGCAGCGTGCTCTTGCCCGCCCCGCTCGGCCCGACGATGGCGATGCGCGTGCCGGCGGGAATCGCAAGGTCGAGCCCGTCGACCTGGGCGCCCTCCCCGCCATAGGAGAAGCGCACGCCCTGAAAGCCGATCTCGCGAGCGATGCGCGGGCACTCGACCGCGTTCGGCCGGTCGGAGACCCGGATCGGCTCGTCGAGGATGTCGCGCATGTGCCGGACGGCGCCGGAGGCGTCGATCACCACCGGGATGTACTGGGTCAGGTGGTTGAGGTTGTAGGTGATCTCCCAGAACACCGCCTCGAAGGCGACGAAGGTGCCGACCGTGATCACGTCGTTGAAGGTGAGATAGGCGCCGATCGCCAGCACGATCAGGTGCAGCCAGAGCACGACGATGGTGATCGAGCGCTCGACCATGGTGTTGAGGAAGGTCGAGCGCGACTGCGCCGCCCTGAGCACGCTGTTGCGCTGGCCGAACCAGAGCTGCGAGACGCGCACGAGGCCGAAGGCCTTCACCACCGGCTGGGCGCCGATATTCTCCTGGACGACGCCGAGCTCGCCGGCCTGCGCCCGCTTAACCTCGTAGCTGGCGGCAACCGCCTTCGGCGTGAGCAGCCGCGGCCCGATCAGCGCGATCGGGATGATCAGCAGCGCCAGCAGGCCAAGCTCGGTGTTGAGGTAGATCAGCAGCGCGATGCCGGCGAGCAGCTCGAGCAGCGGCAGCGCGCCCCAATTGGCGAAATGGATGACCGCCTCTTCATAGGTGGTCATGTCGTTCGAGAAGCGCGACAGGATCTCGCCGCGGCGATGCCGCTCATAGAAACTCAGCGGCAGCTTCTGGATATGCTCGAACAACGAGCGGCGCACATCGGTGGTGATCGCCGCCGTCACCTTCGCGTCGATCCATTCGTACCAGATCGCCACCACCGAGGTGATGATCCCGGCGATCCCGAGCACGCTGAGGATGAAGATCAGCTCGCTGCGGTCCTTGTCCTCGAACACCTCGTCGAGGAGGTATTTGAGCGAGAGCGGCATCAGCACGTTGAAGGCCATCTCGACCAACAGGCCGAGGCCGACCAGGGCGATGCCGAGCCGATGCGGGCCGAGATGCGGCCAGGTGAAGGAGAGGACGCCTCTCAGCGCCCCCGCGGCTTCGCCGGCGGTGTAGACGACCGGACCGTCATCGTCCTCATCGTCGCCCTCTTCATCATCCTCGTCGTCTTCGTCCTCGTCGTCATCCGCCTCGGAAGCGCCGGACTGCAGCGCACGCCGCTTCGGCTCCTCGGGCGGGCGCGACGCCGGCCGCTTCGCCGCGCCGGCAGCGCCAGCGGTCTTCACCGCCGGATCGGGCACAGCACTATTCTCGCCGGTCCCCGGCTTGACCTCGTCGTCGCTCACTGCTTACCGGCAGAGCTGAACTCGCTCCACCGCCCCCTGACCAATCGGACTGTCTGCTCTGACTCAGGCGCTATCGGGCGCGATGCGGTTGAAGAAGCAGTAGCGCAGGCTCTCCGCATCCTCGTACCAGCGGCCCGGCCCCTTGTCGGCGGCGAGCGTGCGCTGCCAGACCGCGTCGAGCATCTCCTGGCTCTGGATCGCCATGTCGAAATCCTCGTCGAAGAACAGCTCCGACCATTCCCACCAGGTCGCGAGCTTCTTCACCCCACGCAGCAGGTCGTACATGTCGCAGACCTCGGAAGTGAGATCAGCCGTCACCGAGCCGAAATAGACGCCGCGCTTCGCCACCCGGTGCAGCTCGCTGAGCGCATCGGCAACGCCGCGCTTGCCGAGATGGGCAAGGCAGCTCTCATAGACGAAGTCGAAGGAGCCATCCTCGAAAGGCAGGTCCGCGACCGTGCCGAGCAGGTTGTACTTGGCGAGATGCGCCGGCGTGCGGCCATGGATGTAGCGGTTGTTCTCGATGCCCCAGGCATCGATGCCGAGCTCGCGCAGCGCTCCGACGAGCTCGCCCGAGGCGGAGCCGGCGACCAGCAGCCTGAAGCCGGGCTTGGGCTGCCAGACCATGTCGATCAGGTCGCGGATGTAGGCGGGGTCGCTGAAGCGGCGCCAGACCTCGTGATAGGAGCCGGCGCCGCGATAGGCGTCGAAATAGCCGCGGTCGATGCGCGGGGACGGCTCGGGCACGACGATGCCGCCCGCCTCCCCGGCCCGCTTGGCGAGCCCGGTGGCATAGCGCTGGCGCATCACCTTGCTCAGCATCAGGTCGCTGGCGATGTCGGCGGAATCGAGCACGCCGTTCAGCGTCGAGTCGAATAGGTAGTCACCGACGACGATCAGCCCGTCATGCTCCCTCGGCTCCGGTAGATGGTTCGTCACCACGTCGCGCACCGGGACGCCGCCCGGGATCGCGTTCACCGAGGCCATCCAGCGATGCACCTTGGCCTCGATCAGATGCGGGAAGGGATCGCCGAGCGAGGCCGGCAGCGACTTCAGCGCCGCCTTGGTCAACGCCTCGTCGTCGAGATTGGCATAGGACAGCGCATCGACGCCGGCGATCAGCCAGTTGAGCACGCCATGGCGGCCGACATCGTGCCGCGCACCCTCGATATAGACGCAGCAGCCGCCAAAGCTCTCCGACATGAACCAGGCGCCCTCGATCTGGCCCTCCCAGAACGGCTTGTCGAACAGGGCGGCGACGCGCAGGTAATGCGCCGGCCGGTCGAAATGCGCGAGATGGCGGCTCATGCCCTGGCGCAGGCGGCCCTCGCCGAAATCGATGGTGCCGAGCCAGTTGTGCGGCAGGCACATCAGCACGAAGTCGAATTCGCGCGTCTCCGGGCCCTTGCCGTTCATCATGTCGAGCTTGTAGCGGCCGCCTTCAGCCTTGCCGACGCTGAGAACGCGATGGTTCAGGAAGACCTCGGCGTCGAGCGCTGCGCTCAGACCCTCGACCAGCTGCTCGTTGCCGTTCTGGATCGAGTAGACGTCGATATAGCCGTCGACATCCATCAGGTAGTTCTTCAGCGCATTGAGGCCGTTGCTGACATGCCCCTCCGAGGCGATGTCGGAGCGCGCCATCGCCCGGAAGAAGCGCCGCGCCACCGGATCGGCCACCTCCTGCTCGAGCACCTCGTCGGCGGTCATGAACATCCAGGGATGGTTGTTGTCGTGCTTGCCGGCCCCTTCGTAATAGGCCTGCTGCGACAGCAGCTCGGCGCAGCGCGCCCGGAATGCCAGGATGGCGTCGGCAGTGGCATCGCCATAGCGCCGGCGCATGCCCTCGACACCATCGACCAGCTTGCCGTCGAGGTGGAGGGCCTGCGAATCCATCGGAATGGTCTGGAAGCCGAAGCCCTCGATCATCTCGCGCAGCGGGTCATGGCCGAGCTGCGAATAGCCATAGATCTCGGCAACGCCGGCCTCGTACAGGGCCGGCGCACCGTCAAAGCGACGCGAGACGATTTTGCCGCCGAGCCGCTCGGACGCCTCGAACAGCGCCACCCGGCACAGGCCCTGCATCTTCTTGCGGACCTGCCAGGCCGTCATCAGCCCGCCGGGGCCGCCCCCGACAATCGCAACTTCCAACATCCTATCAGCCCCACCCAGCCTATAGCGCGTCACGCTCTGCTGAGAGGATCATAGCGCCACGGAGTTGCCATAATTTTACCGCCGCAGCGATGCATCTGTTTTAGTGCGAGCCCACCTTGTCGCATCCGCTCCGGCTCGCCGTCGCGAGCGCGCGACGATGCCGCTCGCAGGACCCGGCTTCACCGGCAAAGCCCTTGCTGTCGCCAGTGGGACAATCGCTCGGGAGCTCGACGCCGGCCCCGAACGTGGCAGCCTAGCCCCGCCCCGACGGATCGCTTGTCACGCCGGCCCCGCGCAACAGGCCGATCAGGTCGGCCTGGCGATGCAGGCCGGTCTTGGCCATGACGCGCTTCAGCGTCGAACGCGCCGTCTCCTCCATCACGCCGAGCGCCGCCGCCGCCTCGCGAGGACGATGCCCCGCCGCGATCAGCGCGGCGAGCCTGGCCTCGGCCGGCGTCAGATCGAACAGGCCCTGGACGACATCGGCGGTCGGCACGTCCTTCACCACCACCGGCGTCACCACCAGAATGCTCGCAGCCCGCGAGAAGATGTCGTGGGCGACGCCACGGATCGGCGTCAGATGCAGGATCAGCGGCGGCTGGTTCTCGCGGCGCGCCACCGGGATCGAGCGTACCGTCGCGCTGGCGATCTGCCCCCTCGCCTGCAGGGCGGCCCCGAGCAGGCCATCGGCCGCAGTGTCGACCAGGCCGAGCCGCGACGGGCGATCGACCGCAACGGACGGGATCAGCGCCTCGAAGCGCGGGTTGAGCGCCAGCGCCCGCCCCTCGCGATCGAGGATCGCCGCCGGCAGCCCGATCGCTTCCAGCGCGCGGGCGGCCCCCTGCGCCCGCTCGAATTCGAGCCGTGACGAGAGCAGCATCGCCCGCGCCAGATGCGGCCGCATCCGGTCGAAGCGCGCGATCAGCTGGTCCTCGACATGGCCCTCCCCGAGCTCGCGCTCGGCATGCAGGATGAAAGCCTCGCCGGTCGGCGACGCGATCGAGGTGGCGACCCCGATGCCGAGCCCCTGTGGCAGTAGATAATCGCGATAGACCGGCTCGCTCGCCATCTCAGCGTCTGAGAGGATATCGATGTCGCGCAGGAAGCCGGCATGACGACGCTCGAGCAGGCGCCGCGTCCGCTCATTGCCGGGAAAGCGGTTGAAATGCGTCGAGACGACCTGGTCGAACTCTGGCGAGGACGAAATCCAGCGATTGGAGCTCGGCGTCACCGCGATCAGCACCGCGCCGGCGCCACGCGCGATCTCCTGGAAGCGCCGCAGAACTTGCGGCCATAGCTCCGGGACCACCGCCGCTTCGTAAAGACTGTCGAGAAATTGCTCGTCCATACCCCGCTGCCTGCACCGTCGTGCCTCGCCGCCCCCGGCAAGCTCTCGCGGACAAGCTTAGGCCAATTACAGACTCGAAGGTCAAGCAAGGCAGGTCGCAATAATTGTTGCTCCGTCTCTAGGGAATGCCCGCAGAGGTGGAGCGTGACGCGAAGTCGCGAACCAGCTTACACCTTTCCACTTTACGCCTATCGGGTGCCAAAACATGGCACAATCAGCCCGAGCCGATATCAATCCAGCCAGCCGCTGATCTTTCGCCACCGCAGGCACGGCAGGACGAGCCCATGAAAAAAGGCCGCCCCGAGGGGCGGCCTTGATGATGTGCGCTGTCCGCGCCGATGCGGGGCGGCTTACTCCGCCGCCGGCAGCACCGCCGCAGCGGCAGCCGCGGCCTTGGCCGCCGCATCCGCCTTCTGGCCGACGATGAGATCGTCGCGACGCGTCGCCACCTGCTTGATGCGGGCGACCTGCGCGCCGGTGCCGGCCGGGATCAGCGAGCCGACGATGACGTTCTCCTTGAGGCCTTCCAGCATGTCCATCTTGCCGTTGACCGCCGCCTCGGTGAGGACGCGGGTCGTCTCCTGGAAGGAGGCGGCCGAGATGAACGAACGGGTCTGCAGCGAGGCCTTGGTGATGCCGAGCAGGACCGGAACGCCGGACGCCGGCTTCTTGCCCTCCTCGCGCAGCTTGGCGTTGACCTCTTCCAGCTCGATCCGGTCGACCTGATCGCCGGTGAGAATGTCGCTATCACCGGATTCGGTGATCTCGACCTTCTGCAGCATCTGCCGGACGATGACCTCGATGTGCTTGTCGTTGATGGTCACGCCCTGGAGGCGGTAGACCTCCTGGATTTCGTTGACCAGGTAAGCGGCAAGCTCCTCGACGCCCTTGATCGCCAGGATGTCGTGCGGTGCCGGGTTGCCGTCGAGGATGTAATCCCCGATCTCGACGACGTCGCCATCCTGCAGGTGGATGTGCTTGCCCTTCGGGATCAGGTACTCGACAGCATCCGTGCCGTCATGCGGGGTCAGCGTGACGCGACGCTTGTTCTTGTAGTCGCGGCCGAAGCCGATGACGCCGGCCTTCTCGGCGATGATCGCGGCATCCTTCGGACGACGCGCCTCGAACAGCTCGGCGACGCGCGGCAGACCGCCGGTGATGTCGCGGGTCTTGGCCGAGTCGGTCGAGACACGCGCCAGCACGTCGCCGGCCTTCACCGACGAGCCCGGCTCCACCGAGATGATGCCGTCGACGGGCAGGATGTAGCGGGCATCGCCACCGCGGGCGAGCTTCGCGATCTTGCCGTCCGAGCCGTGCAGGACCATCGCCGGGCGCAGGTCCGAGGTACGGGCCGAACCGCGCCAGTCGATGACGACGCGCTTGCTGATGCCGGTCGCCTCGTCGGTCGTTTCCGTCATCGACATGCCGTCGACCAGGTCCTCGTAGCCGACCTTGCCGTCGACCTCCGCCAGGATCGGGCGGGAATAGGGATCCCACTCGATCAGGCGCTGGCCGCGCTTGACCTTGTCGCCGTCGTCGACGCGCAGCTTCGAGCCGAACTGGACGCGGTGAACCGCGCGCTCGGCGCCGTCCGGGCCGGTGATGACGATGGCGAGGTTGCGCGCCATCGCGATCAGGTCGCCATCCGAGTTCCGCGCCGCGTTGCGGTTGCGGATCTTGACCGTGCCCTCGAAATTCGACTCGACGAAGGACTGGTCGGCGATCGTCGCCGCGCCGCCGATGTGGAAGGTACGCATGGTGAGCTGCGTGCCCGGCTCGCCGATCGACTGTGCCGCGATGACACCGACGGCCTCGCCCATGTTGACGGGCGTGCCGCGAGCAAGATCGCGTCCGTAGCAGGTCGCGCAGACGCCGTTCTTGGTCTCGCAGGTGAGAACCGAACGGATCTTCACCTCCTGGACGCCGGCGGCGTTGATCTTGGCGATGTGGCTCTCCTCGATCACCGCGCCCTTGGCGACCAGGACGTTGCCGTCGAGATCGACCACGTCCTCGGCCGCCGAACGGCCCAGGATGCGCATGCCGAGCGAGGCCACGACCTGGCCGGCATCGACGATGGCGCGCATCTTGATGCCGTTGTCGGAGCCGCAATCCACCTCGGAGATGATCGCGTCCTGCGCCACGTCGACGAGACGACGGGTCAGGTAACCCGAGTTCGCCGTCTTGAGCGCCGTGTCGGCGAGACCCTTACGGGCACCGTGCGTCGAGTTGAAATACTCGAGAACGTCGAGGCCTTCCTTGAAGTTCGAGATGATCGGGCTCTCGATGATCTCGCCCGACGGCTTGGCCATCAGGCCGCGCATGGCGGCGAGCTGGCGCATCTGCGCCGGCGAACCGCGGGCGCCCGAGTGGCTCATCATGTAGATCGAGTTGATCGGCTTGTCGCGACCGCTCTCGTCCTTCTTCACGGTCGAGATGCCGGCCATCATCTCCTGGGCGAGCTTGTCGGAGCACTTCGCCCAGGCGTCGACGACCTTGTTGTACTTCTCGCCCTGGGTGATCAGGCCGTCCTGGTACTGCTGCTCGTAATCCTTGGCGAGCACGCGGGTCGCATCGACGATCTCCCACTTGTTCGCGGGGATCACCATGTCGTCCTTGCCGAAGGAGATGCCGGCCTTGAAGGCGTGCTTGAAGCCGAGCCCCATGACGCGGTCGCAGAAGATCACCGACTCCTTCTGACCGCAGCCGCGATAGACGGCATCGATCATGTTGGAAATCTCCTTCTTGGTCATCAGCTTGTTGACGACGTCGAAGGTCACGGCCGGGTGCTCCGGCAGCGCGGTCGAGAGGATCACGCGGCCAGGGGTCGTGTCGTAGATCTTCGTGTAGGGCTGGCCGTCACGGCCGACGCCGGTCCAGCGATACTTGATCTTCGAATGCAGCGTGACGACCTTCTCGTGCAGCGCGTATTCGAGCTCGCCGAAGTCGCCGAAGATCTTGCCCTGGCCCGGCTCGCCATCCGAGATGATCGAGAGGTAGTACAGGCCGAGCACGATGTCCTGCGACGGCACGATGATCGGCATGCCGTTCGCCGGGTGCAGGATGTTGTTGGTCGACATCATCAGGACGCGCGCTTCCAGCTGCGCTTCCAGCGACAGCGGGACGTGCACGGCCATCTGGTCGCCGTCGAAGTCGGCGTTGAACGCGGCGCAGACCAGCGGGTGCAGCTGGATCGCCTTGCCCTCGATCAGAACCGGCTCGAAGGCCTGGATGCCGAGGCGGTGCAGCGTCGGGGCGCGGTTCAGCAGCACCGGATGCTCGCGGATGACCTCGTCCAGGATGTCCCAGACCTCGGGCTTCTCCTTCTCGACCAGCTTCTTGGCCTGCTTGACCGTGGTCGAGTAGCCCTTGGCGTCGAGGCGCGCATAGATGAACGGCTTGAACAGCTCGAGCGCCATCTTCTTCGGCAGGCCGCACTGGTGCAGCTTCATCTCCGGGCCGACCACGATGACCGAACGGCCGGAATAGTCGACGCGCTTGCCGAGCAGGTTCTGCCGGAAGCGGCCCTGCTTGCCCTTCAGCATGTCGGCGAGCGACTTCAGCGGGCGCTTGTTGGCGCCGGTGATGACGCGGCCACGGCGGCCGTTGTCGAACAGGGCGTCGACCGACTCCTGCAGCATCCGCTTCTCGTTGCGGATGATGATATCAGGCGCGCGCAACTCGATCAGCCGCTTCAGGCGGTTGTTGCGGTTGATGACGCGGCGATAGAGATCGTTCAGGTCCGAGGTCGCGAAGCGGCCGCCGTCGAGCGGCACGAGCGGACGCAGATCCGGCGGGATGACCGGGATCACGGTCATCACCATCCATTCCGGCTTGTTGCCCGACTCCTGGAAGGCCTCGATGATCTTGAGGCGCTTCATCAGCTTCTTCGGCTTGAGCTCCGACGTCGTCGTCGCGATCTCATGCTTCAGGTCGGCGTTGATCTGGTCGAGATCGAGCGCGCGCAGCATCTCGCGGATCGCTTCCGCGCCGATCATCGCCGTGAAGGTGTCGGCGCCGTACTCTTCCTGAGCGCGGACATACTCTTCTTCGGTCAGCAGCTGGCGATCCTTGAGCGGGGTCAGGCCCGGCTCCAGGACGACATACGATTCGAAGTAGAGGATGCGCTCGAGATCCTTGAGCGGCATGTCCATCAGGAGGCCGATGCGCGAGGGCAGCGACTTCAGGAACCAGATATGCGCGACCGGGGCGGCGAGCTCGATATGGCCCATGCGCTCGCGCCGGACGCGTGCCAGCGTCACCTCGACGCCGCACTTCTCGCAGATCACGCCCTTGAACTTCATGCGCTTGTACTTGCCGCACAGGCACTCGTAGTCCTTGATCGGCCCGAAGATGCGGGCGCAGAACAGGCCGTCGCGCTCGGGCTTGAACGTGCGGTAGTTGATCGTCTCGGGCTTCTTGATCTCGCCGAACGACCAGGATGCGATCTTCTCAGGGCTGGCGATCGAGATCTTGATCGCGTCGAACGCCTGCTGCACCGGCTGCTGGCCGAAAAGGTTCATGACCTCTTGCTTCATAGCCTGTCTCCTATGGCCGGTGGGATTTCAAGGGAAACCGCCCTGCCCGACCTTTGATCCATCGGCCGGCGGCGACACTGCCGCCGGCATGAGTAACGAACGCCGTCGCGCCCTTGCGGGCGTGACGCCTTACTCGGCTGCCTCGGCGGGCACGTCGCCCTGCTTCGGCTTGGTGTTGACCAGCTCGACGTTGAGGCCCAGCGAACGCATCTCCTTGACGAGCACGTTGAAGCTCTCGGGGATGCCCGCTTCGAAGTTGTCCTCGCCACGCACGATCGACTCGTAGACCTTGGTGCGGCCGGCGACGTCGTCCGACTTCACCGTCAGCATCTCCTGCAGCGTGTAGGCAGCGCCGTAGGCTTCGAGCGCCCAGACCTCCATCTCGCCGAAGCGCTGGCCGCCGAACTGGGCCTTGCCGCCGAGCGGCTGCTGGGTGACCAGCGAGTACGGGCCGATCGAGCGGGCGTGGATCTTGTCGTCCACCAGGTGGTGCAGCTTCAGCATGTAGATGTAGCCCATCGTGACCTTGCGGTCGAAGGGCTCGCCGGTGCGGCCGTCATAGAGGGTCGACTGGCCCGACGAGTGAAGACCCGCCTGCTCCAGCAGCCGCTCGATGTCGGACTCCTTGGCGCCGTTGAAGACCGGGGTCGCGATCGGCACACCGCGGCGCAGGTTTTGGCCCATCTCGATCAGCTCGGCGTCGTCCATCGAGGCGATGATCTCGTTGTCCTCGTAGACGGCATCGAACGACGCGCGCAGGGCCTTGGAGTCATGCGCCTTGCGATAAGCGTCGATCGCCTTGCCGATCTGCTTGCCGAGACCGGCGGCAGCCCAGCCCAGATGCGTCTCCAGGATCTGGCCGACGTTCATGCGCGAGGGCACGCCAAGCGGGTTCAGCACGATGTCGGCGTGGGTGCCGTCCTCGAGGAACGGCATGTCCTCCGCCGGCACGATGCGCGAGACCACGCCCTTGTTGCCGTGGCGGCCCGCCATCTTGTCGCCGGGCTGGATCTTCCGCTTCACCGCGACGAAGACCTTGACCATCTTCATCACGCCCGGAGGCAGCTCGTCGCCGCGCTGCAGCTTCTCGACCTTGTCGAGGAAGCGCTGCTCGAGGCGCTTCTTCGACTCGTCGTACTGCTTCCGCATCGCCTCGATTTCGGTCATCAGGGCGTCGTCCGCCGTGGCGAACAGCCACCACTGCGAGCGCGGGAACTCGCTCATCACCTCGCGGGTGATGACCGTGTCCTTCTTGAAGCCCTTCGGACCGGCGAGGCCGGTCTTGCCGGTCAGGATCTCGGCCAGACGCGCGAAGGTGTTGCGGTCGAGGATCGCTTGCTCGTCGTCGCGGTCCTTGGCGAGACGCTCGATCTCCTCGCGCTCGATCGCCTGGGCGCGCTCGTCCTTGTCGACGCCATGGCGGTTGAACACGCGGACTTCGACGATCGTGCCCTGGACGCCCGGGGGCACGCGCAGCGAGGTGTCGCGAACGTCCGAAGCCTTCTCGCCGAAGATGGCGCGCAGCAGCTTCTCTTCCGGGGTCATCGGGCTCTCGCCCTTCGGCGTGATCTTGCCGACGAGGATGTCGCCCGCGGCCACTTCCGCGCCGATATAGACGATGCCGGCTTCGTCGAGGTTCTTCAGCGCCTCTTCCGAGACGTTCGGAATGTCGCGCGTGATTTCCTCAGGGCCCAGCTTGGTGTCGCGGGCCATGACCTCGAATTCCTCGATATGGATCGAGGTGAAGATGTCTTCCGAGACGATCTTCTCCGAGAGCAGGATCGAGTCCTCGAAGTTGTAGCCGTTCCACGGCATGAACGCGACGAGCACGTTGCGGCCGAGGGCGAGCTCGCCGAACTCCGTCGACGGGCCGTCGGCGACGATGTCACCCTTCTTGATGACGTCGCCGACGCGCACCAGCGGACGCTGCGTGATGCAGGTCGACTGGTTGGAGCGCTGGAACTTCTGCAAACGGTAGATGTCGACGCCCGGCTTGGTCGGGTCCATCTCGTCCGAGGCGCGGATGACGATACGGGTCGCGTCGACCTGGTCGACGATGCCGGCGCGGCGGGCTGCGATGGCAGCGCCGGAGTCGCGGGCGACCGCGGCCTCCATGCCCGTGCCGACGAACGGCGCGTCGGCGCGAACCAGCGGCACCGCCTGGCGCTGCATGTTCGAGCCCATCAGCGCGCGGTTGGCGTCGTCGTTCTCGAGGAACGGGATCAGCGCGGCGGCGACCGAGACGACCTGCTTGGGCGAGACGTCCATGAAGTCGACCTTGTCGACCGGCACGACGATGACCTCGCCGGCGCGGCGGCAGACGATCAGGTCATCGGTCAGACGGCCTTCCTTGTCGACGACCGCGTTCGCCTGGGCGACGTTGTACTTCGCCTCCTCCATGGCCGAGAGATAGATGATCTCGTCAGTCTGCTTGCCGTCGCGGATGCGCCGGTACGGGCTCTCGATGAAGCCGTACTTGTTGACGCGCGCGAAGGTGGCGAGCGAGTTGATCAGGCCGATGTTCGGGCCTTCCGGCGTCTCGATCGGGCAGATGCGGCCGTAATGCGTGGTGTGGACGTCGCGTACCTCGAAGCCGGCGCGCTCGCGGGTCAGGCCGCCCGGGCCAAGCGCCGAGAGACGGCGCTTGTGGGTGACTTCCGAGAGCGGATTGGTCTGGTCCATGAACTGCGAGAGCTGCGACGAGCCGAAGAACTCGCGCACCGCGGCGGCCGCGGGCTTCGCGTTGATCAGGTCCTGCGGCATCACGGTGTCGATGTCGACCGAGGACATGCGCTCCTTGATGGCGCGCTCCATGCGCAGGAGGCCTAGGCGATACTGGTTCTCCATCAGCTCGCCGACCGAGCGCACGCGCCGGTTGCCGAGATGGTCGATGTCGTCGATCTCGCCCTTGCCGTCGCGCAGGTCGACCAGCGCCTTGACGACCGCGAAGATGTCCTCCTTGCGCAGGATGCGCACGGTGTCGGCGGCGTCGAGGTCGAGACGCATGTTCATCTTGACGCGGCCGACGGCCGAGAGGTCGTAGCGCTCCGAGTCGAAGAACAGCGACTGGAACATGTTCTCGGCGGTCTCGAGCGTCGGCGGCTCGCCTGGGCGCATCACGCGGTAGATGTCGAACAGCGCCTCTTCACGGCGCGAGTTCTTGTCGACCTTGAGCGTGTTGCGGATATAGGGGCCGACCGTGATGTGGTCGATGTCGAGCACCGGCAGCTCGTCGAAGCCGGCGTCGAGCAGCGCCTTCAGGCTCTTCTCGTCGATCTCGTCGCCAGCCTCGGCGAAGACCTCGCCGGTGGCGGGATTGACCAGATCCTCGGCGATGTACTGGCCGTAGAGGTCCTCGTCCGTGGCGCGCAGGAACTTCAGGCCCTTCTCGGCGAGCTGGCGGGCGGTGCGCGCGACCAGCTTCTTGCCGGCCTCGATCACGACCTCGCCGGTGTCGGCGTCGATCATGTCGACGGTGGCCTTGAAGCCCTTCATGCGCTCGGCGTCGTAGGGAACGCGCCAGCCGTCCTTGTCGCGGACATAGCTCAGGTGGTTGTAGAAGCGCGCGAGGATCTCCTCGCCGTCCATGCCGAGGGCGAACAGCAGCGAGGTGACCGGGATCTTACGCTTACGGTCGATGCGCGCGTAGACGATGTCCTTGGCGTCGAATTCGATGTCGAGCCAGGAACCGCGATAGGGGATGATGCGGGCGGCGAAGAGCAGCTTGCCCGAAGAATGGGTCTTGCCCTTGTCGTGATCGAAGAACACGCCCGGCGAACGGTGCATCTGCGAGACGATGACGCGCTCGGTGCCGTTGACGATGAAGGTGCCGTTGTCCGTCATGAGCGGCATCTCGCCCATGTAGACGTCCTGCTCCTTGATGTCCTTGACGGACTTCGCCTGGGTGTCCGGGTCGATATCGAACACGATCAGGCGCAGCGTCACCTTGAGCGGCGCCGAGAAGGTCATGCCGCGCTGGCGGCACTCGTCGACGTCGTATTTCGGCGGCTCGAAGGTGTACTTGACGAACTCCAGCAGCGAAGCGCCGGAGAAGTCGCCGATCGGGAACACCGACTTGAAGACCGACTGCAGTCCCTCGTCGCTGCGGCCGCCCTTGGGCTCGTCGACCATCAGGAACTGGTCATAGGACGCCTTCTGAACCTCGATGAGGTTCGGCATCTCCGCCACTTCCTTGAGCTTGCCGAAGAACTTGCGGACGCGCCTGCGACCCTGGAGGGAAGTTACCATCATGTTCCTCGCAATCTCGGACGGCTCACCCGGGGGTCCGGGCCTCAGGCGGAACGGGCCGCCGGGTGAGCCGCTCGGCGCTCATGCGCGCCGACGTTCAAACTGGATCGACCTGCATCGTGGCAGGCCCTGCAAAGACGCCGTTCCGGTGACCGGAAACGACGCAACAGCCCCGGAGGCGGCGAACCGCCCCGGGACTGTCCTTGTCGACTAGATACGGACCGGCATCAGCCGGCCCGGCTCACTTGAGCTCGACCTTCGCGCCGACGGCCTCGAGCTGCTTCTTGAGCTTCTCGGCCTCGTCCTTGGCGACGGCTTCCTTGACCGGCTTCGGAGCAGCTTCGACCAGATCCTTGGCTTCCTTGAGGCCCAGGCCGGTGATGGCGCGGACTTCCTTGATCACCTCGATCTTCTTGTCGCCGGCCGAGGCCAGGACAACGGTGAACTCGGTCTGCTCTTCGGCAGCGGCAGCGCCGGCGCCAGCGCCAGCGGCCGGGCCAGCGGCGACGGCAACGGCGGCAGCGGCGGAGACGCCCCACTTCTCTTCGAGCATCTTGGCGAGGTCAGCAGCCTCGAGAACGGTGAGCGACGAGAGTTCGTCGACGAGCTTGGCGAGATCGGCCATTGTTTAAGTTCCTGATGTAAGAGGTTCGAACGATTAACGGTTGTCGGCTGCTCAGGCAGCGTCCTTGTCGGCATATGCCTGGAACACGCGCGCGAGCTTCGCAGCAGGCGCGGTCGAGAGCTGGGCGATCTTGGTCGCAGGGGCCTGCAGGAGGCCGAGCAACTTGGCGCGCAGTTCGTCGAGCGAGGGCATCGTGGCCAGGGCCTTGACACCATCGGGGTTCAGGGCGGTCTTGCCCATCGCGCCGCCGAGGATGACGAGCTTGTCGTTCTCCTTGGCGAAGGCGGTGGCGACCTTCGGCGCCGCGACCGGATCGCTGGAATAGGCGATCAGGGTGGGACCCGTCAGCAGCTTGCTGATGGACGCGACGTCGGTGCCTTCAAGAGCGATCTTGGCCAGCCGGTTCTTTGCGACCTTCACGGTGGCGCCATTGGCCTTCATCTCGCGACGAAGCTTCTGGAACTGGGCCACCGTCAAACCCGCATAGTGGGCCACGACGACGACCGACGTCTTCGAGAAGACGTCGTTCAGCGACGCGACGGCATCTGATTTTGCCGCTTTATCCACTGGGCTCTCTCCGGTAGGCGACAGGTTCTAAGGCCCGCCGCCAGTTGCACGTGCCGCTCTGGAAGTGACCGGTTGACACCGACCCCTTGCCGGAGCGACGCTCAGTGCCCTGTCCCCTGCCATGGCGTGATGCCGTGATAGGGCGAGATGGTTCGAACCTCTTTCGGCACCCTTGGGCGCCGGAAAAGTTCTTGCACCGTCTATGCAGGCCTCTTGGCGAAATTATGCCCCCTGGCCGGAGCCAAAGGCGCACCTGCAGTCTCAGACAGGACTGGGTATCCGGCTTCGAAGATCACTCTCCTCGACCAAACACCCATTCTTCGGCGGCGAACCGCCGAAAAACGCGAAATGGACCTCCTCGTGCCAAGCACGCGGAAGCCCCGTCACTCATGGAAACGCGAGGGAGGCTATAGACCCTCCCCCGGTTTCTGCCAAGTGGTAATCCTTGCGGCAAAGCGCAAGGTGGGGCCGCGACCGCCGCAGGAGCGATCGCTGCGCTATATCAGCCGCCGAGAACGGTGTTCGGCTCGATCTTGACGCCCGGACCCATGGTCGAGGAGATCGCGACGCGCTGGATATAGGTGCCCTTGGCGCCGGCCGGCTTCGCCTTCGAAACCGAATCGACGAAGGCCTTGATGTTCTCGCCGAGCTTGTCGGCATCGAACGAGGCCTTGCCGACGGCGGCGTGGACGATGCCCGCCTTCTCGACACGGAACTCGACCGAGCCGCCCTTCGAGGCGGCGACGGCGGCGGTCAGGTCCATGGTGACCGTGCCGACGCGCGGGTTCGGCATCAGGCCGCGCGGGCCCAGCACCTTACCGAGGCGGCCGACCAGGCCCATCATGTCCGGGGTCGCGATGCAGCGGTCGAAGTTGATTTCGCCCTTCTGCACGGTCTCGACCAGATCCTCGGCGCCGACGATGTCGGCACCGGCCTTCTTGGCCTCCTCGGCCTTGGCGCCGCGGGCGAAGACGGCGACGCGCAGCGTGCGGCCCGAGCCGTTCGGCAGGTTGCAGACGCCGCGGACCATCTGGTCGGCGTGACGCGGATCGACGCCGAGATTCATCGCGATCTCGACCGTCTCGTCGAACTTGGCGTTGGCGCGGGCCTTGACCATCGCGACGGCCTCGGCGAGCGGGTAGAGCTTGATGCGGTCAATGCCTTCACGGCCCTTGACGACGCGCTTTCCGACATGTGCCATTGTCAGTTCCCCCTCAGCCCACGACTTCCAGGCCCATGGAACGGGCCGAGCCACGGATCATCGCCACCGCCGAATCGACGTTGTCGCAGTTGAGATCGGCCATCTTCTTCTCGGCGATCTCCTTGAGCTGGGCAGTCGTGACCTTGCCGACATTGCCGCCCTTGCCCGGGGTCTTCGAGCCCGAGGTCAGGCCGGCGGCCTTCTTCAGCCAGTACGAGACCGGCGGCTGCTTCATCTCGAAGGTGAAGGAGCGATCCTGATACGCGGTGATGATCACCGGGATCGGCATGCCCTTTTCCATCTGCGCGGTCTTCGCGTTGAAGGCCTTGCAGAATTCCATGATGTTGAGGCCGCGCTGACCGAGCGCGGGACCGATCGGCGGCGACGGATTGGCGGCGCCCGCCGGAACCTGAAGCTTCACGTAGCCCGTGATCTTCTTTGCCATGATGGCTGCTCCTGTCGTCCGCACCGGTGCCGACCGGAACGACGACGCCCCGCCCGTGAGCTGCTATCGCTCCGGATCGGGGTGTTGCAGGGCGTGGTGCGGCGCGAAGCTCCGGCTGGCAGACCGGCACGTCTCCCACGCATGTGAGGGCCGCCCTATGGCACACGCCGCTCCGAAAGGGAAGCCCCGGATACGCTCGCACGCCGCGGACGCCGTGTCGCAGGCGAGAGCCGCCACCTTCCACTCATCATATCATGAAAATCGAATTTGTCTCCGCCCGGACCTTGCAGCCGCGTCCGCCCCACGACAAGCATCGACGGCGAATCGTCTCGGGACCTCATGGATGACGCCTTTCAGATTGGCCTTGCTTTCAGCCTGCGCGCTCGTTGCAACACCGACTTTTGCTCAGTCTCCCGAATGGCCTTTTGTCATCGACGAAACGCCGTTGATGCACGCGCCCTTCGCCACGCCCACCAACATCACGCTCGATGATGCGATCTCCGCCCAGGGGCCGAACATCGAAGCCGTCGTCAAGAAATATGCGACTTCGACCAGGAGAGACGGCCCCTACTGGCTTCCGGTCTGGACGTCGAGCGTCGAGGAAGATTGCAAGGTCGCTGGAGATCTCGATTACGACGCATCGAACCGCGAAGCCGCAAGATCCCGCACGGGTCTGCGGGTGGCGCCGCATATACCGGCGAAACGCTGCAGAGAGATCATCGCCTGGCTCAACACCAACATCCTTCACCGCAATGCGGTAGAGCAATTGCGGAATGTCGATGCATTGGTGATTTCCGCGCGCGTCCCGGCAGGACCGATCCAGCCAGAGTTGATTGCGGATACGGCCGACTCGACGTTCTTTCTCACCCGCGGAATGTGCTCGATCCAGTTCAACGGAAAATCGACGACGCCACCGGAATTCATGCACAATAAATACAATTACAGATCAGACGATCTGAACAAATCCGATAGCCTGACGAATATCTTCAATTCCTGCATTGAGCAGACCAAGAAGAAGAACAGGGACGGAGTTGCCGCGCTCATCGAAAGCGCAAAAGCACGAATCAAATCGGCGCCGCTGGAGATATCTTCGTTGGAGTATCTCCGGTATTTTCGGCGGCTCCCAGCGATAAAGATTGCTGCGGCCAACCCGCAAATGGCCGGCTACTACAAAAGCATGAACGTGGACATCCCGCAGATTGAAGGTTCTTTTGCTCAGGACGCCCGGGAATTGAAGGACTATTTCCTCGTGGAATGGTTTCGCGAGATCAAGGAGACCGTCCGCAGCAAGGAAATGGCGATCGTCGACAAGACCCTTGCCGCGGCCGCCGCCGCATCGAACGGCAAGCCGGCAGTCTCTCCTGAGAGCGACCGCATCTGCAACGAGCTGAGAGCAAATTACCCGCAGGATGAAACCCTGCGGATCGACGGCGACGGATTGCTCAAGAACGCCATCGATAGTGGATGCGACAAGATCGCGGCGACAGCGCATGCGAAGCGGCTCACCAACATCGTTGAAAAGATCGATGTATCGGCGGTCTCTGACAGAGACAGGGTCTTTGGCGTCGTCGCACCGGATGGAAGCTTCGTCCCGGTCCCTCTCAACCAGCTCGTCAGTGCTTCCGTTTTCCAGGGCGTTTGCCCCGCATTCCAGATGGAAGGCGGCGGCCTCTTCAGCTCCGGGAAGCTGGTGATGACCGTCCAGCGATGCGAGCGGGCTGGAAAGCGGGCGCCCGTCAAGTTCGCGATCGAGACCGTCACCCGCCCAGACGGCGTCAAGGTCTATCAGATCAAGGCCAATGGCCCGATACCGGTGGTCGATGGGCCGGCCGCCGCGATCGCCTGCTTGTCGATCGCGCCAAGCCAACGCGAAAGCCAGGCCATGCTCGCAGGGCTGGAGGCCGTCTTCGGCGGAGGCAGTTTCGCGAGATATGCCGCAGGCCGCGACCTGGGCAGGCTGATCCGGGATCAGGGCACCTGCACAAGGTTTGTCACAGCGATCACCGACAACTGATCTGTCTCGACCGACGCCCCCCAGGGGGCAAGGATAGGCGCAGCCAGGCGGGCCGGGCTGGCCGGATAATGCGGGCTCAGTCGACCGCGGGCTCAATCGGCCCCGGAATCCCGCACCAGATAGTCGCCGAGCGCCAGGCCGATATGGATGATAACGAGCGCAATCAGGCCGAAGGCGAGCCAGGCATGGCCGAGCAGCAGCAGGTCGGCATGGCCCGCCTCCGGCGACCGGATCTCCGGTAGCGTGAGGCCGAACAGCAACTGCCGCGAGCCGAAGCCCGAGGCACCGGCCCAGCCCAGCAGCGGCACGACCAGCAAGGCCAGGTAAAGCAGCGCATGCACCGGCCGGCTCGCCGCGCCCTTTTGCCAGCGCGCCGTCAGCTGAGCGAACAGCCGATAGCCGATGCGTACCAGGACGAGGCAGAGCAGCAGGACGCCGGTGGTCTTGTGACAGAGATTGAACAGGTCGGCCGCCGGCCCCTGGCCGAGCTGCTTCATCGTCACGCCGGTAGCGAACAGGCCCAGCACCAGCGCCGCCGTCAGCCAGTGCAGCACCTTTGCGGCAAGCGGCAGCGGCAGCTCGACGGGTATCTCCGCCCCGGACTTCGGAAACGCGATGCTCATGCGCTCGCCAGCTCCCTGCGCCGGATGAAGCCGTCGACGGCCTGCCGCAGCTCCGCCGCCTGCCGGTCGAGGTCGGCCGAAGCCGCGGTGACGGAGCCGGCGGTCTGGCGCCAGCTCGCCAGCGTGCCGGCGAGCTGTTCGACCTGCTCGGCGACGAGCCTGACATCGCCCGCCGTCCGCGTCGTCGTCTCGCTGATCGAGCGCGAGCCGACATCCTGGCGTGCGGTCAATTCGGCGATCGAGAGTGCTGCCTTGTCGACCTTCTCGACCGAGGTCACCAGCGCGCCGACGCGCAGGGTGATGCGCTGGGCCGCGACGGTGATCTGGTCCAGCCCCTTGCGGACGTCGTCGGTCGCTTCTGCGGTCCGGTGCGCGAGCTGCTTCACCTCGCCGGCGACGACCGCGAAGCCCCTGCCCGCCTCGCCGGCCCGCGCCGCCTCGATCGTGGCGTTGAGCGCGAGCAGGTTGGTCTGGCTGGCGACGGTGCCGATGATGTCGATGACCTGGACGATCTTGCCGACGGCCTCGCTGAGCACGACTGTGTCGGCGGTTGCCTCCTCGACCAGCGCCTTCGCCGCATCGGCGACGTCCGAAGTGCGCTGCGCCTCGCTCGCGGCCGTGGCGAGCAGAGACGACACCTCGGTGATGGCACCGGCAACGTGATCGACATGGCCGGAGACGCGTTGCGTCGACAGCGTCGCCGCCCCGGCCCGCTCGTCGACGACGCCCGAAAGCTGCGCGAATTCGCCGGCGGCCTGCGACAGCCGGGCGGCATGCTGCTCCAGCGCCTGCGCGATCGCCGCGATCTGCTCCTGGAAGGCGCCGTTGCGCGCCTGGGCAGCCTCTTGGCGCGCCACCTCGCCCGACAAGGCGCTCACCCGCGCCTGCGCCGCCTCCTGCTCGGCCTGCAACCCGCGCTGATGCGCCAGCAGGGCGCGGCCGAGCATGCCGATCTCGTCGCTGCGCGTGGCGAGCGTATCGAGTCCGCGCTCCTTGCGGTTCTCCGCCAGGGCCCGGGCCATGTCGGTGATCGGACGGACCAGCCAGCGATGCTCCAAG
Source organism: Allobosea sp. (assembly GCA_024231975.1). Classification (GTDB taxonomy): domain Bacteria; phylum Pseudomonadota; class Alphaproteobacteria; order Rhizobiales; family Beijerinckiaceae; genus Allobosea. The sequence goes on from JAAEQB010000105.1 coordinate 24,437, forward strand.
CGCACGATGAAGACGAGGCTGAACAGCCCGAGCAATGAGAGCAGCACCTTGTTCTGGTGGGCGCTCTCGACATGCTGCGACAGGTCGGCGCTCAACCGGCCGATCTCCTCGCCGAGCCCGCGTCGCAAGGCCGAGCGCTTGTCGGCGATCACCCTGAGCTCGGCCCGCGCGGTAGGAACATCGGCCGCCTCGCGCATCGCCGTAGCACGCGCAACGATCGCCTGAGTATCGGCCTGCAGCTTGCCGTCCAGTCGGGTGGCGATGTCCTCGGCCGCGATCGCGAGCACGTCGAGATCGGAGGGCTCGGCCCGATTGCCCGAGAAGACCGCGATGCTGATCCGCTCGAACAGCATGGTCGTCGCTTCGAGACGTCGGGCGAGATCGCTCTGGGCTTCGAGGGCGCGGGTGAAAGCGTCGAGCTTGCGCGAGCCGATCAGCTCGGTCGCGACGTAAAGGCATGACAGCGCGCCGAGCAGCACGCCCCACAGCGCCAGACGCTGTCCGACCGTCGCCTTGAATGTCCTGGGAAACATGCCCGCCCGCGTCGATAGCCGGCGCGGACAATGTCACACACGCCTGAAGGAGGCGTTAACTATGAAAAGCACGCAAAAAGGGCGCCATTTCCGGCGCCCTTCATGATCTCTCGCGATGCCCTTGGTCTCAGAGCTTCTCGACTTGGCCGTATTCCAGCTCGACCGGCGTGGCGCGGCCGAAGATCGAGACCGCGACCTTGAGGCGGGCGCGGGCATGATCGACATCCTCGACGACGCCGTTGAACGAGGCGAACGGGCCGTCGGCGACCTTCACCTGCTCGCCGACCTCGAACACCACCGTCGGCTTCGGCCGTTCGATGCCCTCGGCGACCTGGCCCTTGATCCGCATCGCCTCATGCTCGGGGATCGGCATCGGCTTGGCCTTGTCGGCCCCGAGGAAGCCGGTGACCTTGGGCGTGTTCTTGATGAGGTGGTAGACCTCGTCGGTCATCTCGCATTTCACCAGGACATAGCCCGGGAAGAACTTGCGCTCGGTGTCGACCTTGCGGCCGCGGCGGACCTCGACGACCTTCTCGGTCGGAACCAGCACCTCGTCGAACTTGTCGGAAAGGTTGCGCTGCGCGGCCTGATCCTTGATCGACTGCGCGACCTTGTTCTCGAAGTTGGAATAGGCGTGGACGATATACCAGCGTGTGCTCACGTTCTTGCTTCCGTTCAGCGCGCGAGGATGAGGCCGAGACCCCAGCGGATGACCGTGTCGGTGAAGAGGAAGAACAGGCTCGACATGAGCACCATCAGCAACACCAGGCCGGTGGTGATCAGCGTCTCGCGGCGCGAGGGCCAGGTCACCTTGGAGGCCTCGTTGCGCACCTCCTGCAGGAACTGGAAAGGATTCGTCTTCGCCATCGGGCTCGTCACCTCGGTTCCGGATCGCCGCTATCGGGCAGCGATTCGGCGGTCCTGAAAGATTCGCGGCGCGGGGCTCAGGGAGCCGCGCGCCGTCGTTAGGGGGCTTCTTACAACGCGAAGGCCCGCTCGCCAAGCGGTTTTGACTCTGGCCCCGCTCAGGACCGCTCGGCGGCGATCAGCAGGAAGGCCGGGCGCTCGCGCTCCCTGGCCCAGTCCGGCTCGGCCGCGATCTGCTCTTGCGTCGGCCCCCACTCCTCGACATGGCGCAGGCGAAGGCCGAGCCCGACCAGCAGGTTGAGATAGGTACCGAGCATGCGGTGCTGCTTGACCACGCCCTCGGCCAGCCAGTCGGTGACTCGCTTGCCCTCGTCGAGATAGGCGCCGACCGGCCAAACCGGCAGGCCGGAAGCGTCCTCGCTCCAGCTCTGGTGGCGCGGCGCCGTCATGATCGGATGCTCGACCGAGAAGACGAAGCGCCCGCCTGGCTTCAGCGCCCGCGCGATGCGGCCGAACACTGCCGGCAGATCGACGAGATAGTGGAAGGCGAGCGAGGAATAGATCAGGTCGAAATGCCCGGCCTGTGGCGCGTAAATCTCGAGATCGGCCTGCTCGTAGCGAATGGTTCCCGCAGACGTCTCCGCCCTCGCCCGCGCCAGCATGCGCTCGGAGACGTCGACGCCGACGACCTCGGCCACCCCCTCGCCCGCAGCGAAGCGGCAGAACCAGCCGAAGCCGCAGCCGAGATCAAGCACATTGCGTCCGGCGAGTACCGGCAGCAAAGCGCGCAGCGCCGGCCATTCCGGCGCGCCGTCGAGCCCGCGCTGCGAGCGAGGCAACTGGCTGTAATTCTGGAAGAAGCCGGCGTCGTCGTAGATGTTCTGGGTCATCGCGGCACGAACGGACGGCTGGCAGGGGCGGCAGGGCTCGAACCTGCGACACCCGGTTTTGGAGACCGGTACTCTACCAACTGAGCTACACCCCTGTAGCGCCGGTTGCTTAGCCCGAACCCTGCCGGCTTTTCAAGTCGAAATCGTCACGGCGATGTCAGAAGTTGACTCAATTCGTCAGCCGGCCCCGCCAAGGCCTTGGTGTATCGGGACATTGCGTCGCGAGACCGGCGCGAACGCCTGTGCGCGAACAGAAAGGGCGGCGCTGCCGCCGCCCCTTCGGGCTTCGTCTCAGCGGTGCCCGCAGTTCACTTCGGCAGGCGACCGATGATCTTCTGCTTGCCGTCGACGACCTCGGCCAGGAAGCTCTCGCGCTGGACGTCGCCCTTCGCGTCGAAGGTCGTCTCCATCAGGATGCCCGCCTCCTCCTCCGGCTTGATCGTCGCACCATGCAGGGTCGCTGCGACCTTGGTCGGCTCGAACTTGCCGAGCTTCTCCGTCGCCCATTTCACCGCATGGACGGCCATGTAGCCCTTGATGCCGTTATGGTCGGGCACGAACTTGAAGCGTGCCTCGAAGCGCTTGCCGAAATCCTGCAGCGCGGGAATCGGCGCATCGACGGTCTGGCCGACATGGCCGCGCACGCCATCCGCTGCCTTGCCTGCGAGCTCGATCACCTTCTGGCTCAGGATCGTGGTCTCGCCGATCACCGGCTTGCCGACATTCTGGTCGCGCATCGCCACCAGCAGCCGGGCGCTCTCCTCCTCGTTCAGGTAGACGAAGACGGCATCGACCTGCGCGTTCTTCACCTTGATCGCCTCGCCGGCGAAATCGGCCTGGCCCTGCTCGGTCGAGAGGTCGACCGGCACCTCGATGCCGCGGCTCTTCAACTCCTTCAGGATGGCCTCGTGCCCGCCCTTGCCGAAGTCGTTGTTGACCCAGACCACGGCGACGGACTTGGCCTTGACCTGATCCTTCAGATAGGCGGCGATCTTCGGCATCGCCGCCGACTGGCTGAGCGAGGTCCGGAAGATGAAGGGGTTGCCCTGGGCGGTATAGGCCGTGCCGTCGCCGGCGGCGAGCTGGGCGATCTCGGCGCGCTGGGCGATCTGCATCGAAGCCATGATCGAGCCGGTGTAGACCGGCCCGAGCACCGCGTGCGTGCCCTCGTCGATGGCGCGCTGCACGGCGGCGCGGGCATTGGCGGGATTGGTCTGCGTGTCATAGGCGACCATATCGATCTTGCGCCCGAGAATGCCGCCCTTGGCGTTGATCTCCTCGACCGCGAGCTCGATGCCGCTCTTCCAGTTGGTGCCGGCGGTCGCGCCCGGCCCGGACAGTTCGGCGATGGTGATCAGCTTCACCTTGTCCTGCGCCAAAGCTGGCGTAGCCGCCAGCACGAGCGCCAGGGCAGCGGCTTTCAAGGCGATGGTCATGGGGCTCCTCCCGAGCTTCGATGGCCGTTACTGGCTCTCGACCGGAAGCATAGGCTCTAGGACACTGTATGCAAGATGATTTGGCGGCTGCCATCTGCTCAGGTGAAAACGTCGCCCGTGCGCAGCACGTCGGCATAGGCGTCCCAGGCCCGCATGATGTGCCGGTGCAGGATCGAATCGAGATCGGCCAGGCGCCCGGCCGCGAAGGCCTCGACCATCAGGTGGTGCTCGGACATGGAGCGCTCCTGCTCGCCCTCCAGCGGCACCGAAAGATGCGTACGCAGCGCCGCGACGCGGCCGGAGACGCCGCGATAGGCGTTACCGAGATAGCGATTGCCGCAATGCTGGAAGAAGACCTCGTGGAAGACGGTGTCGGCCCTTGCATAGTCGCGGCGGCTGCCGCCGGCCTGCGCCGCCTCCATCGCCGCGAGCGCATCCTTCATCGCGGCAAGCGCCGGCGCCCGCGCCTTGCTCATGCATTCGCGCAGGGCCTGCGTCTCCAGCATGTAGCGGAAGACGCAGAGCTCGGAGACGTCCTCCTCGGTCGGCGCGAAGACGAAGGTGCCCTTCTTCGGCACGATCGTCACCAGCCCCTGCAATTGCAGCCGGGCCAGCGCCTCGCGCACCGGCGTGCGGCTGACGCCCAGGGCCTCGCTCAGCGCCTCCTCCGACAGGGTCTCGCCCAGGCGCATCTCGGCGTCGATGATCGCGTTGCGCAACCGCTCCTCGACGATGGCGACCAGCGATTTCGGCTGCTCGACCTTGAGATCAGGCATAGTGCTCCCGCCCCAGGAAGGCCTCGTAGCTCGGCAGGTCGAGCATGCTCGCCTCGAGTCCGCGCGTCGTGCCCGAGCGCTTCAGCTCACGGGCAAAAGCCGCCATCATATGAGCGTAGGCCAATGTCGAGGCGACCGGATAGCTCAGCACCTTGAAGCCGAGCCGCTCGAAGTCTGCCGCCGTCAATGGCGGCACCCTGCCCTCGACATAGTTGAACATCAGCGGCGCCTCGATCTCGCCCAGCGCCCGCTTCATCTCCTCCTCCGACTGCAGCATCTCCAGCAACACGAGATCGGCGCCGGCCCGCGCATAGGCCTTGCCGCGTGCGATCGCCTCGTCGAGGCCGAGCGGCAGCCTCGCGTCCGAGCGGCCGATGATCAGGAAATCGGGATCGCGCCGGGTCGCCACCGCGATCCGGATCTTCTCGGCGTGCTCCTCGGGCGTCACCAGCGCCAGCCCCTTCATCGCGCCGCAGCGCTTGGGCGTGACCTGATCCTCGATATGGATCGCGGCGACGCCGGCGGCCTCGTATTCGGCGACGGTGCGGGCGACGTTGTTGAGGTTGCCATAGCCGGTATCGGCATCGGCGATCAGCGGCACCGTGATCGCCGATGCGAGCGCCCGGCCACGCGCCACCATTTCGGTCATGGTCAGGAGGCCGATATCGGGCGCGCCGATCAGGCTGGCGGAGAGGCCGTTGCCGGTCATGTAGACCGCCTCGAACCCGGCCTGCTCGATCGCCCGCGCGCCGATGGCGTCATGGCAGCCGGGCGCGACGACGAGGCCGGGTTGGCGCAGCCTGTCGGCGAGCGAATGGCGGGGACTCATCGCGATCTCCAGTCCGTATGCAAGATACAGGAAGCTGGCACGGGACGGTCCATGACGCCAGCCCTACCCCTCTCCCCCCACGGATCACGGAATACTGGAATCAAAAAGGGCGGCGTCGCCGCCGCCCTTTCTGTATGCGTCGCGGAGCCGAAGCTTACGCGATGATGGTTGCGACGACGCCGGCGCCGACGGTGCGACCGCCTTCGCGGATGGCGAAGCGCAGCTTCTCTTCCATCGCGATCGGCACGATCAGGTGCACTTCCATGGCGATGTTGTCGCCCGGCATCACCATCTC
>JAAEQB010000106.1 GCA_024231975.1 Allobosea sp.
ACCGCGCTGTTCGCCGCCGTCGCCCGCATCGGCGTGCACCGGACGCTGCTTTTTCAGACGCTGGCGCCCATTTTTGCCGCGCTTCTCGCCATCGGACTCTACGGGGAGCGGCCGAGCACCGCGGATCTCGCCGGCGCCGCGATCATCCTCGGCGGGGTGACCCTGGTGGTGATGCCCCGGAGCTCGCGGGCATCTTCTTCCTCGGCCGCGACGGTGAGCTTCGACGCGCTCGGCATCGCCCTTGCCGTTCTCGCCGCTTTCGGTCAGGGAGCCGGCGTGGTCCTGGCCAAGGCCGGCATGGACGAGATCCCGGTGCTGGCGGCGAGCTTCGTGCGGTTGGGGGCCGGGGGCGTCGGCCTGGTGGTGGTGATGGTCTTCGGCGCTCGCCTGGGGGCCGCGGCCAGGGCGATCGCCTCGCCCGCGACTCTACGCCAGGTCGTCGGGCCGTCGATCCTCGGCACCTACATCGCCTTCCTGCTGATGATGGCGGGCATCGCCTTCGCGCCCGCCTCCGTGGCCGCCGTGCTGATGTCGACGACGCCGATCTTCAGCCTGTTCATCGACGCCAAGGTGGAGGGCACGCCGATCACGGCCCGCGGGCTCCTCGGAACCTTGCTGGCGGTGGCCGGAGTCGCCGTCCTGACGGTTTTCGGATGAGCGGATACCCGAAAAAGCCGCCTGATCCGCCGCCACCCGAGGCCGGCGCCGTCGGACACGGGAAATCAGGTCGACCGAGAGCTGGCAAGGGAGGCGAAGGATCGGCTAGGATGAAGACGGAGGTTGGAGATGATGGAACCGGCCGTTCCTGAAGGAACCAACACCACGTTCGCGGATTACTTCAAGATCAGCGCCTACATCGAGGACG
>JAAEQB010000107.1 GCA_024231975.1 Allobosea sp.
GGACGGAATCGGCAGGCGGAGCCTGCCCTACGCGGCCGGATGCCGCCTTCGATTTTCCTTTTGCCTTCCGGGTAGGGCAGGCTCCGCCTGCCGATTCACTGCCCGGACTACGCTGCGCCCACGGACCGGCTGGAAGCCGGCGCTCCCAGCGCGCGTACACAACGCGACGCTCCCGCGATATCGAGCGCGTGGTCCACCAAGAAGCCGTCGAGCAACTTCTCAGGTAAACAGGGCTGGAATTTTGAAAGCCGCCGCCGGGCCGCGAGCCGAGCGAAGCGCATCGCATCGTCCGCGTTGGGACGGCCTGCGGCGGCCAGCTCCTCGAGCAACCGCCGGAGCTCCCGGTGAGCGTTGCCCGAGGAGGCCTGCCACCGAATAGAGGTATTGCGGACGACGCACCTGCCGCCCAGCGCCGCTTCGATCATCCGCGCCAGCAGCAAGTTCGCCCGGCCCCCACCAAAGCTCCACCAGGTGAGGTCTGACGCCGTGCCCGTGATCGCCGTCTCCGCGCCGCGCAAGAACGCATGCTCGCCGCGTAACGCCGCGAGCACCCGGCACGCCCGCCGCGAGTAGCTCGGATCGTCCTCGGCCGCGGTCAGGACCCGACGCATCGCCTGACACAGGGGGGCAGCTGGTGCGCGAGGATGTGGGCCGCTCGCCGGCTCGGCCGCAGCGGCTCCACGTAGCCCGAGCGGAAAAGCGCGATGATCGCCGCCGCCTCGAGCAGCGCGCGCTCGCCGGTCGCCAGGAAGGTGCAGTTGGCCGTCGCTCCCCGGCGGCGGCCGGTGCGCCCCAGCCGCTGCAGGAAACTCGCCACGCTCCCCGGGGCATCGATCTGCACGACGTGGTCGAGATCGCCCACGTCGATGCCCAGCTCGAGGGCGCTGGTGGCGACGATCACGCAGCTGGGACCCTCCTGAAACGCGCGCTCCGCGGCCCGGCGCTCGCCGGCGGCGAGCGAGCCATGGGTGAGGAAGGTCCCGACCCCCTGCTCGCGCAAGAGCTCGGTGAGCGTCTCGACCCGGCGCCGCGAATCGACGAAGACCAGTCGCTTGCACCCCGGGTGAAGCTGAGCGATCACCCGCGCCGCGTTCTCCAGGCTGCCGACATAGTCGACGGCCAGCTGCGCCTCGCGCGTACCGCGCGGCGGATCGACGACGGCGCCGGGGCGCTGGGAGCTGCCGGCGAGCCAACGCAGGATCTCCTCGGGATTACCCACGGTGGCGGAAAGGCCGAGACGCTGGAGGTCGCGGCCGCCGTAACGCGAGACCCTCTCCAGAAGTGCCGCGAGATGCGCGCCGCGGTCGTCGCCGGCAAAGGCGTGGACCTCGTCGACGATCACCGCGCGCAGGCGCGAAAACAGCCGCCGCGCCGGCTGACGGGGGCTCATCAGCATGGCTTCGAGCGATTCCGGGGTGGTGAGCAGGATGTCCGCGGGATCCTCCAGAAAACGCTTGCGCGCTGTGGGCCCGACGTCGCCGTGCCAGGTGAAGACCCGGCGGCCGAGGGTCGACGCATAACGCCGGATCCGCCCTTCCTGGTCGTTGATCAACGCCCGCAACGGCGACAGATAGAGCACCGACACCGGCGGCCACGCCGCCGTGTCCATGGCCGAGAGCAGGGGAAAAAACGCCGCCTCGGTCTTGCCCCCCGCGGTCGGCGCGAGGATGACGGCGTTCTTGCCGTCGAGGACGGCGTCGATCGCCGCGAGCTGCACCGGATAGAGCTCGCGGAAACCGAGGGTGTTGACGATCTGGTAGGCGAGGGCGGGCGAAAGCCGATCAAAAGCGCTCATGGGTCAGGACGCCGGCGCGCTCAAGTCGAGCTCGACCTCGTCGACGGTGCGCTCGAGACCGGCTGCCGCGCGCTCTTCGGCGCTCAGCTGGTTGCCGTCGACGACCAGTTCGAAATGTTTTTCGGGGTCGAAGTCCGGAAACTGATCGATCCGATCGAGCAGCCCCTCGACGAGCTTGCGCAAGAAGATCCGCGGGGCGATGCCC
>JAAEQB010000108.1 GCA_024231975.1 Allobosea sp.
GGCCCGCACCGCCTTCGTCGCCGGCACCACCCCGGCCACGGTCTTTGCCGCCAGGATCGACCGCGAGGCGCTCATTGCGGAAGCCGGCCTCGACTGGCGCCTCTCGCAGGCCACCGCGCTGGGCCTGACCTACTCCGCGGCCGTCGGCGAGCGCTCGCGCGACCACGCCCTCAAGGGCAAGGTCGAGATGCGGTTCTGAGGACGGCCGGCTGAACCTGGACAGGCCTTGAACAGCAAGGAAGCGGAGTTGTTCGGAGCCGCTTTTGCCTGGATGGGAGGGATACGCAACTGGCGCGACTAGGGGCTCTCCCCGGCATGCGCGCGCGCCAGCAGGATGCGTATGGCGTCGCGCTCGATCGGGCGCGGATTCCAATAAGGCTTTTCGACCGCGAGGTCGGCGGCGTGCGATGTCGTTCGCCAGCATGCCAATCTCTGACAGCGCCCGCGGAAGACCCAGCCTTCCAAGCAGGTCAAAGAGGCCTTGAGCCGCACCGCCGGGTCCGAGCGCCCGGCGGATCGCCGCCATGGCCTCGGGCGCGGCCTCGGCATTGTAGGCGACGGCGTGGGGCAGGACGATCGCATGTGTTTGCGCATGTGGCAGATCGAACAAGCTTCCGAGCCTGTGGCAGAGCTTGTGATGCAGCGCCATGAGCTTACGCGCGGCCGGACCGATATCGCGCAGGTCGTGGCTCGGCCTTGAAGCCTTCAACACCTTTATCGCCCCTGCCATCTTGGCGCGCGCTTGGCCAGGAAGGCCTCTATTCCTTCGCGGAAATCGGCGCTCATATAGCACATCAGGATTAGATCGCTCTCCTTGGTGCGCTCGGATTTCGTGATCCGCCGCATCGCCTCCTTGGTCGCGCGCAAGGTCAGCGGCGCATGGCCGGCAATCGTACCGGCCACCACCTTCGCCTGCTCAATCAGCGCCGGGTGGTCAGGGACCACCTCATTGTAGAGACCGACGCGATGGCCTTCGTCGGCATCGACCAGTCGTGCGGTGAAGACGATGTCCTTGACCCGCGCTGGTCCAAGCAGGGTAGCTAGCCGGGCAAAATTGTTCATCGACAGGCAGTTGCCGAGCGTGCGCGCCACGGGAAAGCCGAAGCGGGCGTCACGTGTCGCAATCCTCAGATCGCAGGCGCAAGCGATACTGGCGCCTCCGCCTGTCGCAGCGCCCGAAATCGCTGCAATGGTCGGAACTCGGCAGGCTTCGATCCTCTGCAGAGCAGCGTCGATGCGCGCTTCATACGAAAGCGCATCCTCCGGAGTGTTGAAGGCTCGGAACTGCGAAATGTCGGTGCCGGCTGCGAAGGCCTTTTCGCCCGCTCCGGTCAGAACGAGGACCTTCGGCGAGCCATGGGCCTCGATATCGCTGCAGATCGCGGCGATGCGGTCATACATCGCGAAAGTCAGCGCGTTGCGCGCCTGTGGCCGGTTGAGGGTGATCCAGCCGATTGCGTCTCTGACCTCGTAAAGGACCTCGTCATTCATCGAAGCGCTCTCATGTGACATCGCGGTGGAGGGAACGCCCGCGCCGCCGGTGCGTCGGCGAGCTAGGGCAGATAGGCGCCGCCATTCACATGCAGGGTCTGGCCGGTGATATAGCGTCCGTTCGGCCCAGCGAGATAGCGCACCATCGCCGCGACCTCCTGCGGCTGGCCGCGCCGGCCGATCAGCGTGGCATGATGCTGATGATGGTGCGGCTGCGCGGCCGAGTGGCCACTGCGCACCGTGTCGATCAGCCCCGGAGAAACCAGGTTCACGGTGATCTCGCGTTCGGCCAGCTCATGCGCCAGTGCTTTGGTGAACCCGTCGAGCCCGGCCTTGGCGGTGACGACATGGGCCCGTTGCCTCGCGCCGGTATAGGCGGTGAGCCCGCCGATGTTGACGATGGTACCCGCGCCGCTTGCCGTCAGCGCCTCCAGCGCTGCCTGCGAGCAGAGGAACGGGCCGTCGAGCGTCACCCCGAGAACCTGATGCCATTGTGCCAGGGTCATCTCGTCGAAGGCGACCTCGCCGCGGATGGCGGCATTGTTGACGAGGATGTCGATACGCCCGAAGCGGGCGAGTGTGGCCTCAACTGCCGCTTGGACCGAACCTGGGTTGGTGACATCGGCGAGTTGCCAGGCGGCGCGGCCGCCTTTGGCTTCGATCGCGGCGACCATGCCGCCTAGCCCAGCTTCGTCCGAGAGCGCTACGCCCATCACCGCCGCTCCCCCACCGGAGAGCTCGAGTGCGATGGCGCGCCCGATATTGCGGGCCGCTCCAGTGATCAGGGCAACCTTGCCGTCGAGCTCGGCCATCGTTCAGCCCCGCGCTGCCGTGAGGTCTACATCGCCGCCGGCGACGAGCGCGTCGAGCGCGGTGGCAACTTGCTCGGAGCGCGCTCGCACCCAGCCGCCGAAGGCGGTGTTGTCGTGGAATTTCTGCAGGAGATCGGCCGCGGAGAGGGGCGCATGCACCCCGCCACGCATATGCGGCTGGCGCATCTCGCGCACCGAGCCGTCCTTGAGTGTGGCCTTGATATGGCCGCTGAAATTGCGCGGGTACTCGTCGGCGGGGTTGATGAGGTAAGAGACCTTGGCGGCCAGCGCCCTTACACTCTGCTCCGCCACGCGTTCCTCGGTGAACTGCCCGAGCCCGGCGCCACCGTCGAGGAATCCGACTGCGACGCAATAGGGCGTCGAGAACTTCGCAGCATAGGCGTTGGGCGGCGCTTGCTTCAACGCCAGTGGTTCCCAGAGCCGGTGCACGGTGCCTTCGCCAACCTCACATTCCAGGCCGACGATATCCTCGGCCCGGATTCCCTGCCGCGCCAGCGCGATCGCGCAGTCGACGAAGGGCTGGGTCATGGTCCCGCAGGCATAGGGCTTGAAGGCCAGCGTCTCGAGGACCCAGTTCTCGCCGAGCCCATCGAGCAGCGGAGCGAAATCCGGCGCCTTCGAGGGCGCGAAGGCGCGGTAGAAGCCGTGATGGCCCTCGATCATCGTCGCAGGACCAAGGAAGCCGGCCTCTGCCAGGAAGGCGGCGCGAATCCCGGCTTGCGCCGCGGCCCCGGCATGCAACCGCTTGGTCCAGCTGCCATCGGCGAGGTATTCGATGATACCGGAGGCGAGGCTGCCGGCGATGCCGATCGCATGAGCGATCTGCTTCGGCGTCAGGCCGATTGCGCTCGCCACGGCGGCGGCGGCGGCCGGTGCGCCGATCACGGCGGTCGGGTGGAAGCATGCCTTGTGGATCGCCTGCGGCGCCACCAGGCTCATCCGGCACATCAGTTCGGTGCCGACCGCGATACCGCGCCGCACGGCCTCGCCGGACAGGTCGTGATGTTCGGCGGCAGCGAGTACGGCCGGCACGATCACTGCGCCGGCATGGACCGGCCCGCCCTCGAAGGTATCGTCGAAATCCTCGCCATGCGCCGCGGTGCCGTTGACCAGTGCGGCATCATAGGGGCCGAGGCGGCCGGCATGGCCGATCACGGTGGCCCGGCCTTGCGAGGCGGTCGAGGCCAGAGCTGCCCTGACGTAGTCGGTGTGGCGCGCGGCGACACAGAGCCCGGCGACGTCGAGCAGCAGCAGGCGCACGGTCTCCTGCGCTTTCGGGCTCGCCACTGCATCGGCGGCGAAGCTGGCGAGCCGAAACGCGATAGGCTCGGTGCCGGGTGCGAGCTGGTGGTTCACGCGTGCGCATCCTTCAGCTTGGCTTGGCGCCCATCGCGGAATTCGCGATAGAGCGAGAATATGACGAAGACGGTCGAAGCGAGCAGCAGGCCGACCGCGATCGGATCCTCGAGAAAGATCGCGTGGTCGCCACCCGAGAGCAGCAACGAGCGGCGATAGCTCGACTCGACCATGTGCCCGAGCACCACGCCGAGGATCAGCGGCAAAAACGGATAGCCGGCCCGGCGCATCAGGTAGCCGACCAGGCCCATGCCGAGCGCGATGCCGAGATCGAAGAGCGAGGTGTTGAGCGTGAAGATGCCCGACAGGATCAGGGCCAGGATGAAGCCGGAAAGATAGGCGCGCGGCCTGTTCACCAGCCAGATGCAGACCGGCAGGAGCAGGATGCCGACGACGATCTGCGCCAGAGTGGCGATGAAGGAGCCGAGATAGAGCCCGACGACGACGTCGGCGTTCTGCTCGAACAGGCGGGGGCCGGGCAACAATCCGTGGATCAGCAGCCCGCCGAGCAAGACCGCGGTCGAGTTCGAGCTCGGAATGCCGAAGGAGAGCAGGGGGATCAGCGCCGTGCTTGCCACGGTGTTGTTGGCGGTTTCGGGGGCGGCAACGCCTTCTTCCGAGCCCTTGCCGAATTTCTCCGGCTCCTTGGACCAGCGCTTGGCCTCGTTATAGGACAGGAAGGCCGCGATCGAGCCGCCGCCGCCCGGCGTCAGGCCTTCGAAGGTGCCGAGCAGGCAGCCGATGAACTGCGAGCGTTTCAGCTTGTTCATCATGGGTAGCGATGGCAGGCGCACCTTGACCTGCTCGCGCAGGCTGCTGACGCCGCGCGAACCGGATTGCATCATCAGTTCGCTGACCGCGAAGACACCGATCATGATCAGCACCGGCTCGACGCCGCCGAGTAGCTCGGGGCTGCCGAAGGTGAAGCGGGTCACGCCGGAGATGGGGTCGGTGCCGATCGTCGCGATCATCAGGCCGATGATGGCGGCCGCCAGACCCTTGAGCAGCGAGCCGTTGGTCATCGAGGCGATGACGCTGAGGCCGAGGATGCCGAGCGCGAAATAGGAGGTCGGCTTGAAGGCGAGCGCGACCCAGGAGAGCGGCTCGGTCATCAGGATCAGCATGGCCAGGCCGAACAGGCTGCCGATCACGCCGGACCAGAGCGAGATGCCGAGCGCCTCGCCGGCACGGCCCTGCTTCTTCATCTCGTAGCCATCGATCACGGTCGCCGCGGCGGAATTGGTGCCGGGCGTGCGGATCAGGATGGCCGGAATCGAGCCGCCGTATTCAGCTCCGATATAAGTGCAGGCCAGCATCACGATCGCCTGCACCGGTGCCATGCCATAAGTGAAGGGCAGCAGCAGCGCCATGGTGATCGAGGCCGAGATCCCCGGCAGCGAGCCGCCGATGATGCCCCAGATCAGGCCGATGATCGAGAACAGGATGATCGGCGTGCCGGTCAGGAGGTCGAAGGCCGTGCCGAGCGAGTGCATCGCCGCCTCCCTCTAGAAGAACCAGCCGGTGGGCTGGCGCACGCCGAGGAGCTTGACGAAGATTGCCCAATAGACGAGCGCCCCACCGAGCGCGACGGCGACCGTCCTCCAGTTGCGCGGCGCGCCTTCGTAGAGCGCGACGGCGCCGATCAGCAGCGCGATCGCCGGCAGGTAGCCGAGAATCGGCACCAGTGCGACATAGGCCGCGCCGAAAGCGAGAAAGCCGAGCGCGCGCGGCAGCGGCGCCGGCTCATCCTCATCGTCGTCGGCTGGCGGCGCCGTGACGACCGCCTTCGGCGCCGGCGAGAACGCTCCAGCCAGCACGGCACGCATCGTCAGGATGAGGCCGAGCCCGGCCAGGGCGAAAGCCAGGATGCGCGGCAGGCCGGTTGCCCCGACCTCGTCGGCAAGCGTGCTTTCGGCGATCCCGCCGAGGGCCACGTAATAGAGGCCGGCGATGGCGAGCACGACGATGCCGCCGGCCAGATCCTTGAGAGCCGCTTGCCTGTGCATGGTGACGGACCTTCCGAACTGATCTCGGGCGTATGGGTAGCCGGAGCTACGGCGTCATTTCAGGACGCCGCTCTCCTTCAGGAAGGCTTCCGTGGCCGCGCCGAAGTTCTGGATGAAGCCCTGGTACTGGTCGTGCGGGATGGCGTTCGCCACCAGGCTCTCGGCCTTGTAGAGCTTCTGGTATTCGGGATCGGCGAGCAGCTTCGGCACGGCCTCGTCCCAGATCTTCGTGACCGCCGGCGGCAGGCCCTTGGGGCCGGCAAGACCGCGGAACTTCTCCAGGACGACGTTGTAGCCGGTCTCCTTTACAGTCGGCAGATTGGGGAAGGCCTCCATGCGCCGCGGGTCGAAGGTCGCGAGCAGGCGGATTTTGCCGGCTTCGAGCTGTGCGCGGATTTCCGGGATCTCGCCGATGCCGATATCGAGCGTGCCGTTGAGCACATTGATCATCAGGTCGCCGCCGCCTTCATGCGAGACCACGGCCGCGGGCACGCCCGCCGCTTTCTTTAGCTGCTCGGCCGCCTGGCGCTCGAGCGAGGCAGGGTTGGCCGCACCCCAGCGGCCGCGCGAGGTCTGCGCCTTGTCGATCACGTCCTTCAAGGTTTTGAACGGACCGTCGGCACGCGTGTAGAGCACTTCCGAGTCGGTGAAGACGTTCACCAGCGGCTCGACATCCTTATAGCCGTGCTGGGGCTTCGAGAGCAGCGAGGTGTAGATATAGGTCGGCGTCGTGGCATAGAGGACGCTGCCGTCGGCGGGGGCGCTCGCCAGCCGTGACACCGCCCTGGCGCCGCTGCCACCCTGTACGTTTTCGACAATGAAGGTCGCCTTGATATATTTTGGTAGGTGCTTGGCGAGCTCGCGCAGGAAGAGATCGCTGCCGCCCCCGGGGCTGGAATGGGTGACCAGCGTCACGACCTTGTGGGGATAGTCGACCGGCGTCTGCGCTGTCGCTTCCGGACCCGACCAGGCCGACAGGCCGGCGGCGAGAGCAGTGGCTAAAGCCAGATGTCGCATGGTTTCTCTCCCGGACGAGATGAATGGGCCACCATGCATCGGAGAGGCCTCGTTCAATGGGAAGTGGACCTGACGCCAGCGGCGGCCGGCCGTCTCAATGCGCGGCGGCGCGCGGCGGTTTCGCGGCTGCGCCGGTGTCGAATACGAGCTGTTCGGCGAGCATTTCGATGCGCGGGATGGCGTCGACGCCCCAGGCCAGCTCGAGCAGCCGGTCCTGGGCGGCGTCGGAGATCGCGCCCTCCGCGCACATCCGGAACTTGGCTTCGAGATCGAGGTCGCTGATCGGATTGTCCGGGCCGCCGCGATAGCGTTCGTCGGCCCATTCGACCAGCTTGCGCCCGTCCTTGGTCTCGACCTCGATGCGCGAGCGGATCTTGTCGTAGCCGCGCGCGTCGATCTCGGGATCGCCCAGCACCTCGGTGCGCTTCTGCATGTCCTGCATCGCCGCTCCGGCAATGAAGTCGTCGCTGAACTCGTGGTGACTGGCGCGGCGGCAGAGCACGATCATCGACAGCAGAGCCGGCATAGAGAACTTGGCCTGCAGATGGTTCTGCGCCAGCGGATAGCGGATCGGCTCGAGGATGTTCTTGCCGGCGAAGAAGCGAATCCGCACGACCTGCTCGGGCTTCAGGTCGTGCTTGAGCACCAGCGCCAGCATCGCGTCCATCGACTGGTGGGTCAGGATGCCAGAGGGATAAGGCTTGATGCTGATGCCGGGCTCGACGATCGTCAGCGTCTTGCCGAAGCCTTGCGGCAGCTTTTCCTCCGAGAGGCCTTCGCCCATGACCTGGAAGAAGCCCCAGGCGCCGTCGAGCGCAGCCGGGTCGGCGGTGAAGCCGCGCGCGGCCAGCAGCGCGGCGGTGACGCCGTTCTCCGAGGCGCGCCCGACATGGAGCGGCTTGGTCATCGTCCCGAAATTGCAGCGGATGCCGGCGGCGAAGCTCGCCGCGATGCCGAGCGTATGCGCCAGTTGCACGCCCTCGAGGCCGAGCAGCTTGGCCGCCGCCACCGCGGCGCCGAAGGTGCCTACCGTGCCGCTCGAGTGATGACCGCGGCGGTAATGGCGAGGTGTCATCCACTCCGCGATCTTGCACTCGACCTCGAACCCGGTCTGGAAGGCGAGCATGAAGCGTTTGCCCTCGACACCGCCAAGGCGCTGCGCCATCACCAGCGCGGCGGTCAGCGGCGGCACCGAGGGGTGGGTGAGCAGGCCATAGACGTGGCGCGGATCATGTGAGACCTGGGTGTCATCCCAGTCATGCGCATGACCGGCGGTGCCGAGCACGCGCGCCGCAAGTGCTGCCGGGACGCGGGTATGGCCGTGGCCGATCAGCAGCGCCTCGGCCTTACCGCCCGTCTCGGCCGCGTCGGCCGCCAGCATCCGCACCGAGCTTTCGAGCCCGCCGGCGAGATACAGCCCGAGCGTATCGATGATGCAGCGCCGGCCGATCCATAGCGCTTCTGTCGAGAGGTCGCCGTAGGTCGCACTTTCGATGAATGCAACGGCGGAGGCGGTGACGTGATGGATCTCGGTCATGGCGTTTCCGCTTTTCTGTGGAGCGAGGCTCGTCAGTTCGTCAGCTGTGGCGGCTGCGCCTCGACATCGGCTTTCCGGCAGGCGGCGAGCAGGCGTGTCTTGGCGCGGGTGACATGCTCGAAATGGGCGACTTGCGCTCGCCCGGCGTCGCGGGCGGTGATCGCCTCGACCATCTCGCGATGTTCCGAATTGGAGACTTCGAGACCGCCGCCCTGCACCAGGCTGCGAGCCCGGAACAGATGCAGCTTCTTGACCAGTCCGCGATATTGCGCGGCGAGCGTGGCGTTGCCGCAGGCGTCGATGATGAATTCATGGAAGGCAAGATTGAGTGGATAGTACCGCTCGAAATCGCGACTGCGCGCCGCCTCTTCCATCTGCGCCAGATAATCCTTCAGCTGTGCGATCTCGGCCTCGCTGACACGCTCGGCCAACAGCCTGCCGGCGAGGCCGAACAGCACAGAACGCACATCGTAGATCTCGATCGCCTCTTCGATTGCCGGCTGGCGGATGAAGACGCCGCGATTGGGGATGAGCTCGACCAGGCCGAGGCCTTCGAGCGCTCGCAAGGCTTCCCGGACCGGGCCTCGGCTGGTGCCGAAGCGCGTTGCCAGCAGATTCTCGTTCACGCGCTTCCCCGGCGGAATCTCTCCATTCAGGATCGCTTTCTCGATTTCACGTTCGAGCACGCCCGACAGCGAGCGCGTCCTCAGGATCGTCAGGGCATCGTCTGTTGCAGTCATGGCTTCCGCTATAGATGCAGACAGAATATTGTCAACAGTTTGCATTATGCAAAAATCCGTGGCTTTATCAGCGGACCGGCTGGACGCCACCGAGCAAGAAGCGGGCAAGTCGGGACGGGTGACAGGGGCTTGCCTCAGTAAATTGAATAATGCTTATTGTTGACAATCTAATGGAATGGCCCTTAGCTCACTCGTGAAGTCAGGGGCGAGGCGGTGCCACTCCGCCCGCCATCGGCCAAGAAAAGACAAGGCCCGGACCTTCGATGTCCCGGCGAAATCGCGTCTGGGAGGATGCATTGGCGTTTCTGGAGCTGGCCGACCTGACCATGCGCTATGGCGCGCTGACCGTGGTCGATCACGTCGATCTGAATGTCGAGAAGGGCGATCTTGTCTGCCTGCTCGGGCCGTCCGGCTGTGGCAAGACCACGACATTGCGGCTCGTCGCCGGCTTCATCACGCCCAAGGGGGGCGAGATCCGTGTTGGCGGCCGCATGATCTCGTCGGCCGGCTGGAGCGAGCCGCCCGAGCGGCGCGGCATGTCGATGATCTTCCAGAGCTACGCGCTCTGGCCGCACATGACCGTTCGCGAGAACATCGGCTACGGCCTGGCGCTACGGAAGATGCCGCCGGCCGAGATCGCGCGGCTCGTCGACAGAATCCTCGACGTCACGCGCCTGAAGCCGCTCGCCGAGCGCTATCCCGGAGAGCTGTCCGGCGGACAGCAGCAGCGCGTCTCACTGGCGCGGGCACTCGTCGTCGAACCAGAAATCCTGCTGCTCGATGAGCCGCTTTCCAATCTCGACGCCAATCTGCGCGAGGAGATGCGCTTCGAGATCCGCCGCCTGCACGACGCCTATCGCTATACGACCGTCTACGTGACGCATGATCAGGCCGAGGCCATGACCACGGCCGATCTCATCGTGGTGATGAACCAGGGCCGCATCGAGCAGGCCGGCAGCCCGGAGGAGATCTACGAGCGGCCGCAATCGGAGTTCGTGGCGCGCTTCCTCGGCGGCACAAACATCCTGAAGGGCCGCTGGCTCGATGCGGAGACCGTCGAATGCGGTCCGCTGAAGCTGCGCTGCGGCGTGGGCGATTTCTCCGCCGGTGGGGAGGGCGTCGTTTCGGTGCGCCATCACGACATCGTCCTGGATGCGAAGCCACAAGGCGACGGTCCGAACCGGGCACAAGGGACGGTCCTGCGCCAAGTCTATCTCGGCTCGCATCGCGACTATCTGATCGAGCTCCCTGGCGGCGCCCAGATCCGCACGGTGGCCGAGCCCCATCTCGCCATCGGTCGCGGCGAGCCTGTCTGGCTGCATTTTCCGAAGGAGTACTGCCGCGCGCTAGCTCGCTGAACCGGGCGCCGGGGACGTTCTGAGCAGCCTCATAACAAAAGGGAGGAATGAGAATGACACGCCCAATCGTCGACAGGCGCACCGTGCTGGCCGGCCTTCTGCTCTCGACCGCTCTCGGGGGCCTGCCTGCCTTCGCGCAGGCTCCCGCCCCTTATGGGGTCACGCCTGAGTTGATCGAGGCGGCCCGCAAGGAAGGCACTGTCACCTTCTACACCGCGACCGACGTCGCGGTCGCCGAGCGCGTCGGCAGCGCCTTCGAGGCGAAGTATCCAGGCATCAAGGTGAAGGTCGAGCGTTCCGGCTCCGAGCGCGTCTTCCAGCGCCTCAGCCAGGAATACGGCAGCGCGATCTACAATGCCGACGTCGTCGAGACCTCCGACGCGGTGCATTTCGTCCTGTTCAAGCGCAATGGCTGGCTGGCCCAGGCCGTGCCGACCGAAGTCGCCAAGGACTGGCCGAAGGAAGCCAAGGATCCGGACGGCTATTACGCCGCCTATCGCGCCCATCTCTCGGTCATCGGTTACAATACCAAGCAAGTGAAGGCCGAGGAGGCGCCCAAAAGCCATGCCGACCTGCTCAACCCGAAATGGCGCGGCCGCATCGTCAAGGCCCATCCAGGTTATTCCGGCACGGTGATGACCGGCACCGACGCGCTGAGCCAGGCGCTTGGCTGGGACTTTTTCGAGAAGCTCGGCAAGCAACGCGTCATGCAGGTCCAGTCCTCGACCGAACCGCCGAAGAAGCTCGCCCAGGGCGAGCGCTCGATCGAGGCTGACGGCAACGAATACAACATGTTCATGCTCAAGGAGACCGGGGTCCCCGTCGAGATTGTCTATGCGACCGAAGGTACCCCGATCGCCATAGGCCATGGCGGGCTGCTGAAAAACGCACCCCATCCCAATGCGGCCAAGCTGTTCTACTCCTTCCTCTTCGACCAGGAGACACAGCAGCTCAACAGCGACGCCGGCGGCCTGCGGTCCTTCCATCCGCGCGTCAAGGAGAAGGAGACGCGCACGCCGCTCTCCAAGATCAAGCTGCTCTATTCCGATCCGGTGAAGCTCGAGCCCAATATCGAGATGATCAAAAAGAAATACGAAGAGTACTTCGGCACCTGACCCGGCTGGGAATCGTTGTCTGGCGGCGCGGACCTTCCGCCCCGCCACTTTCCCCGTCGCCAGATCTGCGCCCGGCGACCATCCGCCTGGAGGTCCTTCATGACTGTGATGACCGGGATCGACGCCGGGGTCCCAACGAGACGCATCGCCATCGACTGGTCGCAGCCTGTCTTCGTGCTGCTCGCGGTGGTGCTGGCGGTGCTGGTGGTGCTGCCGCTTGCCTGGCTTGGCTACTATGCGGTGACCGACCAGGCGGGCAGCCTGAGCCTCGCCAATTTCAAGGCGCTGGTCACCGACGTGACGCTGCGCCGGCCTTTCATCGTCGCCATCACCATGGCACTGGGCGTCGGGCTGCTCTCATGCGTGATCGCAACCCCGCTCGCCTGGATCGTGGCGCGCACCGACATGCCGGGCCGCGGGCTCGTGCGCGGCCTGGTCACGGCGTCCTTCGTGACGCCGCCCTTCCTCGGCGCCATCGCCTGGGAAATCCTCGCCGCGCCAAATAGCGGCATCATCAACGCCGTCTATCGCTGGCTCTTCGGCCTCGACCCTTATGAGTATCTCGTCGACATCTACACCCTCTCGGGCCTGGTCTTCGCCATCGCCTGCTACACCTTCCCTTATGTCTTCACGCTGGTCACCAATGCGCTCGAGCGCGTGCCGACCGAGCTCGAGGAGGCTTCCGCCATTCTCGGCGGCGGCTTGTGGACGACCTTGCGCAAGGTCACCGTCCCGCTTGTCCTGCCCGCCATGCTCGCCGGCTCGCTGATCGCCGTGCTGCAGGCGCTGACCATGTTCGGCTCGCCGGCGATCCTCGCTCTGCCGGCGAACTTCCATGTCATCACCACCAAGATCTGGAGTCTGTTCCAGTACCCGCCCAAGCCGGGGCTCGCGGCGGCGGCGGCCCTGCCGCTGCTGCTCGTCACCATCCTGCTGCTCTGGACGCAGCGGCGCATCCTCGGTCGGCGCGGCTACACCACCGTCGGCGGCAAGAGCGGGAATGCGCGCATCACAGAGCTCGGGCGCTGGAAATGGCTGGCGCTCGGCTTCACCTTCCTCATCCTCTCGCTGACGGTCCTGATGCCCTATGCGGCGCTGCTGAAGACCGCCGTAACCCGGACCGTGGCCGAGCCGCTGACCTTCGAGAGCTTCACGCTCCACCATGTCTGGTTCGTGTTCTTCGAGTTCTCGGCGACGCAACTCGCGCTGCGCAACACCTTCCTCCTCGGCTTCCTCACCGCGACGATCGGCACTGCGATCGCGCTGGTCGCGGCCTATCTCGTCACGCGTGGCACCTCGCGCGCCGCGCCGTTCCTCGGCTATCTCGCCACGGCCCCGATCGCGATCCCCGGCATCGTGCTCGGTGTCGGCCTCTTCCTCAGCTATTCCAGCCCGATATTGCCGCTCTACGGCACGCTCTGGATCCTGCTGATCGCCTTTCTGACCATCGAGATGCCGGCGGGCTACCAGCAGCTCTCCTCCGCCTTCAAGAGCGTGCATGTCGAGCTGGAGGAGGCCGGGCGCATCCTCGGCGCGACGCGGATGACGACGCTGCGAACGATCACGGCGCCGCTGCTGCGCTCCAACGTCGTGGCGGCTTGGTGCTTCGTCTTCATCGGCACGATCCGCGAGCTCTCGGCCACCATCCTGCTGACCACGGCAGACACCAAGCTCGTTTCGGTGATCATCTATGATCTCAACGAGTCGGGCGATCTCGGCGCGATCTCGGTGCTCGGGATCATGCTGCTGCTGGTGTCCTTCGCGGTCGTCTACCTCGCCAATCGCCTGCCGCTGCTGGGCGGGGCGAAGGTTGGGCCGGCCCGCGGCTGATCAGGCATCCGGATAATGGCCCAGCGGCCCGAACAGAGCGCCCCGGCTGATCAGGACATGCTCCTCCAGCGCCGCGGCCGCGCCCGCGGCGTCGCGCGCCGCGAGGCGCTCGACGATGCCCCGGTGCTCGGTGTTGGAGGTCGCCATGCGGCCGGGCATGTCGAGGGTACGGCGGCGATAGAGATGCATTTCGCGATGAATGGCGGCGCATTCGCTGATCAGGCGCCCGTTGCCGCCGAATTCGACGATGGCTTCATGGAAGCGCAGATTGCGCGGATAGAAGCCATTGAGGTCGCCCGCCGCCATGGCCGCGTCCATTTCCTCGACATAACGGGCGAGCGTGGCGACCTGCTCGTCGCTGATGATCGGCGCCAGCAACCGGCCCGCCAGGCCGTACAACACTGCGCGTACCTCGTAGAGTTCGGCCGCCTCGCGCTCGTTGAGTGCGCGAATGAAGACGCCGCGATTGACGATCACGTCGACCAGCCCGCTCTGCTCGAGGCCGCGGCAGGCCTCGCGGATCGGGCCGCGACTGACGCCGAGCTTGGCGGCGAGGGCGTTCTCGTTGAGCCGTTCGCCGGCGCTCAGCTCGCCAATCTCGATCATGCGCTCCAGTTCGCGCCGAATGATCGAGGTCAGAGACTGGCTGCGGCGGAGTTGCAGGGCGGAATCGGTGTCGAGACTCATCGGCGGGCCTTCGTTGTTCGCCGCAATCTACCAGCCGCCATGGTCGCCTGTCACCGATCTTAAAATGTTGACAATCAGCAAAAGACAATTACGGGATGATCTTGTTTCATGGAGGCTGCCCGATGAAGACGCCTGACAATCTTTCTCCCTCGGACAACGGGCTGACGCGCTATGTCGCGGGCTTTATTTGCGATGCTTCCGCTGCGAGCCTGCCCGGTGACGTCGTCGCGCTCGGCAAGAAGTCGATTCTCGACGGGCTTGGGCTGGCGCTGTCCGGCTCGGTCGCCCATAGCGGCGAGTATGTGCGCCGGCATCTGGCCGACCTGAATCTCGCCGCCGGGCCGGCAACCGTGATCGGCTCGAAGCTGAAGGTCGCGCCGCGTTTCGCCGCCTTCGCCAATGGCGTCGGCATCCACGCCGACGACTACGACGACACGCAGCTTGCAGTCGCCAAGGACCGGGTCTACGGCCTCCTGACCCATCCTACGGCGCCGGCGCTGCCGGCCGCCCTGGCCATGGGCGAGGCGAAGGGCGCCAGCGGGCGCGAGGTGATGCTCGCCTATCATCTCGGCGTCGAGGTCGAGTGCAAGATCGCCGAGGCGATCAACCCGCGTCACTACCAGACAGGCTTCCACGCCACGGCCACCTGCGGCACCTTCGCGGCGGCTGCCGCCAGCGCCAAGCTGATGCAGCTTGATCTGGACCAGACCTTGCGGGCGCTCTCCATCGCCGGCAGCCAGTCGGCCGGGTTACGGGAGAACTTCGGCACGATGACGAAGCCCTTCCATGCCGGGCGCTCTTCGGAGAGCGGCGTCGCAGCGGCGCAGTTCGCCGACTATGGCTGGAGCGCCACCGACAAGATCCTGGAGGCGCCGCGCGGCTTCTTCCGCGCCGCCGGTGGCGGCTATGACGAGGGCGCGATCTTGAACAAGCTTGGCGCGCCCTGGACTTTCGCCTCGCCGGGCATCTCGATCAAGCCGCACCCGTCGGGCTCGCTGACCCATCCCGGCATGACCGAGATGCTGCGCCTGATCCGCGAAAACAAGATCACGGCCGATGACGTGGAGCGAGTCCGCATCGGTACCAACCACAACATGCCAAACGCCCTGATCCACCACCGCCCGACCAACGAGCTCCAGGCGAAGTTCTCGATGGAGTTCTGCATGGCGATCCTCCTGATCGAGGGCAGGGCAGGCCTTGCGGAGTTTACCGACGAGGTGGTCAACCGCCCCGACGTCAAGGCGATGATCGAGCGTGTCGACTTCGTCGTCGATGACGAGGCGGAAGCCGCCGGCTACGACAAGATGACGACGCTTATCGCGATCACGCTGAAGGACGGCCGGACAATCTCGGGCCGGGCCGATTTCGGCAAGGGCAGCCCGGCCAATCCGATGAGCTATGACGAGGTCTCGGACAAGTTCCGCGAGACGGCCGGCTTCGCCAAGCTCGGCGCCGGCGGGATCGAGGACGTGATCGCTATGGTGCGGGACCTGGAGACGCTGCCTTCGATCGAGCGCCTGATGGCGTCGCTGAGGATTTGAAACGTGGCGCAACTCACCATCGGCGTTCTCGACGGCGACGATATCGGCCACGAGATCGTGCCAGCCGCCGTCGAGGTGACGCGCGCAGCCGCAGCCAGGCACGGGCTCACGATCGACTGGCGGCCGATGCCGATCGGCCGGGCCGCCCTCGACAGTCACGGCACGACGCTGCCGGAGGGCACGCTGGCGACGCTCGCCACCTTCGACGGCTTCATCCTCGGCCCGATCGGTCATCAGGCTTATCCGAAGGGGCCGGGCGCGATCAATCCGCACCCGATCCTGCGCAAGCATTTTGACCTGTTCGCCAATGTGCGCCCGACGCGGTCCTATCCGGGCATCGGTTGCCTCTACGACGATGTCGATCTCGTCATCGTGCGCGAGAACAACGAAGGGTTCCAGCCGGACCGCAATGTGGTGATGGGCTCCGGCGAATTCCGGCCCAATGACGACCTGACCATCTCCGTGCGGGTGATCTCGCGCAAGGGCAGCCGCAAGGTCGCGCGCGCCGCCCTCGACATCGCCCGTTCGCGGCGCAAGCGCCTGACACTGGTGCACAAGAACACCGTGTTCAAGCTCGGCTGCGGCATGTTCGTCGAGAGCTGCTACGAAGCCGCGAGCGACTACCCCGACGTCGTGATCGACGAAGTGATCGTCGATACCTTCGCCATGCGCCTGGTGCGCGATCCGCAGAGCTTCGACACGGTGGTGACGACGAACATGTTCGGCGACATCCTGACCGACGAGGCGGCCGGGCTGGTCGGTGGCCTCGGCATGGCGCCGGGCCTGTGTATCGGCGAGGGTGGTCTCGCCATGGCGCAGGCGACGCACGGCTCGGCACCCGACATCGCCGGCAAGGGCATCGCCAACCCGTATGCGATGATCGAGTCGACGCGCATGCTGATCGAGCATCTCGGCCGCGTACGCTCGCTGCCACAGGCGCTCGAGGCGGCACGCACGATGCAAATTGCGATCGGCGCTGCACTCGCGACTCCCGAAACACGCACCCGCGATATTCGCGGCAGCACCGGCACCAGGGGCATGACCGAGGCGATCATCCGAGCGATCGGCTGATGTCGAGCGTGTCGAGCCGATACTCGCCGCGCTCGGCCTCGTCGAGCTGGGCAACCAGCCCCATCTCCCAGGCGAGATAGCGCCGGGCTGCGTCGAGATTGCCGTCATGGCGGTCATGCACGAAGAACAGGTGATCGATGGCCGCGGCGTCAGTCGGGTCGTCCGGCGAGACTTCGAGGAGCAGCCCGGCGGCGCGCCAGCCCCTGGCATCGCCTTCGACCCGGTGCACCGACGTGGCCCCGCTCTCCATGAGATCGCGGCTGGCGAGGGCGGCGACAGCCGGATCGCCGCAGAGCAGGATGCTCCGGCCGGCGATGGCCGGCAGGCGCGGCCGGATCGACCAGATGGCGCCCGCCAGATGGCCGGCGCGATAGGCGAGCGAGCCGCGCAGGTCGAGTACCAGCTCGCCGTCCCGCGCCCGCCGAACCGCCTCGGTCGCTTCGATCGCCGTTGGCAGAGCTACATCGGGCCGCGGTTCCTGCGATGGCAGGCGCCATTCGGCGGGCCAGGCGTCGATCTCGGAAAGCACGTAGGTCTCGTAGCCGAGCTGGCGCAGCCAGAAGGCTGCGAGCGCGGCGCGCAGCCCGGTATCGTCGGCGAGGATGATGCGGGCCCGGCGTACTCCGATCCATTGGTCCGTGGCCTGAACGAGCTGTCCTCCGGGCGCGGAAACGGCGGCCGCATGCGGCGCAGCCGAATGCTCCGCCGGGTCGCGGACATCGAGCAGGTAGGTCGTGCGGCCGGGCTCGCGGGCAAACTGTTCGGCTTCGGCGCGGTCGATGCGGCGGATCGCATGGCTGCGCATGAACGCTGCGGCGCGCTCGCGGCTCGCTTGCTGATCGGCTGTCGGCAAAGGCGCCGGCGCCGAGCCATGCGCGAGCGCACGGCCCGACAGCGCCCAGCCCTGCGTGCCGTTTTCCAGAGCCAGGACTGAAACGCCCGGCTGCATCAACGCCAGGCCGGCTGCCCCGATGATGCTGCGAGTCCGTCCCGCACAGTTGATGACGACAGGTCCTTCCTCGACGGCTAGCGCACCCCAACGATGTGCCGCCTCGCCATTCGGAAAGGAGCGTGAGCCGGGAATTGTCATCTTCGCGAACTCGCCGGCAGAACGGCCATCGAGCAGGCGAAGCGACCGACCCTGGCGCTGCCAAGTTGCGAGAATCTCCGGGCCGATGGCGGGGACATGCCAATGCGCCTCGACCAATTCGCCGAGGGTCTTGCTCGGCAGGTTCACGCCCTTGAACAGGGTGTGACCTGCCAAGGCCCACGCCGGAGCTCCGCCTTCGATCCAGTCGATATGGGCATAGCCCATCGCGATGAGCTGCACCGCGGCGCGCTGAGCCACGCCGTCGCCCTCGTCCACCAGGATAAGCGGCACGCTGCGACGAGGCACCAGCTCCCCGATCGCCACCTCCAGCCTGCTATAGGGGCACGGCACGGCGAGGAACGGATGGCCTTCGCCGTATTGCCCATGCTCGCGCACGTCGAGACAGGCGATTTCGCCGGCCGCGTGCAATCGCCGCTTCGCCTCGTCCGGGCTGAGCGCCGTCATCAGGCGGCCTCGTCACAAGCCACGGGTTCTCGCCCGGAAAAGAAATCCTGGAAGGCGGCATAGACGAGGTCGGGCCGATGCTCTGCCGGGTAATGCCCGGTTGGAATGGCCCAGCCGCGCAGGTCATCGGCCCATGCGGACCAGGCCTCGATCGGCTTGAAATGCCGCCCGCAATGGCTGTTCGAGCCCCACAGCACGAGGACGGGGCAGGCGATCTTGCGGGCACCGAAATCGGCGGTGTCCATGGCGAGATCCAAGGTCACCGTCGCGCGATAGTCTTCGCAGACTGCATGGACCTGCTCGGGCGTAGTGCAGCGCGCGTAATCCGCCAGCGCCTCGGGAGTGAAGATCTCCAGTCCGACTCCCTTCTTATTGAGCTTGTAGCGGATGTAATAGTCGAGATCGGCGCAGATCAGGCGCTCGGGAAACGGCGCCTTCTGCGCCATGAAGAACCAATGATAGGATTCTAGCCCCCAGCCGAGACTGACGTTGGTCAGCACATGATGGGTCGGCACGATGTCGAGAGCAGCGAGCGCTGCGACACGGCGTGGCTGATCGAGCGCCATGCGGAAGCCGACGCGCGCGCCGCGGTCGTGTCCCGCGACCGCAAAACACTCGAAGCCGAGTGCATCCATCACGTCGAAGTTGTCCTCGCCCATGGCACGGAAGCTGTAGCCGGCATGGTCCTCGCCGCCATCAGGCTTGGAGCTGTCGCCATAGCCGCGCAGGTCGGTGGCGACGACCGTGAAGCTCTGGGCCAGCGATGGCGCGATCTTGTGCCAGCTCGCAAGGTTGAGCGGGTTGCCATGGATCAGCAGCAGCGGGGGACCGCTGCCGGCGATGGCCACCTCGATCTCGGCGCCGCGCGTCTTCACCTTGCGCCGTTCAAAGCCAGCCATCAGCACGGGGCCATGCTGCAATAGCGGGGGCCGGTCCTCGCCGCTATCCGATCGTTTCAGCATCATCGGCATTGCTCCTCGTCAGATCCCATGCAATGAATATCATATTGTCGACAATAAGCATCTTGCAATTGAGGAATGTCATGGCCGCCATGCAGGACAAGCCACGCCTCGGCTTCCTCTTCGGGGATAGCACGGGCATCGGCCCTGAGATCGCAGCCAAGGTCCTGGCGGAGGGCAGCTATCGCCAGCACGTCCGGCTGGTCGCGATCGGCGACCAACGCGTGCTGGGGCAGGGCGCCGTTGATGCTGGCGTCGAGTTGCGCTGGGCCCGTGTTGTCGCCGGCAGCGACATAGACTGGGAGGCACCGGAGATCCCGCTCATCGATCTCGCCAATGCCGACCCGGTCTCACTCGGGCGCGGACGAATCTCGCCGGAGTCGGGCCGCATCACCGGCGAGACGCTGGCTCATGCGATCGCGATGGCGCAGGCGGGGCAGATCGATGCCATCACCTTTGCGCCGCTCAACAAGGCGGCGATGTTCGCGGGCGGCTGGCGCTTCCCCGACGAGCACAAGATGTTCGCGCATCTGCTGAAGCACCAGGGCTATTTCTCAGAGATGAATGTGCTCGATGGCCAGTGGATGTCGCGCGTGACCTCGCATGTCTCGCTTCGCGACGCGCTCGACCTCATCGATGCCCGCGCGATCACCGATGCGGTGGAACTGGTCGATCGGATGATGAAGCGCGCCGGGATTTCGAGCCCGCGCATCGCCGTCGCCGCGCTCAACCCGCATGCCGGCGAGAACGGCCTCTTCGGGCGCGACGAGATCGAGCTGATCCGCCCGACCGTGGAGAGGATCGCGGCGGGCGGTATCGGCTGCAGCGGCCCCTATCCGGCCGATACCGTCTATATCCGTGCCTTCGCCGGTGAGTTCGACAGCGTCGTCGCCATGTATCACGATCAGGGGCAGATCGCGACGAAGCTCAGGGGCTTCAATCGCGGCGTCACGGTGACGGCCGGGCTGGACGTGGTCTTCACCACTCCCGCTCACGGCACGGCCTTTGACATAGTCGGCAAGGGCGTGGCCTCACCCGGTGCGCTTCAGACTGCGATCGAACTGGCGAGTCGATTGGCAGGCACGAGGCTGACCGCCTGAAGCAGGACGGGGTCAGTCGGCCTTGATCTTAAGGCAGGCGAGTTCCTGTCCCGTCGCTGCCGGTTGAGGTTGGAACGGCCGGTGCATCCCGACGAGCGAGTTCATCGAGATGCTCCAGTCGTGGGTCTCCGGCACGCACCTTCTGTTCGAGCAGGCTGTCGTGAAGCGGATATCCTGCACGCGGCAGAGATCCGTGATCGACTGGCAGTCGGCAGGTGTCATCGCTCCAGCCGCCGCAGATGGCCGAGCGCAACGGCGTCATCGACATAGTCGCGCAGCACGCGCCGGAACGCCTCGACCCCCGGCGTATCGGCGCGATAGACGAGGCCGCCGGGCCGCGCCGCCTTCGACAAGGGGAAGGGGACGATGCGCACCAGCCCTCGGACCAGATCGCCGACCATGGTCAGGCCGGAGAGCACGGTGAGACTGTCCGAGGTCAGCACCACCTCCCGGATCATCGACATCGAACTGGCGCGCAGGGCCGGTTCCTGCGGCCGCAATTGTCCGTCGCGCAGGGCGATCTCGACATCCTGGCCGATGCGCTGCTCCAGTGTCGGCAGGATGAACGGAAAGGCCGAGATCGAAGCGGCCGAGCACTCGGTTTCGTTGAACAGCGGGTGACCATAGCGGGCGAGAATCGCCAGCGGCTCGTCGAACAGCGCGTCGCGGATGAAGCTGTCCGGGTTCGGCGGCTCATAGAGCCGCCCGACGACGAGGTCGATCTTCCTCGCGGCGAGTAGCGCAAGCTGCTCCTGCATGCGCCCCTCGATCAGCTCCACCACTGTCTGCTGATGCGTTGCCTTGAAGCGGGTCAGGATCTGCGGCATCAACCCCGTGGCGGCCGATGGCAGCACGCCGATGACCAGGGCATCGACCATTCCGGCTTTCAGAAGCGCGAGATCGGCAGGAATGCGCTCGACCTCGGCGAGGATGCGCCGCGCCCGCGTCAGCACGGTGAGCCCGGCCGGCGTCGCAGCGACGCCGCGAGGTAGCCGTTCGAAGAGACGGACGTCGAGATAGTCCTCGAGCTCGAGCAGATTTCGCGTCGCGGCCGGCTGGGTGAGGCCGAGAACCTGCGCAGCGCGCACCACGCTGCCATGATCGGCGATCGCGACCGCCACCCGCAGCTGCCGAAGCCGCAATCGCTGCCACATCATCGCATAGGTCGGTGCGCCCATCATTCGCTCCCTGCTCCGAATATATATCAGGTCTGGTATAGGCTAATCCACAAATGG
This sequence comes from Allobosea sp., assembly GCA_024231975.1. Classification (GTDB taxonomy): domain Bacteria; phylum Pseudomonadota; class Alphaproteobacteria; order Rhizobiales; family Beijerinckiaceae; genus Allobosea. The sequence goes on from JAAEQB010000108.1 coordinate 21,432, forward strand.
CTGTCGTTCGCGCTGCCGAGCTCGTCTAAGCTCGTTGAGCTATCACGTTTTTGAACGATCTGGAGGACGCCTTTGTCCGAGAAGAGTTTTGTCGTCGTCAGCGCCCATGTCGGCGATTTCGTCTGGCGCGCCGGCGGGGCCATCGCCCTGCATGCCGAGCTCGGCCTCAAGCCGATCGTGATCTGCCTGAGCCATGGGGCGATCGGCGAGTCGGCCAAGCTCTATGACGAACCGGGAATGACGGCGGCCAAGGCGCGCGACATCCGCCGCGACGAAGCCGAGCAGGCGGCCGGGATCCTCGGCGCCGAGATCCATTTCCTTGACGGCGAGGACTACCCGCTGCGGCCCACGCCCGCGATGTTCGAGACGACAGTGCGCCTGCTGCGCCGTGCCCAGCCGCAGTTCCTGATGACACATCCGCGTGTCGATCCCTCGAACTGGGACCATGTCGAGACCTTTCGTTTCGCCACGGAAGCCCGCCAGGCGGCGCAAGCCCAAGGGCGCGACTGGGGTCCGGTCGCCGGTGCGCCGCAGGTCTACTGCTTCGAGCCGCATCAGCCCGAGCTCTGCGAATACGTACCGGATACCTATCTCGATATCGGCGCCGTCTGGGAGAAGAAGTGGGCGGCGATGCAGTGCCTCAAAGGCCAGACCTCGCTGTGGAGCTACTACAAGGGCGTCGCAGAGAAGAACGGCAACCTGGCGCGCCGTCGCAGCTTTGGCTCGGCACAACTGGCCGAAAGTTTCCAGCGGGTCTTCCCCAGCACGGTCAGACGGCTCGACCCGGTCTGACCGAACCAATCCGACAGGGAGAGAAACCATGCCGATCTCGCAACGCCTTCGCGCTGCTCTCGCTGCAGTTTTCCTTGCCATGGCCCCCGCAGCCGGCGCACAGGATGCCTATCCCAGCCACACCATAACCATCGTCAACGGATTCTCGGCCGGCGGCGCGGTCGACACAGTTGCCAGGGCGCTGGCCGAAAAACTATCCGTCAGCCTTGGCCAGAGCGTCGTGGTCGAGAGCCGCCCCGGCGCCGGCTCAAACCTGGCCGCTACCGCCGTCGCGCGCAGCCCCGCCGACGGTTACACGCTGCTGCTCGGTACCAATGGGCTCGCCATCAACATGGCGCTCTATGCCTCGCCCGGCTTCGACGTCGAGGCTGATCTCTCGCCGATCTCGATGGTCGGCGACATTCCCGCGATCATCGCGGCGCACCCGTCCTTTCCGGCGAGCTCGATCCCGGAGCTGATCGCCCATGCCAAGGCCAATCCGGGAGCGATCTCCTATGCGACGCCGGGCAACGGCTCGCTGCCGCATCTGGCGATGGCCCTGCTCGCCGGCAAGGACAAGCTCGACCTGCGCCATGTCGCCTATCGCGGCGGCCATCCGGCGGTGACGGATACGATCGGCGGCCATGTCCCGCTCGTCGTCGTCAATGCGCTGGAGGCAGCGCCCTATATTCTCGACAACAAGCTGAAAGGGCTCGGCACCACCGGCCCGAAACGGCTGCAGGCCTTGCCGAATCTGGCGACCGTGGCCGAGGCGCCCGGGCTTGCCTCCTATGCTGCCGAGACCTGGTGGGGCCTGTTCGCGCCGGCAGGCACCCCGCAGCCGGTGCTCGAGCGGCTGGAGCGTGAGGTCCACAAAGCACTGGCCGATCCGGCGCTGCGCAAGCGCATAGAGGATGTCGGCGGCAGCGTTAAGCCGTCCTCGCGCGCCGAGCTCGCCGCCTTCGTCAGGAGCGAGCGAGCCAAATGGAAAGAAGTCGTGCAGGCGACAGGGCTGAAGGCGAACTGACTATGGCACCCGTCGTCACCCGCACCAGGAAGCGCGCCCCGGCCGCGGCGATGGCCGATCTAGCCGAATTGGGTGTCTCCACCACGCATGAGGCGATGGGTCGGAGCGGTCTGCTGAAGCCCTATATGCGGCCGATCTATGCCGGCGCGCAGATCGCCGGCGGGGCAGTGACGGTGCTGGCCCAGCCCGGCGACAACTGGATGATCCATGTCGCGATCGAGCAGGTCCAGCCGGGCGATGTGCTCGTCGTCGCCTGCACCGCCGACAATACCGACGGCATGTTCGGCGACCTGCTGGCGACCTCGCTGAAGGCGCGTGGCGGCATCGGCCTTATCATCGACGCCGGCGTCCGCGATGTCCGCATGCTGACGGAAATGGGCTTCCCGGTCTGGTCGCGGGCGATCTCGGCCAAGGGCACGGTCAAGGCGACGCTGGGCAGCGTCAACGTGCCTGTGGTCTGCGCCGGGGCCCTCATCCATCCCGGCGACGTGATCGTCGCCGACGATGACGGGGTGGTGGTGGTGCCGCGGCGCGAGGCTGAGGCGGTCGCCGCCACCGGCCGCAAGCGCGAGACCAATGAAGATGAAAAGCGCAGACGCCTGGCTGCTGGCGAAGTCGGGCTGGACATGTACGCTATGCGCGACGGCCTCGCCAAAGCGGGGCTGATCTATCGCGATGAAGACTAAATCCATCGAGCAGATTCCGCCTGCCGGTTAGCCGAACCGGCACCAGGCTGGTAGGGCCGCGAAGTCGCCGGGCGCTAACCGCCGGCTCCGTTCCCACCTGCAGTGGCGATCCGCCTCCGAGCCTTCAGCCATGGCTGCCACTGCCGCTGCGCATCCGTTCTCCGGTGAACACGCAGAACGGCTTTCCAGCGCGCTGCCTGTGAAGAAGCCTTTTCCTCTCAGCGACGGCTGCTTGAAACTCGGCTCTGATGCCCACTGGAGAGGAATTGCATGAAAGCCGGCGGAATCTCAATGAAGTCGAGAGCTTCCTGGCCGATATCGAAGTCCACGATAGCCTCGGTCAGCATCTCGAATTCCCGCTCGCCGTCAGAACCTATCGGGGACGAGATGAGCTGTGCAGCTCGCAGCACAGCAGCCTTCCGCTGTTCATAAGACGAGATCATCACGGCGTCGGCGTTCGGCATGACACCACCTCATCGCTACGCAACCTCACTGCTGCCAAGTTAGCGACCCGGCCGCAGGAATACGAGTCGCTTGTACGAGATGGCTTGGTAACGCAGCCTGACGCCTGACATGGGCGGTTGGCCTCCGCGCTCGGAAATGTGAGCGTGCCGTATGCGTCCATGTGCTGACATTGGCGTTCCGCCCAATGGCGGCTCCCCACAGCATGCGGCTTGGCGCGCCAGGCAATCGAGGGGCTGTTGCCAAAGCGGCCTGACCCGCCGATGATTCCAGGGCGAGCTCGCCGGGCGTTGTTCGGCGAGCCTTTCTTTGGCTGTTGTCACATCGGCGGCAGACACGCTTGCTATCGCCGTCGTTCCCTCATGAGGGCGGCCGACGACGCACGATCGTGAAAGGGCATGAATTGCACGGGCCGATACAAGGACGCTTCCACTTCAATCGCGCCGAGCTTTGGGCGGATGGTCTGATCCATGTGCTTGGGATCGTGCTGGGCGTAGGTGCGGTGGCGTATCTGCTTGTGCGCGTCGTCGCAGCCGCCCCGGTGCCCGGTCTGATGCCGGTCGCGATCTACAGCTCGGCGCTGATGGCCGTCCTGATCATCTCCGCCGTTTACAACATGTTGCCGGTTTCCCCGGTGAAGTGGCTGCTCCGGCGCTTCGACCATTCGGCGATCTATGTCCTGATTGCTGGAACATATACGCCTTTCCTGGCGAAAATGGGCGAGAGCGCAGTGGCGCATGTCCTTCTCGCCGTCGTCTGGATCGCGTCGGCCGCCGGGGTCGTGCTCAAGGTCGTCTTGCCTGGCCGATACGATCGCGTTTCGATCGCCCTCTATCTTCTCATCGGCTGGAGCGGCGTCTTTGCCTGGGAGAATATCGCTCAGCTTCCAAGCATAGCCTTGTGGCTGATCGTGACGGGCGGGGCTCTCTATACGCTCGGCGTGGTTTTTCACGTCTGGCAGAGCCTTCCTTTCCAGAATGCGATCTGGCACGCCTTCGTTCTTGTCGCTTCCGGCTGCTTCTATGGAGCCGTTTTCCAGGCCTATGCGATCACGCCATCGGGCTGACGGCGCTTACGGGCCTTCAGAGGGGTTACGGAGCGCGGCTCGGCTCATCGCCTGATCGATCTCCGTTTGAGTGACCCTGCCGATCTCCGCGATGAAGACGATCCTGGTGCCTTGCGCCAGCTCGTCCCGGTCGAGAGGCACCAGCGTGGCTCTCCCGCCCGCGAACTGGAAGAGATATTGGCAATCGGGCTTCTCGATCGTCGCCAGGAAGCCTTTTGCACGTATAAGCCGCGGCGCGAGCCGGCCGAAGGATTGCTGAAACCCGGCGAGCGAGATCGGCTCCCTGGATGTCCAGTTGAAGCTCTCGAAGCGTTCGAGGCTCGGCCTCTTCGGGCGCGTCGCCCGCTCGCGGGCCGTCCCGACTTCAGGAAAGACCAGATCGAGCGGGACATCGCCCTCGGGCGCCTCCACGAGAGTAGCCCGGCGGTTGATCCGCGACAGGGACCGGCAGCGCTCATCGAGGGAAGCCTTGTCGACAAGGTCGCCCTTGCTGACGGCGAGAAGATCGGCCGCTCGCAACTGGCTCAGGAACAGCGGATCGCCGAGCTGCGCCTCCGGTGCCGCCGCATCGACGACGCAGAGCACTGTCTCCAACGGGGCTTCGCGCCAGATCACCGGATCCATCAGGTTGCGGATGATGTCTTCGGGGTCGGCGACCCCGCTGGTCTCGATCACGATGGCTTCAGGGCGCGGGGTTCGCCGCAGCAGGTTGGCGAGCGTGCGCAGCAGATCGCCTTCCAGCGAGCAGCAGATGCAGCCATTGGCGAGGCTGACGACCCCGTCCTCCGCACCGGCTATCAACTCCGCATCGATGTTGATCGCGCCGAAATCATTGACGACGGCGGCGATACGCCGCCCGTCGGCCTGTTGCAGGATGCGGTTGACCAGCGTCGTCTTGCCGGCTCCGAGAAAGCCCGTCACCAGCAGGATCGGAACCGGCATTGCTTACGCCGCCGCGCCAAACGGACGGCGCACAGGCTGGCCCGGTCGGGCCGCGACGTCCATGATCCCGTTGGCGATGACAGGCGCCCCGCTGACGATGAGATGCCGAACGCCCTCGGCCGGCCGGTTCATCGCCGAGAACTCCGCCCGGTCCGTGAGCGTGTCGAGATCGAACACGACGACATCGGCATCGGCGCCGGCCTTCAGCCGGCCCTTGTCACGCATGGCAGGCGTGCTCGCGGCCAGGATTTCGGCAGGAATCAAGGTGCACTTCGCGATCCCCTCCTGCAGGCTGACCGCCTGGCGTTCGCGCACCCAGTGCCGCAGGAAGCGCGTGAAGGTGCCGGACGAGCGCGGATGCGAGGTCGCCTCGTCGGGCAGCGGCCAGGCATCGCCGGTATAGGTCGATCCGTCCGGCATCGACCAGGGCATGGCGTCCGAGGCGATCGCGCCGCCGGGATACAGGACCGAGAGGTCGAGCATGTCGCGATGGCGGGCATTGTTCTCGGTGTCGAGCACATGCCAGAGGACGAGCTGCGACGGGTCTTCCGATTGCGCGGAGAGCAGGTCCTCGCGGTCCTGGATCCGGCGCCCGCTGGTGACCAGCTGGATCTGCTCGTAGCGCGTGTCGTTGCGGCGCTCGAATTCGGGGTCGCTGAAGAAGGCGGCCGCGATCACCGTCGAGCCGGTGCCGTAGGGATAGGCCTCCACCGTGATCGGCAGGCCCTGCGCCTGTGCCTGCTTGATCAGCCGCGCGCAGCGCTCGACATCGGTCTTGCTGGAGCTGTTGAAGTGGCAGATGTGCATATGCGCGCCGGTCGCGCCGGCATAGCCGATCAGGCGGATATAGGCCTCCGCCGCGCTCTTCGGGTCGGTGTTCGCCATATAGGCGATATGGGTGAAGGTCGGCACGCCGCGCTCGGCGGCAAGCTGGCACAGCGCCGTCAGCTCCTGCACACCGGCACCCGGCGCATAGGCATTGAGGATGCCGATGCCGATGCCGCCTTCGTCGAGCCCGGCCGCGATGCGCTCGAGGATGTTCTGCTGCTCGGAGGGCGACGAGATATTGTCCATCCAGCGCGGATCGCGCATCGCGCGTCCAAACGCTTCCAGCGACGATTCCTCGTTGATCCCGATCATCGCGCCGATCCGGGCGAAGGCCCAGTTCGTGGCGGCGCCATAGTTCAGGATGCGGCCCTGCTCCGCCTGGCGGCGATACCAGGAGGCGACCGGCAGCACGCCGGCCTCGAGATCCAGTGTCGTCGTGACGCCGTCGAAGGCCTGCATGCGGTCGGCCGGAATCGACTGGCCATGGGCGTGAAGGTCGATGAAGCCGGGAGCCACGATCAGCCCCCGCGCATCAATCACGCGGTCGGCGCTGCCGAGACCGGAACCGATCGCGACGATCTTTCCGTCCGCGACCGCGACATCGGCGATGCCGTCATGGCCGCTTTCGGGATCGACGACGCGGCCACCCGCGATCAACAGTCCGCTCATCTGCTTTTGCCCTCGTTCCCAGCTTGGCCCGCGGGTCAATGACCGCAAGCCGTCCGATGTTGGCCGATCGGGAATTGCCGAGACAAGCGCGTTGCCGGTGAACCGCTTCGGCAGACAACGCATGCCGGATCTGAGCCAAGCCTTTGATGCCGAGAGTCGTCGCCTCTGATCGCACCGGCTGCACGTCCGCGGGCATAGCTTCCGCCCGCCGGTCCACCTCGCAGGTCATGCAGCCGTCATCCGCGACGGATAGCTGGGCGCCACTCCGAGAGGCCAAGCATGACTCGCAAGAACGTCCTTCTGATCGTCGTCGATCAATGGCGCGCCGATTTCGTTCCGCATCTGCTGCGCGCCCGCGGCCAGGAAGCGTTCCTCAAGACGCCCAATCTCGACCGGCTTTGCACGGAAGGGGTGACCTTCGCCAATCACGTCACCGCCTGCGTCCCTTGCGGCCCGGCCCGCGCCAGCCTGCTGACCGGCCTCTATCTGATGAATCATCGCGCGGTTCAGAACACGGTCCCGCTCGACCAGCGCCATTTCAACCTCGGCAAGGCGCTGCGCGCCATCGGCTACGACCCGGCGCTGATCGGCTACACCACGACGACCCCGGACCCGCGCTCGACCGCGAAGCAGGATCCGCGCTTCCTCGTGCTCGGCGACCTGATGGACGGCTTCCGCTCGGTCGGCGCCTTCGAGCCCAACATGGACGGCTATTTCGGCTGGGTCGCCCAGAACGGGTTCGAGCTGCCGCCCAACCGCGAGGACATCTGGCTGCCCGAGGGCGAGGATGCCGTGCCCGGCGCCACCGAGCGACCGGCGCGAATCCCCAAGGAGCTCTCCGACTCGTCCTTCTTCACCGAGCGCGCGCTGACCTATCTCAAGGGCCGCGCCGGCAAGCCCTTCTTCCTGCATCTCGGCTACTACCGGCCCCATCCCCCCTTCGTCGCGCCGGCGCCCTATCACGACATGTACCGTGCAGAAGACATGCCGGCGCCGATCCGGGCTGAATCGCCCGACGCCGAAGGCGCCCAGCACCCGCTGATCAAATACTATGTCGAGGCGATCAAGCGTGGCTCGTTCTTCCACGGCGCCGAAGGCTCGGGCGCGACGCTCGACGAGGCCGAGATCCGCCAGATGCGCGCCACCTATTGCGGGCTGATCAGCGAGATCGACGACTGCCTCGGCCAAGTCTTCGCCTATCTCGACGAGACCGGACAGTGGGACGACACGCTGGTCGTCTTCACCAGCGACCATGGCGAACAGCTCGGCGACCATCACCTGCTCGGCAAAATCGGCTTCCACGACGAGAGCTTCCGCATTCCGCTCGTCATCAAGGATCCGCAAGGGGCCGCCGGCCGGCGCGGCGCGATCGAGGAAGCCTTCACCGAGAGCGTCGACGTGATGCCGACGATCCTCGACTGGCTCGGCGGCGAGGCGCCGCGCGCCTGCGACGGGCACTCGGTGATGCCGTTCACGCAAGGTGTCCGCCCAGCGGATTGGCGGACCGAGCTGCACTACGAATACGATTTCCGCGACGTGCACTATTCCGAGCCGGAAAAGGTGCTCGGGCTCGGCATGGATGAATCCAGCCTCTGCGTCGTGCAGGACGAAAACTACAAATACGTCCATTTCGCCGCCTTGCCGCCGCTGTTCTTCGATCTGCGCAACGACCCTAACCAGTTCGTCAACCTGGCCGAGGATCCGGCCTATGCGGCGCTGGTGCGCGACTACGCCCAGAAGGCGCTGTCCTGGCGGCTGACCCATGCCGACCGGACGCTGACCCATTTCCGCTCCAGCCCGCGCGGGCTGGAAGAGCGCAATCCCAACGCAACCGAAACAGGAGACCAGTCATGGTCGGCTCCCTCACGCGTCGCAGCGCAATAGCGCTCGGCGGCTCCGCCCTCATCCTGCCCTCGCGCTTCGCGATCGCGCAGGCCGACAACCGCCCTTCGATCACCATCGCGGTGCAGAAGATCGCCAATTCGAACCTGCTCGACGTGTTGCGGGAGCAGTCCAATGTCGGCGAGCGCGTCTTCTTCTCCTCGCTGTGGGAAGGGCTGATCGGCCGCAACTGGACCGGCAATCTCGAAAGCGTGCCGGGCCTCGCGACCGAGTGGAAGCGCATCGACGACAAGACGGTCGAGCTCAAGCTCCGCCAGGGCGTGAAGTTCCACAATGGCGACGAGCTGACTGCCGACGACGTCGCCTTCACCTTCGGCAAGGAGCGCATGTTCGGCGACACGCAGCCCTCCGCCGGCAAGACCATCTCCGTCGACTTCGTCGTCGGTGGCGGCCGCGCCAGCAAGGAGCTGCCGGCCGAGGTCCCGGCCGTCGCGCGCCGCTCCTGGCCGGCGCTGCTCGGCATCCAGATCATCGACAAATACACTGTGCGCTTCGTCAACGGCACGCCTGACGTCACCATGGAAGGCCGCATCTCGCGCTATGGCAGCGAGATCATGAACCGCCGCGCCTTCGAGGAAGCCAAGACCTATAGCGACTGGGCGATGAAGCCCGTCACGACCGGTCCCTATCGTGTCGCCGAGTACCGCCCGGACGTCTCGCTGCTGCTCGAAGCCCATGACGAATACTGGGGCGGGCGCCCGCCGCTGAAGTCGATCCGCTTCGTCGAGGTGCCGGAGACCGCCTCGCGCATCAACGGCCTGCTCTCGGGCCAGTATCAGTTCGCCTGCGACATCCCGCCGGACCAGATCTCGCAGATCGAGAAGAATGCGGCCTTCGAGGTCCAGGGCGGCACGATCCTGAACCATCGCCTGACGGTGTTCGACAAGAACCACCCGCAGCTGCAGAACCCGCTCGTCCGCCGGGCGATGACCCATGCAATCGACCGGCAGGCCATCGTCGACTCGCTCTGGGCCGGGCGCACCGTGGTGCCGAAGGGGCTGCAATGGCCCTATTACGGCGACATGTTCGTCTCCGACTGGTCGGTGCCGGCCTTCGACCTCAAGCTCGCCAAGGATCTGGTGAAGCAGTCGGGCTACAAGGGCGATCCGATCCCCTATCGCTTGCTGAACAACTACTACACCAACCAGACCGCCACCGCGCAGATCCTGGCGGAGATGTGGAAGGAAGCCGGGCTCAACGTCGAGATCCAGGTCAAGGAGAACTGGCAGCAGATCCTCGAGCGGACACCGACGCGCGCGGTGCGCGACTGGTCGAACTCGGCGCCGTTCAACGATCCGGTCTCGTCGATGGTCAGCCAGCACGGCCCCAACGGCCAGCAGCAGCAGGCCGGCGAATGGACCAATGCCGAGCTGAACCAGCTCTCCGTCGAGCTGGAAACCTCGACGGACCGCGCCCGCCGCAAGGCCGCCTTCCGCCGCATGCTGGAAATCGCCGAGCGCGAGGACCCGGCCTATACCGTACTGCACCAGAACGCGACCTTCACCGCCAAGCCGAAAGCGCTCGCCTGGAAGGCCTCGCCGGCCTTCGCCATGGACTTCCGCGCCGAGAACTGGGGCGGGCGCAGCTGAGGTCCCATGATCGTCGACGGCGCGACCTCACGGGTCGCGCCGTTTTCGTTTCCACATCTCCGAGGAGATCGTCATGACCGGCCCGACCAGTCGTGAGACGAGCCCGCTCGTCGCCATCCGCGACCTCACGGTCGCGTTCGACGGCGTGAAGGTGCTTCATGGCATCGACCTCGCCATTCATCGCGGCGAGGCTGTCGGCCTCGTCGGGGAGTCCGGCTGCGGCAAATCCGTGACCTGGCTCGCGGCCCTCGGACTCCTGCCGAAGAAGGCGATGATTTCCGGCAGCGTCATGCTGGATGGGCGCGAACTGATCGGCGCGGCGCCGGCCACTCTCGACACTGTGCGTGGCGGGCGTATCGCCATGATCTTCCAGGATCCCGCCAGCGCGCTGAACCCGGTGATCAAGCTCGGTCGGCAGGTCGGCGAGGCACTGGCGCTGCATGGCGGGCTTTCGGGCAAGGCGATCCGCGCCGAGGCGAAACGGCTCTTCGACCTTGTCGGCATTCCCGACGCGGCGCGCCGGCTCGACGCCTTCCCGCATGAATTGTCCGGCGGCCAGAACCAGCGCGTGATGATCGCCATGGCGCTGGCCGGCAAGCCCGACATCCTGGTCGCCGACGAGCCCACGACGGCGCTCGACGCAACGATCCAGGCGCAGATCCTCGAATTGCTGACCCGGATCAGGCGCGAGACCAACATGGCCCTGGTCCTGATCAGTCATGACCTCGGTGTGATCTCCGAGACCTGCGATCGTGTCTGCGTGATGTATGCCGGCCGGATCATCGAAACGGCGGCATCCCAGGCGCTCTTCGAGCAGCCGTTGCACCCTTACACGCAGGGCCTGCTCGCTGCCCTGCCGCCGCTCGAAGGGGTGCGCCGGCGCCTCGTCCCGGTCGAGGGCAATGTCCCCGAGCCCTGGAACCTGCCACCAGGCTGCTCCTTTGCGCCGCGCTGCCCGCGCCGGGTCGAGGCCTGCGACATGCAGGTCCCGTCGCTTGCCTCAAAGACAGCGGACCGGCGGGCCGCCTGCATCATCACGCCGCCGCTGATGCAGCCACAGCGCCAGCCGGAGCCCGTCTACGCATGAGCGCTGCCCCATTGCTTCAGGTGCGAGGCGTCGCACGCCGCTATGCCATGCGCCGGGGCCTGCTCGGTCGATCGGTCGAGGTCCGCGCCGTCGACGGGGTGTCGCTGACGGTGGAGCGTGGCCGGACGCTCGGCCTCGTCGGCGAATCCGGCTCGGGCAAGTCGACGACCGGGCGGCTCGCGCTCGGGCTGGAGCCGCCCGATGAAGGCGACGTGCTGTTCAAGGGCGCCCCGATCCCGCTGGCCGGCACGCTCGCCTGGCGCCAGATGCGGGCGCGCATGCAGATGATCTACCAGGATCCGCTCGGCGCGCTCGACCGACGCTTGTCGATCCTCGAACAGGTCCGCGAACCCTACGATGTCCACAGCCTCGGCGAGGCCAAGGAACGCGACGCCATGGCGACAGCGTTGCTGCAGGCGGTCGGCCTGCGCACCGACCAGGGGCGCCGCTATCCGCATGAGCTGTCGGGTGGCCAGCGCCAGCGCGCCGTGATCGCCCGGGCGCTGGCGACCAAGCCGGACCTGCTGGTCTGCGACGAGCCGGTCTCGGCGCTCGACGTCTCGATCCAGGCGCAGGTCGTCAACCTGCTGGTCGACCTCCAGCAGGAGCTCGGCCTCGGCCTGCTCTTCATCAGCCACGATCTCAAGGTGATCCGCCAGGTCAGCCATCGCGTGGCGGTGATGTATCTCGGGCGCATCGTCGAGGAAGGCGATGCCGATCTCCTGCTCGCCAGCCCGGCGCACCCCTATACCGAAGCGCTGGTCTCGGCCTCGCCGGTGCCGGGCCGCCGCGCCCGTCCGCGCATCGTGCTGCAGGGCGATCCGCCCAACCCGGCGGCGCGGCCCTCCGGCTGTGCCTTCCATCCCCGCTGCCATGCGGCTCGCGAGCGCTGCAAGGTCGAGAGCCCCCGCCTGCTGCCGCTGCCGGACGGGCGCCTCACGGCCTGCCATGTCGCCCACGACCAGGCCAACTTCCTCAAGGCGGCAAGCTGATGCTGCGTTTCCTCCTCATTCGGCTGTGCCGGGCTGCCCTGACGGTCGCGCTCGTCGTCACCTTCGCCTTCGTCGTGCTGAGGATGTCGGGCGATCCGGCGCTGATCATCATGAGTGTCGATGCGCCTCCCGAGGCCATCGCCGCCTTCCGCAAGGCTTGGGGCCTCGATGATCCGATCTGGCTGCAATATCTGCGCTACTTCTCCGCGATCGGCCAGGGCGAACTCGGCCAGTCGATGCGCGATGGCCGCCCGGCGATGCAACTCGTGCTCGAGCGCATCCCCGCCACGCTGGCGCTGACGCTGCCGGCGCTCGCCCTCAAGCTCGGCATCGGCATCCCGGCCGGCATCTATGCCGCGCTTCATCGCGACAGCCTGATGGACCGCATCGTGATGGTGACGGCGGTCGCGGGCTTCACCGTCCCCAGCTTCGTGCTCGGCCTGGTCCTGGTGCTGGTCTTCTCGGTCCAGCTCGGCTGGCTGCCTTCGGGCGGGCAGGAGAGCTGGCGCCACGCCATCCTGCCGGTGCTGACGCTTGGCATCGGCGGCGCGGCCGTGCTGGCGCGCTTCACGCGCAGCGCCATGCTCGAAGTGCTCGGCCAGTCCTATATCCGCACCGCCAGCGCCAAGGGCGTACCCTGGTCCCGTGTCGTGCGCGGCCATGCCTTGCCCAACGCCGCCGTGCCGACGGTCACCGTCGTCGGCTTCATGGTCGGCAGCCTGATCGCCGGCGCGGTCGTGGTCGAGAGCGTGTTCTCCTGGCCCGGCGTCGGGCGGCTGCTCGTCGTCGCCGTGGCCAATCGCGATCTCGCCGTCGTGCAATGCATCTTGCTGCTGGTCGCGATGACGATGGTCAGTGCCAATCTGATCGTCGACCTGCTCTACGGCTTGCTCGATCCGCGGCTGCGCAGCGGCGCCAAGGCCGGAGCGCACTGAGATGGCTGATGTCACCGTGACCGCCGTCCCCGCGATCGACGCGGCCAAGCCGAAGCCGAAGCAGCGGATTCCGTTTCTCGTCTGGTGCGGGCTGGTCTGGATCGCCTTCATCATCATCGTCGCGCTCTTCGCGGACTGGCTGACGCCCTACCGGTTCACCGCCTATGACCTGCGCAACAGGCTGGCCTTGCCCTTCCATCCGCTGCACTGGCTCGGCACCGACGAGCTCGGTCGCGACGTGCTCTCGCGCCTGATCATCTCGGTACGGATCTCGCTGCTGGTGGCGTTCGGCGCGACCATCATCTCGGCCGTGCTGGGGACATTGATGGGCTTTCTTGCCGCGCATTTCCGCGGGCTCGTCGAGCAGATCGTCTTGATGCTGGCGGATTTCCAGGCGGCGATGCCCTTCCTGATCCTGGCGCTGTCGGTGCTCGCCTTCTTCGGCAACGCGCTGCCGCTCTTCATCGGCCTGATGGGGCTCTATGGCTGGGAGCGCTATGCCCGGATCGCGCGGGGCCTCGCCATATCGGCCGGGGCGCAGGGCTATGCCGGCGCGGTGCGCCAGATCGGCGCCTCGCCGGCGCGCGTCTACCTGAAGCACATCCTGCCCAATATCGCCTCGACCCTGATCGTCTCGATGACGCTAACCTTCCCGGAAGTCATCCTGCTCGAAAGCGGGCTTTCCTTCCTCGGTCTCGGCGTGCAGCCGCCGATGACGAGCCTCGGCAACATGGTCGGCTATGGCCGCGAATATCTGACACGCGCGCCCTGGATCATGCTGGCCCCCGCCATCACGATCGTGCTGACCACGCTCGCCGTCAGCCTCGTCGGCGACTGGCTGCGCGACAAGCTCGACCCGACGCTGCGCTGAATGGCTACAGCCGCCAAACGACACGTCGAACCCAGGCTATGCAGGCATGATACGTTGCATTTCGACGTACCAGCCGGCCCCGGTAGCGTGAAGCTCTTTACCCTGTTGCGCACGGCAAAGCGGTAGATCGGCTGCAGCAAGGTGATGTAGGAGATCATGCGGTAGGCGGCCGTGCCCGCCGAGTTCTTGTTGAGCCAAGCTGTAGCCTTGTCAGTGGTGTCGGCTCCTGGCCCGGACACCCCGCCCTGCCCGGTCGTCATCTTCGTCGAATAGATGGCGAAGGCTGGCGCCACCAGATTCATCAGCAGCGGCACATCCGGGTCGTTCATCACGATATCGGCCGTATGGGAGTCTACCGCCTCGACCAGGCGATGCGAGACCGCTGATATGGGTTTCTCCGTCGAGCTGTTCCCCTGGGGCGTCGCGGCCGATTCAAATCAATGGAGCGACCGGGAGGTCGCGCTGGCACGATTCCTGATTGCGCGATGTCTGATCATTCCACGAGGAACATCTGCACGGCATGGTGCCCAATCTGCGGATTCTTATCGTCGACGCGAACCAGGTCAGGGCCGCGATCATAGAGGAGGGCCTGCGGGAAGCGGGCTACCAGCAGCTTGTCCATCTCTCTGCGACCACCGGCCTCGCCGCTGCCATAGAAGTCCATGACCCCGATGTCGTGGTCATCGACCTCGAAGACCCGAGCCGCGATGCGCTGGCGGACATGTTTCTCGTCAGCCGGCATGTGCGGCGACCCATCACCATGTTCGTCGATCAGTCCGACTCTGCCTCAATCGAGGCGGCGGTCGAGGCGGGTGTCTCCGCCTATATCGTCGACGGGCTGAAGAAGGAGCGGATGCAGGCCATCTTGCAGACCTGCATCAGCCGCTTCAATGCCTTCCGCAAGCTGCGCGAGGAGCTCGACGAGGCTCGCTCGCAACTCGAGGACCGCAAGACGATCGACCGCGCCAAGGCCATCGTCATGCGCTTGAAAGGTCTCTCCGAAGACGAGGCCTACGCGCTGATGCGCCGCACCGCGATGAACGAGAAGCGCAAGCTCGTCGACATCGCCCGCTCCCTGATCACTGCCGCGGAGATGCTCAAATGACGGTGCTGCACCTGCGGGTCGGCTTCATGCCCCTGGTTGATGCGGCGTTGCTGGTCGCTGCCGCCGATAGCGGCATCGCGCAGGCGCACGGGCTTGCGCTCGAACTCGTGCGCGACGTGTCCTGGTCGAACCTGCGCGACCGTTTGCACGTCCGGCTCCTCGACGCAGCGCATATGCTTGCGCCGGCAGCGATCGCCTCGACGCTCGGCATCGGCGGCGTCACCGCTCCGATGGCCGCGCCGATCCTGCTGAATCTCAATGGTAACGCGGTCACCGTATCTCTCCGCCGCTTCGAAGAGATGGCGCGCGCGGCAAAAGGCGATCTGGCCGATCCGGTGGTTTCGGCGCGAGCGCTCGCGACACTGGTCTCCTCCCGCAAGGCTTCCGGCCTGCCGCCGCTCGCTTTTGCCGCGGTCTTCGGCTTCTCCTGCCATGCCTATCTGCTGCGCGACTGGATGGCCCTTGCCGGCATCCGTCTCGGCGACGATGTCCGGCTCGACATCGTTCCCCCGGTACGTACGGTCGAAGCGCTGGCCGGCGGCGAGATCGATGGCTTCTGCGCCGGTGCACCCTGGAACACCTTGGCGGTTGAGGCCGGCACGGGGGCGATCCTGCATTGCGGGGTCGAGCTCGTGGCTGATCTTCCGGAAAAGGTGCTGGCCTGGCGTGCCGACGATGTCGAGAGTCGCGGCGAGGCGGTCTCGTGCCTGAATGCGGCGCTGATCGAAGCAAGCGGCTGGGTGTCGGATGAGGCGAACTGGCCGAGCCTCGCCAGGTTGCTCGCAGCCCCTGAACGTCTCGCCGCTCCCGCTGCCTTGATCGAAGCGATCCTGCGCGGCGAGATCGTCCAGGGCGGCGGGCGGCCGCCCCGGCAGGTGCCGTCCTATATCCGTTTTGACGCCGACGCGATCCGGCCCGATCCCGCCCATGCCGACGTCCTACTCGCCGCGATGGCTCGGGCTGGCCAGGTTGTCCCGAGTCCGGATTTGATTGAGCGGGCGCGGGCAGTCTTCCGGCCGCTCGTCGAGGAAGCGGGTTCAAGATGAAATTCTAGGCGCGGCTAATTTTTATGCAGATGCGATGGAATTGTGCGGCGCACAAAAGCGCGAAGGCTGTAGCCGCTCTCGCTCGCCGCCCAGGCAAATTGAAACAATTCAAATGCTTGCGGTCCAGCCGCGAGTTGGCACGGTCCTTGTAACGATCACTTCGACCGCGGCCAATGCTGCCCGCGAGCAAGTTCGAAATCGGAACGCACAGCAACGCCGCTGTCGAAAGGAGCCCGGCAGGGCGCTTTCGCGCGGCGTTTTCGTTTTCGCGGACACCCCAACTTCGCCGTTCACGAGAGGGATCGATGACGAAGACCGTTCAGAACAGGGCCTTGGCCCTTCCGGTTAAGCCGAGCCGCCGCGACTTCCTGAATCTGACCGGCGTTGCCGCTGTCGCTGCCGCCGCCAAGCTGAGCTTCCCGAGCGGCGCCTTCGCTCAAGGCACCGGGCCCGAGGTCAAGGGAACGCGCCTCGGCTATATCGCGCTGACCGATGCGGCGCCGCTGATCATCGCCAAGGAGAAGGGCCTCTACGCCAAATACGGCCTGCCCGACATGGACATCGCCAAGCAGGCCTCCTGGGGCGCGACGCGCGACAACATGGCGCTCGGCTTCAAGAACAACGGCATCGACGGCGGCCACATCCTGCGGCCGAAGACGCATCTCTATTCGACCGGCAAGGTCATGCAGAACGGCCAGCCGCTGCCGATGTACACGCTGCTCAACCTGAACCAGGACGGGCAGGCGATCTCGGTCTCCAACGAATACAAGGATCTCAACGTCCAGAAGGATGCCTCGCCGCTGAAGCAGGCCTTCGCGCGCAAGAAGGCCGCCGGCAAGGAACTGACCGCCGCCATGACCTTCCCAGGCGGCACCCACGATCTCTGGATCCGCTACTGGCTCGCCGCCGGCGGCATCGACCCCGACAGCGACATCAAGGTGATCGTGGTGCCGCCGCCGCAGATGGTGGCGAACATGAAGGTCGGCACCATGGACTGCTTCTGCGTCGGCGAGCCCTGGAACGAGCAGCTCGTCAACCAGAACATCGGCTACACCGCGCTGACCACCGGGGAGCTCTGGTTCAAGCACCCCGAGAAGATCCTCGGCATGCGCGCCGATTTCGTCGACGCCAATCCGAAGGCGACGCAAGCCATCCTGATGGCGGTGATGGAGGCCCAGCAATGGGCCGACAAGATGGAGAACCGCCAGGAGCTCGCCGAGATCGTCGGCAAGCGGCAATGGTTCAACGTCCCGGTCAGCGACATCAACAAGCGCCTGCAGGGCGACATCAACTACGGCAATGGCCGCGAGGCCAAGGGCACCAATCTCTACATGAAGTTCTGGGGCGAGGGCGGCACCGTCTCCTACCCCTGGAAGAGCCATGACAGCTGGTTCGTCACCGAGAACATCCGCTGGGGCAAGTTCGACACAAACACGGACATCAAGGCGCTGGTCGACAAGACCAACCGCTCGGACCTCTGGTCGGAAGCCGCCAGGACGCTCGGCGTCGCCAATGCGGCCAGCGGCGACTCGCGCGGCGTCGAGACCTTCTTCGACGGCGTGAAGTTCGATCCGGCTGCGCCGATGGACTACCTCAAGGCGCTCAAGATCAAGCGGGTGGCCTGACACGATGGCCGAGCCGCTCGTCATCGTCGGCAAGGGCATGGCGGCGACCAGGCTGGTCGACGAGCTCAGCCAGCGCGCGCTCGGCCGCTATTCCATAGCGGTGATCGGGGCCGAACCTCGGCTCGCCTATAACCGGGTGCTGCTCTCGCCGCTGCTCGCCGGCGAGATCGGCGAGCCGGAGATCGAGCTCAAGCCCGCCGCCTGGTGGCAGGCGCGCGGCGTCTCGATGCTCTACGGCAAGCCCGTCACCGGCATCGACCGGGCGGCGAAGAGCGTGACGCTGGCCGATGGTCTGACGTTACCCTACGGCAAGCTCGTCCTCGCCACCGGTTCGAAGCCGCTGATGCCGCCAGTGCCGGGGTTCGAATTGCCCGGCGTCGCGACCTTCCGCGATGTCGCCGACGTCGCTCTGTTCCGCACCGTCGCCGCGACCGGCGCACGCGTCGTGGTGATCGGCGGTGGCCTGCTCGGACTGGAGGCGGCTTACGGGCTGGCCAGGATCGGCGCCAGGGTCACGGTGCTGCATCTCGCCGACCGGTTGATGGAGCGCCAGCTCGACCGCGAGGGCGCCGGCCTGCTCGCGGCCGAGATCGCGGCCCGCGGCATCGACACCCGCTTGAATTGCACGGCAGAGCGCTTCGTCGGCGAGAGCCGTGTCGAGGCGGTGGAGCTCACCGACGGCAGCTCGCTGCCGGCTGATCTCGTCGTCGTCGCTATCGGCGTGCGCCCGCGCGTCGATCTCGCCGTCGCGGCAGGGCTCGACGTCAATCGCGGCGTCGATGTCGATGACGGCCTCGCCAGCAGCGATCCCGCGATCTTCGCCATCGGCGAATGCGCCGAGCATCGCGGCCTGGTCTATGGCCTGGTCGAGCCGGCCTATGAGCAGGCCCGCGTGCTGGCGACGCGTCTCGCCGGCGGGACCGCGCGCTATACCGGCTCGCTGCTGGCAACCAACCTCAAGGTCTCTGGCGTCAGTGTCTTCTCGGCCGGCTCGGTCGAGCCGGGAGAGGACGACGAGGTCCTCCTGCTGCGCGACCCCGCCATGGGGGTCTATCGCAAGTTCGTGCTGCGCCAGGGCCGGCTCGCCGGCTGCGTCCTCGTCGGCGATACCAGCGGCGCTCTGTTCTATCTCGGCCTGATCCGCTCGCAGCAGGACATCTCGCCGATCCGCGCCGATCTGCCTTTCGGCGAAGCCTATTGCATGCGCGAGGCGGCCTGATCATGCGCCACGACGCCCCGCTCGCCGCACAGGCTCCGACACGCACGACCTGCCCCTATTGCGGGGTCGGCTGCGGCGTGCTCGCGACGCCGGACGGCAAGGGCGGCGCGGCGATCGCCGGCGATCCCGATCACCCGGCCAATCGCGGCCGGCTCTGCTCGAAAGGGTCGGCACTCGGCGAGACGCTCGGCCTGGGCACCCGCGTGCTCCACCCGCTGAAGCGGAACGCCCGCGGTGCCTATGATCGTGTGTCCTGGGACGAGGCGCTCGATGCGGTCGCCGCCGGACTGAAGGCGATCATCGCGCGCGACGGCCCCGAGGCGATCGCCTTCTATCTCTCCGGTCAGCTCCTGACCGAGGACTACTATGTCGCCAACAAGCTGATGAAGGGCTTCATCGGCTCGCCGCATGTCGACACCAATTCGCGGCTCTGCATGGCCTCGACCGTCGCCGGCCATCGCCGCGTCCTCGGCTCCGACACCGTGCCCGGTTGCTACGAGGACCTCGACAGCGCCGACCTGATCGTGCTGGTCGGCTCCAACACCGCCTGGTGCCACCCGATCCTGTTCCGCCGCATCCAGCAGAACCGGGCCGAGCGCGGCGCGAAGGTCGTGGTGATCGACCCGCGCGTCACCGCGACCGCAGAAGAGGCTGATCTCGTCCTGCCGCTGAAGCCGGGCTCGGACAGCGCGCTCTTCGCCGGGCTGCTCGTCCATCTCGCCAATGTAGGCCTCCTCGACCACGATTATATTGCGTGCCATGTCGCCGGCTTCGACGCCGCGCTCGCCAATGCCCGCGAGATCACGCCCGACCTTGCAGCAGTCGCCGCCCGCACTGGCCTGTCGCAGACGGATATCGCCAGCTTTTACGCGCTTTGGGCTGACACGCCTGCCGTCGTCACCGCCTGGAGCCAGGGCGTCAACCAGTCGGCGCAGGGCACCGACAAGGTCGCCGCGATCCTGTATTGCCATCTCGCGACCGGACGTATCGGCCGGGAAGGCGCCGGGCCTTTCTCGCTGACCGGCCAGCCCAACGCGATGGGCGGGCGCGAGGTCGGTGGCCTCGCCAATATGCTCGCCGCCCATATGGGCTATTCGCCGGCCGAGATCGACCGCGTCCGCCGCTTCTGGCGCGCGCCGCGGATGGCTCGGCGCGAGGGCCTCAAGGCCGTCGCCATGATGGACGCTGTCGCGGACGGCCGCATCAAGGCGATGTGGGTGATGGCGACGAACCCGGCCGTCTCGCTGCCGCGCGCCGATGATGTGCAGAAAGCGCTGCGCGGGCTCGATCTTTTCGTCGTCTCCGAGAACGTCATCTCCAACGACACGCTCGCCGCCGGCCCGCACTACATCCTGCCGGCCGCGGCCTGGGGCGAGAAGGACGGCACCGTCACCAATTCCGAGCGCCGCATCTCGCGTCAGCGCGGTTTTCTGCCGCTGCCCGGCGAAGTGCAGCCGGACTGGTGGATCATCTGCGAGGTCGCCGAACGCCTCGGCTTCGAGGAAGCCTTCGACTATGCCGGCCCGCACGAGATCTATGCCGAGCACGCGGCGCTGTCGGCCTTCGAGAACGAAGGCAGCCGCGATTTCGACATCGGCGCCCATGCCGAGCTGACGCGACCCGCCTATGACGGACTCGCTCCGGTGCAATGGCCGGCTCCCATCGATAAACCGGAAGGTACGCCCCGGCTCTTCGCCGAAGGCGGCTTCTTCACCGTCGACCGCAAGGCCAAACTGCAGCCGCTCGCCGTGCCCGCGCTCGCCGCCGCGACCAGCGAGACCTTCCCGCTAGTGCTCAACACCGGCCGCGTCCGCGACCACTGGCACACGATGACGCGCACGGGGCTCAGCGCCCGGCTCTCGGGCCATATCGCCGAACCGACCGTACTGGTGCATCCGGATGACGCCACGCGCTTCGGTCTGGCCGAAAAGGGTTTTGCCCGGATCACGACCGCCCACGGCGCAGTGATCCTCAAGGTCACACTCGATCCCGGCGCCAAGCCGGGCTCGCTCTTCGCGCCGATCCACTGGTCGGGAGAGAACGCTTCGAACGCCCGCATCGGCAGCGCCGTCCAGCCGCTGGCCGATCCGTACTCCGGCCAGCCCGAGATGAAGGCGACGCCGGCCGCGATCGCTCCGCTCGCCTTCCGCTCGCGCGGTTTCCTGCTTGGCGCCGACGACTTCGCGCTGCCGGCGGGAAGCTGGTGGACACGCGTCGCCGTCGAGGGCGGGCAAGGTCGACACTTCGCGACGCAGGCCGACGCTGCCGACGTCATGCTGCTCGCTCGTGAAGCTTTTGGCGCGGAACGGTCGGGGCAATTGCCAGAAGCTGAGGCGCATTCCCTTCCCCCCGCTTGCGGTGGGGAAGGGTTAGGGATGGGGGGCCGGAAAGCAGGGCTCGCGTCTTCTTCTATGTTCAGCCGAGCGGCACTGCCCCCCACCCAACCCTCCCCGCCGCAAGCGGGGGGAGGGCTTAAGTCCGCCACGGACGGCCTGCTCGAAATGGTCGATGCCGAGCGCGGGCTCTATCGCTGCGCCCTGATCCGCGATGGCCGGCTCGCCGCCGCGCTCTTCCTCGGGCCGGATCACGACGCGCCAGTCTGGGATGCCGTCAAGCTCGCCTTCGCCGCTGAACAGGTCGATCCGCGCCAGCGCCTCGCGCTCCTGTCCGGCCGCAGCCTCGACGGCGCCGCCGATCAGGGCCCGACCGTCTGCGCCTGCTTCGGCGTCGGGCTGAATGCGATCCGCGCCGTCTTTGCGGAAGGCGCGACCATCACGGTCGAGGATATCGGCCGCAAGCTGAAGGCCGGCACGAATTGCGGTTCGTGCCTCCCCGAAATCCGCCGCATCGGTGCGCAAGTCCGCGTCGAGGTGCCGGCATGAACGCACCGATCGATCATGGGAGAGACGGAATGGGCCAGCCTGCCTTGAAGGACGCCGCCGCGGGAGCAAAGGTCGTCGCCTTGCCGGCGGCGAGCGCGGTGGTGGCGTTGCCGCAGGCGACGGGCAAGCCGCTGCGCGAGACGCTCGTGCCGCTGGCCAAGTCGGTGCTCGTCACGGTGCTGCCGCCGCTGATCACCATCGCGCTGATCCTGCTGTTCTGGCAGATCGCCGCCTCCGGCCCGCAATCCTCGCTGCCGCCGCCGAGCAAGATCTGGGAGGAAGCCAAGGACCTGATCACCGAGCCGTTCTACTGGGCCGGCTCGCAGGATATCGGCCTCGGCTGGCGCATCCTGGTCTCGTTGCAGCGCGTCGCCATCGGCTTCAGCCTGGCGGCGGTGGTCGGCGTGCTGCTCGGCGCGCTTGTCGGCCAGTCGGTCTGGGCGATGCGTGGGCTAGACCCGGTCTTCCAGGTGCTGCGTACCGTGCCGCCGCTGGCCTGGCTGCCGCTCTCGCTGGCGGCGTTCCGCGACAGCCAGCCCTCGGCGATCTTCGTGATCTTCATCACCGCGATCTGGCCGGTGATCATCAACACTGCTGTCGGCATCCGCAACATCCCGCAAGACTACCGCAATGTCGCGCAGGTGCTGCGGCTGAACCAGATCGAGTTCTTCTTCAAGATCATGGTGCCCTCGGCGGCGCCCTACATCTTCACCGGCCTTCGGATCGGCGTCGGCCTGTCCTGGCTCGCCATCGTCGCAGCGGAAATGCTGACCGGCGGCGTCGGCATCGGCTTCTTCATCTGGGATGCGTGGAACTCCTCGCGTCTCTCCGACATCATCGTGGCGCTCGTCTATATCGGCGTGGTCGGCTTCATGCTCGACCGGCTGGTCGCCTTCGTCGGCGCGATCGTCACCCGCGGCACCGCGGCGAACTGAGGATCACGGCCATGACCAGCGCCTATCTCAAGATCGACCATGTCGAGAAGACCTTCCAGCGCGGCACGGCAAGCACCAACGTGCTGAAGGACGTCAGCCTCGTCATCGACAAGGGCGAATACGTCTCGATCATCGGCCATTCCGGCTGCGGCAAGTCGACCCTGCTCAACATCGTCGCCGGCCTGACGCCTGTGACGGAGGGCGCCGTGCTGCTCGAAGGCAAGGAGGTCAACGCACCCGGCCCCGAGCGCGCCGTGGTCTTCCAGAACCACTCGCTGCTGCCCTGGCTCTCGGTCTACGACAATGTCGCGCTCGCCGTGAATAAGGTCTTCGGCCGCAGCAAAAGCAAGGCCGAGCGGCATGACTGGATCATGCACAATCTCGACCTCGTGCAGATGGGCCACGCCAGGGATAAGCGCCCGGGCGAGATCTCCGGCGGCATGAAGCAGCGAGTCGGCATCGCCCGCGGCCTCGCCATGGAGCCGAAGATCCTGCTGCTCGACGAGCCCTTCGGCGCGCTCGACGCGCTGACCCGCGCCCATCTGCAGGATTCGATCATGCAGATCCATGCCGCGCTCGGGAACACGATGATCATGATCACCCATGACGTCGACGAGGCTGTGCTGCTCTCGGACCGGATCGTCATGATGACCAACGGCCCCTCGGCCCGGATCGGCGAGGTGCTCGACGTCAGGCTGGAGCGCCCGCGCAAGCGGCTCGATCTGGTCTCGGACCGCACCTACATCGCCGCGCGCGAGGCCGTGCTGAAATTCCTCTACGAGCGCCACCGCTTCGTCGAGGCGGCGTGACGGCACCGGCCATGAGCAACGACTTCTCCCCCGACCAGAAGCGCTATCTCGAAGGCTTCATGAGCGGCCTGCAATCGGCCCGCGCCGCCCGTGGGCTGGGGCCGCTCGGCGGTACCGGTGGCCCCGGCAATGCCGCACCGTCGGGTCCCGACAAGGAGCACGCCGAAGCGCAGGCAAAGACGGTCGCTGGAGGCGGCAAGCTGGTCGACCAGGAGAAGTGGAAGGCGGCCGAGCATCCCTTCGACGCCTATGCCCGCTTCAAGCAGCAGGCGGGATCGGGGACCTATCCCAAGCCAGAGGACAATTTCCGCTGGCGCTATCACGGCCTGTTCTATGTCGCCCCGGCGCAGGACAGCTATATGTGCCGCCTGCGCATCCCGAACGGCATCCTCAAAGCCTGGCAGTTCGAGGGCGTCGCCGATCTCGCCGAGCGGCTCAGTGGCGGCTACAGCCACGTCACCACCCGCGCCAATCTCCAGGTCCGCGAGATCAAGGCCGAGAACGCGCCGCTCCTGCTCGAAGGCCTCGCCGATCTCGGCCTGACCGCCAAGGGCTCGGGCGCCGACAACATCCGCAATGTCACGGGCTCCGCGACCGCGGGCATCGACCCGCTCGAACTTCTGGACACCCGCCCGCACGCCCGCGCCTGGCACCACCATATCCTGAACGACCGGTCGCTCTACGGCCTGCCGCGCAAGTTCAACGTCGCCTTCGACGGCGCCGGCTCGATCGCGACGCTGGAGGACACCAACGATATCGGCTTCCAGGCGATCGAGGTGTGCGAAGGCGCCTCTTTCGAAGGGCAGCCGGTCGAGCCCGGCATCTGGTACCGGCTCGCGCTCGGCGGCATCACCGGCCATCACGACCTTGCCCGCGACACTGGCGTCGTCGTCGCTCCCTCCGATGCCGTCGCGGTCGCCGATGCGATCGTGCGCGTCTTCATCGCCAATGGCGATCGTACCAACCGCAGCAAGGCCCGGCTGAAATACGTGCTCGACGCTTGGGGTTTCGACAAGTTCCTCGCAGCCGTCGAGGAGACGCTCGGCCGCCGGCTGATCCGGATCGACGGCGCCTTCGTCAAGCCGCGGCCGGTCTATGATCGGCTCGCGCATATCGGCGTGCACCCCCAGCTTCAGCCCGGCCTCAACTGGGTCGGCGTCGCGCTGCCGGTCGGCAAGCTCACCGTCGCCCAGATGCGGACGATCGCAGCGATTTCGCAGGCCTGCGGCGACGGCGACATTCGCCTGACCGTCTGGCAGAACCTGCTGATCTCCGGCGTGCCGGACGCGAAGGTCGACGATGTCCTCGCCAATCTCAGGGCGATCGGCCTCTCGGCTGAAACCTCGGTGCTGCGTGCCGGGCTGATCGCCTGCACCGGCGCGACCGGCTGCAAATTCGCCGCCGCCCACACCAAGGAGGACGCGCTCGCCATCGCCGCTCATTGCGAGCCTCGCGTCACGCTGGATCAGCCGGTGAACATCCACCTGACCGGCTGCCACCATTCCTGCGCCCAGCATTATATCGGCGATCTCGGCCTGATCGGCGCCAAGGTGCCGGTGAACGAAGAGGGCGACACTGTGCCGGGCTACGACCTCCTGGTCGGCGGCGGCTACGGCGTCGATGGCGGCATGGCCCGGCCCTTCCGCGAGAAGGTCAAGGCCGAGGAAGCCCCGGCTCTGGTCGAGGCGATCCTGCGGACCTGGCAGCTCCATCGCGCCGCGCCCGACGAGAGCTTCGTCGCCTTCGCCCGCCGCCACGAGATCGCGGCGCTGCAGGCACTGGTCGCTGAGATGGGAGAGGCGGCGTGAGGACTGGTATCGCGTTCATTCGCGCCGAAGCTGCCAGCTTACGCGCTTCCCTCCCCCCGCTCGCGGTGGGGAGGGCTAGGGTGGGGGACAGTGCCGCTTGGCGCGACAATGACAGACAGAGTTCTGGCTTTCCGGCCCCCCACCCCAACCCTCCCCACCGCAGGCGGGGGGAGGGAGTGGTCTCGCGCCTGTCATCAGCGGGAGCGCGCCGATGACCGTGCAGAGCCCGAACCCGCTCGTCCAGGTCCTGCCGGAAACCGCGCCCTTCAGCGAGGAGCAGCGCTCCTGGCTCAACGGCTTCTTCGCCGGCCTGCTCTCGCTCGACAATGCCGGTGTCACCGCGCTCTCGCCGACCGAGAACGCCGCGGTGATGGGCGAGGCCGATGACGGCGCGCCCTGGCACGACCCGGCGATGGCGATCGGCGATCGCATGCAGCTCGCCGAGGGCAAGCCGCTGCCACGCCGGCTCTTCGCCGCCATGGCGCAGCAGGATTGCGGCCAGTGCGGCTATGTCTGCGAGACCTATTCGGCGGCGATCGCCGAAGGCAAGGAGGGCCGGCTCAATCTCTGCGCCCCCGGCGGCAAGGAGACTTTGCGCCAGCTCAAGACGCTGATGGAAGGGGGCGGTACGCCGGCCGCTGCACCGGTCGAGGCTGCGCCCGTCACGCCGGCGGGTCCGATAGGCCGCTCCCGCGAGAACCCGGCGCTCGCGACCTTCCTGTCGCGCCGCAAGCTCAATGGCGAGGGTTCCGAGAAGGAGACCTGGCATGTCGAGTTCGATCTCTCCGAGAGCGGGCTCGACTACATCGTCGGCGACGCCTTCGGCATCGTCGCGCAGAACGATCCGCGTTTGGTCGATGCTGTCATCGCGCTGCTCGGCGCGCGCCCGGATGCCGATCTCGGCGGCAAGAGCCTGCGCGACAAGCTTCTGGCCGATTGCGCGCTTGGGCCGGCTCCGGATGCGCTGTTTCAGCTGGTCTCCTATGTCACCGGCGGCGACACCCGCCAGAAGGCCAAGCGCCTCGCGGCCGGCGAGGATCCCGATGGCGATCTCGACAGGCTCGACGTGCTCGGCACACTTCACAAGTTCTCGGCGGCGCGGCTCTCGCCCGAGGCCTTCGTCGAGGCGCTCGATCCGCTGCAGCCGCGACTCTATTCGATCTCCTCATCCTTCAACGCCACGCCCGGCCACATCTCGCTGACCGTCGATACGGTGCGCTACAAGATCGGTTCGCGCCCGCGCTGGGGCGTCGCCTCGACCTTTCTGGGTGAGCGCGTCCTGCCCGGCGACAAGGTGCCGGTCTATGTCCAGCGCGCCCACGGCTTCGGCCTGCCGGCGAACCCGGAGACGCCGGTGATCATGTGCGGCCCCGGCACCGGCGTCGCGCCGTTCCGAGCCTTCCTGCATGACCGCAAGGCGACCGGGGCGACGGGCAGGAACTGGCTGTTTTTCGGCCACCAGCGGCGGGCCTCCGACTTCTTCTACGAGGACGAGCTCGCCGCGCTGAAGCAGGAGGGCGTGCTCACCGGCCTGACCCTCGCCTGGTCGCGCGACGGCAAGGACAAGATCTATGTCCAGGACCGCATGCGCGAGCGCGGTGCCGAACTCTTCGCCTGGCTGGAGCAGGGCGCCCACTTCTATGTCTGCGGCGACGCCAAGCGCATGGCCAAGGATGTCGAGCGCGCCATGGTCGACGTCGTCGCCGAGCATGGCAAGCGTTCGATCGACGAGGCCGTCGCCTATGTCGCCGCGCTGAAGAAAGCCGGCCGCTACCAGGCCGATGTATACTAGAGAGCCGTGCTCCCGGAGCTATGGAGGAGCTGGCACCCCGCGCCCCACAATCGCGGTGCCTATGTCACCTCGCGGCGCGAACGGAAGAAGGTCGAGATGCTCGTCGCTCATCAAGCGCATCCTGAGGCTCGATCGGTTGCGACTACGCGGACCGAACGGCGCAAGAGACGAGTTCCACCTCGCCGCAGCGGCCCAGAACCTCAGAAAGCTCGCCGAGCTTCCGCCGAACGGGCCGCAGATCAGAGCCACGTGAAGGGCGAAAGTGCTCGCCGGCAGATCGCAGCCCGTGATCGCCTCGCTCGCAGGCCGACTTCTTCAACGGTATCCGCCAAAACCCGACATTGGGTCGTCGCCTGAAAGCAAGCATTCTTGGTCACATTGAAAGGGAGGTCAGCCCAATGCGGATCAGGCGAGACCGCCCCTTCAAGCCGCGGCCAGTTCGCGCTTTGCGAAATCGCCTTTGTCGAGACGGGCAATCAGCGCCGCGAGCTCTGCCGTCTCGGCTTCGCTGAGGTCGGTCAGCGGCGCCCGCACAGGGCCGGAATCGCGGCCGATCACACGCATGCCGGCCTTGATGATCGAGACGGCATAGCCGCGCCTGCGATTGCGGATCGCGATCAGCGGCAGGATGAAATCGCGCAGGCCCGCTTGGACGGTCGCCCGGTCGCGCCTGCGCACGGCGGTGTAGAACTTGGTCGAGAACTGCGGGACGAAGTTGAAGACGGCTGAGGAATAGGTGGTGACGCCCATTTCGAGATAGGGCAGGGCGAAGGTCTCGGCGGTCGGCAGGCCGCCGACATAGGTCAGCCGATCGCCCATCCTGAGATGGATGCGTGTCATCAGTTCGATGTCGCCGACGCCGTCCTTGAAGCCGACGAGATTGGGATTGCGCTCGCAGAGCTTCGCCAGCGTGTCCTCGGTCAGGATGGCGTTGTCGCGGTTGTAGACGATCACGCCGAGCGAGGTCGCCTTGCAGACGGCGTCGATATGGGCGGCGAGCCCGTCCTGCTCGGAGAAGACGAGATAGGGCGGCAGCAGCAGGATGCCGTCGGCGCCGGCACCCTCGACTTGCCTGGCAAGCTCGCAGGCGGTCTGCGTGCCGTGGCCGATGCCGGCGAGCACCGGCACCCGCCCGGCTGTCGCGGAGACGGCGGTCGCGACGACTTCGACCACCTCCTGCGGCGACAGCGAGAAGAACTCGCCCGTCCCCCCGGCGGCGAAGAGGCCGGCGACCTCATAGCCACAGAGCCAGTCGAGATTGGAGCGGTAGCGCGCCTCGTCGAAGGCGTTGGTGGTCGTGAACGGCGTCACCGGGAAAGACAGCAAACCGTCGCCGATCCGCTTGGCCATCTCCTGCGGCGTGAACTTGCTCATGATCTCGATCTCTCGCTGGCGATGCCGAAGCAGTAGAGCAAGATCGATGCGTATTGAGACCAATCACTGGATCGATCGATCCAATCGTTGAATTGTTGCGCTGGTCTCGGCGATTTCGCGGGCCAGCGCTGTGACGATCGGCACCAGCGGATTGTCGTTGTCGTCGCGGCTGACGAAGAAGAGCTCGGCCGGGCGATGGCGCGGCAGGTCGAGCGGGCGTAGCGCGACACCGCTGAAACGCAGGTTGACCGCCGTCTCGGGAACGAGCGCGACGCCGACGCCGGAATGGACCATGGCGAGGATCGAATGAATCTGCGCGAGGTGCTGGACATAGTTCGGCACGAGGCCGGCGCGCGAGAACAGCTCGACGAGGAGGTCGTGGAAATAGCGCGCCTCATAGGGCGCGTACATGATGAAGGGCTCGCTGGCGAGATCGGGCAGCGCCACGCTCTCGCCCCGCGCCAGCGGATGGCCCGCCGGCACGGCGGCGATCAGCGGCTCGGCCATCACCCGGAAGGCGCCGAGGCCGCGGCGCGGGATCGGCGGGCGCAGCAGGCCGATGTCGATCTCGCCGGAGTCGAGCCGCTTGAGCTGGTCGCCGCTGACCATCTCCTTCAGCGCGACCTCGACATCGGGCAGTTCGCGCCGGCAGGCCGCGACCAGCCGCGGCACATAGGAATAGGCCGAGGTCGCGGTGAAGCCGATATTGATCGAGCCTGCCTTGCCATTGGCGACGCGCTTGGCGAGCAAGGCTGCGCTCTCGGCGAGCTTGAGCAGCCGGCGCGCCTCGGCGAGGAAGCTCTGGCCGGCCGGGGTCAGCTTCACCGTGCGGTTGCTGCGCTCGAGCAGCACCACGTCCAGCACCCGCTCGAGGATCTGGATCTGCCGGCTGAGCGGCGGCTGGGTCATGTTCAGCCGCGCCGCAGCGCGGCCGAAATGCAGTTCTTCCGCGACGGCGACGAAGCAGCGCAGCTGGCTCAACTCGAACATGTCCCGCCTCCCGCGCGGCCTCTGCGATTTAGCCGCAGCGTCGGGCCGGCATCAGTTCTGGATGGTGATTCCGGCCTTTTCAATGATGTCCTTGAACTTGGCGAGTTCGGCGACCGACTTGGCCTTGGCCTCGGCTCCGGTCGACGGTGTCGGCGCAGCACCGAGCTCCTCGAAGCGCGAGACGACGCCGGGATCCTTCAGGATCGCCTGCATCTCGCTGGTGAGGCTGTCGCAGATCTCCTTCGGCGTGCCTTTCGGCGCGAGGAAGCCGTTCCAGGAGCTGATGTCGAAGCCCGGCAACGTCTCCGCCAATGGCGGGATCTCGGGCGCGATCCTGGCCCGGTCGACCGTGGTGACGGCAAGGCCGCGCAGTGTTCCAGCCTTGTAGTGCGGATAGGGCGAGGTGAAGTTGTCGAAGGAGAGCTTGACGTTGCCGGCGACGACGTCCTGCACCAGCGCTGCCGAGGAGCGGTATGTGACGTGCTGCATCTTCACGCCGGCGAGCTGCATGAAAAGTTCGCCGCAGAGATGGATCGAGGTGCCGATGCCCGAGGAGCCGAAATTCTCCTTGCCCGGATTGGCCTTGAGATAGGCGATCAACTCCGGAACCGTCTTCGCCGGCAGGGAAGGGTGGATGCACAGGAAGTTCGGCTGCGAGGACGACAGCGACAGGAACTCGAAATCCTCGATCGCCCTGAAGGGGATCTTGTCCTTGTAGAGATTGGGATTGATCCCGTGCGTCGAGACCGTGGTCATGCCGATCGTGTAGCCATCGGGCGTGGCATGGGCGAGGGCAGCGACGCCGGTGTTGCCGCCGGCGCCCGCCCGGTTCTCGATGACGAAGGCCTTGCCGAGCCGCTGCTGCAGCTTCTCGCAGATGATCCGGCCGATCACGTCGGTGGTGCCACCGGCGCCGAACGGGATGATCACCGTGACCGGCTTCGCCGGATAGCTCTGCGCGAAGCCCGGCCGCGCGATGAAGGGCGTCGCGAGCGCGCCGCCCGCGAGTCCGAGCGCTCCTCGGCGCGTGATCGATTGGGTCATGCTGGTCCTCCCCGAGATGATGCGCGGCTTTTGCCGTCTGCAACCTCAGATTAGGGGGATGGTCGGCGCCGGCAAGGCTTCCGGCGCTATCGCGCAATCCAAAAACGGTATCGTTCCATTGCCAAACTAATTCATTGCGGCATCGTGCCTGGCCTATCCTCCGCGCCTCAAGGCAGCACCGAGACTGCCTGCCAGCAGGTGCCGGCCAGGCTCGGCCAGGCCGCTTCCGGAGGAAAGAGCGACCATGCCCAGATCTTCGTTCCGCCCCTCGTCAATCCTCGCGAAGGGGCTCCTGCTCGCCGCCCTCGCAGGCTTTGGCCTCGCAGCAGGGCCCGCTGTGGCCCAGAACTTCGAACGGCCGGTGCGCATCATCGTGCCCTTCGCGCCGGGCGGCACCTCGGACATCCTCGCCCGCCTGATTGGGCCGAAGCTCTCGGCCGCGATCGGCCAGCCGGTCGTGATCGAGAACAAGCCCGGCGCGGCCGGCAATCTCGGCGCCGACACGGTCGCCAAGGCGCCTGCCGACGGCCATACCCTGCTGCTCATGGATGTCGGCTCGCTGGCGACCGCACCGAGCCTGTTCTCCGATCTGACCTATGATCCGGCCAAGGACCTTGCCCCGGTCAGCATGGTGATGTTCGGCCCTTACGTCCTCGCCGTGCATGAATCGGTTCCGGCCAAGACCGCCCAGGAGCTCGTCGCCTACGCCAAGGCGCATCCGGGCAAGCTCGCCGTCGCCAATTCCGGCGTCGGGGCGGCCAACCACATCACGGCGGTGTCGATGGCGAAGGAACTCGGCATCACCTGGAAGAACGTGCCCTACAAGGGCGGTGCGGCCGCCTCGCGCGCTGTCGTCTCTGGCGAGAGCGGCGTCATCATCAATGGCTCCACCGCGACATTGCCCTTTGTCGCCAACAAGCAGCTCGTCGGGCTCGCCGTCACCGGCGAGGAACGCATCTCCGGCATCCCGACCTTCAAGGAAGCCGGCCTGCCCGGTGGCGATGCCGGCACCTGGCAAGGCATCCTGACCACGGCCAAGACCCCGCCGGCGGTGGTCGCGCGCCTCAATGCCGAGATCGGCAAGATTCTGCAGGATGCGGAGATCAAGGCCAAGATCGCCGAGCAGGGCGGCGTGGTGAAGCCGGGCTCGTCCGCTGAGTTCGCCGGCTGGCTGAAGAGCGCGACCGAGCGCTGGGGCGGCATCATCCGCGAAGCCGGCATCAAGGGCACGAACTGACGGTGGCGCGGCCGATGACCCGGCTCCGGCTCGACTGGCAGGACGTTCTGCTGGGCGCTTTCCTCGTCGCGGTGGCGGCTGGGACGCTCTACGCCACCCGCACCCTGTCTGTCGGCCATGCCGCCGATATGGGACCGGGCTACATGCCGCGCGTCGTCTCGCTCGCTCTGCTCGGCTTCGGTCTGTTCTTCCTGGGACGCAGCGCAAGGGGCGTGGCCGTGACCATCGAAGCGGTGCACCTGCGGCCGCTTTTCGCCGTGCTGGCCGCGGCCGGCGTCTTCGCGCTCACCGCCGAGCGGCTCGGCCTCGCCATCGCCTCGGTGCTCACCGTCATGCTGGCGGGGCTCGCCACCCGCGAGACACGCCCGCTGGAAAGCATGGGCTTTGCGCTGCTGCTTTCCAGCCTCGCCGCCCTGCTCTTCATCAAGGTCCTGGCCCTGCCGGTTCCGCTCTGGCCCCGCTGAGCCCGCCATGGAACTCTTCGACAATCTGCTGATCGGCCTGTCGACGGCTCTGGAACTCAAGAATCTCGGCTTCTGCCTGATCGGCGTGCTGATCGGCACGGCGATCGGGGTCCTGCCTGGGATCGGCCCGATCCCGACGATCGCTTTGCTGCTGCCCTTCACCTTCGGCATGGAACCGGCCGGGGCGATGATCATGCTCGCCGGCATCTTCTACGGTGCGCAGTATGGCGGCTCGACCACGGCGATCCTGGTCAACGTCCCCGGCGAGACCTCCTCGGTCGTGACCTGTCTCGACGGCCACCAGATGGCCCGGCAAGGTAAAGCCGGGCTGGCGCTGGCGATCGCTGCGCTCTCCTCCTTCTTCGCCGGCACGGTCGCGACCATCGTCATCGCCCTGCTCAGCGTGCCGCTGGCGGCGCTGGCGCTGAAGTTCACCGCGGTCGAGTATTTCAGCCTGTTGGTGCTCGGGCTGATCGCCGCGGTGGTGCTGGCGCATGGCTCGGTCGCGCGCTCGCTGTCGATGGTGCTGCTCGGGCTGCTGCTCGGCCTCGTCGGCATCGACGTCAGCTCGGGCGCGGCGCGCATGACTTTCGGTATCCCCGAATTGTCCGACGGGCTCGATTTCGTGCCGGTCGCGATGGGGATGTTCGGGCTGGCCGAGATCATCGCCAATCTGGAGCGTCCGGCCGAGCGGCATGTCGTCAACCAGGCGGTGCGCGGTCTGATCCCGAGCTGGGCCGACCTCAAGCAGGCCTTTCCCGCTATGGCCCGCGGTACGGCGCTGGGCTCGGCGCTCGGCGTGCTGCCTGGAGGCGGGGCGGCGCTGCCGCCCTTCTCCTCCTATGCGCTGGAGAAGAAGCTGGCCAGGGACCCGTCGCGCTTCGGCCATGGCGCAATCGAGGGCGTCGCCGGGCCGGAGGCGGCCAACAATGCCGGCGCGCAGACGAGCTTCATCCCGCTGCTGACCCTCGGCATCCCCGCCAATGCGCTGATGGCGCTGATGATCGGCGCGCTGATGATGCAGGGCATCCAGCCCGGCCCGCAGATCATGCGCGAGCAGCCACAACTCGTCTGGGGCGTGATCGCCTCGATGTGGGTCGGCAACCTGATGCTGCTGGTGATCAACCTGCCGCTGATCGGCCTGTGGGTCTCGATGCTGCGGATACCCTACCGGCTGCTGTTCCCGGCGATCGTACTGTTCTGCTGCATCGGCACCTACGGCATCGCCAACAGCCTGTTCAACGTCTGGCTGATGCTCGGCTGCGCCGCGGTTGGCTACGTCTTCATCAAGGTCGGCGTCGAGCCGGCGCCGCTGCTCCTGGGATTGGTACTGGGCCCGCAGCTGGAAGAGTATTTCCGCCGCGCCATGCTGCTCTCCGACGGGGATTTCTCCGTCTTCCTGACACGCCCGATCAGTGCCGGCCTGCTCATCGTCGTTGCGCTGCTGCTTCTGGCACTGCTTTCTCCAGGTGTTGTGAGAGGGCGGAAACGGGCCCTGGCGGAGTAAGCGCCCAGTCCGGAGATTCCGGCCTCGTCTCGATTGCCGCTTTGCCCCAAGTCCTTCGTGGGAGCGATCGAGATGCCCTGATCGCCTCGCGCTGCTTCTGGACTTTGGAGGCTATCCTCAGGCGGACATTCAGGATCTGCCCAGCAGTGGAGCGATTGCGCGTCGTCCACACGTGACGCCGACTTGTCGCCCCGAGAATTTCTTCCAATCCGCGGAGCGCGAAACGCCTTAGCTCGGCATTACCATGCCGGATGAGGTTTCCATGCCGACTTTTCCAATCGTTCTCGCCAGCGCCGCGGCTGGTTCCGCCGCCAGGACGCTCTCCGAAAACGATCCATTCGCCGCGGGCCGGGACATCGTCTGGAGCGGCACGCAGGACATGGCGGTGGGACATGTCGTGTTCTCCGGAGTCTCGGAGAGCGCGGCCTTCCCGCACACGGAGGTTGTCGTCGTCACCGCCGGGCGTCTCGTCTTGTCGCTCGGAGATAGCCGCCGCGTGATCGAGGCCGGCGGGAGCATCGTGGTCGCGCGCGGCACGGCCGTGCGGATCG
This sequence comes from Allobosea sp., assembly GCA_024231975.1. Classification (GTDB taxonomy): domain Bacteria; phylum Pseudomonadota; class Alphaproteobacteria; order Rhizobiales; family Beijerinckiaceae; genus Allobosea. Next base: position 55,647 of record JAAEQB010000108.1, read on the forward strand.
AGGCGGCGCCCGGGACGCGTTGGACCTTCTGCGCCAGCACTGGTTCGAGCTCGGCGGCGCCGGGCGTGACCGAACTGCGGGCCGACGCATCGCTCTCGCCCTCGTCGCCGCCTCCGGCCAATCTCCTCGACGGGCCGGAGCCGCAGTGCCGGAGCTACAACGCTTTCATCGACGAAGCGTCGGGCGTGCGGGCCGGCATCTGGGATTCGACGCCGTATCGCCGCATCCTGCGTCCGCAGCCGGTCAACGAGCTGATGCACATCCTCGCCGGCAGCGTCACCTTGGCCGGAGCTGACGGGCGTCCGGTCCGGATCGGAACGGGCGAGAGCGTGTTCGTCGCCCAAGGCACGCCCTGCGCCTGGGACAGCGACGAGCACGTCGCCAAGATCTATGTCGTCCAGGAGGTCGGCGAATGAGCTCGGCGGCTTCCGTTGCCGGGACGAGCATGGCTGAGGCGCCGGGCGTACTGACGCTGCGCGCGATCGACGCCGACGATGCGGCCTCCTGTGCGGAGCTGTCGCGGCGCGTCGGCTGGCCGCACCGTCGCGAGGACTGGGAATTCGTGATCGGCCTCGGCCACGGCATCGTCGGCGAGCGGGACGGCAAGCTCGTGGCCACGGGGCTGTGGTGGCCCTATGGCGAGAGCCATGCCACAGTCGGGATGATCATCGTCGCCCCCGAGGAGCAGGGGGCGGGGATCGGCAAGCGCCTGATGCAGGCGCTGCTCGGGCAGGCTGAAAGCCGCTCGCTGATGCTCAATGCCACAGTCGCCGGCGAGCCGCTCTATGCCCGCCTCGGCTTCCGGCCCTTTGGCGGAGTGAGCCAGTATCACGGCCATGTGCTCGCCGTCGCAGCACCTGAGCTCGGCGTGGGCGAAAGGCTGCGTCCGGGCATCCCGGCTGATCTCGCCATGCTGCAACGGCTCGATCGTGAGGCGACAGGATTGGAACGCGGGCCGGTCCTGACGGCCCTCCTGCAATGCGGCGAGTGCCTGGTGCTGGAGAGGGCCGGGCAGCCCGTCGGCTTCAGCATTCTGCGCGCCTTCGGCCGCGGCCAGGTGGTCGGCCCGGTCGTGGCCGCCGACGAGACGGATGCGCGAACTCTGATCGCTTGCTGGCTGCACAGCCGGGCGGAACAGTTCATGCGCGTCGATCTGCAGTTCGGCTCGAGCTTGAGCGACTGGCTGGTGCGGCATGGCCTTGCGCCGGCCGGAGACGTCACGGCAATGGTGCGGGGCGATCTGCCGGCCGCGCCTGGACCGGCGCGCCTCCACGCCCTGATCACTCAGGCGCTCGGATGATGTCCGCGAGGTCGACACGATGACGCTGCTGCTCAAGTCCGATGCCGCCCGCGCCGAGGAATGGACGCGACTGCTGGCGGAGAAGGCGCCCGAGCTGCCCTTCCGCATCTGGCCGGATATCGGCGATCCCGCCGAAATCCGCTATCTCGCCGCCTGGCTTCCGCCGGACGACCTGCTGGGCCAGTTCCCCAATCTCGAACTGCTGGTCTCGGTCGGCGCCGGCGTCGACCAGCTCAACCTTGCCGACATCCCGGCGCGCTTGCCGATCGTGCGGATGATCGAGCCCGGCCTCGTCGACAGCATGGTCGAATACGTCACCATGTCGGTGCTGGCGCTGCATCGCGATCTCGTGCCCTACATCGCCGCGCAGAAGGAGCAGGCCTGGACGCCGCTTCGGATCAGGCCGACGAGCGAGCGCCGTGTCGGTGTGCTTGGCCTCGGCATGCTGGGCAAGGCCTGCGCGCTGAAGCTCGCCGAATTCGGCTTCGGCGTCGCCGGCTGGAGCCGCTCGCGGCACGAGGCTCCTGGCATCGAGACCTTCGCAGGCGATGCCGAGTTGCTCGCCTTCCTCGCACGTACCGACATCCTGGTCTGTCTGCTGCCACTGACCGATGCGACACGCGGCCTGCTCGGCGCCGAGCTCTTCGCCCGGTTGCCGCAGGGCGCGATGATCGTCAACGCCGGCCGGGGCGGCCATCTCGATCAGGACGCCCTGCTGGCCGCGCTGGACAGCGACCATCTCGCGGGCGCGGTGCTCGACGTCTGCGAGCCGGAGCCGCTTCCGGAAGGGCACCCGCTCTGGAACCACCCCAAGGTCCTGCTCACGCCGCATATCGCCAGCCGTTCGCGCTCCGAGGCCTCGCTCGACATCGTCCTCGAGAACCTGCGGCGCCACCAGGCGGGCGAGCCCCTGATCGGCCTGATCGACCGCGATCGCGGCTACTGAACGAGGCTCCCATGTCGATTGTCGCTCTCGAAGACCGCAGCCTTCTCGTTGGCCGTGCCCTGATCGGCGGCGAATGGGTCGGCGCTGCCTCCGGCGAGGAATTGCCGGTGCGCAATCCCGCCACCGGCGTCGAGATAGGCACGATTCCGGCCTGCGGCGAGGCCGAGACCAACGCAGCGATCGCGGCAGCCGAGGCCGCATTCCCGGCCTGGAAGGCGCGGCCGGCAGCCGAGCGGGCCGCCTTGCTGGAGCGCTGGCACGACCTTTTGCTGGAACATCGCAAGGACCTCGCCCGCATCATGACGGCCGAGCAGGGCAAGCCGCTGGCGGAAGCCGAGGGCGAGGTGCTCTATGGCGCCGGCTTCATCAAATGGTTCGCCGAGGAAGCGCGCCGTGTCTATGGCAGCACCATTCCGGCGCCGACCGCCGACCGGCGCATCCTTGTCCTGAAGGAGCCCGTCGGCGTCTCCGCCGCGATCACGCCCTGGAACTTCCCCAATGCAATGATCACCCGCAAATGCGCGCCGGCGCTCGCCGCTGGTTGCCCGATCGTGGTGAAGCCCTCGGAGCTGACGCCCTTTTCGGCGCTGGCGCTCGGTGTGCTCGCGCAGCGTGCCGGCTTCCCGCCCGGCGTGATCAACATCGTCACCGGCCTGCCGCAGGGCGTCGGTGCGGCCCTGACCCAGAACCCGGTGGTCCGCAAGCTCTCCTTCACGGGCTCGACCCGGGTCGGCGCGCTGCTGATGCGGCAATGCTCGGATACGCTGAAGCGGCTGAGCCTCGAACTTGGCGGCAATGCGCCCTTCATCGTCTTCGACGATGCCGACCTCGATGCGGCCGTCGCCGGCGCTCTTGCCAGCAAGTTCCGCAATGCCGGCCAGACCTGCGTCTGTGCCAATCGCATCCTGGTGCAGGATGGCATCCACGACGCCTTCGCCGACCGCCTCGCCAAGGCGGTGGCGGCGATGCGGGTGGGCGATGGGCGGCAGGACGGGGTCACCATTGGCCCGCTGATCAATGCGGCGGCGGTCGAGAAGGTCCATGCGCACCTTGACGATGCGCTCTCGCTCGGCGCGACACGCCTCGCCGCGGCCGAAGGCGAGGTCGATGGCTCCCGCTTCGTCGTGCCGACGGTGCTGACTGGCGCGACTACGCGCATGCGCCTCGCCAATGAGGAGACCTTCGGGCCGGTGGCGCCGCTGTTCCGCTTCAAGCATGAGGACGAGGCGATTGAGATCGCCAATGGCACGCCCTATGGGCTCGCTGCCTATTTCTACACCGAGAACCTCAACCGCTCCTGGCGCGTCGGCGAGCGACTCGAATTCGGCATGGTCGGCCTCAATACCGGCTCGGTCTCGATGGAGGTAGCACCCTTCGGCGGCATCAAGCAGTCCGGCATCGGGCGCGAGGGCGGCGCGACCGGCATCGAGGAATATCTCGAACTGAAGAGCTTCCATATCGGCGGGCTGAAATCCGCCTGACGCTGGGGCCGGAGCACGATCTGCCGATCGCGCCCCCGAATAGGGCAGGGGATACCAAAGCGGCGCACCAAAGCCGCCGCACAGTCCCGCCGGCGGCTCCTAGCCTTCTTGCTAGCGCTATTCGCGCTCAGCGGAGGACGAGGCGGTCCATGCTCCAGTCTGTTTCAAGCCCTGTTGCCCGCATAGCGGAGCCGGCAAGCCCCGGCATCCGGCGGGCGCTGAGCCATATCGAGCGGCACTTCACCGAGGCCCTCTATCTCGACGACCTCGCCTCGCTGGCCGGCCTCAGCGTCTGCCGCTTCGTCACCGTCTTCCGGCGCCAGGTCGGGCTGACGCCGCATCGCTTCGTCTGCCGCGAGCGCGTGCGCTATGCGCGGACGCTGCTCGCCGACGGTGTCCCGGCCGCGCAGGCCGCGTTGGACGCCGGCTTCTTCGACCAGAGCCACCTCTCGCGCCATTTCAAGAGCGTCTACGGCGTGACGCCCGGCCGCTATCTGCGCGAGCTGGTGCAAGCCCCGTCGTCGCGGGCCGGCCGGCTCGGTTATTCGGCGCCCACGGCCTTTTCGCCCGTTTCGTCTTCCCGCCCTGCCTGAGGTTCCGCCATGAGCGTCAACTCCCTCGAAGCCCTCGACCGCCGCCATTGGGTCCATCCGGTCGCCAACTGGGCCGGCCATGAGAAACGCGGTGTCACCGTGATGAAGTCGGCCAAGGGCGCCTTCGTCACCGATGCCGATGGCCACGAGCTGATCGACGGCTTTGCCGGGCTGTGGTGCGTCAATGTCGGCTACGGCCATGACAGCATCGTCGAGGCGGCCGCCCGCCAGATGCGCGAACTGCCTTATGCCACCGGCTATTTCAGCTTCGGCAGCGAGCCGGCGATCCGCCTCGCCGCCAAGCTCGCCGAGATCACCCCCGGCGATCTCGACCACATCTATTTCTCGCTGGGCGGTTCGGATGCGGTTGACAGCGCGCTGCGGCTGATCCAGTTCTACTACAACGTCACCGGTCGGCCGACGAAGAAGGCGATCCTCTCGCTCGAGCGCGGCTATCACGGTTCGAGTTCGACGGGCGCGGGCGTCACGGCGCTGCCGGCCTTCCATGCCGGCTTCGACTTTCCAGCGCATGTGCATCACTACGTCGCCCCGCCCTATGCCTATCGCAACCCGACCGGCTCGGGCGACGCGGCGGTGATCGCGGCCAGCGTAGCCTCGCTGCGCGCCAAGGTCGCGGAACTCGGTGCCGAGAACGTCGCGGCCTTCTTCTGCGAGCCGGTGATCGGTTCTGGCGGCGTCATCGTGCCGCCGAAGGGCTGGCTCAGGGCGATGCGCGAGACGGCGGCCGAACTCGACATCCTCTTCGTCGCCGACGAGGTCATCACCGGCTTCGGCCGCACCGGCCCGATGTTCGCCTGCGAGGCCGAAGGCGTCGTGCCGGATATGATGACGATGGCGAAGGGGCTGACCTCGGGTTACGCGCCGCTTGGTGCCCTCGCCATCGGCGAGAAGGTCTATCGCGCCATCGCCGATAATGCCCCGGTTGGCGGCCCGGTCGGCCATGGCTACACCTACTCCGGCCATCCGGTCAGCGCCGCTGTCGCGCTCGAAGTGCTGCGCCTCTACGAGGAGGGCGGCATCCTCGCCAACGGCCAGCGCGTCGGTGCCTATTTCGAGGAGCGCCTGGCGACGCTCGCCGACCACCCGCTCGTCGGCGAGGTCAGGGCGCGCGGCTTGCTAGCCGGTATCGAACTCGTCGCCGACAAGGCGACGAAGGAGAAGCTGCCGCGCGAGGCGAAGCTGCCGGACCATCTCTTCGCCCGCGGCTATGCCAACGGCGTCATCTTCCGCGCCTTCGCCGACGACATCATCGGGCTTGCCCCGCCGCTCTGCTGCAGCGAGGCGGAGATCGACCTGATCGTCACGCGGCTGCGCAAGACGCTCGACGAGGTCATGGCGCTGCCGGAGGTCGCGGCGGCGTTGAAAACCGCAAAGGCGGCATGATCCCTGCTTGGCCCGGACCGTAGCAAACGATTAGTCTGATGCTGGTTCGGGCGCGCCCTGCGGGTCCGGCGCCGTAAGCGGCATCAAGGGACAAGAGGCCTTCGTCGTGACACCGGGCGTGCGGCTCGACCGCATCGACATGAAGATCCTGATCGAGCTGCAGAACAACGGCAGGATCACCAACGTCAATCTGGCCGATGCGGTGGGCCTGTCGCCGAGCCCCTGCCTGCTGCGGGTCAAGCGGTTGGAGCAGGCCGGCTTCATCTCCGGCTACGGCGCGACCATTAACCTGCAGAAGCTCGGCGAGACGATCACCGTCTTCACCGAGATCACCCTGACCGACCATACCAAGGAATATTTCATCCGCTTCGAGACGGCGCTTCGGCGCGTCGACGAAGTCGTCGAATGCCATCTCGTCAGCGGTGGCTACGACTATCTCGTCAAGTTCGTCACGCGCGGTCTCACACACTACCAGTCGCTGATTGAGACGCTGCTCGACCGCAATATCGGCATCTCCAAATACTTCAGCTACATCGTGATCAAGTCGCCGATCCAGAAGCCCGGTTATCCGTTGCCGACGCTGTTCGACATCTGATCGGTTTCAGCCGAGTGCCTGCGTGACGAGCCCGAAGGTCCGCGCCGTGCCGCGCGGCCCGTGATTGTGCCCCCGGACCATCGTGGTCACGGTGTCGTAGACGGTCATGCCGCATTCTTCGAGGAAGCCGCCGAACCGGCCCTGTTCCTGGGCGGTGTCGACGCGCAGGAACTGGCCGTCATGCGCGATCACATGCGGCCGCAGCAGCGCGATCGCCGCCTCGTCGCTCTCGGCGACGATCGGGCCGACGACATGGCCGCGGCCGAAGCGGCGGCAGAGCGCGAAGCCGACGACGGCGCCGTCCCGCTCGATCACCGTACCGGTCGCGAGCTGCATCAATGCGGCGATGACGCGTGAGCGATCGGCGCCATAAGCGTCGGCGTCGAGCTGCGCGATCGCTTCACCATCCGCGGCGGTCATGGGCCGGACGGAGAATTCGTCGGGCGCGGCGCCGGCCGGCGCCTGGGCGCGGCCCTGATGCTGGAAGATGCGGCCGATCGGCTGGAAATCGAGCGAGCGGTAGAGCCGGTAGCCGGCCCGCGTCGCGTTGAGCCTGAGGTCGCGCTCGCCCGCCTCTTCGAAGATCGTATCCATCAGCCGCCGGCCGGCGCCCTGCATCTGCAGGCGCGGCGAGGTGATGACCATGCCGATCGTGGCGAAATGCGGCCCGTAGGGCCACCACATTGCCGAAGCGAGCGCCCGGTCGATCGCGTCGCAGGCGACGAAGCCGTGCCCGACCTCCAGCACGAAGCGCCAGTCCTCCGGCCGGTGCGGCCAGCTGACGCCGACGGAAAGCTGGTGCGCCTGGGAGATATCCGCTTCTGTCATCGGCCTGATGGTCAGCTCGTAATCGAGCCGACGCCGAGCCGTTCCGTGAGCCACAGTTGCAGGCCTCGTTCGTCGAAATGCGGGGCGACTATAGGCAGGCGCCGGGCCGTGGAGAACTGCAAAATTGTCCAAGAACCTGCTCTGCCAAGCGGTATTCTCGGCGGTCGGAGCCGGCTTGCCCGGCCGAGGGCGGCGCGGGCTGCCCTCTCCGGAGCGCTGAGACGATAACCCCATGAAGCTCGAACCCTACTGGCTCGCGACGGCGCCAAGATTTGCGAGCGGCTCCACGGCTCCGATCGCCGGCAAGGTCGATGTCGCGATCGTCGGCGGCGGCTTCACCGGTCTTTCAGCCGCGCTCGCCCTGGCGAAGGCGGGGGCGAGCGTCGCGGTGCTGGAGGCCGGCCGGGTCGCCGGCCAGGCCTCCGGCCGCAATGGCGGACACTGCAACAACGGCCTCGCGCATGATCTCGGTAGCCTCGCCGCGAGCCTCGGCGAGGAGCGGGCGGTCGCGCTCTACCGGGCTTTCGACAGTGCCGTCGACACGGTCGAGGCGCTGGTAGCGCGCGAGGCGATCGACTGCGATTTCATCCGCACCGGCAAGGTCAAGCTCGCCGCCAAGCCGGAGCACTTCGCCAAGCTGGAGAAGAGCGCGGCCCTGCTGCGGCGCACGGTCGAGCCGGACCTGACCGTGGTGCCGCCGTCCGAGATTCGTCGCGAGATCGGCACGGATGGCTTCTTCGGCGGCCTCGTCTATCCGCGCAGCGCCCATATGCATATGGGCCGCTTCGGCGTCGGCCTCGCCGAGGCGGCGGCGCGAAATGGCGCGGCGATCCACGAGAACGCGGCGGTGACCGGGCTGCAGCGGTTGAACGGCCAGGCCCATCGCGTCGTCACCAGCCGCGGCACGCTGGAAGCGGGGCAGGTGCTGCTCGCGACGGGTGCCTCGCGGCAGGGACCCTTCGCCTGGCTGCGGCGGCGCATCGTGCCGGTCGGCAGCTTCATCATCGCGACCGAGCCGCTCGCGCCAGAGCGCGCCGCGGCGATCCTGCCGAAGCGGCGTACGGCGACGACGACCAAGAACATCGGCAATTATTTCCGGCTCACTCCCGACAACCGCCTGATCTTCGGCGGACGGGCGCGCTTTGCCCTGTCGAGCCCGGCCTCGGACGTCAAGAGCGGCGCGATCCTGCGGGCGCGCATGCTGGAGCTCTTCCCGGACCTCGCCGATACGCGCATCGACTATTGCTGGGGCGGGCTCGTGGACATGACCGCCGACCGGCTGCCGCGCGCCGGCGAGCGCGACGGGCTCTTCTATGCACTCGGCTATAGCGGCCATGGCGCCCAGATGTCGGTCCATATGGGGCAGGCCATGGCGAAGGTGATGGGCGGCGAGGCAAAGGCGAACCCCTTCGCCGGGCTCGACTGGCCGGCGGTACCCGGTCATTTCGGCCCGCCCTGGTTCCTGCCTTTCGTCGGGATGTATTATCGCTACCAGGACTGGCGCCACTGAGGGCGCTCCGGAACGCTATTCTGGCGGCCGCTTGGCGCGGCCGTACGCGTGGGCAAAACGGAACTGAGCGTACTTTCTCACAGCCCTCATCCTGAGGAGCGCGCCGTAGGAGCGCGTCTCGAAGGATGCTCCAGCTGGTTCCGGAGCCTCCTGAAGCATCCTTCGAGACGCCGCTAAGCGGCTCCTCAGGATGAGGTCGTGGGGTTTAGGCCTCCTTCTTCCGCCCGCTCATGGCGAGCAGGACGAGCAGGAAGGAGGCCGCCGTCAGCAGGGTCGAGATCGAGGCGATGGTCGGGTCGATCTCGTCGCGCAGGGCGGTGAACATGCGCTTGGTCAGCGTCTGGTACTGACCGCCGGAGACGAAGAGCGCGATGATCGTCTCGTCGATCGCCGAGATGAAGGCGAAGACCGCGCCGGCGAAGACGCTGGCCCTGATCTGCGGCAACGTCACGGTGAGGAAGGCGCGCAGGCGGTTCATGCCGAGGCTGCGCGCCACCATCTCCTGCGTCTTGTCGAAGCTCTGTAGCCCCGCGACGACCGAGGTGATGACATAGGGCAGGCCGAGCATGACATTGGCCAGCACCAGCCCGGTCAGCGTCTGGATCAGGCCGAGCTTGGCGTAGACGAAGAAGATGCCGATCGCGACGATGATGATCGGCACGATCAGCGGCAGCATCAGCACCATGTGCAATGAGCGCATCAGCCGGTTCTGGGCATTGCTGATCGCATAGGCGGCGGCGGTCCCCAGCGGCGTCGCGATCAGCACGGTCAGCACGCCGAGCATCAGGCTCATCCGCGTGCCCTGCATCCAGTTCGGATTGCCGAAATACTCGGTGTACCAGCGCAGTGAGAGCGCCGGCGGCGGGAAGGTCAGGAAGCGCGTGCTCGAGAACGACATCGGCACGATGATCAGCACCGGCAGCATCAGGTAGATCAGGACGAGCCCGACGACGAGGCCGAAGGCGAGGCGCGGCAACAGCGAGGTCTTCATTTCTGCCCCAGCATCTTGTCGAGCGGGATGATGCGGCCGACCGCGGCGAAGATCGCGAGCACGCAGGCGAGCAGCACGACGCCGACCGCGCTGGCCGCGCCCCATTGCGCGTAGAGCTCGACATTGCGGCTCACCACCATCGAGATCATCACGGTGCGGCCGCCGCCGAGCAGCTCGGGCGTGATGTAGAAGCCGAGCGTCAGCACGAAGACGAGGGTGAGACCGGCGACGACGCCCGGCAGCGAGAGCGGCAGGAAGATGCGCCGGAAGCTGTAGAGCGGGCCGCCGCCGAGGCTGGCGCCGGCGAGCATCAGCTCGCGCGGGATCTTCTGCATGGTCGAATAGAGCGGCAGCACCATGAAGGGCAGCAGGATGTGCACGGTCGCGATCACCGTGCCGAGCTCGTTATGGACCATCGCCAGCGGCTCGGTGATCAGGCCGAAGCGCTCGAGCAGCTGGTTGGCCACGCCCGTGCGCTGCAGCAGCACGAGCCAGGCATAGGCACGCACCAGAACGCTGGTCCAGAACGGCAGCATCACGCAGGCGAGGATGAGCACGTTCCAGGGCCGCTTGGCGTGGGCCGCCGCGTAGGCAACCGGATAGCCGAGAAGGAGGGTGAGCAGCGTCACCATCAGGGCGATGCGGAAGGTCAGCGCGAAGCTGCGCCAGTAGACCTCTTCGGTGAAGATGCGGCGGTAGTGCTCCAGCGTGAAGCCGTTGTCGTAGATCGACTGGGCCGCAAGCCAGCCGACCGGGATCACCACCAGCGCGACGATCACCAGCACGGCCGGGGCCGCGAGCAGCGTCATCAGCGCCTGCTCGCGGCGCTGATGGGCGAGGGAGGGATCGATCGCGCTGGTGCTCATCTCGTCACCTTGGTCAGGTCAGGGCCTCATCCGTCATGCTCGGGCTTGACCCGAGCATCTCTGGTCGACGGAGGGCACCTAAAAGCGCCTCTTCGTCACGAGATTCTCGGGTCTGCGCTGCGCTTCGCCCGAGAATGACGTTCCTGCGATCTCACTTCTGCATGAACGCCAGCCAGCGCTTCTCGGCGGCTTCGCCGGCCGGCGAGGTCCACCAGGCATAGGACATCAGGGCCTGCACCTTGGCGTTCTCCGGCGCGCTCGGCAGCTCCTTGACCCGCGCCTCGGAGATGACCTTGGTGTCATAGGCCTTCGGATTGGCCGGGCCGTAGTCGATATGCAGCGGCAGGTTGGCCTGGTGCACCGGATCGACTGCCTCGTTCAGGAACTTGATCGCGGTCGGCAGGTTGGGCGCACCCTTGAGCACGCAGAGCGAGGTGCTCTGCAGGATGCCCTGGTTGTAGGTGTAGGTGACCTTGGCGCCTTCCTTGGTCAGCGCGCTGATGCGGCCGTTCCAGGCCATCACCATGTCGACCTCGCCGTCATTGAGCAGCTGCGCCGACTGGGCGCCCGAGGTCCACCACACCGTGATGTTCGGCTTGATCTCCTCGAGCTTCTTGAAGGCGCGGTCGACATCGAGCGGGTAGAGCTTGTCCGCGGCGACGCCGTCGGCCATCAGCGCCGCTTCCAGCGTCGCGAGGGGGTGGTTGCGCAGCGAGCGGCGGCCGGGGAACTTCTTCACATCCCAGAAATCGGCCCAGGTCTTGGGCGCCGAGGCGGCATCCGGATACTTCTTCAGGCTGTAGCCGAGCACGCTCGAATAAAACTCGTAGGCGACCGACCAGTCGCTGCGGTATTCGGCCGGCATCGCCGCCGCGTTCGGGATCTTGCTGAAGTCGAGCTTCTCGACGATGCCCTGCTCGCCGCCGCGCAGGCAGAAATTGGTGGCGACGTCGACGACGTCCCAGGTCGGCTTACCGGTCGCGACCTGCGAGCGCATGATCGGCCAGGCGTCGGGCACGCTGTCCTGGTTGATGGTGATGCCGAGCTTCTTGGCGCTCGGGTCGAGGATCGCGATGGTCTGCGCCTTCTGATAGGCGCCGCCCTGCGAGACGAACATGATCTGCTCGGCCGCGCTGGCGGAGCCGAGCAGCGCGAGGGAGAGACCTGCGACGGCGCAGGCGGTCCGGAAGTTCAAGCTCTTGGCCATGTCCTGTTCCCCTATTGTTTTGGATCGGAGCTTCGAGGCCTACCGTCCGATCGCATCCAGAAACTGGTACCAGCCGGCGACCAGACGGACCGCCGGTTCTCGAAGCGCGTAGAAGGGCACGGGCCGCATGCGGCCGACGTCCAGCAGCCCGACATCGGGGCGCTCGCCGCGCGCGAAGGCGGCGAGATAGCGCCCCATCAGGCTGGACATGGCGACACCGGCGCCATTGTAGCCCATGGCGACCATGACCCGGTCGTCGACGCGGCCGACATGCGGCACGGAATCGAGCGTCATCGCGACGAGGCCGGACCAGGAAAAGGCCAGCGGCACGTCGGCGACATCTGGGAAGATGCCGACCATCGCCTTGCGCAGGGCGGCGAAGGCGGCGGCGGAATCCGTTTTGCCGAAGGCGCCGCGCCCGCCGAAGACGATCCGGTCGTCGACCATGCGGAACCAGCGCATCATCCGCTTGGTCTCGGTATAGGTCCGGCCCGTCGGCATGACGCTGGCGGCGAGGTTCGGCGAGAGCTTCTGCGTCGCGATGATCGCGCTGCGGAACGGAATCAGCGTGCGCTGGTAGTCGCTCGTGGCGGGCGTGAGATCGGAATAGCTGTTGGTGGCGATGATCGCCTGCCTGGCCCGCACCGTGCCGCGGGGCGTCTCGACCAGCACGCCGTCCGCTTCGCGCCTGAGGCTGAGCGCCGGCGTCTGGCTGTAGATGGGGATGCCCTGCGAGGTCACGCCGCGGGCGAGGCCGCGCAGATAGTTGAGCGGGTGGATGCCGCCCGAACCGGCATTGAGCACGCCGCCGACGAAACTGGCCGAGCCGGTCTCCTTGCGCACCTGCCCGGCATCGAGCACGGTCATCGTGGTGTCGCCGAGCTCGGCGCGAAGCCACTCAGCTTCCTTCACCGCATAGGCCAGCGTCTCGCGGTTATGCGCGGCCTTGACCTGGCCGGCGCGGGTCAACCCGGCATCGGCAATGCCATGGGCGTCGACCAGTTCGGCGACGATATCGGTCGCCTCGTGGGCGATGTCGTACATGCGTTTCGCCATGCCGCGGCCATGGGCGGCGGCGATGGCCGGGAAGGACAGGCGGAACTTGGCGGTGATGACGCCGCCATTGCGCCCGCTCGCGCCCCAGCCGGGCTCATTCGCTTCGAGCACGATCGGCGCAAGGCCGCTGGCAGCGAGATGATGGGCGGCTGAGAGCCCGGTATAGCCGGCGCCGATGATCACGACATCCGCCCGCGCATCGCCGGCGAGCGCCGACAGAGCGGGCAGCGGCGACGCCGTCGCCCGCCAGAGCGAGGGCGCGGCGTCGAGGGCCTGCCAGGATGTCGGCGCGGCCGTCATGCGCGTCAGGCCCGTTCGGCCTCGACCGCGTCGGCAAGCGCCTTCAGCGTCGGGAAGTGATAATCGGGCTTGGTGATCTCGGGCACCGCCGGCGTGCCGCCGAAGCCCTTCTGACCCTGGCGGCGCTCGATCCAGCAGGTGGCGTAGCCGAGCGACTTGGCGACCCGGATGTCGTGGTACTGGCTCTGCGCGACGTGGAGGATCTCTTCCTGCTTGTAGCCGAAAGCCGACTGCCGGCCGCGATTATAAGCGAAGTAGAGCGGATCGGGCTTGGGGTGGATCGCTTCGTCGGCAGTGATGCTGTCGTGGAACGGGTTGCCGAGCGTGTGCGAATAGCAGGTGAAGCTCGGCCGGTCGGCATTGGTCATCGCCACCAGCCGGTAGTGCTTGCGCAGCCGCGCCAGCGCCGCCGCCGAATCGGGGAAGGCAGGGTGGCGCAGGATGGCGAGCTGGAAGGCGTCGGCCGTCGCATCGTCATGCGGCAGGCCGAGTTCCTTGGCGAGGTGGATGTAGACCAGCTTCATCACCTCGCTGGAGCGCTCGTAATGCAGCTCGCGGCCCTTGAGATAGGGCGCGAAGATCTCGTCGTCGCTGAGCTTGGCGGCGGCCGGGCCGCCGAGGCGGCGGACCGCGCCGAGGACGCCGGCCTCGAAGTCGATCAGCGTGCCGACGACATCGAATGTGAGAACCTTGAAATCGCTGAGGGCCATGGTCTTGCGTCTCTGCTTCGGGAAGGGAGATCAGGCGCCGGCTTTCGGCACGATGATCGTGTCCTGCGGGTGGAGGCTGACGGCGAGGCGTTCGCCGACCGGCGGGATGCGGCGGGCGGCCTCGTAATGGCTTGGCTGGCGCAGGCTTAAGGGCGTGCCGTCGTCGAGGGCGAGGAAGACGCGCAGGCTCTCGCCCTGGAAGACGATATCGGTGACCCTGGCTTCGAGCCGGTTGCGGTCGGGGCTGCCGGAACCGTCCTCGACCAGCAGCTTCTCGGTCTGGATCGCGAGCACGAGCTCGCCATTCGGCGCGATCGGGCGGGCGCTCTTCAGCACGGTGCCGGCGAGCGAGACGCTGCCCGCGCCGGCGCGCTGGACCGGGAGCAGCGTCGCCTCGCCGATGAAGCTCGCGACGAAGGCGTTGGCGGGGTGGTCGTGCAGGCGCTCGGGCCTGTCGATCTGGACCAGCTTGCCGTCCTTCAGGATGGCGACGCGGTCGCTCATCGTCAGCGCCTCGCGCTGGTCGTGGGTGACGTAGATGATCGTCGCGCCCAGCCGCTTGTGCAGCTGGCGCAGCTCGATCTGCATGTTCTCGCGCAGCTGCTTGTCGAGCGCCGAGAGCGGCTCGTCCATCAGGATCAGGCGCGGCTCGAAGATCATGGCGCGGGCGAGCGCGACGCGCTGGCGCTGGCCGCCGGAGAGCTGGCCAATGCCGCGCTCCTCGTAGCCGGCGAGATCGACCATGGCGAGCGCGCCGCGGACCTTCTCGGCATAGCTCGATTTCGGCAGCCGCCGGGCTCGCAGCGGGAAGGCGACGTTCTCGCCGACGCTCATATGCGGGAATAGCGCGTAATTCTGGAAGACGATGCCGATGTCGCGCTTGTGCGGCGGGGTGTAGGTGACGTCACGGCCGCCGAGATGGACCGAGCCGCCGGAGGGCTGGATAAAGCCGCCGAGGATGCCGAGCAGGGTGGTCTTGCCCGAGCCGGACGGGCCGAGCAGCGAAACGAATTCCTGCGGAGCGATGTCGAGCGAGACGTCGTCGAGGGCGCGCACCGAGCCGTAATGCTTGCTTGCGGACCTGATCTCGACGCGTTCGCCGCCTATGCTGGCCATGGCATTCTCCCGTCCGGATACAGCGACATCGCGGCACTGCGCAGGCAAAGACCGTTTTCGGGACGGGCCATAAGGTGGTCTTATGGCGAGCCGTGTCGGCGCCGGTGCCGCGAGACGGTGCAAGCCTCTGCCGGGCCGTCACCGCAAGCTGTATTCGATCGGCTCATGAAACGGGATTTCAGCCGCTTGCCGCAATTGCCAAATAATCAGGAAGAACATAACCTGATGTAATGTCTGAATTGCGCCGCATGGTCTCGTCGAGCAATGCGCTCTTCGTCTTCGAGGCGGCGGCACGCAGCGGCAGTTTTACCCGCGCGGCGGAGGAACTGAACGTCACCCAGCCAGCGGTCAGCCGCATGCTGTCGCGCTTCGAGAGCCATCTCGGCCTGCGCCTGTTCGAGCGCGGCGGGAAGGGCGCGATCCTGACGCCGGAGGGCGAGGTGCTCTATCGCCGCGTCGCCGATGGCTTCCGCAGCATCGAAGCGGGCCTGCGCGAGGTCGAGCAGCTGCGCGGCGGCAAGGAGACGGTGACGATCTCGGTCTCCTCCGCCTTCACCACGCATTGGCTGATGCCGCGCATGGACCAGTTCCAGCGCCAATTCCCCTCGGTCGACCTGCGCTTCCAGATGATTGCCGGCTCGCTGCGCGGCCCGGTCGATAATGTCGATCTCGGCATGCGCTTCCTCGATGGCGATGAAGCGGTGCCAGCCGAGGCGATGGTGGTGCGCGAAGTGATGCTGCCGATCTGCAGTCCCGGCTACCGGCAAAGCGAGCCCGAAGGCGAGGTTACGGGCGAGGGCAACACGATCATCAACCTGACCGATTCCGCGCTCGACTGGGCCGAGCGCTATCCGCCCTTCGCCACCGGCCGGTCCGGGCCGGTCAAGACGCTGAGCTTCTCGGACTATGCCGTCGTCGTGCAGGCGGCGCTTCTCGGCCAGGGCGTCGCCTTCGGCTGGATCACGGTGGTGTCACATGCGCTGAGATCGGGCGCGCTGGTGCCGGCGGGCGACCGGCTGACGCGCGGCGAGCGCAACTGCGTGCTGCTGACGCCGCGCAACCGCCCGCCGAGCGCAGTCGTCCGCGCGATCCGGGAGTGGATCGGGGCGGAGCTGAAGGCCGAGATCGAGGCGATCGATGCGCTTTATCCCGGCCTCGGTCTGAGGCAGGCCTGCTATGGCTGAGGGCGTGCCTCAGCTCGCGATGTCGATCAGCACCGTCTTGTGCCGCAGGTTCTGCTCGACCGCCTGACGGCCGAGATCCTTGCCGATGCCCGAGCTCTTGTAGCCGCCGGTCGGCAGGATGAAGTCGAGCGTGCGGCTATAGCGGTTGACCCAGACGGTGCCGGCCTGCAGCCGACGCACGGCGCGGAGGCCGCGGCCGAGATCGCGGGTATAGACGCCGGCGGCGAGGCCGTATTCGGGGTGGTCGGCGAGCGCGAAGCCTTCTTCCTCGTCGGCGAAGCTCTGGATGGTGAGGACCGGTCCGAAGACCTCCTCGCGCACCGCCGCATTGTCGGCCGTTACGTTCGCGATGATCGTCGGCTGGTAGTAGGCGCCGCCATAGCCTGCCATCAGGCCGCCGCCGAGGAGGACCTCGCCACCTTGTTCCCGGCTGGCGGTAACGATGCGGCCTATGCGGCGAGCCTGGGCCTCGGAGATGATCGGGCCGAAATCGGTCGCGGCTTTCCAGGTGTGGCCGGGCCTGATCTCGGCGAGTTTCTTCCGAAGCAGATCGGTCAAGGCCTCAGCCACGGGACGCTGCACGATCACCCGCGAGCCTGCGACGCAGCCCTGGCCGGAATTGGCCAGGATCGAGCCGGCGATGCAGGTCGCCGCCTTCTCCAGATCGGCATCGGCGAAGACGAGCTGCGGGCTCTTGCCGCCGAGCTCGAGCGTCACCGGCTTGATGCCGCTCTCGGCCGCGGCCTTCATGATCGCGGCGCCGGTCCGGGTCGAGCCGGTGAACGAGATCTTGCCGATGCCGGGATGGCGCGCCAGGGCATCGCCTGTGACGCCGGTGCCCTGGACGATGTTGAAGATGCCAGCCGGCATGCCCGCCTCGATCGCGAGCTGCGCCAGCCTGACGGTGGAAAACGGCGTCAGCTCCGACGGCTTCAGCACGATGGCATTGCCCACCGCCAGCGCCGGACCGAGCTTCCATGAGGCGGTGCTGAGCGGCACGTTCCAGGGCGCGATAGCGCCAACGACGCCATAGGGCTCGGAGACGATCAGGCCGAGCTTGTCGCTGCGCGTCGCCGCGACCTCGCCGCCGAGCTTGTCGGCCCATTCGGCGAAGAAGCGGATGCCGTCGGCGGTGGCTGCGACGTCGCCGGTCACGGCCTGGGAGATCGGCCGCGTCGATCCGACGGCTTCGATCCGGCCGAGCTCTTCGGCATTCGCTTCGATCAGCTCGGCCCAGCGTCTCAGGACGCGGGCCCGCTCGCGGGGCGGCCTCGTTGCCCAGCCGCTGGCCGCGACGGCTGCATGAGCGCTGCCGACGGCCCGGTCGACCATGGCGGCGTCGGCGATCGGGATCTCGGCATAGTCGACGAGATCGGAGGGACGAGCGACCGGCATCGTCTCGCCGCCACCAATCGCCTCGCCGCTGATGAAGTGTCCAGTCGTGACCTCGATCGTGGCCGGGTCGAAATCACCCGGCATGATCAGAGCCCGACCAGGGCCGGCAGGCCGCCGATGTCCTTGATCTCGTGCGTGCTGTAATAGGGGTTCGACGGCTCATGGCCGCGATTGACGAAGACGCGGCGGGCGATCTTCATGTCGTAGGCGGTCATCTGGTCGTAGCGGAAGCTCGACGAGCAGTGCATCACGTCCTGCGGGCCACAGCCGAGCCTGTCGAACATATACTCGAAGGCGCGCATATGCGGCTTGTAGGCCTGCGCGTCCTGCGCGGTATAGGCGGCGTGGAAGGGCGCCCCGAGCTTGGCGACCGAATGCGGGATCAGGTCCGTCATCGAGTTGGAGAGGATGACGAGCGGGATCTCCTTGGCGACCTTGGCGAGGCCGGCCGGGACATCCGGATGCGGCCCCCAGCTCGGGATTTCGTCGATGATGGCCTGGGCGTCGGCCGGGTCGTAGGGGATGCGCAGGAGCTTGCAGGTCCGCTCCACCGCATTGCGGACGACGTCCTGATAGGGCTTCCAGGCGCCGAGGACCTCGTCGAGGCGATAGCTCGAGAAAGCGTCGCAGAACGCGTCCATCTGCTCGGGCGAAAGGCGTCCGGCATAGGCGCGCCGGGCGGCCGGGGCCATCTCGAAATAGATCAGCGTGCCATAGCAGTCGAAGGTGATGAATTTCGGCCGGAAGCTGCTCATCGTCTCGCTCTTGCTGGTTGCGACGGCTCACTGCCGCTGGGAAAAGGCTAGAGCGCGAGCGCAGGGAGGGAGGCGGAATCCGAACGGCACGACCGAATATTCTGCCGATGAACCCTGCCGCTTCGGCATGGATTGCTGCGAAGATCGAGCAGGATGGACAGGCCGGGCCGCCTCGCCGAAGTTCGGCCGGCTCAACCCTGCCGGGGACCCTCATGACCGTCGAAACCGTGCTTGCCGATCTCGTCGGCTTTCCCTCCGTCTGTCGCACGCCGAACGGGGCGATCATCGAGCATGTCCGCGCCTATCTCGCCGGCCATGGCATCGACAGCGTGATCGTGCCGGGGCCGGAGGGCGACCGCGCCAACCTCTTCGCCACGATCGGGCCGAAGGTCGAAGGCGGCATCATCCTCTCGGCGCATCTCGACGTGGTTCCGGCGGCACCGGAAGGCTGGATCGGCGATCCCTTCAAGCTGCGGCGCGACGGCGAGCGGCTGATCGGGCGTGGCGCCGTCGACATGAAGGGCTTCGCGGCCTGCGTGCTGGCGAGCGTACCGGCTCTCGTCGGGCGTAAGCTGGCGCGGCCGGTCCACATCGCCTTGTCCTATGACGAGGAGGTCGGTTGCGTCGGCGTGCGCCATCTGATCGCGCGCCTGCCGGAGCTGTGTCCGCCCGTGCTCGGCTGCATCGTCGGCGAGCCGAGCGGCCTGCGGCCGGTGCTCGCGCACAAGGGCAAGATCGCCCAGCGCGTCACGGTCCATGGCAAGGCCGGGCATTCCTCGCGCACCGATCTCGGCGACAACGCGATCCACTACGCCGCCGGCCTCATTGCCGCGATCCATGAAGAGGCGCTGCGCCATGCCGCGCAGGGGCCTTTCGCCGCGGCCTTCGCGCCGCCCTATTCGACGATCCAGGTCGGCGTGATCAAGGGTGGAACCGGCATCAACATCGTCCCGGCGCAATGCGTGTTCGAGGTCGAGGCCCGCGCCATTGCCGGGCAGGAGCCCGCTGCGCTACTCGGCTTCCTGCCCGAGGTTGCCGAGCGGATCGCGCGCGAGGCCGTCGCAACCGGGCACAAGGTCGCGTTCAGCTTCGAGACCATGAGCGACTATCCGCCGCTCGCGCTCGACGAGAGCGATCCGCTGGTCGCCTTCACCGAGGCGACTTCCGGCCAGGCGCGCCAGGCCGCCGTCAGCTATGGCACCGAGGCCGGCCGGTTCCAGCGCGCCGGCATCGCCGCGATCGTCTGCGGGCCCGGCGATGTCGACCGCGCTCACAAGCCGGAAGAGTACATCACCGATGCCGAACTCGCCGGGGCGATGGCGATGATCGCCGGTGTCGCCGACCGACTCTGCTGAGCCTCAGAATTCGCCGATTGCGCCGCGCGAGCCGTCGACGAGACGCGAATGCCTGAACGGGCTGGGGTCGACGATCGGCGTGTCGCCCGTCGCAAGGTCTGCGGCGAGATGACCGGCGGCGGGGCCGAGGCCGAAGCCGTGGCCGCTGAACCCGGCCGCCAGCACGAAGCCGGAGAGGCCGGCGACCGGCGAGATCACTGGCACTGCGTCGGGCGTCGAATCGATATAGGCGCCCCAGCTCTCGCGCACGGCGACGCTCTTGAGGGCCGGGAACATCGCATGAGCGCGCTCCAGCAGGGTTGCCATCGCGCGCCGGCTCGGCGCGGGGTCGAGCACGCGGATCGTCTCGAACGGCGAGACCTCGTCGAGCTTCCAGCTGCCGAAGGCTTCCGGGCCCTTGAAGAAGGAGGAGCCGATGCCGAGCTCGACCGCCTTCAGCCGCTTGACGAACATCGGCAGGAACGCGCGGGCATAGCGCAGGCCCTGCGGCGTGATCTCAAGCGTGCCTTTGCCGCTGATCGCGACCGTGTAACTGCCGTCGAGGCGGCGGGTCAGCGCGATCTCGGGGGTATAGAATGCGTCGAGGAAATGAGGCGCAACCTCGGTCCGCAGGCTAGTCGCGCGGATGCTCGCCTGCGGGAAGGCGATGCCGTGACGGCGGCAGAAGGCCGAGGCCCAGGCGCCGCCAGCGAGCACGACGGAACTGGTGCGGATCGTGCCCTTCTCGGTGACGACGGCGGTGACGGCGCCGTTGGTGATGTCGAGCCCGCGCGCGGCGCAGCCCTGATGCACGCTGGCCCCAAGGCGGCGGGCTCCGTCGGCCATGAGTGGGGCAGCGAGCGCCGGCTCGGCCTTGCCGTCGGTGACCGAGTGCAGCCCGCCGAGCCAGCTACGGCCGCTGGCGGCGGTCATCGCCGCGGTCTCCGTCCCGGTGAGCATGGTCGTCTCGACGCCGAAGGCTTTCGCCGTCTCGCGCCAGCGCTCCCATTGCGCCAATTGCGCGGGGTCATTGGTGGCGTAGACGAGACCGCAACGGCGGAAGCCGCTGTCGCGGCCGAGCTCTTCGCTCAGCTTCTCCCACAGCTCCATGGCCCGGATCGCCAGCGGCAGTTCGCGGGCGTCGCGGTTCTGCTTGCGGCACCAGCCCCAGTTCCGGCTCGACTGCTCGCCGCCGACTATGCCTTTCTCGACAAGGGCCACCGAGCGGCCGCGCCGCGCCAGATAATAGGCGGCCGCCGCGCCGACGATGCCGCCGCCGATGACGACGACATCCGCGGCGGCGGGCAGCGCCTCGCTGCTGGCGATGCGTTCGATGGTCAGTGGCATGGATGGCTCCGGAAGGCGGCCATGCCACGATGCGGCACGGCCCGGGACGTCCCGGCGCAGCGGGACTATGCGGCTAGGGCAGGGTGTCAGTCACATCAGCCCGGGTTCGCCGAGGTCGGTGCCATCGACGAGGCGGCTGTAGCGATAGGGGGTAGGGTCGACGATCGGGGCATCGCCGGCGACGATATCGGCTGCGAGCCGCCCCGCTGCGGGGCCGATGCCGAAGCCATGGCCGCTGAAACCGGCGGAGACGTGCAGGCCCGGCAGCTTGTCGATCGCGGAGATGACCGGGACCCAGTCGGGCGTGAAGTCGATCAGGCCGCCATATTTGTGCTTGATCTCGACGGTGGCGAGCTGCGGGAAGATCTCGGCGAGCCGCTTCTTGGCGAAGGTGATCAGTTCCTCCTGCGGCGGCGGATCGTAGGTCCGCATCTGCTCGAAGGGCGAGACCGTATCGTTGCTCCAGCGCATCAGCGCTTCCGGCCCGAAGAAGAAGGACTTGCCGGCGCGGATCGTCAGCAGCTTGTGGCGCTTCTTGAAGGTGCGCCAGAACGGCTGGGCATTGAGCAGGCCGTGCGGCGAGAGCTCGAGCAGGCCGCGTCCGCTGATGCCGACGGTGAAGCCGCCATCGACCCGGCGGCGGATGGTGAGATCGGGCGTCGAGATGCCGCCCGTGGTGATCTCAGGCGCCGGCCCGGTGAAGAACGAGGTCGACTTGATGCCGGCGAGCGGCATGCGGATGCCGTGGTGACGGGCGAACATCGCCGTCCAGACGCCGCCCGAGAGGAGCACCGTCGAAGTCCTGATCGTGCCCTTCTCGGTGACGACGCCGCTGACGCGGCCGGCCGCGGTTTCGAGGCCGCGCGCCGCGCAATCCTGATGGATGGTGACGCCGAGGCGGCGCGCAGCCTCGGCGATGGCAGGAACGGCCATGGCCGGCTCGGCTCGGCCGTCGGTCGGCGAATGCACGCCGCCGATCCACTTGCCCCTGGCATGCGGCGCCATGGCCTTGGCTTCCTCGGCGCTCAGCATGCGCGTCTGCATCTGGTATTGCCGCGCCTTCTCGCCCCAGGCGTCCCAGGCATCGAGATCGGACCGGCGCGTCGTCAGATAGGTCAGGCCGCTGCGGCGGAAGCCGACATCGGCGCCGACCTCCTCTGATAGTCCGTTCCACATCTCGACGGCCCGCATCGCCAGCGGCAATTCGCGCAGGTCGCGGTTCTGCTGGCGGCACCAGCCCCAGTTCCGGCTCGATTGCTCGCCGGCGATATAGCCCTTCTCGACGAGGGCGACCGAATGGCCCTTCTTCGCCAGGTGATAGGCAGCGGTGACGCCGGCGATGCCGCCGCCGATGACGACGATGTCGGCCGCGGCGGGCAGGGCTTCGTCGCTTTGGACGCGGTTGACCGGTGGCGACATGCGGCATGGTCCTTGGCGGAGAGCGGTCGTGCCGGCGGCGCGGACCGGGGCGGGAGGTCGATATTCAAGCCCGAACCGCCTGGAACCCTATGCCAAAGGAAGGGTCGGATTCGGCAGATTGTTTTGGTTGTCCCGGCAAAGGACGGTGACCATCGCGGGTCGGCTGCTGCCTATCATGAGGCGGGCCGGCAACGGGCGGCTCACGCGGCGAACCGCCACAAGGCGGCGCCGTGCAACGGCCGCGCAAGGCCGCCGACAATGAGGGGATCAACGATGAACAAGCCGTCCACGAAGGCGTCCGGCCTTGCTCTGCCTGCCCTGCATCGCCGCGAGGTCCTGGCGCTCGGCGCCGGAGGCTTGCTCGCTGCTTCCGGCCTCGGCGCCCGCGCCCAGGGCAAGGCGCCTCCGCCGCCGCCTGCCAAGCCGAGCGGCCAGGTCGTGGTCGGCCTGTCGCAGGAGCCGACCGCCTTCAACCCGCTGATGCCCGGCATCGAGGTCGACGAGACCGTCTGGATGCAGGTCTTCAACACGATGTGGCTGGCCCAGCCCGACGGCTCGCTGGTCCCCGATCTCGCCGCCGAAGTGCCGAGCGAGGCCAATGGCGGCATCTCGGAAGGCGGCCTCGCCTGGAAGGTCAAGCTGCGCGAGGGCATCACCTGGCATGACGGCACGCCCTTCACCGCCGAGGATGTCAAGTACACGCTCGAACTGATCAACGCGCCGGGCTTCAAGGCGCGCACCCGCGTCGGCCATTCGCTGGTCAAGGACATCAAGGTCAGCGGCCCGCTGGATATCTCGTGGCGCATGGAGAAGGCCTATGCGCCCTATCTCGCGCTGCTCTCCAACACCTTCATCGTGCCGAAGCACCTCTTGGAGAAGGCGGCCGATCCGAACACGGCGCCGTTCAACGGCGCGCCGGTCGGCACCGGCCCGTTCAAATGGGGCACGCGCACGCCGGGCGACAACATCCAGCTCGTCGCCAACGAGAAGTACCACGGCAAGGGGCCGTATCTGGAAAAGGCCGTGCTGAAATACGTGCCGGACCAGACCGCGCTCTACGCCCAGTTCCGCACCGGCCAGGTCGACCTGATCATCGGCACCGGCATCCCCGCCAATTTCTATGCCGAGGCGATCAAGCTGCCCGGCCGCAAGGTGGTGAAGATCCCGAGCGCCTCGCTCGAGGTGCTGATGCCGAACCTCGAGCATCCGGCCCTGTCGGACAAGGCGGTGCGCAAGGCGCTCTACGCCTCGATCAACAAGCAGGCGATCATCGACATCGTCTTCTACGGCCTGCACATCCCGACCGAATCCTTCATGCCGCAGGAATCCTGGGCCTATGACCCGAACCTGCCGAAGCAGGTCTACGACCCCGCGCTTGCCGGCAAGATCCTCGACGATGCCGGCTGGAAGCGTTCCGGTTCCGGCGTGCGCATGAAGAACGGCGTGCCGCTGGAGTTCGCGGTCTCGACCACGACGGGCGCGGCGCTGCGCGAACAGTGCCAGCAATTGATGCAGCAGGACTGGCAGCAGGTCGGCATCAAGATGACGATCAACAACATGCCGGCGGCTGTGATCTGGGGCGATTTCTACACCCGCTCCAAGTTCCAGTCGCTGCTGGTCGGCACCGCCTTCCGCACGGTGATCGATCCCGATCCGGCGCATCGCTTCGGCTCGGACGCGATCCCGGCCAAGAGCGGCAACGGCGCCAACCAGATGCAGTGGCAGAATGCCGAGGCCGACGCGTTGATGAAGCAGGGCCAGGAGACCTTCGACACGGCCAAGCGCAAGGAGATCTACCAGAAGCTGCAGGTGCTGGTGCGCGAGGAGCTGCCGATCCTGCCGATCTACCAGTACGCGCCGGTCGAGGGCTACAAGGAGGGGCTGATCGGCTATCAGCCCAACATCAACGCCAGGCAGAACACCTGGAACATGGGCCAGTGGTACTGGGCCAAGTGACGTGGCGCGCGATGTGAACCGCGCCGGCGCGGTGCCGGCGCCGGCCGGGAGGAGGGCGCCATGATCGCCTTTCTCCTGCGCCGGCTCGGGCAGTCGCTGCTCCTGCTGCTGATCGTCTCGGTGATCGGCTTCGCCATCCTCCACCTGGCTCCCGGCGGGCCGCTCTCGCAGTTCGCTGCCGGCGGCGACATGACCCAGGCTGATCTCGACCGCATCGCCGAGCAGCTCGGCCTCAACCGGCCGCTGCCGGTGCAATATGTCGAATGGCTCTGGCGCATGCTCACGGGCGATTGGGGCCTGTCCTATCGCGACCAGCAGCCGGTGCTGCACATCATCGCCTCGCATTTGGGGGCGACGCTGGAGCTGATGCTGACCTCTACGCTGCTCGCCATGGTGATCGGCGCCTGGGTCGGCATCCTCGGCGCGATCCGGCGCTATTCGCTGTTCGACTCGCTAGCGACGATCGGCGCGATGATCGCGCTCTCGATCCCGACCTTCTGGTTCGGCCTCGTCATCATCTATGTCTTCTCTGTCGGGCTCGGCTGGCTGCCCGCCGGCAATCGCTACACCATGGGCGACGGCTCCTTTCTCAATCAGGTTCATCATCTGATCGGACCCTGCATCGTGCTGGCGCTGGTCTCGACCGCGGTCTGGAGCCGCTACATGCGCTCGTCGATGCTGGAGGTGGTCAACCAGGACTATATCCGCACCGCCCGCGCCAAGGGCGTGCCGGAGCGGCAGATCCTGATGCGCCATGCCCTGCGCAACGCGCTGCTGCCGATGATCACCATCACCGGCCTGCATGTGCCGACGCTGCTCTCCGGCGCGCTGGTGACCGAGACGGTGTTCACCTGGCCGGGCATGGGGCGGCTCTTCCTCGATTCGATCAGCTATCGCGACTACCCCGTCGTCATGGGCATCCTGATGTTCACGGCCGTGCTCGTCCTGCTCGGGTCGCTGCTCGCCGATCTGCTCTATGGCGTCGCCGATCCGCGCATTTCGAGGAGCGGGCGATGAGCGGCGTGCCCTTCACCAGCACCGCCGAGCCGGCGCTGCCGCCGGCGCCCGGCTTCTGGAACAGCCCGGGCCTACGTCGCTTTCGCCGCCACAAGCTCGCGGTCTTCGGCGCGGCGACGATCGTCTTCCTGACGCTCGCCTGCATCGTCGGCCCTTGGCTGCTGCCTTACACCGATACCTTCATCGATATCCGCAACCGCTTCGCGCCGCCGTTCTCAGGGCCGCATGTTCTCGGCACCGACCCGCTCGGGCGCGACATCCTCGCGCGCCTCCTGATGGCCGGGCGGATCTCGCTGGCGGTCGGCTTCTCGGCCATGGCGATCGCGATGGCGATCGGCATTGTCGTCGGCATGGTCGCCGGCTTCTACGAGGGTGCGCTGGGTGCGGCGCTGATGCGCTTCGTCGACGCGATGCTGTGCTTCCCCTCGATCTTCCTGCTGCTGGCGATCTCGGCGCTGATCTCGCCTTCGGTACCGTCGATCATCCTTTTGATCGCGATGACCTCGTGGATGGAGGTCGCCCGCGTGGTCGAGGCGCAGATCCGTTCGCTGAAGACGCGCGAATTCGCGCAGGCGGCCGTCTCCTTCGGCGCGAGCAACCGGCGCATCATGATCCGCGAGCTCCTGCCCAACGCGATCGCGCCGATCGTCGTCGCTGCGACGCTCAACGTCGCCCACGCCATCCTGGCCGAGAGCTACATCTCCTTCCTCGGTTTCGGCATCCAGCCGCCGACGCCGAGCTGGGGCAACATGCTGGACAGCGCCCAGAGCTATCTCACCAGCGCGCCCTGGCTCGCCATCATCCCCGGTGCTGCGATCACGCTCGCAGTCACCAGCTTCAACTTCATCGGTGACGGGCTGCGCGATGCGCTCGATCCAAGGATGGACGGTCAGTGATGGGGCAGGTCGCGGAGCTCTGGCGCTATCCGGTCAGCTCGATGGCCGGCGAGCAGCTAGACCAGCTCGACGTCGATGCAGGCGGCGTCGCCGGCGACCGGATCTGGGGGCTGCTTGATGCCGCCACCGGCCGCATCGCTTCGCCCGGCCGCGAGAAGCACTTTATTGGCGTGCCGCGGGCCTATGCCAAGGCGATGGGGGCAGGCATCGCCCTCTCGCTCGATGGCGAGCGCTGGGCCGGGCCTGAGGATGCGGGACTGCTGGAGGGCCTGTCGCAGGCCTTCGGCTTCATGCCGGTTCTGAAGCCGTTCGACGCTTTTGGCTCGGGCGGATTTCGGCCGCGCTACGAGCATGCGCCGATCCATCTCGTCACCAGCGCGGCGATCCGCAGCCTCGAACGGGAACTGCCCGGCAGCGTCATCGATGTCCGCCGTTTCCGGCCGAACATCCTGCTCGACTGGCCGGATGAGCTGGAGGCCATCCCGGAGCATGGCTGGATCGGGCGCGAGATCAGGATCGGGGACGTCGTGCTGAAGGGCCGCGAGCATTGCGGGCGCTGCGGCTTCATCACGATCGCGCAGGAGGGCCTGCCCCAGGACGTCGAGATCCTGCGCACGGTGGTCAAGCGTCACGAGCGCAATTTCGGCATCTATTGCGACGTGGTGGCGCCCGGCGAGATCGCGGCGGGCGCGACCGTCACCGTCAGCTGACCCAGGCGGGGCTATTCGGCCGCTTGTGCGATCTCGGGCGCGTCCTGCCCAACCTCCGGGATTTGCGGATAGTCTCGTCGCACCAGGGCAAAGGCCGCGGCAAGGTCCAGCTTGCCGGCCGCAGCGCGCATTGCGGCGAAGAGCTTGGTCTTGGTGAAGAAACGCCAATGAACCGGCAAGCCAGCCAACAGTTGCGTCAGCGCCGCATAGGTCTCCGCCGTCCAGACCTGCTCAAAAGCGTCCCGCTCCGGGCCGAAATGGAAATGCGTCCTGTGGGCGCGCGTCTTCAGCTCCGCCCGCAGGGCTGCCGTCGCATCAGCGTCGATCGCGCTGGCCTCGATCACCACGCCGTAGAGCGCCCGCGCCGCTTCGAGGCTGACATAGCCGCGCTCGACATCAAGGAGCACCCGCTCGGGCTCGCGTTCCAATGGCGAGCCGCGCCCGCCGCCGCCCGGCGAATGGATATGGATCACGTCGCCCGGCTCCGCGACGGCGATGTCGGTGTTGCCGAGGATGCGCTCGTTCGGGCGGCCAGGATTGATGATGAAGTTCGAGGTCTCGGCGGAGAGGCCGCCGAGCGTGCCCCAGGGCCGGAAATGCGAGCGGTCGCGGTTGCGCACGGTGATGCGCGAGTTCGGCGAGAACACCTTGAACTCCATCACCGTGGCGAGCCCGCCGCGCCAGCGCCCGGCGCCGCCCGAATCCGGCTGCAGCCCGTAGCGCATGAAGCGGATCGGCACCTCGGTCTCGGTGATCTCGATCGGCGTGTTCTTGAGATAGGCGGCGTCGGCGCCCGAGCCGTTCGGCCCGTCGCGATGCGGCATGCCGCCGCCGCCGCCGACAACCGGGTTGATCGCAGCGATGACGCTGCGATGTGTCTTCTCGTCGGTGGTCAGGACGTTGACGATCGAGCTGGAACCGGCCGGCGCCGCCGGCAGGCGCTCGGGCGCGGCGAGGCTGAAGGCGCCGAAGATCAGGCTGCGCAGCCGCGCGCAGGTCAGGCTGCGCATGCCGACCGCCGCCGGGAAGGACGGGTTCAGCACCGTCCCTTCCGGCGCGATGCAGGTGAAGGGTCGGGTCAGGCCGGAATTGAGCAGGAGCTGCGGGTTCAGCGTGTAGAGCACGTAGTAGACGCCGACGAGCAGCAGCGTATGGCGCGGGTCGGAGCCGGTCGGGACGTTGAGCGAGGAACCGAGCTGCGGGTCCGATCCCGTGAAGTCGAGGATCGCCTCGTCGCCTCTGATGGTCAGCGTCAGCGCCAGCCGGCAGGGATTGCCGTCGACGCCGTCCTCGTCGGCATAGTCGGAGAAGAAGTACTCGCCGTCGGGGATCGAGCGCAGGATCTCGCGGGCCTGATGCTCGGCATAGTCCATCAGCCCGTCGAGCCCGTCCATGAAGCTCTTGGCACCGAACTTGGCGACCATCGCCTGGATCTTGCGCTCGCCGGTGTTGAGCGCGCCGGCCAGCGCCTTGAGGTCGCCCATGTTGAGCGCCGGCTTGCGCACATTCATCATCATGATGCGCAGCACGGTCTCGTCGAAGGCGCCGTCGCGCATCAGCGTCATCGGCGGGAAACGGATGCCCTCCTGATGGATCTCGGTGAGCGAGCGCGACAGGCTCGCCGGCACCGCCCCGCCCATGTCGGTGTTGTGGACATGGCCGCCGACGAAGCAGACGATCTCGCCGTCGTGAAAGATCGGCTTCCACAGATGCGTGTCGGGGGCGTGCGTGGCGAGATAGCCGCTATAGGGGTCGTTGGTGAAGGCGATGTCGCCTGGGCGATACTCCGGCACCAGCTCGATGGCGCGGTTGTAGTTCATGCCCGGATACCAGGTCGCGCCGAGGTCCATCGGCACGGCGACGACGCGCCCGGTGCGGTCCATCACCATCACCGTGAAGTCCTCCGTCTCCTTGACGAAGGTGGAATGCGCCGTGCGGTAGAGCGTGTAGGCCATGTTCTCGGCGGCGGCCCGGCAATGATTGGCCAGGACCTGCAATGTGACCTTGTCGACCATGCTCAGGCTCCCTCGCGCAGGATGAGATGCAGGTTGAGGAAGGCGTCGACCTTCGCCTCGAAACCGGCGGGTATGCAGATCGTCGTGTCCTCCTGCGCCACCACGGCCGGGCCGGAGAAATGCTGGCCGCAGCGCAGCGCCTCGCGATGGAAGAGCGCGACCTCGCGCTCGGCGCCGTCGAGCCAGACCGTGATGGAGCGCGCCGGGATCGCCGCCTCGTCGACCGCCTCGCTTGCCGGGGCGAGCTCCGGCCGCGGCGTCGCGCCGGTGACGACGAGGCGCAGATTGACGATCTGGACCTCGGCTCCCTCGTCGTTGAAGTCGTAGATGGCGAGGTGCTGGCGGTGGAAGGCGGCGCGGATCGCGGCGAGATCGCCCTCGACCAGCCAGCTTTCGGACAGCGGCACCTCGATCTCGAAGGACTGGCCGTGATAGCGCATGTCGGCGCTCAGGGTCTCGACGACGGGGCCGGTGAAGCGCTGGTCGTCGCGGATCCAGGCGAGCCCGTCGCGCTTGAGCTGCGCCAGCGCCCCCCGCAATTGCGGCAGCGAAGCCGGCTCGGCCGCGGCGAAGACGCTCTGGATGAAGTCGCCCTTCAGATCGGCGATCAGCCCGCCGAGCGCGCTGACGACGCCGGGACGGCGCGGCACCAGCACGCGCGGTATCCCGAGTTCGCGCGCCAGGAAACAGCCGAGCATCGGCCCGGCGCCGCCGAAGGGCATCAGCGCGAAGTCGCGTAGGTCGACGCCGTAGCGGGCGACGAGCTTGTTGACCTCGACGAACATCTCGGAGACGGCGATGGCGATGATCGCCTCGGCGGTCGCCTCGGCGCTGCGGCCGAGCATGGCGGCGACCTCGCCGACGACTGTCTGCGCCAGGTCGCGCCGCATGCCGATCTGGTCATAGGCGAGGGCGGTGTGGCCGAGGAAGCCGCAGGTCGCCATCGCGTCGGTGACGGTGGCGCGGACGCCGCCGCGGCCATAGCAGGCGGGGCCGGGGCTCGAGCCGGCGCTTTCGGGGCCGACCTTGAGCACGCCGAAGGCGTCGGCCCAGGCGATCGAGCCGCCGCCGGCGCCGATCGAGGTCACCGAGACGCTGGGAACATAGAGCGGGAAGTCGCCGACGACCTCGCCGGTGCCAAATTGCGGCTGGCCGTCGATGATCAAGGCGAGATCGGCGCTGGTGCCGCCGATGTCGAGGGTGAGGATGTTCTTCGCCCCCGCCTGCTCGGCGAGATAGGCGGCGCCGATCACGCCCGAGGCCGTGCCCGAGAGCAGCATGTTGACGCAGGCGCGCTTGCCGGTCGCGGCGTTCATCACCCCGCCATTCGATTTGGTCAGCATCGGGCCGGCCGGCACGCCGCGGGAGGAAAGCGCCTCCTCGAGCGCATCGAGATAGCCCGAGACGCGCGGATGGACGTAGCCGTTCAGGATCGCGGTCGTGGTCCGCTCATATTCGCGGATCACCGGCCAGACTTCGCTGGTGGTGAAGACGAAGAGCTGCGGCGCGGTTTCCGCGATCAGTGCCCTGGCTTCTGCCTCGTGGGCTGGATTGCGATAGGCGTGCAGGAAGGAGACGATCACACCGTCGACGCCGTGCGCCTTGAGCTTCGCGATCGCTTCCGTCAGCGCCTCGCGGTCGAGCGGCTCGGCGATGCTGCCATCGGAGAGGATGCGCCCGCCGACGCCGAAGACGCGGTCCCGGGGGATAAGCTGCTCCGGGCGGGCGCAGAACAGCGAGTACATGTCGGGCATGCGCAGCCGCGCCAGCTCGATCACGTCCTCGAAGCCGGCGGTGGTGATCAGCCCGAGGCGGCTGCCCTTGCGCTGGATGATGGTGTTGATGCCGACCGTGGTGCCGTGGACAAAGGAGACGATCCCCTGCGGCGGCACGGCGTGGCGCTCGTTGAGCAGGTCGAGCCCGGCGAGGAGCTCGCGGCCGGGCGCGTCGGGCGTGGTCAGGACCTTGATGGTCTCGACGCGGCCGCTGCCGGTCTCCAGCGCGCAGAAATCGATGAAGGTGCCGCCGATGTCGACGCCGATACGCCAGCTCATGATGGGCCCGCTCAGGAAAGGACGAGCCAGTCTTGATGAGGGGGCCTCCCAGGGTCCAACACCAAAACGGCGATGCCGGATAAGTCGCCCTTATGCCTGCGGCGCTGCGGGAGCGGGCCGGTCGAGATCGAGCTGCTGGCAGGCCGTGCGGATATGGTTGCGCAGCAGCTCATGGCTGCGCGAGAGCGGCCGGCGCGTGCTGGTCAGCAGGCAGAGCGGCAGGGCGACATGCGGCCGGAACGGGCGGGTCACCAGGCCGGGAAAATTGTGCCAAGGCAGGAGGCCGTCGACCACGGCAACGCCGAGCCCCTGCTGCACGAAGGCGAGCGCGATGATCGAGACGTCGATCTCCATCTCCGGCCGGAATGGCAGGCCTTGCTTGGCCAGCGCATCGCGCAGCAATTGCCCGGGCAGGGATTCGGCGCGGTAGGAGATCAGCGTCTCGCCATCGAGGTCCTCGGCACTGACGGAGTCATGCTCAGCCAGCGGATGCCCGGCCGGCAGGACGCAGACCACGCGAGTGTAGCCGACCACCTCGGTCTCGATGAAGGGCGTCGGCTGGTCCATCATGGCGATGCCGAGCCCGGCCTGGTCGCGGTCGAGCATGGTGAGGATGACCTCGGCCGGCACGACATAGGAGCGCACGCGCGTGTTCGGATGCGCGGCCCGGAAATGGCGCAGCGCCTCGGGAACGAAGGATAGGGAGGGCGGCGCCGAGGCGGCGAGGCGCACGAGCCCGGCCTTGCCATGACGCAGGTCGCGGGTGCGCCGCCGGAGCATTTCGAGATCGCCGAACAGGCGCTCGACCTCGGGATAGATCTCCTCGGCCTCGGGGGTCGGGATCAGCCGGCCCTTGACGCGCAGGAACAGCTTGAAGCCGAGCTCATCCTCGGTGTGCAGCAGGATCTGGCTGAGCGCCGGCTGCGAGACATTGAGCGCCGCGGCGGCGCCGGTCAGCGTGCCGCAGCGCATGACCATGCGGAAGACTTCGATCTGGCGGGCACGCATCGCGCGATCCTATAGGCGCGCGCGCGCGCTGTCAGCCGCCGCTCCCGGTGCTTGCCGTGCCCAAGCTCATTTGCCCTCGATGGATCAGCTGCCCTGCCCATATTCAAACTGAACCGCCCAAAAGCGGACATTCTCAACGTCGGCAACGGGCCAACTCCCGAAGGAAATCTGGCTACTGCGGTTGCCGCGGAGAATCGCAGTCGCATGGGGTCGACGCGAGAATCTACCCAACGGGGCGCCTAAATTTTCTGGGCAGGCGCTCCGGAGAGAAGGACACGGCGCCTTCAAAGCGCCGAAATACCGGTCATTTCGACCGGTTCTGCGTTGAGCGCTGATGCTGGAAGACTAGCTGGCGGACAGGGCGGGATTCGAACCCGCGATACGGTTTCCCGTATACACACTTTCCAGGCGTGCGCCTTCAACCACTCGGCCACCTGTCCGGCGCGCTGCTTATGGCGTCCATGCGCGCGACTTTCAAGGCCTAAAGCCGCAGGCCGCACAGGGTTGCGTGCAATTGTCCTTTGCCGTTGCATGGCCGCGGGCGAGGGGACACATGCAAGCGCCGACGCGAGGTCGGCGGGGCGTTCACGGCGCCGCAGTGGCGAAGATGGGGGAAGGCTTGCGATTTCTCGTCAGGATGCTGGGCTATCTCCTCGTCGCCGGAGGCTTCGTCGCTCTGCTTACCGATGGCGCGCGCTCGATCGCCAATTCGGCGCTGCGCTTCACGCCGCTCGGCGAGACCTTGCTGACACTGGTCGGCGAGCGCTTCCGGCTGCTGCAGTCCGCCGTCGAACGCAATCTCCACCCCATGCTCTGGGACCCCATATTGGTCCATATGTTGCAGGTGCCGACCGCCGCGGCCGGCTTGCTGCTCGGCTTCCTGTTGCTCTGGCTCGGTGCGGCGCCCAAGCCGCAGATTGGGATCCTGACGCGGCGGTGAACGACGCATCGGCATTGGTCGCCGCATTTTAAACACATTCTTGCGTGGCTTGCCCGACAATCGCACGGGATTTGCCCGTCAGCGGCTTGATTGCCGCGCCAAAGCTTCGGAGACTTCCCGTCTCAATGGGAGGTTTTCATGCAATCCAAGATCACGCGTCGAACCGTCTCGATCGCGCTCGGGATGGGCGCCCTTGCGCTCGCTGGCGCGGCGCTGGCCCAGGCGCCGGCCTTCTTTCGCATCGGCACCGGCGGCACGGCCGGCACCTACTATCCGATCGGCGGACTGATCGCGAACGCGATCTCGGCGCCGCCGCAGCTGGTCTCGACCGCGGTCGCCAGCAACGGCTCGGTCGCCAATGTCAACGCCATCGTCGGCGGCGCAGCGGAATCCGGTCTCGTCCAGGCCGATGTCGCCTTCTGGGCCTATTCCGGCACCGGCGTCTACGACGGCAAGCCGAAGGTGGCCGAACTGCGCTCGATCGCCAATCTCTATCCGGAAAGCGTCCACCTCGTCGTGCGCAAGAGCTCGAACGTCAAGAGCGTCGCCGATCTCAAGGGCAAGAAGGTCTCGCTCGACGAGCCGGGCTCCGGCACGCTGCTCAACGCCAAGGTGATCCTCGCCGCCTTCGGCGTCTCGGAGAAGGACATCTCCGCCGAATACCTCAAGCCCAACCAGGCGGCCGAGAAGATGAAGGACGGGTCGGTCGATGCCTTCTTCTTCACCGGCGGCTATCCGGCGGCGGCGATCTCCGAGCTGGCCTCGACCGGCTCGGGCATCGACATCCTGCCGATCACCGGCGCGGCCGCCGACAAGCTGGCGAAGGAATCGCCGTTCTTCGCCGCCGATGAAATCCCGGCTGGCACCTACAAGGACGTCGGCGCGGTCAAGACCATCGCCGTCGGCGCCCATTGGGTGACCTCGGCCAAGATCTCGCCCGACACCGTCTATGCCGTGACCAAGGGCCTGTGGAGCGACAAGGCACGCGCCGCCCTCGACGCCGGCCACGCCAAGGGCAAGGCCATCCGCAAGGAGACGGCGCTCGCCGGCCTGCAGGGCGTGCCGCTGCATCCCGGCGCCGAGAAATTCTACAGGGAAGCCGGCCTGCTGAAGTAAGCGTGCCCGGCTTCTGTTGATCCCGTCATTCCGGACAAGCCGCAAAGCGGCGCCGATTCGGAATCCATCGTAGAGCTCCGGAGCCCTGTGATGGATTCCGGCGCTCCGCGCTGCTCCGGCCGGAATGACGGGCTTTTCTTGTCCCGCTGATAGCTTTGAGCCGACAGCCGCAGGTTATTTGCCATGGCCAACCAGCCCTCCGTCGCCGAACTCGCCAGGCTCGAGGAAGAGCTCGATCCGGAGATGCAGTTCCGCAAGGTGCCGCCGCGCACCGCGCTCCTGATCGGGGCTCTGCTGCTCGCGCTCTCCGCCTTCCATTATTACACGGCCGGGTTCGGCCTGCTGCGCGAGACGACGCATCGCGGCATCCATCTGGCTTTCGTGCTCGGCCTGATCTTCCTGGTCTTCGCCGCCCGCAAGAGCGAGGCTGCGACGATTCACGCCTCGAGCTTCTGGCGGCCGGGCGGCGTGCCGCTCTATGACTGGATCTGTGCGGTAGCGGTCGCGGTGGCCAGCCTCTACGTGCCTTATGTCTTCGAGGAT
This sequence comes from Allobosea sp., assembly GCA_024231975.1. GTDB lineage: Bacteria > Pseudomonadota > Alphaproteobacteria > Rhizobiales > Beijerinckiaceae > Allobosea. Next base: position 90,239 of record JAAEQB010000108.1, read on the forward strand.
CTCGTCTTCCGCGTCGGCAACCCTTCGACGCTCGACGTGGTCATGGGTACGATCACGGTCGTCTTGATGATCGAGGCGACGCGCCGCGCCATCGGCTGGGGGCTGCCGCTGATCGCGCTCTTCGCCATGGTCTATGCGATCTTCGGCCCCTGGTTTCCCGGCATCTTCCTGCATCCCGGGGCGACCTGGTCGACCCTCGTCAACCATCTCTATCTGACCAGCCAGGGCGTCTACGGCATCGCGCTCGGCGTGGTCGCGACCTATGTCTTCCATTTCGTGCTGTTCGGCGTGCTGGCGACGCGGGTCGGGCTGGGGCGGCTCTTCCTCGGCGTGGCGGCGGCGCTTGCCGGGCGCTTCGCCGGCGGCCCGGCCAAGATCTCGATCTTCGGCTCGGCGCTGTTCGGCATGATCTCGGGCTCGTCCGTGGCGAACACCGTCACCGTCGGCTCGCTCACCATCCCGATGATGATCCGCCTCGGCTATCAGCGGCATTTTGCAGCCGCGGTCGAATCGACGGCCGCGACAGGAGGGCAGATCACCCCGCCGATCATGGGTGCCGCCGCCTTCCTGATGGTCGAGTTCCTCAATCTCCCCTATGCCACCATCGTCGTCGCCGCGATCATCCCCGCCTTCATGCACTTCTTCGGCGTGCTGATGCAGGTCCATTTCGAGGCCAAGCGCGCCGGCATGCGCGGCCTGACCGACGCCGAGACGCCGAATCTCAAGGAGGTGTTCGCCCGCGACTGGCCGACAATCGCGCCGCTCTTCGTGCTGATCCTCGTCCTGTTCACCGGCTACACGCCCTATCTCGCCGCTTTCTGGGGCATCACCGGCTGCATGCTGGTCGGCCTCGCGCATTACCGCGCTGCCTCAGCCCTGGTGCTCGCTGTCTCTATCGGCATCGCCGCGCCGACCGAGATCTTGCGCATGCCCGGCGTCAATGCGGCGCTGACCCTGACCGCCTTTGTCGCCATGGCCCATGGCGTGCTGATCCGCTGGACGGAAGGGCGCAAGCGCATCGCCGAGATGATCGACGCCTTCATCCTCGGCGCCAAATATGCAATCGGCGTCGGCGCCGCGGCGGCGACGGTTGGCGTCATCGTCGGCGTGGTGACCCTGACCGGCGTCGGCTTCAAGATCTCCTGGATCGTCACTTCGCTCGCCGATCAATGGGCCAATGGCGTGCTCGCGATCGCGCCCTTCCTGCCCTTCGACCTGAAGAGCGCGACGCTGTTCTTCACCCTCGTCCTGACCGGGATCGTCTGCATCCTGCTCGGCTGCGGCGTGCCGACCACGGCGAACTACATCATCATGGTGACGGTGGCGGCACCGGCTCTCGGCATGCTCGGCGTCAACCCGCTCGTCGCGCATTTCTTCGTGTTCTATTACGGCGTGCTCGCCGATGTGACGCCGCCGGTCGCGATTGCCGCCTATGCCGGGGCGAGCATGGCCGGAGCCGACCCGTTCAAGACCGGCAACACCGCTTTCCGGCTGGCGCTCGGCAAGGTGCTGGTGCCTTTCGTCTTCGTGTTCTCGCCGTCCATGCTGATCATGGTGCCGAGTTTCACCTGGACGGAGCTGATCGGCTCGACCGCCGCCTGCATCGCCAGCATCATCCTGCTCTCCGCCACCTTCTCCGGCTGGCTGCTGGCGCCGCTGGCGATATGGGAGCGGGTAGTTCTCGGCATCGCCGCGCTGCCGCTGATCCTGGCGACGCCGACCAGCGTCGTGATCGGTCTGGTGATTGCGGCGCCGGTGCTGCTGCGGCAAGCGCTCGCTCGGAAAGCAGCTGTCGTGCCTGCCTAAAGGTTCCCGATCTGTTCTTGCAACTATGGCGCGCTTCCGCTAGCGTCACCGCGCGGAGTTGGGGTGGGCTTGGATGGTGACGCGGGTCGCGACGGTGGCGTTCGAAGGCATCGAGGCGCGCGCCGTCGATGTCCAGGTTCAGGTCACGCCCGGCGGCGTCGCCTTCATCCTCGTCGGCCTGCCGGACAAGGCGGTCGGCGAGAGCAAGGAACGGGTCCGCGCTGCGCTGATCGCCTCGGGGCTGGCCCTGCCGGCCAAGCGCATCACCGTCAATCTCGCCCCGGCCGACTTGCCCAAGGAGGGCAGCCATTACGACCTGCCGATCGCGCTCGGCGTCATGGCGGCGATCGGCGCGATCCCGGCCGATGCGCTCGCTGGCTATACCGTGCTCGGCGAGCTCGCCCTCGATGGCTCGATTGCGCCGGTCGCCGGCGTGCTGCCGGCGGCAATCGCCGCCTATGGCAGGGGCCAGGGGCTGATCTGCCCGGCCGCGAGCGGACCGGAAGCGGCCTGGGCAGCGCGTGATCTCGATATCCTCGCGCCCCGCTCGCTCATCCAGCTCGCCAACCATTTCAAGGGCACGCAGGTGATGGCGCGCCCCGAGCCTGCCGTCGCGCGCCAGAGCGGGCCGCTTCCGGATTTGCGCGACATCAAGGGGCAGGAAAGCGCCAAGCGCGTGCTCGAGATCGCCGCCGCCGGCGGCCACAATCTCCTGATGAACGGCCCGCCCGGCGCCGGCAAATCGATGCTGGCGAGCCGGCTGCCCTCGATCCTGCCGCCGCTCGATCCGCGCGAGCTGCTGGAGGTCTCGATGGTGCTCTCGGTCGCCGGTCATCTCGCCGATGGCGAATTGACCGACCGCCGTCCCTTCCGCGCCCCGCATCATTCGGCCTCGATGGCCGCCTTGGTCGGCGGCGGCCTGCAGGCTCGGCCCGGCGAGGTCTCGCTCGCCCATCACGGCGTGCTCTTCCTCGACGAATTGCCGGAGTTCCAGGCGCAGGCGCTCGATGCCTTGCGCCAGCCGATGGAAACCGGCGAGGTGCTGATCTCGCGCGCCAACCACCGCACCGTCTATCCCGCCAAGTTCCAGCTGATCGCAGCGATGAATCCCTGCCGCTGCGGCAAGGCGACCGAGCCGGGCTATGCCTGTCGCCGCCAGCCGAATGAGCGCTGCATGGCTGGCTATCAGGCGAGAATCTCCGGCCCGATGCTCGACCGGATCGACATCATCATCGACGTTCCCGCCCTGACGGCGGCCGATCTTATCCTGCCGGCCGCCGCGGAGGGCTCGGCCGAGGTCGCCGCCCGCGTCGCCGCCGCCCGCTCCCGCCAGTCGGCGCGTTATGCCGTGCTCGGTGTCGAGGGGGCTAGGACCAACGCCCGCTGCCCTGCCGCCTTGCTCGACGAAGTTGCGCGGCCGGATGCGGCCGGGCTCGCATTGCTGCGCAATGCCGCCGAGGCGATGCGGCTGACGGCGCGCGGCTACCACCGCGTGCTCAAGGTCGCGCGCACGCTTGCCGACCTCGATGGCGAGGATCAGCTGGGGCGTATCCATCTCGCCGAGGCACTGTCCTACCGCTCGCGCATCGACCAGGCGGCACAGGCTGCCTGACGAAGGATTGCCGCCTGATGAAAGGTTAACGAAACCATTCAAACCATCCGGCATCCTCGCGCGTAGGGCGAACCCTTTCTCAAGAGGGCGCGTGATAGATGGACTGGCATGATCGAGTTGCCGTCCCCCCTCATCCTGCTGACCGGCGTCGCCGTCGCCATGGCGATCGTCTGTTCTATCGTCGCGATCCGGCTGCTGCGGGAGCGGCGGGAAGTGACGCAGCAGGCGAGGGCGCTAACCGCCGATGTCGAGAAGCTGAGCGATCGGCTCTGGGTGCTCGCTGACAGCGAGGAGCGCTATCGCAGCCTGATCGAGGCGCAGGGCGATCTGATCGTGCGCCGCAGCGAAGGCCGGATCGTCTACGCCAATGCCGCCTATGCCGCGCTGCTCGGCAAGGGCGAGGTCGAGGCCATCGGCAGTGTCGAGCAGCCGCGCGTTCGCATCACCCGGCCGGTGCAGACGCTGCCGGGCGGAGCGCGCGTCGTCGACGAGTGCATCGAGACGCAGGAGGGCGAGCGTTGGCTCTCCTGGGTCGAAACGGTCGTTCCGGTCGCCGCCGGGCAGACCGTGCTGCAGCGGGTCGGCCGGGAGATCAGTGGGCGCATCGCCGCCGAGACCGCGCTGGAGGAGGCACGCAGCCGGGCCGAGGAGGCAAGCGCCGCCAAGTCGCGCTTCCTGGCGACCGTCAGCCACGAGTTCCGCACCCCGCTCAACGGCATCCTGGGGATGGCCGACCTGCTCGGCGACACCAAGCTCGATCCGGAGCAGGCGACCTATGTCAAGGCGCTCAGAAGCTCGGGCGAGGCACTGCTCGGCCTCGTCGACGACATCCTCGACTTCGCCAAGGTCGAGGCCGGCAAGCTCGAACTTGCTGACGCACCGTTCGATCCCGTCGCCCTGATCGAGGACGTCACCGAGCTGATGGCGCCGCGTGCGCAGGCCAAGGGCATCGAGATCTCCACCCTGCTCGGGCCTGACCTGCCGGGACGGCTCGTCGGCGACGCCGAGCGCCTGCGCCAGATCCTGCTCAACCTCGTCGGCAATGCCGTGAAGTTCACGCAAGCCGGCGGTGTCGGCATCGAGGCGGAGGCTGTTGCCGGCGAATTCGTCGTCGCCATCGCCGATACCGGCCCAGGTATCCCGGCGGAGCGCCTGGCGACGATCTTCGAGGAATTCGAACAAGGTGGCATGACCGGCCATCGCGACCAGGCCGGCACCGGCCTCGGCCTTGCCATCGCCCGACGGCTTGCCCGCGCCATGGGCGGGGAGATCGAAGCGAGGAACCGCGAGGATGGCGGCGCATTGTTCCGGCTGGCCTTACCGCTGCGCGCCGACGCGGCTGGAGGCGGGCGCGCTGGATCGCCGGATTGGCAGGGCCGGCGCATCCTGGTCGCATCCTCGGCGCCGTTCAGCGCTATTCATATCACCGCCTGCCTCGAACTGACGGGTGCGCAGGTCCTGCGGGCCGGCGATCACGCGCAAGCACTCGCGGCGCTTGCCGGCGGTCCGGCCCCGTCGGCGCTGCTGATCGACGGGAATCTTCCCGGCGGGGAAATCGAGGCCGTGGCCGCTGCGGCGCGGCGTGCCGGCGTCGCTGATATCGTGATCATGCTGGCGCCGGCCGAGCGCCGCAGCTTCGGCTCGCCCTATGCCGCCGGCTTCAGCGGCTTCCTGGTCAAGCCGGTTCGGGCGCGTTCGCTGCAGGTGCGGCTCGATCCGGTCGAGCGTTCGCAAGGCGAGGCCAGCGTGGTGCCTGCCGTCGATGCATCGACGGAGAAACCTGCAGCAGGCCTGCGGGTCCTCGTCGCCGAGGACAACGAGATCAATGCGCTGCTGCTGACGCGTACGCTGGAGCGACTTGGCTGCAGCGCCGTCTGGGCGCGCGACGGCGGCGAGGCGATCCGCCTGGCCGAAGAGGTCCGCTCCGGCAGGTCGCAAGCCTTCGATCTCGCCTTGCTCGATGTCCGCATGCCGGTGCTGGACGGACTCGCCGTGGCCAGGCGAATCCGCGCGGCCGAGACGGCGCTCGGCCTCGCTCGATTGCCGATCGTCGCCGTCACCGCCAATACGGCGGAGGAGGACCGACGCGAGGCGCTCGCCGCCGGCATGGATGATTGCCTGGCTAAGCCGCTCTCGCGCGAGCAGCTACACGGCTGGATCGAGCGGCTTTCGCAGCGGCGAACGGCGCAAATGCTGTCGGCCTGAGCCGCGTTTCGCTCCACAGACGGTTGGCTTCGTCATCGCAGTGACGTAGTTTTGTCGCGATCCCGTAAGACGGTCGGCGCAGAGCTGTCATGCGCCGATCCGAGATCGCAGGGGCCAGACCGTCTATGACGCACGACGTTTTTCAGGGTTCCCGACAGCCGGCAAAGCAGAAGCTCGCCGGCCAGGCCCTGTTGCAGCGTTTCTCCCCCTCGAACCTGCTGGCTGCCGGAAAGCAGCTCGGCAGCTTCGCTTTCCCCGGCGCTGATGCTCTTTCCGGCACGCTCGGCCGTTCGGGCACGCTTGAAGTCCGGCTGGCGCGCGGCCCGCGCGAAATCTGGCGGGCGCAGCGCCTGCGCTATCGCGTGTTCTACCAGGAGATGTCGGCCAAGCCCGACGTCATCTCGCGCATGTTCCGCCGCGATGCCGACCGATTCGATGCTGTCTGCGACCATCTCCTCGTCATCGACCATGCCGCGCGTGGCCGCTTCGGCGGCATCAAGCCCAAGGTCGTCGGCACCTACAGGCTGATGCGCGAGCAGGCCGTGGCCAAGCTCGGTGGTTTCTACACCCAGTCCGAATTCGACATCGCGCCGCTGCTGGCGCGGCATCCCGATCTGCGCTTCCTCGAGCTCGGCCGCTCCTGCGTTCTGAAGCCCTATCGGACCAAGAAGACGGTCGAGCTGCTCTGGCACGGCATCTGGGCCTATTGCCGGCATCACCGCATCGACGCGATGTTCGGCTGCGCCAGCCTGGACGGCACCGATCCGGACCTGTTGGCCCTGCCGCTCAGCTTTATCCACCACCACGCCACCGCCCAGGGCGAGTGGCGCGTCGTGGCCCAGCCGGGGCGGCATGTTGCCATGGACAGGCTGCCGGCCGGCATGGTCGATGCCAAGCTCGCGCTGAAATGCCTGCCGCCGCTGGTGAAGGGCTATTTGCGCCTCGGCGCCCGCTTCGGCTCCGGCGCCGTGATCGACAGGCAGTTCGGCACCACCGACATCCTGGTCATCCTGCCGGTTTCCGCGATCGACCGGCGCTATCTCGACTATCTCGACGGCGACGCCGGCCGCTACGCCGCCTGATTCGTGCTCACTCGCCTGCCGCGGCGAGGTCGCGCAGCGCCTGCCGGTAGTCCGGATAACGGAAGGCATAGCCGAGTTCGCGTTTCACCAGCGCGTTCGAGACCCGCTTGTTCTCGCCGTAGAAGCTCGCCGCCATCGGCGAGAGCTTGGCCGGATCGAACGGGGTTTCCGGCGGCGGGGCGAGCCCGGACACCTCTGCAGCGAAGCTGACCACATCCTGCGGCGGCGCCGGCTCGTCATCGGTGACGTTGTAGATCCCTCCGGCGTGCGGCCGCTCGATCGAGGCCATCAGCACGCCGGCGATATCGTCGACATGGATGCGGTTGAAGACCTGGCCCGGCTTGACCAATCGGGTGGCGGTGCCGGCCCGCAATTTGGTGATCGGGCTGCGGCCGGGGCCGTAGATGCCGGAGAGGCGGAAGATCTGGACTGATTTGCCGCTGCGTTCGCCGAAGCTGAGCCAGTCCTGCTCGATCTCCAGCCGCTGGCGCGAGCGCTTGCTGGTCGGCCGGCATTCGGCTGATTCATCGATCCAGGCGCCGCCATGGTCGCCATAGACGCCGATGGTCGAGAGATAGCCGATCCAGCGCAGGTTTTCGGCCGCCGCTAGCTTGTCGGCGAGCGCGCCGAGCACTGGATCACCGTTTTCGCCGGGCTGGGCCGAGACCAGCACCGCGTCGGCCTCGGCAAGGATCTTGGCGAGCGGCGTCGATACCGCGAAGCCACCGAAAACGAGCGTGTGCAGACCCTGCTTGCTGAACTCGCCGGCCTTCTCGGCCGAGCGCACGGTACCGGTGACCTCCCAACCTCTAGCCAAGGCGGCGCGCGCGAAGAACCCGGCGGAATAGCCGAGGCCGAAGATGACGAGCTTCATGCTGATTCCAGTTGGTTAGGAGAAGACTGCGCCCATTCGGCCCTGACGTCGGGATCGGTTTCGCGCGCGAGCCTTGCTTGGACAAGTTCGGCAGCGCGGGCGGGTACGAGTTGCCAAAGCGCCCAGGCGGCCATCGCCCTGACCAAAGCCGAGGCGTCGTCGACAAGCGCTTCGGCGCTTTCCGCCAGCGCCGGATCGCTGCTGTTGCCGATCGCGACCAGGACATTGCGGACGAAGCGGTCGCGGCCGGTGCGCTTCACCGGCGTTCCCGCAAAGAGCGTGCGGAAGGCGGCGTCGTCGAGTGCGGCGAGGTCGGCCAGCGGCAGGGCGTTGAGCTCGCCTTTCAGCGCCAGGCGCGTCTCATGCGAGGCTTCCGCGAACTTGTTCCAGGGGCAGACGGCAAGACAGTCGTCGCAGCCGAAGACGCGGTTGCCGATCCCAGCGCGGAATTCGGCGTCGATATGCCCTTGATGCTCGATGGTGAGATAGGCGATGCAGCGGCGCGAATCGAGCTGGTAGGGGGCTGGAAAAGCCTTGGTCGGGCAGATGTCGAGGCAGCGCGTGCAGGAGCCGCAATGGTCGCGCTCCGGCTCGTCCGCCGGCAGTTCCGCCGAGGTGTAGATTGCGCCGAGGAAGAGCCAGGCGCCGTGCTGGCGCGAGACCAGCACGGTCTGTTTGCCCTGCCAGCCAAGCCCGGCCGCCTGCGCCAGCGGCTTTTCCATCACCGGGGCGGTATCGACGAAGACCTTGACCTCGGCCGCAGCCCGGGCCGCCAGCACCGAGGCGACGCTCTTCAGCTTGCCCTTGATCACGTCGTGATAGTCGCGCCGGCGGGCATAGAGCGAGATCGCGCCGCGATCGCGCTGCTCGAGAATGGCGAGCGGTTCGCCCTCGCCGGCATAGCTCATGCCGAGCATGACCACCGAGCGTGCCGCCGGCCACAGAGTCGCTGGGTCGGCGCGCTCGGCCGTGCGCTCGGTCAGCCAGGTCATGTCGCCGTGATGGCCGGCCTCAAGCCAGCCGGCGAGGCGCCCGGGCGCTTCCGGAATGGAATCGACGCTGGCGACGCGCATCACCGAGAAGCCCTCGGCCTTGGCGCGCGCGGCGATCGCGGCCTTGAGCTTGTCGCTGTTCAGAAGTCCAGGTCGTCGTAATGGGCCGACGGCGCCATGCCGGGAATCCGGTCGCTCAGCAGCGGCCGGAAGCTCGGTCTGGACTTGATCCTCGCATACCATGCGCGGGCAGCCTCGTCCTCGTCCCAGGGCACGTCGCCGAGATAGTCGACGCAAGAGAGATGCGCCGCCGCGGCGAGATCGGCATAGCTCAGATTGTCGCCGGCGAGCCAGTTCCGTTTCGCCGTCAGCCAGGCGATGTAGCGCAGATGATAGCGCACATTGCCGCGTGCCGCGCGGATCGCGCTCATCTCCGGCGGGCCACCGCCCTCATCGCGGCTCATGAAGCGCTTCATCACCTTCTCCAGCACGAGCGGAGCGGTGATCTCCTCGTTGAACTTGATGTTGAACCAGTCGAGCAGCCGGCGAACCTCGATTCGCCCGCCGGGCCCCTCCGGCAGAAGGCGGCGCTCAGCCAGTGCCAGCCCGCGGGTCTCGTCGAGATATTCGGCGATCGGCCCGGGGCCGGGAATGACGAGGCCGCTATCCTCGCGCAGTACCGGGGTCGTGCCGGCCGGATTGAGCTCGAGGAACTCGCGCCGCCGTTCCCAGACGCGCTCTTCGACCAGCGTGGCGTCGAGACCGAACTCGCCGAGTGCGAGCCGGATGAAACGCGAATGCGGACAGAGCTGATAATGGTGAAGCGTGGCCATCGATTGCTGGAACAGATGAAGGTTCGGATGAGGTAGGCCGGCGCATGATGCAGCGCGATAGAGCGCCCCCCGTATAGGCCTGCCGGCTAAGCCTCACAACCCGGGACCGGGTGAAGTAGCGGATTGCGCAGAAATCCTTGCCGGTCTGGTAACCAATTTGCAAAGACCCTGCGCCATAGCTTTAACGCGTTCGGCGCAGCTTTGTTGCGTCGCACCAGCAAGGCTCGGAAGGACCCTCCCATGCATGACCTTCTTGTCGCCGCCGTGCTCGGCGTGGTCGAGGGGCTGACCGAATTCCTGCCGGTGTCCTCAACCGGCCACCTGCTGCTGCTCGGGCATTTCCTCGGCTTCGAATCCAAGGGCAAGTCCTTCGAAATCCTGGTCCAGCTCGGAGCGATCCTGGCGATCCTGCTGGTTTATTTCCGCCGCCTGCTCGACATCGCCCTGCGCTTGCGCACCGACCCGTCCGCGCGGCGCTTCGTCCTCGGCGTGCTCGTCGCCTTCCTGCCGGCGGCGGTGATCGGCGCGCTGGCGCACGGCTTCATCAAGGGCGTGCTGTTCAACCCCTTCCTGGTCTGCTGCACGCTGATCGCCGGCGGCCTCGTCCTGCTCGTGGTCGACGAGCTGGAGCTCGAGGTGAAGCATCACGACGCTACCAAGTTCCCGCTGCCGATGTATCTCAAGATCGGCTTCATCCAGTGCCTCGCCATGGTGCCCGGTGTCTCGCGCTCGGGTTCGACCATCGTCGGCGCCATGCTGCTCGGCGCCGATAAAAGGGCTGCGGCCGAGTTCTCCTTCTTCCTGGCGATGCCGACCATGGCCGGTGCCTTCGCCTATGACCTCCTGAAGAACTACAAGGAGCTGACGACCAACGATCTCACTTTGATCGGCATCGGCTTCGTCACCGCCTTTATCTCGGCGCTGATCGTCGTCCGCAGCTTCCTCGATTTCGTCTCGAAACGCGGCTTCACGCCCTTCGCCTGGTGGCGGATCATCGTCGGTTCGGCCGGCCTCGCCGGGCTCTGGGTCTTCGGCTGACCTCAGCCCGGAGCGGGCAGGGGCCCGCGCCAGGTTCCGAGCAGCATCTCCAGGAAGCGCTCCGCCGCCGGCGCCAGCTTGACGCCGCGGCGCCTGACCACGCCGATCGTGCGCGAGACCTCCGGATCGCGGATCGGCCGTGTCACGATGATCGGGTGGTTCTCGCCCGGCGTCGCCAGCTTCGGCAGCACGGATATGCCGAGGCCGGCCTCGACCAGGCCGAGCGAGGTCGAAAGGTGCGTTACCTCGAATGACCAGTCGAGCCTGACCCCGATCTTGACCAGCGCCGCATCGAGGATGGCGCGGTTGCCGCTGCTGCGGCTGACGGTGACCAGCGGATGGCCTTCGAGGTCGGCCCAGCCGAGTGATGATTTCCGTGCCAGCGCATGGTCGTGCCGGCAGGCTAGCACGAAGGGATCGTCGATCAACGGCTCGAAGGTCAGTTCGCCGTCGGAGCCGCCGATCAGGTTGATGCCGAACTCGACCTCGCCGCGCGCCACCGCCTCCAGCCCGTCATTGGCCGAGAGGTCGAGGATGCGGAAGCGGATGTTCGGATACTGCGCCTGGAAGCGCGCGATCACCGAAGGCAGGAAGTAGAAGGCGGCCGTGGGCACACAGGCGAGCGCGATCAACCCGGCGCGGCGACTGCCGAGATCACGCATCGCGAAGATCGAGGTATCGAACTCGTCGAGCATGCGCCGGACCAGCGGCAGCATTTCGCGCCCGACCATGGTGAGCGCGACCCGGCGCGTCGTCCGCTCCAGCAGCGCCGCGCCGACCGCGCTCTCCAGCCGCTGGATGCGCCGGCTCAGCGCAGGCTGAGACATGTTGAGTGCCTCGGCTGCACGATGGAAGCCGCCGAGCTCAACGACCGAGATGAAGGCGCGCAGGTCGAGGGCTTCAAAATTGATGCTCATGACGTATCAATAACGCCGATCTCTGCATTTCACAGCGATTATTCGATCTGGGAAGAGGGGGCATCGCCAATCGTCGGGTGACGCCCTTGTCCGCTCCCTTCCAGCTTCCGCACGCTCAGGCCCTGCGCATCCCCTGCGTGCTGATGCGCGGCGGCACCTCGCGTGGCCCGTTCTTTTTGGAGGCCGACCTGCCAAGCGATCCGGCGGCGCGCGATCGCGTCCTGCTCGCGGCGATGGGCTCGCCGCATATGCTGCAGCTTGATGGTCTCGGCGGCGGCAATTCGTTGACCAGCAAGGTCGCGATCGTCAGCCGCTCCAGCCGGTCGGACGCTGATGTCGACTATCTCTTCGCCCAGGTCGCGGTCGAGCGCGCCCATGTCGACCTGAGCCCGAACTGCGGCAACATGCTCTCCGCAGTCGGCCCCTTCGCGATCGAGGCCGGGCTGGTGCCGGCGCGCGATGGCGAGACCATCGTGCGCATCCACAACCGCAACACCGGCGCACTGGTCGAGGCCGCCGTGCAGACCCCGGGCGGCGTCGTCGCCTATGATGGAGCGACCGCGATCGATGGCGTCGCCGGTACGGCTGCCCCGATCAAGCTCGGCTTTCTCGAAGCGGTCGGCTCGAAGACCGGAGCATTGCTGCCGACCGGCCTTGCCCGCGAGGAGATCGACGGTGTCCCGGTGACGCTGGTCGACTACGCCACGCCAATGCTGCTGCTGCGGGCTGCCGATCTCGGCCTCGCCGGCGACGAGACGCCGGCCGAACTCGACGCCAATGCTGCGCTGCTGGCGCGGCTGGAGACGTTGCGCCGCGAGGCCGGCCTCCGCATGGGCCTCGGCGATGTCACCGGGCGCGTCATCCCCAAGGTCGGCCTGCTCTCGCCGGCGCGCCGCGGCGGCAGCCTGACCTCGCGCTATTTCACGCCGGATCGCTGCCATCGCAGCCATGCCGTCACCGGTGCGCTCTGCGTCGCCGCGGCGAGCCGGCTCACGGGGAGCGTTGCCGCCGAAATACTCAGCGCCGAGACCGGCTCACTGGTCACGGTCGAGCATCCGAGCGGTGCGATCCAGGTCGACCTTGCGCTCGACGCCGCCGGCCAGGTCGCACGTGCCAGCCTGGTGCGCACCGCGCGCCGCATCTTCGAAGGAAACGTCATCGTCCCCGCCAGCGTGATCCTCGCGCTTGCAGAGAGGGCGGAAACGGGAGGAGAACTGACCCATGACGATCACGCGCCGCCATCTCTGCAGCCTGATCACGGCCGCCGCGGCCAGCACGTGCCTGCCTGAGTTCGCCCGCGCCCAGGCCGCCTTCCCGGACAAGCCGATGAAGCTGCTGGTGCCGTACGCCGCCGGCGGCGGCACGGATGCAATTGCGCGCCTTGTCGCGCAGGGCGTCGGCGAGCGGCTCGGCCAGTCGCTGGTGGTCGAGAACAACGGCTCCGCCGGCGGTAACCTCGCTACCGCCCAGGCGGCGTCGGCAGCGCCCGATGGCTACACCGTGCTGATGGCCAATCAGGGCCCGATGGTCGTTAACCCGCATCTGTTCAAGAACGTCAAGGTCGACCCGCTGACCGCCTTCGACCCGCTGACGCTGATCTCGGCGGCGCCGCTCGTCGTGGTCGTCGCGCCGAATTCGCCGCACAAGACGCTGGCCGAACTCGTCGGGCAGGCCCAGAAGAATCCGGGCAAGCTGACCTATGGCTCGGCCGGCAACGGCTCGGCCAGCCATCTGGCGACGATCCTGCTGGCGCAGACCGCGCAGTTCGAGGCCGTGCACGTGCCCTATCGCGGCGCCGGACCGGCGCTGACCGACCTGCTCGCCGGCAACAGCGACTTCATGGTCACCACCGTGCCCTCCGTGCTCGGCCTGATCGAGGGCGGCAAGGTCAAGGCGCTGGCCGTGACCGGCAAGGGGCGGGCCAAGCTCTTCCCCGACGTCCCCTCGGTCGCCGAGAGCGGTTGGGCGGATTACGAGGCGACGGCCTGGTACGGCTTCGTCGTGCCCAAGGGCACGCCCAAGGACGTCGCGGCGAAGCTGCGTCAGGCGACGGTCGAAACGATCAACAGCCCGATCATCCGCGAGCGCCTGCAGAACGAGGGCGCCGAGCCGATCGGCAACAAGCCCGAGGAGTTCGCTGCGATGATGGAGACGGAGTCGCGCCGCTGGGCCGGGATCATCAAGCAGGCCCGGCTCGCCATTAACTGACGAGCCTAGGCGATCCGCTTGTCCACGGAATCGCAGAGATCGACGACGACGCAGGTCTCGCAGGCCGGACGCAGCGCCTTGCAGGTGTAGCGTCCGTGCAGGATCAGCCAGTGATGCGCGTGCCGGCCGAACTCGGCCGGCACTGCCTTTTCCAGACCCAGCTCGACCTGCAGCACATTCTTGCCGGGGGCGATGCGCAGGCGGTTGGCGACGCGGAAGACATGGGTGTCGACCGCGTGGGTGATCTCGCCGAAGGCGATGTTGAGCACGACGTTCGCGGTCTTGCGGCCGACGCCGGGCAGGCTCTCCAGCGCCTCGCGCGCGGTCGGGACCTCGCTGCCGAACTCGGCGATCAGCTTCTCGCTGAGCGCGATGACGTTCTTGGCCTTGTTGCGATAGAGCCCGATCGTCTTGATCAGCTCGCGCACCTGATCCTCGCCGAGGGCGAGCATCTTCTCCGGCGTATCGGCGAGCTCGAACAGCTTCTTCGTCGCCTTGTTGACGCCGGCGTCGGTCGCCTGCGCCGAGAGCACGACGGCGACCAGCAGCGTGAAGGCGTTGACATAGTCGAGCTCGCCCTTCGGCTCGGGTCTTTGCTGCCGGAACCGGCTGAAGATCTCGTAGATCTCGGCCGTGCTGCGCTGCTTCGGATTCGTGATCCGTCTGGGCGGCGGGCCGCGGCGTTTGGGACTGTTCGGCACAGGCATCGCGGCGTTATAGTTCGCGGATGACCTTGGGCAAGCCCAATTCAGACGCTAACAGCGAAGCGGCCGAGAAGCCGGTCTTCGACGCGACGATCACGCCGCATCGCTCGCTCGGCCAGGACGGCTTCCGGATCGTGATGACCCTGGTCTGCCTGACCAGCATCGCGGCATCGATTCCTTTCATGGTGCTCGGCGCCTGGCCTGTCGCCGGCTTCTTCGGCCTCGACATCCTCGCGCTCTTCATCGCCTTCAAGGTCAATTTCAATGCGGCGCGCGCCTTCGAGCGCATCGTCGTCACGCCGCTCGAAGTCTTGCTGCGCAAGGTCTCGCATCACGGCCGCGAGAAGGTCTGGCGCTCGAACCCCGCCTGGACCAAGCTCGAGCGCGCGGACGACGAGGATTACGGCCTGCTCGAGCTTTCCCTGGTCTCGCGCGGCCAACGCACCGTGGTCGCCTCGGCGCTGTCGCCGGAGGAGCGCGAGGGTTTTGCCGAGGCGCTCGGTACTGCGCTCGCCAAGGCCAAGCGCGGCCCGGATTTCGAACCCGCCTGAGCATGGCCGCGACGGTCATCCCGCTGATCGCGCTCGCGGTGATCGCCCTCTTGATCGTCGCGGCGGTGCGGGCCAATCGCGGCCCGCGCAGTCCGCTGCCCGCTCAGAACGGCGGCGAGGAAGCGGTTAGAGCCTACGGGCTTGTGTTGCGCGATAGGCTGGATCGCTCTCTGTTCGGCCCGGTGCTGGCGGGGCAGGTCTGGGACCGCGTGATGACCCGCCCGGTCGGCGAGGGGCTGATCCATGAATTTCACCGCGATTACTGCGGCCATGGGCTGATCCGCACGGAAGCGGGCGTCAAGCTCTGCGACATCCTCGATGGCCACTATCCCGGCGAGGCCATCGCCGAGTGGCGTTCGCGCGAGGAGTTCGTCGCCTTCTTCGCCGAGCAGTCTGATTACAGCTGCAGCGGCTGGGAACAGAGCTCGCCGGTCTTCGCCACAAGTGACGAGTGGCACCGCAACAACCAGCGCCTCACGCGGGAGAAGCTGAGGCGGTTCGTTTGAAGGGGGCGCGTCATCGCCGGCGTTGCGCCAGCCAGATCGTATGGCCGCCGCAGTTCTGATCCTCGACGACATGCTGGACGACGGCAAAGCCGTTTTCGTCCAATAGGGCGCGATAGTCTGTCGGATCGAGACTGCCGTGATAGAGCGGTTCGCCCTCGAAGCTGCCGATCGCCTCGCCCTGGCCGGGCCCGCTGGTGAAGAGCAGCGCGGCGCCATCGGCCGCATGCGCGCGAAAGCGCGGGAACATCCGCCGCTGGTCGTCTGGCGTCAGGTGGAAGAAACTGTCCCAGGCGATCAGCCCGTCGAAGCGCTGGCCGAGCGCGAGTTCGCGCATGTCGCCGACGTGCCAGTCATGCTGCGGGAAGCGCTCGCGACAGAGCGCGATGAGCGGTTCCGACGAATCGATGCCGGTCACCACGCAGCCGCGCTCGATCAGATGCCTTGCGATCGGCTCGCCCATGCCGCAGCCGATATCGAGGACAGAAGGCGTCGACGGCAGCAGCGACAGGAAACGATTGAGCCACTGTGCTTCCATCAGCTTCCGGCCGCGCTGGCGGTCATAGGCGGCGGCATGGCGGGTGTAGAGCGAGACGATCGCGTCGGCAGAGTCAGTCATCTGTGGATGTCTACGCGCGCTCGGGGGCGATGGCGACCTTGTCAGCTTTCGGGTGGGATAGGCATGCTGACATGACTAGCTTCGTGAGCATGAGATTTGAGATCGCGAGGATAGACCGATGAACGCCCCTTCCAGTCTTAGGACGGCGATGAAACCGATAGTCGTCTCCAATGCCGTGCTCGCCCGCGCTTCCGAGGCCATCCCCTCGGAAGCGGATTTTCCGGCGGCCGCGCCCGGCTCCGACTATGACACGGTCCGCCGCATCCTGGCCTACATCACCAACAACTGGCGCCAGCAGCCGACGATCGAGGCGATCGCCGCCGCGGCGGGGGCGACGCCGACCGACGTGCACCATCTGTTCCGGCGCTGGTGCGGACTGACGCCGAAAGCCTTCCTGCAGGCGATCACGCTCGACAACGCCAAGGGCCTGCTGGCGTCCTCCGCCAGCATCCTCGACACCTCCTTCGAGGTCGGGCTGTCCGGGCCGGGCCGCCTGCATGACCTCTTCGTCACCCATGAGGCGATGTCGCCGGGCGAATGGAAGACCGGCGGCGAAGGCCTGCGCATGGCCTATGGCTTCCATCAGTCGCCTTTCGGCGAGGCGCTGGTCGTGGTGACCGAGCGCGGCCTCGCCGGACTTGGCTGGGTCTCGAACAACCTCGACGGCGGCAAGGTCGTCGGCGGCCGGGCCGAGGCGCTGGCCGACATGATGCGGCGCTGGCCGCATGCGGATTACCGCTTCGACCCGCAGGCGACGGCGCCCTATGCGACGCGCATCTTCGAGCCGGGTAGCTGGTCGCCGCAGACGCCGCTGCGCGTCGTGCTGATCGGCACCGATTTCGAGGTCCGTGTCTGGGAGACGTTGCTGCGCATCCCGGTCGGCTGCGCCACCACCTATGGCGATGTCGCCGACCATATCGGCAAACCCTCGGCGGCCCGTGCGGTCGGTGCGGCGGTCGGCAAGAACCCGATCTCCTTCGTCGTCCCTTGCCATCGCGTCATCGGCAAGTCCGGCGCGCTCACCGGCTATCATTGGGGGCTGACGCGCAAGCGCGCCATCCTTGGCTGGGAGGCCGGGCAGGTCGCAGGTGGCGAAGCCGCCTGAGCCGAAAGCCTACTGGATGGTCGCAGCGGGCGCCGCCGCAGGCGGGGGCGTCCGCTTCGCCGTGGCCGGGCGTGGCTTCGCCGTTTCGGGCTTGGGTTCGTGCAAGCCGAGGCGGGAGCGGATCGAGGCGGCGCGCGCCTCGGTGATGCGGGCACCGCAGAAGCCATGCGAGCCCTCGCGCTGGAAGTCGCGACAGATCTGCTCGCGCTCCGAGGAGAAGCCGGCCTGCTCGCGCGCGATCGTGCGCTGCTCCGTCAGGTCGGCCTTGGCCGAGAGCGCGCGATAGCCCTCGCGGACAGCCGTCTCCGCCTTGCTGCGCTCGGCTTCGGTTTCCTTGGCGCGAGCGGGCAGGGTGCGCGCATCCGGTCCCCAGACTCCGCGGGGATCGATGCGGCAGGCGGCCGCCTCGATCACGCAAGGTTGCTCCGGCTCGATCACCAGGAAAGCGCCGTCGAGCACGTCGAAGACGATCGGGCAGGCCGCGGCTTCGAGCTTGTAGCGCGGCAGTCCCGCCGGCTTGCCGAGCGAGGTCACCGGCACCGCCGCATCGCCGAAGGAGATGGCGCAGGGTTCGACGAGGTTGCTGGACTGGAAGCCCTCGGCGCGCAGTTTCATGCCGTAGCCGCCGCCGGTCTTCTCCAGCGTTGCTTCGCCGAAGCCGCCATTGCGGCGCAAGGTCTTGCCGAGAATCGAGTCTTCGCCGGGGATCTTGATGGCCGGCATGGTGCGCGGGCGCGGCGTCGCCGGGCCGCCAACAGAGGCCGGCGCCGATTGTTGGGCGCCCGGCGGGTTGAAGGGCTGCGCGCCCGGGAGCTGCAGCGGCTGGGCAAGGGCGGTGCTCGCGAGGCCGAGCCAGACCAAGGCTGCACCGGCAGCGAGGCGGTGGGCGGTCGGGCGGCGGAGCGTCGTCACGGCTGTTTCCTGATGGCGCAAGGTCCGTTCTGAATGGAATGGCTACGCCCGTTGCGCAAGAGCATGCGCGCAACACTTACCCGGAATGGTCAGCCCCGCGAATTCTGCGAGGGATACTGCACAAAGCCGATTCTTAATCCGGCTCCGCGCCTTGCAAGCAACCCGTCACCCTCCCTATATACGCCGCGAAGCGGTGGTTTTTACGGGCCATCGGGGCCGGATTGCGCCAGGCGCCAGCACTCACATGCGAACGCCGAAACGCAGGGCCGGTCGATCTTTGTTGTAACCGGCGGGCGAAGCCGGAAAGGAGCCAAGGCTCCGTTCCGTCACTTCGGTCGCCAGACGTGGGTATCCCGGGTTCGTTCGCCGCGGAAGGTGGGGGCGATCCGGGACCATGGGCCGGGGAGCGGCGTCTTACGCGCGTTCTTCCGGCGATCTGCTAAATCGAAAGGGATCCCATCCATGGGTAAAGTCATTGGTATCGACCTCGGAACCACCAATTCCTGCGTTGCAGTGATGGAAGGGTCGACGCCCAAGGTTATCGAGAATTCCGAGGGCGCCCGCACCACGCCTTCGATCGTCGCCATCACGGATGACGGCGAGCGTCTGGTCGGCCAGCCTGCCAAGCGCCAGGCGGTCACCAATCCGGAGCGCACCTTCTTCGCCATCAAGCGCCTGATCGGGCGCACCTTCGACGATCCGATGACCAAGAAGGACATCGATCTCGTCCCCTACAAGATCAAGAAGGCGGCCAATGGCGACGCCTGGGTCGAAGCGGACGGCAAGGATTATTCGCCCTCGCAGATTTCGGCCTTTATCCTGACCAAGATGAAGGAGACGGCCGAGTCCTATCTTGGCCAGCCGGTGACGCAGGCCGTCATCACCGTTCCCGCCTACTTCAACGACGCACAGCGCCAGGCAACCAAGGACGCCGGCAAGATCGCCGGCCTTGAAGTGCTGCGCATCATCAACGAGCCGACTGCGGCTGCCCTCGCCTATGGCCTCGACAAGAAGCAGGCTGGCACCATCGCGGTCTACGATCTCGGTGGCGGCACCTTCGACGTCTCGGTCCTCGAGATCGGCGACGGCGTCTTCGAGGTGAAGTCGACCAATGGCGACACTTTCCTTGGCGGCGAGGATTTCGACATGCGCCTGGTCGAGTACCTGGCGGATGAGTTCAAGCGCGAGCAGGGCATCGACCTGAAGAAGGACAAGCTCGCTCTCCAGCGCCTGAAGGAAGCGGCCGAGAAGGCCAAGATCGAGCTTTCCACTACCGCCCAGACCGAGATCAACCTGCCCTACATCACGGCGGATGCCTCGGGCCCGAAGCACCTTGCCATCAAGCTCTCGCGCGCCAAGTTCGAGAGCCTGGTCGACGACCTGATCCAGCGCACCATCGAGCCCTGCCGCAAGGCGCTCAAGGATGCCGGCCTCTCCGCAGGCCAGATCGACGAGGTCGTCCTGGTCGGCGGCATGACCCGCATGCCGAAGGTCCAGGAGGTGGTGAAGCAGTTCTTCGGCAAGGAGCCGCACAAGGGCGTCAACCCTGACGAGGTCGTCGCCATCGGCGCCGCGATCCAGGCCGGCGTGCTGCAGGGCGACGTCAAGGACGTGCTGCTGCTCGACGTGACCCCGCTCTCGCTCGGCATCGAGACGCTGGGCGGCGTGTTCACCCGTCTGATCGACCGCAACACCACGATCCCGACCAAGAAGAGCCAGGTCTTCTCCACCGCCGAGGACAACCAGGGCGCGGTGACGATCCGGGTCTTCCAGGGCGAGCGCGAGATGGCGGCCGACAACAAGCTGCTCGGCCAGTTCGACCTGATGGGCATTCCCCCGGCTCCGCGCGGCATGCCGCAGATCGAGGTGACCTTCGACATCGACGCCAACGGCATCGTCTCGGTGACGGCGAAGGACAAGGCCACCAACAAGGAGCAGCAGATCCGCATCCAGGCGTCTGGTGGTCTCTCCGAGGCCGAGATCCAGAAGATGGTCAAGGACGCCGAGGCGAATGCTGCCGACGACAAGAAGCGTCGCGAGCTGGTCGAGGCCAAGAACCAGGGCGAGAGCCTCGTGCACTCGACCGAGAAGTCGCTGAAGGACTATGGCGACAAGGTTTCGGCCGCCGACAAGGGCGCGATCGAGACCGCGCTCGAAGGGCTCAGGACTGCGCTCACCGGTGAGGATGTCGAGTCGATCCAGACCCGCACCAACGAGCTGATGCAGGCCTCGATGAAGCTCGGCGAGGCGATGTATGCCGCCAGCCAGGCTGAAGGCGCTGCCGCCGAAGGCGCCGCTGCCGAGGAGCCGAAGAAGGACGACGTCATCGACGCCGACTTCAAGGACGTCAGCGACGACAAGGGCGACAAGAAGAAGAGCGCGTAAGGCGCGCTCGTCATCGACCGTGACGAGGATGGCCGGGCTTGACCCGGCCATTCCTTTAAGGTGATGGCGTCGCAGGACATGACTCGCCGGTCTGCGCGATAGGGGCAGGGCGGCGCAGGGACAGCTGGTTGAATGTCGAAGCGCGACTATTACGAGATCCTCGGGGTCTCCCGGACGGTGACGGAGGTCGAGCTCAAGGGCTCCTTCCGCAAGCTCGCCATGCAGCATCACCCGGACAAGAATCCGGGCGACAAGCAGGCCGAGATCAAGTTCAAGGAGATCAACGAGGCCTATCAGATCCTCTCTGATGGCCAGAAGCGCGCGGCCTATGACCGCTATGGTCACCAGGCCTTCGAGAATGGCGGCGGCGGCGGTGGCCCGGCCGACATGTCGGACTTCATGTCCGACATCTTCGAATCCTTCTTCGGCGAGGGCCGTGGCCGTGGCGGCCCGCGCGGCGCCAATGGCCGCGAGCGCGGCGCCGACCTGCGCTATAATCTCGAGATCGGCCTCGAAGAGGCCTATTCCGGCAAGAACGAGACCATCCGCGTCCCGACTTCGGTGACCTGCGAGGTCTGCTCCGGCACCGGCGCCAAGGCTGGCTCGAAGTCGCGCCAGTGCCCGACCTGCGGCGGCCATGGCCGCGTCCGCGCCAGCCAGGGCTTCTTCTCGGTCGAGCGGACATGCCCGACCTGCAACGGCCGCGGCGAGATCATCGACGATCCCTGCACCGGCTGCCAGGGCGCCGGCCGCGTTACCCGCGAGCGCACGCTCTCGGTCAACATCCCGGCCGGCGTCGAGGACGGCACCCGCATCCGCCTCGCCGGCGAGGGCGAAGCCGGCCTGCGCGGTGGCCCGGCAGGCGATCTCTACATCTTCCTCTCGATCAAGCCGCACGCCATCTTCCAGCGCGACGGGGCCGACCTGTTCTGCCGCGTGCCGATCGGCCTGACCTCGGCCGCGCTTGGCGGCGAGATCGAGGTGCCGACGCTGAACGGCGACAAGGCGCGGGTGAAGGTCCCCGAGGGCACCCAGACCGGCAAGCAGTTCCGCCTGAAGGGCAAGGGCATGAGCGTGCTGCGCTCGCGCGAGATGGGCGATCTCTACATCCAGGTCCTGGTCGAGACGCCGCAGAAGCTGACCGCCCGCCAGCGCGAATTGCTGATGGAGTTCGAGCGCGAAAGCTCGGGCGCGACCCATCCGGAGACCGCCGGCTTCTTCGGTCGGGTCAAGGATTTCCTCGGCGGCCTCGGCGGCTCCGCCTGAGCCGCAAAAAAACGGGCGCCTTGCGGCGCCCGCCTGTTTTTCATCGGGACTCCGGCCCTTGCGGGTCAGGCCTTGTCGATCACCTTCTTGACGGCGTCCTTGGCCTTGCCGACCGCCTGCTGGGCCTCGCCCTTGCGCTCCTGCGCGATGCCCTCGGCCTGAAGCCCGGGCTTGTTCAGCGCCTTGCCGGCGGCCTGCTTGACGTTGCCGGCGGCCTCGTTGGCCATGCCCTTGATCTTGTCGGTCGTGCTGCCCATGGACGGCTCCTCTTCGGATCGGGGAGGGCGCCGTAGCGCCCCGTCGGAGGGACAACGTCGTCGGGCGAGTCAGGTTCCCGCAGTTTTCGACAGATCGGCCGCGATCGCCCGCAACGCCCGGCCCGTTGCCTCGTCGGCCGGGAAGAACGTTTCCAGCGCGAGCTCCGACAAGGTGACGTCGACCGGCGTGCCGAACACCGTCGTGGTCGAGATCAGCGAGAGCTCGGTTTCGCCCAGCCGCAGATGCAGGGGCAGCACGATCGGTGGCTCGGTCTCCTCCTGCACTTTGCCCTTCGCGGGTGGCGCGGCAGGAACCGGATAGCTCAGCAATTCGGTCAGGAGCTCGGCGAGCAGCGGATCGGCCGTGGCGCGGATCTGCTGGCGCAGCCTTGCGATCAGATGGCCGCGCCATTCGGTAAGATTGATGATCGCCGGGGCGAGCCCACGCGGATGCAGGCTGAGTCGCAGCACATTGACCGGCGGGCGCAGCAGGTCGGCGTCTTCGACGACCGAGAGCATCGGCGCGATCATCGCGTTTGCGGCAAGCAGGGTCCAGTGCCGGTCGACCGCCACCGCCGGGTAGGGCTCGTGCCCTTTGAGCAGCAGGTCGATCGCGCTGCGGGCCGCCTGCAGGCCGGGGTCCTCCAGCGAACGTTCGAGATAGACCGGTGCATAGCCGGCCGAGAGCAGGAGCGCGTTGCGCTCGCGCAGCGGCACGCCGAGATGCTCGGCGAGCAGCAGGACCATGTCCCGGCTCGGTATCGAGCGGCCGCTCTCGACGAAGCTGAGATGCTTCTGCGAGATCTCGGCTTCGAGCGCGAGGTCGAGCTGGCTGAGACGGCGCAGCTGGCGCCAGTCGCGGATGAGATGCCCGATCGCGGGCTGCGAGTGCTTGTTCATGCCGGGCAAGCTAGCCGCAGCCGCGCCGTCATCCAATTACCTCCGGCTTAATCGACCGGCCGCCGGGCTTTCGTCAGCATGGCCTCCATCAGCAACCGCCCCGGCTGAGACGGGGCTGAACCGGAGAACAGCCATGGCCTTCATCCAGTCCTCGCGTTTCCTGCGCAATGCTCTCGCCCTCGATGCCGCCGCCTGCGCCGGGACCGGCATGCTGCTCAGCTTCGGCGCCGGCGCTCTGTCTGGCCTGCTCGGCTTCCCGGCGGAGTTCCTGCGCGGCGCCGGTATCGTGCTCCTGCCTTGCGCCGCCTTGCTTGCATTCTTCGCCAGCCGAGTGCGCCTGCCGCGGCTCGCGGTCTATGCGGTGATCGGCGTCAACATCCTCTGGATCGCCGACAGCGTACTGATCCTGGTCGCTGGCTGGTTCGCGCCGACCACGCTCGGCATCGCCTTCGTTCTGGCCCAGGCCGCGGCGGTCGCCGTCGTCACCGAGCTGGAGGTGATCGGCCTGAAGAAGTCGGTGTTGGAAGAGGAAGCGATCGTCTGAGCAGCCGCGGGAACCCCTCCCCCTTGCGGGGAGGGGTAGGGGTGGGGGGCGGAAAGTCGGAGCGCTTTCTCAGCCGATTGGCTCGTC
The DNA here is from genome assembly GCA_024231975.1 of Allobosea sp. Taxonomy (GTDB): domain Bacteria; phylum Pseudomonadota; class Alphaproteobacteria; order Rhizobiales; family Beijerinckiaceae; genus Allobosea. The sequence goes on from JAAEQB010000108.1 coordinate 113,639, forward strand.
TGGCTCCTACAATCAACCTGGCACCCAGTCGCTCGCCCCCCATCCCCATACCCTTCCCCACAAGGGGGAAGGGAGGAGCCCGAGCGATCGGCCTCTCGTAATGTCATTTGCGACGCTCTGTCACGCAACTGTCGTATCCGCTCACTAGCCGGAGGATCCGCAGCCTCGACGCCAATGCGGGACAGGATCCTCTCATGCGCAAGCCCTTCGCCCTCGCCGCCCTCGCGACCTGCCTGCTCGCCGGTACCGCCCTGGCCGAGCCGACCTTCAACCGCATCGCCACCTTCCAGGTATCGCTGAACCTGCCTGCCGACCGCGACGCGAAGAAGAAGACGGTCTCGGAGATCATTTCGGCCAACGAGGCCGGAACCCTGCTGGCCTATACCGACGCCGAGCAGAAGGCGATCGGCCTGATCGACATCACCACGGCCAACGCGCCCAAGCCCGCCGGTTTCATCCCGGTCGGCGGCGAGCCGACCTCGGTCGTGATCCTTGGCGAGCGTGCCTTCGCTGTCGTCGTCAGCTCCGGCGACAATTTCAAGGAGCCGGCCGGCCACCTCGCCACCATCGACCTGAAGACGAAGCAGGTCACTGCGAAATGCGAGCTCGGCGGCCAGCCCGACTCGATCGCGCTCAGCAAGGACAAGGGCAAGCTCGCCATCGTCATCGAGAACGAGCGCGACGAGAAGCTCAACAAGGGCGACCTGCCGCAGCTTCCCGCCGGTAATCTCACACTGGTCGGCATTAAGGGCGGCGAGGCCGACTGCGCCTCCAGGCAGATCGTGGATCTCACCGGCATCGCTGCGGTCGAGCCGACCGACCCGGAGCCGGAGTTCGTCGACGTCAATCTCGACGGCCTCGCCGTGGTGACGCTGCAGGAGAACAATCACCTCGCCATCGTCGATACCAGGACCGGCAAGCTCGTCGCGCATTTCCCGGCCGGCACTGTCGATCTCACGAATATCGACAAGACCCGCGACGGTCAGATCAAGCCGGTCGAGGAGCTGAAGGGCGTGCGCCGCGAGCCCGATGCCGTGCGCTGGCTCGACAATGACCGCTTCGTCACCGCCAATGAGGGCGACTGGAAGGGCGGCTCGCGCGGCTTCACCATCTTCCGCAAGGACGGCACGGTCGAGTTCGACGCCGGCAACATGGTCGACCACATCGCCATCCGCCTCGGCCACTACCCGGAGAAGCGCTCGGCCGCCAAGGGCAGCGAGCCGGAGGGTATCGAGGTCGGCACCTATAATGGCGAGCGCCTGTTCTTCGTCGGGCTGGAGCGCGCCTCGCTCGTGCTCGTCTTCAAGGACGAGGGGCCGGGCAAGGCTCCGCGCTATCTGCAGGCCCTGCCGGGTGGCATCGCGCCGGAGGGCCTGCTCGCCATCCCGCAGCGCAATCTCTTCGTCAGCGCCTCCGAGGCCGATCTCGGCGAGAAGGGCGGACCGCGTTCGGCCGTGACCATCTATGAGCGCAGCGAGGCACCGGCCGCCTATCCGACCATCGTCTCGGCCGATGTCGATGGCGTCCCGCTCGGCTGGGGAGCGCTCTCAGGCCTCGCCGCCCATCCCGAATTGCCGGGCCGGCTCTTCAGCGTCACCGACAGCGCCTATACGCCCTCGCGCATCCTCGAGATCGACGCGACGAAGAAGCCCGCGACGATCACCGGCGCGCTCACCGTGACCAAGGACGGCAAGCCCGCTTCCTATGATCTCGAGGGGATCGCGACACGGCCCGGCGGCGGCTTCTGGCTGGCCTCGGAAGGCGCGCCGGAGCGCAAGGAGAAGCCGACTCAGAACCTGCTGCTGCGCGCCTCGGCCAAGGGCGAGATCGAGGAGGAGATCGCCCTGCCCGAGGAGTTCGCCGCCAAGGCGATCAACCAGGGCTATGAGGGCGTCGCCGTCACCGGAACCGGCCAGGACGAGACGGTCTGGATCGCCGTGCAGCGCGAGTGGAAGGACGACCCCAAGGGCAAGGTCAAGATCCTCTCCTACAAGCCTTTCACCAAGAGCTGGGGCATCCTCCACTACCCGCTGACCGCTCCTTCCGCCGGCGCCTGGATGGGCCTGTCCGAGCTGACCTATCTCGGTGATGAGACCTTTGCGGTGATCGAGCGCGACAATCAGTTTGGCGCCAAGGCGGTGAAAACACTCGCGACCTTCTCGGTTAAGGGCCTGAAGCCGGCGCCATTCGGCTCGTCAGAAATCCCCACGGTCGAGAAGAAACTGCTGCGCGACCTGACGCCCGATCTGATGAAGCTCGGCGGCTACGGGCTCGACAAGGTCGAGGGCCTGGCGGTCGACAAGGCGGGCGCAATCTTCGTCGTCACCGACAATGACGGCGTCGACGATTCCTCCGGCGAGACCCAGTTCTTCGCCTTCGGCAAGCTGGTGAAGTAAAACGGCACAACAACAGGCCGGCGAGCGCCCCTCGCCGGCCTGCCTTGTCTCGGGTGTTTCTGCTGCCCGCAGCACAATCCCGCTGCTCCAGCCTTGCTGTCATTGCCGCTGCGTGCCCTACTCCTGCGAAAGGGGAGGCGGCGCATGACCCAAGGGGTTCTGACACAGAGCAGCTCGCCGTCTCATGGCGAGCACCACGGCCCCCTTCCGGCCCTGACGCTAGGCGCCCTCGGGGTCGTCTATGGCGATATCGGCACCAGCCCGCTCTATGCGCTGAAGGAAGCGGCCCGCGCCGCGAGCGCCGGCGGGACCCTGCAGCCGGGGGCCGTCATCGGTTGCGTCTCGATGATCCTGTGGGCGCTGATCCTCGTCATCTCGCTCAAATATTCGCTGCTGATCATGCGTGCCGACAATCGCGGCGAAGGCGGCATCATGGCGATGCTGGCGCTGCTCAAGGCGCGCCATGCCAAGCCGGGCTCGGCCCGCGCCTATGTCCTCGTGGTCGGGCTCGTCGGCGCAGCGCTGCTCTATGGCGACGGCGCCATCACGCCGGCGATTTCCGTACTCAGCGCGGTCGAGGGCCTCAAGGTCGATGCGCCGTTCCTGGCGCCGGCGATCGTGCCATTGACCGCCGCGATCCTGATCGGCGTCTTCCTGGTGCAGAGCAAGGGCACCGGCTTCATCGGCAAGCTCTTCGGGCCGATCATGCTGCTCTGGTTCATCGCCCTCGCGCTGCTCGGCATCCGAGGCATCCTGATGGCGCCGGAAATCCTCTCGGCGATCAACCCGTTCAACGCGCTCTACTTCATCACCCACACCGCCCCGTTCGTCGGCTTCGCCGTGCTTGGTGCCACCTTCCTGGCGGTGACCGGTGGCGAGGCGATGTATGCTGATATGGGCCATTTCGGCCCGATGCCGATCCGCATCGCCTGGCTGACGGTGGTGCTGCCGGCGCTGATGCTGAACTATTTCGGCCAGGGCGGCCTGCTGCTGACCCAGCCAGGGGCACTCGACAACCCGTTCTACCAGCTCTCCCCGGATTGGGCGCATTACCCGATGGTGTTCTTCGCGACTGCGGCTGCGGTCATCGCCTCCCAGGCGGTGATCACCGGTGCCTTCTCATTGACCCGGCAGGCCGTGCAGCTCGGCCTCTTCCCGGCTATCCACATCCAGCACACGGCGCATGACCAGAAGGGCCAGATCTACATCCCGATCGTCAACTGGCTGATCTGCCTGGCGACCCTGACCTCGGTCTTCATGTTCCGCTCTTCCGACGCGCTCGCCGGTGCCTATGGCATTGCCGTGTCCCTGCTGATGGCGATCACCACCGGGCTGGCGGCGCTGATCGCGCTGAAATGGGGCTACAATCCCGTCCTCGTCATCGCGGTCAACGGCTTCTTCCTGCTGATCGATCTCGCTTTCTTTTCGGCGAACCTGCCGAAGCTGCACGAGGGCGGCTGGTATCCGCTGCTGCTGGCGCTGGTGCTGACAGTGGTCATGCTGACCTGGCGGCGCGGCCTCGCTTTGGTCGAGGCGGCGCGCAGCCGCCAGCGCGAGCCAGAGAAGGACTTCCTCGACATGCTGGCGACGAACCCGCCGCTGCGCCTGCCGGGCACGGCCGCTTTCCTGGCCTCGGCCGCGCGCGGGCTGCCGCTCTCGTTGACGCATTTCGTCCGCCACAACCACGCTCTGCATGAGCGCATCCTGCTCGTGACCGGCAAGCTCGAGGAGATTCCGCGCGTATCGGACGAGAACCGGATCGAGCTGATCGAGCTCGCGCCCAGCGTCACGCGCGTGATCCTGCATTTCGGCTTCATGGAAACGCCGCATATCCCGAACGGCTTGCGCTGCGGCGTCGAGCACGGCCTGCTGCCCGGCGTCGATCTCAGCGATATGTCGTATTATATCGGCCGCGAGACCGTCATTCCGCGCGCGGAGATCGCGGGCATGGCGATGTGGCGCGAGGCGCTCTTCGCCTTCATGCAGCGCAATGCCGAGCGGTCGGCTGCGCATTTCCATATCCCGGCCAAGCAGGTCGTCGAGGTCGGGGTCGAGATCGAGATCTGATCTTCGCGGCTATGGAGAGCGGCACCTCCGGTCATGAAAAACGCTGGCCACCTCGCGAGCCGAAGGGGCCCAGGGTGACCAGCGTTCAATCGGTCCGGGTCGACGGCAGACGGTATCAGAGGCCCAGCTTGCGCTTGCGCTGGCCGAGCGTGCGCAGGCGCAGCGCGTTGAGCTTGATGAAGCCGGCGGCGTCGCGATGGTCATAGGCGACTGCGCCTTCCTCGAAGGTGACGAGGTCCTGATCATAGAGCGAGTACGGGCTGGAGCGGCCGATGACGTGGACGCCGCCCTTGTAGAGCTTGAGACGCACCTGGCCGGCGACGAACTCCTGGCTCTTGTCGATCAGCGCCTGCAGCATCTCGCGCTCCGGCGAGAACCAGAAGCCGTTATAGATCAGCTCGGCATATTGCGGCATGAGCTGGTCCTTGAGATGGGCGGCGCCGCGGTCGAGCGTGATCGACTCGATGGCGCGATGCGCGACGGCCAGGATCGTGCCGCCGGGCGTCTCGTACATGCCGCGGCTCTTCATGCCGACGAAGCGGTTCTCGACCAGGTCGAGCCGGCCGATGCCGTTGTCGCGGCCGAGCTCGTTGAGTTTGGCGAGCAGCTTGGCCGGCGAGAGCTGGACGCCGTCGATCGCGACCGCATCGCCCTTGGCGAAGTCGATCGAGATCACGGTCGGGGTGTCCGGCGCCTCCTCGGGCGAGACGGTGCGCGAGAAGACGTAGTCCGGAACCTCCTGCGCCGGGTCCTCCAGCACCTTGCCCTCGGACGAGACGTGCAGCAGGTTGGCATCGGTCGAGAACGGCGCCTCGCCGCGCTTGTCCTTGGCGATCGGGATCTGGTGCTGCTCGGCGAAGGCGATCAATTGCTCGCGCGAGCGCAGGTCCCATTCACGCCAGGGCGCGATCACATGGACGTCGGGCTTCAGCGCATAGGCGGTCAATTCGAAGCGGACCTGGTCGTTGCCCTTGCCGGTCGCGCCATGCGAGACCGCGTCGGCGCCGACCTTCTCGGCGATCTCGATCAGCTTCTTGCCGATCAGCGGGCGAGCGATCGAGGTGCCGAGCAGGTAGACGCCCTCATAGGTGGCGTTGGCGCGGAACATCGGGAAGACGTAGTCGCGGACGAATTCCTCGCGCAGGTCCTCGATGAAGATGTTCTCCGGCTTGATGCCGAGCAGCAGCGCCTTCTGGCGGGCGGGTTCGAGCTCTTCGCCCTGGCCGAGATCGGCGGTGAAGGTCACGACCTCGCAATTATAGGTGGTCTGCAGCCACTTCAGGATGATCGAGGTGTCGAGCCCGCCGGAATAGGCGAGCACGACCTTGTTCACGCGCTTGTCGGCCATGGACTGGTCTTCCTGCAATGGTGGCACGGGAGCTCGTGCCTGGTGTGGAGATGCGGCCCGGCCGGCCGCATTTCGGACGTAACCGGGCACTATCGCAGGGTTCGGGGCGACGCAATCGGAACCTTCTGATCGATCTGGCGTCATCCGCTGATGGGTTGCCGCCCGCAATGCGGGCGCAGCGCTGCGTTGCTGGTTGGGGGTCAGATGCCGAATCGTCCTGTTCTGGATTTCTGGTACGAGTTCGCGTCGACCTATTCCTGCCTGAGCGCCCTGCGGATCGAGGAATTGGCGGATGCCGCAGGCGTCGAGGTGCGCTGGCGGCCGTTCCTGCTCGGCCCGATCTTCGCCGCTCAGGGCTGGACCAGCTCCCCCTTCAATCTCTACCCGAACAAGGGTCGCTATATGTGGCGTGACGTGGCGCGTCGTGCCGGCCGCAACGGCTTCGCCATCGTCCGCCCCGAGGTCTTCCCGCAGAACTCCTTGGTGGCGGCGCGGCTCGCTTTGGCGGGGCGCGAGGTCGGCTGGCTGCCGGCCTTCTCCAAGGCGCTGTTCCGGGCCGAATTCTGCGAGGGGCGCAACATCGCCGAGGAGGCGGTGCTGAACGCGGCCCTGCGCGAAGCCGGGGCCGATCCGGTCATCGTCTTTCCGGCGTCGCGCAGCGAGGAGGTCAAGGGCCGGCTCAAGGCCGAGACCGAGCTCGCCAAGTCGCTGGGGATCTTTGGCGCGCCGACCTTCGTCACCGGCGACGGCGAATTGTTCTGGGGCGATGATCGGCTCGAGGAAGCGCTGAACTGGGCGAAGGACGGGCGCTAACCGCCTGCAGGCGGCGGCGCTGGACGCGACCACGGGCCGTGCGTCGCCGAGGTCTGGGCGATCTCCGGCAAGGGCTGCCTTTCGCTGATCTTCGGCGGGCCAGGCGGAGCCTGCGGCGGCAGGCGCCCGCCGGCGGTCTGAACCAGCGCCTGCACGCGCTTGGTCACCGAGGGGTGGGTCGAGAACATGTCGGCGAAATCGTCGGGGTCGTTTTCGAAGCACATGTCCATCACGCCGGACGGGACATTGTCGATATCGGCTCGTCCCGAGATCTTCAGCAGCGCCGATATCATCGCATCCGGGTTCTTGGTCAGTTCGACCGCCCCGGCATCGGCGAGATATTCGCGGGCCCGCGACAGCGACAGCCGGATCAGCACGGCGAGCAGCCAGGCGACGGCGATCACCGCGAAGCCGAGGATGATCGCAAAGCCGCTGCCCTTCTTGTCGCCGTCCGAGGAGATGCGCACTCGCCCGAGATTGCGGAACAGCACCTCGCCGACGAAGGAGATGATGCCGGCGATCACCACGGCGATCACCATCAGCCTGACGTCGCCATTGCGGATATGCGTCAGCTCATGGGCGATGACAGCCTCGATCTCGGCGTCGTTGAGCTGCTCGATCAGGCCGGTGGTCAGCGTCACCGTGAACTGCTTGTCGTTGACGCCGCTGGCGAAGGCGTTGAGCGCGTCGCTCTGGATGATGGCGAGCTTCGGCGTCACCATGCCACGCGAGATGCAGAGATTCTCCAGCATCCGGTAGAGTTTTGGCTGCGCCTCGCGCGTCACGCCTTCCGCCCCCGAGACGGCCTCGATCAGCGCGACGTTTATCCTGAAGCCGATGAAGACCCAGGCGGCGGTGCCGATTGTGATGAAGGGCAGCCAGGACCAGAAGCGCTGGCCGACGAAGCTCGTCACCGTATATCCGCGCGGCACGCGGACATAGCCGTAGCCGACCAGCATCATGCCCCAGACGGTGAGATAGACCATCAGGAAGAGCCCGATGATCAGGGCGATCGACCGGGTCCGGTTGTTGCGCTGATGGGTGTAGAGCCCGAAGGCTTCCCCCGGCATCGCCGCAGCTCCGCTGTGAGGCTATCGTGCCGCTCAGAACTTGACGGTCGGCGCGACTTCGATCTGCTTGCGCGTCTCTTCGCCGACATCGAAGAACTCGCGCGGGGAGAAGCCCATCTGCGGCGCGAAGAACACGGCCGGGAAGGCCTGGATCGCGGCGTTGAATTCGCTGACGGCGTTGTTGAAGAAGCGCCGCGCCGCCGCCAGCTTGTCCTCGACATTGCCGAGGTCCTGCTGCAGCTGCTGGAAGTTCGCGCTCGCCTTCAGGTCGGGATAGGCCTCGCCCAGCGCCAGCAGGCGTCCGACGGCGCCGGTGAGCTGCTGCTCGGCCACGGCCTGGTCGTGCGGGCCGGTCGCGGCCTGGGCCTGGTTGCGCGCCTTGATCACGGCGTCGAAGGTTTCCTTCTCGTGAGTGGCGTAGCCCTTCACGGTCTCGACCAGGTTCGGGATCAGGTCGTGGCGCTGCTTCAATTGCACGTCGATGTCGGCGAAGGCCTGGTTGACGCGCTGGCGCATCGCGATGAGGCCGTTATAGGTCATGATCAGCCAGACCACGACGACGACGATCAGTCCAAGGACGACCCAACCCATGGTGTTCTCCTTCGGCTCAGGCGATCTTGCGGCACAGGCGATCTCGCCGGCAACCTTGCATGAAGGACGACGCTAGGGAAGGCGCCGCCGCTCGCAGCGAGCGCTTTGCGCCGGTCAGGCCGGCTTTCCGACGCTGCTGCGCGCGATCATCCTAACCGTCGCGATCACCGCGACCGCCGAGATTGCGGTCGCCAGCGAGAAGAGGGCGCCATAGCCGAGCGTATCGGCGAGCTTGCCGGCCAGCATCGAGCCGGCGAGGTAGACCAGCAATTGCGCGCAGGCGAGGATGGTGAAATCGGTGCCCGGTTGGTCGGAGGTCGTCACCGCCATGAACAGCGAATAGAGCGCGACGATCTCCATATAGCGGATCAGCGTCTGGAAGCCGGCCGCCCCGAACAGCGGCCACGCCCCGACCACGGCTCCGAGCGCATGGCAAGCGAAGAGCAGGAAGCAGAGCGTGCGCAGGCCGCCGAGCAGCGCCAGCACGAAGGCGATGCCACGGCGCTTGACCAGCCAGGCGGCGATCGCCGAACCGGCGAGGCCCGCCGTCGTCGCCGAGAGGCCGGAGAGATAACCGATCTGGTTGAGCGGAACGCCGGCGTCGACGAGGTAGGAGCCCTCCATCGCCTTCACCAGCCCCTCGCTCGCCCGGTAGATCAGCGCGATCCAGAGGATCTGGCGCGCTTCCGGCCGACGCAGGAAGGCGCGGATCGACGGGCGTTTCGCGGTTTCAGCCGGCGTAGGATCGCCCTCGCGCATCATCGCAGCTGCGACGAGCGGCAAAAGCGAGATCGCGGCGATGGTGACGAGCATTCCCGTCCAGCCGATATGATGGTGCAGGACGAGGCCGAGCGTGCCGCCGATGACGACGCCAAACGCGATCGAGCCGCCCTGGATCGCATTGCCGATGGCCCGATCGGCCTCCGGCAGATATTTCGCGGCGTAGCCGTCGGTGGCGATGTCCTGCGTCGAGATCAGCAGCGAGGCGACGAAGCCGATCGCGATGATCCTGGTGACGTCGAGCGGCCCGACGGCGATCAGCGCGAGGATGCACAGGATCGTGCCGGTCTGGGTGATGAAGACCCAGCCGGCCCGGTGTGCCCGCGCGAACGGCCTGATCCGGTCGATCCAGGGCGCCCAGACGAATTTGAGTACCAGCGGCAGCAGGAGGATGCTCATGTAGCCGATGGCCGTGCGCGAGACGCCGGCCTCGCGCATGATCGGCGGCAGCGCCGCGACGAAGAGATAGGACGGGATCGCCTGCGCGAGGTAGAGCCCGCCGAGCACGGCGAAGAGCCGGTAGCGTGCCGCATTGCTGGCCGGTGCTGCGCCGATGGCCGCCTCGCTCGCGCTCATGCTGCTCTCCGGTGTTTCAGCAGGAAGGCACGGGCCGCAGCCTCGTCGGTCTCCAGGCTGATCGGGAAGGGCCAGAGCCGGCGAAAGACATCAGCCATCGTCTCGGTCGCCCCCGGGCGCACGATGGCGCAGGCGCCGCAGAGCGCGCCGAACTGGGCCCGCGTCCGCTTGAACCAGATCGCCTGCTCGCGCTCGCCGGCCTGCGACAGCTTGCGGCCGCCGCCGAAGACGGTGAGCAGCAGGAAGGGCTCCTGCCGCCGGCCGAGCTCGGCGAGCGCGTCGAGATAGGCGCGCTCGTCATTGTCGGCATAGGGCGGCGCAAAGCGCAGGGTGACGATGCCGTCGGCGTCGCTGTCGAGGCTGACCATGATCAGAAGGTCTTGCGGAAGCCGAGCGTCACGGTGCGGCCCCAGGCATAGTTGGCGAGGTTGCGCACCGAGGTCGCAGTCGGGTTCTGGTAGTTGCGGTCGAACAGGTTGTTGACTGCGACATAGGCCTCACCCTCGAACACAGGCGCGGTGAAGGCGACGTTCATGGTGGCGGCGCCCTTCAGCCTGTTGCGCGTACCGCGCAGGTCGGTCGCGACGTCGCGATCGGAGAAGGCCTCGCCCTCGAGGCGCAGCTGCATGCCGTTGGTGAAGCGGTAGCTGCCATAGAGCATGCCACGATAGGGCGAGCCGATCCGGTTGTTCGGCAGGGCGCTGTCGAGCTTGCGGTCGCCATTCGTGTCGTAGCGGCCCTCGCGATAGGACAGGACTGTGCCGAGGGTGAACTGCTCGGTGACGGCGACGTCTCCGGTCGCCTCGACGCCCCAGATCCGCTCCCGCTGCTGCGAGATCGTGTTGCTCGCCTGGTCGAAGGTAACGCCCTTGCTGGAGGTGCTGATGAAGCCGGTCAGCGAGCCCTTGAAGATGCCATGGCTGCCGCGAATGCCGAGCTCGTAATTGTTGACGATCTGCGCTTCCGGCGCGATCGCGGCATAGCTGATGCTGCGCCGGTTGGCCGGCAGGCAGTTCGGGTTCGCGACCGGGCAGGCGTATTCGAGCGCGATGCCGGCCCGGCGCGTGAAGGCGCCGACATCCGGCAGCGCGAAGCCCTGCGAGAAGCCGCCGAAGATCTCGCTGCTCTCGGAGAGCTTGACCGTCGCGCCGAGATTGCCGGTCCAGGCCTTGTAGTCGAACTTGCCGCCGGTGACGTTGAGCGCCGGCAGGACGAAGCTCTGATAGCCCAGCGCATTGTTGGCGGCCACCGCCGCATAGGCGGCCGGGCGGACATAGTCGCTGACATCCAGCGAGAAGTATTCGTAGCGCAGGCCGCCGCGCAGGGTGATCCGCTCGCCGATCGGGATCTGCAGCTGGCCGAAGGCGGCGCTCGTCGTCTGCTTCAGCGGCGTGAACACGTCCTGGCCACTGGTCAGGGTCTGCCAGGTCTTCTCCTGGCTGAGGTCGCCGCCCCAGGTGAACTTGGCGCCGGGCAGGATGCGGTCGAGCGGCGTGTCGATCGTCAGGTTCACGCCGCCGCGCTGCGAATAGAGCGTGGTCTGGTTGTCCGGGCTCGTCGGCGAGGCCGGGTTGAAGGAGTAGTAGACTTGGCTGTTGTAGGGGTAGGAGAAGGTCGAGTAATTGAAGCGCTTCTTGATGTCGTTGTAGTAGCCGAGCACGCTCAGCTTGCCGAGCGCGAAGTCGCTGTCGCTGTAGCGTAGCGAGACCGACTTGGTGTCCTCGATGACGTTCTGACCGGTATAGGGCTGCGTCCGGTCCGGCCGGGCGAAGGGCGCGGCGTAGTTGGTCAGGTATTTGGGATCCTGGTCGAAGGCGATCAGCGAGCCCTGCAGCTCGATGCGCTTGCTGGCGTCGAAATCATAGCCGAGCTTGGCGAGCAGGTTGCCCGCCTTGTAGCGGTCGCCGCCGCCCTGGCCGAGCAGGCCGTCGGAGGGCAGTTCGCGCCCCTTGCCGTCATAGGTGCGGCCGCCGCCGCGGGCGCTGCCGGAGATCAGGTAGTCGAAGCCATCAGGAATCTTGCCGGAGACGGTGACCGAGGCCTCCGGCGCCAGCGAGCGGCCGAGAGCCTGGGTGAAGCCGCGCACGGCGGTATTGACCGTGACGCGCGGCTTGCTGCCGTCGCCTGCCTTCTTGGTGATGAAGTTGACCGTGCCGCCGGTCGCGCCGGCGCCGTACAGGCTGGAGGCGCCGGCGACCATCTCGATGCGCTCGACCGTGTTGAGGTCGATCAGCGAGAGGATGCGCGAGACGTCGCGCAGCGGCGTGTTCATCGGCACGCCGTCGATCAGCACCAGGAGGTCGCGGCCGCGATAGTTCTCCGAGGCGCTCGACACCGTCTGCGTCGACATCGAATAGCCCGGCACCAGCTTGCCGAGCGCGGCTGCGGCGTTCGAGCTGAACTTCAACTGCTCCTCGATCTGCGCTCGGTCGAGCACCTGGATCGATTGCGGAGTCTCGGCCGTGCTGCGCTCGGTGCGCGCCGCCGTGACGGTGATCGTATCGAGATCGATCACATTGGACTGGGGTTGCGACGACTGTGCCACCGCCGCCGAAGCGCAAAGCAGAGCCGGCAGGCTGATGGCGAGGGAAGCGCGCTTGCTCATGAAGACACCTGTCGTCGTCGGTTCCGATCGACGCCTGGATGCGAGAGTATCGCTCAGTGCTGTTCGATCTGAAGTTGTAGTATCGTTTCGATCTTAGTTTAGAACTAGAATAAACTAGCTTTATTCATTGATCTCTGCGGCGAAAAGCCCGTGATGTGTTGAGTTGTTGCGATCTCTAAAGTTATATTGACGGCATCATCTTGGACTTGCGCGAACGCGCTATGGGACAAAAGCGAACTCTGGTGCGGGACGAGGTGGCTGTGGCAGCGCTGCAACGGTCTGGTGGCACGAAGGCTGCCGAGGGCGAGAGCTTCGCGCCGTTCTGGCTGGTCTCGGGCGAGGCTGCGCCCGAGGAAGTCGAGGCGATGGCGCACAGGGTCTTCGGGCATGTGCCTGATGGCGATGACATCCGCGCCGAGGCCGCCTTGCCTTTCGCCGCCCGCAGCATGTTGACGACGCGACCAGATATCGGACTGATGTCCTGCTTTTCGCCGGCGACGCCCTGGACCTGGCCGGCGCGCCAGGGCGGGCAGGAGCCGCGCTACATCCTCGTCCGCCCGTCGGACGGCCGCTGCGTGATCGAGCAGGCACGACGCCGGATCTCGTTGCGGGCCCGCGATGCCGCCGTCGTCGACCTCGCGAAGGAGACACGCTTCACGCTGGTCGAACTCGGCCGCATCGACCTGATCGCGCTCGATCCGGCACGCTTGTCGCCTCTGACGCAGCTCGCCCCGGATGAATTGATGCAGGCGATCCCGCGCGGCAATCGCGGCCTGCAGGTGCTGGCGCATTACGGCGCGCTGCTGCTGCGCGGGCTGTTCCCGCTCAATTCCGGGCCGCTGCGCGACCTCGCCATCGGCCATGTCCACGACCTGATCGGCGTGATGCTGGCCGACCGCAGCGCGCCGCCGGTGACGGCGACGGCGCGGCGCGGCGGCCGGCTCGCTGCGATCAAGGCCGATATCGAGACCAGGCTGGAGCGGCGCGAGCTCTCGATCGACATGATCGCCGGGCTCTATGGCGTGACCCCGCGCGCCATCCAGAAGGCCTTCGGCGCCGAGGGACGCACCTTCTCCGACTATGTGCTGGAGCGCCGGCTCGAGCGCGCCTGGCTCAAGCTGATGTCGGCCGAGGACGCTGCCATCACGATCAGCGGCGTCGCCTTCGAGGTTGGCTTCGGCGACCTCTCTTATTTCAACCGTAGCTTCCGCAAGCGCTTCGGTCGCTCGCCCTCGCAGGTCAGGGCGGGATAAACCCATCCGACAGCTTTACCGCTCGTTTCATCTGCTAGAGAGATGCGGCAGGGCCTGACACGTCGTGATCTCGCGCATCGATCCACTCGTCTATCTGAAGGCCGCTGGCCTCGTTGCCGTGGCGACGGTTCCCGCCGTCATCCTCGTCGTGCTGACGCCGCTGGAAAGCGTCTCGGCGATTTACATGCTGCCCGGGCTGGTCGCGGCGGTTTGGTACGGCATCGGCCCTGCCGTCGCGGCGGCCCTGCTCGGCGCGGTGATGACCTCGCTGTTCTACCCGCCGCTCTTCAGCATCGAGGTCGTGCGGCCCTCGCAGATCGTCGACCTCGTGATCTCGCTGATCGTCGCCCTGACGATCTCGCGGCTCGCCGGACATCTGCGCGCCGAGATGCTGCGGGTGCGCGAGGACGAGCGGCGGGTGCGCCAGCTCTACGGCCTCAGCAGCGAGATCGCCGGAGCCGGCGACGTCGCGGCGATCTACGACATCGTTGCCGCCCATATGGCCGAGGCCCTGGCGCGGGAAGTCGTGTTGTTCGCCGCGAGCGGAGGGCAATCCTGGCACGCGATCGGCCATCCGGCTGCGGCTGTGTCCGATGGGCTCTCCGAGTCGGCGCGAGGCTTCGCCGAAGCCCGTGGGCGGCATGGCGATTCCGATGTCGCGATGGCCGACCTGCCGGCGGGCGGACGCTGGCTGCTCTGCGGGCTGGGCAAGCCCGGGCCGCTCCAGGCGGTGCTCGCGGTCGCGATGGGTGGCGACAGTCACGATCCGAGCGGCGAGATCGTCGCCAGTGCCCGCTCGATCCTGGAAGAAGGGGCCCGTTCCCTCGAAAGGCTGGGGCTGACGCGTGCGCTCGAAGAAAGGCAGCTTCGGCAGCGCACCGATGCGCTGCGCGACATCCTGATGGAATCGGTCTCGCATGAATTGCGCACGCCACTGGCGAGCATCCTCGGCTCGGCCAGCGTCCTCTCGACCGCGCCGGCGATCTCGACCGAGCCGCGCCTGTCCGATCTGTCGAAGGCCATCGCCTCCGAGGCCGGACGCCTCGACCGGCGCATCCAGAACCTGCTCGATGTCACCCGCATCCGTGCCGGGGCCCTGCAGCCGCGCTTCGACGAGCTCGATCCGGCCGACATCGTCAATGCCGCGCTCGACAGTGTCGTGGAGCGATTGGGCGGCCGCAAGGTGACGCTCGCTCTGGCACGCGATCTGCCGTTCGTCCGGGTCGATCCGGTGCTGGTCGAGCAGGCGCTGATCAATATCCTGGAGAACGCCGCCAAGTTCGCGCCGGATTCCGCTCCGATCGCGATCGACGCCAGCGCGCGCGGAGGTAGGCTGGCGATCGAGATCCGCGACGAGGGACCCGGGCTCGATCGGGATGAGGCAGAGCAGATCTTCGAGCGCTTCCATCGCGGCGAGCGCCATGCCGATATAGCGGGTGGAAGCGGTCTTGGGCTCAGCATCGCCAAGACCTTCATCGAGGCGAATGGCGGCAGCATCGAGCCGTTGAGCGAGGGGCCGGGCAAGGGCACGACGATGCGCATCTGGCTGCCACTCGCACCTGCGCGAGGTATCAAGGAAGGGGATGATGACTGAACCGAGCCAGAAGGGCGCTGGCCCCCTTGTCCTCGTGGTCGATGACGAGCCGCAGATCCGGCGCTTCCTCAAGACCGGTTTCGAGATGCAGGGCTTTCGCATCGTCGAGGCTGAGACGGCCAAGCAGGCGCTTGAGCTCGCGGTGATGCGCCGGCCCGATCTCGTCGTGCTCGATCTCGGCCTGCCCGATGCCGACGGCGCGAGCGTGCTGGAGGCGCTGCGCGGCTGGTATCAGGGTGCGGTCATCGTCCTTTCGGTCCGCAATTCGGAGGAGGAGAAGGTCGCTCTGCTGGAGAAGGGGGCGGACGATTATGTCGTGAAGCCCTTCGGCATGGCCGAGCTGCTGGCTCGCGCCCGGGTCGTGCTTCGGCGCATCGCCCAGCCTGGCGCGGCCGAGCCGGTTCTGCGGGTCGGCGGGCTGACGATCGATCTTGCCCGGCGCCTGGTCAGCCTCGACGGTGCCCCGGTCGTGCTGTCGCCGAAGCAATTTGCGCTGCTCAGGGTGCTGGGCACCCATCACGGCAAGGTTCTCACCCACCGCCAATTGATGAAGGAACTCTGGCCGCAGGACCCCGACGAGGACGTGCAGTATCTGCGCATCCTGATGAAGAAGCTGCGCGACAAGATCGAGCCCGATCCGGCCCGCCCGGCCTATCTCGTGACCGAGCTCGCCATCGGCTATCGACTGCGGACGCAGGAGCAGCTCGACGCGGTCGGCTATGCGCAGGCTATGCGTTAGGTCAAGCGGCGACATGGAACGGCTAAGCGCGTAGCTGCTAGCGACGGACTCCGAGAAGCGCGTGGGGACGCATCCGGAGCCGGGAACGCCTTTTAATGTTCAAACTCTGGTTGGCGCTCGCCACGGTGGGCGGCATGGCCGCGATTGTCTGGCTCGCCTGGATCTTCTGCCGCCAGCTCATGCCCTTGGCCCGGGCGATCGACAAGCTCGGCAGCTCGCTCGGCGTGATCGCGAGCTGGCTCGTGCTGCTTGCCTGCCTGATCAGCGCCGGCAATGCCACGATCCGTTACCTGCTCTCCTATAGCTCCAACGCCTGGTTGGAGCTGCAATGGTACATGTTCGCCGGCATGGTGCTGCTCGGCTCGGCCTATACGCTGCGGGTCAACGAGCATGTCCGCGTCGACCTGTTCTACGGCATCGTCTCCGACCGCGTCCGGCACTGGATCGACCTCGTCGGCGGGGCGGTGTTCCTGATGCCGATGTGCCTGGTGATGATCTGGTTCACCTGGCCATGGTTCGTGCAGTCCTGGACGCTGAACGAATCCTCCAGCAATGCCGGCGGCCTGATCCGCTGGCCGGTCATCCTGCTCCTGCCGGTCGGTTTTGCCCTGATCCTGCTGCAGGGCATCTCCGAGATGATCAAGCGCGCCGCAGCGCTGCGTGGCTTCCACCAGCACGAATACGCCTACGAGAAGCCGCTGCAATGATCGACGCCATCCGCGCCAATCTCGGCCCCATGATGTTCGGGGGCCTGATCGTCTTCCTGTTGATCGGCTACCCCGCGGCGTTCTCGCTGGCGGCGGTCGGGCTGTTCTTCAGCTTCATCGCGATCGAGATGGGTGTGATCGCGCCCCAGTACATGGGCAATCTCACCTTCCAGCTCTATTCGATCATCTCGAACGACCTGCTGCTCTCGATCCCGTTCTTCACCTTCATGGGGGCGGTGCTGGAGCGCTGCGGCTTGGCGGAGGATCTGCTCGATTCGATCGGCCAGCTCTTCGGCAGCGTGCGTGGCGGCCTGTCTTATGCGGTCATCTTCGTCGGCGCGATTCTCGGCGCCATCACCGGCACGGTCGCGGCCTCGGTCATCGCCATGGGCGTGATCTCGCTGCCGGTGATGATGCGCTACGGCTACAACATGCAGCATGCCACCGGCGTCATCGCTGCCTCCGGCACCATCACCCAGCTGATCCCGCCCTCGCTCGTCCTCGTCGTCCTCGCCGACGTGATGGGCAAGTCGGTCGGTGACATGTATGCCGGCGCGATCGGCCCCAGCATCGTCCAGGTCGCGCTGTTCTGCATCTGGGTCGTGATCCTCAGCATCATCAAGCCGCATCACGTGCCGGCGCTGCCGCCCGAGGCGCGCACGCTCAAGGGCTGGGCGCTGGCGATCAAGTGCGTCTGCGGTATCGTCCCCTCGGCGGCCCTGATCTTCCTCGTGCTTGGCACGATCTTCATGGGTCTGGCGACGCCGACGGAAGCGGGCGCGATGGGCGCGGTCGGCGCGCTGGCGCTGGCGGCCATGTATCGCACGCTGACCTGGAAGCTGACCTATCAGGCGATGTCCTCGACAATGCGCATCACCGCCATGGTGACGATGATCCTGATCGGCGCCCGCGTCTTCAGCCTGGTCTTCCAGGGGGTCGGCGGAGGCTTGTGGATCGAACACATGCTGACGGGCCTGCCCGGCGGTCAGGTCGGCTTCCTGGCCTTCACCATGGTGTTCGTCTTCTTCATCGCCTTCTTCCTCGACTTCTTCGAGATCGCCTTCATCATCATCCCGCTGCTGACCCCGGCGGCGGCCAAGCTCGACATCAACCTGATCTGGTTCGGCCTCTTGATCTGCGCCAATATCCAGACCTCGTTCATGCATCCGCCCTTCGGCTTCGCGCTGTTCTATCTGCGCGGCATCGCCCCGCCGACGGTGAAGAGCCGCGACATCTATCTCGGCTCTATTCCGTGGATCGTGTTGCAGCTCCTGCTGGTCGCGCTGATGATCGCCTTCCCGGAGATGGTGACCTACTGGCTGGACAAACCGCCAGTGATCGATCCGGCCGCGATCGAGCGCCAGTTCCAGAGCCTGCCGGGCCTCGACAATCTCGGCCTGCCGCCTCCGCCGACCTCGAACTGAGGTCGGGCCTCAGGCAGCGACCGCCGCCAAGCCCAGCGCTGGCTGGATCTCGGCCAGCAGCTCGTAGGAGCGCTTGCGCGCGGCGTGATCGAAGATCGCCGAGGCGACGATCAGCTCGTCCGCCCTGGTCTTCTCGATGAAGGCCTGCAACTGCACCCGCACGCTCTC
The DNA here is from genome assembly GCA_024231975.1 of Allobosea sp. GTDB lineage: Bacteria > Pseudomonadota > Alphaproteobacteria > Rhizobiales > Beijerinckiaceae > Allobosea. Next base: position 131,770 of record JAAEQB010000108.1, read on the forward strand.
GCGCGAGCCGACGAAGGAGCAGGCCAGCATGCGCTGCGCCTGCGTCTTCTCCGGACCAGACCAATAAGTGTCGATGTCGTCGATCGGCTTCGGCAGGAGGCCGCGCCGGTTGCGCAGCATGTCGGTGAAACGCTGCTGGACCGAGGTGAAGAGGCGCTGCGCCTCGGCGTCGGTCTCGGCGACGACGACATTGCAGCCGACCATGGCATAGGGCTTGTCGAGCTGCGCCGAGGGCTGGAATCGCTCGCGATAGACGGCGAGCGCGTCCATCAGCGCATCCGGCGAGAAATGCGAGGCGAAGGCATAGGGGAGGCCGAGCACGGCGGCGAGCTGCGAGCCGAACAGGCTGGAGCCGAGTATCCAGAGCGGGACATTGGTGTTGGTGCCCGGCACCGCCTGGATCACCTGGTCCGGCTGCAGCGGCCCGAGCAGCGCCTGCAATTCGAGCACGTCCTGCGGGAAGCGTTCGGACGCGTCGGCCTCGCGTCGCAGCGCCCGCCAGGTCCGCTGGTCGGTGCCGGGCGCGCGGCCGAGCCCGAGGTCGATGCGGCCGGGATAGAGCGTCTCCAGCGTGCCGAACTGCTCGGCGATCACGATCGGGGAATGGTTCGGCAGCATGATGCCGCCGGCGCCGACGCGGATCGTCTTGGTCCCCTCGGCGACATAGCCGATCGCGACCGAAGTCGCGGCGCTGGCGATGCCGGTCATGTTGTGGTGCTCGGCCAGCCAGAAGCGGGTGTAGCCGAGTTTTTCGGCATGGCGGGCGAGGTCGCGGCTGTTGTGGAGGGCGTCTGCTGCGGTCGAACCCTCGGCAATGAAGGCGAGGTCGAGGATGGAGAGCGGGAACATATGGGACTTCCCTTGCATCGCTCCGGCTCTCGGCCGGGCTTCGCGCGGAAAGATCGGGAGCCGCCGCCGCGCCCGCAACCCGTCCGGGCGCATATGCGCCCGGCTCGCGGTGAAGGGTCAGGGACTGGCGACGGTGAGATAGGGACCGGGCGCCTTCTCCGATGGGCCGGCCAGCGCCGGTGCCTGGTTGCGGACCGCCGGCAGGCTTTTCAGATAGCTCGCCAGCGCGAGCGCATCGGCATCGGTCAGCTTGCCATAGCTCTGGTACGGCATTGCAGGGGCGAGCATGCGCCCGTCAGGCCTCGCGCCGGTGCGGACCGCCTTGACGATGTCCTGCTCGCTCCAGCGGCCGAGGCCGGTCTCGACGTCAGGCGTCAGGTTCGGCGGGTAGAAGGTGCCGAGCCCGGGAATCTGGAAGCCGACCTCGGAGCCGGCGAATTTGCGCGCCATGTCCGGCTTGCCGAGGAAGATGCCGGGCGTATGGCAGCCGGCGCAATCCATGATGTTGGCCAGATACTCGCCGCGCTGGATGCGCTCCTTCGGCGCGGCGGTCTGCGCCTGTATGACAGTACCGGTGAGCAGGGCCGCCGCGAGGATCGCTGTGCCGGCCAGGAATTTATGCATGTGTGAAGCTCCTTTTCCGGCGGTGCGCAGCCGGCACCGGTTGATGGTGACGTCAGAACGCGATTCGCGGCCGAAGACGGCCCACATCTCCGCAGTTGGCGGGCTTGGTTCGCGCCTGCCGATTGTTGTCATGTGCATGACGTAACGGCAAGTAACCCTAAAGCCTTGCCCCGCACGGTCGGATCGACTACATCACCCCCGTCCGAAGGGCCGTGATCGATCACAGCCGGGGGCGGCCGAAATGGCCGGCTCCCGTTTCGTGTTTGGAAAGCGGCCTGCCGGATGCGGATCGGCCCCTGCGGCCAGGCGCCGCCGTCCTTGAGGGATGGCACGCTCCACGAGTGGAGCACCGTGCGGATCGATCCGGAGCGCAACACCAACCCAATCGGCGCCATGCCGGACATCCGCGGGATACGCGGCCGGCGTTCAGGAGCACATATGTCAGCTGTCGAAAGCTATAGCGCGGGTCGCGAGGATTTCGCCGCCCTGCTCGAGGAATCGTTCACCCGGAACGAGGCCCTCGAAGGGACCGTCATCAAGGGCAAGGTCGTTGCCATTGAGAAGGACATGGCGATCATCGACGTCGGTCTGAAGACCGAAGGTCGCGTCGCCCTCAAGGAATTCACCGGCCCGGGCCGGGACGAGGAGCTCAAGGTCGGCGACGAGGTCGAGGTCTATCTCGACCGGATCGAGAACGCGCTCGGCGAAGCCGTCATCTCGCGCGACAAGGCCCGCCGTGAAGAGAGCTGGGTCAAGCTCGAGAAGGCGTTCGAGGCCCGCGAGAAGGTCATGGGCAACATCTTCAACACGGTCAAGGGTGGCTACACCGTCGATCTCGACGGCGCCGTCGCCTTCCTGCCGCGTTCGCAGGTGGACATCCGCCCGATTCGCGACGTCGGCCCGCTGATGGGTCAGCCGCAGCCCTTCGAGATCCTCAAGATGGATCGTCGCCGCGGCAACATCGTCGTCTCGCGCCGCACCGTTCTCGAAGAGACCCGCGCCGAGGCTCGCTCCGAGCTCGTCGCCTCGCTCGAAGAGGGCCAGGTCATCGACGGCGTCGTCAAGAACATCACCGAGTACGGCGCGTTCGTCGATCTCGGCGGCATCGACGGCCTGCTGCACGTGACCGACATGGCCTGGCGCCGCGTCAACCATCCGTCCGAGGTCGTGACCATCGGCCAGACGGTCAAGGTCAAGATCATCAAGATCAACCAGGAGACGCACCGCATCTCGCTGGGCATCAAGCAGCTGCTGGCCGATCCGTGGGATGGCATCGCCGCTCGCTACCCGGTCGGTACCCGCCTGAAGGGCCGCGTCACCAACATCACGGACTACGGCGCGTTCGTCGAAGTGGAGCCGGGCATCGAAGGCCTGATCCACGTCTCGGAGATGTCCTGGACCAAGAAGAACGTCCACCCCGGCAAGATCGTCTCGACCTCGCAGGAAGTCGACGTCGCGATCCTCGAGGTCGACCAGGTCAAGCGCCGCATCTCGCTCGGCCTCAAGCAGACCCTGCGCAACCCGTGGGAAGTCTTCGCTGAGCAGCATCCGGCTGGTTCGGTCGTCGAGGGCGAGGTCAAGAACAAGACCGAGTTCGGTCTGTTCCTCGGCCTCGAGGGCGACATCGACGGCATGATCCATCTGTCGGACCTGGACTGGAACCGTCCGGGCGAGCAGGTGATCGAGGAGTACAAGAAGGGCGACATGCTCCAGGCGGTCGTTCTCGATGTCGACGTCGAGAAGGAGCGCATCTCGCTCGGCCTGAAGCAGCTCGGCGGCGATCCCTTCGTGGATGCCGGCGAGTTCAAGAAGGGCCAGGTCGTGACCTGCGAGGTCATCGACGTCAAGGAAGGCGGTCTCGACGTCAAGATCGCCGGCACGGACATGACGACCTTCATCAAGCGCGCCGAGATCGCGCGTGATCGTGCCGAGCAGCGCCCAGAGCGCTTCGCGGCCGGCGAGAAGGTCGACGCCCGCGTCATCCTCTTCGACAAGAAGGCCCGCAAGATCCAGGTCTCGATCAAGGCCCTGGAAGTGGCCGAGGAGCGCGAGGCGATGGCCCAGTACGGTTCGGCCGACTCGGGTGCTTCGCTCGGTGACATCCTGGGCGCCGCCCTCAAGAAGGCGACGACCGACAAGAAGTGATCATCAGGCCGCGTCCGGCGGCCTGACCAATCCATCGGCCCGCGCGGAGAAATCCGCGCGGGCTTTTGTTTCGGCTGAAGGAGGTGAGCATGGACGACGCAGCGATCGGGATCGATTTCGGCACCACCAACAGCGTGGTCGCGCTCGCACGTCCCGACGGCTCGGTGACCACCCGCAGCTTCGCGACGAAGCAGGGCGCCGTCGACGCCTACCGCTCTGCTTTGATGTTCTGGCGCGAGGGCCGGCCGCCCCACGCCCATGTCACCCATGTCAGCGGCCCCGATGCGCTCGACATGGCGCTCGGCATGACAACTGAGCACCGCTTCCTGCAATCGCTGAAGACGCATCTGTCGAGCCGCGCCTTCCAGGAGACGCGGCTGTTCGGCAAGCTCTTCCGCCTGGAGGACCTGATCGCGGTCTTCCTGTCCGACCTGTCCGCCGGGCTCGACGATCTCGGCGGGCGCAGCGTGCTCTCCGGCCGTCCGGTCGTCTTCGCCGGCGACCGGCCGGACGAGGAGCTTGCCTTGACGCGCCTCTCGGCCGCCTATGGCAAGGCCGGCATGAGCAAGGTCGACTTCGCCTATGAGCCGCTCGGCGCCGCCTATTGGTACGCACGCGAGCTGAAGAGGCCGCAGACCATGCTGGTCGCCGACTTCGGCGGCGGCACCAGCGACTTCTCGGTGATGCGCTTCGAGCCCGGCGCGAACGGGACCTTGCAGGCCGTTCCGCTCTCCCATGCCGGCGTCGGCGTCGCCGGTGACACCTTCGACTACCGCATCATCGAGCATGCGGTCTCGCCGCTGCTCGGCAAGGGCTCCGACTATCTCTCCTTCGGCAAGCGCCTGCCGATCCCGGCGCATTATCATGCCGCCTTCGCGCAATGGCACCGACTCTCGCTGATGAAGAGCAGGGAGACCATGACCGAGCTCAAGGCGCTGATCCGCGACGCGGTCGAGCCTGGCCGGCTCGAGGACCTGATGACGGTGATCGAATACGATCTCGGCTACGAGCTCTACCGCGCCGTCTCCGCCACGAAGATCGCGCTGTCCTCGCAGGAGGAGGCGCAGCTCAGCTTCGACCAGATGGGCGTGCGCATCGACCGCACCGTGACGCGGGCCCTGTTCGATCGCTGGATCGCCGAGGATGTCGCGGCGATCGAGGGCGCGCTCGACGAGGCGCTGGCAGCTGCCGGTGTCGCTGGCGACAAGATCGAGGCGGTGTTCATGACCGGCGGCACCTCCTATGTGCCGGCGGTGCGCACCCTGTTCGACCGGCGCTTCAGCCCGCAGCGCATCCATATCGGCGACGCCTTCCGCTCGGTCGCGAGCGGCCTTGCCCTGCTCGCGCTCGATCGCCAGCGGGCGCTCGCCGCGGCCTGAGCTGGGGATCCTGCCGCGTCGATTGTTGCCTTGCCCCTCCTGCACCGGGGGGCTACATCACAGGGCCCCTGGAGCCCGCGCAGACCTGCTTGCCCTGCAAGCGATCGGAGCGTGGCCTCTGTCGCAAAGTGAGAGCCGGAGCCGCCGACATGTCGTCCGATGCCGATCTGCTCGCCGATCGCCGCAGCCTGCGGCGCAAGCTCTCGCTCTGGCGGCTGCTCGCGCTCGCCGGCGTCGTCGTCATGGTCGTCGCCGGTGCCCTGGCCTGGAGCGGGCGCCTGCCGGGCAGCACCGCCCAGGCGCATATCGCCCGCGTCACCATTTCCGGCTTCATCTCCGGCGATCGCCGCACGCTCGACCTGATCAAGTCGCTGGAAAACAGCCGTGCCAGCGCCGTCTTGCTCAGCATCGACAGTCCTGGCGGCACGGTGACCGGCTCGGAAGCGGTTTATGACGCAGTCCGCCGCCTCGCCGCCAAGAAGCCTGTCGTCGCGGTGGTGGACGGCGTCGCCGCCTCCGGCGGCTACATCGTCGCGCTCGGCAGCGAGCGCATCGTCGCGCGCCAGACCTCGATGGTCGGCTCGATCGGCGTGATCGCCCAGATTCCCAATGTCGCGCGGCTGCTCGACACGATCGGCGTCAAGTTCGAGATCACCCGGTCGAGCCCGCTCAAGGCCGCGCCGAGCGGGTTGGAGCCGACCTCGCCGGAAGCGGCGGCCGAGACCGCCCGCGTGATCGCCGACAATTACGACTGGTTCAAGCGGCTGGTCGGCGAGCGCCGCAAGCTCGCCGATCCCGAGATCGCCGCCGTCTCCGACGGCCGTGTCCATTCCGGCCGCCAGGCGGTCAAGCTTAAGCTCATCGACGAGGTAGGCAGCGAGCAGGAGGCGGTCGCCTGGCTGGAGCGCGAGAAGGGCGTCGGCAAGGATCTGCCGGTGCGTGACTGGCGCCGGCGGAGCGAATCCTCGTCTCTGGGGCTGTGGAGCGCGAGCGAGGCGATGGCGCGCGCCGCCGGGCTGGAGACGCTCGCGGCGCTGCTCGCGCGCGCTGCCGATGCCCCGGTTGGACTGCGGCTTGACGCGCCCTTGGCGCTCTGGCAGCCTGCCGTCGAAAAGTGACGATGTTACAAGCGGTTATATTGCAGCCATGATAAAATCAGAACTCGTCCAGCGCATCTCCGAGCGCAACACTCATCTCTATCAGCGCGATATCGAGAACATCGTCGGCTCGATCCTTGACGAGATCGTCAAGGCGCTAGCCCGCGGCGATCGTGTCGAGCTGCGCGGCTTCGGCGCCTTCTCGACCAAGGAGCGCGCCGCCCGCGTTGGCCGCAACCCTCGCACCGGCGATTCCGTCAAGGTCGACCAGAAATTCGTGCCGGTCTTCAAGACCGGCAAGGAGCTGCGCATGCGGCTGAACGGCAAGACCTGAAAGGTCGGAGGGAGCGGAATGAAGGCTTTCTTCAAGGCGCTGGTGCTTGTCCCGGTCGCGCTGCTCGTCGTGCTGTTCTCGGTTGCGAACCGGGCTCCGGTCCGGGTCTCGCTCGACCCGATCAGCCGCGACGCGCCGGCCTTCGCGCTCGACCTGCCGCTCTTCGCCGTGATCCTCGCGGCCATCGCCGTCGGCATCGTGATCGGCGGCTTCGCCTCCTGGTTGGCGCAGGGCAAGCACCGCAAGGCGGCGCGGGTCAATCGCCGCGAGGCTGACAAGCTGCGCAACGAGGCGCAGTCGCTGCGCGCCGCTGTGCCGGATTCGGCGCTGCCGGCGCTGACCAGCCGCGTCTGAAGCAGCCACATGCGTTTCTTCTCCGCCGCCGAGATCGACGGCCTGCTGAACTTCCCCGCTCTGGTCGATGCGCTCGCCGAGGCCTTCCGCGGCGACATCGTCACGCCGGTGCGCCATCATCACGAGATCGAGCGGCCGGATGCGGCCGCGACCCTCCTGCTGATGCCGGCCTGGACCGCGCCGGAGGCGAATCCGGCCTTCCTGGGCACCAAGGTCGTCACGGTGTTCCCCGGCAATGCCGCGGTCAGCCTGCCGAGCGTGATGGGCAGCTATCTCTTGATGGACGGCGCGACCGGCGCGCCGCTGGCGGCGCTCGACGGAGCCCGGCTGACATTGTGGCGCACCGCCGCGGCCTCCGCGCTCGCCTCGCGCATGCTGGAGCGCCCGGATACCAAGCGCATGCTGATGGTCGGGGCCGGCGCGCTCTCGACCTTCCTGGTCAAGGCGCACCGCAGCGTCCGCCATTTCGAGGACATCGCGATCTGGGCGCGGCGGTCGGAAGCGGCTGCCGAAGTCGTCGCCGAGCTCGCGCGGGACGGCATCGAAGCGCGCGTCGCCGAGAACCTGGAAGGCGAGGCGCGCCAGGCCGATCTGATCTCCTGTGCGACGCTGTCGCGTGAGCCGCTGATCCAGGGCCGCTGGCTGAAGCGCACCGCTCATCTCGATCTGGTCGGCGCCTTCAACCTGTCGATGCGCGAGGCCGATGATGAGGCGCTGCAGCGCGCTCACGTCTTCGTCGATACGCAAGCCGCGCTGCACGAGGGCGGCGACGTCGCCGTGGCGATCAAGGCGGGCACCTATGCCGCAGAGCAGGTCTCCGGAACGCTGGCCGGGCTCTGCCGCGGCGAATACGACGCTGCGGCAGAGCGCGATGACGTGACCCTGTTCAAGTCGGTCGGCACCGCTCTCGAAGATCTCGCTGCCGCCATGCTGGTCTGGAAGCTGGCGAGCTGAAGCGCGGCACGCGGTTCCGCGACTTCTCCGTCATCAGACCCTGACGGCCGGGCCGCCCAGGGCCCCGAGCAGCCAGAGCACGATCACGATCGTCAGCACCAGGCCGACCACGCCGCCGAGCCCGGCGCCGCCATAGCTGCGATGGCCGTAATAGCCGCCACCGCCGAGCAGGATGATGAGCAGGATGATGATGAGCAGGGTTGACATAGTTCGCGCCCCTTCTTTCGTCCGCCCGCGTCTTCGCCGATCGGCGAGCGGGCGTTCGAAGAACGTCGGGCGCGAACGCTAAGTTCCTTGCGTCACTCCGCCTTGATGCCGACCTCGCGGATCAGGCTGACCCATTTGGTCTGCTCGGCGCGGACGAAGGCGGCGAGTTCGGCCGGCATGTTGCCGACCGGCTGGGCGGCAAGCTGGTCCATCTTGCCGCGCACCACGGGGTCGGCGATCGCAGCCTTGGTCTCGGCCTGCATCCGGTCGATGATCGCCTGCGGCGTCTTCGCCGGCGCGAACAGAGCGAACCATGAGGAGACGTCGAAGCCCGGCACGAGATCGTTGATCGGCGGAAATTCGGAGGCGGTCGGCGCGCGCTGCGCCGTGGTGACGCCGAAGCCGCGGACAGAACCGGCACGGACCTGGGGCAGGGCAGGCGTGATGTTGTCGAACATCAGGTCGACGCGGCCGCCGATCAGGTCCTGCATCGCCTGCGCCGAGCCGCGATAGGGCACGTGCACCATCTTGACGCCTGTCAGCTTCTGGAAGAGCTCGCCGGCGAGGTGGATCGAGGTGCCGACGCCGGAGGAAGCATAGGTCAGCTTGCCCGGATTGGCCTTGCCATAGGCGATCAGCTCGGCGGTGTCCTTGACCTTCAGCGTCGGGCTGACGACGAGCAGGTTCGGCACCAGCGCGACCATGGTGATCGGGGCGAAATCGGTCAGCGGGTCGTAGTTGACCTTGGCATAGAGCGCCGGATTGGCGACGAGGCCGACCGAGACGATCAGCAGCGTGTCGCCGTTCGGCTCGGAACGGGCCACCGCCTCGACGCCGATATTGCCGCCGGCGCCAGCCCGGTTTTCGACCACGAAACTCGCGCCCAGCGCCTGCCCGACCTTGTCGGCGACGAGCCGGCCGAGGATGTCGGTGGCCCCGCCGGGCGTGAACGGCACGACCAGCTTCGGCGTGCGCCCTTGCGGCCAGGCGCCCTGCGCGCGGCCGGCGGCGGGCAGGGCGAGCGAGGCGCCGAGGCCGCTGAGCAGCGTGCGGCGGTCGAGCAGGGGGCTGGTCATGATGGCGTCTCCTCCGGTCGTGCCGCCTGCGGAACGTCGCGCCCGCTCGCTCGGCGTGCCTCGACGCTGCCGGTTCGCGCCCGGCTTGTCCAGTCCGCGCGCCGCAGTGAACTTGACCTGCCGGTGAACCGCCTGCGATTCTGCGGCCATGCAGCCGCTTCGCCGTTTCGTCCCACTGATTCTCCTGCCGATGCTGATCGCGGCTGGGGCTGCCCACGCGCAGTCCACCGCCGACGCCGAGGCCAAGACCCGCGCCGCCAATATCGCGGCCTACCCGGATGCGGCGCGTGCCCTGTTCGGCCAGAAGACCACGCCGGCCGCCTTGAAGGCACGCGCGATCGGCTCCTATGCCCGCGGCTGCCTGGCGGGGGCGACCGCGCTGCCGGTCGATGGCGAGAACTGGCAGGTCATGCGCCTCGCCCGCAACCGCAACTGGGGCCATCCGGAGCTGATCTCGTTCCTCGAGCATTTCGCCCGCGAGGTGCCGAAGATCACCGGCTGGTCCGGCCTCCTGGTCGGCGACATCTCGCAGCCGCGCGGCGGACCGATGCTGACCGGCCATGCCTCGCACCAGATCGGGCTCGACGCCGACATCTGGCTGACGCCGATGCCGAGGAAGCGGCTCGACAGCGACGATCGCGAGAACATGTCCGCGATCAACATGGCCCGCTCAGACTGGCGCGACGTCAACCCGAAGAACTGGACCCCGGCCCATACCCGGCTGATCAAGGCGGCGGCGAGCGAGCCGCGTGTCGAGCGCATCTTCGTCAATCCCGCGCTCAAGGTCGCGCTCTGCCGCGAAGCCGGCTCGGACAAGACCTGGCTCAACAAGGTCCGGCCGATCTGGGGCCACAACTACCATTTCCACATCCGCCTGAGCTGCCCGCCCGGCATGGAGGGCTGCCAGGGCCAGGAGCCGCCCAATTTCGGCGATGGCTGCGGCGCGGAGCTCGATGGCTGGGTCGAGAAGCAATATCAGGCGATCTTCAACCCGCCCAAGCCGAAGCCGGGCCCGAAGCCGAAGCCCAAGCCGCCCATGTCGCTCGATGCCCTGCCGGCCGAGTGCCGGCAGGTGCTGGTGGCGCGCTAGATCATCGCGCGTCCGAACGGACGCGGTCACGATGATCTATCACGTTGTCATCGCATCGGGTTCTTCCGAAAAGTGGCTTCCACTTTTCGGTCCGATGCTAAGGCGAGAGCCCGATAGCCCGCCGCGCAATTCCTCTGTCATAGTGGCGCCTCAGCTTGGCCGAGCGGGATCCATTCCGCTTCGCGCACGGCTTCGCTGCCGACAGAGGAGGACGTGATGAGTGCCAGGCCGACCATCGTTCTCGTTCATGGCTTCTGGGGCGGGGCCGCCCATTGGAGCAAGGTCATCGTCGAGCTCTCTCGCAAGGGGCATTCCGAGCTCCGAGCCGTCGAGATGCCGCTGACCTCGCTCGCCGACGATGCCGAACGCACCCGCAAGATGGTGAAGCAGCAGGCCGGCCCGGTGCTGCTGGTCGGCCATTCCTATGGCGGCGCCGTCATCACCGAGGCGGGTGACCTGCCCAACGTCGCTGGCCTCGTCTACATCGCCGCCTTCGCGCCCGATGCCGGCGAGAGCCCCGGTGGCATCAGCCAAGCGGCTCCGCCGGCCGCATTCGCCAATCTCGCTCCGGACAGCGACGGCTATCTCTGGGTCAAATACGACAAGTTCCACGAGAGCTTCTGCCAGGACCTGACCGCTGACGAAGCTCTCGCCATGTCAGTTGCGCAGAAGGCGCCGCTGGCGTCGACCTTCGGCGATACCATCACCGCGCCGGCCTGGAAGACGAAGCCGAGCTGGTATCAGCTCTCTACCGACGACCGCATGATCCATCCGGACAATCAGTACCGCATGGCCGAGCGCATGAAGCCGCGCCGCATCCTGACGCTCGATGCGAGCCACGCCTCCCTGGCCTCGCGGGCGGGAGAGGTGGCCGAGTTCATCGATGAAGCCGCCCGGGAACTCGCCAAGACCTGAAGCTTGCGGCGACCTGCATGGCAGGCCGCCGCGTCGGTCTCATCGCCGCAGCGACCCGGTCTGCTGCCCCTGCGGCCGGTAGGCGAACGGGTCGTTGCGCGGATTGATCGGCGGCTCGTCGCCCGGCTGGGCGCTGTCGATGATGCCGTTGCCTTCCTCGTCGCCGACGATCAGCTCCTCGGTCGGCGGCGTCGAGCCCGGCAGCTGCAGCGGCCCGCGCATCTCGCTCGGCGTCGGCTGCGGCTGGTAGCGCTGGCTCATCTGCGGCGCCTCCTCCTCGATATAGCGCCGCTGCGCGTCGAGCCCGCCATGCTGCTGATGTGCGACCGGGTAGCCGCCGCTGACCGAGCCCGGCGGGCGCAGGCCGCCGCTCGGCTGGCGCAGCAGGCCGCCGGAATTGCTCGCAACCATCGGCGGCGGCAGGCTCTGACGCGTATCGTGCTGCTGCTGTTGTTGCAGCGCCATCCGGTCCGGCCGCGCCGGGTCCGGCGGCGGCAGGTTGTAGTTCGGCTCGTATTTGATCACGGGCTTGCAGATGTGCCGGCCCTTGGCATGGCGCGCCAGGTCGATGTGGAAATGGTCGTAATGCATCGGATCGGCGCCGGGGCCGAGCACCGTCGAGAAATGCTCGCAGGCGCCGACGAAGATCTCGCGCAGGAAGGCCTGCTCTTCGGGCGAACCGCGCCAGCCATCCTTGACGGTGACGACGCGGTTGTCGTTCAGCCGGAAGGAGAACACGTCGACGGCATTACCGAAGGCGTGCTCGGAGGTGCGGGTCGTGGCGGTGCCGTTGTTCATGGCGCGGCAGGAATAGGAGCCGGCGCGGATCTCGATCACCTGCGCGCCGAGCACGTTCATTGCCGCCGGCTGCACCACCTCGTTGAACCATTTGTCGGTGGTCGCCACCACCGGGCAGGCCAAGGTGGCATTGCTGGTCAGCGCGACGCTGCCATTGGCGAAGGCCGCGACCTTGAGCGGCTTCTCCATGCCGCAGGTGCCGGGCCCGTCGATCGCCTTGCCGCGCAGGCTGACATAGGCCGAGAGCTGCACCTGGCCCGAGGCCAGGCACTGGGCTTCGGCCTGGTCACGCCAGGGCGCGCGCTGCGGCTTCTGGAACTTGCCGCAGCCGGCAAGGCCGGCGCCGATGACGCCGAGCGCGAGGAGAGTGAGGTGAACGCGACGCATGACCGATCAAATGCGAGTCGTTCGATGAACGGTTTGTTGACCGGCTGCGTCCTGGAAGCCACGGGCGGATTAACTTTGCCGATGGCGTTAAGCAGCGGTTAAAGCGCCAGTTTGGGCGTTAACGGCTGGCGGCTGCAGCTTGCCCGAAGGTGACCTTGTTCATCAGGCGCCCCGGCATCAGGGTGAAGGCGCCGGCTATGACGAGCCCGGCGAAGAGCCAGAGCATCGTGGCGCGATGGCCCGCGATGTCGCCGCGCCGGCGCAGGATGATGGCGCGGGGCAGGCTCACGATCGTCAGGATGCTGAGCAGATGGATCGCGCTGAAGTGCCCGTTGCTGGTGATGAAGGCCGAGCTGAGCGCCGTCACCGCCATCGCCACCACGAAGACCCAGCCGACGAGGCGATGGCGCGCCGTGCCCTTGCGCATGACGAGGATCGTGAGGCCTGCCGCCAGGGAGATCAGCGCCGCCAGGGCATGCAGCTGCATGATGGCCGGTGCAGCGAGCAACGGGGCGAGCGTCATCGCGACATCCTTGCAGGGACAACCGCGCCGAGCATCGCAGCGAGATGTGAATCCTGCGTAAGCCAGTTGGCGTTTCCGCAAGGCCCACGCGGTTGCGCCGATGGGAGGCGCGCTCCAAGTTACGCCGCAACGTCGTGGCCCTTGCGCCGCTGGCGTCCCGCCATCCGAGGATATCCCTGAGATGCCTGATCTCTCCGCTTTTCCGATCACGCAGCGCTGGCCGGCCCAGCATCCCGACCGGCTCCAGCTCTATTCGCTTCCGACGCCCAATGGCGTGAAGGTTTCGATCATGCTGGAGGAGACCGGCATCCCCTATGAGCCGCATCTGATCGACATCGGCAAGAACGAGAGCTGGACGCCGGAATTCCTCTCGCTCAACCCGAACGGCAAGATTCCGGCGATCATCGATCCCAACGGCCCCGGCGGAAAGCCGTTCGGCCTGTTCGAGTCCGGTGCGATTCTGGTCTACCTCGCCGACAAGGCCGGCAAATTCCTGCCGACCGATCCGGCCCGTCGCTACGAGACCCTGCAATGGGTCTTCTTCCAGATGGCGGCGATCGGCCCGATGTTCGGCCAGGTCGGCTTCTTCCATAAGTTCGCCGGTCGCGAATACGAGGACAAGCGCCCGCGCGACCGCTACGCCAATGAGAGCAAGCGTCTGCTCGGCGTGCTCGAGACCAGGCTCGCCGGCGGCGACTGGCTGATGGGCGACGAGTACACCATCGCCGACATCGCGACGCTCGGCTGGGTCCGCAACCTCGTCGGCTTCTACGGCGCCGGCGAGCTGGTCGAGTACGACAAACTCAAGCTGGTGCCGAAATGGCTGGAGCGCGGCCTGGCGCGGCCGGCGGTGCAGCGCGGGCTGGAGATCCCGAAGCGGCCGGGCTGAGGGGGCTACATCGTCATGGTCGGGCTTGTCCCGACCATCCACGTCTTCCTTCACCGAATGCGGTGTTCAAGAGGTGGATGCTCGCCACAAGGGCGAGCATGACGACGCCTCAATACTTGATCACCCCGAACCGCCGGAACGCGTCATGGATGCGGTCGGCATAGGCATTGAAGCTCGGATAGTCGCCGAGATGAGCCGGCCGCGGCCGCGGCAGTTCGATCTTGATCTCGTCGACGACCCGGCCCGGCGTCGGCGACATCACCAGCACCCTGTCGGAGAGGCCGATCGCCTCCTCGATCGAATGGGTGATGAAGACGACGGTCTTGGCCGTCTCTAGCCAGAGCATTTCGAGATCGTGCCGGATCTGCGTGCGCGTGATCGCGTCGAGCGCGCCGAAAGGCTCGTCCATCATCAGCACCGACGGGTTGTGGATCAGCGCACGCGCGATCGAGACGCGCTGGCGCATGCCGCCGGAGAGCTGCTTCGGATAGCGATCGGCCGCATGGCTGATGCCGAGCTTGGCGAAGAGCTCGAGCGCGCGCTCCTTCGCCGGCGTCAGCGGCAGGCCGCGGATCTCGGCCTGCAGCATGACATTTTCGAGCGCCGTCCGGAAATCCAGGAGCAGGTGGTCCTGGAAGACGATGCCGATATCGGTGAGCGGCTCGGTCAGCGTCTTGCCATTGACCAGGAGTTCGCCGCCGCTGGTCGGGATCAGCCCGGCCGCCATCAGCATGAAGGTGCTCTTGCCGCAGCCGGAGGGACCGATCAGGCTGACGAACTCGCCGCTCCTGATGTCGAGCGTCAGGCCGTCGACGGCGGTGAAGCCGCCGAAGGTCTTGACGATCCCGCGCCCCTGAATCGAGGCGGCGATGGCGGTTGCCGTGCTCACGAACACGCCGGTGCCGAGGCCGGCAGCAGCTCGGTCGTGTAGTAGTCGCTGATCGGCTTGTCCTTGGGCAGGCCGAGATATTGCGTCAGCAGGTCGAAGCTCACGCTCCAGTTCTTCTCCGGTACCTTGCCGAGCGAGGTCGCGCCGGGCGCGCAGAGCAGCTTGTTGACGACGTCGAACTGCGCCAGCACCTGCGCCTTCTTCACCGAGGGGAACTGCGCGACGACCGCGTCGGCGGCGGCGTCAGGGTTCTTGCGGGCGGCGTCCCAGCCCTGCAGGCTCGCCTCGATGAACTTCTTGTAGAGCTCGGCATCGGCCTTGATCTTGTCGTCGCGGGCGATGATCGAGAGTCCGACGGTCGGCACGCCGACATCGCGATAGAAGATGTCGCGCACCTTGAAGCCGCGCTCGCGGATCTGGACCGAGTGGAAATCGGCGCCGCCGAGGATGGCGTCGACCTTCTTCTCCAGCAGCGCGCCGACGAAGGCGCCGGGGTCGATATTGATGACATCGACCTTGCCCTTGTCGATGCCGTTGCCGGCGAGGATGGCGTCGAGAAGCGTCGTCTGGGCCGTGCCGGGCTGTACCGCGAGCTTCTTGCCGACGAGATCCTTGGGCGAGGCGATGCCGCTGTCCTCGAGCGCGATGATGGCGAAGCCATTGGTCTGCAGCACCGGG
This sequence comes from Allobosea sp., assembly GCA_024231975.1. GTDB lineage: Bacteria > Pseudomonadota > Alphaproteobacteria > Rhizobiales > Beijerinckiaceae > Allobosea. The sequence goes on from JAAEQB010000108.1 coordinate 146,958, forward strand.
GCGACGATCTTCACCGGCGCGCCCTTGGTACGCAACTGCATCGCGGCCGGCGCATCGGCGAAGCCGACATCGGTCTGGCCCGTCGCGACCATCTGCGCGGTCGTGCCCGAGCCCTTGCCTTCCTCGATCGTAAGGTTGATGCCGGCCTTCTCGTAGAGGCCCATCTGCTTGGCCATCATGAAGCCGGCATTGGGCGCGGCGGCGAGGAAGTTCAGCGTGATCTTCATCGGCTTGCCGGTTTGGGCGAAGGCCATGCCGCTACTCAGGGCGAGGATGGCGGCGCTTGTGAGCAAGGTCCTGCGTTTCATCTGTGTCTCCTCCCTAGGGTGCCGGTTGGCTCCGGCTGGATGGCGATCGGATCAGCCCTTGCGTTGCCAGGGCATCAGCAGCATTTCGAGCCAGTCGACGAGGTAGCTGAACAGGATGCCGACGGCGGAGAGCGCCACCAGGCAGGCGAAGATCAGCGGCATGTCGAGGAAGCTCGTGCCGCGCAGCAGGAGATAGCCGAGGCCGGCATTAGCGCCGACGAACTCGCCGACGATCGCGCCGGTCGCCGCGAACACGGCCGAGACCTTGAGACCTGAGAAAATATAGGTCAGCGCCGCCGGCACCCGGACATAGCGGAAGGTCTGCCAGGCGGAAGCGCCCATCGATTTGGTCAGATAGAGCACGCGCTCGTCCAGCGCCCGAAAGCCGGTCATGCTCGCGACCAGTGTCGGGAAGAAGCAGAGCAGGAAGGTCAGCAGCACCTTCGGGAACAGGCCGAAGCCGAACCAGACGACGAAGAGCGGCGCGATCGCGATCTTCGGCACGAGCTGGAAGAAGACGATCACCGGATAGATCGCCTTCTCCAGCAGCTTCACCGAAACGATGATGTAGCCGAGCGGGATCGAGATCACCGCCGCCATCAGGAAGCCGAGCACGATCTCGTTGGCCGTCACCAGCGTATGCCGGAAGATGTCGGCGCGATCGATCCAGAGCCGCTCGAAGAAGGCGCTCGGTACCGGCAGGATGTATTCTGGGATGCCGGCCATCGGCACCAGGAGCTGCCAGGCGACCAGCAGCACGGCGAAGCTTGCCAGCGGCCAGGCGATGGCCGAGACCCAGGCGGCGGCCTTGCCGCTGGCCTGTTGCGTGGTCGCTGTGGTGGCGGTGTCGCTGCTCATGCTGATGTCTCTGTCGGCGCCAACCGTATGGCTGCCTCGCTCGAAACCGCGGGGAGGGCGCCGATCTGTCGCCGCCTGAGCGGCCAGATCGCCGCCATGTCCTGCGCGGCGCTGGCGAGCGCCGTCGCGATCTCGCTTCGGCGCGCCTCGTGCATGCGCGGCAGCGGCCCGGCGACGCTGAGCGTGCCGGCAACCGGCGCGCCTGCATCCGGCCCGGCGCGGAAGGTCGTCGCCATCGCGACGGTGCCGATCTCGCCCTCCTCGACCGCCAGCGCGTAGCCACGATTGCGGGTCTCGCCGAGATGCTGCCTCAGCGCATCGACATTGCCGAGCGCGTTCGGGCCGGTGCGTCCCTCGCCGTCGAAGCCGCGCGCGCAGACGATGCGGAGCGCCTCCTGCTCCGGCAGCGAGGCGAGCCAGGCCTTGCCGGTCGCTGTGGCGTGCAGGACAGGCCCCATCCCCATCGGCGGCTCGTAGCGCAGGCCGGCGGTCGCGCCCTGGGCGCGGGCGATCCAGGTCAGGCTCTCGCCCTCGACCACGGCAAGGCGGCAGTATTCGCGGGTGGCGCGGGCGAGGCCGTCGAGCACGATCTGGCCGGCATCGGGCAGGCCGCGCAAATCGAGATTGCGGAAGGCGAGCTGCGACAGCTTCAGCGTCAGTCCATAGGCGCCCGATTGCGGGTCCTGCGCGACGAAGCCGCGCTCGCCGAGGCTTGCGAGCAGCCGATGGGTGGCGCTGACCGGCAGGTCGAGCCGCTCGGCGAGCACGGTCAGGTCGGCGCCCTCGGCCTCGCCGGCCAGCGCTTCCAGCAGCTTGAATGCGCGCTCGACCGCCGCGATCGTCACCCGTTCCCGCCCTTGTTTGGTTCATAATTGGAAATCATTTCCAATTTGGATTTCATTTTCGTATAGAGAGACAGCGATGCCGAGTCAACGCGCGTCGCAAGGCGAGCCGGTGGAGAGAACGATGAGCCTGGCAGGTGAGGGGGCGGTCGCGATCTGGCACGACATCGCGCCGGAGGGCAGGGCGGAATTCTATGCCTGGCATGGCGAGGAACACATGCCGGAGCGGGTCGGCATCCCCGGTTTCCTGCGCGGACGCCGCTATGTCGCGATCGATGCCGATCTCGAATTCTTCAACCTGTACGAGGCGCAGACCGTCGAGGTGCTGAAGGGGCAGGACTATTCCGCCAGGGTCAATGCGCCGACGCCCTGGACGTTCTCGGCCGTGAAGCATTTCCGCTCGGTGGCGCGCGCGATCTGCCGCGTCTCCCATACCAGCGGTCCGGCCCAGGGCGGATTGATCGCGACCTTGCGCTATGACGTGCCAGACAACATCGCTTCGGCCCACAAGGCGGCGTTGCTGCGCGGACTGGTGCCGGACCTGCTCGCGACGCGCGGCGTCGCCGGCGTTCATCTGCTGACCGCGGATGCGCAGGCGAGCGGTGCCGCTACCGCCGAGCAGGCGGCGCGCGGCGTCGCCAACGCCGTGCCGCGCTGGGTGCTGCTGCTCGAGGGCTGGGGCGACGAGGCCGAGTTCATCGCGCTGGCGCGCGATCAGCTCTCCGCCGGGGAACTGCAGGCGCTCGGCGGCGAAGGGCCGTTCTCGCTCGGCCTCTACCGTCACCAGATCACCCGGACCAAGACCGCCTGGAGCGCCGGTTGATGAGCACGCGCCATGATCTCTCCGGCCGGCATGCGGTCGTTACCGGCGGCGCCGGCGGGCTCGGCCGCGGCATCGCCCGCGCGCTGATCGAGGCCGGCGCCAGTGTCACTCTCTGGGACCAGGATGCGAACAGCCTGGCGCAGGCCGTGAGCGAGCTTGGCCGCCGGGCCAGCCAGCGCCAGCTCGACATCCGCGACGTCAATGCGGTCGATGCGGCGGCGGATGCCGCGCTATCGGCCCATGGCCGCATCGACATCCTCATCAACAATGCCGGCGTGCTCGGCGAGGTCAGGCCGATCTGGGAGACGACGCCCGACAACTTCCAGCGCGTGCTGCAGGTCAACCTGTTCGGTGCCTATCTGGTGACGCGCGCCGTCGTCGGCCGGATGTTGCGCCAGGAGCCGCGGCGCTCGCCGGACGGCCATCCCTTGCGCGGCCATATCGTCAACATCGCCTCGATCCAGGGCAAGGAGGGCATGGCGATGGCCGCCGCCTATTCCGCCTCGAAGGCCGGCTTGATCGCGCTGACCAAGAGCGTCGCCAAGGAGACGGCGAAACAGGGCATCATCGTCACGGCGGTGACGCCGGCTGCTGCCGAAACGGCGATGGCGAAGGAGATTTCGGCCGAGCGACGCGCCGACATCATGTCGCGCATCCCGATGGGGCGCTTCGTCGAGGTGGCTGAGGTGGCGCGGCTGGTGCTCTGGCTCTCCAGCGATGATTGCTCCTTCTCGACCGGCGGCATTTTCGACCTGTCGGGCGGCCGCGCGACCTATTGAGCCGCGCCTCGCCGCGCCTCGCCGGCTGCATACCCTATCTGCACGGACCAGTTCCCGGCTTCCTTCCGGCGCCGACCTCATGCCAGCATGGCCGTATTGGCGGCCCGGCCGCGGGATTCCAGGGACAGGTCCATGCTTTCGGTTCGCGACATCGCTCGCCGCGTCGCCAATGGCGAGGTTTCCGCCCAGGCCGCCCTTGCCGATAGCGAGCGGCGAATCGACGAGCGCGATGGCGACCTCCGTGCCTTCGCGGCCCGTCCCGAAAGCTTGACGGTCGGCGAGGGGCCGCTGGCCGGCATCGCCGTCGGGGTCAAGGACATCATCGACACCGCCGGTTTGCCGACCGGCATGGGCTCGCCGATCTATGACGGCTACCAGCCCAGGGCCGACGCGCCGATCGTGATGGCGCTGAGGGCGGCCGGCGCGACCATTGCCGGCAAGACCCAGACCACCGCCTTCGCCTTCCTCGATCCTGCTCCGACCCGCAACCCGCACGATCCCTCGGCTAGCCCCGGCGGCTCCTCGGCCGGCTCGGCCGCGGCGGTGGCGGCCAGCCTGGTTCCGCTCGCGATCGGCACCCAGACCGGTGGTTCGGTGATCCGCCCCGCCGCCTATTGCGGCGTCGCCGCGATCAAGCCGTCCTATGGGCTGCTGCCGATCGTCGGGGTGAAGCCCTTCTCCTGGTCGCTCGACACGCTCGGCCTGATGGCGGCCAGCGCCGACGATCTCGGCTTCGCCCTGGCGGCGCTGACCGGCCGGCCCGATCTCGATGCGCCCGAGGAGGCGCTGGACGGGCTGAGGCTAGGTCTCTGCCGGCAGGAGTTCACCGACAAGCCCGAACCGTCCTGCGAGGGCGCGCTGCAGCGCATCGCCGATTTCGCCCGCAAGGGCGGCGCGACCGTCCTCGACGTTGCGACGCCGGCCGAGCTCGCCGAGACCTTCCATGCCCACAGTCCGCTGCAGAATTGGGAGGCGACGCAGGCGCTCGCCTGGGAATACGCCAGTCATCGTGACGAGCTGCCGCCGAAACTGCGCGCCTATCTCGACGAAGCCCGCGCGACCACGCCCGGCGATTACGACGCCGCCCGCGGCACCGCCCGGCGCGGGCGTCATGTGGCCGAACGCTGGCTCGGCGAGGTCGATCTCGTCCTGACCTATGCCGCGCCGGGCGAGGCGCCGGAGACGCTCGCCTCGACCGGCGATTCCAAGTTCAACCGGCTCTGGACCCTGCTCGGCACGCCCTGTCTGACTGTGCCTTTGATGCGTGGTCCGCGCGGCCTGCCGGTCTCCTTCCAGCTCGTCGGACGCTTCGGCGACGACGCCCGCGTCATCGCTGTGGCGCGGTCACTCGAGCGCCTGATCCTGATGCCGGCATGACGATCTCTCGGTGAAAACTGGGCGCTCGTCCCGCATGGGACAATATTGCGTTGCAACAACTTCGGCTTGATTGTGGCGCCAAGGATTTATGCTGCACTTGGAAATACTAAAAGCTTACGTCGAGACAGTCCTGTTCGGGACTATCCACAAAGCAGTTCAATGATTTAACCGCTGATTAAGAACGCTTCTCTGGTGCGGCCTCCGCTGCGGCGACGCGGCCACTTGCAGCGGCCGCCGTTTCTGCTAGCTTCCATGTCAGGTCAATGACAAGGAGGGTTCACATGAACCTCGCGCTAAGTCTCGACCGGTTGGCCATGGGTGCGGCGTTCGTGCTGGTCATGGCGATCGTGATCGGAGCGTTCTGACGGGGAAGTCAGTCTCGAGTCGAAAAGACCAACAAGCCAATTGGAAAGCGTCGCGGGAGAGGCCCCGCGGCGCTTTTCTTTTTGTGGCTGCGCGATGGGAGCAGTCTGGCGGAGTTGCTCAGCTCTCCGGGCAGGGGTTCTCGGTCACTTCCCAGGACATCAGGTTGGTGACGCGGCCGCAGGTGGCCAGGCGACGGCCCAGGGTGGTGCGAATGCAGGCCATGCTGCCTTCCGCGATCTTCTTTCCGTCACTCCAGCAGAAGCAAAGGGGCTCAGGCGCCTGCGCCAGACGCGGTCGGTCGAGGGCGACAGCCTTCTCCTGCGCCGCGGCTGGCAGCGCGAGCGGTAACAATAGTGTCGTGGAAAGTGTCGATAGCAGCGCCAGGGCGCCGGAGCTGGGTAGCCTCCGAGGGGATCGGACCATGGCTTGCTCCCGTCATTCGCTTGATCGGCGTGACGATGCGGAAACGATAGCATAATGGAGCCGGCAACCCAATATGATCATGGGCTGTCCGTCGAAGGTTGGGGCCACCCCCTCCTTGCTAAAGTCGTACGACCCAACCATATTTCGGGTCCAGTGAGCCGATCCCGGCTCCGGGAGGAACCATGTCACTGATTTCGCTCGCCCGTCGTGGACGTGCAATCGCCCTCATCGCTGGCGCTCTTCTGCTGGTGCCGATCATCGCCGAAGCCGCTCCTGGCGGCCGCAGCATGGGCAGCCGCGGCTCGCGCAGCCAATCGCAGGTCGCGCCGACGCCGACCGCGCCCGGCTCTTCGTTCCAGCGCAGCCCGACGCAGGCACCCGGCCCGTCGGCCGCCACGCCGGCCGCTGGCGCAGCGGCGGGCGCCGCCGCCCAGGCGGCCCGCCCGTCCATGGCTCGCAGCCTGATGATGGGCGTCGCCGGTGGCTTGCTCGGTGCCGGCCTGTTCGGCCTGCTCTCGGGCGCCGGCTTCGGCGGTATCGCCGGCTTCCTCGGCCTGCTTTTCCAGGTCGCGCTGATCGGCGGCTTGATCTGGCTGGCGCTGCGCCTGTTCCGTCGCCGCAGCGAGCCGCAGCTCGCCAGCGCCGGTGGGCCGCTCGGCCGCGAGGCCTATCAGCCGCAGCCGGCTGCGCCGGCTATGGGTGGACTCGGTGGCGGCGCTGCCGCAGCCTCTGCCGTCAAGCCGGTGGAGTTCGAGCTGCAGGGCGCCGACTACGGCAGCTTCGAGCGCCTGCTCTCCGAGGTCCAGACCGCGATCTCCGATGAGAACGTCGCGCGTCTGCGCCAGATCACCACGCCGGAGATTTCCGGCGCACTCGAGGACGAGTTCGCCGACAACGCCCGCAAGGGGCTTGTCGAGAAGGCGGCTGACGTCAAGCTGCTGCAGGGCGACCTCGCCGAATCCTGGCGCGAGGACGGCTATGAGTACGCGACCGTCGCGATGCGCTTCAGCCTGCTCACCGCCATGGTCGAGCGCAATGGCGGCAAGGTCGTCGAGGGCCATGCCACGATCCCGCGCGAGGTCACCGAGCACTGGACCTTCGTGCGCTCGCGCGGCGGCGAGTGGAAGGTCGCGGCGATCCAGCCGGTCGAATAAGCCGGCACCGACGCCCGAAATCTGGACGGCCGGGCATTGCCCGGCCGTTTTTCGTTTCGGCGGCCGTCGAAGCGCCCTATAGGCAGTGAACGCGCCGGTCTTGGCGCGCCTTGGCTATCTGGAGCTTTCACCATGAGCGACATGCGTCTCGTCGTCGTCGGCGCCGCCGGCCGGATGGGCCGTTCGCTGGTGAAAGCGATCCATGACACGCAAGGCTGTGTGCTCTCCGCCGCAATCGAGCGCCCGGGCTCGCCTGCGCTCGGCCAGGACGCGGCGGTGCTCGCCGGCCTGCCGGCCAGCGGCGTTCTCGTCAGTGACGACGCACTCGCCGCCTTCGTCGAGGCCGAGGGCGTGCTGGACTTCACCACGCCCGAGGCCACCGTCGCCTTCGCCGGCCTCGCCGCCCAGGCCCGCATCGTCCACGTCGCCGGCACCACCGGCATGGAGCCGCAGCATCTGGCGAAGCTGGAAGCAGCCTCGCGCCATGCCGCGATCATCCGCTCCGGCAATATGAGCCTCGGCGTCAACCTGCTGGCGGCGCTGGTACGCAAGGTCGCGGCGACACTCGGTACCGACTGGGATATCGAGATCGTCGAGATGCACCATCGCATGAAGGTCGATGCGCCCTCGGGCACCGCCGTCCTGCTCGGCGAAGCGGCGGCGCAGGGCCGTGCCGTCGAACTGGCCGAGGCCCGCGTCGCGGTGCGCGATGGCCAGGTCGGCGCCCGCCAGCCCGGCACGATCGGCTTCGCCGCGATGCGCGGCGGCACCGTCGTCGGCGACCACAAGGTGATCTTCGCCGGGGCCGGCGAGCGGCTCGAGCTCGCCCATGTCGCCGAGGATCGCAGCCTGTTCGCGCAAGGCGCGGTCAAGGCGGCGCTCTGGGGCCGTGGCCGCAAGCCCGGGCTCTATTCGATGGCCGACGTGCTCGGCCTCGACAAATTCTGATGACCGCGCTCACCGTCGCGCCGGGCGTGACGCACTGGCCGGGCTATCTCGACGGAGCCGAGCAGGCGGCGCTGGTCACTGAATTGCGCGAGGCGGCGCGGCAGGCGCCGTTCTTTGTGCCGCGCATGCCCAAGACCGCAAAACCATTCTCGGTCAAAATGACGAACTGCGGGTCGCTCGGCTGGGTCTCGGACGAGCGCGGCTATCGCTACCAGCCGCTGCATCCTGACACCAGCGCGCCCTGGCCGCCGATCCCGGCGCGATTGCTGCGCGCCTGGGAGGAGTTGGCCGGCTATCCGCACCCGCCCGAGGCCTGCCTGGTCAATTTCTACGAGCCATCGGCGAAGATGGGCCTGCATCAGGATCGCGACGAGCAGGAGTTCGATGCGCCGGTTCTGTCGCTCTCGCTCGGCGATACCGCCATCTTCCGCATTGGCGGCACCAGTCGCGGCGGCAAGACGATCTCGTTGAAGCTGGCTTCGGGCGATGCGCTCGCCTTCGGCGGCGAGGCACGGCTGGCCTATCACGGCATCGACCGCATCCTTGCGGGCTCGTCGAGCCTGCTGCCGCAGGCCGGCCGGATCAACCTGACCCTACGGCGGGTGACGAAGCCGTCAGCCGGCGGATGAACCGGGCAGGTCCACCGCCAGCCTCAAACACCGGTCAGTGCGCCGGCTTGTCACCGGCATCGGCGGCCGGGCTATCCGAGCCGTTGGCGGCAGGCTTGGGCGCACCGGCGGAGACGCCGACCAGCGCCGGCCGGAGCACGCGCTCGCCGATCTTGTAGCCGGTCTGGACAACCTTCGAGACCAGGCCCTTGGCGATGCCGGCGTCGGGCGCCTCGAACATCGCCTGGTGCAGGTTCGGATCGAACTTCTCGCCCTGCGGGTCGATCTTGCGCACGCCGTGGCGTTCCAGCGTCTTCAGCAGCTCGCGCTCGGTCAATTCGACGCCCTCGACCACCGCCTTCAGGGCGTTGTCGGCGGCGGCGCGCGCCGTTTCCGGCACGCTCTCCAGCGCGCGGCGCAGATTGTCGGCCGAGCCGAGCAGGTCGCGGGCGAAGCTCGTCACCGCATAGGCCTTGGCGTCGGAGATCTCGCGCTCGGTGCGCCGGCGCAGGTTCTCCATCTCGGCCAGGGTGCGCAGCAGCTTGTCCTTGAGGTCGTCGCGCTCGGCTTCGACAAGCGCGAGCGGGGTGGGCGCCTGCGTCTCGCTCGCCTGCGTCTCCGCCACGCCCTGGTTTTCGGTTTCCGGCTTCGGATCGTCCTTCGCAGGGTTCTGCGTCATTCCATCATCCCAATCGTTGATCGTCATGCATCATTGCGGCGCTGCCTGTCGGCGCACCGGCTTCGCTGCCGATATCGGGCTTCGGGCGGGCGAAATCAAGCACGAGCCACGGCCTTGGCCTTGCCGGAGGCATGCTTGTCGAGCTCCAGATTGAACACGGCGAGCAGTGCCTGGCGGATCACCAGCTGGCGGCCGGTCGAGGTGATCTTCGCTCCGGTGAGATCGGTGACATAGAAGACGTCGACCGCCTTCTCGCCGAAGGTCGCGATATGGGCCGAAGCGATGTTGAGGTTGAGCTTCCCGATCGCGGTGGTGAGATCGTAGAGCAGGCCGGGCCGGTCGAGGCCGGAGACCTCCAGCACCGTGTGCCGCGACGACAGGACGTTGTCGATGATCACCTCGGGCGCGACCTGGAACGTCCCGCCGCGCGGCGGCGGCGCGCGGCGCTGGGCGACGAGGTCGGCGATCTTGATCTCGCCCTTGAGCGCGCGCTCGATCGCCGCGGCGATCCGCTCGGCCCGGCGCAATTCGTCGTCGTCGCGCTCGAAGGCGCGCGAGACGAAGATGGTGTCGAGCACCAACCCGTCGGTGGTGGTGAAGATCTGTGCGTCGACGATGTTGCCGCCGGCCGCGGCGCAGGCGCCGGTAACGATGGCGAGCAGGCGCGGATGGTCGGGTGCCAGCACGGTGAGCTCGGTCACGCCGCGGAACTGGTCGGTCTCGACCCGCGTCGCGGTGGTGCGGCCGGCGATCTCGGCCTCGCGCAGGAAGCGGGCATGCTGCTCCTGCCGCTCGGGCTCGACCTTGAGCCAGTAGGCCGGATAGTGGCGGGCGAGATAGGCGGCACGCTCGTCTTCGGTCCAGTCGGCGAGACGTCCCTCCAGCGCCTGCTGCTTGCGCTCGACCCTGGCCTTGCGCTCGATGCCGGAATGGCCACCGGCGAGCACGACCTCGGTCTCGTAATAGAGCGTGCGCAGGAGCTGGCCCTTCCAGCCATTCCAAACGCCGGGTCCGACGGCCTTGATGTCGGCGACGGTCAGGACCAGCAGCAACTTCAGCCGCTCCAGCGTCTGCACGATCGCGGCGAAGCTCTCGATCGTCTTGGGGTCGCCGAGATCGCGGCTCTGCGCAACCGTCGACATCACCAGATGGTTCTCGATCAGCCAGACCACCGTCTCGGTCTGCGCCTCGGTCAGGCCGAGCCGCGGGCAGAGCTTGCGGGCGATGCGGGCGCCGGCGACCGAATGATCCTCCGGCCTTCCCTTGGCGATGTCGTGCAGGAAGAGCGCGACATAGAGTGCGCGCCGGTTGGTGATCGTTGCGAAGATCGAGTTGGCCAGGGGGTGCTCGGCTTCGAGCTTGCCGGCATCGATCTCGGCCAGAATGCCGATCGAGCGGAGCAGGTGCTCGTCGACCGTGTAGTGGTGATACATGTTGAACTGCATCATCGCGACGATGCGGCCGAAATCCGGGATGAAGCGGCCGAGCAGGCCGGATTCGTTCATCCGCCTGAGCACGGCTTCCGGAGAGCGCCGCGCCGTCAGGATCTCCAGGAAGATGCGATTGGCCTCGCGGTCCTGTCGCAATTGCGGGGTGACGAGGCGCAGCGACTGCGTCACCAGCCGGCTGGTGTCGGGGTGGATGGCAAGATCGTCGCGGCTGGCGATCTCGTAGAGCCGCAGCAGATTGACCGGATCGCGCCTGAAGGCGTCGTCGTCGATGACGGCGAGGCGCTGGCCCTGCAACGTGAAATCGGGATGGCCGAGCGCGCGCACGCGCCGGCGCTTGGTGAAGGAGCCGATCAGGCTGGTCAGGCTGGCGCGCGGCTTCTGCTGGCGCGCCTCCAGCGCGGCGCAGACGATCGCGGTGAGGTCGCCGACATCCTTGGCGACGAGGAAGTAGGCCTTCATGAAGCGCTCGACCGGCGCCTGGCCACTGCGCCCGGCATAGCCGATCGCGGCTGCGACCTGGCGCTGCAGGTCGAAGGAGAGCCGCTCCTCGGCCCGCCCGGTGATGAAATGCATCCAGCAGCGCACGCGCCAGAGGAATTCCTCCGAGCGCTGGAACATCGCGAACTCCCGCGCATCGAACAGCCCGGCCTCGACAAGCTCGGCCGGGTCGTCGACGCGGTAGGAATACTTGGCGATCCAGAACAGCGTGTTGAGGTCGCGCAGGCCGCCCTTGCCGTCCTTGACATTGGGCTCGACCAGGTAGCGCGACGAGCCGGCACGGGCGACGCGGGTCTCGCGCTCGGCGAGCTTGGCCTCGGTGAAGGCGGGCGCCGTGCCCTCGGCGATCTCGGCGCCGTAGCGGCGCTGCAAATCCGCGAATAGCGCAGCATCGCCGCAGATCAATCGCGCTTCCAGCAACGCGGTGCGGATCGTCATGTCCGCCCGGCCCTCGCGGATACAGTCGTCGACCGAGCGGACGGAATGGCCGACCTTCAGCTTCAGGTCCCAGAGCGGGTAGAGCATCGCCTCGACCACGCTCTCGCCCCAGGCGGTCTGCTTGTCGGGGAAGAGGAAGAGCAGGTCGACATCCGAGCCCGGTGCCAGCGTGCCGCGGCCATAGCCGCCGACGGCGACGACGGCGATGCGCTCGCCGGCGGACGGGTTCTCCACGGGATAGAAATGCCGCGTCGCCGCTGCATGCAGGCTGGCGACGACGCTGTCCATCACACCGGAGAGCCGCTTGGCGCAGGCGAGGCCGTTGCGCGACTTGGCCAGAATCTCGCGGGCCGACTGGCGCCCTTCCTCGAGATTGTCGTGCAACGCTCCGACCAGGGCGCTGCGGAGGCCGTCGCGGTCCCCATCCTTGAACTGTCGCGCCAGCTTGCCGACCGCGGCCATGGGATTGTCGATGAATTCGGCGAGGCGGGGGGCTGGCTTGTCGGGGGAGGGCGGCACTGAACGAGGCTCTTCGAGACTTTCGGCAGACGCGACGGCAGCCGATCCCTATCATGAATGGGGCCAGCCGCGGAAACATAATTCAACATAGTGATTTTGTGAAATAAACGATACCACGCAACTCTACGTCTTGTTTGACAAAGAGAACGATCGAACCTATCAATCGGACACGCGCCGATTTGAGCCAGCAGCTTGCGGGCGCGAAACAAGTGCAGCTAAAGCGGGGGCGCCGGAGGCAAGAGCCTCCATCCCTTCGCGCAAGATCGACCGAAGGGGAACGCCATGCCGATCATCTCACTCCCGACCCGCCGCACCGTGCTCGCCGGCCTCGCTGCCGCCTCGCTCGCCTTCGGCAGCGCGCAGGCACAGGCGCCCAAGGAGATCCGCGTCGACTACGCCACCTACAACCCGGTCAGCCTGCTGCTGAAGGAGCGCGGCATCCTGGAAAAGGCGCTGGAGGCCGACGGCATCAAGGTGCGCTGGGTGTTCTCGGCCGGCTCGAACAAGGCGCTCGAGTTCCTCAATGCCGGTTCGCTCGATTTCGGCTCGACCGCCGGCGCCGCCGCGCTGATCGCCAAGATCAACGGCAACCCGATCAAGTCGATCTATGTCTATTCGCGCCCCGAATGGACGGCGCTCGTCACCGGCGCCAAGAGCGAGGTCACCAAGGTCGCGGATCTCAAGGGCAAGCGCGTCGCCGTCACCCGCGGCACCGATCCGCACATCTTCCTGGTCCGCTCGCTCGCAGAGGCCGGCCTGACCGAGAAGGACGTCAAGCTGGTGCTGCTGCAGCACGCCGACGGCCGGCTCGCGCTGGAGCGCGGCGATGTCGAGGCCTGGGCCGGGCTCGACCCGATGATGGCCGCCGCCGAGGTCGAGGCCGGCGCCAAGCTTTTCCACCGCAAGGCCGCCGACAACACCTGGGGCGTGCTCAATGTCCGCGAGGAGTTCTCCGAGAAGAACCCGGCGCTCGTTCGCAAGGTGCTCAAGGCCTATGAGGAGGCGCGTGCCATCGCCCTCGCCAATCCGGCCGAGGTCAGGAAGGCGCTGGTCGAGGCGACCAAGCTCTCCGACGCGGTGATCGAGCGCCAGCTCACCCGCACCGAGCTGACCCACAGCACGATCGGCCCGGCGCAAGCCGAAACCATCCTCGCCGCGGGATTGGCGCTGCAGCAGGCCGGCGTCCTGCCCGCCAATGCCGACGTCAAGGCATCAGTCGACGCGCTGATCGACAAGCGCTTTGCCGCGACCAACTGAGCGGTCATGATCGCGGGCCGATGAGCACGATCGAGATCGCAGAAGCCGTTGACGAGAAGCCGGTCGCGCCGAAAGCGCGGCCGGCTTCTCGTGCCGGCCTGCGCCTCGCTGGCTTCCTGTTGCCGGTGGTCCTTGCGATCATCTGGGAAATCCTCGTCCGGGCCGGCCTCGCCAATGGCCGGTTGATGCCGCCGCCCAGCGTGGTCGGCAAGACGCTCTGGCAGCTCGCCGTCAACGGCGAGCTCTGGACCCATGCTGCGGCGACACTCTGGCGTGTAGCCGCCGGCTTCGGTATCGGCGCCGCCGTCGGCACGGCGCTCGGCGCCCTGACCGGTGCCCTGCCGCTGGCGCGCGGCCTGCTAGACCCGACCTTGCAGGCCCTGCGCGCCATCCCCTCGATCGCCTGGGTGCCGCTCTTCATCCTCTGGTTCGGCATCTTCGAGGCGTCGAAGGTGGCGCTGATCGCGGTCGGCGTCTTCTTCCCGGTCTATCTCGGCGTCGCCGCCGCGATCCTCTCGATCGACCGCAAGATCGTCGAGGTTGGCCGCGTCTTCCGCCTCGGCCGGCTTGCCATGGTCCGGCGCGTGCTGCTGCCGGCGATCCTGCCCGACTGGTTCACGGCGCTGCGCGGTGGCCTCGGGCTCGGCTTCATGTTCGTCGTCGCCGCCGAGATCATGGGCGCGAGCGAGGGGCTCGGCTACCTCCTGGTCGACGGCCAGCAGCTCGGCCGGCCCGATACGATCATCGCCGCGATCATTGCCTTCGCCGTGCTCGGCAAACTCGCCGACGGCCTTCTGCTCGCGCTGACCCGCCCCTTCCTCGCCTGGCAAGACACTGCCCGCGACAGGCTCTGAGGCCGGCCATGCTGACCTTCGACCATCTCTCCAAGACCTATGCCGACGGCACCCGCGCGCTGTCAGGCATCGATATCTCCGTCGCCGCCGGCGAGATCCTGGCCCTGGTCGGCGGATCCGGCTGCGGCAAGACCACGCTATTGCGCCTCGTCGCCGGGCTCGACCGGCCGAGCGAGGGACGCATCCTCCTCGACGATACAGCCATTACCGAGCCGCGCGCCGATGTCGGCGTGATCTTCCAGGAGCCGCGCCTGCTGCCCTGGCTCTCGGTCGCCGACAATGCCGGCTTCGGTCTCAGCCATCTGCCTGCCACGGAGCGCAATCGCCTCGTCACCGGCGCGCTCGCCCGCGTCGGCCTCGCCGGCTATGAGGCGCGCTGGCCGCGCGAGCTTTCGGGCGGCCAGCAGCAGCGCGTCGCCATCGCGCGCGCCCTCGTCACCCGGCCGAAGCTCCTCTTGATGGACGAGCCCTTCTCGGCGCTCGACGCCACCACGCGCGCCAGCCTGCACGGCCATCTCCTCGCGCTCTGGGAGGAGAGCCGGCCGACAGTGGTGATGGTGACCCACGATGTCGAGGAAGCGGTGACGCTGGCGGACCGTATCGTCGTGATGCAGCCTAGGCCCGGCCGCATCTTCGACGAACTCGACAATCCGCTGACCCGCCCGCGCGACCGGCTCTCGCCCGCCTTCGAGGCGATCAAGCGCGAGGCGCTGCGCACGCTCGACCGCTCACTCACCGACACCGAGCCGCGCCAGCACAAGGCGGCCGAGAGCGCCGGCATGTGGTGGTGATCGGCGGCTGAGGAACAAGCCTGCCCGCGCCGGGTTCACCTCGCATGTTCGACCACACTGGCATCGTCGTCACCGATCTCGCCAAGGCGCGCCGCTTCTATGACGCGATCGCCCGGCCGCTCGGGCTTGCCACCGCCTCCAACAGCCCGGAATCCTTCCTGCTCGGCCGCAGCGCGCAGGAGCCGATCCCCTTTCTCTGGATCGGCACGATCCGCCCGTCCTATTGGGTCGAGGGCTCGCGCGCCGGGCTGAACCAGGCCCATATCGCCTTCATCGCGCCGGACAAGCCGGCCGTCGATGCCTTCTACCAGGCGGCGCTATCGGCCGGTGGTCGCGACAATGGTCCGCCCGGTCCGCGCGAGGGCGCCGGCGACTATTACGGCGCCTTCGTGCTCGACCCCGACGGCAACAACATCGAGGCCTGCGTACGCGGCGCTGCGGCGCGCTGACGGCGCAGTTTCGCAGGCTCGCGCTTCGTGCCAGCCTGCGCTGAACTGCAATCATCCGGCCTCACGATGATCACCACCAAACGTCTCAGCTTGCGGCCATCGACGGCCGCCGATGCCGAACGCGCCTTCGAGATCCAGTCCGACTGGGCCGTCACGCAGATGTTGCGGATGGCCTCCTTTCCGCCTGACCGCACCGAGATCGAGGCCTGGTTCGCTGACCATCCACGCGAATGGGCAGCGGGAGAGGCTTATCGTTTCGCTGCGATGCTGAACGGCGGGATGATCGGACTCGCCGATCTCGACGAGATCGCCGATGGCGAGGGCGAGCTCGGCTATTGGTTCGAGCAGGCGGCCTGGCGACAAGGCTTCGCTACTGAGGCCGCGACGGCCGTGGTGCGGTTCGCTTTCTCCGAAGCCGGACTCCAGTCGCTCCGGTCGGGTCATGCCGCAGACAATGTGGCTTCGGGTCGGGTGCTGGAGAGGCTGGGTTTCCGCCTGCTCGACCAGGTCGAGCGCTCCTCGCGATCGCGTGGCGAGACCATCCTGCAATGTCGCTACCGACTGACGCGCGCCGACTTCGCCGAGTGCGATCTGCCGTTTGACAAAACGGACGTTCAGACCTTATGAAAGGACACGCGCCGATTTGAGCCTCAGCTTGCGGGCGCGAAACAAATGCAGCTAAAGCGCGGGAACGACGGGACGGCCCTAAGGCCGTGGCGCTCCTTCCGCCTTATCTATGGATGGAGCCAAGGCATGTCGGCCGTTCTTCACAATCTCTCCCGCTCCCCCGATCATGCCCTGCCGCGTCCGGCCGCTGGCGAGGTCGTCGCTTTGCTCGGAGCTCCCGAGGTGCGGGCGGCGGCGCTGCGCGGCTTCGCCGGCCTGCGGGCTGACGAAGGAACGGTGCCGACCGCCGAGATCGGCCTGCTCTGTGCTCGCCCGCGCTTCTTCGCCTGGCTCGATCTCAGCGAGAACCTCGCCTTCGCCTTGCCCAAGGCCACGCCGTTCGAGCGTGAGGGCCTGATCGCCAATGTGCTGGTCCGCGTCGGCCTCGCAGCGCAGACGACGCAGCGGCCGGGTGGGCTCTCGCCCGAAGAGCTGCTGCGGCTCGCCATCGCCCGCTTGCTGCTGGTTAGGCCGCGCCTGCTGCTGATCGACGAGCCTTTCGCCGCGCTCGACAGCGACGCGCGCGAGGGTCTGGCGGCCTTCCTGCCGGAGCTCTGTACGCAGGGGCGCCCCGCCGTTGTCATCGCCACCGGCTCGGTCGAGGACGCCTTGCATCTGGCAGATCGCGTCCTCGTCCTGCCGCAGCAGCCGGGCCCGGTCGGCTTCAGCCTCGATAACCTGCTCGCCCGTCCTCGGGAGGAGAATTCCGTCGGCTTCGTCGCTTTGCGCCGTGAATTGCGCCGGGCGCTCGACAAGGAAGGCCGACATGCCGCGCCGGAAGTGGAGGCGGCGGCCTGAACCGGCTAGACAGGCCGCGAACATTTTTCGCTAGGGATCACGACCATGGACGTCACCGCGCTGCGCGCTCTGCAGGCCCCGCTCAAGGACAAATATCGTGAGGCGCCCGATGCGGCGGTGATCACGCTGAAAGCCAAGGGCGAGCTCGACGACCAGCACATCGCCTGCAAGGTCGAGACCGGCCGTGCGATCGCGCTCGCCGGCCTGCACCCGGCGACCGGCGGCTCCGGCGCCGAGCTTTGCTCCGGCGACATGCTGCTCGAGGCGCTTGTCGCCTGCGCCGGCGTCACGCTGAAGGCCGTCGCGACTGCGCTCGAGATCGAGCTGAAGAAGGGCACGGTCCGGGCCGAGGGCGACCTCGATTTCCGCGGCACGCTCGGCGTCGCCAAGGACGCCGCCGTCGGTTTCAAGGCGATCCGCCTCTCCTTCGACGTCGAGACGGATGCGCCGCAGGAGAAGCTCGATACCTTGCTCAAGCTGACCGAGCGCTACTGCGTCGTCTTCCAGACGCTGAACGTGAAGCCGGAGCTCTCGGCCAATCTCGCGCGGGCCTGATCAGGCCGGCAGCGGGCGCGGTGAGCCATCCGCCTCCGTCGCTTCCGGTTCCTGTGAGATCGGCGCCGTCATCGGATCGATGATGGCGAAGGGGCGCTCGGACATCTGTTCCGGCGCCGCGCGCTGGCAGATGCGCAAGGCGGCGAGGGCGGCGAGCAGGGCGCTGATCGCGGCCATGAAATAGAGCAGCCCGTTGATGTCGAGCCGCGCCATCACCTGGGCGCCGAGTAGCGGGCCGAGCGCTGAGCCGATGCCGCTGACCAGGATCAGCCGGCCGCTGACGGCGACGACGCGGTCCTGCGGCATGCGGTCGAGCGCATGCGCGACGCAGACCGGATAGAGCGTCGACATGAAGCCGCCGAGAAGCGCTGCCACCGGCAGCACTGCGCCAAGCTGGCGCGGCACCAGGTCGAGCGCGACGGCCGCCACCGAGAAGCCGAGCGCGAGGCCCGCCAGCACGATCCGGCGGTCGCCGCGATCGGAAAAGCGGCCGACCGGGACCTGGAAGGCGAAGCCGCCGAGCACCGCGACCAGCATGAACAGCGCGATCGTCTCCTGCGGGATGGAGTTGCGTGCCATCCAGGCCGGAAACAGCGCATAGAAGGCGCTGCTGATCATGCCGGCGATCACGCAGCCGATCACCGAGATCGGCGCTTGCCGCGTCAGCTCGCCATAGGGCAGCGAGGCTTCCGCCGGCAGCGTCGGTGCTTCGGCGCGGGTCGTGCTGACCATCACCAGCGCCAGCGCGAACAGCGCGACGATGATGTTGAACGGCATGGCGGTCTCGACCGGGAGCTTGCCGATCAGCAATTGCCCGGCCGCCAGCGCCAGGAACGTGCCGACCATGTAGATCGAGAAGATGCGGCCGCGCTGCTCGGGCGGGGCCTTGGCGTTGAGCCAGCTCTCGGTGGTGATGAACAGGCCGACGCAGCCGATGCCGATCGCCATCCGGCATGCGATCCAGCCAAGCGGCGAGACGAAGAGCGGCATTGCCGCCGTCCCGACCACGACCATGCCGGCGAAGGCGGCATAAGCACGGATATGGCCGATGCGCTGGATCACGGGCCCGCAGCCGACGGCGCCGATGGTGAAGCCGATGAAATAGGCGCTGAGCACGATGCCGGTCAGCGTCGGGCCGAAGCCTTCGCTCGTCAGCCGCAGCGACAGGAACGTGTTGAAGAAGCCGTTGGCGAGCTGCACGAGGCTCGTCGCGGCGATGAGCGTTCCGATCTGGACGAGCAAGGTTGGCGGCCTCCGGCGCGGTCTGGGAAGGCCCCTACCTCAACGCCGGAATGTGATCTCGCCATGGCGGTTGGGACGAATAGCTTCGCGCCGCGTCACTCCGCTGCCTTCAGCTTCACGGCCTTGGCAAAGGGCAATTGCGGCTCGTTCGGGCTGGCATCGTCGAACTCGAGCGCGCCGATCCTCTCGGCCCGGCCGGTGACCTTGCCGGCCGAGGTCTTGATCTGGGCGACGTCGTCCTGCGCCTGGCGGAAATGGCTGTCGAGCTTGTCGACGCGGTCGCCGAGGCGGCGGACGTCGTCGAGCAGCTTGCCGACCTCGGACTGGATGACCTGCGCTTCCTCGCGCATGCGAGCATCGCGCACCAGCGACTGCATCAATTGGATCGCCAGCGCCAGCAGCGAGGGCGAGACGATCATCACCCGCGCCCGGTGCGCCTTCTGGATGATATCGTCGAAATGTTCGTGCAGATCGGCGTAGATCGCCTCGGACGGCACGAAGAGAAGTGCCATGTCCTGCGTCTCGCCTGGCAGGAAATAGCGCTCGGCGATGTCCTTGACGTGCTGGCCGACATCGGCGCGAACCCGGGCGGAGGCGTGCTTCTTCGCCTCCTCGCCACGCGCCTCGCGCAGCAGGGTGAAGCTCTCCAGCGGAAACTTCGCGTCGATGACAAGGCCGCGCCCGTCGCCCGGCAGGGTGACGAGGCAGTCGGGCCGCTTGCCGCTCGAGAGCGTGGGTTGAAACGAAAAGAAAGCCGCTGGAAGACCGTCGCGGATGATCGCCTCCATCCGGCCCTGGCCATAGGCGCCGCGCGCCTGCTTGTTGGCGAGCACGTCCTTCAGCGTCACCACCTCGCCGGTGAGCTCGGTCAGGTTCTTCTGGGCGTTGTCGATGACGGCGAGGCGCTCCTGCAGCTTGCCGAGGCTCTCATTGGTCTGGCGGACGTTCTGCTCCAGCCCGGCGCCGACCTGCTGGCGCAGGCCCTCCATCCGCTCGGCCATGATGCGGGCGAGGTCGCCCTGCCGGGTCGAGAGGATCTCGGCCATGGTCTGCAGGCGGCCGCTGAGCTCGGCCTGCTGCCGATTCATCTCGGCGACCTTGTCGTCCATCTCGCGGGCACGCTCGGCCGCCATCGCCGCCTCGATCTCGCGCCGGCGCGCGCCGCGCCATGACGAGAGCAGCGCCAGCACCAGCAGAAAAAGCGTCAGCCCGGCGAAGCCGAAGGCGGCCTCGGCCCAGCTCACGGGGCGTTCCAGCAGGACGAAGGCGATCTGGTTCATGCCGCAAGCCTACACGATCTCCGCCGCAAATCTAGAACATAAGCGGAACAGTTTGACCGCTTCGTCACAAGTGCTTATGTCGCCGCAACTTCCGACAATCGTTCAGAGCGCCCTATGGCCATCCGCCCTCTCGTCATCCTGCCCGATTCGATGCTGCGCAAGGTCTCCACGCCGATCGGCGACATCACGCCGGAGATCCGCAAGCTCGCCGATGACATGCTGGAGACCATGTACGACGCACCGGGAATCGGCCTTGCCGCCATCCAGATCGGCGAGCCGGTCCGCCTCGTCACGCTCGACGTCTCGAAGAAGGCGGAGGAGGGCGAGGAGCAAAAGCGCGAGCCGATGGTCCTGATCAATCCCGAGGTGACCTGGCGCTCCGAGGAGCTGAGCTCCTATGAGGAGGGTTGCCTCTCGATCCCCGAATATTACGAGGAGGTCGAGCGGCCGGCGCGGGTCAAGGTCAGCTATCGCGATCTCGACGGCAAGGCGCAGGAGGTCGAGGCCGACGGCCTGCTCGCCACCTGCCTGCAGCACGAGATCGACCATCTCAACGGCGTGCTCTTCATCGATTACCTGTCGCGGCTGAAGCGCGACCGGGTCAACAAGCGCTTCGCCAAGGCGGCGAAACGGGACAGCGCGGCCTGAGCGGCTGGAGCGTTACAGTATGAGCTTGCGCGTCATCTTCATGGGCACGCCGGATTTCGCCGTGCCCACCCTGACCGAGATCATCGGCCAGGGCCACGAGGTCGTCTCAGTCTATACCCGCGCCCCGGCGCCGGCCGGGCGCGGCATGGAACTGCGGCCCTCGCCGGTCCAGGTCACGGCCGAGCGCTTCGGCATCCCGGTGTTCTCGCCGAAGACGCTGAAGAACGCCGAGGCCGCCGAGATCATGGCCTCGCACCAGGCCGATGTCGCCGTCGTCGTCGCCTATGGCCTGATCCTGCCCAAGGCGATCCTGGAGGTGCCGGAACTCGGCTGCCTCAACCTGCACGCTTCGCTCCTGCCGCGCTGGCGCGGTGCCGCGCCGATCCAGCGCGCCATCATGGCGGGGGATGCCGAGACCGGCGTCTGCGTCATGAAGATGGAAGAGGGGCTCGACACCGGCCCCGTCGCCATGGTCGAGACGCTTGCGATCGACGGCAACGCCACGGCTGGCGACATGCATGACCGGCTTGCCGGCCTTGGCGCTGACCTGATGGTCCGGGCGCTCGCCGCCCTCAGCCGCGGTGGGCTCCGCTTCACGCCGCAGGCGGAGGACGGCGTCACCTATGCCAGCAAGATCGGCAATGACGAGGCCAGGCTGAGCTGGAACCGGCCGGCGCAGCAGGTCCATGACGTCGTGCGTGGTCTCTCGCCCTTCCCGGGCGCCTTCGTCGAGGTCGATCTCGGCAAGGGGCCGGAGCGCTTGAAGCTGCTGCGCACCGCCCGCGCCGGCGGCGCGGCCGAGCCGGGCACGCTGCTCGACGATGACGGTACCGTCGCCTGCGCCGTCGGCGCGGTGAAGCTCCTCCAGGTCCAGCGCGCCGGCAAGGGGCCGATGAGCGCCCAGGAGTTCCTGCGCGGAGCGCGGCTCTCGGCGGGCGCGAAGCTCTAATACCGGGAGGCATTGAAAATGACTCCTGGTATTCCGCATGGGGATTTCTCCAGCCGAAGGCTGCGTTTGAGAAATCCACATTGGATCAACGGCCTGACGCGGCAGCGTCACTGGCCGTTGGCGTAAGCCGATGCCCCGCTACAAGCTCGTCATCGAATATGACGGCACGCCCTTCTCAGGCTGGCAGCGCCAGCTCAACGGGCCGTCGGTGCAGCAGAGCGTCGAGGAAGCGGTCGAGGCCTTCTGCGGCCATGCCGTGCGCCTGCATTGTGCCGGACGGACCGATGCCGGCGTGCACGCCACCCATCAGGTCGCCCATGTCGATCTCGACAAGGAGTGGCGCACCGATGTCGTCCGTGACGCGAGCAATGCGAGGCTGAAACGCCTGCCGGTAGCGGTGCTGAGCGCCGAAGCGGTGCCCGAGACCTTCGACGCCCGCATCTCGGCGACACGGCGCTACTACATCTACCGCATCCTCGACCGGCGGGCGCAGCCTGCGCTCGACGCGCACCGGGTCTGGCATGTCCCGGTCAAGCTCGACCACGAGGCGATGGACCGCGCCGCCAAGGCGCTGATCGGCCATCACGACTTCACCACCTTCCGCGCCGCCGAATGCCAGGCCAACAGCCCGCTGCGCACGCTCGACCGCTTCGATTGTCGGCGCGAGGGGGCTGAGATCGTCGCCTATGTCCATGCCCGTTCCTTCCTGCACCACCAGGTCCGCTCGATGGTCGGCTGCCTGAAGATGGTCGGCATGGGGCGCTGGCCGGAGAACAAGGTCGGCAAGGTGCTGGCGGCGCGAGATCGCTCGCAATGCGCGGCGCTGGCGCCGCCCTGCGGGCTCTATCTGGCGGGCGTGGATTATTGAATTGCCGGCATGGCTGTGGCCGGTTGATTCGATGGTTGCGGATAACGTTACGACATGCAACCTTCGATTTGTAGTTGACGTTCGGCCATTCGCTCGGAGCCGACCATGAAGCCGAAGAGCATCTTCCAGCTCGCCCTATGCGTCGTTTGTCTATGCGCCTTGACGGCTTGTCAGGATGACGAGCGGCAGATCGAAGATATTATTGTCAAGTATGGTTTTTCCAGAAATGTTCCACCGAGCAAGCTGTATGGCCCAGGCTCACTAGTGGCAAAAGAGAAGTACGATCCGAGAGATGTAAACCCGCGCTCGGTGCAGCTGACTTCTCTTTGTACGGCGCGGTATTCGGTCGATCTCTATAACTTCAAGCCGGCATTCAGCGACACGGAGAGCCGGGATATATCCAGCCAGTTCGGAGGCAGCTTCAGTATCGGGGCACCTGCCCTCAAGACGATTTTTAATCTCTCAGCCACTGCCCGTGCAGCGAAGAGCGCTGTCGTGACCGTGGCCGACGCGAAAATATACACCTATGGGCGAGACGAGCTCTCGGAGATTCGTTCGATCCTTCGGCCCGTTTGTCGCGAGGCGGTGCTGGCCAACATTGCGACCGATAACGCCCATCAAGTCTTGAAGGTCCTTGAGGCGACCATCGAGTTGAAGATCAGTTTCGATGTGGCGGCCAATGCCTCGGTCAAGGCCAAGGCGGTCACGGAATTGCTCGATGCGGGCTTTACCGTCGATCCTTCGTCGGATTCGATCACGACCAAGGGCAGCGCCCTTTATTATGGCGTCAGTTTGGTACCGGTTTCGAAGATCTAGAACCCCGCCAGCCCGAAGATCTTCAGCACCGTGTAGTCGGCGAGCACGCTGGCACAGGCGATCGCGCCCGCGACGCTGCTCTGCGCACCGAAGGCGGCCCGGGCGACGCAATAGCGCAGCCTGAGCACGATCGCCGCGAAGGCGAGGCTCTGGAAGCCGGCGATGCCGGGATTCGACCAGCCCAGCGCGAACACCGTCGCCGGCACCGCCATCAATGCCGCCGAGAGGATGCCGGCCCAGTTCCAGGCGATGACGAAGCTGGTGAAGTGCGGATTGCGGGTGAGGCCGGGTGCGAGCCCAACCAACAGCGCCGGCACCGCCAGGATCGCCAGGATCTCGGCGGTGACGATCGCGGCGATCAGGCCGGGCGCATCGAACAGCCCGCCGCTGTTGGAAAGCCCGGCGAGCGTACGCTCAGCCGCCAGCGCCGGGATCATCGAGGGCACGACCAGCACCAGCGCCAGATAGGAGCGCCAGAATCCGTCGCGGCTGAGGTCGAGATCGGGCAGGGCCTTCGCGTCGGCCCGCAGCAGGCGCCAGGAGGCGGCGAGCGATCGCGTCACATCGTCGGCAGCAAGCCTCATGGCCCAACCCTCCGGACGTCACCGTATTAGACTTTCGTCTAAACTGTGGGCGTCAGGGTCGGTTCCGTCAAGCCTGCTGCGCTGCAGCGAAATAGCCCGCCAGTAAACGATGCGTGATCCGCTCCAGCGTGACCAGGTCGGCGATGGCGACCCGCTCGTCGATCTGGTGCATGGTCTGGCCGACCACGCCGTATTCGACGACCGGGCAGTAGTTCTTGATGAAGCGGGCGTCGGAGGTGCCGCCGGTCGTCGACAGCGCCGGGCGCTTGCCGGTTTCGGCTTCGACGGCGTCAGCGGCCATCGCCACGAACGGCCCCGGCTGGGTCAGGAAGGCGACCGCATTGGTCGGCTCGAAGCTGACCTCGTAGCGCACGGTATTGCCGGCCGCCTCGCGCAGGCGCCGCTCGATCTCGGCCGCCAGCGTCTCCGGCGTCCAGAGGTCGTTGAAGCGGATGTTGAAGACGGCCTTGGCCTGCGCCGGGATCACGTTCGTCGCGGGGTTGCCGACATCGAGCGTCGTCACTTCGAGATTGCTCGGATCGAAATGCTCGGTGCCGGCGTCGAGCGGCGCTGCATCCAGCGCTGCCAGCAGCCGGACCATGCCGCGGATCGGGTTCTGGGCGAGGTGCGGGTAGCCGACATGGCCCTGAATGCCCTGGACGGCGAGCTTGCCGGTGAGCGAGCCGCGCCGGCCGATCTTGATCATGTCGCTCATCGCCGCCGGGTTGGTCGGCTCGCCGAGCAGGCAATGGTCGAAGCGCTCGCCGCGCGCATCGGCCCAGGCCAGCAATTTGACCGTGCCGTTGACGGCGGGGCCTTCCTCGTCACCGGTGACGAGGAAGGCGATCGAGCCCGGCGCATCCGGGTTCTCGCGGCGATAGCGGATTGCGGCTGAGGTCATGGCGGCGAGCCCGCCCTTCATGTCGCAGGCGCCGCGCCCGTAGAGCGTGCCGCCTTCGATTTCGGCCGTGAACGGATCATGCGTCCAGGCGGAACGGTCGCCGGGCGGGACGACATCGGTGTGGCCGGCGATGACGAAGACCGGTCCCTCGCTGCCGATGCGGGCATAGAGGTTCTCGATATCGGGCATGCCGGGCTCCGAGAACACGGGCCGCTCGACCCTGAAGCCTTCGGCGCTGAGCACGGCATCGAGCAGCGCGAGCGCGCCGCCTTCGGCTGGCGTCACCGAGGCGCAGCGCACCAGGGCCTGGGTGAGGGCGACCGGATCGGTCGGGTCGAAGGCGAGGGGGGCAGGTGTGTTATGGCTCATCGAGCCGGTTTAGCAGCGCCCTTGTGCTCTGCAAGCGGCGCATCGCGGTCGACGCCCGGCATCAATCCGAGATCGACCAGCGCGACCAGCCAGGCCATCGTCGAGATCGCGATCAGCGAGGGTGCCCAGGCATAGCCGAGCAGCGGCTGCACCTCGCGCGGCAGCACGATGGTGCAGACCAGAAAGATGCCGAAGAGCGACGAGCCGCCCCGGTCGGTGGCGCGCTTGGCCGCCAGCGCAGCCCAGGGGAACAGGGCGAAGGCGTTGGCGAAGGCGACGGCCATCTTCGCCGAATGCCAGTCCATCAGGCGGGGCGCGCCCCACTGGACCGCCAGCAGGCAAAGGGCGAGCGCGATGCTGCCGAGCCAGAACTGGCGCAGGCCGATTCGGCCATCGAGATCGGTGAACAAGCGGATTGCGGACATGGGTCGGGCTCCGATCCTGCATCCTCGCACGGAGATGGGCCGGAATGAAGCTTATGGTGAATAAAAGGTTAATGCGCCCGAACCGGTTGTTCTGGCAGAGAAAATGCTTGAACCCGGCGGGACGCGCCGCTAGCTGCGAGAGGTTCTCCGGATTTTGAAGGGGGCCATTCGGCGTGATTGGCGGATGGCAGGTTGAGTGAGCGGCGCGTCGCGCTGCCGAGCGAGGTTTTGGGCATGACCATTCGTCTGCACCGCGGCGATCTTCCCGATGGGTTCGAGCCGGGACCGGTCCTGGCGATCGACACCGAGACGCTAGGTCTCAACCCGCAGCGTGACCGGCTCTGCGTGGTGCAGCTCTCGCGCGGCGATGGCACTGCCGACGTCGTGCAGATCCCGAAGGGCGCCCCGGCGCCGGCCAATCTCTGCCGCATCCTCGCGGACACCAGCGTGCTGAAGCTCTTCCACTTCGCCCGCTTCGACATCGCGGCGCTGGAAAAGGCGTTCGGAGTCGTCACCGCGCCGGTCTACTGCACCAAGATCGCCTCCAAGCTGGTGCGCACCTATACCGACCGGCACGGGCTCAAGGACCTCGTCCGCGAGCTCCTCGGCGTCGAATTGTCGAAGCAGCAGCAGTCTTCCGACTGGGGCGCCGACACGCTCACCGAAGCGCAGCTCGGCTACGCCGCCTCCGACGTGCTGCATCTGCACGCCTTGAAGGCGAAGCTCGACGTGCTGCTGGAGCGCGAAGGGCGTATGCACCTCGCCAAGGCCTGCTTCGACTTCCTGCCGACGCGCGCCGAGCTCGATCTTGCCGGCTGGCCGGAAGTCGACATCTTCGCGCATACGTAAATTTGAGGTATTTGAGACTAGGGTCATTCGTCTGGCGGTCGCCGGACCGGGCGCTGTTGCCTGTTGGCATGTGCCTCGGTTCGACATCAAAAAGCCGCCGGCGGCTGGCAATGGGCGGGCATGAGCTTGGCGATTACAACCCCTGAGACACGCAGTCCGGCGGCGATTCGGGCGCAGATGCGGCAGAGCGCCTTCCAGGCGGCGCGCCGGCATTCCGTGCTCGTGCGCCTGCTGCGACGCCTGATCCCGATCGGGGCGATCGGCGCGGTGGTCGGGCTGATCATCGTCCCCTTCCTCAATCCGCTGCGTCATGCCGGCAATTTCTCGCTGGGCGGAATCAGCCTGTCCGGCGGCAAGGTGGTGATGGAGACCCCGAAGCTCGCCGGCTATCGCAAGGACAACAGCCCTTACGAGGTCACGGCGGATTCGGCGCTGCAGGACGTGCGCAATCCCACGCAGATCGAGCTCGTGCAGATGGTGGCGCGGGTGCTGATGAAGTCCGAAGGCTGGATCAACATCAACGCCAAGAGCGGCCTCTTCGACCAGCAGAAGGAGAAGCTCAAGCTGGTCGACGACGTGAAGATCCGGACCGACTCCGGCTATGATGTCCGCATGCGCACCGCCGATGTCGACTTCAAGGCTGGAACCGTCAATTCGCGCGAGCCGGTGAAGGTCAATCTCGGCACGACGACGGTTGACGCGGACACGCTCGACGTGAAGGACAATGGTGCGCTCATCACCTTCGAGGGGCGCGTGCATGTCCTGATCGAGAATGCGCCGGCGCGCAGTCTGGCCGGGCCGGAGCGCGAGGGCAGTACGCCCAATCTCGAAGCCCTTCGTCCGGCTGCCAAGCCGTGAGGCCGTTGCATCGAGCCATGTGGAGCAATGACGGAACGCCGATGAAACCTCTCGTTTTTGCCCTCGCGGCCTTGATCGCGCCGGCGCTGTCCGTCGCGGCGCTGGCCCAGCAGCAGCCGGCGCGATCCGGCTCTGCTCCCGCGGCTGCACCGGCCGCTGCGAGCGCGACGCCGGCCAAGCCGGCCAAGCCGCGCGGCGGAGCCCCTGGTTCGCCCTTCGGCGGCATGGGCGGCGACAGCAAGGAGCCGATCAAGATCGACGCGAACAAGCTCGACGTGCTCGACAAGGACAACAAGGCGATCTTCTCGGGCAACGTCGTCGCCGTGCAGGGCGAGACGACCGTGCGTTGCTCGGTGATGACGGTGTTCTACGAGGGCCGCGGCCAGGGTGGCCAGGGCGCCGCGCCGAAGCCGGCACAGCCTGCGGCGCAGAGCCAGGGAGCCAATGACGGCGCGATCAAGCGGATCGAATGCACCGGTCCGGTCACCGTCGTCTCGAAGACCCAGGCTGCGACCTCGGACAACGCCGTCTTCGACCGCGCCAATAATCAGGTGATCATGACCGGCAATGTCGCGCTGAACGACGGCCCGAACATCACCCGCGGCGACAAGCTCGTCTACAACACGCAGACCGGCATCGCCAACGTGACGTCGAGCGGGCGCGTCCAAGGCTTCTTCGTGCCGAACTCCGGCGAGGAAGGCAAAGACAAGAAGGACAACAAGGCGGGGGCCAAGCCGGCCGCCACGCCGACCAACTGATCTTCCCTTACGGCAAGGTTAGCTGCAGGAAGGCGTTGCCAGTTCGGCGCGCCTCGCATACCAGAGCGGACCCATGTCGAACGCCAGCGGATCGTACCTCTTCCTGTGACGATATCCATGTCCCCGCCCCCCGAGGCTGCCCAGCAGGCGCAGCCCAGCCCGACGCGGCCGGCCAAGGGGCCGGCGGCGCGTAGCGGGCTGTTCGGTCGGCTCGGCGGACTTTTCGGCCGCGGCAAGGGCAAGCCGGCGGCTGAGGAGGAGGTCCAATCCGGCCGCATCGCGAGCGCGGTCGGCGGCACCGGCATCCTCGCCGTCAGCGGGCTGCGCAAGACCTATGGCGCCCGCAATGTCGTCAGCGAGGCCTCGCTCTACGTCCGCAATGGCGAGGCTGTCGGCCTGCTCGGGCCGAACGGCGCCGGCAAGACCACGATCTTCTACATGATCACCGGCCTGGTCAGCGCCGATATGGGCGTGATCTCGCTCGAAGGGAACGACATCACCAATCTGCCGATGTACCAGCGCGCCCGGCTCGGCATCGGCTACCTGCCGCAGGAAGCTTCGATCTTCCGCGGCCTCTCGGTCGAGGACAATATCCGCGCCGTGCTCGAAGTGGTCGAGCCGAACCGCAAGAAGCGCGAGCGTGAGCTCGACAAGCTGCTCGACGAGTTCAACATCAGCCGCCTGCGCAAGGCGCCCTCGATCGCGCTGTCGGGCGGTGAGCGCCGCCGCTGCGAGATCGCCCGCGCGCTCGCCGGCCGGCCCTCCTTCATCCTGCTCGACGAGCCCTTCGCCGGCATCGACCCGATCGCGGTCGGCGACATCCAGGAGCTGGTCCGGCAATTGACCGATCGCGGCATCGGCGTGCTGATCACCGACCACAATGTCCGTGAGACGCTCGGCCTGGTTGACCGCGCCTACATCATCCATTCTGGCCGGGTGCTGACCGAAGGCTCGCCGGCCGAGATCATCGCCAATGCCGATGTCCGCCGCGTCTATCTCGGCGAGGATTTCCGCCTCTGAGGCGGCAAGCCCAGCATCCTCGTGGGGTGTTGCAGTGCATTAACTTCCCGGCGCAAAAGCCCGCTCGGGGCTTTGACGCGGCGGCGGCCGGCGGTTAGTCTGTTCCACACGCAAGAACCGTGCCGAATTGCCGCAGGCTAAGGAGTCGGGATCGCGATGGCGATGATGCCACGCATGGAGCTGCGCCAGGGCCAGTCCCTGGTGATGACGCCGCAATTGCTGCAGGCGATCAAGCTGCTCCAGCTCTCCCATCTCGAATTGCAGAGCTTCGTCGAGGGCGAGCTGGAGCGCAATCCGTTGCTCGAGCGCGGTGACGAGGCTCCGGAGCCGGCCATGGCCAACGGCGCCGGCGAAAGCCCGCACGCCGCCGATGCGGAAACCTATGCCCGCGCCGAGAGCCTCAACACCCAGGAAGGCATCGAAGGCAGGCTCGGCACCGGGCTCGACAACGTCTTCCAGAACGAGCAGCCCAAGGCGGCGCGGCTGGAGGCGCAGGGCACCGACAGCCTGCCGATCATCGGCGGCGCCTATGGCGGTTCCGGCGGCTCCTTCGAGGATGGGCCCGACAGTTTTGAGAACGGGCTGACCAGCGAGCTCTCGCTGCATGAGCATCTCAGCGCCCAGCTCGACCTCGCCGTCACCGCGCCAGCCGAGCGGTTGATCGGGAGCCACATCATCGATGGCGTCGACGATTCCGGCTACCTGACCGAGCCGCTGGCCGACATCGCCGAGCGCCTCGGCGTCGATCTGCCGCGGGTGGAGAAGGTCCTCGCCATCGTCCAGGCGTTCGACCCCAGCGGCATTGCCGCGCGCGATGTCGGCGAGTGCCTGGCGATCCAGCTGCGCGATCGCAACCGCTATGATCCGGCCATGCAGGCGCTCATTGCCAACCTGCCGCTGCTCGCCAAGCGCGACTATGCCGCCCTTCGCCGTGTCTGCGGCGTCGACGACGAGGACATCGCCGACATGGTCGCCGAGATCCGGCGGCTCGATCCCAAGCCAGGGCGCGCCTTCGGCGGCTCGGCGGCCGAGACCGTGGTGCCGGACGTCTTCATCCGCGCTGCGCCTGATGGCTCCTGGCTGGTCGACCTCAACCCCGACACCTTGCCGCGGGTGCTGGTCAACCAGACCTATCATGCCCGCGTCTCGAAGGCGGCCCGCAGCGATACCGAGAAGGCCTTCATCGCCGAATGCCTGCAGACGGCGAACTGGCTGACCCGCTCGCTCGAGCAGCGCGCCCGCACCATCCTCAAGGTCGCCAGCGAGATCGTGCGCCAGCAGGACGGCTTCTTCGCCCATGGCGTCGAGCATCTGCGTCCGCTCAACCTCAAGACTGTCGCCGACGCGATCGGCATGCACGAATCGACGGTCTCGCGCGTCACCTCGAACAAGTACCTTGCCTGCTCGCGCGGGGTCTTCGAGATGAAATACTTTTTCTCCGCCGCTATCGCCGCGACCGGTTATGGCGAGGCGCATTCGGCAGAAGCGGTGCGTCACCGCATCAAGCAGATGATCGATGACGAACCGCCGAAGGACGTGCTTTCGGACGACGCCATCGTCACCAGGCTGAAGGAAAGCGGTATCGACATCGCCCGCCGCACCGTAGCGAAGTATCGGGAATCGCTGCGTATTCCCTCTTCGATGGAACGCCGCCGCGAGAAGGCGGCGATGGCACACGCCGGACGCTGATGCGCGCGCTTCGCGAGGGCGAGTTTGCGCTGCGGCACAAAATGCGCGTCACCTCATGAGCCGCTCGCAGCTTCGCCCTGCTGCCCGTGCAACTGCGCGGGTCCGCGCATTGACAACCCCATGAGGGCGTTCTTACCTCCTCAGGATGGTCGGCTACTGACCATGGCGACAAGAAGGGGAAGCACTCCATGAGCTTGCGAATCTCCGGCAAGAATCTCGATGTCGGCGAGGCCCTCCGCGGCCAGGCCGAGGCCAGGGTCGCCGCAGCGTTGGGCAAGTACTACGAGGGCGGCTATCAGGGCCACGTCACCGTCGGCAAGGATGGCACTGCCTTCAAGACCGACGGCGTCCTGCATCTTTCTTCCGGCATCACCCTCGAAGCCTCGGCCACTGCGCATGATCCCTATGCCAGCCTCGACAAGATGGCCGAGCGCATCGAGAAGCGCCTGCGCCGCTACAAGCGACGGCTGAAGGATCGCGCCGCTGCCGCCAATGGGCGCGAGCCCGCTTTGGAAATCCCCAGCTATGTGATCGCCGCTCCCGATGAGGATATCGAGGAGCACGAGGTTGATCACGCTGGTGAGAACCCGGTGATCGTGGCCGAATCGACCAAATCCCTGCACCAGATGACGGTAGGCGATGCGGTCGCCGAGCTCGATCTGACCGGCGCGCCTGTGGTTATCTTCCGCCATGCTGGCAATGGCCGCATGAACGTCGTATACCGCCGCCGCGACGGCAATATCGGCTGGATCGATCCGCCGGCTTCTCTTTCTTGAAGTCCCGCCGCTGATGGGATTCGGGTGCCGGCCGGGATGCCGGTGGCGCCCGCTTTCCGGCACGGGACATGCATGGATTGGCCTATGACGCTGACCGATCTTCTCCGGCCCGATGCGGTGATCTCGCCGCTGCGCGCCAACTCCAAGAAGCAGGCCCTGCAGGAGCTGGCGCAGCACGCTGCCCTGCTCACCGGCCTGCCAGAGCGCGAACTGTTCGAGGCCCTGCTCCAGCGCGAGCGCCTGGGCTCGACCGGCATCGGCGACGGCATCGCCATCCCGCACGGCCGCATGGCCGGCATCGACCGTCTCGTCGGCCTGTTCGCCCGCGCCGAGAAGGCGATCGATTTCGACGCGCTGGATGGTCAGCCAGTCGACATCATCTTCGTGCTGATCGCGCCGGAAGGGGCGGGGGCCGATCATCTCAAGGCGCTGGCCCGCGTCGCCCGCGTGCTGCGCAACCAGGCGGTGCTGGAGCAGGTGCGCCACGCGCATGACCCGGCCGCCATCTACGCCATCCTGGCGGAGACCGCAGCCAAGGCGGCCTGAAGACCGGCTGCATCGCGCAGCTCTTCCTTTGAATGATGACAGTCTAGGCTTGGAGGCCTTGCACCGAGCGGCTATGACGCGGCCGAAGCTGTGAGGCGCCGTGCGCGGCGCCGTCGAACCGCGGAGTGCCGCCGATGGCCTATACCCATGTCGATCTCTTCCCCCTCGGCGAGGACAAGACGCCCTATCGCTTGCTCGGCAGCGCTGGCGTCAGCGTCGAGACGGTCGGCGGCCGCGAGGTCCTGAGCGTTTCGCGCGAGGCGATCAAACGGCTCTCCGAGCAGGCCTTCATCGACATCAACCACCTGCTGCGTCCGGGCCATCTCGCCCAGCTCGCCAAGATCCTCGACGACCCCGAGGCGACCTCGAACGACCGTTTCGTCGCCTACGACCTGCTCAAGAACGCCGGCATCGCCGCCGGCGGCGTGCTGCCGATGTGCCAGGACACCGGCACGGCGATCATCATGGGCAAGAAGGGCCGCAAGGTCTGGACCGACGGCGAGGACGAGGCGGCGCTCGGCGAGGGCGTCTACGACGCCTATCTCAAGCGCAATCTGCGCTATTCCCAGGTCGCGCCGCTCTCCATGTTCGAGGAGAAGAACACCGCGACCAACCTGCCGGCGCAGATCGACATCTATGCCGAGGGTGAGGACGCCTACAAATTCCTCTTCGTCGCCAAGGGCGGCGGCTCGGCCAACAAGACCTTCCTCTTCCAGGCGACGCCCTCGCTCCTGACCAGGGATCGGATGATGGCGTTCCTGAAGGAGAAGATCCTGACGCTCGGCACCGCGGCCTGCCCGCCCTATCACCTCGCCATCGTCATCGGCGGCACCTCGGCCGAACAGAACCTCAAGACGGTCAAGCTCGCCTCGACCAAGTACCTCGACGCGCTGCCGACGAAAGGTTCGCCCTCCGGCCATGCCTTCCGCGACCTCGAAATGGAGGAGGAGGTCCACAAGCTGACGCAGGCGCTCGGCGTCGGCGCCCAGTTCGGCGGCAAGTATTTCTGCCATGACGTGCGTGTCATCCGCCTGCCGCGGCATGGCGCCTCGCTGCCGATCGGCCTCGGCGTCTCCTGCTCGGCAGACCGCCAGGCCAAGGGCAAGATCACCAAGGACGGCATCTTCCTGGAGGCGCTGGAGACCGATCCGTCGAAATACCTGCCGGAGATCGACGAGGCCAAGCTCGGCGGCGACGTCGTCAAGATCGACCTCAACCGGCCGATGAGCGAAATTCTCGCCACATTGACGCAATACCCGGTCAAGACCCGGCTCTCGCTGACGGGAACGATCATCGTCGCGCGCGACTCGGCCCATGCCAAGATCCGCGAGCGGCTGGAGAACGGCCAGGGCATGCCGGACTATCTGAAGAACCATCCGGTCTATTACGCCGGCCCGGCCAAGACGCCCGAGGGCTTTGCGTCCGGCTCCTTCGGCCCGACCACGGCCGGCCGGATGGATTCCTTCGTCGACCAGTTCCAGTCCTTCGGCGGCTCGATGGTGATGCTGGCCAAGGGCAATCGCTCGGCCCAGGTCCGCGAGGCCTGCAAGGCCCATGGCGGCTTCTATCTCGGTTCGATCGGCGGCCCGGCGGCGCGTCTCGCCCAGGACTGCATCCGCAAGGTCGAATTGCTCGAATATCCCGAGCTCGGCATGGAGGCGGTCTGGCGCATCGAGGTCGAGGATTTCCCGGCCTTCATCGTCATCGACGACAAGGGCAACGACTTCTTCAAGGAGCTGAACCTCGGATGATCGTTCGTGCTGCCGTCGCCGTCCTGCTGACTCTGGCTCCTGCTCTCGCTTTGGCACAGCCGCGTCCCGTTCCGGCGACCTGCACGCGCGACCTGTTCCAGAACGAGGCGGCGATGCGCCAGCGGCAGTACAAGATGCAGCAGGTCGCGACGGCCGACCAGGCGACGCAATGCGCCGCCTGGCGTGATCACGTGACCTTCATGCAGAAGGCCCGCTCGGTCTTCGCGACGTGCCAGACCGGCCGACAGCGCGAGGAGAATGTCGCGCAGATGGACCAGTCGCTCGCCGACTACCGCGTGCTGCTCGCCAATCGCTGCGGGCGGCGCTGACTACCTGATCTCTGGCGGCTCGCCGAACTGCGCCTTGAAGAAGGCGAGCACGCGCGCGTTGAAATCGGTGTGGAAGGCGGCCCGGTCGAAACCGGGCTGGTCGCTGCAGAGTTCTGCAGCCGATTGCGCCAGCTCGGCCGGGCAGGGCGGCAGGAAGGAGAAATGCTGGGAGCCGGGCGCGACGCGGAAGTCGGGCTTCGTCGGCAGCCGGCCGGCTATCTCTGCGACCTCGTTCGGAGTGACGCCGTCGCCGCCACGTTCCGAGCCCCAGAGCTGAACCGGCACCCGTACGTTCCTGAAGCTGTCCTGCGTGAAGAAGACGCTGAGCGGATCGGCGATGACCGCCGCCTTGATACGCGGGTCATGGCTGAGCTCCGGAAGCGTGCCCGTGCGGACCTGCTCGCAGAGCGGGTCGCTCTTGCCCTCGCAGAACCTGAGGCGCTTGCCGAACTGCGGGCTGGCGCCGATGGCAACGAGCCCGGTATAGCCGCCGCGCGAGAAGCCGAAGAAGCCGATCCGCCCGGCATCGATCCTGGCCGCATCGGGCCATGAGCGGAGCATGTAGTCGATCGTACGCTTGATGTCGGCCGGCCGCTCGACGAAGATCGGGAACTCGCGCGTGCGGCTCTGGTCCAGGCTGGTGTCGCCGGGATGATTGATCGCGACGACAATGAAGCCGGCATCGGCCAGAGCCTGAGCCGTGTCGCGATGCCCGAGGAAGCTGCCGGTCCTGCCATGCGACACCACGATCAGCGGGCGCTTCTCGCCAGCGAGTGGGCAATTCATGCTGACGGATAGAACGAAGGGGCCGATCCGCGTCTCGCTCACCGGCTGGCTGCACGGATACCAGACCGCGCCCTTGAGCGGCTGGAGAGTCCCCTCGGCGGGAATGTCGAGAGGCTTGAGCCCGGCCGCCTGCGTCAGCGAGGTCGCAAGGCAAAACGCGATGCAGGAGACAAGGCGACGGAGAGTCATGGCGGGCTCGCACTGCGGATGGGGATGAACAGGTCGGTGCGCAGGGCGGCAGGCGCGGTCCCGCGCGACGACGTATCGAGGTAGTGCTCCAGCGTCGGCCGGTCGTCCGGCTCATAGCCGCTGCCCGGCATCCACCTGGTGTAGATGGCCTGTGCGGCGGCGTTGATGCGGGTGTATGGGCCGACCAGCCGGTGCACGACATAGCGCCCGCCGGGAATCTCCAGTGTCTCGATGTCCGCATCCTCTGGCCAGGGCTCGGGCGAGGCAATGGCGGCGTAGTATCTGAAGCGGCCGGCATGTTCGGGGTTGCCGAACGAGGCGCCCCATTTCTCCGAGATGGTGCGTGGGCCGGCGCGTAGGCGCAGTTGCCGATGCGTATGGGGGATGGTCGCGAACGATCCGACATGCCGCAGTGCACGCAGTTGTCGCGCCGGCCGCTCGACGATCGTGACAGCCGGCAGCGATGCGTCGCCGGGGAGCAGGGGCGTCATTTCGGCAGCGATGAACGTTTGCGTCATCTGTTGCCGGAATGCGCGTGGCGATTGCCCGGTGAATTCGTGAAAGGCGCGCGCGAAGGCTTGCGGGCTGTCATAGCCGACCGCCAACGCCACTTGCGTGATGCTCTCGTTCGAGCTGGTCAGGAGACGGGTCGCGAGGGCCAGCCGAACGCGGCGGACGGTGGCCGCCACCGTCTCGCCGACGACGCCGGCATAGACGCGGTGAAAATGAAAGGGTGAGAAATTGGCGAGGCGCGCGAGATCGTCGAGACGGGAATTGGCCATCGGGTCGGCGACGATGGCCGCGACCGCGCGAGCCACGCGTATGCGATAATTCCGTTCTGTTCGATCGTTGGCCATGGTTGATAGCTTGCCCTATCGCTGCGCCGGAAACTTAGCTGCTTTTGCTAAAGTGCCGGGATGCAGATCGCTCGGTTGCTGCATCCTCAATCGTCTCATGGATGTGACAGCCATACCTCTGGCTTCGAAATACGGCCGCGCGAACGGGTTTGGCCAAGGCGGCGTTTGGAGTATGGCAGTTGCGCTGAGGCGCCGCGCATGCACTGCGGGGTTTTGATTGGACCGATGACGGGATGATGGAATGACCGATGACATGACCTCCCCGCTCGGCATCGCCGTGGTGCCGGTGACGCCGTTCCAGCAGAACTGCTCGATCGTTTGGTGCACGCGCACCAAAGAGGCCGCGATCGTCGATCCCGGCGGCGATGTCGAGCGCATTCGCGGCGCGCTGAAGGAGCTCGGCGTCACGCCGGTCGCGATCTGGCTGACCCATGGCCATATCGACCATGCAGGAGGTGCGACCGAACTTGCCGGGATGCTCAACCTGCCGATCATCGGCCCGCACGAGGCGGACAAGTTCCTGCTCGACGCCCTGCCGCAGCAAGGCCTGATGTTCGAGATGCGCGGCGTGCAGGCAGTGACGCCGACGCGCTGGCTCGCCGAGGGCGATACCGTTTCGGTCGGCGATATCTCCTTCTCCGTCCAGCATGTGCCGGGGCATACGCCCGGCCATGTCACGCTGTTCCAGAAGGATCTGCGCTTCCTGCTCGCCGGCGACACCGTCTTCGCCGGCTCGGTCGGCCGCACCGATTTTCCCTATGGCAACCACAAGGACCTGATCGGCGGGATCAAGGGCAAGCTGCTGCCGCTCGGCGACGACGTCCAGTTCCTGGCCGGCCATGGGCCCGCCAGCACGCTCGGCGAGGAGCGCAAGAGCAATCCGTTCCTGCAGGGGAATTCGCAGTAAGGCCACGGTGCCCAGAAACGCCAACGGCCATGTCCGGAAGGGCGCGCGTACATCCGGCGTCGCTACCTTCGGGCTCATGGCCGTCTTCAACGGGACGGAGGGCTGTGGAACGCCCTCGACATCCGCGTGACCGGGATATGGGATTATGATCCTGCGGTTGCAAGGGGGCACCGCCATGAAACTCGGTGCGTCTCGATAAGCGGCTGATCGCATTGCCGGTTTCGCGTCCCGTGCGATAGTCGCTGATATGTGGGAGATTCTCTCCGCCTATTGGCCTCATATCCTCGGCTTCGTCTCGCTGGTGCTGACCGTGGTCGCCGCCAGCCATGCCGCGATGACCAAGGACGAGGTCCGCGCCGCCATCGGCTGGGTCGGCGTCATCGTGCTCTCGCCGATCGTCGGCCCGTTGATCTATGCGGTCGGCGGCATCAACCGCATTCGCCGCGCCTCGATCGCCTCGCAGCGCCGGCACGGATTCGGTGCCTTTTCGAAGGCGCAGACCTTCGAGGTCTCGGATGCCGAGGTCGCCGGCGATGTCGGGCGCCGCTTCGCCGCGCTGAAGACGCTGGGCGACAAGGCGACGCGGCGCCATCTCAAGACCGGCAACGCCATCACGGTGCTGAGGACCGGCGACGAGGCCTATGCCGCGATGATCGCGGCGATCACGACAGCCGAGCGCTCGATCATCCTGGAAACCTATATCTTCGACCGCGATCCGCTGGGCCTGCGCGTCGCGGATGCGCTGATCGCGGCCGTCCGGCGTGGTGTCGCAGTGCGGGTGCTGATCGACGCCGTCGGCGCCCGCTATTCGGTGCCGAGCGTCGTCGGCTACCTGCAGAAAGGCGGCGTGCCGGTCGATGTCTTCAACGGCAACATCATCATCGGCCTCCGGCTGCCCTATGCGAACCTGCGGACCCACCGCAAGCTGCTGATTGTCGACGGGCGCATCGCCTTCGCCGGCGGCATGAACATCCGCCAGGGCTTCACCACCGAATTCGCCGGCGATGCCGCTGCGCATGACACGCATTTCCGTGTCGAGGGGCCGGTCGTCGAGGACCTGTTCGGCGTCGCGGCCGAGGATTGGCGCTTTGCCTCCGGCGAGGAACTGGCTGGCGAGACCTGGGCGATCACACCGCAAGTGGCGCCGCAAGGCCCGACCGTGTTGATGCGCGCCGTCGCCTCGGGGCCGGATGCCAGCCTGGAGACCAATCACAAGCTGCTGATCGGCGCCTTCTCGGTGGCGCGCGAGTCGATCCGGATCATGTCGCCCTATTTCCTGCCGGATCGTGAGCTGATCAGCGCGCTGGTCACCGCGGCACGCCGGGGCGTCGCCATCGACATCGTCGTGCCGGATGTCAACAACCTCGTCCTGGTCGACCGTGCCATGCGGGCGCAGTTCGACCAGGTGCTGAAGGACGGCTGCCGGATCTGGCGCGCCACCGGCTCCTTCGACCATTCCAAGCTGCTCGCGATCGACGGGACCTGGGCCTATGTCGGCTCGTCCAATCTCGATGCGCGTTCGCTCAGGCTGAATTTCGAGATCGATCTCGAAGTGCTCGACGAGAGCTTCGCCCGCGGCATCGAGGAGCGCATCGACGCCGCGATCGCGCGGGCGCGTCCGGTTACGCTGAAGGAACTGCGGGCGCGGCCCTTCCCCTTGCGCCTGCTCGACCGGATGCTCTGGCTCTGCTCGCCTTATTTGTGAGGCAGTTGGTACGCGGAAAACCCCTCCCCCTTGCGGGGAGGGGCGGGGGTGGGGGGCGCAAAGTCGGAGCGCGGTCTTGGCTGACTGGCTCGATCCGCTTCTACAATTGATCTCGCACCCGGTCGTTCACCCCCCATCCCCGTCCCTTCCCCGCAAGGGGGGAAGGGAGGCGCCTGCTTCGGCGCCGGGAGGGCCTCACGCGTCGAACACGCCCTTCAAAAAGTCCTGCTTGCCGATCTGGAAGCCGTTCTCGCGCAGGATGTCGTAGGCCGTCGTGGCGTGGAAATAGAAGTTCGGCAAAGCGAAGCGCGTGAGATAGTCGGCGCCCTTCATTGTCACGGTGGCAGAAGGGCCGCGAGGGAAGGTCACGTCCTTGTCGAGCCCGGCATCGAGCGCGCTCTTGTCGACCGAGGCGATGAAGTCGAGCGTCCGGGCGATCCGCGCCTTCAGTTCCTCGAAGCTCTTCTCCTCGTCGGGGAAGCGCGGATTCTCAGCTCCGCTCACCCGGGCCGCGGCATTCTTGGCGAAATCCGACATCAGCTGGATCTGCCGGGTGAAGGACAGCATGTCGGGCGCGAGCCGGCTCGAGAGCAGCACCTCCACCTGGATTTTGCGCTGGGAAGCTTCGGCCGTGGCCTTGTCGAGGATGGCGTCGAGCGCCTTCAGGGTCTGGATGAAACCGGGGAAGACGGCGTCATAGGCGGAAAGCGGCATCGGAAACCTCACCAACGAAAACGGGCCCGGAAAAGGGCCCGCTGTCATCATCGATATAAGGCTTCGCCGCCGCTGTCAGCGGCAGAAGGCGTCAGTCCTTGGCGCGCTCGACATAGGAGCCGTCGGCGGTCATCACCACGATGCGGGTGCCGACGCCGACATGCGGCGGCACGGCGCTGCGCACGCCGTTGGAGAGGATCGCCGGCTTGTAGGAGGAGGAGGCGGTCTGGCCCTTGGTCACCGGCTCGGTCTCGGCGACTTCGAGGGTGACGCGCTGCGGCAGTTCGATCGCGACGGCGCGGTCGTCGAAGACCGAGAGCGTGACCTTCATGCCTTCCTGGAGATAGGGCGCCATGTCGCCGACCACGTCGCCATCGACCGGGAGCTGGTCGTAGGTCTCGGGGTTCATGAACACGTACTGCGCGCCGTCCTGGTAGAGATAGGTGAAGTCGCGATCCTCGACATAGGCGCGCTCGACCTGCTCGGTCGTCTTGTAGCGCTGCGTGACCTTCACGCCGTCGGCGATGCGGCGCATGTCGATCTGCGTCGTCGGCGTGCCCTTGCCCGGGAAGAAGCTCTCGGCCGAGAGCACGGAGCAGAGATGCCCGTCGACTTCGAGGACGTTGCCCTTGCGGACGGAAGAGGCGATGACCTTGACCACGTGACTATTTCCTTGGCTGGCGCGGGCGCTGTCCGCGCGCTATGCAAAATCCTGTGCCGCGCCACTACCGCATTCGGGGCGCAAACGGAAGCGCGCAGGCCGCTTTTGAAAGGCTTTCAGCGCAGCGAGGTTCCATGAGCGAGACGCTCCCGCCCTTCTGGCGGCCGGACATCCATGCCGATCGGCGCCCGGCGCTGCTCGCACGCGGGCGGATCAAGGCGGCGCTGCGGCGCTGGTTCGAGGCGCGCGACTTCATCGAGGTCGAGGCCGCGGTCCTGCAGCTCTCGCCGGGCAACGAGACGCATCTGCACGGCTTTGCCACCACGCTGATCGACGATGCCGGCGCCAGCCATCCCTATTATCTGCACACCTCGCCGGAATTCGCCGCCAAGAAGCTGCTGGCGGCCGGCGAGCCGCGCCTGTTCGATTTTGCCCGCGTCTTCCGCAATCGCGAGCGCACGGCGCTGCACCATCCCGAATTCACCATGCTCGAATGGTATCGCGCAGGGGAGGATTACGAGGCGCTGATGCGGGACTGTGCCAATCTGCTGGCCGAGGCTGCCCGCGCCGCCGGCTCGACGGTCTTGCGCTGGCGCGGCAGCGAGGTCGATCCCTTTGCCGAGCCCGAGCGCGTGACCTTGCACGAGGCCTTCGCCCGCCATGCCGGCATCGACCTGATGGCGACGATCGCAGGAGACGGCGCAGTCGATCGCGCTGCGCTGGCCGCGCAGGCGCAGGCTGCCGGCATTTGCCTCGCGGAGGACGACAGCTGGTCCGACATCTTCAGCCGTATCCTCTCTGAAAAAGTCGAGCCGCAGCTCGGCCGCGGCCGCGCCACCATCCTGTGCGAGTACCCGATCTCGGAGGCGGCGCTGGCCCGACCTAAGCCAGGCGATCCGCGCGTCGCCGAGCGTTTCGAGCTCTATGCCTGCGGCGTCGAGCTCGCCAACGCCTTCGGCGAACTGACCGACCCGGCCGAGCAGCGCCGGCGTTTCGAGACCGACATGGACGAGAAGCAGCGCATCTATGGCGAGCGCTATCCGGTCGACGAGGACTTTCTCGCCGCGCTCTCAGCGATGCCCCAGGCGTCCGGCATCGCGCTCGGCTTCGATCGCCTCGTCATGCTCGCCACCAGCGCACGCCGGATCGAGGATGTGCTCTGGACGCCGGTCGCGGAACCGGGCAGGGGAGGGCGATGACGATCCACCAGCCGCCCGGCCAGCCGCTGAAGACGGTCGACGCCCTCGTCGAACGTGGCCTCGTCGCGCCTGAACGGCGGGAGGCGCTGGCCGAGGTGGCGAAGCGCTATGCCGTCTCGGTGACGCCGGCGGTCGCGGCGCTGATCGATCCCGCAGACGAAGCTGATCCGGTCGCTCGCCAGTTCATCCCCGCTGCGGCTGAGTTGACGACCCTGCCGGAGGAACTCGCCGATCCGATCGGCGACGAGGCGCATTCGCCGGTCGAGGGCGTGGTGCATCGCTATCCGGACCGGGCCTTGCTCAAGCTGGTCCATGCCTGCCCGGTCTATTGCCGCTTCTGCTTCCGCCGCGAGATGGTCGGCCCCGGCGGCGATGCGCTGACCGGCGACAAGCTCGAGGCCGCGCTCGCCTATCTCGCCTCCCATCCGGAAATCTGGGAGGTGATCATGACCGGCGGCGACCCGCTGATACTCTCAGGCAGGCGGGTGCG
Source organism: Allobosea sp. (assembly GCA_024231975.1). Lineage (GTDB taxonomy): Bacteria > Pseudomonadota > Alphaproteobacteria > Rhizobiales > Beijerinckiaceae > Allobosea. The sequence continues at coordinate 188,565 of JAAEQB010000108.1, forward strand.
CGAGGTCGCGAAGCGTCTTGCCGCGATCCCTCACATCAAGGTGGCGCGCTGGCATACGCGCGTGCCGATGGTCCAGCCCGAGCGCATCACCGAGGATTATGCCCGCGCGCTGCGCATCCCCGGCAAGGCGAGCTACATCGCCGTCCACGCCAATCATCCGCGCGAGTTCACCGCGGACTCGCAGGCTGCGCTGGCGCGCGTCGCCGATGCCGGCCATGTCCTGGTCAGCCAGAGCGTGCTGCTCAAGGGCGTCAACGCCGATGTCGCGACCTTGTCGGCGCTGATGCGCGCCTTCGTCGAGAACCGGGTCAAGCCGTATTACTTGCATCATCCCGACCTCGCGCCGGGAACCTCGCAGTTCCGGCTCTCGCTGGCGGAAGGGCAGGCTCTCGTCAAAAGCCTGCGCGGCAACCTTTCCGGCCTGTGCCAGCCGACCTATATCCTCGACATCCCAGGCGGGGCCGGCAAGATTCCGGTCGGACCCGCCTTCCTTTCGGGCTGCGAGACGCCCGGCGCGCAAGGCTTCGCGGAGGATCGCCATGGCGAGCTCCACGCCTATCCGCCGGTCTGACGTTGCCCCGCCGCGGCGTTCCGCGAAGGATTGAAGGCCATGCTGACCCCCTCCGCGCCCGACAAGCTGCCGCTTGCGATCGTCTCCGATATCGCCTGCCCCTGGTGCTTCATCGGCAAGACCCGGCTCGAAACGGCGCTCGCCAACCACAATCTCACCGAGCGCGTCGCCATCACCTGGCTGCCCTATGAGCTCAATCCGGAGATGCCGGCTGCTGGCATGGACCGCACCGCCTATCTCGACGGCAAGTTCGGCCCGGGCAAGCGCCGCGAGATAGAACTGCGCCTCTCGGAGGCGGCGCTGGAGAGCGGCGTCACCTTCAACTGGGCGAAGGTCACCAAGAGCGTCAACACCCGCATGGCGCATATGCTGGTTGCCGCCGCCGCGACCGTGCAGCGCGGCGGCGAGATGACCGCGGCCCTGTTCAAGGCCTACTGGCAGGATGGGCGCGATATCGGCGACCTCGAGACGCTGGTCGCGATCGCCGTCGAGCAGGGTTTCGATGAGCAAGCGGCGCGCGACGAGCTCGCCAATGACGAGTTGCGCGAGACGATCATCGGGCTGGAGGCGCATGCCCAGAAGGTCGGCGTCACCGGCGTGCCCTTCTTCATCGTCGACGGCAAGCTCGCGGTGTCCGGCGCCCAGCCGCCGGAGGTCTGGACCCAGGTCTTCGCGCAGGTGCTGGCGGGCCGGCAACAGGATGACGACGAGGATCGCTGAACTCGCCTGGAGCGCTGCCTTTACGGTGAAGCGCTTGCCTTCCTGATCGAATCGTGCGCCATCCCGCGCCGGACAGCGAGGAGGGCAGGGCGATGACGCAGAAGATCAACGATCTCCGGGACCGCATGATCGTCGCGCTCGACGTGCCGACGGTCTGGGACGCCTACCGCATCGTCTCGACGCTTGGCGACGGCGCGAGCTTCTACAAGATCGGCTACCGGCTCGCCTTCGCCGGTGGGCTCGATCTCGCCCGTCAGCTCGTGACCGAGGGCAAGAAGGTCTTCCTTGATCTCAAGCTGCACGACATCGGCAACACCGTCACCGAGGGCGTGGAATCGCTGACCAAGCTCGGCGTCACCTTCCTCACCGTGCATGCCTATCCGCAGACCATGCGCGGCGCGGTCGAGGGCCGCGGCGAGGCGGCGCTGAAGTTGCTCGCCGTCACCGCTTTGACCTCCTATGACGATGGCGACCTCAAGGATGCCGGCTACGGCCTCGCCGTGCGCGACCTCGTGCGCCTGCGTGCCCAGCAGGCTCGCAGCGCCGGCGTCGACGGCATCGTCTGCTCCGCCGCCGAGACCGAGCTGGTGCGCGATGTCATTGGCCCGGACATGGTGATCGTCACCCCCGGCATCCGCCCGGCCGGCAGCGCCGCCGGCGACCAGAAGCGCACGCTGACCCCGGCCGAGGCGATCCGCGCCGGCGCCGATCACCTCGTCGTCGGGCGTCCCATCATCCGCGCGGCAGACCCGCGTGCAGCGGCGGCTGCGGTCATGGACGAGATCGCGGGCGCCGCTTAGTCTTCCCGCCGACTCAACCGGATACGGAAGCGGCAAATGCCCAAGGGATATGTGATCGGTCGCGCCAAGGTGACCAATGCGACGCAATGGGCGGTCTATGCCGCGAAGGCCTCCGAGGTGATCAGGCAATATGGCGGCACGCCTCTGGTGCGCGGTGGCCAGATGTCGGTCGGCGAAGGCGAGGGCCGGGCTCGCAACGTCGTCCTCGAATTCCCCGATTACGCGGCAGCCAAGGCCTATCTGTTCTCGGCCGAGTACGCCGAGGCGCGCAAGCTGCGCGAAGGCGCCGGCGAGATCGACCTGATCGCGGTCGAGGGGGCGTGACCATGGCGAAAGGCTATTGGATCGCCCGCGTCGACGTACAGAGCGAGTCGGAATACGCCACCTACCGCTCGCTCAACGCCATCGCCTTCGCCAAATATGGTGCCAAGTTCATCGTCCGCGGCGGCGAGTACAAGCTTGCCCGCGGCGAGGGCCGCAAGCACAACGTCGTCATCGAGTTCAAGGACATCGAGACGGCGCGCGCCTGCTACGACTCGCCGGAATACCAGGCGGCCGTGCAGCACCTCGCCAAGGTCGGCCCGGTCGACCTCGTCATCATCGAGGGCTATGAGGGCGCGCAGCCGGGCGATTGAGCCTGGCTCAGCTCTCGAACAGCGTCCGGAACCGGCTCGGCTGCGAGCGCAGATACTGCTTCGGCGCCTTGACGCTGGCGCCGAGATGGGCGGCGGCATGCCAGGGCCAGCGCGGCTCGTAGAGGATGCCGCGCGCCAGCGCGACCATGTCGGCATCGCTGCCGGCGACGACCGCCTCGGCATGCTCGTAATCGGTGATCAGGCCGACGGCGATGGTTGGCACGCCCGTCGCCGCCTTCACTGCCCGGGCCAGCGGCACTTGGTAGCCCGGGGACAGCGCGATCTTCTGCGCGGCCGAAACGCCACCGCTGGAGACGTGGATGAAGCTGACGCCGCGCGCCTTCAGCGCCTCGGAGAAGGCGATGGTCTGGCCGATGTCCCAGCCGCCCTCGACCCAGTCGGTCCCGGAGACGCGTACGCCGACCGGGATCGCAGCCGGAACCGCCTCGCGCACCGCCTCGAAGATCTCGAGCGGGAAGCGCATCCGGTTCTCCAGCGAGCCGCCATAGGCATCCTCGCGCTGGTTCGCCAATGGCGACAGGAACTGATGCAGCAGATAGCCATGGGCGCAATGCAGCTCGATTGCCTGCAGGCCGAGCCGCAACGCCCGGCGCGCCGTCGCGACGAAGGCTTCGCGGATCCGCTTCAGCCCGGCTGAATCGATCGGCAAAGGCGGCCGGTCCTTGGCCTGCATCGGCACTGCGGACGGGGCGAGCGTCTGCCAGCCGCGATCCTCGAGCGGGCGCTGGCCGCCGCCGGCCCAGGGCGAATAGACCGAGGCCTTGCGGCCGGCATGGCCGAGCTGGATGCCAACAGGCATGTCGGAATGGCGGCGGACCGCGTCGAGCACACGCCCCAGCGCCGCTTCGTTCGCATCGCTCCACAGGCCGAGATCGTCCGGGCTGATCCGCCCTTCCGCCTCGACCGCCGTCGCCTCGATGATCAGCAGCCCCGCTCCCGACAAGGCGAGGTTCCCGAGATGGATCAGGTGCCAGTCGGTAGCCGAGCCCTCGTCGGCCGAATACTGGCACATCGGCGCGATCACGATGCGGTTGGCGAGATGCAGGCCGCCGAGGTCGAAGGGCTGGAAGAGCTGGCTGGGCATGAACGTCTCCGGGAAGGCGATTTCGGACGCGGATGATGGCGGTTCAGGGCGAGATGAGCCAGATCGCTAGCGGGAAGGTGAGGGCCGCGGCGGCAGTCGAGATCACGATCGCCGCCGCGATCGGGCGGCTGCCAGTGTCGAAGCGTTCGGAGATGACGAAGACATTGGCCGCGATCGGCAACGCTGCATAGAGCACGCCGGCCTGGACCCAGAACGGATCGAGCTTCAGCACCAGCGCCAGCACCACCCAGGTCAGCAGGGGATGGAGGACGAGCTTTCCGACGACCAGCGGCAGCACGCCGCGCAAAGGCAGCCTGCCTTCACGGCTCCATTGGAAGGCAGCGATGCCGAGTGCGAAGACGCCGACCGGGGCCGCCGAGGCGCCGAGAAAGAGCAGGAAGCGGTCGACCGGCTCCGGCAACGCGACCCCGCTCAGTGACAGCGCGATGCCGGCCATGATCGAGAGCATGAATGGGTTGACGATCGTACCGCGGACGAGCTTGAGCGCGATCGCGAGCGGCGAGCCCTTGCCGCGCCCGGCCTCGATCAGCCCGATCGAGAGCGGCACGATCAGGGCGGTGTCGCAGATCAGGCCGATCGCGATCGGCGCCGCGGCGCTGTCGCCGAGGAAGGCGAGCATCAGCGGGATGCCGAGGAAGGCGAAATTGCCACCGACCAGCGCCTGGCCTCGCGACACGGCGTTGGTGAAGGGCAGGCCGAGCAGGCGCCGCTGCAGCAAGATGGCGAGGGCGAGCACCCCAACTCCGATCAGCGCCAATGCTGCGAAGAAGACGCCGTTCCACAATTCCGCGATCGGCTGGCGCGACATCACCCGCAGCACCATCGCCGGCGTCGCCACCATGAAGGCGAAGGTGTTGAACACCCTGACCGTGTCGGCCGCGAACATGCCGCGCCAGGCGGTGAGGGCGCCGAGCGCGATCACCGCGAAGAAGGGCGTGCTGGTGGCGAGGAATTGCAGCATGGGCGGACCGATCGCCCGCGTGGCGGGCCTGTGCGATCGCGCTAGCAGATTTCAGAGGTGCGTGCGGCTGCCACAGACGCATGGGGCCTGCGCTTGGGCGGCGTTTAAGGCCGCTCAGCCTCCGCGGCGGCGGTCTTCGTGCCGCTGCCGCGCCGCGCCTTCAGTACCGGCTCGACGATGAAATGCATGCCGATGAGGCAAAGCCCGCCGACCACGAGCCCGAACAGCGCGGAGGCGGCGGCGGTGGTCAGCCATTCCAGCAGACCTGTGAGTGCCGGCCAGGCCTTCCCGACCACGACGGCGACTGCATGGATGGCGTGCTCGATCCCGGCGAGCCCGTAGCCGGCGAGGCCATGGATGATGATGCCGCCGCCGACCCAGAGCATCGCCGCTGTGCCGACGGCGCTCAGCAGCTTGAGGAAGGGCGGCATGCCGGTGACGAGGCCGCGCCCCAGCAGCCGGATCGGGAGGATGCGGCTACGCGCCAACGCGACGCCGGCATCGTCCGCCTTCACGATCAGGGCGACGACGCCATAGACCAGAACGGTCATGCCGAGGCCGACCACGGCAAGCACCAGCGCCTGCATCCAGAAGGACGAGGCGGTGATGGTGGAGAGCGTGATCGCCATGATCTCGGCCGAGAGGATGAAATCGGTCTTGATCGCGCCGGCGATCTTCTGGTCCTCGAGCTGCCTGGAGTCGAGAATATCGGTACCGCCTTCGCCGGCCGCTTCATCGTGATGCGCATGCGGCACGACGAGCTCATAGACCTTCTCGAAGCCCTCGAAGCAGAGATAGGCGCCGCCGATCATCAGCAGCGGGGTGATCGCCCAGGGCGCGACGAGGCTGAGCACCAGCGCCGCCGGCAGAAGGAAGATGAGCTTGTTCTTCAGCGAGCCGAGCGCGATCTTCCAGATGATCGGCAGTTCGCGCTCGGCCGCGAAGCCGACGGCGTAGCGCGGCGTCACTGCCGCGTCGTCGATGACGATGCCGGCCGCCTTGGCTCCGGCCTTGGTCGCTTGCGCCGCGGCATCGTCGAGCGCGGCCGCCGCGACCTTGGCCAAGGCTGCGACGTCGTCGAGAAGGGCGAACAGTCCCGAACTCATGGCGGTCTCCAGGCGAGGCCGCGGGCTTGCGGCGCGGGGCTGATAAGCGATCCGGTTTGCCCTGATATGACAGCAGCGAGCCGCCCGCAGGCAAGCGGGAGCGGATGCGGACTTGACTCCGGCACGTTTTGGAGTCGCTTTATGTATGGAACAAAAAGTGAACATATATCTCATGGCAGATGCCTCCACCCGATCCCTGACAGCCCTGCGGCAGAGCCTCGCTCTGGCGGGGCTGGCGCGCGAGCTTGCGCCAGTGGGGCGGGTTGCGTTCGGGACGTCCTCGCTGGATGAGCCGCTGGGGGGAGGGATCGCGCGCGCTGCCTTGCATGAGGTTTATGCCTCGGCCGGGGCCGACCTTCCTGCCGCCACGGGCTTCGCCGCGGCGCTGGCCCTGCGCGCTGCCGGATCGCGGCCGGTGCTTTGGGTCCGGCAGGATTTCCTCGACGCCGAAGCCGGACGGCTGCACCCGCCGGGCCTGGCCGAGCTCGGGCTCGATCCCGCGCAGATCCTCTTGGTTAGGGTCCGCGACGGCGAGGGGGCGCTGCGGGCCGGGGCGGAAGCGGCGCGCTGCGCCGCGCTCGGGGCGACGCTGATCGAGCCCTGGGGTGCGCCGCGCCAGTTCGACCTGACCGCCAGCCGTCGCCTGGCGCTGGCGGCCGAGACCTCCGGCGTCCTGACCCTGCTGCTGCGGGTGGCCGCACAGCCGGAGCCCAGCGCAGCCAGCACGCGCTGGCAGGTGCGCGCTCTGCCGTCGCGAGCGCGTGAGGCGGAGGCGCCGGGCGACCCGGCCTTCGGATTACGGCTGCTGCGCCATCGCGGCGGCCTTGGTGAGCGTGAGTGGCGTGTGGAGTGGAACCGTGACGAACGATGTTTCCGGGACAGGATCGGGAGCGAGGGAGGCAGCAAAAATGGAGCGGGGGATGCAGCGCCGCTATCTCGCCCTCTGGTTTCCCTATCTGGCGAGCGAGCGCCTGCGCCGGCGGGGCTCCGCCGGGCCGGATGAGCGCCCGCTCGTCCTGGTCGAGAAGGATCGCGGCGCGCTGCGCCTCGCCGATTGCGACAGGCGTGCCGTCGCGCTCGGCCTGACCCGTGGCCTGACCCTGGCCGATGCTCGCGCCCGCATCCCCGAGCTGACGGTGGTCGAGGCCGATCCCGCCGCCGACCAGCGCCTGATCGAATGGCTCGCCGCGCTCTGCGATCGCTTCACCCCGCTTGTCGCGCTCGATCCGCCGCATGGCCTCGTGCTCGACATTACCGGCTGCGCCCATCTCTTCGGCGGCGAGGCCGCACTGCGCCAGCGCGTCGGTCGCAGCATGGATCGGCTCGGTCTCACCGTCTTCGCCAGCATCGCCGGCACGCCCGAGGCAGCCCGCGCGCTCTCCCGTTTCAGCCGCTGCGCCATCTCGCTCCCCGGCGAGGATGAGCAGCGGACGCTGCCGTTATTGGTCTCCGCGCTGGAGGCTTCGGCCGAGACGGTGATCGCCCTGTCGCGCGCCGGACTGAAGACGCTGGGGGATCTCGCCGGTCGCCCCTCGCACACGCTCGCCGCCCGCTTCGGCGAGGCGCTGGTCACGAAGCTGCGCCGCATTCTCGGCCATGAGGATGCCCGGATCACGCCCCTGCGGCCGCCACCCGATTGCGTGGTCGAGCGGCATTTCCCCGATCCGCTGCAGGATACCGACGGGTTGGAGAAGATCGTTGCCCGCCTGCTCGGCGAAGCCGGGCGCCTGCTCGAGGCGCGCGGCGAGGGCGGGCGCGCCTTCGAGGTCAGCTTCTTCCGCAGCGACGGCGCCGTGCGAAGGCTTCAGCTGGAGACCGGCCGGCCTTCGCGCGATGCCGGCGCGATCCTGCGGCTCTATCGCGAGCGCATCGACAGTCTGGCCGACCCGCTCGATCCCGGCTTCGGCTATGACGCGATCAGGCTTGCCGTCCCGGTCTGCGAACCGCTCGGCACGCCGCAGGCGAGCTTGGACGGGCGCGCCGTCGAGGAGGAAGCGGTGGCCGATCTGGTCGATCGCCTCGTCGCCCGCTTCGGCCGCGAACGTGTCCTGCGCTTCGTTGCGCAGGACAGCCACCAGCCCGAGCGTGAAGCGGCGCTGGTGCCGGCTGCTACCAGCAGGGCCGAGGAAACAACTCCTTGGCCCGCTGCCCAGCAGGACGAGCCGCCGGCCCGCCCGCTACAGCTCTTCGAACCGCCGCAGCCGGTCGAGACCCTGGCCGAGGTGCCTGATGGGCCGCCCTTGCGCTTCCGCTGGCGGCGCGTGTTGCACGAGATCGCCCGGGCCGAGGGGCCGGAGCGGATCGCGCCGGACTGGTGGCGCGACGGGCCGGGCGAGCACACGCGCGACTATTATCGCGTCGAGGATGCGCAGGGGCGCCGTTTCTGGCTCTTCCGCGCTGGCCTCTATGGCCGCGAAACGACCACGCCGCGCTGGTATCTGCACGGGTTGTTCGCATGACCAGCTATGCCGAACCCGTCGCTGCGAGCAACTTCTCCTTCCTGCGCGGCGCCTCGCCGGGGCCGAACCTGGTGATGACGGCGCTGCTGCTGGGCCAGGCCGGTCTCGGCATCGCCGACCGCAACACCGTCGCCGGCGTGGTGCGGGCCTGGAGCGCTTTGCGCGATCTGCGCGAGGACGGTGTGCTGGCTCCCGAAAAGATCCGCGAGGGCGGCAGCCCCGGCGAATATATCTGGGTCGAGAATCCGGCCTTCGCCGATCTGCCCTTCACCTTGCCGCAGCTGCAGGCGATGGCGAAGGCCTTCAAGCTCGCCACCGGCAGCCGCCTCGTCTTCGCCGACGGCACGCCCGACATCGTCGTCTACCCCGCCAACCGCGCCGGCTGGGGCCGGCTCTGCCGCCTGCTGACCACAGGCAATCTGCGCGGTACCAAGGGCGAGTGCATCCTCAAGCTTGACGACCTGCTGAACGATGCCCGCGACCTCCTCTTGATCGTCATGCCGGAGCGCCGGCTCGACGGCCTATCCGATATCCTCACCCGGCTCGATGCTGCCGCGCCCGGCGCGGTCTGGCTCGCCGCAACCATGTCGCGCCGCGGCGATGATCGCCGCCGCCTCGCCCGGTTGAAGGCGATCGCGGCGCCGACCCGCACGCCGCTGATCGCGACCAACGACGTGCTCTATGACGCGCCCGAGCAGCGCGACCTGCAGGACCTGCTGACCTGCATCCGCGAGGGCACGACGATCGACAAGGCCGGCCGCCTGCTCGAAGCCAATGCCGAGCGCCATCTCAAGCCGCCGCAGGAGATGCTCCGGCTTTTCAAGGAGGCGCCGGAGGCGATCGCCGAGACGCAGCATCTCTTCGGCCGCATCGCGTTCGATCTCGGTGAGTTGAAATACGAGTATCCGGACGAGCCGGTCCCGCCCGGCTGGACGCCGCAAGGCTGGCTGGAGGAACTGGTGCGCCGGCGCCTGCCGATGCGCTATCCCGATGGCATTCCGGAGAAGGTTCGGAAGCAGGTCGACGACGAGCTCGTCCTGATCGGCAAGCTCGATTATGCCCGCTATTTCCTGACCATCCGCCAGATCGTCGAGTTCGCCGAAAGCCGCGGTATCCTCTGCCAGGGGCGAGGCTCGGCTGCCAACTCGGCCGTCTGCTACGCGCTCGGCATCACCGCCGTCGATCCGGACGAGCATACCTTGCTCTTCGCCCGCTTCATCTCGGAAGAACGGCGCGAGCCTCCTGATATCGATGTCGATTTCGAGCATGAGCGGCGCGAGGAGGTGATCCAGTGGATCTACCAGAAATACGGCCGTCACCGTGCCGGTATCGCCGCAACCGTGATCCATTACCGGCCGCGCAGCGCCATGCGCGAGGCCGGCAAGGCGCTGGGGCTGACCGAGGACGTCACCGCCCGCCTCGCCTCGACGCAATGGGGCAGCTGGGGCTCGGACATCACCCGCAACCAGATCCGCCAGGCCGGGCTCGACCCCGACAATCCGGTGATCGCGCAGGCCGTGCGGTTTGCCGTGCGCCTGCTCGGCTTTCCCCGCCATCTCTCGCAGCATGTCGGCGGCTTCGTATTGATGCGCGGCCGCCTCGACGAGACCGTGCCGATCGGCAATGCAGCGATGGAGGACCGCACTTTCATCGAATGGGACCGCGACGACATCGATGCGCTGCGCCTGATGAAGGTCGATGTGCTGGCGCTGGGCATGCTGACCTGCATCCGCAAGGCTTTCGACCTGCTACGCGATAAGGAAGGCATCGACTTCGGCCTTGCTGACGTCCCGCAGAACGACGTGCCGACCTACGACATGCTCTGCGAGGGCAAGTCGCTCGGCGTCTTCCAGGTCGAGAGTCGGGCGCAGATCAACATGCTGCCGCGGCTGAGGCCGCGGGAATTCTACGATCTGGTCATCCAGGTCGCGATCGTCCGCCCCGGTCCGATCCAGGGCAATATGGTCCACCCCTATCTGAAGCGGCGTTCCGGGGTCGAGAAGGTCAGCTACCCCTCGCCGTCGTTACCGCATGATGCGAACGAACTCTATCAGGTTCTGCATCGAACATTGGGCGTGCCGCTCTTCCAGGAGCAGGCCATGCAGCTTGCGATGACTGCAGCCGAGTTCACCGACCCCGAGGCCAACGGCCTGCGCCGCGCCATGGCGACCTTCCGCAATGTCGGCACCATCGGCCAATATGAGGCGATGATGGTCGAGCGCATGGTCGAACGCGGCTATGAGCGCGATTTTGCGCAGCGCTGCTTCGAGCAGATCAAGGGCTTCGGCAGCTATGGCTTCCCCGAGAGCCACGCCGCCTCCTTCGCCAAGCTGGTCTATGTCTCCTCCTGGCTGAAATGCCATCACCCGGCGATCTTCGCCGCGGCGCTGCTGAACTCGCAGCCCATGGGCTTCTACGCCCCGGCCCAGATCGTCCGGGAGGCACAGGAGAATGGCGGCGTCGAGCCGCGGCCGATCGACGTTAATTCCAGCGCCTGGGACAATCTGCTGGAGGAGGTCGGCAGCCCTGAGAGGCCATCGCTGGAGGGTGAGGACGATTCCCTTCCCCCCGCTTGCGGTGGGGAAGGGTTAGGGATGGGGGGACGGAAAGCAGGGCTTGACGATTTGTCCATGTCGCGCCGAGCGGAGCTGCCCCCCACCCCGGCCCTCCCCACCGCAAGCGGGGGGAGGGAGAAGAAGTGCCTCGCGCTGCGTCTCGGCCTGCGCCAGCTCGACGGCTTCAAGCAGGGCTGGGCGGAGCGTCTCGCTGGGGCACGCGGCGAAGGCTATCGCGACGTCGAGGAACTCGCCCGCCGCGCCCGCCTGCCAGCGCGCGCCATGCGCCTGCTCGCCGATGCCGATGCCTTCCGCTCGCTGGGCTTGGATCGGCGCGAGGCGCTCTGGGCGGTGCGTCGCTTGCCGGACGACGAGGCGCTGCCGCTGTTCGAGGCGGCGCAGGCGCGCGAGCTCGGCGCGGAACGGGCCATGGCGCTGCCTTCGATGCCGCTCGCCGAGCATGTCGTCGCCGACTACCAGACGGCGCGGCTCTCGTTGAAGGGCCATCCGATGGGCCTGCTGCGGCCTCTTTTCGCCCGCGAGCGTGTCGCCAGCTGCGCGCAGATCTCGGCGACGCGTGACGGAACCTGGACCAGCGTCGCCGGCGTCGTGCTTGTGCGGCAGCGTCCCGGCAAGGGCAATGCGATCTTCATCACGCTGGAGGATGAGACCGGCATCACCAATGTCGTGCTCTGGGCCCGCGATTTCGAGCGTTTTCGCCGCGAGGTCATGGCGGCGCGGCTGCTGCTGGTCGAGGGCAGGGTGCAGAAGAGCCCCGAGGGCGTGGTCCATCTGATGGCGAAGCGCGTCGTCGACCGCTCGGCCGAACTGCTCAGCCTCTCCGACACTCATCGCGCCGAGATCGTGCTGACCCGCGCCGATGAGTTCCAGCATCCGCAGATCCCGCGGGCGCGCCATCCCCGCAATGTCCGGATCCTGCCGAAATCCCGCGATTTCCATTGAGATCGGGAATGTCGTGGCCGCTGCGCCGATCGCCCATTCTTTGAACGCGTTGGCATGACTAGATTGTCGATCGCACTATCGGTTCGACCGCAGGCCCAAGGAGACAGCCCATGGACATCATCCGCGCCGGTACCCGGCCCTCGGCGAAAGGCCCGGGCGACTGGTTCAGCGGCACCGTCCGCATCGATCCGCTGTTCAATCCGCATGCGCCCGAGCGCGTGCAGGGCGCCAGCGTCACCTTCGAGCCGGGTGCCCGCACGGCCTGGCACACCCATCCGCTGGGCCAGACGCTGGTCGTCACCGCCGGTTTCGGCCGGGTGCAGCGCTGGGGTGGGCCGGTCGAGGAGATCAGGCCGGGCGACGTGGTCTGGTTCCCGCCGGGAGAGAAGCACTGGCACGGCGCCGGGCCGGAGACGGCGATGACCCATATCGCCGTGCAGGAGGCCAAGGACGGCAAGGTCGTCGACTGGCTCGAGAAAGTGACCGATGCCGAATATGACGGCCGCGGCCCGGCGGTGATGTGAGGCCGGCCTGAAAAGGAAAAGGCGGCCCTCAGGCCGCCTTCTTGCCCGCGTCGAACGGGATTTCGATGTCGACGGCCAAGGTCGAGACCTGGGCGCCGCGCTCCATGCGGACGTTGACCTTGTCGCTGTCGACCTGAACGTGCTTGGCGATCACCTGCAGGATCTCGTCGCGCAGCTTGGTGACGAGGTCGGAGCCGTCGGAGGACAGGCGCTCATGCGCGAGCAGGACCTGCAGGCGCTCGCGCGCGGCCGGAGCCGACTGCGGCCGGAAGAAGAGACGACGCAGGTTCATGCCGCTTTCCTTCCGAAGAACTTGCCGAAGAAGCCGCGCTTCTCGCCAGGGATGGTGACGGGGAGGCTCTCGCCCTTGAGCCGGCGCACCGCGTCGAAATAGGCGATCGCCGGGGCGCTGCGCTCATCCGCCAGGGTGACCGGCGAGCCGATATTGGAGGCGCGCAGCACGTCCATGCTCTCGGGAATGATGCCGAGCAGCGGGATCGACAGGATCTCAAGGACGTCGTCGACCTTGAGCATGTCGCCGCGCTCGGCCCGGGCGGGGTCATAGCGGGTGAGCAGCAGGTGCTTCTCCATGCGCTCGCCGGCCTCGGCCTTCACCGTCTTGGAATCGAGCAGGCCGATGATGCGGTCGGAATCGCGCACCGAGGAGACTTCCGGATTGGTCACGACGATCGCAATGTCGGCATGGCGCATGGCGAGCGTGGCGCCACGCTCGATGCCCGCCGGGCTGTCGCAGATCACCCAGTCGAAATGGGTCCTGAGTGCGCCGACGACCTTTTCGACGCCCTCGGCGGTGAGGTTGTCCTTGTCGCGCGTCTGCGAGGCCGGCAGCAGATAGAGCGACTCCAGCCGTTTGTCGCGGATCAGAGCCTGGGTCAGCTTGGCCTCGCCCTGGATGACGTTGACGAGGTCGTAGACCACGCGGCGCTCGGCGCCCATGACGAGGTCGAGATTGCGCAGGCCGACGTCGAAGTCGACGACCACGACCTTGTCGCCGTTCTGCGCCAGGGCTGCGCCGAGGGCGGCGGAGGAGGTCGTCTTGCCGACGCCGCCCTTGCCCGATGTGACCACGATGACCTTGCCCATTGACCTCTCCTAGTTCCTGGGGACGCGCCGTCTGTCGATTTGGAGGCTTTAAGCCATTGATCCGGCGGTGAAGGTCTCGCCTTCCAGCCAGAATTGCGCGGGCTTGCCGCGCAGGCCGGGCTCGAGCTCCTCGGCCGTCTTGTAGAAGCCGTCGATGGCGACCATCTCGGCCTCGAGCTTGCGGCAGAAGATGCGCGCGGTGCCATTGCCGAGCGTGCCGGCCATCGCCCGGCCGCGCAGCGTGCCGTAGATATGGATCGAGCCGCCGGCGATGACCTCGGCGCCGGAGGCGACCGAGCCGAGGATGGTGATGTCACCCTCGGTGAAGATGGATTGCCCGGAGCGCACCGGCTGGGTGACGACGATCGAGGTCGGTGCACCGGTGGTGGGCAGCGGCGCGGCCGGCATCTCCGCCGCGCTCTCGACGGGGGCGGGGGCCGCAGCAGGGGGCTCGCTGGCCGGTGCGGCCGCAGGCTCCTCGATGTCGCCGGTCGCCTTGCCGCCCGACATGGCCGGCGGCAGGTCGGCCCCGAGCATGGAGGGACGGGCGCCCTCGATCCCCATGATCCGGACATTGCGGGTGCCGAGCTTGCCGACGAGGTCGCGCAATTGGGCGCGGTCGATCTCCAGCCCTTCGACGTCCAGCACCACCGGCCGCCGCAGGAAGAAGCCGGCGGAGCGGCCGGCGAGATCGTCGAGCCGCACAAGCCAGTCCTCGAAGGGCAGCTCGGGTGTCAGCGTCAACGCGAGATAGGAGCGCCCCTTGAGGCGGATCGGCCGGGGTTGGGTTAACACGGCGGTCATCTTGGTAAATTTTCGGTTCCCCAGATGTAGGAATCGAATGGTTAACGAGCGGTAAATCCTTGGTGCGCTTTCCGGGGAAAAGCCGGGCGGGATCCTGGGCGCCGAAAAAGAAAACTGTTGTTGATCAATAGGATGGATTGCGCTGTGTCATAGGCGCAGCGGCGAGGGAGTTCACGTGATCAGGTGGCGCAGGTTCAGTCTTAGCAAGACGTGGGAGGCGCAAGCACCGACGGCTTCCGCGCGTTCGGGCGGGCCGATATCCCCTGCGAACACTGCGTCGTCGGTAGCTGATCTGCGGCGTCGGAGGGCGGCCGCGTGCCGGAAACGGCGCTGGCCGAATCGCCTGATTCGACCAGCGCCTCGGCTCAGGCGAGCAGCTGCTCGCGGCTGAGCCCGCTTTTCATCAGCTCGGGCAGGATGTCGTTGTCCTCGGCGAGATCGCGCCCGTACAGCGCCGAGAAGATCGCGAGGCCCGCCTGGTGCAGCGGCATCGCCACACCGGCGAGGCGCCCGAGCTCGGCGAGCGGCAGCAGCCCGAACGGGACATCCTCCAGCGTGTAGCGGGTGTCGATGGTGGCCGGCCCCAGCGTCGTCGGCTGGGTCTGCGCCAGCATCCGGGAGGTCTCACCCAACGGGGCGTCCGGCACGCCATAGGTCAGCGAGTAGTGCTCCCGCATGGTCCTGACAGTCAGCCCGAACGCGGCGGCGAGGGCGAGCCGCTCGGCATCGATGGCTTCGAGCAGGCGGCCGACCGCCATCGTCAGGTGCTCACTCTGGCCCCAGGCCTCGCCCTTCTCCATGCGAGTGAAGTTGGCCAGCGCCAGCGCCATATGGCTCTGCGGGTTGACGTTGCTCAGCGACACCGCGAGCAGGCCATCGACGCTGCGGAAACGGTCGCCGAACAGCGCGCGGCAGAGAGCAAGCCCTTCGTCGGCGAGGTGACGGGGCAGGGTGGCGATGTCGACCTTGCTCCGGATGGTCGCGATCTTCACCGTGCTCGGCCCGATGCGGCGCGAGCGCAGGATGGTGGTGCTGAGCGCGATAATCGGTACCTCGATGCCGCGCGCGGCGAGCAGCCGCGACAGGTAGAAGGCGCCGAGCGAGGCATGCGAGGAGATGATGACCGGCTGTCCTGGCAACAGCAGCGGCGCCATCGCATCCATGACGCGCTTGTGCCCGTTCGCCGGCAGGGCGATCAGGACGGCGTCCGCGCCAGCGAGGGCGGCCGCGCAGCTTAGTGCCGCGCCGGGCCGGAAATCCCCGGCGATCTTGCCTTCGCTGACGAGCGGGGCGCCGGCGGCGAGCGCCTCCGTGCTCTTGCCCGAAGGCGACCAGAGCACGGCGTCATGCCCGTTCTCGGCGAGAAAGGCGGCGGCGGCGAAGGCGGCTGCGCCCGCGCCCATGATGGCGACACGCATCGGATCGTCCTCAGTTGAAGAAGCGGCTGGGGCGGAATTCGGCGAGCTCGTTCCGCTCGCGGCCATGGACGAGCTCGTCAGCGACGACCTCGCCGAGGAAAGCGCCGAGCGTGACGCCGCTGTGGGTGACCACGGCATAGTAGCCAGACAGGCCGGGCACCGGACCGACGGCGGAATAGGAGTCTTTCGGGATCGGCCGCGTCGCGATCCGGACGGCCTCGACGTCGATGTTTTTGAGCGCCGGAACCGTTTTGATGGCGCGGCGCATCAGCTCTTGCGCCTGCGGGTGGGACGGCAGCGCGCCTTCATCGGTTGTAAGCAGCCGGTCGAGCTCGTTCGAGCGCAGCAGGAAGCGCCCGCCCCCATCGGGGCGCATGTTGACCAGCGGCGTGCGTAGCGCGCTCCGGAGCGGCGTGCCGGCCGGCGGGGTATAGGCGACGATGCCGAGTGTCGGCGCCAGCGGGATGCGATGCGCGGGCGTCTGGACGAGGTCGTTGAGCCAGCGACCGGCGCAGTTCACCACGACATCGGCCTCGATCGTCCGGCCGTCGGCCAGCACGACGCCGGTGCAGCGCTCGTTGGTGAGCGCGAGCCGGTCGACGCGGCCTTCGACGAATGTCGCGCCATGCCGCTCCTGGGCGGCGGCGACCAGGGCCCCGGAATAGGGCACCGGGTCGAGCCAGCCATCCTTGAGATAGTGGATGACCGGGGCGTTGCCGATCGCCTCGGGATTGATCTGCGGCTCGAGCTTGCGGACGTCGTCGAGGCTGAGGACCTCGGCCGGATAGCCCCAGGCGATCAGTTGCTGCAGCTTGGCGAGCGGGTCGGTGCCGTCGCGGCCGCCGGCTTCGGCTTCCGCATCCTGCCATTGCAGCACGCCGGGGCGATGGTACCAGTCCGCGCCCGGAAACTCCGCGAGGATGTCCTCATGGGCCTGGCGTCCGGCGAAGTTC
This sequence comes from Allobosea sp., assembly GCA_024231975.1. Classification (GTDB taxonomy): domain Bacteria; phylum Pseudomonadota; class Alphaproteobacteria; order Rhizobiales; family Beijerinckiaceae; genus Allobosea. The sequence continues at coordinate 205,264 of JAAEQB010000108.1, forward strand.
AGCCGGAAATAGGCCTCCGAGGTCAGCTTCTCGCAGGCGTTGACCCAGGCATAGGTCACGCTGGAGGTGCCGCCGCCCGGGCGCCTTTCCTCGACGATGGTGACCTCTGCCCCGGCCTGCGCCAGGCGATAGGCCACCGATGAGCCGACGACGCCGGCTCCCACAACGATCGCTTTCATTGTCCAATCCTCGAAAGGTCAGGGTCGGCCGGCCGGGCGTTCAGCCCTTGCCGACCAGGATGCGGTCCAGCCCGTAGATGCGGTCCACGATGGCCATGAGCAGGAAGGTGAGGAGGATGACGACGGTCGAGACCGAGGCCACCAGCGGATCGATCGATTCCTCGATGTAGTGGTACATGCGCACCGGCAGCGTCATCGAGGACGGGGTCGCGACGAACACGGTCATCGTCACCTCGTCGAAGCTCTGGATGAAGGAGATGACCCAGCCGCCGGCGACGCCGGGGATCATCAGCGGGAAGAGCACGCGCCGGAACACCGTCCATTGCGAGGCGCCGAGCGAGATCGCCGCCCGCTCGATCGCCGGGTCGCTCGTCGTCAGCGCCGCCAGCACCAGCCGCAAGCCATAGGGGAAGATGACGAGCACGTGGGCACCGAGCAGCCCGATGAAGGTGCCGGTCGTGCCGATCTGGGTGAAGAAGCGCAGGAACGCCACGCCGAGCACGACATGCGGGATGATCAGCGGCGACAGGAAGAGCGCGACGAAGCCGTCCCGCCCCGGAAAGCGGTAGCGCGCCAAGGCGAGCGCAGCCGGTACGGCCAGCACCATCGCCAGGCTGGCCGAGAGGACGCCGAGCAGGATGCTGAACCAGAAGGCGTCGATGAACTGGCTGTGGCGCAGGATCGCCCAGAACCAGCGCAGCGAGAACGAGGTCGTCGGCAGCGACAAGAGGTTCGAGGGCGTCAGCGACATCCACATCACCACCACCAGCGGCGCCAGCATGAAGGCGACGAACAGCGTGTGGAACGCGACCGCGAAGGCTCCGTTGCGGCTCATTGCGCGAACCTCTGATAGCGCCGCTCGACGATGCGGTTGTAGGTCAGCATGATCGCCGCGTTGACGATCAGCAGGACGATGGCAATGGCGGCGCCGAGCGGCCAGTTCAGCGTGCCCAGGAACTCGTCATAGGTCGCGGTCGCCACCACCTTGAGCTGGCGCCCGCCGATGATCGCCGGCGTCGCGAAGGCGCTGGCGGCGAGGGCGAAGACGATCAGCGAGCCAGAGAGGATGCCGGGGATGACCTGCGGCAGCACGATCCGCCGGAAGATCGTGAACTCGCTCGCCCCGAGCGAGCTCGCGGCCTGGATCACCTTGGGATCGAGGCGCTGCAGCGCGGCCCAGACCGAGATCACCATGAACGGCACCGCGACATGGACCAGCGCGATGACGACGCCCTGCACCGTGTAGAGCATCGGGATGGGCCCCGAGGCGAGGCCGAGCGCGGCGAGAACCTGGTTGATGACGCCGTTCCGGCCGAACAGCAGGGCCCAGCCCAGCGTGCGCACCACCACCGAGATCAGGAGCGGGCTCAAGGTCACGATCAGGAAGATCGAGCGCCAGGGCGCGCGCATGCGCGACAGAAAATAGGCCTCCGGCGCGCCGATCAGGATGCAGATCGCCGTCGTTGCCAGCGCGATGCCGACCGTGCGCAGGAAAATCGTGTGGTAGTAGGGATCGCCCAGCGTGTCGGCGTAGTTGCCCAGGGTGAAGCCACCGATCTGGCCGGTGTTCAGGTCGAAGGCCTGGAAGCTGAGGCCTGCGATCATGGCGAGCGGCGTCACCAGCAGCGCCGCGAAGACGAGCAGCGCCGGCAGGCTCAGCCAATAGGGGGCACGGCGCTTCGCACTAGCCACGGGCGGCCTCCGGCACCAGGGCGGCATCTTCTGGCGTCCAGGCGATCGAGACCGTGTCGCCTTCCTGGAAGCGCGGGGCGCCGCGATGCGGCTCGGAAACCAGCACGCTGCCGACGCTCGTCTGCACCGCGAACAGCCAGGAGCTGCCCTGGAAGACCCGCGATTGCAGGCGGCCATCGACCGCCCCTGCTCCGGGAGCGCCGATCTGGACCTTCTCCGGCCGCAGCGCGATCAGCACGGCCTCACCGACCGCCACGGGGCGATGCAGCCGCCCGCCGACCTCGGTCGCAAGGCCGTCGATGCGCAGGCGCGCGACCGACCCGTCGACGGCGGTGACCGTGGCTGGCAGTTGCGAGGAACGTCCGACGAAGGCCGCGGCGAAGCGGCTCGCGGGCGCATCGTAGAGCGTCAGCGGGTCGGCGAGCTGGACGATGCGGCCGGCATCCATCACCGCTATCTTGTCGCAGGTCGCGAGCGCCTCGGCCTGGTCGTGCGTGACCATGATCGTGGTCGTGCCGACGCGGCGCTGGATCGCGCGGATCTCGACCTGCATCTCCTCGCGCAGCTTGGCGTCGAGATTGGAGAGCGGCTCGTCGAGCAGGAGCAGGGCCGGCTCGATGGCGAGCGCCCGTGCCAGAGCGACGCGCTGCTGCTGGCCGCCGGAGAGCTGGCGCGGATAACGCTCGCTCATGGCAGCGAGATGCACGAGGTCGAGCGCCTGGCGGATCGCCTTGCCCCGCGCGGCGCGGCCCATCCCGCGCATCTCCAGCCCGAAGGAGATGTTCTCCGCCACGGTCATGTGCGGGAACAGCGCATAGCTCTGGAAGACGATGCCCATGCCGCGCCGGTTCGCCGGCACGCCGGCAAGATCGCGGCCGTCGAGCAGGACGCGCCCGCCGCTCGGCTCCTCGAAGCCGGCGACGATATTGAGCGTCGTGGTCTTGCCGCAGCCGGAGGGGCCGAGCAGGCCGACGAACTCGCCCGGCTCGATCGAAAGGTCGATCCCCGCGAGCGCGGTGAAATTGGCGAAGCGCTTGGTCAGCGCCTCGAGTGCGATCTTGGCCATGGGCTTGGAAGGCTCGTTCGGGAAAGGCCAGGCCGCACGGGGGCGGCGGGGCTGGGTTTGCTCAGCGTTCGACTTCGCGGTTCCAGCGCTGCGTCCAGGCGGCGCGGTTCTGGTTGACGACCGGCCAGTCGATCTTCGCGAGCTTGCCGACGGCCTCGTCGCCGACCGCGAGCCCCTCCTTCTCCTCCTCGGTCAGCTCGGTCTTGCGATTGACCGGGCCGTAGCCCGCCTTGGCGAAGACCTTCTGGATCTCGGGCGAAAGCATGTGCTGGATGAACTTCTGCGCCTGCGCCGGCACGTCGCTGTCCACGACCGGGCACATTGTCACCATCAGCGCCGCGGCGCCTTCCTTGGGTTCGACGGCCTGCAGCGGCAGCCCTTCCTTCTTCAGCGCGACGGCGCGCGAGCGCGCGACCACCGTCATCGCGATCTCGCCGCTCTGCAACAGCTCCTCCAGCTTCGGCGCGGAGGGGGCGAAGGTCACGATGTTCGGGCGGATCTCGTCCTTGAAGGCCTTGAAGCCGGGATCGATATTGGCCTCGCCGCCGCCCTTGGCGCGCGCGACCATGATCAGCCCGTGCAGGCCGGTGGTGCTGGCGGCGCCCAGCAAAGCGAGCTGGCCCTTATAGGCGCTGTTGCCGAGATCGCCCCAGGAGGTCGGGACGGGCAGCCCCTTCTCCTTGAAGATCTTGGTGTTGTAGACCGGCGCGGTGACGCCGATGCCGAAGGCGATCGCCTGGTCGGCGAGCTTCGCGATCGGATAGATGTCGTCCAGCACCGGCGCCTTCTGGATCGGCGCGCAGAAGCCGAACTGCACCGCCTGGTACATCGGCCCGTCATCGACGATCGCGATGTCGATCTCCTGCTTGCTGCGCTGGGCCTGCAGCTTCGCCAGTGTCGCGGTCGACTGACCCGCGACATACTCGATCTTGATGGTGTTGGCCTTCTCGAAGGGCGGGATCACCGACTCCCGCATCAGGCGCTCGAACGAGCCGCCATAGCCGGCGACATACATCGTCTCCTGCGCGAGGGCGCCGGACGAGGCCCAGCCCGTGGCGGACAGCGCCACACCGAGCGCGAGCGAACAGATTCCGTGACGTGGAGAATTCATGCCGGCAGCCCCTCTTTCTTGCCTGATTGCGGTCAGGGTTCCGGTCGGAGGGATATCTGTCAATTGACGAAATATGGATCGATCGATCCGGATTTGATATGGGTATGCCAAGGCGCGCGCAGATTGCAGCGCGACGGAAACGGGGTGCCTTGATTTGACGCAGATCGGCCACAAGCACTGGGAAGCCTTCAACGCCGTGCTGCATGTCGGCAGCTTCACCCAGGCGGCGCGGCTGCTGCGCACCTCGCAACCATCGATCTCCCGCCTGTTGAAGGAATTGCAGGAGCGCCTGGGCTTTGCCCTGTTCACCCGGGCGGATGGGCGCAGTTGGCCGACGGCGGAGGCGCTGGCTCTGCATGACGAGGTCGAGCGCAGCTTCGTCGGACTGGAGCGCATCGCCGAGCGGGCCGCCCAGATCAAGGAGCGGCGCGTCGAGCAGCTCAGGATCGTCAGCATGCCTGCCCTGGCGCACCAGTTCCTGCCGGCGGCGCTCGCGCGCTTCCTGAGCAAGCATGAAGGGGTCGCCGCGGCGCTCCAGGTCCAGCGCTCGGAGACGATCGCCTCCTGGGTCTCGACCCGCCAGTTCGACATCGGCTTTGCCATGCTGCCGATGGAGAAGCCCGGCGTCGAGATCGAGCTGTTCGATCCCGCCATCGGGGTCTGCGTGATGCTGCCCGATCATCCGCTGGCGGTGCGCGAGGTGATCACGCCGCGTGACCTGCACGGGCTGGCCTTCGTCGGCAAGGGGCGCGACAGCTTCGCGCATCTGCCGCTGCAGCAGGCGCTGGACGATGCCGGCTCCGTGCCGGACATCCGCGTCGATACGCCGATCGCCGCCGTGGCCTGCGAGCTGGTGGCCAGCGGCGTCGGCGTCACCGTCACCGACCGCTTCACCGCCAATGCCTTTGCCTCCAGGGGCCTCGTCTGGCGCCGCTTCGAGCCGGACGTGCCCTATAATTTCGGCGTGCTGTTCCCCTCGCACAGCCAGCGCACCAGCCTGGTCGAGGAGTTCATCCGCTTCCTGCGCAGCGAGAGTCTGGCGGCGCAGCAGCAATAGGAGCTGCCAGGACGACAGCTTCCAGGTCGGCAGGCCATGGCCAGGCATGACTCTTGGGACATCACACCCCGAAACCAGTGGTGCTCGGTCAAGCGGTGGGTTGACTCGTCCGATTGCTCGCCTCAAGATCGTGCACGATCCAAGATGCAGGATGCCAAGCATTGAGCGGTGCGCGCAAGATCGAACGGGTCGTCCTCGGCGACCAGGTCTACGAGGCGATCAAGGAGCGCATCCTCGACCAGGCCTATGCGCCGGGCGAGAAGCTCAATGTCGACGGGCTGGCGCGCGAGCTGACTGTCTCGTCGACGCCGATCCGCGAAGCGCTGGCCCGGCTCGTCGCGGAGGGGCTGGTCAGGGCCGAGCCCTTCATCGGCTTCGCCACGGCGCCGCTGCCTGATCGGCGCTATTACGAGGACGTCTACAATTTCCGCGGTGTGATCGAGCCCTGGGCTGCGGCCGAAGCAGCGCGGCGTCGGCCCGGTCCGGACGTGATCCAGGCACTGCGCGGTGAGGTCGACGCCATGATGGCCGGCGAGCCGTCGCGCGAATATCGCAGCCATCGCGGCTTCACCGAGGGCGACGACCGCTTCCACCGCATGATCCTGCAGGCCGCCGGCAACCAGGTCGCGCTCAAGAGCTATGACGACCTGCGCTTCCACCTGCACATTTCGCGGCTCTACCTGACGCGCGAGCAGGATGTCGGCGTGACCCATCAGGAGCATTTCCGCATCGTCGACGCGCTCGAAGCCGGCGATCCCGATGCGGCTGCGCAGGCTATGCGCCTGCATCTCGAAGGATCCTACGAGCGGCTGATCAAATAGCCGGACTGCCCCGAGGCCGAAAACGGCCCGGTTCACCATCAGGGAGGACAAGCATGATCTTGAAACGCATCGCCGCCGCGGCCTTGATAGCCGGCAGCTTCATCGCGAGCGCGGCGCAGGCGCAGACCCTGCGCTTCGGCCATGCCAACACCACCGCCGAGATCGCTGGCGAGCTCTTCCAGGAATTCGCCGAACGCGTGAACAAGGGCACGGGCGGCGCCGTCACCATCCGCGTCTTCCCGGCCGAGCAGCTCGGTAAGGAGGTCGACCTCTTCAAGCAGGTCAAGGAAGGCGCGCTCGACCTCTCCGCGCCCTCGATGGCGGCCGCCTCCTCGCTGGTTCCGGCTTTGGAGATCCCGAGCGCCCCCTTCCTCTGGAAGGATTGGAACGAAGCTGAGGCGCTGATCCGCTCCGACGCCTTCGATCCCGTGTTCGACGAGCTGCGCGACAAGCACAACATCGTCCCGGTGACCCGCATCTGGTACTGGGGCTGGCGCAACATGACGACTCTCGATCGCGCCGTGAAGAAGCCGGAGGACCTGCAGGGCCTCAAGATCCGCGTGCCGGAGAGCCCGGTCTGGGTCGAGATGATCAAGGCCTATGGCGCGGCGCCGACGCCGGTCCCCTTCGGCGAGGTCTACACCGCGCTCCAGCAGAAGACGGTCGACGGCCAGGAGAACCCGATCCCGACGATCTTCTCGCGCAAGTTCTACGAGGTGCAGGGCTTCGTCGCGATGACCAAGCACATGCTCCAGAACAACATGATCGTCATCAACAAGGACAGCCTCGCCAGGCTCAAGCCCGAGCATCGCGAGGTCCTGTTCGCCGAAGCCGCCCGCGCCTCGGCGATGAACACCTATCTCCAGCAGAAGCGCGAGGCCTCGATGCTGGAGGACATCCGCAAATCCGGCCGCTCCAAGATCGTCGAGGACGTCGACCGCGATGCCTTCGCCGCCAAGTCCAAGGTCGTCGCCACCGCGATGGAGGGGCGCTGGGGCAAGGCCCATCTCGATCGCGTGCTCGCGGCGATCGACAAGCAGCGCCAGCGCTAGTCCAGCACAATGACCGGCCTCACCCTGATCCGGCGACTCGACGACTGGTCGAGCCGCGTGGAGGATGCTGCCCTGGTGGTTCTCCACGCCGCCATCGCGACGCTGGTCTGCGCCGCCGTCGTCTTCCGCTATGTGCTGAGCGACCCGCTGACCTGGTCGGAGGAGCTCATCCTGCTGCTCTTCGCCTGGATGGTCTTCCTCGGCATCGCCAGCGCCTTCCATGCCCGCACGCACATCATCATCGACGTCATCGTGATGTTCGCGCCGCGCTGGCTCGCCCGCGCCTTCGGTTTCCTCGCCTTCCTGGCGACGGCGGTGGTGCTGGGCACGCTGACCTTTTTCTCCTGGCGCTATCTCCAGCGGGAGATGCCGAACATCACGCCGATGCTCGGCATCTCGGCCGGCTGGATGATCGCGCCGCTCTTCGTCGGCAGTGCGCTCTCGCTGCTGCACCTTCTGCGCAACCTGCTGGATGAGGGGCCCGCAGGGGCGCTCTGGTCCGACATCACGACGCGCGAGTAGCGGCCATGGTGACCTTGCTTCTCGGTGCCTTCGCGCTGCTCATCGTCGTCGGCACGCCGATCTGGATCGCCATGGCCGGCTCGGCCCTGCTGGTGATCTTCATGGAGGGCATCCCGCTGACCGTGGCGGCGCAGCGCATCGTCGCCGGCGTGCAATCCTTCCCGCTGCTGGCGATCCCGCTCTTCACGCTCGCCGGCTCGCTCATGAACGCGTCCGGCATCTCCGAGCGGCTGTTCAGCTTCACCAAGGCGCTGGTCGGCCATATCCGCGGCGGCCCGGCCCATACCCTCGTCGTCGGCGAGGTCTTCCTCTCCGGCATCTCAGGCTCCTCGGTCGCCGACACCGCCGCGGCGGCCCGGGTCTTCGTGCCGCAGCTCGAGAAGATGGGCTATCCCCGCGCCTTCGGCGCGGCGCTATCTGCCGTCGCCGGCACGCTCGGGCCGATCATCCCGCCCTCGATCCTGATGGTGGTCTATGCCTGGCAGGCGAACATCTCGCTGGGCAGCCTGTTCGTCGCCGGCATCATTCCCGGCCTCGTCATGGCCGGCTGCATCATGGCGACGATCGCGATCCTGGCGCTGAAGCGTGACTTCCGCCCGGCTGGCGCCTTCTCGCTCGGCAATCTCTGGAAGGAGTTCAAATACGCCTCGCTGGCGCTGCTGATGCCGGTGCTGATCATCGTCGGCTTCCGCGCCGGGCTCTTCACCGCGACCGAGATCGCCGGCGTCGCCGCCGCCTATTCGCTGGTCGTCGGCATGCTGGTCTATCGTACGATCCGCCTCGCCGACCTGCCGGCGATCCTGGTCGGCACGGCGCGCGAGACGGCGGTCATCCTCGCCATCGTCGCGGCGGCCTCGCCCTTCAGCTGGATTCTCGCCGTCGACCAGGCGCCTCAGCTTGTCACCGACTTCATGAAGTCGATCTCGACCGACCCACTGGTCGTGCTGCTGATCCTGAACATCGCCCTGCTGATCGCCGGCATGTTCATGGAGACGATCGCCATCATGATCATCCTGGTGCCGATCCTGCTGCCGCTGCTGATGTCGCTGCAGATCGACCTCGTGCATTTCGGCATCGTGCTCCTGGTCAACCTCGTCATCGGCCAGGTCACGCCGCCGGTCGGGGTGCTCTGCTTCGTCGCCATGGCGATCACGAAAGTCCGGCTCGGGCCGCTCTTCCGCGAGCTCTGGCCCTTCCTGATCGCGCTGCTCGTGGCGCTCGCCATCATCACCTATGTGCCCGCGCTCAGCCTCTGGCTGCCGCATGTGGCCGGCTTCTGAGGACATCCCCATGACCAGGATCAGTGAAGTCGAGATCGTCGAGTTCTCGTTCAAGGCACGGAATATCGGCCGCTCGGCCGAGAACGCCCGCGCCATCTACAATATCGGCTACAAGCCCAATTCCGAGCTGGAATTGACCAAGTTCGCCATCGTCATCCGCAGCGAGGACGGCGCCGAGGGGCAGTATGTCATGCACTGGGGCGGCACCCGCGCCACCATGGCGCAGACGCTCTCGCTCGCCCCCAACATCCTCGGTCGCAATCCCGATCACCGCGAGGAGATCTGGAACGACATGAAGCGGGAGCTGCGCCAGCATGACGGCATGGGCATCGGGCCGATCGACATCGCGCTCTGGGACCTTGCGGGCAAACGCTTCGGCGCCTCGGTCTCGCAGCTGCTCGGCGGCTACCGGACGAAGCTCAAGACCTATGCCTCGACCTATCACGGCGACCGCAATGGCGGGCTCGACAGCAAGGAGGCCTTCGTCGACTTCGCCGAGGCCTGCTACGATCTCGGCTACCGTGCCTTCAAGGTCCATGGCTGGCATGATGGCGATGCCCGCGAGGAGGCCGCCAACGTCCTGCATGTCGCCAAGGCGGTCGGCGACCGCATGACCCTGATGCTCGACCCCGCCAACGAGCTCCGGACCTTCGCCGACGCGCTCTATGTCGGGCGCGCCTGCGACGAGGGCAATTATTTCTGGTACGAGGACCCGATGCGCGATTGCGGGGTCTCGGCCTTCGCCCACAAGAAGCTGCGCGAGATGCTGAAGACGCCGATCCTGCAGACCGAATATCTGCGCGGCTTCGAGCCCAAGGCGGATTTCCTGATCAATGGCGGCACCGACGCGCTGCGTTCCGACCCGGAATACGATCTCGGCATCACCGGCGCGATGAAGATCGCCCATCTCGCCGAGGCCTTCGGCGTCGATGTCGAGATCCATGCCTGCGGCCCGGCCCATCGCCACTGCATGGCTGCGACCCGCAACACCAATTTCTACGAACTGGCGCTGGTCGGGCCCGACTGTCCGAACGCGGTGCCACCGGTCTACGCCTGCGGCTACAGCGACCAGCTCGACGGCGTCGACAAGGACGGCTGCTTCCCGGTCCCGACCGGCCCCGGCCTCGGCGTCGCCTATGACTGGGACTATATCCGCGCCCATGAGACGGCGCGAGAGGTGTTCAGGCTGTAGGCTGCGCCGGGACGCAGTCTTTCGCGCCTGCCATTCGATGATATCACCTGCGCGGGAGGGTTTCGCGCTCCCCCGTTCTGCACTCGGTTTCATCGATCCGCCATGAACTCTGCCCCGATACACGACCACGGCATCATCGTCGCACCGGGGGATGCCGCCGGGCCGATCGTGGTCCTCGGCGAGCCCCTGAGCTTCTGGGGCGGCGTCGATCCGTCCTCGGGGAAGGTGATCGACGTGCACCATCCCGCGCATGGCGTTTCGCTCGCCGGCGCGATCGTGCTCATGCCGACCAGCCGCGGCTCCTGCTCCGGCTCGGGCGTGCTGCTGGAGCTTGCGCTCTCCGGCAAGAATCCCGCCGCTCTGGTCTTTTCCGGTCCCGAGGACACGCTGACGCTCGGGGCGATCGTCGCTTCGGAAATGTTCGGACGTCCTGTCCCGGTCATTCGTCTCGCGGACGAGGCCTTCGCCACCTTGTCCCGCGCGAAGGAGGCGACGATCACGCCGGACGGCATAGTGGCCGATGGCGGGCGCATTCGGATCGTTCTCACCACTCCGGCGCCTGAAGAGCTGGAGCTGACGCCTGCCGATCGTCGCATGCTCGACGGAGGCGACGGGATCGCGGCGCAACAGGCCATGCGCATCCTCGTCGCCATGGCGAGCCAGCAGGGCGCGCGGTCGCTCATCGACGTCACCCGGGCGCATGTCGACGGCTGCATCTATGCCGGCCCCGCCAATCTCGTCTTCGCCGAGGCGATGGAGGAGCTGGGCGCGCGCGTCCGTATCCCGACGACGATGAACGCGATCTCGGTCGATCATGCGAACTGGCGTCGCCAGGGTGTCGCGCCCGAATTCGGCGAGCCTGCGGCACGCCTCGCCGATACCTATGTCCGCATGGGCTGCCAGGCGAGCTTCACCTGTGCGCCCTATACGCTGCCGAGCCCGCCTGCTTTTGGCGAGCCGATCGGCTGGTCGGAATCGAATGCGGTGATCTTCGCCAATTCCGTGCTCGGCGCCCGCACCGCCAAGCATCCGGACTTCCTCGATTTCTGCATCGCCGTCACGGGCCGCGCTCCACTCGCCGGCGCCTTCCTCGGCGAGGGGCGGCGGGCAAGGCGAGCGGTCCGGGTGCAGTTGCCGGATGGAGCGGACTCTTCAGCCTGGCCGCTGATTGGCTATCTTACGGGCCTGGCCTCGCCCGACCGGATTCCGTTGATCAAGGGCCTGGCGAACACCCGGCCAACGCAGGACGATCTCAAGGCGCTCTGTGCCGCCTTCGGCACGACCTCGGCCGCGGCGATGCTGCATATCGAGGGGATCACGCCGGAAGCGGACAGCCTCGGCGGCAAGCCGGAGGACGAGGTCGTCGTCACGCGCGAGGATCTGATCGCCGGCTGGCGCAAGCTGAACGAGGGACCAGCCGGCGTCGATCTCGTCGCGATCGGCAGCCCGCACGCCTCGCTCGACGAGTGCCGGGTGTTCGCCGCGCGGCTCGATGGTCGTCCGGTCGCGGCGACCCTCTCGGTCATCATCACGGCGGGGCGGGATGCGATTGCGGCGGCGCAAGCCGACGGCACGCTGGTGAAGTTGCAAGGCAGCGGCGTCGAGCTCATCTCCGATCTCTGCTGGTGCTCGATCACCCGCCCGGTCTTTCCTGAGCAGGCCAAGGTCGTCCTGACCAACTCCGGAAAATACGCCCATTACGGGCCAGGACTCTCCGGCTGCGCCGTCAGGCTGGGAACGCTCGACGACTGCATCGAGGCCGCCCTGACGGGGACCGCTCCCGCGCGGCTCCCCGCCTGGCTCTGTTGAACCTCAGGCGGGCTTGACCACGCGGCCCGGCCTTATAGGGTGGCGGCGATCGAGGTTCTCCGGATCGTATCCGGAGCTAAGAGGGAATTCGGTGAGGCGTATTCCGCCGAAGCTGAGGCTGCCCCCGCAACTGTAAGCGGCGAGCTCTCCGTCCATCGTCCACTGGCGCCGACAGCGCCGGGAAGGCCGGGCGGAACCGGCATCGACCCGCGAGCCAGGAGACCTGCCCCGGTCGTCGAAGACGTCTTTCGGACGGGGTGTTCCGGAGCTGTGTGTCGATGGCGGCCTTGCGGCCCTCCATCCATCCACGCCCCTGCGCAGCTCCCCGCCTGCCATCTCGGGGAGCGATGAGACCCATGTTCGTGAACGCCGCCCGCGCTGTCGCGCAGAGCTTGACGGCTGCGCGCCGTCCCTTCTATCAGAAATGCAACATTGTTACATTAAAGGCTTGTCCCGTGCCGGCTACGCGCTACATCACCCGCCTGCTGCAGGCGCCCGTCGTGGCGCTCCTCGGCACCCTAGTCGCGGGTGCCGCCCTGGCGGCGCCGACGCAATATCCGCTGACCCTTGAGAATTGCCGGGAGAGCGTCACCTTCGCTGCACCGCCCAAGCGCGTCGTCGCGATCGGCCAGACGCAGACCGAGATCCTCTATGCGCTCGGCCTGGGCGACCGCGTCGTCGGCACCGCCGTCTGGTTCTCGCCGGTCGCCAAGCCCTATGAGGCGGTGAACGCCAAGGTGAAGCGCCTCGCCGACAATGATCCCAGCTTCGAGGCGGTCCTCGCCCAGGAGCCCGACCTCGTCACCGCGATGTTCGAATGGCATGTCGGGCCGAACGGCATCGTCGGCAAGCGCGACCAGTTCGCAAAGGTCAAGGTGCCGACCTATGTCTCGCCGACCGATTGCGTCGGCAAGGACAATTCCGGCGCCGGCGACGGCGTGCGCACCCAGATGTTCACGATGGAGCTGGTCTATCGCAACATCCGCGAGTTCGGGCAGATCTTCGACGTCTCCGATCGCGCAGAGGCGCTTATCGCCGAACTCAAGGCGCGCGAGGACAAGGCGGTCGCGGCCGTCGCCGGCCTCAAGGCCAGGGACGTGCCGGTCGTGGTCTGGTTCTCCAGCCGGGATATCAAGGGCGACGGTTTCATGGCCGGCAGGAACGGCGTGCCCGCCTACATCCTGTCGAAGCTCGGCGCCCGCAACATCATCACCACCAATGAGGAATGGCCGCTGGTCGGCTGGGAAAGCATCGCCGCCGCCAATCCGGCGGTGATCGTCACGGTGAAGATGGATCGCCGCCGCTTCCCGGCCGACGACATCGAGAAGAAGCTCGATTTCCTCAAGACCGACCCCGTCGCCAGCAAGCTCGATGCGATGAAGAACAATCGCGTCGTCATCCTGGATGTCGGCGCGACCCGCGCCGGGCTCGACACGGTCGACGGCATCGAGACGCTCGCCAAGGCGATCTCCGGCTTCGGCCTCTCTCCTTGAGCCACGCTGCCCATGGTCCTAACTGGCCGGCGCGGATCGCCATCGCGCTGGCCTCGCTCGTCGCGCTCACCGTCTCAGTGGCGCTGGCGGTGACGATCGGCGAGATGCGCATCCCGTTCGCAACGGCGCTGCGCGCGCTCGGCAATGGGCTGTTCGATCTCAATTTCCCGGTCAGCGCGATCCAGCAGGGCGTGATCTTCGACTATCGCCTGAGCCGGGCGCTGATGGCCGGCCTGTGTGGCGGGGCGCTGGCACTCTCCGGCGCGATCCTGCAGGCGCTGCTGCGCAATCCGTTGGCGGAGCCTTATGTCCTCGGTATCTCCGCCGGCGCCTCGACCGGTGCCGTCGCGGTGCTGATCCTCGGCATCGGCATCGGCGGCATGGCTCTCACGGTTTCGGCCGGGGCCTTCATCGGCTCCTGTGCTGCGCTTGCGGTCGTGGCGCTGCTGGCGACGGGGGCTGGCGGGGCGAGCGATCGTGTCATCCTCGCCGGCGTCGCGACCTCGCAGCTCTTCAACGCGGCGACGGCGACGATCGTCACGACCATGGCCAGCGCCGAGCAGGCGCGCGGTGTGATGTTCTGGCTGCTCGGAAATTTCGGCGGCGTGCGCTGGCCCGATCTCTGGATCGCGGCGCCGGTCGCCTTCATCGGCTTCGGCATCTGCATGCTGCACGCCAAGGCGCTCGATGCCTTTGCCTTCGGCGTCGATGCCGCCGCCTCGCTCGGGGTAGCGGTGACACGCGTGAAGGTCGTGCTCTTCGCCACCACCGCCGTGATGACCGCAGTGATGGTCTCGATCGTCGGCACCGTCGGCTTCGTCGGGCTGATCATTCCGCACGCCGCCCGCTTCCTGGTCGGCTCCGGCCATGCCCGTCTGCTGCCGGCCTGCCTCGTCGTCGGCGCGATCTTCATGATCCTCGCCGACATCCTGTCGCGCGTGCTGATCCCGCAGCAGATCCTGCCGATCGGCGTCGTCACGGCACTGTTCGGCGCACCGGTTTTCGCGCTCATCCTCTATCGCGCGAGGCGTCCGGTATGACGCTCGCGACGCGTGAGGTGCGCTGGGGCGCCGCCGGCAAGATGATCGTCGACGGGGTGACGCTGCAGGCGGCGCCCGGCCGGGTGCTCGGCCTGATCGGCCCGAACGGCTCGGGCAAGTCGAGCCTGCTGCGCCTGCTCTGCCGGCTGCGCAATGTCGCGAGCGGCGTCGTCACGCTCGACGAGCGCGACATCGCCGCCGTGCCGCGGCGCGAGCTCGCTCGCCGCCTCGCCTTCGTCGAGCAGCAGGCGACCACCGAGATCCAGCTTTCCGTCTGCGACGTGGTCCGGCTCGGCCGCACGCCGCATCGCGCGGCGCTCGCCTCTTGGAACGATGCCGACGAGGCCGCGGTCAATGAGGCACTCGCAAGGGTCGGCCTCACCGAACGACACGACCAGTTCTGGCACACGCTTTCGGGCGGCGAGCGCCAGCGCGTCCATATCGCCCGCGCACTGGCGCAGGAGCCGAGCGAGCTGATTCTGGACGAGCCGACCAACCATCTCGACATCCAGCACCAGCTCTCGATCCTGAGCCTGGTCCGCCGCCTCGGCATCACCTGCATCATGGCGCTGCACGATCTCAACCTCGCGGCGATGTTCTGCGACGAGATCGCCTTGCTGCATGAGGGGCGGCTGCAGGCGGCGGGGACACCGGACGAGGTCCTAACCGCAGAGGCGATCCAGCGCATTTTTGGCGTGGCTGTCTCGATCCGCACGGGAGCGTCGGGGCGCCGGCACATCGAATATCTCATCGAGACGGAACGGAGGCAGCCATGAAGCCGGCCGAGGCGCAAACCCAGGTTTCCGATTACTGGACCCGGCGCGCGCCGGCCTTCGATGGCGTCGCCTCCCATGTCGCGCAGGCTTCGCTCTGGCGTGACGTGCTCGCTGCCGCCTTCGAAGCGGAGGAGGTGAAGGACGTCGTCGACCTCGGCACGGGCACCGGTGCCTGTGCGCTGATCGCCGCCTCGCTGGGGCATCGCGTGCGCGCCTGCGATGGCTCCGCCGGGATGCTTATCGTTGCCCGGCGGGCTGCTGCGGCATCCGGCTTCGATGTCGCCTTCGAGCAGGCTCTGATCGAGGAGGCCTCTTTCGAGCCGAGCTCGGCCGATATCGTGACTCTGCGCAATGTTCTGTGGACGCTGCCCAACCCGGCCGCCGCGTTGCGCAAGGCCAATCTCGTCCTGCGCCCGGGCGGGTTCGTGCTGGTCTCGGACGGGCTCTGGTCGATCGCGCCGCAATACCGCTCGACCTATCCCGAGACGCTCGCCAGCAGCCTGCCGCGCCATGATGGGCTGACGGAAGGCGATGCCCGGGCGATGTTGAGCGAAGCCGGCTTCGGCCCGGCGCGGAGCTGGCAGCACCTGTTCCCGGCCTCGCCCTATCCTGGCGACGTGCCGATGTTCGTGCTGACGGCGAAGAAGGGCTGACGCTTCCGCCGAGGTGAACGGGGCCGGCGAAGGGTTCGGCTGCTCGCGATCGTCCATGTCCGGCATGTGAAGGCTGGTCGCGTTTCGTGCTGACGAAGCGCGGTGCTGCTCGGCTTTCGCCGGGCGGCTCGTGGAGGGCTTTTTCCCCTTCCTCCGCTCATCATCCATCCAATCCGTTCCGTCCCATCGGCGCCCGCTTGAGCCAGACTCCGGCGCAAGCTGCGTCGCCCCGTCTTGGCATTGTTGTCGACAATATTTGGAATTATGAGTCTAAAGCGCTTGTCATTGCGGCATTGATCTGCAATTTATGTCGACAATAATAGCAGTGGCATGAGCCGCCGCTGCGATGCGAGGGACGATCGGGCGATGGCGAGTGGCAGCAACAACGAACGGCCGGCTCCGGACGGCGTCCTCGTCGATATCGCCGATTATGTCCTGGGCTATCGTGTTGACAGCGCGCTCGCCTATGAGACCGCCCGCAACTGCCTGATCGACACGCTCGGCTGCGGGCTGGAGGCGCTGGACTATCCCGCCTGCACCAAGCTGCTCGGCCCGATCGTGCCCGGCACAGTGGTTCCGAACGGAGCCCGGGTGCCCGGCACGCCCTATCAGCTCGATCCGATCCAGGCCGCCTTCAACATCGGCACGATGATCCGCTGGCTCGATTTCAACGATTGCTGGCTGGCGGCCGAGTGGGGTCATCCCTCCGACAATCTCGGCGGCATCCTCGCCGTGGCCGACTGGCTGTCACGCAGCGCGATTGCGGCCGGGCGCCCGGCCCTGACGATGCGCGACGTGCTGACCGCGATGATCAAGGCGCACGAGATCCAGGGCTGCCTGGCTCTGGAGAACGCTTTCAACAAGGTCGGCATCGACCATGTCATCCTGGTCAAGGTCGCCTCGACCGCCGTGGTGGCCGGCCTGCTCGGATTGAGCCGTGACGAGATCGTCAATGCGCTCTCGCTCGCCTTCGTCGACGGCCAGGCGCTGCGGACCTATCGCCACGCCCCCAATGCCGGCTCGCGCAAGAGCTGGGCGGCGGGCGATGCGACGAGCCGGGCCGTGAAGCTCGCTCTGATCGCCCAGACCGGCGAGATGGGCTACCCGTCGGTGCTCACCGCCAAGACCTGGGGTTTCTACGACGCCTCGTTCCGCGGCCAGAGCTTCAAGTTCCAGCGCCCCTACGGCTCTTATGTGATGGAGCACGTGCTGTTCAAGATCTCTTACCCGGCCGAGTTCCACTCGCAGACGGCGGTCGAGGCTGCGATGAGTCTGCACGAGCGCCTGCGCGAGATGGGCCGCAGCAGCGACGACATCGCCTCGATCCGGATCAGAACGCACGAGGCCTGCATCCGCATCATCGATAAGCGCGGCCCGCTGCATAATCCGGCCGATCGCGACCATACCATCCAGTACATGGTCGCCGTGCCGCTGATCTTCGGGCGGCTCACCGCCGCCGATTACGAGGACGACGTCGCCGCCGATCCGCGCATCGATGCGCTGCGCGACAGGATCGAATGCGTCGAGGATCCCGCCTTCACCCGCGACTATCATGACCCCGACAAGCGCTCGATCGCCAACGGCATGACCGTGACGCTGAAAGACGGCACGGTGCTGCCCGAGCTCGTGGTCGAATACCCGATCGGCCACAAGCGCCGCCGCGCCGACGGCATCCCGCTGCTCGAGGCGAAGTTCCGCACCAATCTCGCCCGCCGCTTCGTCGAGAAGCGCCAGCGCCGGATTCTCGACGTCTCGCTCGACCAGGCGAAGCTCGAGGCGATGCCGGTCCACGACTACGTCGACCTCTACTGCAACTGAGCGCCCATGCCCTATCTCGTCGCCTCGGAACTGCCCAGCGAGCCGGCCGGCCAGCGCTTCCGCGCGCTGGTCGAGCACGGCGGCATCCTGCGCTTGCCCGGTGCCCATAACGGCATGGCGGCGCTTCAGGCCAGGGCGGCCGGCTTCGAAGGCCTCTATCTCTCCGGCGCGGCGATGACGGCGTCGATGGGCATTCCCGATCTCGGCATCATCACCGTCGACGAGGTCGCCTTCTTCATCCGCCAGATCGCCCGCGCCAGCGGCCTGCCGCTGCTGGTCGACGGCGACACCGGCTATGGCGAGGCGCTCAACGTCATGCACATGGTCCGTGTCTTCGAGGAGGCGGGTGCCGGCGCCGTCCATATCGAGGACCAGCTGCTGCCGAAGAAGTGCGGCCACCTCAACGACAAGAAGCTGGCTGATGCCCATGACATGGCGGCCAAGGTCGCGGCTGCCGCCAGGGCGCGCCGCCATCTCTATCTGATCGCCCGCACCGATGCGGCGGCCAGCGAGGGCATCGACGGAGCGGTCGCACGCGCGAAGCTCTATCGCGAGGCCGGCGCAGACGCGATCTTCCCTGAAGCGCTGAACACGGCCGAAATGTTCCGCGAGTTCGCCAGGCGCGTACCCGGCGTGCCGCTGCTCGCCAACATGACCGAATTCGGCCGCACGCCCTTCTTCACCGCCTCCGAATTCGAGGCGATGGGCTACCGCATGGTGATCTGGCCGGTCTCCTCGCTGCGCGTCGCCAACAAGGCGCAGGAGAAGCTCTACGCCGCGCTCGCCCGCGACGGTGGCACCCATGCCATGGTCGATGAGATGCAGACCCGCGCCGAGCTCTACGGAACCATCGGCCTGCACGACTACGAGGCACTCGACGCTTCGATCATCGAGACGATCATCCCCGAGGGGATGCCGCAGCGCGAGCGCAGCACCTGACGACAATCACGGCACCCGCGCCCGGCGCGGCAAGAGACGACCAGCCGAACAAGGCGGCGTAATCGACAACGGGAGGGAGACGACGATGCTGAAGCGTTTGACGATGACCGGCGCACTGGTGTTCGCGCTCGGCGTGACGACGGCCTTCGCCGACCCGGCGAAGGTGATGATCCCCGCCAATCCCGGCGGCGGTTGGGACGGCGCCGGCCGCCACACAATGGCAGCCTTCGCCCAGTCCAAGGTGTTCACCGACGGCGCGTCCTTCACCAACAAGGGCGGAGCCGCCGGCACGATCGGCCTCGCCGAGTTCGTCCGCACGGCGAAGGGCGACGACAACGCCCTCTTGGTGACCGGTGTGATCATGGTCGGCGGCGTCATCACCAACAAGACGCCGGTCTCGCTGGCCGATACGACGCCGCTGCTGCGACTCACCAACGAATACAACGCCATCGCCGTTCCCGCGAACTCGCCGATCAAGACGCCGCAGGACCTCATCGCGGCGCTCAAGGCCGACCCGAGCGCGCTCTCGGTCGGTGGCGGCTCCGCGGGCGGCGCCGATCACGTCATGCTGGCGCTGCTCGCCAAGCACGCCGGCGCGCCGGTCGCCAAGATCAACTTCGTCTCGTTCTCCGGCGGTGAGATCCTGGCGGCGCTCGGCGGCGGCAAAATCAAGGCGGCGATCTCGGGCGCATCCGAGTTCAGGCAGTTCGCCGAGTCCGGGCGCATCCGGATCATCGCCGTCTCCGGACCGACCCGGGTCGATGGCATCAACGCGCCGACGCTGAAGGAATCCGGCATTCCGGTCGAGATCGGCAACTGGCGCGGCTTCGTCGGTGCGCCCGGCATGAGCGAGGGCGCCAGGAAGCTCTGGCTCGAACGCTTCGCCAAGCTGCACGAGACGCCGGTCTGGAAGGAGACCCTGAAAACGCAGGGCTGGGAAGACGCCTATCTCCCCGGCGACAAGTTCAGTGCCTTCCTCAAGGAGGAGGAGGCGAGCTGGACCAGCGCACTCAAGGACGTCGGCATTCTCAAATAGTCGCCGCACTGCCGGCACGTGGCTGACGGTTACGTGCCGCGTCCAATCGATTCTGGGGAGCGGACGATCATGCCAGGCGCACAAGAAGCAGAGATGCGAGGTCGCCGGCGCAAGCCCTGGTGGCTGGGGCTCTCCTTGGCCATCATGGGCGCGCTTTGGCTCAACGGCGCGCGGAGCATTTCCTCGACCACCAACTATATCGGCCTCGGACCGGCGGCGATCGTGCTTGCCGTCGGCCTCGGCCTGACCGTGCTGGGGATCCTCCTGGTCCTCCAGGCGCTACGCGGGGAATTTGCCGCCGTCGACGACGAGGCCGAGGCGCCGCCCTCCCGTTCCGCCTTCCTGCTGGCGCTGGCGGGTGTCGCCGTGCCGCTGGCGACGATGCGCTTGCTCGGCTTTCCGCTCACGGCGATGCTGGCCTTCGCCCTCGTCACCCACGCCTTCGGCTCGCGCCGCACCGCCCTCGATCTCGCGATCGGCTTCGCGCTCGGCAGCGCGGCCTGGCTCGGCTTCTCCCGCCTCGGCATCAGCCTCGGCGGCTTCCTGCCGCTGATCGGGTGAGGCGATGGACATCCTGAACCAGCTCATCGGCGGCTTTGCGGTCGCGCTGCAGCCGATCAACCTGTTCTGGGCCTTCATCGGCTGCGCGCTCGGCACTGCCGTCGGTGTCCTGCCCGGCATCGGCCCGGCCCTGACCATCGCTTTGCTGATGCCGGTGACGGCGCAGGTCAATCCGGCATCGGCCTTCATCATGTTCGCCGGCATTCTCTACGGCGCGCTCTATGGCGGCTCGACCACCTCGATCCTGCTCAACACGCCCGGCGAGAGCGGCTCGGTGATGACCGCGCTCGAGGGCAACCGTATGGCCCGCAGCGGCCGCGGCGCCGCGGCGCTGGCGACGGCGGCGATCGGCTCCTTCGTCGCCGGCACGATCGGCACGCTCGCGCTCACCTTCCTGGCGCCCGCGATCGCCGAGCTCGCCTTCGTCTTCGGCCCCGAGGATTATTTCGCGCTGATGGTGCTCTCCTTCACCTCGGTCGCGGTGGTGATGGGGCGCTCGCTGCTGCGCGGCTTTTCCGCGCTGTTCTTCGGCCTCGCGCTCGGCACCATCGGCATCGACACCCAGACCGGCCAGACGCGCATGGTCTTCGGCATGCTCGAACTGCTCGACGGCGTCTCCTTCACCGTGGTGCTGGTCTCGCTCTTCGCCATCGGCGAGACGCTCTATGTCGCGAGCCGGCACGCCTCGGCCCCGCCCGCGATCAACCCGCTCTCCGGCGGCCACTGGATGACCCGGCAGGACTGGGCGCGCTCCTGGAAACCCTGGCTGCGCGGCAGCGTGATCGGCTTCCCGATCGGGGCACTGCCGGCCGGCGGTACCGAGATCCCAACCTTTCTCTCCTATGCGCTGGAGCGGCGCCTGACGCCGCATCCCGAGGAGTTCGGCCAGGGTGCGATCGAGGGCGTCGCGGGGCCGGAGGCTGCCAACAACGCCGCCGCCGCCGGCATATTGGTGCCGCTGCTGACGCTCGGCCTGCCCTCGACCGCGACGGCAGCGGTCCTGCTCGCCGCGTTCCAGAACTATGGGCTGCAGCCCGGGCCGTTGCTGTTCGCCACCAATCCCGACCTGCTCTGGGGCCTGATCGCCTCACTCTATATCGGCAACCTGATCCTGCTCATCCTCAACCTGCCGCTGGTCGGCATCTGGGTCAGGCTGCTGCTGATCCCGCGCCACTACATCTATGGCGGCATCGTCGTCTTCGCGCTGGTCGGCGTCTGGGGCCTGTCCACCTCCTGGATCGACCTTGCTCTGATGTGCGGGCTCGGCCTGATCGGCTACGTCGCCCGCGTCTACGATTTTCCGGTGGCACCGGCGCTGATCGGCCTTATCCTCGGCCCGCAGGCGGAAATCCAGTTGCGGCGGGCGCTCGCCGTCAGTCAGGACGATTGGGGCGTGCTGGTCGGCACGCCGATCTCGGCTTCGCTGCTCGCCATCGCGGCGCTGGTCCTCACCGTGCCGCCCTTGCTTGCCTGGCGGCGACGGCGCACCGGGGAGGCCGAGGCGCAGCCCGCCTCAGCCGGCTGAGCGGCCGCCGCGCCGCCGCGCTGCTGGCCTGGCGCTTTCAGCGCTGGTGAGCGCGGCCTGCAGCGCGGTGCGCGCTGCCCGGATATGGCGGCGCATCAGGATTTCCGCCAGTTCGCCATCGCGATGGCTGATCGCCTCGGTGATGCGGATATGCTCGTGCCAGGCTTCGCGGCCACGGCCGGGGACGGTCGAATGCAGGCGTCGGCACAGACGCAGGCGCGGATAGAACTGCTCGCAGAGCAGCTCCGCCAGGATCGGGTTGCCGCTGCCCTTCGCGATCCGGCGATGGAAGTCGGCCTCGGGCTCGTCCTGCAGATAGGCGCCCGTCGGGTTGCGCTCGATCTCGCCGCGATGGCCCTGGACCAGCGCCTCCAGCGCCGCGATCTCCGCATCGCTCATGCTTTCGGCGGCAAGCCGCGCCGCCATGCCCTCGGTCGCCTCGCGGACGTCGAGCAGCGCCAGGAATTCGTCGGCGCTGGGCTGGGCGACGCGCGCGCCCTGGTTGGTGACGTAGCTGACCAGCCCGCGTTCCTGCAGGCGCCGGATCGCCTCGCGGACAGGTGCACGGCTGACGCCGTAGCGGCGCGCGATCACCGGTTCGCTCAGCTTCTCGCCCGGAGCGATCTCCCCCGTCACGATCGCGCTGGTCAGGGCATCATAGAGCTTGTCGCCGATTCCGGGCCTGCCGGCCGGAACCGGGTCCGAAAGCTCTGCTGTGTCCGCCTCGCCGGTCATCGCCATCGCCATTGTCGCCTTGTCGAGAGATCATGATTCCGGGGCGCGCGGAGTATGCGCGATTGCCGGGGCAGGGGGCACCGGAAAATCGATCGTCGGCTTGCCGCGCCGGTTGCCCTGACGGCCATGGGCATGCGGGCTTGCACCCATCTCCGCCTTGAAGGCGAAGATGAAGGCCGAGGCCGAGCCGTAGCCGAGTTCCATCGCGGTCTGCGTCACCGACATCCCGCCGCTGAGCAACTCGATCGCCCGGAACAGGCGCAGGCGGCGTTTCCATGAGCGCAGCGGCGCGCCGATCTCGGCCTCGAACCGGCGTGTCAGGGTCCGGCTGGAGAGGCCGAGCTCCCGAGCCCAGTCCGCGGCGCTGCGCTCGTCGGCGGGATCGAGATACAGCGCCTCGCAGAGCGCGGCGAGGCGGCTGTCGCGGGGCCAGGGCAAGGCCGTCGGCAAGGCCGCCGCGCGGCGCAACTGGTCGAGGATGAGGGCCACCACCCGGCTGCCATAGCCGTCGGCGTCGCCTTGGCCTTCGATCGCTGCCGCCTCGACGATCAGGGCCTTGAGCAGCGGCGACACTGCCAGGACCGTCGGGGCGCGTGGCAGACTGCTTCCCGCTTCGGTCGCGATCCAGAGGCTCCGGAACTCCGCGCCGAGCAGCGATCCCACGCGATGCGGCACGCCCGTCGGCAGCCAGGCCGCCTGGTCCGGCGAGGTGATGAAGGTCTGCCCGACCGTGGAGACGGTCAGGACACCGTCGATCGCATAGACCAGCTGATGCCAGTCATGGGCGTGCTCCAGGAAATGATGACGGGGCGGAATCGACTGCGCCCGCATCGTCATCGGTCGCGGCGGCAGCGCATCCGGCGGGGCAGTGATGATCGACCAGCTCATGGCATCCCGTTTTGTCTGATATTCTATAGTTTTTGGCAAAGCATCGAAAGTAGGTCAGCCGGCTTTCTGATAGGCGAAGGGAATGGCAGGCGAGGCGGGATGCGCTTGCCGCAACCGGTTCGTCTGCGAGGGACCTTGCCGATGCCTGATACCGATCGTCGTGGCTTGTCGGTCTCGACCGGGTCTCCGGAGGCTGCGCGCCTTTATCGCGAAGGTGTCGATCTGCTGCTCTCCGCATGGCCGGGTGCGATCGAAGCCTTGCAACAGGCAATCGAGGCGGATCCGGATTTCGCGCTGGCTCATGCCGCATTGGCACGTGCGCTGGCTGTGCGCGCGCAGCCATTGGAGGCTGCCGCTCGCATCGCCCTGGCATCGAGGATCGTCGACCTGAACGGAACCGCGCGCGAACGCAGCCATGTTGCAACGCTCGCTCTTGCAATCGCAGGCCAAGGCGCCAAGGCACTCGATGCGGCGCTCAAGCATGCGGAGAGCTGGCCGCGCGACGTTATCATCCTCTCGCTGCCACTGGGTGCCTTCGGCCTTTTTGCTTTCTCCGGCATGAGGGGACATGATCAGGCCCGGGTTGATCTCTGCGAGCGCCACGCCCGGAGCTTTTCTGCGGATGACTGGTGGTTCCTGACCTATCGCGGCTGGTCCCATGCCGAGAATGGCGCGGTCAGGCTCGGCCGCGACCTTACGCGGCGGGCCGTCGAGCTACGCCCGGCCAACGCCAACGGGGCACACGCCTTGTCCCATGCGATGTTCGAGGATGGGGCGACCGACGAGGCGGAGGCTTTTGTTGCCAACTGGTTGCCGAGCTATGACCGCTCCGGCATCCTCCATGGCCACATCGCCTGGCACGAGGCGTTGTCGGCGCTTGATCGCGGCGATTCCGTCCGGGCGGTTGCGATCTACGAGCAACATGTCCAGCCATCGGTTTCGCTGGGTGCCCCGATCAACATCATGACGGATGCCGTCTCGCTGCTTTGGCGCCTGCAGGCCTACGGCCATGAGGTGCCGGCCGGGATGTGGGAGCGCGCCAGGTCCTACGCCCAAACCAAGTTCGCCAAGCCGGGCTTGGCCTTCGTCGATGCCCATCTCGGCCTGGCGGATGCGGCAACCGGGAACAGGAGCGCGGCCGTAGAGCGCATTGACGCGCTGACCAGCCTTGTCGAAGGCGGCACGCTTGCGGCCGGCCCCGTCGTTCCGGCGATCTGCCGGGCGGCACTCGCATTCGCGGAGAGCGACTATGCCGGTTGCATCCGCATCCTCGAACCCCTGGCTGGCGAGGTGGCCCGGATCGGTGGCAGCGGCGCTCAAAGGGAAATCTTCGAGGACACGCTTTTGCTCGCCCTGATGCGCAACGGTGAGGTAGTCAAGGCGCGGGACCTCCTCGATCGGCGCTTGCATCGCCGACCTTCGCCGCGTGACATCGTCTGGAAAGCCCAACTCGCCGCATGACCACGATATCCACTCTTCCCGACGCCGAGGCGGCGATTTCGCTTCGGCAGGAGCGCAGCAATGTCCTGCGGCTGGCGATCTGCCAGGCGCTCGCTGGTGCCAACGCCACCGTCGTCTTCGCTACGGGCGCGGTCGTCGGCGACATGCTGGCGCCCAGTAAGGCCCTCGCGACGATGCCGGTCTCGATCTTCGTCGTCGGCATGGCGCTCTGCACGCTGCCGGCCGGCGCGATCGCGCAACGCCATGGCCGCGGCATGGTGTTCATGCTCGGCACTGGCTGCGGCGTTCTTGCCGGCGCGCTGGCGGCTCTCGCCATGCTCGTCGCCTCGTTCTGGCTGTTCTGCCTCGCCACCTTCTGTGCCGGCGTCTATGCCGCGGTCGTCCTGTCCTTCCGCTTCGCCGCGACCGATTGCGCTGCGCCGGAACGGCGCCCGCGCGCCTTGTCGGCGGTGATGGCGGGCGGTGTCTTCGCAGGCGTCATCGGCGCGCAACTGGTGACGTATACGATGAACCTCTGGCCGCCCTATCTCTTCGCGGCCACCTATGTCGGCCAGGCGGCGGTCGCGGCGCTGTCCGCCCTCATCCTGCTCGGCGTCAAGCTGCCGATGCCGACTGCCGCGGAACAGGCGGGCGGCCGGCCGCTCGGCATCATCGTGCGCCAGCCCCGCTTCATCCTCGCCGTGATCTGCGGGGTCGTCTCCTATCTCCTGATGAACTTCCTGATGACGGCGGCGCCGCTGGCGATGAAGCTGTGCGGGCTCTCCCAGGAATCGGCCAATCTTGGGCTGCAATGGCATGTCGTCGCCATGTATGGGCCGAGCTTCTGGACCGGGCGCCTGATCACGCGCTTCGGTGCGGCGAAGGTCGTCGCCGCCGGCCTCATCCTGACCGGGGCTGCGTCGGCCGTAGGGCTGTTCGGCATCGACGTCACGCATTTCTGGGCAACGCTGATCCTGCTCGGCCTGGGCTGGAACTTCGGCTTCGTCGGCGCCTCGGCCATGGTCCTGGAATGCCACCGCCCGGAAGAGAAGGCCCGCGTGCAATCCTTCAACGATTTCGCGGTGTTCGGCACGATGGCGATCGGCTCCTTCCTCTCTGGAGGCCTGCTCTCCGCCTTCGGCTGGAACATGGTGCTGATGCTATCCTTCGCGCCCTTGCTCGTCGCGATCCTGGCCCTCGCAGCCGGGCGCCGTGCGACGGCATAGCGATGTCGAGCCGGCCCGCCGTGTGGAGGCGGGCATCATCACTGCGGATGAGGCGTGCTTGCTCGTCTCAGCCGGAGTTTTGAATGATTATACATGTAAACTATTGTAATTGCTTGGATTTTTGATCTCGGCTAGGCTGGCTGCGTATTCGCTACAGCTTATCGCTCAGAGCCATTTTCCATGAACAGCCAGCCTCTCCTGTCAGCCCCGACCGGACCCGGACGCCTCGATCGGGCCCGCGGCCTGCCCCGTCCGACGGCTACGCGCCCGGCAAGGACGGTCGCCAGCGCGGCGGTCTTCAAGGGCGAGACGGAGATCGGCATCGAGCATCATGGCGAACTCTATCGTCTCAGGATCACGCGGCAGGGAAAGCTGATCCTGACCAAGTAACGGCCGCTCTGGAGGCGTCGCCGCAGACTACATGGCCGCCTCGCGCGGCCGCAAAGGCTCGATCCGGCCACGCCGTGAACGGGCCGGCAACCGCAAGGGATAGAAACCATGACCAACGCCAATGAAGCAGGCGTGCAGGACGGGCGCTTGCCGAAGCGCCAGCGCCACAAGGTGGCGTTGCGGCGCCTCGACGTCCTGCGCGTGACCGATCTCAGCCCATCGATGCGCCGGGTGACCTTGGGCGGCCCGGAGCTCGAAGGCTTCACCAGCCTCGGCTTCGACGACCATGTGAAGATGTTCTTCGCAGCGCCCGACGAGACGAAACCGGTCCTGCCCGTCGTCGGGCCGGACGGTTTGGCCTTCCCCGAGAATGGTTCACGGCCGCTGGCGCGCGACTTCACGCCGCGGCGGCATGATCCGCAGGCTGGCGAGCTCGATATCGACTTCGCCCTGCTGCACGATGGGCCGGCCAGCAACTGGGCGGCGCAGGTCAAGCCGGGCGATCCTGCCTGGATCGCCGGCCCGCGCGGTTCTTTCATCGTCCCCTTCGATTTCGACTGGCATCTGCTCGTCGCCGACGAGACCGGGCTGCCCGCTTTGGCGCGACGCCTGGAGGAGCTGCCATCGGGCAGCCGGGCGCTCGCTTTGGTCGAGATCGGTGGAGCGGACGAGGAATTTCCCCTGCATCGCTCCGCCGGCATCGAGGTGATCTGGGCTCATCGCACCGCCGGGGCACAACCCGGTGCGGCGCTGCTTGCGGCCCTGCGGGCTTTGGCTTTCCCCGATGGCGACTACTTCGCCTGGCTCGCCTGCGAATCCAGTGCCGCCAAGCAGTTGCGCAGCGTCCTCGTCGACGAGCGCGGTGCCAATCGCAAATGGGTCCGCGCCCACGGCTACTGGCGCCGCGGCGCCGTCGCCGTACACGACGATTTCGACGAGTGAGGCGCTCCGCGCGCCATCCACCGACATCAGCCGAAGCCTAGAGGAGACCAGCAATGGCTGCCGACTTCGACCATGTGCTGACGCACGCCGAGCGGCAGCGCCTCGACGCCGCCCTGCAGAAGCTGTCAGGAGTAGCGACGCGAAGCGAGCCGGCCGCACCTCCCCCGAGCGAATACGAGGAGCATGTCTGGCTGGCGCAGCAGCAGGTTCCCGAGGCGGTTCTGAAGCATGTCGTGGCCTGCCGGCTGACTGGCGAGCCCGATCTGGCGCGCCTCGTCGGCGCGATCCGTGATGTCGTCCGCGCCTGGCCCGGCCTGAACGCCCGTTTCCGCTTCAGCGAGGATGGCGAGCTGCACAAGCGCTTCGCCGGAGAACAGGGCCGTATCGTCATCCTGATCCGAGCCGAGACGCCGGAGCAGGCGGTTGCGGCGATCCTCGACCGGCAGGCCGCGAGCTGGAACAGCGATGGCGAGCCGCCTTTCGAGGTGCTCGTGATCAGCTGCCCACGGGAGACGCTTCTTGCGCTGGTCCTGCACCGCATCCTTGATATGACACACTCCGCCGCCGAATTTCTGCTGGCGCTTGGCAAGGCCTATGCGGGCGAGCCGATACCGCCACCCTCCTTCGTGCTGCGTGCTCCCGGCATGCCGCTGCTCGCAGCAGGTGACGCCTCGGCGATGCTGCCGGGTTGGATGCGCCGGACTGGGATCGCGGCTTCGGAGATCGTTGATTTCGGCAATCTCCGCGCCTTGCGATCCGAGCGGGCGCTGGCTGGTCGGTGCGGCACTACGGTTGGGCTGCAGGCCTTGAGCGGTCTCACGCAGGATGCACCGGATCAGGCGGTTCTCGCCCATCTCGCTGCATTGTTCGCCCGATATGTGTCCGCTCTGTCCGGCAAGCGCGAGATCGACCTTCTGATCCCGAGCAGGCAGGCTGTGCAGATCGGCGATCCGCCGTCATCCGTCACGAGCGGAGACGCTGTCGTCCTGACGGTAGACGGACAGGCTCCGGTGGATGTGATCCTTCGTGCGATCCAGGACCGGCTCGGCCGGACGGCGAATGCTGCGATGTCACAGACGCGCCGCGCGGGGAGGGCGGAGCGGCCCGTTCTGTTCGTCAATTGGCTCGACGATCCCGCGGATAGCTTGCAGATGCCGGGCGTATCGGTCGAACGGCTGCCGTTGCCGACCCTGGAGACCCGCCCCGATTTGGCTTTCGCTGTCGGACGCGGCAAGCAGGGCGGCGTCGCGATCGAGCTTGTGACGGGGCAGGGGCTTTTGCCGCAGATCGGCCCTGTCCTGCTTGAGCGCTTTCTGGCCTGGCTGAAGGAAGGGGAGGTCGCCTTGCCCGGCGCATCGCCGGCCACGGCAGCCGACAAGCTGCAAGGGGGCAGCGCGATCGCAGCCGAGGTAACGGCAGTCAATGCCGTGGTGGCCCTCATCCTCGCCGAGTTCCGCGCCGCCCTCAACGCGCCGGAGCTGGGGCCGGATGACGATTTCTTCGACCATGGCGGCCACTCGCTGATCGCGACGCGCATCATCGGGCGCCTGCTCAGCCAGCATGGCATCGAGCTGCACTTCAACGACCTGTTCAGCTATCCGAACGCCGCCGCTCTGGCGCTCAAGGCGCGCCGCACCGGTGAGGCGAGCCCGGAAGCGTCGCGTGCCGCGCCGATCGAGGAGGCTCCGAGCGCGCCATTGTCGCTGGCGCAGGCTTCGCTCTGGAAGGCCTATGCCGCCTTCGGCTTCAACGAGATCTTCAACCTGCCCTTCGCGCTCGATTTTCTCGAGCCGGTCGACGAAGCGCTGTATGGGCGCGCCTTCACCGACGTGCTCGAGCGCCATCCCTGTCTGCGCAGCCTGTTCCGGGAGGACGGCCAGGACATGGTCCAGCAGGTCGTGCCGGCTGCCGAGCTGTCGCAATACAAGTGGTTCTGGACCAGCGCCGAGAGCGTGGGCGTCGATCGCCGCGACGAGGCGCAGCACCATTTCGACCTAGCGAAAGAACTGCCCTTCCGCCTGCGCTTCCTGATCGACCCCGCAACGGGCCGGCAGGTGCTGTCCTTCCTGTTCCACCACGTCGTGCTCGACGAATGGTCGGTCAACCTGATGATGGACGAGATCGCCTATTGCTACCGCGTGCGCGCGGCCGGCGGCATGCCGATCTGGTCAGATGCGCCAGCGCCCTTCCACGAATTTGCCCGGCTTCAGGCCGCCGCCGGCGTCAACCAGCAGCACCTCGGCTACTGGACAGACATGCTGGGCGGGGCGCCGCAGCCGCAGCCGATCCTGTTGCGTCAGGACCGAGCCGAGCCTGCCGGCGAGGAGGCGTCTGCCGCCGGCGGCTGGGTCGAGTTCAAGCTCGACCGGGAGGCGACGGAAGGACTCTATGCCCTCGCCAAGCAAAGCAGCGCCTCGCTGTTCAACGTGGTCTATGCCGGCATCGCCGCTTCGCTGCGCCAGCTCGGCTCTCTGCCGGAGCTGGTGGTCGGCACCTCGGCCTCGGGCCGCAGCGATGCCGCCTTCTTCGACACGGTCGGCTATTTCACCACCGTCGTCGCCCATCGCATCCGCTTCGACGAGGCAATGAGCCTTGGCGGGCTGGTCGGCCAGGTCAGGAACCTGGTCAATGAATCGCTGCCGTCGAGCGAGATCCCGATCGATCTGGTCGAGGAAGCGCTCGGCATGACGCCTGGCCGCGACCATCTCTTCGAGGTCTTCGTCCAGATTCACGCCAAGAACAAGCTGAACGGCGAGCTGGCATTGCCGGACGGGCGCAGCATCGCCTTCCGGCAGGTCGATCCCGAGCGGCACGAATCGATGCTCGGCCTGCACTTCGAGGTGATGGAGGAGGCCGATCTTGCCGGCGAGCGCTCGATCCGCGTGCTGATGAGCTATCGCTCCGAACATTATGGGCCGCAGGAGGTCGAGAAGATCAAGGCGACGACCAGCGCTGTCTTCACGCTGATGGGCCGGGTTGGCGGAGCGGAGGTGACGCTGGCCGAGCTGGGCGCGCATCTGCCGGCGGGGTGAGCTGGGCTGCGCCCGAGCGCCTGATAAAATGCGCGGAGAACCCCTCTCCCTTGCGCGGAGGGGCAGGGGTGGGGGGCGCAAAGTCGGGGAGAATTCGCTGGGAAATGGACCGGCCGCTTCTACAACCAGCCTCGTACCCAGTCGTTCGCCCCCCATCCCCATCCCTTCCCCGCAAGGGGGAAGGGAGGTGCATTACCTGCGCAGCACGCTGACGCCGTCACACCAAGCCGAGCGCATCCTCTTGCTGCTCCGCTAGAAGCTCCTCAATCGAACGAGTCAGCGTCTCCGGGACGAGTGCCCGCGCGAGAAAGGCGGGCAACCCCTCGCGGTGCCATTCGAACGGCTCCCTGGCGAACATCGCCGGATCGGCGGACATCGCGAAGCTCAATCCGCTGCCATCGTCCTCGCCGCGGAAGGTGAGATCGATGCCCTCGCCTTGGCCGCTGCCCATGATCTCGCGCGTCACCTTGCAGCCATGGAAGCTTGGCGCACTGAACGGCAGCACATTGATCAGCGGCGAGAAGAAATAGCGGCTGCCCTCCGGCATGCCGTTGTCCATGGCGATCTGCTCGATCCGGTAGCGGCCATGGCGGCGCTGTGTCCGCAGCGTGGTGGCGTTCTCGCGCAGGACGTCGTCGAGGCTCTCGCCCGGCCCGAAGGAGAGATGGAACGGCAGGATGTTGACGACCATAGCGGGCGTGTGGGCGGCGAGGCTGCCCCAGCGGCTCATGAAGGGCAGCCAGAAGGCCAGGACCTCGCGCCCGTCGATCCGCTGCCGCGGCAGGCTGTGCGACAGATAGAGTCCGGAGAGCAGCACCAGCAAATCGGGCCAGCCGATGCCGGTCTCCTGCGAGAGCCGGCGCAAGCCCGCGCTGACGCCTGCCGACAACGTGCCATAGACCTCGTGCGGCGCTTCGCCGGCCTGCTTGTCGCCGCGATGCAGCACCGGCAGCGGAGCGTGCGCGGCGAACGCGTCCTGCCAATAGGCGCGGTCGCTCTCGTGGCGGCGACTGGTGCGATAGGCCTCCTCCTCCGTGATGAAGCTGGCGAAGGGGTGGAAGGCGGGTCCGGCCTCGCCGCCGGCCAGGGCTTGCGAATAGAGCTGGCCGCAGCGCTGCTCGATCAGCGTGAAGCCATAGCCGTCGAGGACGATGTGGTGGGCGCGGATGTACCAGAGATAGCGCCGCTCACCGACGCGCAGGAGCCAGGTCGCCGCAAGGCCGGCGCCGCGCAGGTCGAGCGGCGCCGCGACGTCGGCCTCCATGCGAGCTCTTGCCTCCTGCAAGGGATCGGCGGAACCCCTCAGATTGATCTGCTGGACGACCGGGCGCAGTTGCGGGTCACAGCTTTGACGTGGAACCTTCCTGCCCTCTTCGACATGGAAGCGCACGCAGAGCGCGTCGGATTCGGCGATGGTCTGGGTGATGGCCGCGACCAGCGCTGGTTCATCGGTCACGCCGTAGAGGTCGAGGCAATGCGCGACGGTGGCGATCGGCTCGCCCGGATGGAAGGTGAATTCCTCCCAGAAATCGAGCTGCGGCAGGGTGAGCGGCATCAGGGCGCGGCGCGAATCGGCCTGCGACATGGAAATCTCCTGTTCGGACTATGCGGGCGGGCGGCGCGTTGCCTCACCGCTCCTGGTCGCGGAGCAGCAGCGCGACCTGTCCGGCATTGCGGCAGCGCAGCAGCTGATGCGGCGTCAGATCGGCGTTGAGCTCGTCGCGGAGTCGGCTCGCCACGGATTTGAGGTGCGACGGCAGCAGGCCGAGGTGGATGAAATCGGTGGTATCGTCGATCTCCGGCGAGGCCGGCTGGCCGAGCACAGCGAGGTAGAGGTCGAGAATCTCGCGGTTGCGCGGGTTGGCTGCCGGCGCAGCCTTTGCCGCCGCCGGTTCGCGGCGTTCAGCGGCTGCAGCCAGCAGCTCGCGGGCCCTGCGGCGATCCGGCTTGCCGTTCGCCGAAAGCGGCAGCGCCTCGACTTCGACGAAGCGGGTCGGGACATGCGAGTCCGGCAGCACGCGCCTTGCATGGGCGCGTAAGTCGGCGGCGCTCGGCTTGCCCGCTTGCGCCGGCGCGTAGATGACGCCGATCTCGGCTTCGCCGCGCTGCTCGACGCCGCAGTCGACCACCAGCAATTGGCGTATCTCGGCGTGGGCGCCGAGCTCCGCCTCGATATCCGGCAAGGAGACGCGCACGCCGCGGACCTTGACGTAGCCATCGACCCGGCTGGCGAAGAGGATGTTGCCGTCATGGCGATAGCGGCCGCGGTCGCCGGTGCGGAAGGCGCGCACCGGCTCGCCGGCTTCATCGGCGACGGTGACGAAGTCGTTCTGCCCGAGCACGCCATCCTGGAGATAGCCGAGTGCGACATTGACGCCGGCGGTGTGGATGCGCCCGACGACCCCGGGCGGGCAATGCTCGCCACGCTCGTTCAGGATGAAATAGCGGTTGCCCGGCAGCGGCCTGCCATAGGGAACCTGCCCGGTGTCCTCGGGCGCGATCTCGTGCCAGATGCTCCAGATCGTGGTTTCGGTCGGTCCGCCGAGCGAGACGAGGCGCAGCCCCGGATCGAGGCGGCGCAGTTCGGCGATCACGGCCGGCTTGATGTAGTCGCCGCCCTGGGCGATCAGGCGGAGTGAGCGCAGTTCGTCGCCCTGCCGACAGGAGAGCAGCATCTCCAGGATCGCCGGCACCGAGCACCAGAGGCTGACCTTGTGCTCGGCGACGAGCCGGTTCCAGGCGATCGCGTCCTTCTCCTCGCCCGGTGCCGGCTGGACCAGGGTCGCGCCCGCCGTCAGGCAGCCGAAGACGTCGAAGATCGACATGTCGTGGTGCAGCGGGGTCACCGAGATGAAGACGTCGCTCGCCGTTGCCTGCCAGTTCTCCAGCGTGCGCCCGATGACGTTGGAGGTCGCCCGGTTCGAGAGCACAACGCATTTCGGCCGGCCGGTGGTGCCGGAGGTATAGAGGTAATAGGCGGGATCGTTGCTCGCCGAGAGCACGTCGAGCGCCGGCAGGAGAGCCCGCGGATCGACGGGCGCCTCGCCCGCCAGCAAGGCGTCGGGCGTCGCCGCCTCGTGCCCCGAAACCAGAGTTGCTGACACGACCAGCGCGGGCCGGCAATTGGCGAGGAGATAGTCGAGCCGTTCCGGCGGCGAGGCCGCGTCGATCGGCACCCAGATAGCCCCGAGGAGCGCGCAGGCGAGCGTGATCGCGCTGTGCTCGGGCCCACGCGGCAGGCAGATCGCGACGACATTGCCCTTGCCAATGCCGCGCTCGCGCAGCGCCGCCATTGCCTTACCGATATCGGCACCGAGCTCGCCATAGGAGATCCGGCGGGCGCCGCAGATCAGGGCGATCTTGTCCTTGTCTCCCGCGAAGAGATTGTCGGCGATGCGCTGCAGGAAGCGGCTGCAGGCGAAGTCGTCCTCCGAGCTGTTGAGCCGGTAGTGGCCAAGGTCGAGCATCTCGCCCCGCACGATCTCGAAGGCGCCGCGATCGCAGATCGTGGCGACCTGCCGATCGAGCGCGGCGAGGATGTCGCGCACGATCCGGGCGTCGATCGCCTCGCAGGCATAGTCGATCTCGACGACGAGATTGCCCTCGTCATCGTCGCGGAAGCGGAGATCAACGGCGACCTGCGGCGTCTGAGTCAGGCCGCCATGGCGCCGGATGCCGGCATCCTTCGCCAGCTTCGGCCAGCCGAGGCCGTTGGTGATGACGACAGGCAGAGCTGGGCCGCCCGGATGGGCATTCATCAGGAGCCGGCTGATCTGCACGCCGGATTGCGAGAGGTGCTCCAGCCCCTCCAGAACGTCGCCCTGCAGGGCCTGGGCGCGCTCGTGGAAGCTGCCCTGCCGGGCATCCCAGTTGGCGGCGATGAAGCTCGACCTGTTCGCGAGCTCGGCTGAGGCGGCGGGGGCAACGGGGATACCGACGCAGAGTGCGCCCTCACTCAGCCAATGCGACAGGGTCTCGAGGATCACGGCCGTCACCGCCGTGTTCTTGAACAGGCGCTCCCTGGCGGCGAGGCGGCAGAGCGTCGTAAAACGCTCGCGGGCGATCGTCAGGCTCTCGCGCTCGTAGAGCGAGACGGGAATCGCTTCCAGTGGCTTCATCCAGGGCAGTTGCGGCGGGCCTTCGACGGGCTGGAGCTTCCGGGCCCAGTAGGCGGCGTCCTTGCGCCGCGTCGCCTCGTCGGCCGGTTGCGGCAGGGCCGCAGCCTCCAGGCCCGGTGATTCCCCGCCCAGCAGCTCGACCAGCAGTGAAGCAATGGCGCGGCCATCGAGGATCAGGGCATCGAAACGGGCGAAGAGGATGCAGGTCGTCTGGTCGGGGCTGTCGGATTCCGGCTCCGGCAGGCGGAACACCGTCACGTTCCAGGGCGAGCGCGTGAGGTCGAACAGGCGATGGGCATAGTCCTCGCGCTTCCCGTCGATCCAGGCCAGCGCTTCCGCCTGCGGCAGGCCGCTCAGGTCGATCTCGTCATAGTTGACGGTCGGCTCGGGCGAGACCCGTGCAACCCGGCGTATCGCGTCGATGTGCGTGCGCAGGGCCGTATGTCTCTCGACCAGACCGAGGAGCCTCTGAGGCAGCGCCTCGATATCGATCGCGCCGCGATACTCGCGGAATTCCTGCATGGCGACGCCGCCCAGCGGCAGATGCCTCTCGCGGCCGAGCAGATAGGCTTGCTGCAGGTCAGTCAGCGGCGCTTCGTCCCGGCCGAAGGCTCCGCCCTGCGCGGCATCGGAAAATTCATCCCGCATCGATCGTCTCCAGGAAGATGCGCGCGATCTCGTCGGAAGCGCCGCCGGAGCGGGCGCGGACGAGACGGGCGAGGCTGCGAGGTGTCACCGCCTCGTCGAAATCCGGGCGATATGGCGCGCCGGAGGGGCAATAGCGGTCGAGGAAGCGGGCGATCTCCGCCTGGGCGACCTCACTGATTGCGCTGTCCCCGTGCGCTGCTTTGCCCGGTGACAGGCGCCCGAGCAGGCTGACCAGCATGCTTTCGGTCGGGTTGGCGGGCTCTTGGCCTGGCACTGCACTGGTCGCGGTTGGTGCGGCGCCGAGCGCCTCCGACCGTGCGGCGACCTCGCGCAGCAGCGCGACATAGGCCTCGAAGGCCTCACGGACCCAGGCCTCCGGCAGAGCGTCGAGGCGGACATCCCAGTTGACCAGGATGCCGCCATCGCAGGCCGCGACCTGGGCGTCGATTGCCACCTGAGGTCCCTGCGAGATCACCCAGTTCATCGGGCCGAAGACGCGGGTGACGACCTCGCTGAAGAGCTCGCCGCCTGACAGCCCGAGGCCGGCAGTGAAGACGACAGGAGCGGTCTGCACCGAGCCGTGCAGCCGCGACAGGTCGCGCATCACGCTGACGCCAGGATAGGCGTCATGGGCGATGAGCTCGACCATCTGGCGGCCGATGTCGCGGCATAGATCGGCCAGTGTCGCCGGGGTAGCGAGGTCAACGCCAAGGATCAGCACGTTGGAGAATTCGCCGACGATCCGCTCGACATCGGGAACGAGCGGGGCACGCCAGAAGCTCGGGACATTCAGGCGGAAGCGGGCCTGCCCCGTCGCCCGGCCGAGCACAGCCGCGAAAAGGCCGAGAGCCAGCACGGACGGCGTCACCCGCAGATCGCGGGCGCGCCTTTCCAGGGCGCAGCGCTCGTCGGGCGAAAGCCTGGCCGCCAGGCGCTCGCTTGCGGGTGCTGCCGGAGCATGAGGGGTTGCGGGCATTTCCGGCGCCGGCGGAACGTTGGCGAGACGGGCGCGCCACCAAACCCTGTCACGCTCACGCCGCTTGGCGCCTTCGGCTCCGGCACCTGCCCGGTCCAGCCAGTCGAAGAAGCCGTGAGACGCGGGAGCTTCGGGCCGGTCCGGATGCTCGTAGAGCCGGGCGAGGTCTTCGATGACGACCCGGAAGCTGTTCGGATCGATCGCGATCATGTCGGTATCGACATGCAGCCGGCAGACGCCATCGGGCAGCAGGCTCAGGCCGAAAGCTGCCGCCTCGCCACGGGCGAGATCAAGCCGGCGATGGCTCCAGCTCCGGCGCTTGGCGAGCAGGCGCGTCTCCAGCGCATCCGCCGAAAGCTCCCGCATATCCTCGACATCGAGCGGGAGCGGATCGGCTCCCGGATCGAGATGCTGGCAGCCATCGGAGTCGATCCGCAGCCTTAGCGTCGGGTGCAGCCGACAGAGCCTGAAAATGGCATCGCGCAACCGCTCGAGCTCGAGATCGGCCCCGTCGAACTCGCCATAAAGATGTGCCGCCACCCCGCCAAGAGCGTCGGAAGACTGGCGGCCAACCCAATAGGCTGCCTGCATAGGGGTTAATTGTTCTATGTTCATGGCATTTGTTTTGAAGATTTATAATCAGTTTGCTTAAGTTGATTTCGGTTGACATTGCTTCTTACGAAAGCAAGAAGCTGTCAACGTCTGCGATCAGCATCGCTGAATGAAGCCTCTTTAGAAGTAGAGTAACTTCAATGCTGGAAAGTTTAGCCTTGAAACAGAATCTTAATTTCAAATTTGGTGCTTTATTCGCATCAAATGGCCGAGAATTTTTGTCATCGGGAATCCATGAATGGATTTCCGTACCGGCCCGCGGAGGGCAGGATCGCGGACAGGGCCTGCACGCGGCGGTTGAGGCCGCTTTCGAGCGGGCAAAGCGGGCAGGGCAGGCCAATCCGATCCTGATCGGCGCCATCCCCTTCGATGTGCGCGAGCCCTCCTGCCTCTATGTCCCGGCTGCCTATGAGTGGCGCGAGCAGGCGGCTCCGACGGAAGCGGCGGGCGAGCCTTCCGGCGTTCCCGACCTGCTCGACCAGCGCAGCCTTCCGGACGAGGACGGCTTCAAGAAGGCGGTCGAGCACGCCATCGTCAATTTCCGCCACAGCGATGTCCGCAAGGCAGTGCTGTCGGTGGTGCGCGAATTGCGCTTCGCCGGGAGCATGGATGTCGGCCGGCTGCTGGCCAGTCTGCGCGCTCAGAACAGCCAGGGCTATCTGTTCAGGATTCCCCTGCCTGACGAGGGCGAGCTCGTCGGGGTCAGCCCCGAGCTGCTGATCCGCAAGGAAGGCGGCCGGATCGTCTCGAACCCGCTTGCCGGCTCGGCCAAGCGGCAGCCCGATCCGCAGGCCGATCGTGCCGCGGCCGAGCAGCTGGAGCGCTCGCAGAAGGACCAGTACGAGCACCGGCTGGTGATCGAGAACATCCGCTCGATTCTTTTACCGCTCTGCGCGGAGCTCGACGTTCCCGGCGCCCCCTCGCTGATGAGCACAGCGGCGATGTGGCATCTCTCGACACGGATCGAGGGCTCGCTGAAGGACCCGGCGATGACCGCGCTCCAGCTCGCCTGCATCATCCATCCGACGCCGGCGGTCTGCGGTTTCCCGACCGAGAGCGCCCATAAGCTGATCCGCTATGTCGAGCCGTTCGAGCGCGGGCTGTTCACCGGCCTGGTCGGCTGGTGCGATGCGCAGGGCAATGGCGAATGGGCGATCACCATCCGCTGCGGCATCGCCCGGCGCGACACGCTGCAGCTCTTTGCCGGCGCGGGGATCGTCGAGGCCTCCAACCCCGCCTCCGAATGGGAAGAGGTGCAGGCCAAGCTCGGCACCATGCTCAGCGCCTGCGGCCTCGCCGCCTGACATCGAAGGACCATGGCATGACCATCGACTTCCAGCGCTGGCCGGCGGAGTTCGCCGCGCGCTATCGTTCGCGCGGCTACTGGCTCGACCAGCCCCTGACCCGCATCCTCGATACGCAGCGGCAGGAGCGCCCCGACGCCATCGCGATCATCTGCGGCGACAGGCAGATCAGCTATGCCGAGCTCGACCGGAAAGCCTCGAACCTGGCTTTCCGATTGAGCGAAGCCGGGCTCGGGCAGGGTGATACGGCGCTGGTGCAGCTGCCGAACTGCGCCGAGTTCTACATCGTCTTCTTCGCGCTGCTGAAGATCGGCGTCGCCCCGGTCAACGCGCTCTTCAGCCACCGCAAGCTGGAGATGACCTCCTATGCGCAGCAGATCGAACCAAAGCTGGTGATCGGCGCGCGCTCACATGAGCTCTTCGCCGATGACGATTTCACCGCCGAGCTCAGGGAGTTCTCGCCGCGCCTGTCGCTGGTGCTGCTGCTCGGCGGCAACCGCGCCTATAACGATCTCGAGCGCTGGCTGGCGTCCGAGACCAGCGCAGCCCCGGCCGGCTCGCCATCGCCTGCCGACGAGGTCGCCTTCTTCCAGCTCTCGGGCGGCAGCACCGGCACGCCGAAGCTGATCCCCCGCACCCATAACGATTACGACTACAGCGTCCGGGCAAGCGCCGAGATCTGCGGGCTCTCGCCGCAGACGCGCTTCCTCTGCGCGCTGCCGGCCGGGCACAATTTCCTGCTCTCGTCTCCCGGCGCG
The DNA here is from genome assembly GCA_024231975.1 of Allobosea sp. GTDB lineage: Bacteria > Pseudomonadota > Alphaproteobacteria > Rhizobiales > Beijerinckiaceae > Allobosea. The sequence goes on from JAAEQB010000108.1 coordinate 243,955, forward strand.
CTCGGCGTCTTCCATGCTGGCGGCTGCGTCGTGCTGGCGGCGAGTCCCGAGCCGCTCGCCTGCTTTGCTTTGATCGAACAGCACCGGATCGACATGGTCGCGCTGGTGCCGACGGCGGTGGCGCTCTGGCTGGAAGCGGCGGGAAAGCAGAAGCCCCGGCTCGACTCGCTGAAGCTGATGCAGGTCGGTGGCGCAAGCTTCGCCGAGGCGCTGGCGCGGCAGGTGCCCGGGGTCTTCGGCTGCGCGCTGCAGCAGGTCTTCGGCATGGCCGAGGGGCTGGTGAACTACACCCGCTTCGACGATGACGACGAACTCGTCTTCACCACGCAGGGACGGCCGATCAGCCCCGATGACGAGGTCCGGATTGTCGACGAGGATGGCGACCCCGTCCCGGAAGGGGAGAGCGGCGAGCTGGCGACGCGCGGTCCCTACACCTTCCGCGGCTACTACCGGGCGCCCGAGCATAGCGCGAAGGTCTTCGACGCCGAGGGGTTCTACTACTCCGGCGATATCGTGCAGCGGGTCCGCGGTGGCTATCTGCGCGTGGTCGGCCGGGTCAAGGACCAGATCAATCGCGGTGGCGAGAAGGTCGCGGCCGAGGAGATCGAGAACCTCCTGCTACGCCATCCCGAGGTGACGCATGCGGCGCTCGTCGCCATGCAGGATGTGCTGCTCGGCGAGAAGAGCTGCGCCTTCATCGTCGCCCGCGATGCGGCCCTGCGCGGGCCGGTTCTGAGGCGGCACCTGCTGGAGCTCGGCGTCGCCGAATACAAGCTGCCGGACCGCGTCCGCTTCATCGAGACGATGCCGCTCACCCCGGTCGGCAAGATCGACAAGAAGCGCCTGCGCGCCGAGCTCGCCTGATCCAATCCTCACGCATTGAGAGCTTCCATGGCCATTCCGCAGATCACCGACTACCCGATGCCGGAGGCGCGTGCCTTCCCGGCTAACCGCACGCAATGGCGGCCCGATCCGAAGCGCGCCGTGCTGCTGATCCACGACATGCAGCGCTATTTCCTGCGCTTCTACGATGCGAAGGGCCAGCTGCTGCCGCAGCTGATCGGCAATCTCGTGCGCCTGCGCGACTGGGCGCGGGCTAATGGCGTGCCGGTCGTCTATACGGCCCAGCCGCATGAGCAGCCGGCCGGCGACCGCGCTCTGCTCAACGACATGTGGGGCCCGGGTCTCACCGTCGCCGCGCCCGATCTGCAGGAGGTCGTCGCCGAGCTGGTGCCGGGGCCGGAGGACATCGTCCTGACCAAATGGCGCTACAGCGCCTTCAAGCGCTCGGACCTGCTCGAGCGGATGCGCTCGCTCGGCCGCGACCAGCTCGTGATCGGCGGCGTCTACGCCCATATCGGCTGCATGGTGACTGCGGTCGACGCCTTCATGAGCGACATCCAGCCCTTCCTGGTCGGTGACGCTGTCGCCGATTTCTCCGAGGCCGAGCACCTGATGGCGCTGCGCTATGTCGCGACGCGTTGCGGCGCGCTGGTTTCGACCGAGAGCCTGGCGGGCGTGGCGGAACGTCCGCAGGCGACGCGCGAATGGCTGCAGGCGCGCGTCCTCGAACTGGTCGAGGACGAGACCGAGCTCGATCCTGACGAGAACCTGATCTTCTACGGGCTGGATTCCGTGCAGGTCATGGTGCTCGCCGGCGAATTGAAGGAGCGCGGCGTCATCGTCGGCTTCGACGATCTCGCCCGCGTGCCGACGCTGAACGGTTGGTGGTCGCTGATCGAGCAGCGCCGCCTGGCGGCTTGAGCCGGGCGCTGGTGGAGAGCGGGCCGGAGCTGCTTCATCTTTGGCCAGGCGAGCCGATCGACTATCGCTGCGTCGCGATGCGGTTCTCACGCGAGCCCGGTGCACCAGATCTCGGCACCGTTCTGCCGGACCGTATCGCGCGCGCCGCACCCCGACGCCGCGCCGAATGGCTGGCGGGGAGGGTCTGCGCCAGCGAGGCCCTGCGGTTGCTGACCGGGCAGGGCGCCTGTCCCGGCATGGCGCCTGATCGCTCGCCGCTCTGGCCTGACGGCACCCTCGGCTCCATCTCGCATAGCGGCGACGTCGCGATCGCCATCGCCGCGCGCGCCGGCACCTGCCGCGGCATCGGCATCGATATCGAGCGGGTCATGGATGGGCAGGGGGCGAGCGAGGTCGCGTCCGAGGCATTGACACCTCGGGAACGCCGTCATCTCGCGAATGACCCCTTTTCGGTGACGCTGGCCTTCTCGGCCAAGGAGAGCCTGTTCAAGGCGCTGCATCCGCTGCTGCGCCGGCCGATGTCGTTCCACCTCTCCGAGCTGGTGACCTGGGATGCGCACGACATGGCGCGCCTGCGCCTCGTCGAGGCGCTGTCACCGGAGTTCCCGGGCGGCTGCGAGATCGCAGCCCGCTTCGCGCGCTTTGGTGATCTGCTGTTGACGCGCGTGCTGATCCCGGCGTGACGGAGCCGGCGTGCCACCCGCCTCAGCGCGGGTGGCGGAACTCGAGGATATGGAAAGGCGAGGCAGTCGGCGTGACCGAGGCAGTCTCAAAACCGTAGGCGGCCAGAAGCTGCGAGAACTCGCCGGCGCTGCGCTCCTGTCCGCCCATCAGCACCATCATCAGCAGATCCTGCGAGGTCTCGTTCGGCTTGGCGCGGGCCGGGTCGACCATGATGTCGACCACGATGAAACGCTCCGGTCCCTTGGTCGCGGCCTTGGCGTTGGCGAGGATGCGGCCGGCGGCTTCGTCGTCGAAGTCGTGCAGGATCCGGCTGAAGACATAAGCGTCGCCGCCGGACGGGATCTCGTCGAAGAACGAGCCGTGCTGCACCCGGGCGCGCCCGGCCTGCACCAGCTCGGCGAAGCGCGGATTGAGCGCCTCGGTCGCCCGCGGCAGCTCGAACAGCACGCCGGAGGTGCCGGGATTGCGGCCGAGCAGTTCCGCCAGCAGCGAGCCGTCGCCGCCGCCGACATCGACGATCGTCTCGCCGGCCGCGAACTGGAGATGGCGCACCGCGACGCCGATCAGCGCCGTCGCGATCGCCCGCATCTGGATGTCGAAGCGCTCCTGCGCCGCCTCGTCCTGGCCGAGCCAGCTGAAGAACGGGCTGCCATGGGCGAGCTCGAAGGCCGGGGTTCCGCCCTTGATCTGCTCGCCGAGACGCTCCCAGGCGCGACCGTGCAGCGGATCGAGCTCGAAGCGGACCCAGGGCACCAGCGAATGCGGATGGCCGGGGACGAGAGCATGCGTCGTCGGCAGGGCGACATAGCGGCCTGCATCATCGCGACCGATGATCTCTTCATTGACGAGATGACCGAGCAAGCGTGCCAGCAGCTCGGCCTTGCCGCCGATGCGTTCGGCGAGTTCGCCGGCGGTCTGAGGCCCCTCCTGCAGCAAAGCGGGGATGCCGAGTTCGACCGCGGTGCGGATGCAATGGGAGGTGCGATAGGCAGCGATCTGCTGGAGCAGGCGCAAAGGCAGGCCGGGCGGAGGCGCGGCCGGGCGCGACAGGTCGTTCATGCGAACCTCCTTGCAGGACAGTTGGTGGGCGGGCAGGGGGCGGCGGGCGCTATTGCTCGCCGCCGCGTCGCCTTGTCAGGCGCGCTCTGTGCGCTCGGTCAGAACGTGCCCTTGATGCCAGCGCCAAACATGCGCGGCTCGGTCATGCTCGCCTCGGTGCCGCCGATGCCGCGGTTCTGCTGCATATAGGTCGGCGCACGCTCGTCGAAGATGTTCTTCACGTAGCCGTAGACCTGCAGATTGTCGGTGACCTGGTAGCTCGCGCGGAAGTCGGCGATCGTATAGGGCTTGATCAGGTAGAGGCGCGTATTGGCGACGTCGGAATAGTAGCCGTCGGTGTGGCGCAGCTGGGCGGTGAGGTTGAGCTTGCTGGTAACGTCCCAGCTCACGCCGAAGCTCAGCATGTAGCCCGGCGACTTCGCGAACTCGTTGCCCTTGTAGCCGGTATTGGCGGAGATCTTGTCGATCTCGGTGCGCAGCAGGCCGGCGCCGGCCTTCAGCGTCAGATTGTCGAGCAGGCGATAATCGGCGCTGACCTCGAGGCCATAGGCATGGGCCTTCTCGGCATTGATCGCATAGGACTGCACCACGCCGGTCGTGAGCACGACCGGGATGAAGTACTGGGCGTTCTGGAAGTCTGTGTAGAACAGGTTGCCGCTGACGTTCAGCCGGTTGTTCAGCAGGCTGGCGCGGGTGAACAGCTCATAGTTCCACAGCGTCTCCTCCTTGAACGGCTGCCAGCGGCCGGCGGTGAGGTTGAGCGAGACGCCGCCGGGATTGTAGCCGCGATTGACCATGGCGCCGACGGTCCAGTCCGGCGTCACCGCATAGGCGATCGAGGCCTTCGGCAGCACGGCCTGGAAGGTCTTGTCGAAATCGACGCCCTGCGCCGCAAAGACGGTGCGGCCGACGCGCTCGATCTGGTCCTGCTGGAAGCGCAGCGAGCCGGTGAAGGTCCAGCGGTCGGTCAGGCGGTAGCTCAGCTCGCCGAACACGCCGAGATTGCGCTTGGTGTCGTCGAAGGTCGACTGGCCGGTGAGGTAGAGGATCTCATCGGTCTTGGTGTGGGCGTAGTAGATGCCGGCGACGCCGCTGAGCACGTCGCTCTGGTCGCCATAGGTTACCCTGAGCTCGTTCGAGATGTTGCGCTGGTCGATATAGGCGTCGCCATTGCCGAGCAGGCCCGTCTTCCGGCTCACCGAGAGGTCGGTGTATTGAGTCTGGTTGAAGACCTTGAAGCGGTTGCCGAAATCGTAGCTGAGGTCGAGGATGCCGGTATTGCTGTTTTGGCGGAAGCTCGGCATCGTCGTGGTGATGTGCTTCAGCCGGTCGAACGGGGCCGACGCCGCCTCCTGGCTCGGCCGGTTGCTCTCATTGCGCGAATAGGTGAGCTTCGCCTCGAAGCCGGGCAGCTCGCTCGGGCGCCAGAGCAGCTTGGCCCGCAGGTTCAGGTTCCGGAAATCCTGATCGGCATAGCGCGTCTGGAAGTTCGGGCTGATGTAGTCGATGAAAGTGTCGCGGCCGGAATAGTCGAGCGTGATGCGCCCGGCGAGCTGGTCCTTGATGATCGGCCCCGACAGCATCAGCGCCGCGCGCCGCGTCGCATAGCTACCGAACTCGGTCAGGAAGGCCGCTTCGCGCGTGAAGGTCGGGTCCTTGGTGTTGACGATGATCGCGCCGGCGATGGCGTTGGCGCCCTGCGAGGTCGTCTGCGGCCCGCGGAACACCTCGATGCTCTTCACGTCCCAGGGCGAGGTCGCGCCGAAATAGAACTCGTTGTAGCTGAGATAGTGGCCGTCGACATTGATCGTAGCGCGCGGCACCGTGCCACCCCAGAACGAGTTCTGGCCGGTGAGCGGGCCTTGCGTGTCCTGGCCGCGGATGATCGGGGCGCTGACCGTGTCGGTGTAGGTCACGTTGGGCGTGCCGACCAGGATTTCGGATACGGTCGCGTTGCCGGTGTGTGCCCGGGCGATGTCCTTGTCGGTGATGACCGAGACCGACGAGGCGGTGTTCCTGAGGTCGCGCTCGACCTTCTCGCCGGTGACCGTGATCGCATCGAGCTCGATCGTTCCCGCCGTCGGGGCTGGATTGCTCTGCGCGAAGGCCGGCGTCGCAGCGGCGACAGCGATGAGCGATGCGAAGCTCACGCTGCGCATCAGGACTAGCTTGGACGACATGATGTTCCCCACCACCCGATCAAATCTCGCTGGCTGGGGACGAGGCCGTGGCTCGCGAGGTCACACTGAATGATCCTACAGTGTGGGATGCATTCCGCATGTCAACACGAAGCGGGCACAGAACCGCCGTATTGCCTGCCCGCTGTGCTTTTCCGGTCGCAGTTTCGAGCCTGGGGCGCCTTGGTGTTTGGAAGCACTCGAATGAGGGCGGTGCTTGTCCCCAGGCGGCTCCCGGTGTCACAAAGCGCGGGCCGGCATCTGCCGCGCTTTCCTGCCGCGATTCGCATGACGACCAGCCTCAGCACCAAACGCTCGCCGACGATCCAGTCGGTTTCGATCGCCGCCCGCTTCCTCGACATCCTGGCCAAGGCTGACGGGCCTCTGGTGCTGGGCGAGATTGCGCGGCGCGCGCGCACCGGCTCGTCCACCGCCCATCGCTACATGCAGAGCCTGGTGCGGGAGGGGCTGGCGGCGCAGGACGACGTCACCGGCCATTACGATCTCGGCCCGGTCGCGCTCAGTATCGGGGTCCGCGCGCTCAGGCGCATCGACGCCGTCGAAGTCGCGGCTCGGGCGATGAAGGCGCTGGCCTCCGATATCGCCGCCAGCTGCGGCGTCGCGATCTGGACCGAGCGCGGCCCGACCATCGTGCGCTGGTATCGCAACACCGACTTCGCGCTCAGCACGGTGACGCTGGGCGACGTCCTGCCGGTCGACAACACCGCCTGCGGCTTCGTCTTCCAGGCACATCTGCCGAAGGAGGCGATCGCCGCCGCGCGCAAGCTGCAGCCGGCCTCCTTCCGCGGCAGCCGCCCGCCGGCCGAGATGCTCGACGCGGTCAGGCGCGACGGGGGCGCGGAGCTCAACGAGCATCTGTTCTCGCTGCTGACCGGCAAGGCCGCTCCGGTGTTCAATGCGCTCGGCGAGATCGCCTGCGTCGTCACCACCGTCTCGTTCGTCAAGACGGCCGAGGCCGAGGGCCATCGCGCCGCCTTGTTCGCGGCGGCCCAGGCGGCGACGCGGGACTCGGGCGGCGCCTGAGCCGCATCACCGCTCGTCGTCGATCCGCAGATGCTGGCGTAGCGTCGTGCCCGCATAGTCGCTGCGGAACAGGCCTCGCCGCGCCAGAGCCGGAACCAGCTCTTCCATGAACAGGTGCAGCGACTGCATGGAGCCGCCGGGGATCGCGATGAAGCCGTCGATCGCCCCGGCCTCGAACCAGGCGGCGATCTCGGTAAGGACCTCGTCGACCGTCCCGATCGCGACCCAGTGGGCCGAGCCGACGACTTCCGGCCGCGCCAGCACCTCCACCACGGTCGGCTGGTTCGCCGCGATGAAGCGGCGCAGCAATTCGGCATGGGTGCGGCTGCGCACCGGCGTATCGGGCGGCGGCAGCATATCCTCTGTCATCCGCGCCTCGGGCGGCAGGTCGCCGAGATCGAGCCCGAGGACGGACTTGACCATCTTGCGGCGCTGCTCGGCGGTAAGATGGGCGTGCGCCCGTGCATGCAACGCCCAGGCTTCCTCGCGTGTCTTGGCGAGGAAGAAATGCAGGCCCGGCAGCACCCGTACCGAATCCGGGCTGCGGCCATGGCCTTGCGCACGCCGGCGCAGGTCGCCGCGCAACTCGATGCCGGCTTCGCGATCAGGCATGGCGGCGAAGGTCGCGTCGGCGATCGAGGAGGCGAAGTCGCGCCCGATATCGGAGGCGCCGGCCTGGAACAGCGGCGGCGGGCCCGCCGCGTGGCCGGGCACGTTGAGCGGCCCCTTCACGCTGAAGAATTCACCGCGATGCTCGATCGCGGCGCTCGGCGCCTCGCCCGCCAGCGCCTCATGCGGATAGCTCCGCCACAGCTGGCGCATGACCTCAGTGAACTCGGCCGCCTTGCGGTAGCGAACCTCTGGCGGCGGCATCGGCGCATCGCCGAAATTCTCCGCGCCCTCGATCGAGGTGACGATGTTGAGCCCGACGCGCCCCTTGCTGATCCAGTGCAGCGACTGGATCTGGCGCGCCACCACGAAAGGTGGGTTGAAGCTGGTCGAGACGGTAGTGACGAGGCCGATCCTGTCGGTCTGGCACGCCAGCGCGGTCAGCAGCAGCGTCGGGTCGAGGCCGACGAAGCCGCTGCCGGCGGCGCCCGGATGCAGCAGGAGGTAGTCGGGCTTGAAGACGAAATCGAGCTTGGCCTGCTCGGCCATCCGGGCCAGTGCAAGGTTGAATTCGACAGGGTCGCGGGCCGGCCTAGCGTCCGGATCATCCGCCGTCCTGCCCTTCAGCCAGGTCGGCGTCAGGCTCAGTCCGATGTGCAGCTGCTTTGCCATGGTCAGTTCGACTGTTCGATGGGATGCGATGCCCGTTCCCGTCCCTTCGGCACGATCAGCGGGGTTCCTGCGATCGGATCGGGAATGACGATGCAGGGCAGGCCGAAGACCTCTTCGATCAGTTCGGCCGTGACGATGCCCGCCGGGCTGCCCTCGGCGACGATCGCGCCGTCCTTCATCGCGACGAGATGCGAGGCGTAGCGGCAGGCCTGGTTGAGATCGTGCAGCACCGCGACGATCGTTCGCCCCTGTGCGTTGAGTTCGGCGAGCAGGTCGAGCAGCTCGATCTGGTGGGCGATGTCGAGAAAGGTCGTTGGCTCGTCGAGCAGCAGGATCGGCGTTTCCTGCGCCAGTACCATCGCGATCCAGACCCGCTGGCGCTGGCCGCCGGAGAGCTCGTCGACCGGGCGCGTTGAAAGCGTGTCGACGCGCGTGGCCTGCATGGCCGCGGCGACCGCGGTCGCGTCGGCCCTCGACCATTGCCGCAGGAAGGATTGATGCGGGTAGCGGCCGCGGGCGACGAGGTCGGCGACGCTGATGCCGTCAGGGGCGATCGCGCTCTGCGGCAGCAGGCCGAGGCGCCTTGCGACCTCCTTGGCCGGGCGCTCGCCGATCTGCCTGCCGTCGAGGACCACCTGGCCGGCGGCCGGTGTGAGCAAGCGCGACAGGGCCCGCAGCAGGGTCGACTTGCCGCAGGCATTGGGGCCGACGATCACGGTGAACGAGCCGTCGGCGATCGCGACAGAGAGGCCGGTCGAGATCGTGCGCGCCTCGTAGCGGAGCGTGAGTGCATCCGCATGAAGGCGAGAATCGAGCTGCGTAGTACTTTTCAATTCTTCCAATCTACAGTCGATGTCATCGAATTCGTCGCCTTCGACGGCATCCCTTTCGGCTCTAGTTGTGGTAAAGCAGTCACCGCGAGCGGTTTTACGTTCGATAACTGACTCCCTGGTCCCAGTCCATATTGCATCGCGGAATACGATCCGTCATGAGGAATGACGCGCCTGCGCTCGGCGGTGCAGGGCGGTGGTCGGAGCCAGGCTCCCGACCCGCAGGACGACACCGGCCAAATAGATCGACGATGCTCCTGATCAAGCTCTTTATCGCCATCATCACCATCGCGGCTGCCCTGAGCGGGAGCGGCCAGCCGGCCTGGAGCCAGGAGGTCGGCTGGCCCCGCACGATCAGGCATGCCGCCGGCGAACTGACGCTGGTGAGGAAGCCGGTGCGCATCGTCTCGACCACGCCGAGCGTCACCGGCATCCTGCTGGCGATCGAGGCGCCCCTGCTGGCGAGCACGGCGACGACGCCGAGCCCGCTTACCGACGCCAAGGGCTTCTTCTCGCAATGGGCTGATGATGCCGACAAGCGCGGCGTCAAGGTGCTCTATCCCAACCTGAAATTCGACATCGAGGCGGTGCTCGGCTGGAAGCCGGACCTGGTGATCGCCTCGACGACCGGCGCCGACAGCATCCTCCAGCACCGGGCCGAGCTCGAAGCGCTCGGTGTGCCGACCCTGGTGGTCGATTATTCGAGCCGGAGCTGGCAGGAACTGGCAACCGAGCTCGGCAAGGCGACCGGCCTGGAAAGGGAGGCTGCCGCCGCAATCGCCCGCTTCGACGCCGATCTCGCCGCCGCAGCGGGGGGCATTCCGGCAAAGGGCACGAAGGCCAGCATCGTCGGCTACAACATTGCCGGCAGCTATTCGGTGGCGCGGACCGCGAGCCCGGTTTCCAAGCTGGTCTCGGGGCTGGGTTTTGAGGTCGTCGGCCTGCCGCCGGAGCTGAAGCCGAATTCGGCGCGTCCCTCGGACTTCGAGTTCTTCTCGCGCGAGAATCTGTCGGCCGCGATTGCCGCCGACACCGTCTTCCTCCTGCGCGCGACCGAAAAGGATGTCGAAGCCTTCCTGGCCGAGCCGGTGCTCGCAAATCACCCGGCGGTCGCCGGCAAGCGGGTCTATCCGCTCGGGCTGACCTCCTTCCGCATCGATCCCTATTCCGGGCGCCAGATCATCGAGCGCCTGCGCGAGAGCTTCGCCAGGCGATGAGATGGCATAGGCGCCGGTGGTGGCTCGCCATCGGCCTCATCGCACTCGCTCTGCTGGCGCTGGCGAGCCTGGCGGTCGGCTCGCGGCCGATCCCTCCGGCCACGGTTGTCGCCGCGTTGCGAGCCTATGATCCCGGCAGCGATCTGCATCTGGTCGTCTGGCAGTTGCGGGTGCCGCGGCTGATCACGGCGGTTCTCGCCGGCGCGGCGCTCGGCCTTGCCGGGGCGATCATGCAGGCGATCACGCGTAATCCGCTGGCCGAACCCGGCCTGTTCGGCATCAATGCCGGCGCGGCGGTCGCTGTCGTGCTCGGGGTGACCCTGCTCGGCTTGAGCCGGCCCATCCACTATGTCTGGCTCGCTGCGCTTGGAGCCGGCTTAGCCGGCGCCGCCGTGTTCCTGCTCGGGCGGGCGCACGAGACCGGGACCAATCCCGTCCGGCTCGTGCTCGCCGGTGCCGGGCTCTCGATCGTGCTCGGGGCGATCACCGGCATCATGGTGATCAACGCCTCGCCCATCGCCTTCGACAATTTCCGCCATTGGGCCGCCGGCTCGGTCGAGGGAGCGAGTTTCGAGATCGTCGCCATGCTGGCCGCCTGCGTCGCGGCGGGCTTCGGCGTCGCCTTGTCGATCGTCGGCGGTCTCAACGTCCTCGCGTTGGGGCAGGAACTCGGCCAGGCGCTCGGCGCCGCGCCGCGTACGATCTGGCTGTTCGCCTGCCTTGCGGTGATGCTGCTGGCCGGCGCCGCTACGGCTGCCGCCGGGCCGATCGGCTTCGTCGGCCTGATCGCGCCGCACCTGGCGCGCGCGCTCGTTGGCCCGGATCACCGCTGGATCCTGCCGGGTTCGGTGCTCTTTGCGGCGCTGCTCCTGCTTGGCGCCGATGTGATCGGGCGCGTGGTCGCCGCCCCGTCCGAGATCGCTGCCGGTATTGTCGCGGCGCTGCTCGGCGGCCCCTTCTTCATCATGGCCGTGCGCCGTTTCCGGGTGAGCCGGCCATGAGCGCGCCTGCGACGCTCAGGCTGGGGCCACTGTCGCTGCGCTGGCGGCCGCGTGCCGCGGTTATTTGCACGCTGCTCGTCGGAACCGGGCTCCTCCTGGCCGTCGTCCTGCTGGGGACGGGCACGCTCGCCTTCACGCCGGCCGAGGTCGTCGCCGCGGTGTTTGGCAAGGGCGACAACCCGATGGCCGAGCGCGTCGTCTGGGGCCTGCGCCTGCCGCGCGTCGTCACCGCGGCTTGCGTCGGCGCGGCGCTCGGCATGGCCGGGGCGATCTTCCAGTCGATCTCGCGCAATGCGCTTGGCTCGCCCGACATCATCGGCTTCACCACCGGCGCGGCGACCGGCGCGATCGTGCAGATCATCCTGTTCGGCGCCGATCCCTTGGCCATCGCTTTGGCGGCGGTACTGTCGGGGATGGCGACGGCGGCGCTCGTCTTCCTGCTGGCGCTGAAGGGGCGCGTCACCGGTGGCTACCGGCTCGTGCTGATCGGGATCGGCGTCGGCGCAACCCTCTCCGGCGTCAACACGATCCTGCTGGTGGCGAGCGATCTCGACCGCTCAATCTCGGCACAGATCTGGCTGGCCGGCTCGCTGACGGCGCGCAGCTGGTCACATGCCGTTCCGGCCGCTCTCGGCCTGATGCTGATCGTGCCGGTCGCGCTTCTGAATGCCCGGCGTCTCGCCTTGCTCGAAATGGGTGACGATGCCGCCAGTCAGCTCGGCGTTCCCGTCGAGCGCACGCGCCTTGCCATGGTGATGACGGCTGTCGGCCTGACCGCGCTGGCGACGGCGGCGGCCGGGCCGATCGCCTTCATCGCTTTGGCCGGCCCGCAACTCGCCCGGCGCCTGTGTCGCTCGCCGGATGTGCCGCTGCTGCCCGGTGCCGCGATGGGCGCGGTTCTGCTGCTGGCGGCGGATCTGGTCAGCCAGCGCGTCCCGTCCGGCCTCAACCTGCCGATCGGCCTGACGACCGGCCTGTTGGGCGGGGTCTATCTGCTCTGGCGGCTGGCCCGCGACGAGCGGGTCTGAGCAGCTGGACAGGTCGCTGCATCCGCCAGGCTTGTCAAGCGAAGGCCGGAAGGGCAGGTGCTGCTGGCAGTCCGTGGAGCACCCGTCTCCGTGGTGCTTTCCCAACTAATAAGAAAATGAACAGGGAAAGCGCGGACGATCCGTGTTTTTCAGCCGAGGCGCCGCGCCACTTGCCCCGACAATTCAGTGAGTTATTCAGAATTTTCCCTTGAGAGGGAACAGGAAAGATTCGAGCACTGATCGGCGATATCTGGCTGAGTATTGAAGCTTCGATCGAAAATTCAATGTAAAAGCGCAATCAGATCAACGAAGTTCTGATTCAAGCCATTCGGTTGAAGCGCTCGTGCCCGACCGATGATGTCATCCTGAGTCGGATCAAGCGTTTGCTCGATTTCGGTCGAAAGAGCAGACCACCACCAGGAAAAATCACGTCTCCCGTTTTCGCGTTCCATGACGGTGAGGCGGCCGGCTCTGGGCGCGATATCACCTTTTCCGGGAACGTCACGTCAGCTTATTTATTTCAGGACGCCGAGCAGTACCGGTGCAATTCTCCTCGCCATCTGCTCATAGCCCGCGGCGGTGGGATGCATTTGGTCTAGGAAAAACTCGGTTCGCATACTCGAATCTGGACCAAGATAAGCATGACGATTGCCGCCGAACCGAACCAAACCCTCTAACGCAGCTCGGTTCCGCGCGATCATCGCTGGAGGCATCATGCGCGGAAGCGCTGCCGGGTTCTCGGTGGCGTAGACGACGACCACGGGAACGTCCCGCGCATTCAGGAACCGCAGCGTTTCGGCGATCTTGCCCGCCTGGAAGCGCGTAGCCGGATCGAAGCCGGCATTCGCGAGCCGTTGCCGCATGCGCAGCGCCTGCACCGCTTCGCGAGTCGGGTTCGGCTGTCCTGCTTTCGCCTCCTCGCGCAGCTGCGTCAGGAGCGTGCGCAGCGGCCCCCCCAGCCGATCGACAACCAGAAAATCGGTGACCGCCCGAAAGTGCCAGGGGCCGGCCGGATCGAAGGATGAGGATGCCAGCCGCACGCTGTTCCCGGCCACCTTGGCCGGGTCGCGAAGCCAGGGATAGGTGTAGCGCTCGGCCTCCTGCTCGAACTCGGCTGAGAAGCCCCGCAGGCCGACGACCAGCACGATCGCGTCGACCCCGACCTCGGCCGCCTCCCGCATCAGCTCGGCTTGATCGGCCGGCCGCAGGCCGTTTCCGGCGAAATTAGCCACGACGATGTCCGGGCGCTCCTGTCGTAAGGCTTTCCGCAACGCCGCAGACAGCTCCTGACTCTGCCACCCGCCGATGCCGTGGTCGGCCATGATCCTGCCCAGCGCCACGGAATCGCCGACGACGAGGACCCTAGGGCGGGGCTGGAGCGACAGGGCGTTCAGCCGCGCCGCATGGGCGGGCTCGGTCGCGACATCCGCCGGCCGCGAGGCGACATAAGCGGCGACGGGCGCTGAGCGGGCGAGGAACTCCAGCCCGCCTGCCAGTAGAGCGAACAGGGCGATCGCCAGCACGGCGCTTCTTGCGCGGATGGGAGCTAGGCTCACCGTCAGAAGCCCTGATAGACGGGGATCGCGCCGCCCATGCCGAAGGTCAGCACGATCGCGATCTTCACCAGCAACCAGAAGATCGATGCCGTATCGCGAATGTCGGTCATGGCTTGTGCATTCATCCAACCAGTGCCTTCCAGACGACCCTGACATCGTTGTCGAGCAGGATGAAGCTCGCCGCCGCGACGTGCTGGAACAGTAGGACCCGCAACACGCGTCCGCCTCTGTGGGCTTCGTAGGCCTTGAGTCCGGCGCGGCCGTGGCGACGCAGGAGCCATTGCCGGTAGATGTGGGTCAGCGACACCCCTGAGGCGTGGATCAGCCCGAACAGCACGAAGTTCCAGGCGATGCCATGCCAGAGTCCGATCAGGAAGAACGTCAGGAACAGGGCCGCCACGATCGCGGTGTCCTGCCGTTCGGCGCCCAGCTGCCGCATCAGCACCGTCAGGAGCGGCGTGAAGATGTATGTGCGGAACCAGAGCCCCAGGGTAATATTCCAGCGCCCCCAGAAATCCTGGAAATTCGTCGCGAGATAGGGCCGGTTGAAATTCTCCGGAAAGCTCCGGAAGCCCGCCAGCATCGCGACACCGAAGACGATGTCGATATAGCCGGAGAAATCGAGGAATAGGAAGATGTAGTAGGCGTAGAAGGCGATGATCCAATCGACCTGCGTCGTGCCTCCATCTACCAGCAGCCGAAAATCGCTTTGCCCGGCGAGCATGGGGGCGAGCACGAGGATCTTCACCGCTCCGGTCGCGACACGGTGGCATGCCGCGAGCGCCTCGCGCTGGTTCGGTGGCGCCAATGCCGCAACGCCCTGCATATGCGCCCGCCAGTTCTGGACGGGCCCGGCGATGAGCGTCAGCGGATTGATCAGGAAGGAGCACCACAGCACGCTCGAGAACGGCTGCTTTGCCGCTGGAGCTTCCAGCAACAACTGGATCTGCCGGAAGGTCAGATATGACAAACCGATCACGCCTGCGATGCCCCAGGCGGAAGAAAGCCCGCTGATCTTGCTCGCGATCAAGATCGCGGTCTGCCAGGCGATGGCCGTCGCGAGAACCAGCTTCCCAGCGCGCTCCGGCCTGCCCCAGAGATAGCGGCAAACGAGCCAGTGGGGGCCCAGTGCCGCCAGCAGGACGAACGCTTTCCTGGCATCGAGCCAGGACACGGCTATGGCCAACCCCGTCGCAGCGAGCACATGCGCGAAATGGCGGCCACCGCCCAGACGGCCCGCGGCCACGACGACCAGAGCGAGCGCCGCGAATGCGGGCGAGGCGACGGTGATGGGAGGCAGTGCCGTCAGCATGGGCAGCCGCCGTCCCCGCGCGCTCCCGGTGAGGGGGGGGCAAGCGCATTCGGCGCCCCGGTCCCTGTCCGCACCACCGTCCCGCCATCAGAAGGGAGCCGCGATCTGCTCATCTTGTCTGCGATCTCAGGGCTTGGCCGCAGGCGCGCTGCCGGCAGCCGGAGGCCCGGGTTGGCGCGCGAGCGGGGCGGCGAGATCGCGGGCGACCTGCTCCGCCAGCCAGTAATTGCCATACTCGGTGAAGTGGAAATCGTTCTCGTAGATCATCGACCGCCGGAACACCGATTCTTCGTCGCCCGGCTTCCCCACGCTGCAGACCGCTTTGACCTTCCCGCAAAGATCGGTGAGCCGCTGCTCGAACACCGACGGGCCGGCACTGACAGGCGAGGAGGTCGTCACGGACGGCAGCTGCCGCGGCGCGCAGCCTTCCTGGGCGGCACAGCGGGCGCGCTCGTAAAGACCTTCCAGCACGATCAACGTGTCCGGGAACTCCTTGTTGTACTGGCGGATGATCGCCTCGAGCACGCTCCAGGCGGTATTCGCTTCCGGCGGAGCGTCCTTCTCCGGCAGGAGGAAGGCGGTGCCGATCTGCCCGCCGCTGCCCAGGATGGGATTGGGCGGGACCGTGTGCTCCATCCACTTGGGCGACGGAGGCAGATATTGCAGGGTTCCCTTCTCGTCGAGCTTGAAGGCGGACACCGGGCTTTGCCCCTCGGAATAGCCGAAGAAGCGACGCTGGAACTCCGGCGTCATGTACATGAAGATCGATGGGCTGAGTTCGAACATCAGGAAGTCGGGCTTCAGGTCGCGCTGGATCCGAAGAATGTCCTCATAGCTCTGGATGGTCTTGCCCGGCGCCATCGTGTGAACGAGCACGCAGCGCTGCAGCGCCAGCGAGAGCCTTTCCGAAATCAACGTCGCGCTGCGCTCGAACAGCCGCACCTGCCTCGCCTCGACCAGCGATTCCCCGAGATACATGCCGACCCGGCACTGCTCCTTGTTTTGCTGGAGCACGTCGATGTCGTGAAAGCCGATATTGTTGTGGAAGTACTGATTGAAGAAGCGGGTCATCTTGTTCGCCGCGCCGCTCCACCATGCCCGCGTATGTGGTGCGTAGAACTCGGTATAGAGTGTCTGCAGGCGCGAACGCCGGATCGAACGCCGCCACGCGTCCAGATCGTTCAACTGCCCGCCGGGATTGACGTAATCTGGACGCAGGACGATTTCGGCGTCGACATCCTGCTCCGCGGCAAGCCACCGTCCGGGCGGCGCGTAGAAGACCTCGTTCATCGTCCGGAACGTCGCCGAGAAGATCGCCCCCTGCGGCCGGGCGAAGACGAAATTGCCGTTGCCGTCAGGATAGACAGTTGTCGTGACGCCACGCTGGTCGCGCAATTCCAGGGTCACGCCGCCATCATCGGGCGCACCAATCGCGTGCAGGGCGATCATGGAGGGAGTAACGCGGTCGCGCACGAAACCTGCATAATCCAGCACCACCGGCTCGCGGCCCTTGGGCTTGAGGACGAGATAGGCAGCCTCGATAGGGGCGGCGCCATCGCCCGCGAGATCGATGCGGAAGCTGCGATCGGTTCCGGCCGGGGATGCGCTCTCCAGTGTTTTGATCGCGAGCGTCGGCGCGTCCTTTGCGGACAGCAGCGGGTCGACCTGGGACAGCGCCAGGACATTGGCCTGTACCACTCGCCGGAGATCGTCTTCCGGAAGATTGTGGACGAAGCCGAGCGGAGGCGCTTCACGCCGCTTGAGGAGAACGCCGAAAGCGGGGAGGTCGCCCGTTCCGCCGAACTGCAGCAGGAAAGCGTCGGAGCGGACAGGCACTGGAAACGCATCCGCGCCGAAGACGATGGTGTCGCCATAGGGCTGCAGATAGGTGCTGCCGATTGCGATCGGGCCGGTCCGCGCCTCGAAGATGTTGGCGCCATAGCGCACGGTAACATGGGACTTGGCGCTGTAGGGAACCTGATCGATCAGCGCGACGACGGTCGACTTGCCTTGAAGCAGCCGCTTGCGCGCGCTTGGCTCCTCCTTGGAATAGGCGAATGCCTCCGTGGGGAAGCCGGTCTTGCCAGCCTGGTATTCGAGCTTCAGGCCCTGCGCCTCCGCGATCGACCTGTCCGCGGGCACGCTCGGTGACTGCGCCAGGGCAGGCACGGCCAAGACGCTCAGGACGAGCACGGCCAGCCGGCGCAACGCCCGTTCGACAGCACGAATCCCAGTCATGGCGAAGGCACACCAAAGTTCAGTCGGCAGCCTGCGATCTCGACGTCGAGATCGAGGCGGCTCTGCTCAAGGAGCACGGTCGCCGGCGTCTCGTCCGAGCATGACGATTGCAGCAGGCGGACCCGATAGGTCCCGCTTTCGGGCAGGCGCCCCAGATAATAGCCCCGGTCGAGCGCGATCGTCTGGCTGTCACGGCCCGCTTCCGCGGTGAACTGCAGGGCCGCAGGCTCCGGAGCTGTCGCGGCGGCACGGGAGACCCGGCCTCCAACAGCCAGGCCCGTAGCCTTGTCCGGCGCATCCTGGAGTGTAGGCGAGATGATCTTCAGCGGCCCGAGGGCCGCATTCCCGCCGGCTCCCGCCGTCAGTTTCAGATTGACGCAAAGCTCCTCGAGCACGCCGTCGAGATTGAGCTCGCCGACCGAGGGCGTTGCGCCGGGGAGATAGCGCTTCGGGAGCGCCAGGTTCACGACGACATCCTCGGGTTGCCTGGCGGCATCGCGCGGCAGATCGATAGCGTGCACGATGGTGCCCGCTCCGGCTGCAGCCACCGCGTCCGGGCGCGTACTGAAGACATGCCGCTTAAGTGGCTGGCGGCCCAGGCCGAAGGCCTGCTGTTCATGCGGGCGGACTGCCAGCGTGACGTCGAGATCGCCGGTCCCGCGCAGGGCGTGGAACGGGTTGGCGAAGGCCAGATGGGATGCATTGAATATGGCGAGCGGCTGAGCCGGCTTGGCGCAGGCCTGCACCGGTTCCCCGCCAGGCGAGATCTGGCCCAAGCCCAGCTGTGTGGCCGGGCCGGTGGACGAGGCCTCGAGAAGCACGGTCATCGCAGTCTCGGCATCGACGATCGACACCTCGCCGGCATCGCTGCCCTCGCCCTGCTCCACCCGGCGGCGCGAAACGGCGAGCCTCTCTCCCTCCAGGCCGAGCGTGGATGCAAAGACATCGTTGACTGCGAAGCTCAGATTGGCGAGGTCACGGCCGGCATGGCCAGGGGCAGGAAACACGCCGCCCAAAAGAGGGTCGATGCTTGCGGCGAAACGAATGGCGTCGCCGCGGCGGTCGATCGTCATCAGGCCGCTGTCGAGGATGAACTCCAGCTTCCGCGCCCGCAGGGCGGTCGTCGACGCGACCGTCAGCACCCGCGCGCCGTCAGAAGTCCCGCCTTCTGCTTTCAGGCCATATTTCGCTTCGGCCAGTCCCTCGAACGCAGCTTTCGCGGTATCGGTGAACGGACGGGCCGGCGTGGGGGCGAGCGTCGCCGTGGGGGCGCCGAAATGCGTGTACCAGATATGCGAGAACGGCGCGTCGGCAGTCACCGCTTTCTGCCGTGACGCCTGGACGAGCAGGGCGAGCAGGCCGTTCTGCGCCGGGTCGCAATTGCTGTCGCGGCAGGTTGCGCCGACGAGGTCGTCGCTGCCCGCAAGACGCGACCTGTAATAGGCGAGCTTGTTGGCCAGGGACGCAGCACGGTCGGGCTCGCCCTCGAAATAGGTCGTGGCGAAGTTCAGCTTGTCGCGATACAGGCCGAACATCTTGTAGGGGGCGTTCCAGTCGTGGATCGCGTCATAGGAGGGCCGGTCGCCCGGAAGCCGCTCGGGCCTGATGGCGCGAGTACCGATCTCGCTCAGGAGATCCTCGATATAGCCCTTGGACTGCGGGATATTCGCCAGCGTGAAGCTCGGCGAGCGATGGACGGTGTCCGCCGATGCTGTTTCGCTCTTGAGTTGCGTCCAGAACGCATCGAGCAGCCCGGGATCTCCGTGGACATGCCAGCCCTCGCCGCCATGCGAGGTGTATCCATACGGCCGGATGTTCAGGGTGCGCAGTAACCGGGCCTGGAAGATCGCGCTGGTGCGATCATAGCCGCCGATTTCGACCTTCTCCATCACGACGCCGCAGGCATCCTGGCAGGACGGACTCTCCAGCTCGAGGCTGACGAGACGATCGAGGCCGATCTTGCGGTCGGGGGCGATGGCGAATTGCGGGAAGGCCGCCGGCAGGCGCAGCGCAACGACGTGTCGTGACTGCCCTTCGTCGAGTTCCGTTCGCTGGCTATTGACCAAGGTCGCCGAGTTGACCGCGATCGTCTCACCTTCGCGGGTCCTGAACGCCAGTCGCAGGTCTTCCGCCGGCTTGGCGGAAAAATAGAGCCTCAGGATCTGCCCCGTTTCGCGATAGCGCGGCGCAACCTTTCCGAAGAGAGGCTCAAGCGGAATTGTCACCGCCCCCTTCAACGCGGCGGCAGGCCGGAGCAGCAAGGTCTCGGAGTCGCCGTACCAGCTGTGGAGGTGGTCGTAGCGGCCCCGGTGCCAGGCGCGGGCCAGCGCGAAGAATTTCGGCAGGCCGTCGATGGGGGCGATGTCAGGTTGGTCGGTCCCGGTGAAGAACGAGGTGTATTGCGGAGCCGGACGCTCAGGGTTCGGCGAGGTTTTCGGGAAGCGCTCCTTGAAGGTCGTGGTGACGAACACGGAACTCGCGATCGGCAGGCCGAGATGATCGTTGAGGAAGCGTTGCCCCGACAGCGAGGCGTCGAGCACGTCGCCGTCGGCGTCGCTGGCGAAGGCGACATAGCCCTTGAACGGCGACGGCAGGACCCGGCGGCGCGGGTCCGGCTTCGCGTCGAGGAAGTTGAAGATGGAGGCGTTTTCGTCGATCACGGCATTGCCGCGCAGGTTCAGGCGCTGGCCGACCGCCGACGCGAGGCGCTGCTTCAACGCAGCCTTATCGCCGGTCCTGGTGCAAGCCAGGAAATCGCCAGTGAGATCACTGAACTGCAACGGTTCCGCACTCGAACTGCGCACTTCGACGAAGGCGGCCTGCGTCAGTTCGAAGCAGGAGAACCGCCCCAGATAATCCTGCTTCGGGACGGCGGCGCCATAGCCGTCCATCACGACCTGTGCGGAGGCGAAGTAGCGCGCCGAGGCGATCTGGCTCGCACCGGCGATCGTACCACGCCGGTGGGCGTTACCCAAAGCCAGCATCGAGGTGACATGAAGCGCGCGCTCGAGCGCGACGCGGTGCATCCTGGTCGACGCCTTGGCGTCTCCGAGCGCTTCATAGGCTTGCCCGGCCCAGACCGGAGCATTGACGTCGCCGCGTTCCGACGCGCTCGCGAAGCTCTCGGCGGCACGAGCCAAGTCGGCGGCCACGCCCTTGCCCTCGTAATAGGCCCGGCCGAGATAGAGCAGCGCCTTCGCGTCGCCCTGCCGGGCATGGCTCTCCAGCACCGGCAGGGCCGGGGCAGCATCACCTGCGATGAAGGCGGCGATGGCCGCGTCGAGATTGGCCTCCTGCGCGATGGCGCTCGCGGTCTGCAGAAAAGCCAGTCCGAAGGCGACCGCGAGCCTCACTTGCCGACCTCGTCGGCAACCGTCAGGCCGTCCACTCGCCATCCGTCCCCCTCCTTGGCGAGCCTGACAGTCCCGACCTTGCTGAATCCGGACCCGACATTGTACTGATCGATGCTGGTGATCCGAATGATCTGGACATTGACGGAAGTGAGTTTCTTGTCGCTGAAGAAGGGCAGCAGCTCATCCGCCTTGAGCGCGAATTCGTTGAAGAACTTTGTCGCGATCTCTTGCGTGAAGCGCTCTTTGAAGATGTTCTGGATATCGAGGTAGCCGCTGGCTTCGGTTCCCTTCACCTCGATGATCTGGAAATTGGCGAAGATACTGTCGCCGATCTGATCCGATTGCACTAGCGTAATGCACTTGGTCGGCCCACATTCCGCACCATGTGCCGTGGCCACAGCGGCACCCGCAAGGGCAGCCGCAACGTAGACGCTGAAGCGCAACAACATCGCTCGTTCCGGTCGATTAAGGCCGCGACTGATAGCCAGATGCGCGCACTTGCGTCAAGCGACGCCGGTGCGGCTCACCGGCGGGCAGTTCGACGGGTTTGCGAGCACGAAATCCGCGATCGGGCCGTTGGCCAGATCGGGCCTCGCCACCGGAAACATGTGGCCGCCTTCGGGAACTTCGGCGAAGCGCCAATGCGGTGCCGCATGCTGCAGCACCGAGAAAATCTCGCGAATGGCGGGCGCGGTATCCCTTGCGGCCATGACGCATGTCCTCGCACGGATCGTCGTCGGCGCGGTGGTCAGGCTGTCATCGTCGAAGACGGCTCCCCATTCGTGCAGCACCGGCGGCATGCCCCAGCTGAAGGCGATCTGGCGCGCCCGTGGCATCGCGGCCCAGGAGCCCTCGCCGTTCCAGTAGTCGGCGAACGGTGCCGCCGCATGTTCCCAGTCCTCACGCCGCGCGCCCTCCACGATCCTGTCGTAGAGAGCCATGATCTGATCGTGTGCGCGCGGGCTCGGCGCCTGTTGCAGCAGATGGAAGGGGTTCGGCTCGATCAGGAAGAGGCGGTCGATGCGCTCGGGATAGCGCAAGGCCGTCCGCATCGCCACGGCTCCCCCGAATGAGTGACCGACGAGCGCTACAGGCTCTTCTGCCTGCTCCAGGAACGGGCTGATGAGTTCGAGCTGGTCGTCCAGGACCATGGCTCTTCCGCCGGGCCAGCGGCTGCTCTGGCCGTAGCCGAACAGGTTCGGTGCGACCACATGGCGATGCGGCGCCAGCAGAGCGATCAGATCGCGCCATTGCCGGTTTCCGCTCACGGACGAGTGCAGAAGGATCACGCGCGGCCCGGCACCGGCCTCCAGATAGTCGACTTTCCACCGGCCGGCATCAATGACGGGCATGGTTGCGTTCCTGTGCGCGGCTATTCAACCGTCGAGTCCGAAGCTGCCACAGCCGGCTCGCAAGCCGGGCTGATCGGGCGGAGGGTGTAATGCGCGTTCATCGAGTGCAGATCAATCTGCTCTTTCGTTAGAACACGGACCAATGAGGCTGCGATACAATCTGATCGAATCCGGCGCCTGTGAAACTTCCGGAACTTCACTTCGATGCTTGCCGTGATATAGCCAACTCCGCCGGTGGAAGGGAGCGTTGCCGATGAAGGCGCGGAACGTCAGTCAGATCGTATTCGAGATCACCCGTCGCTTCCCCGAGCGACCGGCGATCTGGGCGCGCGGCAAGACGGTGACGTATCGCGAGTTCGGCGAGCGGGCCCAGGCGCTCGCGACTCTGCTGCGCCGAAGCGGTGTGCAGCGCGGCGACCGCGTCGCCATCCTGTCGCATCGGACTGACACGGTATATGTCGGCATCCTCGGCATCCTGTTCGCTGGCGCGACCTATGTCGCCCTCAACCCCCGCTTCCCGACCGCCCGCAACCAGATGATTCTAAAGGAATCCGGAGCCAAGGCGCTGGTCATCGACGATCGTTGCGCCAAGGCGGTCGGCGAACTCCTGGAGGAGACACCCGATCTGTCCGTGTTGGTCACGCCGGAATCGGACATGCCGCTAGCTCCGGCTGGAAAGGCGGTTTTCGGCAAGAGCGCGCTCGACATTCCCGTCGCGCAGTTCACGCCAGATCTCGATGCGCTGGGCAGCGATCTCGCTTACATCGTCTTCACCTCGGGCAGCACGGGCAAGCCGAAGGGCGTGCAGATCACCCATGACAACCTGCTCGCCTATCTCGACAATATCCGCCAGTTCGCCGGCGAGACGACGCCGGACGACAAGGTGGTCCAGATCGTCGATGTGACGTTCGACGTCTCCGTGCACGACATGTTCACGGCCTGGACCAATGGTGCGTCGATGATCTCGATCCCGGAGAACGCGGCGCTGATGTCGGCGCGCTTCGTCCAGGAGCATGGGATCACGCAATGGTTCTCGGTCCCCTCGACGGCACGCCTGCTCGAGCAGAACGGCCTTCTCGAGCCCGGCAGCCTGCCGTCCCTGCGCTCGTCGATCTTCGCTGGCGAGCCGCTCGTCGCCTCGGTCGCCGAAGCCTGGATGAAGGCGGCTCCGCACTCGCCGGTCTACAATATCTACGGCCCCACCGAGGGGACGATCTCCCTCTGCGGCAAGCATGTCGTTCCGACCGAATTCGCGCCGCACGAGGTGGTCTCGCTGGGCGAAGCATTCCCCGGCAACCGCATGGGGTTGTTCGAGCCGCAAAGCGATCGGCCCGTTGCATCGGGCGCGATCGGCGAGATCTGCTTCACCGGGAACCAGGTCACGCAAGGCTACTGGCGCGACCCTGCCCTGAACCAGGTCCGCTTCTTCACCAGCGATGACGGAGCGCACTGGTATCGGACCGGTGACCTCGGCCGCTACGAGCCCGCACGGGGCTACATCTTTGCCGGGCGTGTCGACCATCAGGTCAAGATCCGTGGCTTCAGGGTCGAGCTCGGCGAGATCGAGGGCGTGATCCGTGCCGCTTCAGGCGCATCGCAGGTCGCGGTGATCCCCTGGCCCCTCTCGTCGGATGGCAATGCGATGGGCTGCGTGGCCTTCATCCCCGGCTCGCCCGACGGAGGGTCGGAAGCACGCGTCCGCGAAGCCTGCGTCTCCCGCTTGCCGGACTACATGGTTCCCGGCCGGATGATTTATCTCGACGAGCTGCCACTCAACGCCAACGGCAAGACCGACTATAATCTGCTGAAGGCACACCCGGCCCTCGGCCAGGCCTGATTCATGCGTTTTGTGGTGATAGGCAGCGGCAAGACCGCGATCGACATCGCGCGCGCCTTGGTCAAGGATGCGCGCGCCACCCTGTGCGGCGTGGTCGGCGACCCGCGCCGCGAGACGGCGCAGTCATCCTTGCGGGCGGAGGCGGAGAAGCTCGCGCTGCCCTATCACGAGACGCGCAGACTCAGCGATCCGGCCACGCTTGCATTCCTGCAGGCTGCCCGGCCGGACTATGTCGTCAGCGCCAATAACTTCCTGCTGTTCCGGAAGGCAACGCTCGAGATCGCGCGCCTGGCGACGATCAACTTTCATAACGGCCCGCTGCCGGCCTATGCCGGCCTCAATCCGTTCTGCTGGGCGCTCATCAACGGTGAGACGCGTTACGGCATCACCTGGCACGTCGTCGACGAGGGCATCGATTCCGGCGATGTCCTGCACATCGAGCCTTTCGACGTCGATCCCGACGAGACTGCCGCAGGCATGGTGATCAAGTGCGTCCGGGCCGGAATCGCCTCCTTTCGTTCGGTGTTGCTGCCGCGTCTCCTCGACCAGGATTTGGCGGCGCGCGCCCAGGACACGGCCGAGCGACGCTATTATTCGGCTCGGGACGTGCCGCATGGCGGCTGGCTTCCCTGGTGGCTGCCGCGCAACGAACTGCTGCGTATCCTGCGCGCCGTCGCCTTCGCGCCGTTGCCCAATCTCTTCTATCGCCCGCGCCTGATGCTTCCGGATGGACAGGAACTCTCCTGTTCAGAAGCCGATTTCGTTGCCGATGCGGTTGCGGGCCGGCCAGGCACCATCATGGCCTGCGACCAATCCTCCATCACCGTCGCGGTGGAGGGGGGCCTGGTGGTCGCGAGGGATATCCATCGGGCAGACCCGCCGTTGGCGCAGATCGATCCGATGAGTTTGGGTGTCGGCGCTGGGCTGCACCTTGTCCAGCCGAGTCTTTCAGGAGAGCAAGTCTGATGAGCGTGATGCAGGAACTGCAGGATGTGTTTCGCAAGGCCTTCGCCGACGATACCATCGTCCTCAACGAAGCGATGACGGCCGAGGACATCGAGGACTGGGATTCGCTTTCGCATGTCGGCCTGGTACTGGCGGCCGAGAAGCATTTCGGCATCCGCTTCAACACCACCGAGATTTCGATGCTCGAGAATGTCGGCCAGTTTGCTCAGCTCATCCGCGATCGTACGGGCCGAGAATAGGCACCGGTTCCACCGACAAGGAGGAATAGTGCTCGTGCTGACGGCAGTATTCTGGTAGCCGCGATGCGATGGCCGACCATGGTTGGCGACTACCAAGTCTAGCCTATGAGCGGGCGAAGGTTGCACGCTCGACCAGGGCAACCCGCTTCAGTCCATCGGCTCGCCTGGAACGCCGTTGCATCGTTCCTGTGCCAAACGAGAAGGGCGCTATCCGGCAATTCGGCTCAACGACTGATAGCTGTACGGACGCGGCCTCTTTCCGGCGTGACGAAAGTCGGTTTGGTCATTTTGACGATGACCGGGATGCTCCGCGCTCCAACGAAATTCGTTGGAGCGCGGAGCATTGCCGAAAGGCGAGGCTGTCCATCTCAGCCCGAACAACGGATCTTTTCAGGTATTGGCATACTCGGTGTCGTTGGCAATCCATCCTTTCGCGAGGAAATCGGCGCGCGGCGGGCAGAACACGTCGAGCAGGATATGATGGCCGCCGCCAAGGCCTTCCGTCGTATGAATGACGCGCGGGGGAATGACCATCAGAGACGCTGGCGGCGCTTCGACATGCCGATCGTCCTGCCATTGCGTGGCGTCCGCCCCCCAGGGCACCCGCAGATGGTGGAGGAAATCGCCGCGTATCGCGAGCGAGCCCTGCTCGAAATCGGCGTGGTCGTGCGGGCTAAGGGCCGTGCGGTCGCGCAGCCCATGATATTCCACCCAGTTGATCGAGATATCGGCCGAGCGCAGCATCTTGAGCCGCGGCTTGTCGGCCGGAGCCTTGAGCGCATTGATGGCATGCAGGCGGATTCCCGCCACAAGCGCTTCGGACGGTTTGCCCGGCGCTGCGACAGCTGCGTCTGGGCTCGCATAATCCGCGGCATTGGCCGAATCCATGCCGTCGGCGAGCGCGCCCACCCTGGAAAGGCGGATCAAGGTCGCCTTGCTCCCGAAGTCGACGACGGTCTCTCCGGCGGGGAGGATCGCGATCGTCCGCCCCGGCATCGCGACCTTGGAACTGCCATGCCGCAGCATCGCGCCTTCGCTATCGGCCGCGATCAGCATCGTCTCGCCTGAGGATCTGCTGACGAAGGACGCGCCGGCAGTGCCTTCGATCCAGTCAACCACGAAATTCTGGCCACGTGCGCGGCGTAGCGTGGTCTGCTGCTCGAGGGGATGAGCCGGAGCCTGCGAGAGTTTGGTAAGCGAGCCTGCGCGGATGGGATGGGTCTGTGTGTTCATGCTGCGTGCTCCGTCGACAATGCTGCGGTCGCGTCCATCAACCCGCGGGCGCCGGCCAGGATGAAACTCTGCTCGGAGCCGACGAAGGCCATCGAAATCCCCTTCGTCTGCGCTTCCGCCAGCTTTCCGGCAGAGGCGACGTAGCCGGCGAGAGGCTTGCCGGCCGCGGCGGCGGCCTTGGAGACGGTCGTGAGAGCCTCGGCGAGAGCGGGATCGTCCGATCGCGTCAATCCCTTGGCCACCGCGAGGTCGGCGGCGCCGAAGAACAGCGCGTCGATACCATCGATCGCCGCGATCGCTTCTGCGGAGGCTACGCCTTCAGGCTCCTCGATCTGGGTGATGACGCAGGGCCCGTCGCGCGCCTCCGCCAGCGTTGCCGCCATGCCCTGTGTGGTATAGCCGGCGGCCCGCGTCGAGCCGGCATAGCCGCGGCCGCCATGGCCGAACCGGGCCCAGCGCGCGATGTCCCTGGCCATCGCGACGCTCGCCACATGCGGTACCACTACGCCGCCCGCGCCCATGTCGAAGGCCTGCATGATCGCCTCGGGCCGCGCGGCCGCAATCCTGACGAGACAGGGCAGCGACAAGGCGCGCGCCATCGCGATCATCCGGTCCAGCGCCAGCCGATCGAGCGGCGCATGTTCCGCGTCCAGGCAGATGAAATCGACGCCGGCCAAGGCCAGCAATTCGACGATCTCGATCGCCGGCGTCTTGACGAAAACGCCGGCCTGCAGGCGCTCACCGGGACGGGGGAGTACGGGCTTGGGCACGATGGGCGATGCAAAAGCTGTCACGTTGGCTCCAATGATATCGCACGGGTGTGCGAAAATGTTCATCGTTGTATTCTCATGTCAAGGGAAGCCATGGCGAGGGGCCCGGCGCAGCGCGCGCTCGCTTGATTCGAATATCGTTTTACAATTTCGCACAGATGAGCGAAATTGATTTTGCAAAGAGGACTCCCATTGTGAACACCCGCGATTCCGCCCCGCTGGCCCGCCCATATTGGTGGGATGACGTGCCGTCGCTGGCCATCGCGCCGGATACGAGCGTGTCGCTGCCGGCCAGCGTCGACGTTCTCGTTGTCGGTGGCGGGTTGACGGGGACCTCCGCTGCTCATGAACTCGCTCTGGCCGGCCGCAGCGTCCTCGTGCTCGACGCGGCTGCAGCCGGCTCGGGGGCGAGCTCGCGCAATGCGGGCATGGTCGGGCGCTATCTGAAATACTCGTTCGGCGAGCTGATGGCCGCGCGAGGGCTCGATGCCGCGAAGGCTATCTTCGGCGAGATGCAGCAGGTCTATGACGAGTGCATCGCCCGGATCGGGGACGAGGGCATGGCTTGCGGCCTGCGGATGCATGGTCGCGTTGTCGGCGCGGTCTCACCCGCCCATCGCGAGCGGCTCTATCGGGAATGGGACCTGCGCGGGCGCCATCTCGGCGAGGCCTTCCGCAGGTTGGATGCGCCCCGTGACGAGATCGCAAGCCGCTACTACCACGGCGGCATCCATATCATCGACAATGCCGCGCTGCAGCCGGCGCTCTATACGGATGCCATGCGCCAGCGTGCCGAGGCGGCCGGCGCCGCGATCCGCGGCGGCTGCGCCGTGACGGGGTATGTCAGAGAGACTGACGGCCGCTTTCACGTCTCCACCGAACATGGGACGGTAATCGCACGCGAGTTGATGGTGGCCACGAATGGCCTGACTGATACGCGGCTTCCGGCCTTCGCGGATCGCCTTGCGCCAATCAATGCAATGATGATGGCGACCGAGGAGTTGCCAGGCGAATTGATCGCGCGCCACTGGCCGCATCAGCGCACCTATCACGACAACCGGCGCAATTCGAACTACATGCAGGTCTCGCCCGATGGCCGCAGGCTCGTGTTCGGCGGCCGCACCGGCCTGCATCGACGCGCGACGCCTCAGGCGACCGAAGCGTTGCGGCAGGAAATGATCGCCTTGTTTCCGGCCTTGCGCGATGTCGCGATCAGCCATGTCTGGACCGGCCGGTGCGCGGTTTCTGCGGACATGTTTCCGCATTACGGCGTCCGTGACGGCGTTCATTTCGCGCTCGGCTACTGCTTCTCGGGCCTTGCCATGGCGCCCTATCTCGGGCGGCGGGCGGCGCGCCTCCTTCTCGGGCAGGACGAGGGCGACAGCTTCTTCCGCCGCGACGAACTGAAGCCGATGCCCTGGCTCGCACGCCAGGAAGCGCTGATGCCGCTGGCGATGCACTTCTACCGCTGGCGCGATCGGCCGGCACCGCTTGCGGCCTGAGCGGAGCCGGAAGCGCCGCTCGCGGCAGCCCTCGACATCATGTCCATGAGAGGAAGACGAGCCATGATGGCAGTGTCGATGACGGTCAATGGCAGGGCCGTCAGCCGGGATATCGACGAGCGTACCCTGCTCGTTCAGTTTCTGCGGGAGAGCCTGCACCTGACCGGCACGCATGTCGGCTGCGACACCAGCCAGTGCGGCGCCTGCACCGTCCACCTCAATGGCGAAGCGGTGAAATCCTGCACGATGCTGACCCTCGCGGCGGACGGTGCCGAGATCCTGACCATCGAAGGCCTTGCGCAGGCCGACGCGATGCATCCCATGCAGCGGGCTTTCGGCGAGCATCACGGCCTGCAATGCGGCTATTGCACGCCGGGGATGATCATGACGGCTCTCGATATGGTGCGCCGGCTTGGACACGACCTCGACGAGCAGACAATTCGACATGAGCTCGAAGGCAGCATCTGCCGCTGCACGGGATACCACAACATCGTCAAGGCAATCGCGGCAGGAGCGTCGGCGATGGGCGTGCTGTCGTCGTCCGTCACCGCTGCCGACTGATCCAAAGGACGAACCATGTACGCGTTCAGCTATCGACGGCCGGCTTCCATCGAGGAGGCGGCGTCGCTCCTCGTCGATCATGAGGACGCGAAATTGCTGGCCGGGGGGCAGACCCTGTTGCCGACCATGAAGCAGCGCCTTGCTGCGCCGAGCCTCATCGTCGATCTCGGCGGGATACCGGGCCTGCGCGGCATCACCATCGCGAACGGTGTCGTCACGGTCGGCGCGATGACACGGCATGCCGATCTGCTAGCCGATCCTGCTCTGACAGGCGCCTTTCCCGGTCTCTGCCGGCTGGCAGGCACGGTCGGCGATCCTGCCGTACGCAACCGCGGCACGGTCGGCGGATCAGTGGCGAATTTCGATCCGGCTGCCGACTATCCGGCTTCGCTGCTGGCCGTGAACGGCACGATCGAGACGAACCGCCGCAGCATCGCGGCATCCGATTTCTTTCTCGGCCTGTTCGAGACGGCGCTGGAGGAAGGGGAAATCGTCACGCGGGTGTCTTGGCCGATCCCGAGACGATCCGGCTGGGAGAAGTTCGCCAACCCCGCTTCGCGCTATGCTCTCGCCGCGGTGTTCGTGGTCGATATCGATGGCGAGCCTGGAGTCGGCGTGACGGGAGCCGGCCAGAACGGCGCGTTCCGCTCGATCGAGATCGAGGACGCCCTGCGGGTTAGGGGCTTCGTGCCCGAGGCGCTCGACGGTATCTCGCTCGACGAGGACGAGATGAACGCGGACATCCATGCGAGCGCGCGGTACCGCGCTCATCTCGTGGTCGAGATGGCGCGCAGAGCGGTTGCCCGAATGGTCTGACCGCCCGCTGCAGAGAGGGTGGTCAGCGCTGCCCTCCGAGCGACAGGGATCCTTCGAGATTGCTGCGGCCAGCGAGTTGGAGCGCTTGCGAGATGCAGCGGCTCGCTTCTTGGAGATGGGGCAGGAACTGCTCGACCATGTCCTGCGCCGTCGCGCGCGAGGTCGGCGCGCCGACGTTGATCGCCGCGATCACGCTGCCGTCAGCGTCGGTGATCGGAACGGCCAGCGAGCGCAGGCCTTCCTCGAACTCGCCATCCACCAGGCACCAGCCCTGTTCTCGTACCCGAGCCAGGATATTCAGGTAGGCATCGCGATCCGTGACCGTCGCACTGGTGGAGGCACGCAACGGATAGCGTTTCAGGAAATCCCCGATGAAAGCTTCGCTGCGGCCCGCCAGCAGCATGCGGCCCATTGAGGACACCGTCGCAGGAATCCGCGAGCCGACCGAGATGATGGCGCTCTGGACGATGCGCCGCGCTTCGGCGCGCGCGATATAGACGACGTCCTGGCCGTCGAGCACGCCCATCGAGCAGTTTTCCCTCAAGGCGTCGACCACGGTCTGGAGGCCCGGCCGCACAAGGTCGGTCACGCGCCAGGTCGAGAGGTAGGAGTGGCCGAGCTCGAGCACCTTGGGGGTCAGCTCGAACATCTCGTCTTCGCCTCGGGCATAGCCCAGCTCGGCCAGCGTCAGCAGGAATCGCCGTGCGGCGGCACGGTTCATGCCGGTGGCGTCCGCCGCGGTCGCAATCGACAGCCGCGGGTGGTCCGCATCGAAGGCGCGGATGAGATCGAGCCCGCGCGCGAAGGCGGAGACGAAGTCGGCCCGCTTTATGCCGGTCTTGAATTCCGATGTGGACTTCGGCTTCCTCGCGGCCGGTGTGGCCGCCGCAGCTTTGGTGGATCGTGCCATTCCGCTCTTCCGTTTCCGCCCCGTTTCCACCCCGTCCTCGGGTGTCGATGAGTTCGCGCAGACCTGATCGTCGCATCAAGTGCCGGCGACGCGAAATCCCGAGATATCTGATGATTGACAGGAGATCAAATTTCGCACAACCGTACGAATTAATTAATCGAGGGAAGACAGATGCAAGGCGTCGCGCAATCCGCGCACCGTGTCGAGGACCGCCGTTTCCTATCGGGTTTGGGGCGCTACCTCGACGATGTGCAGCCGCGTGATTGCGCAGCCATGGTGGTCCTGCGCTCGCCTCATGCTCACGCGGCCATCCTGTCTGTCGACGTGGAGGCGGCCGAGGAAATGCCGGGCGTCCTCGCCGTCCTGACCGGCGCGCGATTGACCGAACTCGGCGTCGCGGACATGCCATGCATGGCTCCGGTGGAGGCCCAAGGCGGAAAGGCGCCGTTTCTGCCGCCCCGGCCCGTGCTGGCGCGCGACAAGGTGCGCTATGCGGGCGAGCCTGTCGTCGCGATCATTGCGGAAACCGCGCTTGCGGCGCGGGACGCGGCCGAAGCTGTGATCGTGGAATACGAGGCGCTGGACGGCGTCAGCGATCCTCACGCTGCGATTGCGGGCGCTCCCGCGATCTGGCCGGAGGCTCCGGACAATATCTCCTTCACCTGGCAGCTTGGCGACGCGGCTGCGACCGACGCGATTTTCGCGCAGGCCGACGAGGTCGTCGCGCTCGACCTGATCAACAACAGGGTTGCCGGCCTGCCGCTCGAAACGCGCGGCGCGATCGGCGAGTACGATCTACGCGACGGGCGCTACACGCTTCATGTCTCCTCGCAAGGCGGTCATTCGATCCGCCGCATCATCGCCCAGCATGTGCTCCGCATCCCGGAAACCAATCTGCGCGTCGTCACGCCCGATGTCGGAGGCGGCTTCGGGCCCAAGATCTTCTCCTATCCCGAATATGTGCTGAGCCTGGTCGCTGCCCGCCGGACGGGACGGCCGGTCAAATGGATCTGCGACCGGATGGAGGCGCTCCAAAGCGATACGCAAGGACGTGGCCAGCGCTGCCGGGCCGAGCTCGCTTTGACCCGGGATGGCCGTTTCCTCGCCATGCGCTTCGATGCGCTGGCCGATCTCGGTGGCTACCCCTCGCAGCACGGGCCGATGATCGCGACCATTGCCGGCGCTGGCCTGCACCCCAGCGTCTACGACGTGCAGAGCGTCCATCTGCGCGTGCGCGGGGTCTTCACCAATACGGTGCCGACCGATTCCTATCGCGGCGCAGGACGGCCGGAGGTCATCTACGCCGTCGAGCGCCTGGTCGACATGGCCGCGCGCAAGCTCGGGATCGCGCCCGAAGAAATCCGGCGACGCAATTTCGTCCGCCGGGACGCGATGCCTTACCGGACCGCGACCGGCCAAGTCTACGATGACGGGGACTTCTCGGCGCTGCTCGAAGCAGGGCTGAAGCGCGCGGACTATGCGGGGCGCGAGACCCGGCGCGCCGAGGCGCTGAAGACCGGCAAGCTGCGCGGCACCGGGCTTGCCTATTTCATCGACCGGTGCGGGCGCGGGCTCGATGAGACGGCGGAGCTTCGTTTCGATCCGTCCGGCTCGGCCGTCCTGTTCGTCGGCTCCCAGAACAATGGCCAGGGCCATGAAACCGCCTATGCCGATATCGTCGCGCGGGAACTGGGACTGCCGCGGGATCTTGTCCGGGTGGTCCAGGGCGATACGGACCAGGTCAGCTTCGGGCGCGGCACTGGCGGGTCGCGCGCGCTCGCGGTCGGTGGTAACGCCGTCTATCTCGGCACGCGCAAGGTGCTGGCCAAGGCCCGCCGGATCGCAGCCCATAAGCTTGGATGCGAGGACAACGCGCTGGTCT
This sequence comes from Allobosea sp., assembly GCA_024231975.1. Taxonomy (GTDB): domain Bacteria; phylum Pseudomonadota; class Alphaproteobacteria; order Rhizobiales; family Beijerinckiaceae; genus Allobosea. The sequence goes on from JAAEQB010000108.1 coordinate 276,567, forward strand.
TCGAGACAGGCCTTTTCCGCGTAGCGGAGAGCAACCGCAGTCTTGCGTTCACGGATGTCGTGAAGCTCGCCTTTCTGCCGGCAGAATTACCTAAGGATATGGAGCCGGGCCTCGACGAGATCGCCCATTACACGCCAGCCGCGCCGACCTTTCCCAATGGTTGCCATATTGCGACCGTGGAGATCGACATCGCCACCGCCAAGCTGGAGCTCGTGCGCTACGTCGCCGTGAACGACATCGGCACCCTCTTGAACCGCCGCCTCGTCGATGGGCAGATGCATGGCGGCCTCGCGCAGGGGATCGGCCAAGCCTTGCTGGAACATGTCGTCTACGATGTCGATAGCGGCCAGATGCTCACGGGCTCGCTCAACGACTATTGCTATCCCAAGGCCGATGATTTCGGGCTCTTCGAGCTCGACTATGTCGAGATTCCCTGTCGCAGCAATCCGCTCGGAGTGAAGGGTTGCGGCGAGGCAGGGGCCATCGCTGCCCCGCCGGCAGTGATGAACGCCGTGCTGGATGCGCTGCGCGACTACGACTGCGCCGGCCTGCAGATGCCAGTCACCGCCGACAGGCTGTTCGCCATCCTTCACCGTTGAGCGACTCCCGAACGCGCGATTATGGGATCGGCAGAAAGATTCATGAAACGCACAGATGTGCGATTGACGATTTCGCACATGTGTGCGAAATAATTTTCACAGAATGAAGCCACCTGCCGGTTGCCCGGGCGCTCGGGTCGCGGCGCCTGGAGGGTCGGCTGTCGTCGTCACGCGGAGCTTGGATCGTGCCTTACGCACTCGGAATCGACATCGGCGGAACCTTCACGGACATCGTGCTGTTCGACCCTGCGAACGGCCGGCAGTTCAACTGGAAGCAGCTCACCACGCCCGACGAGCCATCCGAGGGCGTGATCCGGGGAACCGCGACGCTGATCGAGCGCTCGGGGGTGAAGGCCGGCGAGATCAACCGGGTCGTCCATGCGACGACGCTGTTCACCAACGCCATGATCGAGCGCAAGGGCGCCTCGACCGGGCTCATCACGACCGAAGGCTTCCGCGACGTGCTCGAGATCGGGCGCGAGCGGAAGTTCGAGCTCTATGACGTATTCATCGAGATGCCCGAGCCGCTGGTGCCGCGGCGGTTGCGTTTCGAGGTTGCCGAGCGGCTTTCGCCCAAGGGCGAGATCGTCACGCCGCTCGATCTCGACGGGCTCGCGAAAGCTGCCGACGCTCTGGTCGCCGAGGGCGTGCAGTCGATCGCCATCGTCTTCCTGCATGCCTATGCCAACCCGGTACACGAGAAGCAGGCGGCGGACTTCGTCCGCAAGCGCCACCCGGGCGTGTTCGTCACCGCCTCCTGCGAGGTCGCGCCCGAGATCCGTGAGTTCGAACGCGCCTCGACCGCCGTCGCCAACGCCTATGTCAAGCCGCTGGCCGATGCCTATCTCGAGCGCCTCGCCGTCCGCCTGAAGGGGCTCGGCATCGAAGCCCCGCTTTTCCTGATGGTGTCGAGCGGCGGCCTGACCCATATCGACGAAGCCAAGCGCAATCCGATCCAGCTCTTGGAATCGGGGCCGGCAGCGGGCGCGCTCGCCGCCGCCTTCTTCGGCGAGCGCAGCGAAGCTGCGAACGTGCTCGCCTTTGACATGGGCGGCACCACGGCCAAGCTCAGCGTCGTCGACAATGGCGAACCGCTGGTGGCCTATTCGTTCGAGGCCGCCCGCACCAAGCGCTTCAAGGAAGGTTCGGGCCTGCCGATCAAAATCTCGACCATCGAGCTGATCGAGATCGGCGCCGGCGGCGGCTCGATCGCGCATCTCGACGGCATGGGCCTGATGAAGGTCGGCCCCGAAAGCGCGAGCTCCAAGCCCGGCCCGGCCTGCTACGGTCTCGGCGGCGACAAGCCGACCGTCACCGACGCCAACCTCCTGCTCGGCTATCTCAACCCGGCCTTCTTCGCCGGCGGCACGATGGATATCGATGTCGGGCTGGCCGAGGGCGCTATGGGTGGTCTCGTCGAGGACACCAAGCTCCAGACCGTCGATCTCGCCTGGGGCATCCACAACATCGTCAACGAGAACATGGCGAGCGCAGCGCGCGTCCATATCGCCGAGCGCGGCAAGGACCTGCGCAAATATGCACTGGTCACCACCGGCGGCGGCGGTCCCCTCCATGGCTATCACGTCGCACGCAAGCTGGGATTGACCCGGATGGTCTGCCCGCCCAGCGCCGGCGTGGCCTCGGCGCTTGGCCTGCTGATCGCCCCCGCCCGCGTCGACCGGGTCGCCACCGTCGCCCGCCGCCTCGATGCCGTCGATTGGTCGGCGCTCGAGGCGCGCTTCAGGGAGCTGGAACAGGAAGCGGCTGATGTCGTTGCCCAGACCGGCATCGGTCTCGACGGTCTTGTGCTCTCGCGCTTCGCCGACATGCGCTATGTCGGCCAGGGTTTCGAGCTCGTCATCGACATGCCTTCCGACAGCTTAGGCGGGTCGCCTTTCGAGACCGTGTTCGCGGCCTTCAGCGCGGCCTACCGCGACATCTTCGCGATCAACCCGCCGACCGGAGCCGCCGAGATCGTCAATATCCGCGTCGTCGCGAAGGCTTCCGTCGGCGATGTCGATCTCTCCACGGCCAAGACGGTCACGGCGCCCGGCTCCGCCCCGGCCACCCACCGCAAGGTCTACTTCCCGGAGAGCGACGGCTTCGTCGAGACGCCCGTCTACGGACGCCAGGCCCTGCCGGTCGGCCAGGTCTTCCAGGGACCGGCCGTGATCGAGGAGCCGGAATCGACCCTGATCGTCGGCCCGGCCGGCCGCTTCGCGGCCGAGGCCAACGGCAATATCACCGTCCATATCGCGGCGTGATCCGTTCCAGAGGAGAGACCATCATGACCCCCTCGACCTCCGCCCGCGCAAGCTTCGACGCCGTCACGCTAGAAGTCATCTGGACGCGGCTGGTGTCCGTCGTCGACGAGGCTGCCGCGGCCCTGGTCCGCACCTCGTTCTCGACCCTGGTGCGCGAATCCTACGACTTCTCCTGCATCGTCACCGATCGGCAAGGACGCTGCCTCGGCCAGGCAACGGACTCCATTCCCTCCTTCATCGGCACGCTGCCGAAGACGGTCCGGCACTTCCTCGACCATTTCCCGGCCGAGACGCTGAAGCCCGGCGACGTGCTCATCACCAACGATCCCTGGATGGGCACCGGCCACCTGCCCGACCTGACCGTCGCCAAGCCGCTGTTCCGGGACGGCAAGCTGATCGGCTTTGCCGCCTCGACCACGCACTCGCCGGACATGGGCGGGCGCACCGGCACAACCGACATCCGCGACGTCTTCGAAGAAGGCCTGCAGGTGCCGATGCTGAAGCTGATCGACGCCGGCAGGGTCGACCAGACCTTCATCGCCATGCTGCGCAAGAATGTGCGCGTTCCCGATCTCGTCGTCGGCGACCTCTTCGCCCAGGTCTCGGCGCTGGAGCTGGTCGAGCGCCGTCTCTTCGACTTGATGCGCGACTACGAGCTCGACGAGCTCGACAGCCTCGCCGACGAGATCCTGTCGCGCTCCGAAACGGCGATGCGCGCCGCGATCCGGGCGTTTCCGGACGGCAGCTACGATTACACGCTGAACACCGACGGCCTGATCGAGCCCGTCACCATCCAGATCAAGGTCATCGTCGACGGCGATTCCGTCCTCGTCGACTATGCCGGCACCTCGCCGCAGGTCGATCGCGCGCTCAACGTCGCGCTCTGCTACACCTATGCGCAGACCGTCTACGGCCTGAAATGCATCCTCGCCCCCGACCTGCCGAACAATGACGGCGCTCTCGCGCCGATCGAGGTCACGGCGCCGGAAGGCTCGATCCTCAACCATACCTATCCGGCCTCAGGCCAGACGCGCACGCTGGTCGGCCACTTCCTGCCCTTCGCCGTCTTCGGCGCTATGAGCGCGGCGACGCCGGAGCGCGTGGCCGCCGGACCGGGCTCGCCGCTGTGGAGCATGCAGGCCGCCGGCGTCGACGATCAGGGCCGCACCTACGTCAACAAGTTCTTCTTCAATGGCGGCACCGGTGGGACCTCGCGCCGCGACGGCTACAATGTGCTGAGCTGGCCCTCCAATATCTCCTGCGTGCCGATCGAGATGATGGAGCAGCAGTCCAATTTCCGCGTGCTGCACAAGCGGCTGCGGATCGGCTCCTCGGGTGCGGGCCGCTATCGCGGCGGTCTCGGCCAGGAATGCCTGCTGGAGTACCAAGGCGAGCGGCCGGTCGTCGTCGGCTTTCATGCCGAGCGCACGCTCCACGCTCCGCCCGGCCTGTGCGGCGGCGAGGACGGCGTTCCCGGCGTCCTGGAAGTCAACGGCCATGCGCTGGAGCCGCATGAGCAGAAGGTGCAGCATGTCATCCGCCAGGGCGATCGCATCCATATGAAGACGCCTGGCGGTGCCGGCTTTGGCGCGAAGGCCGAACGCTCCGGCGAATCGATCGCGGCCGATGCGCGGCAGGGTTATGTGCCCGCGCCGGCTCGGCTCGCGGCGGAGTGAGTACCATGGCCGTCGCCTTTCGCCGCTCGCAGGCGTTGTCGCAGGTGTCGCCCTCCGAAACGATCGCGATCACGCAGAAGGCGCGTGATCTCAAGGCGGCTGGCCGGGACATCGTCGCACTCAGCGCCGGGCAGCCGGATTTCGACACGCCCGACGCCATCAAGCAGGCGGCCCGTCGCGCCATCGAGCGCGGCGAGACGAAGTATCCGCCGGTCGCCGGCATTCCCGAATTGCGCGAGGCCGTCGTCCGCAAGTTCAAGCGCGAGAACGACCTTACATACAAGCCGAGCCAGACCATCGTTTCCACCGGAGGCAAGCAGGTCATCGCCAACGCCCTGATGGCGACGCTCGATCTCGGTGACGAGATCATCGTGCCGGTGCCGGGCTGGGTCTCCTACGAACAGCTCGCCGCCTATTGCGGGGCGAAGACGCTCTCCCTGCCTTGCCATGAGGCCGACGGCTACAAGCTGCGGCCGGACGTGCTGGAGGCCGCAATCGGGCCGCGCACGCGTTGGTTCGTGTTCAACACGCCCTGCAATCCCTCCGGTGCGAGCTATTCGGAAGCCGAGCTGAAGGCGCTGACGGACGTCCTGCTGCGCCATCCGCAGGTCTGGATCCTGACCGACGACATGTATGAGCACCTGCTCTATGACGGGCGCGCCTTCTTCACGCCTGCGCAGGTCGAGCCGCAGCTCCTCGACCGCACGCTGACGATGAACGGCGTCTCCAAGGCCTATGCGATGACGGGCTGGCGCATTGGCTACGGCGCCGGGCCCGAGCCGCTGATCAGGGCGATGGAGCTGCTGCAGATGCAGACCACTTCCGGCGCTTCGACCATCGCGCAATGGGCGGCGGTGGAGGCGCTCGACGGCTCGCAGAACATCGTCGCGGAACGGCGCGAAGTCTTCCAGCAGCGCCGCGACCTTGTCGTCTCCATGCTGAACCAGGCGCCGTTGCTCTCCTGCCCGCGGCCGGAGGGCGCGTTCTATGTCTACCCGTCCTGTGCGGAGGCCATCGGTAAGACGGCGCCGTCCGGGCGCAGCATCGAGACCGATCAGGATTTCGCGCTCGAGCTGCTCGATGCCGAGGGGGTCGCCGTCGTCCATGGCGGCGCCTTCGGGGCGGGACCGGCCATCCGCATCTCCTACGCCGCCTCACAAGCCGCGCTGGAAGAGGGCTGCGCCCGCATCCAGCGCTTCTGTGCTGCCCTTCACTGAACCCCGGAATCCAGCCATGCCGAGCCGCTCCGCCTCACTGATCTCGCGCCGGGCGGCACTTGCCGCCATTGGAGGCGCCGCGCTGGCATCACCAGTGCGCGCGGCTTCGGATTGGCCCAGCAAGCCGATCAGGCTGGTGGTGCCTTTCCCCGCCGGCGGCTCGAACGACGTCGTCGCGCGCCTCCTCGGCGAAGCCTTGCACGACCCGCTCGGCGTGAATCTCGTCGTCGAGAACCTGGGCGGAGCCGGTGGCAATATTGGCGCCCAAGCCGTTGCCCGGGCCGAGCCGGACGGCCTGACCTTCCTGGTGACGACGCCAGGCCCGCTGGCAATCAATCAGTTTCTCTACAAGTCGATGCCGTTCGAGCCGGCGAAGGCTTTCGCGCCGGTCGCCCTGCTCGCCACCATCCCCAGCGCCCTGATCGTCAACGACAGCGTGCCGGCCAAGACGCTTCCGGAGCTGATCGCCTATCTCAAGGCCCATCCCGACAAGCTCAATTATGGCAGCTCGGGCATCGGCACGACCTCGCATCTCTTCGCCGAGATGTTCAAGAAGGCGGCCGACGTCGAGATCAAGCACGTGCCCTATCGCGGCGGTGCGCCGATGGCGCAAGATCTGATCTCCAACCAGATCCAGCTCGCCTTTCCCGCCGATTTCTCGCTCCTGCAGAACCAGAACCTGCGAGCGCTCGCCGTTACCTCGGCGCAGCGCGTGCCGTCGCTGCCCGAGGTTGCGACGATGCAGGAGACGGGACTGGCCGGCTTCGAGGCCGTGACCTGGTTCGCCCTGGCCGCGCCGAGCGCGACGCCGGCTGCGATTGTCGAGCGCATGAACCGAGAAGTCGCCCACGCTCTCGCGCGGCCGGAGATGGCGACGAGGCTGGCTACCGTTGGCGCTTTCCCGGCAACGGGCTCGCCCAACGACCTCGCCAGCTTCGTGTCGTCGGAGCGCACGAAGTGGAAGAGCGTCATCGAGGCGGCATCGATCAGCCTGTGACGGCCGCCGATCTGTAGCCGCCGGAAGCAAAGGTCAGGTGATACGATGAACATGGATGGCGAGCAGCTCATCCCGGCCGATATCGAGACGGTCTGGCGCGGCCTCAACGATGAAGAGGTGCTCAAGGCGGCGATCCCCGGTTGCGAGACGCTGACACGGACTTCGCCGACCGGATTCACCGCCGTCGTGGCGATCAAGATCGGCCCCGTGAAGGCGAGGTTTTCCGGGGAGGTCGAATTGAGCGACCTCGATCCGCCCAACGGATACCGACTGAGCGGCAAGGGAAGCGGTGGCATCGCCGGCTTCGCCCAGGGGGGAGCCACCGTCAGGCTGCATCACGCCCACGAGGGAACCATGCTGGTCTACGCGGTCGACGCCCAGGTCGGCGGCAAGCTCGCCCAATTGGGTGCGCGCCTGATCGACGCCACGGCGCGCAAGCTGGCCGGCGAGTTCTTCCAGCGTTTCGCTGCGCGGCTTGCTCCGGAAACGATGGCCGAAGGAAACGCCTGAGAACGCCGTCGGAAGGGTAGCCGCGACCGCTCGACAGCCCGGGCCGTGGCACGCGAGAAAGGCAGTCTGCAATAATTTCGCACAATCGTGCGAAATGCTTGACAGGCAATCTGGACTGTGAAGAAATCAAGCTGGCCAAAACGGTCAGGCAGATGAGGGTGCTAGTGGAAGCTCTTCGGACAGAGAACCTGAAGAAGCGCTTCGGCGACGTCGAAGTGCTCAGGGGGATCGATCTTTCCGTCCGCCGGGGGGAAACCGTCGTCGTGCTCGGCGCCTCCGGCTCGGGCAAGTCGACGATGCTGCGCTGCCTGAACTTTCTGGAGACACCGTCGGCGGGCAAAATCTATGTCGAGGGCAGGCTGATCGGCCGCCATGGCGGCGACAAGGTGTCCTACCCGGCGGCGGAACTGACCGACGTCCGCGCCAAGGCTGGCATGGTCTTCCAGCAGTTCAACCTGTTTCCGCATCTGACCGTCGAGCAGAACGTCACGCTGGGGCCGATGCGTGTGCGCAAGATGACGCCGGCCGAGGCCAAGGCCGTTGCGGCGCGCTGTCTCGACCGCGTTGGGCTCGCGCAGAAGGCGCAGAGCTATCCATCGCAGCTCTCGGGCGGCCAACAGCAGCGTGTCGCGATTGCGCGCGCCCTGGCGATGGAGCCCTCCGTCGTCCTGTTCGACGAGCCCACCTCGGCCCTCGATCCGGAACTTGTCGGCGAAGTCTTGCTGGCGATGCGCCAGCTCGCCGACGACGGCACCACGATGGTCGTCGTCACCCACGAGCTGGGCTTTGCCTACAACGTCGCCAACCGCGTGGTGTTTCTGCACGAGGGGCGGATCCATGAGGAAGGACCGCCGCACGAGATCCTCGTGTCGCCGCGGACCGAACGCATGCGCGAATTCCTGAAGAGCCACTCGCTTTTCCGGATTCCCGAACCCACCACCGGGCAGGAGGGCGCGGAGCGAGCATGAGCATGCGGCCGCCCCGGGCGGAGCCTCGGGAAGCCGGTCTTTCACGATGTATTTCGCCAACAAACAAAAAGAGGGGATCACGATGAAACTGAAGTGGTTGTCCATGGGCCTGCTGGCCCTGTTCTGCAGCATGGCCGTCTCGGCCGTGTCGGCCCAGCCGGCATCGACCTGGGATCAGATCATGAGCAGCAAGAAGCTGCGCATCGGCTGTGCCTCCGCCGAGCCGTGGTGCTTCAAGGACGTCACCGGCAGCGACAAACCCGGCGCCGTCAAGTCGGGCGACACCGTCTGGCGCGGCGTCTCGGTCGGCCTCGGCAAGGCTATTGCCGAGGCGATGGGCGTGGAGCTCGAGGTCGTCGAGACGACCTGGGGCAACGCAGTCGCGGCGCTGCAGGCAGGCCAGTTCGACTTCATGTTCGTGCTGGATGCCACGCCGCAGCGCGCGCTCGCTGTTGACTTCGTTGGCCCGATGCTCTGGTACCCCGTTGCCCTGCTGGTCAAGGACGATTTCAAGCCAACGACCTGGGCTGAAATGAACGATCCGAAGTATCAGTTCGGCGCCCCGATCGGGACCACTTTCGTGGCTGCGCTCCAGAAGTATGTGCCGAAGGCCCAAATCCGGACCTTCCAGGCGACAAACGACGTCATCGCCGCCTTCCAGGCCGGCCGCATCGACGGCGTAACCGGAACGGGCCCCAACGCCGATGTCGCGCGGTTGCGCCTGGGAATGGGTAAGACGATCGTGCCGATGCCGGCCGTGGCGCTTTCTACCGGCGGCGCCGTCCGCAAGGAGCAGGACCGGCGCTGGCGCGACTATCTCCAGACGGTGGTCAGCTACTTCTACGAGACGGGCAAGACGCAGGAATTCTACGAGCAGTTCCTTGCCTATCGCGGGCTCGATCCCAAGACCGCGATCTCGACCCGGCGCGAAGACTGGAAATGACGCCGCGACGGGGCGCCCGAGGGCGCCCCTCTCACGGAGTGGAGCGGTCGTATGCAATACAGCTGGGATTTCCAGGCCGTCTGGCGCCATGCGGACGTTCTGCTCGACGGGGTCGTCGGAACGCTCGTGCTGACGGCTTCGGCGTTGATCCTCGCGCTGCCGCTCGGCTTCGTGCTGGCGGCGATGCGGATGGCGCCGCTGCGGGTGCTGTCAGTGCCTGCCGTGCTCTATATCGACCTGTTCCGCACCTCGCCGGCCCTGGTGTTGGTCGTCTGGTTCTACTTCGCATTCCCCATTCTCATCGGCGTCAACATGGACGCCTATGCCGCAGCCGTGCTGGCGATCGGTCTGCAGTCTGCGGCCTATATGGCGGAGGTCTTCCGCGGCGGCATGCAGTCGATCGGCAAAGGACAATGGGAGGCAGCGCGCGCCATCGGGCTCGGCACCTCCGACACAGTGCGCTTCGTCATCCTGCCCCAGGCGGTGAGGCGGATGGTGCCGGTCTTCATGATCCGCTTCGCGGAGCTGATCAAGGCGACGACGCTCGCCGCCTCGATCGCCTATGGCGAGACCGTCTATCGCGCCTCCGAACTGTCGGCCCAGACCTACCGCCCGCTGGAAGTGTTCACGACCGTCGCCGGGATCTTCTTCGTCATCATCTTCGGAATCGGTCAGGTCGCGAACTGGCTGGAACGCCGCTACCTGCCGGAGAAGGCAGCTGCCCGATGACCTATCATTGGAATTTCTCGTCGATCGTCCAGTATCGCCAACTGCTTTACCAGGGCCTTCTCGGAACGTTGCAGCTCGGCTCGGCCTCGTTAGCGAGCGCCCTGCTGATCGGCATCGTGATCGGGTTGCTGCGGACCTCCCAGCCACTGGCCGGGCGCCTTTTCGGCGGCATCTATGTCGGCTTCTTCCGCAACATTCCGTTCCTGGTGCAGCTCTTCTGGTTCTTCTACGCCATTCCGGTGATCACCGGTGTCCAGGCGAAGCCGTTCTTTGCCGCCTGGATCTCGCTCAGCCTCTATGGCGGCGCCTATTTCGGTGAGATTTACCGCGCCGGTATCCAATCCGTCGAGAAGGGGCAATGGGAGGCGGCACGGGCGATCGGGCTGGGCTATCTCGGCATCATGCGCGACGTTGTCCTGCCCCAGGCGATCCGCCGCATGATCCCGCCGCTGACGACGCAGGCGATCGAACTGGTCAAGCTCACGACAGTGGCTTCGACGATCGCCTATTTCGAACTGCTCTATTCCGCCAAGCTGGTCAGCGACCAGGAGCTGCGCCCGCTCGAGGCGTATACGGCCGTGGCTGTGATCCTGATCAGCCTGCTGCTGGTCCTGTCATTCATCGCCGCCCGCCTGGAGCGCCGGTTGCAGGCCGCGCAATGAGCCGCCGGGGGCGAGGTAGAAGATCCGCGTCGAGGGCGCCGCTGGGCGTGGCGGACAGGAAACGACATGCATCCGCCGTTCAGTGGATGCCCGAGCAAAGGGAAGATCGATGAAGGTCATCGAAATCGAGCGGCCGGGTGGTCCGGAGGTGTTGCGGCTCGCCGAGCGGCCCAAGCCGGAGCTCGGCGCGGGCGAGGTGCTGGTCAGGGTGCTGGCGGCCGGCATCAACCGGCCGGACGTGACGCAGCGCATCGGCCAGTATCCGCCGCCGCCCGGAGCTTCCGACCTGCCGGGCCTGGACATCGCCGGCATCGTCGAGGCGGTGGCCGACGACGTGACCTGGCCGCGCCCGAGCGATCCGGTCTGCGCGCTCGTCACCGGCGGCGGCTATGCCGAATACTGCAAGGCGCCGGCACTGCAGTGCCTGCCCTTGCCGAAGGGCTATAGCTTCGCCGAGGCTGCCGCCCTGCCCGAGGTTCTGTTCACTACCTGGAATAGCATGGTCTGGCTCGGCCGCCTCGCCGAGGGCGAGTCGGTGATGATCCAGGGCGGCACGAGTGGCGTCGGCCTGGCGGCGATCCAGATCGCCAAGCAACTCTACGGCGCGACCGTCTTCACCACCTCGGGCAATGCCGAGAAACTCGATGTCTGCCGCAGCTACGGTGCGGATCACGCGGTCAGCTACAAAGGCGAATGGGACAAGGAGATCCTCGACCTGACGGAGGGCAGGGGCGTCGACCTCATCCTCGACAGCCAGGCGGGAGGCTATACCGACCGCCAACTCAAGATCCTGGCCTTCGACGGCCGGCTGGTGCTGCTCGCGACGCATCAGTCGCTGGAATCGACGATCAATTGCCGCAACATCGTGCGGCGCCGGCTCACCCTGGCGGGCGCTACCATCCGGCCGCGGCCGCCGGCCTATAAGGGCCGCATCGCAGAAGCGTTGCGGGCCAAGGTCTGGCCACTGCTCGAGAGCAAGGCGATGCGCATCCCGATCTATCGCAGCTTCGCCCTCACCGAGGCGCAGGATGCGCATCGGGTCATGGACGCCAACCAGCAGATCGGCAAGGTCATGCTGCTGGTCGATCCAGCGGCTGCCGATATCCCTTGAGGGTGAGGCCTCGCGATGGCGGCGTGTCGGCGGGGCCACAAACGGCACACACGATTGGAAGCACCCGATGGCAATCACCTATGATCTCGTCAAGGACGTCACGGCGGATCTCTATTCGCGGTCGCTGAAGCAGATTCCCGCGAATTCGAAAGCGGCGCTCAAGCGAGCTCAGACGACCGAGACCAATCCCAGCGCCCGCAAGACGCTGGGCATCATGCTCGAAAGCGCCGATGTCGCGGAGCGAACCGGTCGCTTCGTCTGTTCGGATGCCGGCGTCCCCACCTATTCGATCAGGATCGGCACGGCGGCGCGGATGGAGGGCGACATCAAGCGCGCCATCGTCGACGGCTTCGAGCATCTCGTCGCGACGATCGACCCGCCGATTCTGAAATTCGTTACCAACCCTCTGACCAACGAGCGCAGCTACAAGGGCAAGGACATGCCGATCGTGTCCTACGACCTGCTCGATGGCGCCGATTATATCGACATCACCTGCTCGCCCAAGGCCCTCGGCTCCGGCCGCTGGGCAGCGCTGGAAGTCCTGAGTTATCCAACACTGGAGCAGATCGAAAAATACATCATGGACTGCGTGCTGAAGGCCGGTGGCCAGCATTGCCCGCCCGTCGTCATTGGCGTCGGCATCGGCGGCAGCTTCGACCACGCCGCCAAGCTCGCCAAGGATGCGAGCCTACGCCCCTTCGGAGAGCGCAATCCCGATCCGATCGTCGCCGACATGGAGGAGCGCCTGCTCAAGGCCGTTAACGAGACGGGCTTCGGGCCGATGGGCGTCGGCGGTTCGACGACCGCCTTCGGCGTCCACATCGAATACTCCTCCGGCCACGGCTTCACGCCGGTCGCGGTCAGCTTCAATTGTTGGATCAACAGGCGCACGCGCGCCCGGATCTACAATTCCGGCGTCGTCGAGTACGTGGAATGACGGACACATCAGACAGCGAATTCCGACGCCTGAAGCTGCCGCTGACGCCCGAGGTCGCGCGCAGCCTGAAGGTCGGCGATCTCGTCCTGCTCGATGGCGAGCTCGTCATCACCGTCGGTCTGCCGACGCATAAGCGCATGGTCCAGTATCTCGACGCAGGCAAACCTCTGCCGTTCGATTTGCGGGGGGAATCCTTCGTTCATCTCAGCCTGTGCTGCCGGGAGGACGGCGACAAGCTCGAACCGCTCTACATCAACCCGACGACCTCGACGCGCTTCAACGCGCTGATGCCGGGTCTCATCCGACGCCTCGGCCTGACGCTTGTCGGCGGCAAGGGTGGCCTCTCGCTAGAATGCGTCGAGGCGATGCGCGAGGTCGGCTGCGTCTATTTCTCGGTGATCGGCGGAGCCTCCGCGCTGATGTCGATGGGCCTGGAAGAAGTCGTCGAGACGGCCTGGGACGACATGATCATGCAGTTCCGGCTCACGCGCGTCAGGCTCTCGGGCTTTGGCCCGGTCACGATCGCGATCGATGCCCACGGCAACAGCGTCTACGAGCAGCTCAACACATCGGCGGCCGAACGCATGCCGGCCATCCTCGAGGCCAATCGGCGGCGCGACTGAGAACGGCGAATATGCTCGGCCCGCCGGAAAATCGGTTGGGTCGACCTTGGGGACCGGATCGGGTCGGGCAACCGCCATCGGGAGATTTTGCGTGATCATCTATGTCGACTGCTCGCCGTTCATGCAGGAACTGCTTGCCGAATGCGAAGTGCCGGCAGGGTTCCGGGCGCATCTCGGGAAACCGAACGCCCAGGAGCTCGTCGAGCTTCTTGCAGACGCGACCGTGGCGCTCGACAGCAATACCCGCTTCGAGGCGGAGGTCTTCGCGCGCTGCCCGAAACTGCGCAGCATCGTCTTCCTCGGGTCCGGCGCGAAGAACTACATCGATCTGGACACCGCCGCCGCTGCCGGTGTCACCGTGCATACGATCAAGGGCTACGGCGACAGGTCGATCGCCGAGCACAGCTTCGGTCTTGCGCTGGCAGCCGCCCGTCAGCTCGCGACGATGGACCGCAGCCTCCGGGCTGGTCATTGGGAGCCTCTGGACGGCGTCGAACTTAAAGACGCGTGCTTCGGCGTCGTCGGTGCGGGAGGAGTTGGCCGCGAAGCGGCGCGGATCGCCAGGGATTTCGGCATGAAGGTCCTGATCTGGAACCGCTCGCCGCTGCCGGACGATCTTGCGCCATACGCCGCGGAGCTCGACAGCTTGCTGGCCCGATCGGACGTCGTCTCGCTTCACCTCGCGGACGTTCCGGAGACCCGCGGATTTGCCGGGCAGGACTTCTTCGCCGCGGTGAAGAAAGGCGCTCTGTTCGTCAACACCGCAAGGGGAGCGCTTGTCGATGACGAGGCTCTGATCGGTGCGCTCGCGAGCGGACAGGTCGCTCATGCCGCGTTGGATGTCTTCACGACGGAACCACTTCCTGCGACCAGTCCCTATTTGCAGCTCGCAAATGTCACGCTGAGCGCGCATGCCGCATTCAAGACTAGGCGCGCTTCCTCTCGCCTTCTCCAGCGCGGGATGTCGCTCGCCATCGAAGAGCTGCGCAGAGTCGGAAAAGGGGTGCCTGCTGGGGGCACCACAGCTTCGGTTGGCTGAACCTGGCAGTTTGGCCTATTCGATAAGCAGCCAGAGACATCTCGGGAGCCTGAAGACCCGGCTTCCTTGAGCCGGGTCCGGCGCAGGCATACTTGCGCCTCTTCAGCGAGTCTGAAAGCGATGCGCGGCAATGATCGGTTTTAGGCAAAGCGCCGACGTTTCGGTTGTCGGGCGTGAGATCGCGCCTGCGGGTCTCGGCGAATGTCAGCAACCTACCCAAGCAGTTCGTTTGAGCGCCAAATGCATCAGGCCGAGGTGCGCCAACTCCGGACAGTGGGGTGTTGCCCTGAACCGGACATTCCCGTGACGCCAGGGACCCCTTATGTCGCCCGCGCTGGCGCCTTGACCACGCGGAAGTGGGCAAGTTGCACCGGGGCGAGACGGACGATCATGTCTCTAGCCATGTCGCTAACATAGTTAGGCCGCAACCGTCAGTTTCTGAACGCGAAGCAGGCAAATCCTCGGAAATGCGTAGAGATGTTCCTCGAAGCATTCACCGCTAAGAGCCGATTGCCCGGTGAGGCGGGGGAACGACGTCCAATTTTTCGCCATCGTGCGCGAGGCGATGCAGGTGTTTACCTCCTGTTGTTAGCGGTCGTTCAGGTGCAAAGTCGCGAATTGGCTCGCCAGCCTAGCCCAGCCGCGCCGTCGAGCGCCGCACCACCAGCTCCACTGGCAGCATAGTCGTCTCGGCAAAACGCCCGGCGACAAGCGCCATCAGCGTCTCCGCCGCCAATGTCCCGATTCGGCCGATCGGCAGATGGACAGTGGTCAGCGAAGGCGAGACATGGGCCGACATGTCGAGGCCGTCGATCCCGACGACGGAGAGGCCGGAAGGGACCGATATCCCACGCGCATGCGCCTCCTCCATGCAGCCGATGGCGAGGAGATCGATGCCGCCGATCAACGCCGTGGGCGGGTCATCGAGCTCGAGCAGCCTAGCGCAGCCGACGCGCCCACCGGCGAGCGTGACCGCCTGTTCGGAATGGAGTTGATCAGGAAGGCCGAGGCCGGCTTCGGCCAGGGCCGCTCGCACCCCGGCCAGTCTCGCCCGCTGGCGGTCGTTGAAGCGCAGCTGGCCAGTGACCATGCCGATCCGGCGATGGCCAAGGTCGATCAGATGCCGGGCTGCCAGGCGCCCGGCGAGTACGTTGTCGATCGTCACCGCGGTGAAATTGCCGTCGCCGCACCAGGTCAGGACGATCGGGACCCGAGCCTCCTTCAGCATGGCGACGGTGTCGGGCGAACGCTCGGCACCGACCAGCATCAGACCATCGACACCGCGTCCAAGCAGTGAGCGCACGGCCTGGGTTTCGGCTGCTGCATGTCCCTCATGCGAAGCGACGAGGAGCAGGAAACCCTCCTGCGCCAGCGTCGACTGCATCGCTTGCAGTGCCCGGGCGAAGATGGCGCTGTCGAGCGTCGGCACGATCGCGCCGATCGTCATTGAACGCCCCGAGGCCAGGGCACGCGCCGCGCCATCCGGCAGATAACCGAGCCGCAGCGCGCTGGCCCGGACTTTGGCGAGCGTCTTCTCCGACAGCAGATGCGGCTGGGCGATCGCACGCGACACCGTCGCGGGGGACACCCCGGCATCGCGCGCCACATCGCTCAGCTTGATGCGACCACCCTGTCTCATGCAGTGTCCTGAAAATTCTTTCATAAGCGATACCGCTGCTACCACCCGATCACAAACGAAAAGTGCTGGAATTCCGGCAGAATAGCGCTTGACACACAGGCTCGCGTTTGAAAGCCTTTATGAAAGCGCTTTCAATAAGTGCGCAACGGGAAACGCCATGATTGGACGAAGGGGATTGGCCGGCTTGGCCTCCGTGGCCGCGGCGCTGCTGCTCTGGTTCGTAGCGACGACGCTGACCGGGCTGGTCTCGCCGGGCCGCTTCCCGTCGCCGGCGGAGTTCTGGCAATCGCTGATCCAGATCGCGACGCGCGGCTATGCCGGCGCGCCGCTGCTCGCCCATGCCGTCCAGAGCCTGAAGCTGGTGGTGTTTGGCTTTGCTGTGGCGGTCGCGACCGGCGTGCCGCTCGGCCTCTGGATGGGCTGGAGCCGGCGGGCCGAAGCTGCCATCAATCCCGTCTTCCTGCTGATCCGTCCGATCCCGCCCTTGGCCTGGATCCCGCTCGCCATCCTCTGGCTCGGCCTCGGCGATGCCGCCAAGATCATGGTGATCTGGTTTGCCGCCTTCGTGCCCTCGGTGATCAACGCCTTCGCCGGCGTACGGGCGATCGACCGCCCGATGATCGAGGCCGCGCGCATGCTCGGCACGCCGCGCTGGCGATTGGTTCGGGAAGTCATCGCGCCGGCCGCTTCGCCGATGATCTTCACCGGCCTGCGCCTGTCGCTGCAAGCCTCCTGGACGACACTGGTCGCGGCCGAGCTGGTCGGCGCCCTGCTCGGCATCGGCTTCGTGCTGAACGTCGCCCAGCAGGACATCTACCCTGGCATGATCCTCGTCGGCATGGTCACGGTCGGCCTGCTCGGCTGGGCCACGACGTGGCTGCTTGCCATGGCCGAGCAGCGCGCTCTGGCCTGGAACATGGCGGCGCGGGACTGAAGCCGATGCGCGACACGCCTCTCTCCCTTGCAGAACGGATCGGCTGGGGCGCCCTCGGCCTGGCGCTGCTGCTCGGCACCTGGACGCTGCTCACAGCCTCCGGCCTCGTGCCACGCCCGTTCCTGCCGACGCCGGGCGACGTGCTCGGCCGCATGATCGAACTGATGAGCGCACCTTTTGCCGGTGCGACATTGCCGCAGCATCTCGCCTCGAGCTTCGAGCGCTACGCCTATGGTGTGCTGCTCGCGGCACTGATCGGCGTGCCGCTCGGCCTGCTGATGGGCTGGTTCCGCTGGCTCGACGACATCGTCACTCCGCTGTTCGACGGCCTGCGTTTCATCGCGCCGATCGCCTGGGTCCCGTTCGCGGCGCTGTGGTTCGGCACCGGCATGGGCGGGCCGGTGCTGATCATCTTCGCCGGCGCCTTCCCGCCTTGCCTGATCAACGCCTATCGCGGCGCGCGCTTCGTCGAGCCCCGGTTGATCGAGGCGGCGCGCATGCTCGGCACCCGCAATCTGCGCACGATCCTGGAGATCCTGCTGCCGGCAGCCACGCCATCGATCGTCGCCGGCCTGCGTGTCGCCGCCGGCCTGGGCTGGCAGTCGCTGGTCGGCGCGGAGCTGATCGTCGCCGCGGCCGGCGTCGGCTTCATGATGGTGCAGGCGCAGGCGAACGTGGCGACCCCGACGGTGATGGCCGGCATGGTCGCCATCGGCATCGTCGGCATGTTGATCGATGTCGCCCTGCGTCAGGGCGAGGCATGGCTCCGCCGCCGGCGTGGCCTGGAGGCTTGAGGCAAGATGGGTTCGATCCGCTTCGACAAGGTCGACAAGGTCTTTGGTCCGCAGACCGGCGGCGTGAAGGCGCTGGATTCGATCGATCTGGAGATCGCCGAGAAGGAGTTCGTGGCGATCGTCGGTCCCTCAGGCTGCGGCAAGACCACCTGCCTGCGCATGGTCGCCGGCTTCGAGGCGCCGAGCGCCGGCGTGGTCAGCGTCAATGGCAAGCCGGTGACCGCACCGGGGCCGGACCGGGCCGTTGTCTTCCAGCAATTTGCGCTGTTTCCGTGGAAGACCGTGCGCGAGAACATCGATCTCGGTCTGCGCAACAAGGGGCTGCCGAAACCTGAGCGTGACGAGCGCATCGCCGGAGCGCTCAGGCTGATGAACCTCGAAAGCCACGCCGATGCCTTCCCACACCAGCTCTCGGGCGGGATGCAGCAGCGCGTCGCCATTGCCCGCGCCTATGTGCTCGATCCCGAGGTCCTGCTGATGGACGAGCCCTTCGGCGCACTCGACGCGCAGACGCGCGTCGTCATGCAGGAGGAACTGGTGCGCCTCGCACGGGTCAATCCGCGCACAGTGCTGTTCATTACCCACGCCGTCGAGGAAGCGGTCTATCTCGCCGACAGGGTGGCCGTCATGACCCGCAGGCCTGGCCGCATCAAGGAGATCCTCGATATCCGCTCGGTGCGCGAGGCGGAGAACTGGGATCGCCACCAGAAGATCGAGGACGTGATGGATCTCGAATCCTTCGTCCACTTGCGCACCCAGATCTGGAAGTCGCTGCGCGAGGAAAAGGGGCCGCTCGGCGTTTGATCTCGCAGGCCAACACGGCACGGTCGAAGGCCGGCCGAACAAAAGGGAGAGGAACCATGAAACGGATCATCGCGGGAGTCGGCCTGGCGCTCACATTGGGCCTCGCTGCCCCTGCCGGCGCGCAGGCGCAGACCAAGATCGGCGTCAGCTACCAGCCGTCGCTCTACTGGGCGTTGCCCTGGCACTATGCCACGGTCAAGGGCTGGTGGAAGGAGGTCGGCCTTGCGCCCGAGTTCTCGACCTTTCCGGCTGGCGCGCCGCAGATCGCCGCCTCTGCGGCGAAGTCCTGGGATGTCGGCGGCACCGGGTCGGTGCCGGCCGTGCTCGGCGCGGTGCGGTTCAACATCCTGACCATAGGCATCACCAATGACGAGTCGAAGGCGAACGCGATGATGGTGCGCGGCGACAAGTTCGACGCGATCAAGGCCGATCCCAAGAGCCTGAAGGGTCAGCGCCTGCTTCTGACCACCAATTCGACCGCCGATTTCGCCGCTCGCAAATGCCTGGCGAAGTTCGGCCTCGCCTCGAATGACATGCAGTTCGTCAATCTCGGCCAGGCCCAGATCGTCACGGCGATCACCTCCAACAATGGCGATGTCGCCGGCGTCTGGGCTCCGAACACCTATACGCTCGAGGACCGCGCCAATGCGAAATATCTCTGCTCCGGCGCCGATGCCGGCGCGATCGTCCCCGGCGCGCTGATCGTCCGGGCCGATTTCGCCAAGGAACGCCCGGAGGACGTCGCCAAATTCCTCGCCGTCTATCTGCGCGGCTGGTCCTGGGCCAAGGCGAACATGGTCGAGGCGCAAAAACTCGCGCTCGACTTCTACAAGCAGGGTGGGCTCGAGGCGACAGCGAAGGCGATGGAGCAGGAGTTCGCCCTGCGCCCGACCTTCGGCCTCGATGAGCAGCTGAAGCTGATGGCACGCGGCAGCGGCGCCTCGACCGTCGACGGCTGGTTCTCGGAGATCGGCAAGTTCATGACCGAGGTCGGAACCATCCCGACCAGCCCCGAGGCGAAATCCTACCTGACCGACGACTTCCTCAAGCGGGTCGCCGCCGATCCGAAGCTCAAGGCCTTCGCCACCGAATTCGACAAGAAGTGACATCGCCGCGGGTGGCCGCGAGGCCGCCCGCCCACCCGCACGCGTCCCGGATCCCAGCCATGGCCATCACCCATCTCAAGACAGCCTCCAAGACCCCGGAGACCGAAACCGACGCGGCCCGCACGGTCGTCAGCGAGATGCTCGCGGCGATCGAAGCCGGCGGTGAAGCAGCCGTGCGCGACTATGCCCTCAAGCTCGACCGCTGGAACGGCCCGATCGTCCTGGACCAGGAAACGATCGCCGCGCGCATCCGCGACATCCCCCAGGCAGTGAAGGACGATATCGATTTCGCCGCCGGGCAGGTACGCCGTTTCGCCGAAGCGCAGCGGGACTCGGTCAGGGATTTCTCGCTCGAACTCTCACCCGGCCTCCAGCTCGGCCAGAAGCTGGTGCCGGTGAACACCGCCGGCTGCTATGTGCCGACCGGGCGCTACGCCCATATCGCCTCGGCCTATATGTCGATCGCGACCGCCAAGGCTGCCGGCGTCAAGACGGTGGTTGCCTGCTCGGCGCCCTATCGCGGCGACAACATCCACCCGCATGTGCTCTACGCCATGACCGTCGCCGGTGCCGATGTGATCATGTGCCTCGGCGGCGTGCAGGCGATCGCGGCGATGACCTACGGGCTCTTCACCGGCAAGCCGGCCGACATCATTGTCGGGCCGGGCAACAAGTTCGTCGCCGAGGCCAAGCGCATGCTGTTCGGCAAGGTCGGCATTGACGTCTTCGCCGGCCCCTCCGAGGTCGCGGTCATCGCCGACGACGGCGCCGACCCGCTAATCGTCGCGACCGACCTGGTCGGGCAGGCCGAGCACGGCCATGAGAGCCCGGCCTGGCTGATCACCAACTCCCGGCGTCTCGCCGACGAGGTCGCCCGCCTGGTGCCGGAGCTGATTGCCGCGCTGCCTGCCACCGCCCGCGATGCGGCCGGCGCCGCCTGGCGCGACTATGGCGAGATTGTCCTCTGCGACACGCGCGAGGAGATCGTCGAGGTCTCCGATCGCTATGCCAGCGAGCATCTCGAAGTGCATTGCGCCGAGCTCGGCTGGTGGCATGAGCGCTTGAGCAATTACGGCTCGCTCTTCCTCGGCGAGGAAACCAATGTCGCCTTCGGCGACAAGGTCTCCGGCCCCAACCATATCCTGCCGACCAAATTCGCGGCGCGCTATTCGGCCGGGCTCTCCGTGCATAAATTCCTGAAGCCGCTGACCTGGCAGCGTATGGACCGTGCCGCCTGCCAGCGCATCGCGCCGGTCTCCGCCCGCATCTCCAGGCTGGAGGGCATGGAGGCCCATGCCCGCACCAGCGATGTGCGCATGGAGAAGTACGCTCCCGGCTCGAATGTCGACCTCGGCCGGCCGGTCGAGGCGTGAGCATGTTCCGCCTCGCCTCGCTGTTCGACCTCTCCGGCCGCACCGCCTTCGTCACTGGGGGCAATAGCGGTATCGGCCTCGCCATGGCGCGCGGCCTCGGCCTCGCCGGTGCCCGCCTCGTTCTGGTGGCGCGGCGGGAGGGCGAGCTGGAGCAGGCAGCAGCGCAGCTCGAAGCTGACGGCATCGACGCGCGCTGGTTCACCGCCGACCTCGCCATGCCGGAAGTGGCGGAGCAGCTCTCCGAAGCCTGTGCGCGTGAGGGCTTCGACATCGACATCCTCGTCAACGCGGCGGGGATCAATCTGCGCCAGCCCTTCGATGCGGTCAGCGCCGAAGCGTTCGACCTGCACATGGCCGTCCACCTGCGCGCGCCCTTCCTGCTGACGCAGCGCTTCGCGCCAGCCATGGCAGAGCGTGGCCATGGCCGGATCATCAACATCGCCTCGCTGCAGAGCTGGCGCGCCTTTGCCGACAGCGCTCCTTACGGCGCGGCCAAGGGCGGCGTGGTCCAGCTCACCCGGGCGATCGCCGAGGCCTGGTCGCGCCATGGCGTCACCTGCAACGCGATCGCGCCCGGCTTCTTCCCGACGCCATTGACCGCACCGGTCTTTGGCGACCCGGACCGCGCCGCGCGCAATGCCGCGCAGACGGCGATCGGCCGCAATGGCGAGCTTGAGGATCTCGTCGGCGCGACCGTGTTCCTGGCCTCGCCCGCCTCGGCCTATGTCACCGGCCAGACCCTTGCCGTCGATGGCGGCTTCACCGCGAAATGAGGATGCTGCCGCGATGAAGGCGCTCGTCTATACCGGCCCGAACCAGCTCATCTTCCGCGACGAGCCGAGCCCTGTGCCCGAGCCGGGCGAATTGCTCGTCCGCGTCGAGGCGGTCGGCATCTGCGGCTCGGACATGCACGCCTATCACGGCTTCGATTCCCGTCGCCCGCCACCGCTGATCCTCGGCCACGAGGCCGCCGGGCACATCGTCGGTGGGAGGCGCGATGGCGAGCGGGTGACGATCAACCCGCTGGTGGTCGATCCGGCCTGCCCCTATGCGGTCGAAGGGCGTTGGCATCTCTCGCCGACGCGCCAGATCATCTCGATGCCGCCCCGGCAAGGTGCCTTCGCCGAATTTGTCCGAATCCCCGAGCGCAATGTCGTGCCGATCCCGGATTCGCTCTCGAGCGAGCATGCCGCCTTGGCTGAGCCCGTCGCCGTCGCCTGGCATGCGGTCAGGATCGGCATGGAGAAGCTACACCGGCCGCTGGCCTCGGCTCGCGTAACGGTGCTCGGTGGCGGCGCGATCGGTCTCGCCTGCGCGCTGGTGGCGCGCCTCTTCGGTGCCGGCGAGATCATGGTCGCGGAAACCAATCCGCTTCGGCGCCGCACGCTCGAAGCCGAGCCGGGGATCGGTGTCTACACGCCGGGCGACGCGGCCGAGCCCGCCGAGAACAGCATCGACCTCGTCCTTGATGCCGTCGGCGCCGAGGCGACCCGAGCCGCCGCATGCCGCCTGGTCCGCCCCGGCGGCGTGATCGTCCATATCGGCCTGCTACCTGGGGCCGAAGGCCTCGACATTCGGAAGATCACACTCCAGGAGATCACCGTGAGCGGCTCCTATTGCTACACGCCGTCGGACTTCATCGACACGGTCGGCGCGCTGATCTCCGGCCGGCTCGGAGCGCTCGCCTGGACCGAGGAGCGCGCGCTGTCCGAGGGCGCCGACGCCTTCCGTGCGCTCGATACCGGCGCGACCGCCGCCGCCAAGATCGTGCTGCGGACCTAAGGCGTTAACTAGTTTCCATCCGGTCGCTGTGATCAAAATGCGCCACTGGACTAAGCCGCTCTCGCGGCAGAGCGCTTCGGCGCGGTTATCGCTGAGATTTCGCCTGTGAGGCGCCGCGTCCGAGGATTTGGGGGTCGTTTCCCCTGATCCTCGGAGGTTTCCATGATCGATGCCGTCACC